>JAUIBW010000009.1 GCA_030427585.1 Bacteroidia bacterium
TGATACCATCACTATTGGGTGTAACTACATTTGGAATAATCTCTGAAGAACCTGCAACATCTGAAATACTGAGTAGCTCTGAATCTATAACACAATCTAATAAGGTAATCCTAACAAAATAATCACCAATAGTATCTATCTCTATAGAACTTGTACCCTGACCAAAGTGTATTTCCTGATTTTTAAAGCACTAGCAGATAGTACAGTAAAACGTATAATAACAAAGATTATTCTTACAAATTTATAGGTAAATTTTTCTTCCTAAAAACTATAATGAGTTAATTTTTTTGTTATTTAAACAATTATTAACTATTTGAAAATCAAATAGTTAATTGATGTTCTGTTTTTTTATAACTAATACATTATAAGTATACTAGCTCCTAAATAGTAAGTATTTGATGAATTGAAGTGATAGTTTAAGAGTGTTTTTACAAGTATAATGTTACAAGAAATCTAATATAAAAATGATAAATTCACACTCACATATGATAGTAAAATGAATATTTATGTATTAAAAAAACCCTCGTTTGAGTATTCAATGAGGGTTTTTTTAATAGTTTAAAGAGAAAATTACTCTTTTGTCTCAGTAGTTGTAGTATCACCTCCATTTAATTCTGCAAGAATCTTATCTGTAAGGTTTAATTCCTCTTTACCATATAGAATATTACTGGTTTCTGTATCTCCGTAGATATAAGTATATCCATTTTTCTTACCATAATCTTCTATAAAATTCTTCACCTTGCCTATAATAGAGTCTATCTCTGCTTGACTTCCTTGTTGAATCTCTTGCATTTTAGCTTGTTGCTCTCTTTGTAAGCCTTGTTGCTTAACCATTAGCTCTTGCTCTTTCTTTTCTCTATTGGCAGCAGACATAGATTTCATAATATTTTTATATCCTTCTACCTCAATCTGAAATTGTTTTGCCTTTTCTTCAAGTTCTGCACGTACTTCATTATTACGCTTAGTCCATTTTTCTTGAGCTGCTTTCATCTCTTTAAAATCAGAAACAACTTTGGTGTTATTTACATAACCCGTTTTCTCTATTTGTTGATTACAAGAAGCTAAAATTAATAATGCACTTGCAACCCATACTATTTTTTTCATTTTTCAAAAATTTAATTCTGAGCAAAAATATCAAAGTTCATGCGATGTTATTCATTATATAGTCGTAAAAAATTATGTATAAGAAAAAACAATAATATAGTTGTTTTTAATAGTTTTTTTATATTAAAACTAAACAAAAATAAAGCGTTTTAAGCTCTTTTTAAAAAAAAGAGATACGAATACGTATGGACTATCATAAAAAGAGAAAAAAAGTGTCTAAAAATAAACATTAGTCATTTTTAAGCACATAAATATGTGAAGAATACTCGCCAGATCGTTTTGCTTTAAGATTAGAGTGTAATCCAATCCAAAAAGCGTTAAAAAAGTTCATTTTACCACTTTTGTATTTTTCTGATAAAAGTGATACATAAAATGAATCAAATTTCATAGGAAGTACTTTTTCTAACTTCAAATTTTCTTCCTCAAAAATTTTTTGGATAGAAGTTTTAGAAAAATGCCAAAGATGTCTGGGAACATCATATGCAGCCCAAAAAGAGTTATACTGCTTTGCATCATATGACTTAAAATTTGGTACTGCTATAATTACAAATCCATTTGGTTTTAAAAGGCGTTTTAATTCTTTGATTTGAAGTTGTAAATCTGGTATATGTTCTAGAACATGCCACATGGTAATAACATCAAAACTTTTTGAATTCAAATTCGCCGTTTCTGATTTTAAATCAACTCCTTTTTGTTTTGCTAATGCTTTTGCTTGATGATTTGGTTCTACTCCCTCGATCTTCCAACCTTCATTTTTTGCAATATTCAAAAAATCACCAGTTCCTGCGCCAATATCTAAAAGTGTACCAGGTTGCTGATTTAACGTAGAAATAAGTTTAACCTTTTTGTTTAAAGAATATGTTTTGACTAAATGGTATAATTTTTCAAAAAGAGATCGTTTTGCATCTGTATGAGAAATATAATCTTCACTCTCGTAATATTTACCCAATTCATTTTCATCAGGTTTTGGAGAAGTAACTAACATATCATACTCTTTATCGTAAAGCAACTGAAACTTTTCTCCAGAAACCGTATGATCTTTGCATTCGATAAAAAAATCTAAGGTATTTTGTTTATTCATTTATATAGAAAGAAAAATTTAAAACAATGGTTCTATTTTCATATTATTTTTTATACTTATCAAAAACGATCTGGTTTTATTATAAAACAATGATTTTGTAGAAAGACAATTATCACCATTAGCATCTACAATGATAATTTTTACAAAAGTTTCAAGATCTCCTATTTCGTTTTCGGTATCTTCTTTGTTCGATTTATTTATTAAATCACTAACCAAATTTATTCTAACTTCTCTATCCGTTTCAAAACTTATTTTGATATTAAATTCGGTATCAAAATCATCGAATAGTTTTACATCAAAATCTGACAAATTTTGATTGTCGTTTAAACCAAACTGTTTTCGTAATAAACGTTTCGCTTCTTCTGGATACATGTTCGGTTTAAAAAGAAATGATTCTTCATTGAACATGTTTTCGGTTTCAATTCTAAAATTATCAATCTGTTTTACCTTATGTGTCGTAATACACGAATAAAATGAAAATAAAGTAAAAAATAATATAAACGTATTTTTAATCACTAAATTTATTGTATTCTAAAATTAGAAAAATTCACAAGCACCTTCTAACAAAAAATGTTCCACGTGGAACTATTCTTTAGATCGATCATAAATTTCTACTTCCAAAAGTTCACTTAACTCATTAGCTTTTTTTAAAGCAATATCATAATCATCTTCTTCCAAGATTGTAAAAAACCTATTGTCTTTAAAAAATCTAACCACCCACTTTTTAAATCTTGACTCACTTCCATCTTCCTCATTCCTACTTACGAATGAAGCATGAAAAACCGAAATATAGTCAGAGAATTCCAAATTAAGTTTAGTTCTCCAAAAAACCCATCTATAAAGAATAAAGAGTTTTTCATTTTTAAAGTTTTTAGTGATTCTATATGCAGTAGAAAAACCAGCAAAAAAAAACACCAATACAAAAAAATAAGACACTTAAAATTACAGGTAATTTAACAACCAAAAAAGATACTAATGATATCATTGCATAAACAACAATTGTGATAACAGAAAATACTTTAACCAATAAAGTTTCTGACTCTCGAATTATGACATAATCCATCACCTACCCATATAAACCAAAAGCACAGAAATATCACTTGGTGAAACTCCACTAATTCGAGACGCTTGAGAAACAGTTGCCGGTTTAATTTTAGACATTTTTTCTCTCGCTTCAAAAGATAATGATTTTAGTTTTGTGTAATCAAAATTCTTAGGAATTTTTACATCTTCAAGTCGGTTTAATTTATCTGCATTGTTTTTTTCTTTTTCGATATAACCAGAATACTTAACCTGAATTTCTGTTTGTTCTAAAACTTCTTTATCCAAATCATTCTCCTCAATATATGCAGCTACTTTTTCAAGGTGTTTTATATCATCTAAAGTAATTTGAGGTCGAGAAAATAATTTAAATAACTTTCCACTCTGGTTAATCGGTGATGTTTTCTTTTCTTCTAAAACAGGGTTTGCCTCCTCTGGAGAAACACTTGTATCTTTAAAAAATTGAACAAAAGCACTTGCCTTTTTTTCCTTATCTTCCATTCTTCTCATTCGATCATCTGAAGCCAACCCAATCTCATAAGATTTTGGTGTAAGTCTAAAATCTGCATTATCTTGTCTTAATAAAGTTCTATACTCTGCACGTGAAGTAAACATTCGATATGGTTCTTCTGTTCCTTTGGTTATAAGATCGTCTATTAAAACACCTATATACGCTTCACTTCTTTTAAGAATAAAAGACTCTTTTTCTTTCACCTTTAATGCTGCATTTATTCCTGCCATTAATCCTTGAGATGCTGCTTCTTCATATCCAGTTGTTCCATTAATCTGTCCAGCAAAAAATAATCCGGTAATTAATTTTGTTTCTAATGTATGTGTTAATTGTGTAGGAGGAAAGTAATCATACTCTATAGCATATCCAGGTCTAAAAAATTTCACGTTTTCAAAACCCACTACAGATTTTAAAGCTTTAAATTGAACATCCTCTGGCAATGATGTAGAAAATCCATTTACATAAACCTCTACAGTGTTCCAACCTTCGGGTTCAACAAATAATTGATGTCTTTCTTTATCAGCAAACCTATTAATCTTATCTTCTATCGACGGACAATATCTTGGCCCAATACTTTTAATTCTACCATTAAACATTGGAGATCGATCAAAACCTTCTCGCAATAGATCATGTACTTCTATAGAGGTATAAGTCATATGACATGATCTTTGTTTAGTAAGTGGTGTAGTTAAATCTGTATAACTAAACTTCTCAGGATTATCATCTCCTGGTTGTTCAATCATTTTAGAATAATCTAAAGATCTTCCATCTACCCTTGGAGGAGTTCCTGTTTTCATTCTTCCAGCATCAAAACCAAAATTAATTAATTGTTCTGTTATACCAGTTGCTGCTTTTTCTCCAGCTCTACCTCCACCAAATTGTTTTTCCCCGATATGAATTAATCCATTCAAAAATGTTCCGTTAGTTAGTACAACTGTCTTTGCTCTAACTTCTATTCCTAATGATGTTTTGATTCCTTTTATTTCTCCGTTTTCTACCAAAAGACCGCTCACCATTTCCTGGTAAAAATCTAAATTAGGAGTTTGTTCTAACAGCAACCTCCACTCTTCAGCAAAACGCATTCTATCACTTTGAACTCTTGGACTCCACATCGCAGGTCCTTTTGACTTGTTCAACATCTTAAATTGAATTGCGGTACGATCACTCACGATTCCACTATACCCACCAAGCGCATCTATCTCTCTTACAATTTGTCCTTTTGCAATTCCACCCATGGCAGGGTTACAACTCATTTGCGCAATGTTCTGCAAATTCATTGTGATAAGCAAAGTGCTACACCCTAAATTGGCAGCTGCAGCTGCCGCCTCACTTCCGGCATGACCTGCACCAACCACTATTACATCATACTCCTTTTCAAACATAACTTTTATTCAACTGTTCCACGTGGAACATAATTTTATTACTCAAAAACAGTTGTTCCACGTGGAACAACTGCCGCCTTTTATTACTATTTATTAATGTTCCACGTGGAACATTAATAGTTTTTCATTTTCCTTTTCTCTCATGCGTCTTTTCTCTTCCTTTAGCTTATCCTTATACCCACAAAAGTGCAGTATCCCATGTATCAAAACTCTTCTCATTTCTTCCTCTTGTGAAACTTTAAATTCGATAGCATTCTCTACTACCCTTTCTGAAGAAATAAATATATCACCATTTAGTTGGTCACCTATTGTGTTATCAAAACTTATAATATCTGTAAACGTATCGTGATTTAAAAAATCCTGATTCATCTTAAGTAAATACTTATCGTCACATAAGATAAAATTTATTTCCCCTTCTAACTTATTCTCTGATAAAATAACAGCACTAATCCAAGAAGACAATGCAGCCTCATTTGGTAACTCAATATTAGTTTCGTAAAAAAAATTAATCATTATCTTTCTTGAAATACTCTTGTACCTTTTGTTTATAATTTTGGCGCAAAGGTAATACTTGTCTATTTAATATTTCAGTAGTATTAAAATATTGTTTTGCCTTCTTTAATTGCTGTGAATTTTGATTACCAAATTGTACTTGATTTGTTTTACTCTCTCTTTTTTCTTCTTCACCTTGTTCTAATGTAGCGTTTTCTAATTTTAATAACTCATGCTTCAAATTAAGCATTTTAGACAAGGTTCTTTCATTAAATCCTTTCTCTAAAAGTTCCTGTTCGACCTCTTCCATTTTACGCAATAAACTACTTCCTATTTTATTTCCCTTTCCTTCTTTTCTTATCTTATCTTGCAAAGCATTTCTAAGCTGTTGCTGTTGTTTGTATATTTCATATAATTCGCCATTCATATCTTCTTTCTGCATCTGTGATTCTCCCTCTCCATTTTTATCATCACCATTTTTTTTGTTTCCTTCTTTTCCTCCTTTTTCATTTCCCTTCTTACCACTACCTTTATTATCTTTACTTTGTTGTTCTCCTTGCCTATTTCCTTTTTGTTCTCCTTCTTTATCGCCTTCCTTCTTCCCCTTTTCTGCACCTTCCTCCATCTTCTTATTTAGCTCATCCTGTTTTTTGATAATGTCTGGCAATTGAAATTCGTTAGAACCCTTTTTACCTTTACTTCCTGCTGCAGACATACTGTTTTGCATCTGATCCAAAGTTCTGCTTAATAAATATGCTAAATCATTTGATCCGGTAACAGTATACTGTTGATTAGCCGAGCCCTGAACAATCTGATTTTCTGCCAATCTTTCTAATGATTTATCTATATTAAATTCTATATCGGTTAATTTTTGTGTTACTATTTCAGTTATCTGTGGGGTACGTAATGCCAAAGCATAAAGGCTATCATCTATGTGCATAAAATTCTCTCTTAGTATACTTTGCTTTCTAAGTTTAGACGAATAACTAGGATTATTAATATCAATACCTTTAAACTGTTTCATTAAACCTTCTTGTCCCATAGAAAAGTCAACGAGATTATCCAAGATCTGTCTTAACATCTCCATATCTTCTTGTTGCTGTTCTCCGCCCGCCATTTGCATTTGCATCATCATACCATTGCTCATCTGTTTCATCTTCTGTGCAGCACTTTTTTGGTTTTTCTTAGCATCGGATTTATTTTCTTTTTCTAAGTTTTCGCTTGCTTTTTGTTGTTCTTTTTTTATTTCATTCTCATCATCTTTTTTCTGATCCAGGTTCATTGGCTTTTTTAAATCATCATTTTCTTTCCTAAGTTCTTCCATTTCTTTCTGGAAATTTTCAAACTCTTTATTTAATTCTTCCTGCTTTTCTTTTGTGTTTTCTTCTTCTTTTTTCTCAGATAATTCTTCTTGTCTTTTGGCCAAATCTTCTAACTCTTTAACCAATTTCTCATGCTTTTCTATCACATAATATCGCTTAGTTAATTCTAACAATTGTTCCAGATTCTTTTTAAGGCTTTTATTTTCTTTACCTAACTCTTCTAGCTTTTTTGTTAACTCCTCTTTTTGAATCTTATCTGCCAAACGTTCAATTTCCTCTAAAAGTTTTTCATTCTTTTTTAGTCTTTCTTCATTTCTTTCGAGTCTTTCTTTTAATGCATCCTTGAAGGGCTCTTCTTTTTCTTTATTCTCTAATTGATCAAGATTATCTTTTAATTTGTTAGAAAAATCCTGCATCATTTTCTCTTGTTCTTTTTGTCTTTTTAAGAAATTATCAAGCTTTTTCTTATCATTAAAATCTAAATTCTTTTTCTCCTTTTGTGTTTTACTTAAACTTTTTAATTCTTCTTCTTGTTCTTTAAACTTGTCTAATGACTTATTCAATCCAGAAATTGCTTCATTCTGTTTTTTTAACAAAACGTCTTCTTTTTCTACTTTTGTGAGTTGCCTAAAATTGAACACCTGACTTTTTGTACTCTTATAATTATGAATCACATCATTATCAAAAACCTCAAAATAAAACTCATAATTACGCCCTTCTACTAAATCAATTCCTTCAGGAAAAGCATATATAAATTCATCAAAAACAGTTTTAGTAATAGCCATATCTTTAACCATAATATCTGATGCATTCTCCTGATCATAATACACCAATCGTAGTTTACTTAATCCATAATCATCACTTACTCTACCAAAAAAATAAACAGTTTGATTATCTACAGAATCTTTTTCAGATTTTAAATTCAACTCTGGATATTGGTCTTTAATTACATTAAGGTTAAACGCTAAATTATCATGATCTTTTACATTCTGATTAGATGTAGTGATTTGATAATCCAAATTAGAATACACTTGTTTTTGATAAGAAAAATCAGTTCCATTTTTTATCAAAGAAATAACAGAATCCTTAGTTTTTAATTCAACTTTATCTGTGTTTCTTGTGTAAACAATCCAATTAACTTTTGTTCCTTCCGGGATAGTTGCATTACCAGAACTCTTAAGAACTTCATCTACTTTCTTAGTATATCCAGGGTAATCTAATTTCATTTCAAAATTAAGTAAAGCAGGTATTGGAACAACCGATAAACGATGTGGTATCGAATTTACTTCGTTGGCACTTATGATAAATTCTAAAGACTCTTTTGGTTGAATAAACCTATATTCGAACTCACCCAAACCCATATTTTTTAAAAAATAAACTTCATCATTATATGAAATCGTAGCATTATCAGGAACTATATCACCAGCCGTTCTAACTTTAAGAACAAAATCCTTATTTTCGAAAGCATTTAGATCTTTATTAACTATAAAAAATTGAAAAGGTGCTGGCGGTTCATAAGCAACTTCATAATTAACTACCCTTTTATAACTATCAGAAATCCATCTAGTTTTATTAAAAATCAACAATAGTAGGAATATAGCTACAGGAATTGCTGCATATTTAAGATATTTAGCATTCTTTTTTAAGTTAATAGCCAGCTTAAAAGGGATAGGTTTTAGTTCATTTGACTTCTGTTCTATACTTGCAAATAACAAAGTAGATGAATTTTCATTTTCACTTAATTGTAACAAGTTTAAAAGTCTATCACTTACTTCTGGAAAATGATTTCCAATTATTGCAGACGCTTCTTTATAATCTATTCCTTTTGTAAGCTTAAATAATTTAGCAATTGGTACTAGTATAAACTTTACAAACAAACCTAATTCTACCGCAATAAAGAGCCAAAACAATATAGTTCTTCCCAGTCTACTAAGCCACAAAAAATTCTCAACAAGTAGTGTTATTAAAAAATATAAAACACCAATAGAGAAAAACAGAATAATACCCTTAATGAATTCATTAACATAATATTTTCTTGTAAACTGCTCTAACTTACCTTTTATGAACTGAAAATTATCCATATTTTATACCTTCCTTTTTCATTAACCACTAAATCTACAATTTTATTTTTAATAGAATTGTTATATTTATGATAATTCAATCGTCTAGAACATAAGTTGTTATGAAAGATCTTAAATATATTTGTGCATACACAATACCTTTTATGGCAATTATCGGTATTTGGTTACAAGGAATTTATACTTATCTAACACCTATATATGCTTTTGGATTGATTCCTATACTAGAATTATTTACAAATTCTTCAACTAAAAACGTAAATGATAAACACAAAATATTACAATCCAAAAAAAGAATATTCGATTGGATGCTTTACATTAACCTTCCTATTGTTTATGGCCTTCTATTTTATGGTATTTTTACTTGCACCACATCTAATCTAGATACCTATGAAGTTATAGGTATTATTATTTCATTAGGTATTGTTTTGGGATCAAACGGAATAAATGTCGGACACGAATTAGGTCATCGTTTTACAAACGAACGGTATATAGGTAAAGTCCTTCTTCTCCCATCTCTATATATGCATTTTTATATAGAGCATAATTTTGGTCATCACTTAAACGTTGCAACCAAAGAAGATCCCGCCACGGCAAGATATAACCAACCTATCTATTTATTCTGGATAACTTCAACTATACGGCAATACATAAACGCCTGGAAAATACAATTCAAATTATTAAAACAAAACAATCAAGCTTTCTTGTCTATAAAAAATGACATGCTTTGCTATTTTTTTATTACTCTTTTATATTTAACAACAGTTACATATTTTTTTGGGTTTTTAGGATTTCTGGTTGCGTTTTTAAGTGGTGTAACAGGTTTCCTATTACTCGAAACTATTAATTATATAGAGCATTATGGCTTAGTAAGAAGAAAAACCAGCTCTGGTCGTTATGAACGTGTAAGAGAAATTCATTCATGGAACTCGAATCATACCCTTGGAAGAATTATGTTGTACGAACTAACTCGACATAGTGATCATCATCATAGAGCGTCAAAAAAATATCAAATTTTAGATCATCACGATAAAAGTCCTCAATTACCTTTTGGTTATCCTACATCTATGGTGTTATCATTATTCCCTCCCCTATGGTTTTTGATCATGAATAAACGTGTTCCACGTGAAATGAAAAATACATAAAAACGTAATAAGAATTTCATAGCTTATCCTATAAAATCGTTTCCATAGCATATTTAAGATTGTATCTTTGCCATTTATTTGTAAAACTTTTTAAAAAGTTCAAAAAACACAATCATGACAAAAGACATTAGGGTACGATTTGCACCAAGTCCTACCGGACCCTTACATATAGGAGGTGTGAGAACAGCATTATTTAATTATCTATTTGCCAAGCAACATAATGGAACCTTTGTTCTTAGGATAGAAGACACCGATCAAAACAGATACGTTCCCGGAGCTGAAGATTATATCAAAGAAGCATTGGATTGGTGTAGTATTCCATTCGATGAAGGACCAGGAAAAGATGGAGAGTTTGGCCCATATAGACAAAGTGAACGTAAACATTTATACAAGCAATATGTAGATCAGCTAATAAAAGATGGTCATGCATATTTTGCCTTTGATACCGCAGAAGCTCTTGATAACCATAGAAAGGATCACGAAGCCAATGGAAAAACATTTATTTATAATTGGCATAATAGGGAAAAACTTACTAATTCCCTATCCTTATCTGAGGAGGAAGTAGCTACAAAAATTAACTCTGATGAATCCTATGTTATTAGATTTAAGTCTCCTAAAGATGAGATTTTACATCTTACAGATGAAATTCGTGGCGATATGCGTATCGACACTAATATTCTAGATGACAAAATTTTATTTAAAAGTGACGGAATGCCCACATATCATCTTGCAAATATTGTAGATGATCATTTAATGAAAATCACACATGTAATTAGAGGTGAAGAATGGTTACCATCTTTAGCGCTTCATGTTCTTTTGTATCGTGCATTTGGATGGGAAGCCCCAAGTTTTGCACATTTACCTTTAATTCTAAAGCCTGTAGGTAAAGGAAAACTTAGCAAAAGAGATGGTGATAAAATGGGGTTTCCGGTATTCCCGTTGCAATGGGTAGATCCAAAAACTCAAAATATCTCTTCTGGATATCGCGAAGATGGCTATTTACCAGAAGCTGTTGTTAATATGCTTGCTTTTTTAGGATGGAATCCTGGTACAGAACAAGAAATATTTTCTTTACAGGAACTAATTAAAGAATTTGACTTAAAACGTGTTAATAAAGCAGGAGCCAAATTTGATCCAGAAAAAACCAAATGGTTTCAACAACAACAATTACAAAAAATCGATAGTACAATATTGTCTCAACAATTTGAAACCATTCTATTAGAAAAAAATATTTCTACAACATTAGATCTAAGTGTTATTATAAATACGATAAAAGAACGGGCTACATTCATTAAAGATTTTTGGGGTCTTAGTCATTTTTACTTTTTATCACCTAGTGAATATGATGAAAAAGCTATTAAAAAGGCCTGGAAACAAGATACGCCAGATTTAATGCACGAGTTAACAAGAATACTAAATGACATCTCTGATTTCTCTGAAGATAATGTTTCTACTATTGTAAAAGGGTGGATTACAGGAAAAGAAATTGGTTTTGGAAAAATAATGATGCCGCTTCGTATAGCTTTAGTAGGTTCGCTTCAAGGGCCAGATTTATTTCAAATTGCATCTATGATCGGTAAAAAAGAAACTATTAGAAGAGTAGAAAACGCTATAGAGAAAAATTAATTATTATCTATATCGCATATTAAGAAGACCATTGTTTTTATAAAACAGTGGTTTTTTGCTTTTAAAAGTTTGTAACATTTCCCTCCTATCCTATACATATAAAGTATAAGATCATTAGAATTATTATATCATGGGAAAACAATACAAGGTAGTACGTATATCAGAAAATTGGTCTTCAGAAAAACTTAGAGAAAAGATAGAAAATGCTATGAATAAGTTCTCTAAAGAAGGCTGGGAAGTCGTTGACATTTCTTTTTTAGCAAATACATATATGGCTATGATAACATTTTCAAAATAACAATCAATCATTTACAATTTATTAGTACATTGATTTACAGAAAAACTTTTAACTCTTAATATATAAAACAATGGGGCTATTTTTAATTCCAATAGTAATTTTTGGGTTTATCATTCTAATTTCAGGAATATTTACCGTAAAACAACAAACCTCTGCAGTCGTTGAACGATTTGGCAAGTTTTTAAGCATAAGAAACTCAGGATTACATTTTAAAATTCCTATTTTTGATCGAATCGCTGGACGAATCAATCTAAAAATACAACAACTTGATGTTCTTGTTGAAACCAAAACAAAAGATGATGTATTTGTTCGTCTTAAAATATCTGTTCAATTTCAAGTTATTAAAGACAAAGTATATGATGCTTTCTATAAATTAGAAAATCCACACGATCAAATTACGTCTTATGTTTTTGATGTGGTTCGTGCCGAAGTACCAAAAATGAAACTGGATGATGTTTTTGAACGTAAAGATGATATTGCTATAGCAGTAAAACAAGAACTTAATGAAGCCATGGTAAATTATGGATATGATATCATTAAAACGTTGGTGACCGATATTGATCCGGATTTACAGGTTAAAGAAGCTATGAACAGAATTAATGCTGCCGAACGTGAAAAGGTTGCAGCAGAATATGAAGCTGAAGCTGAAAGAATTAAAATTGTGGCAAAAGCGCGTGCTGAAGCTGAAAGTAAAAGATTACAAGGACAAGGTATTGCTGATCAACGTAGAGAAATCGCCAGAGGTCTAGAAGAGAGTGTTGATGTTTTAAATAATGTAGGGATTAATTCTCAGGAAGCTTCTGCATTAATTGTAGTGACACAACACTATGATACTTTACAATCTATTGGAGAAGAAACCAACAGTAATTTAATTTTACTTCCTAATTCTCCGCAAGCAGGAAGTGATATGTTAAATAATATGATTGCATCGTTTACTGCTTCGAATCAAATAGGAGAAGAAATGAAAAGGCAAAATGCTAAAAAAGGTATTGGAAAAAAAACAGATAATAAATAAGAAAAATATAATTTTAAGTTCCAAACCCGGTCAAATTTTATGATCGGGTTTATTTTTTTCCTAATGATTAAAAACTATTACTATTTTTCTAAAAAACTTAAAATAAAGCGTTTTTATACAACCAATGTATAAAAGTGATAAGATTATATTACTCCTTTTTTTTCTTCTCTTATGTCTATTTATATGAATCCATTTTTAATAAAAAAAAATAATGATTTTTAAGAAATTATAAATATTATTTATACTATAAAAAAATTAGTATCTTTAAGAAAAATTGTTCCCCATGAAAAACTTTTTATTTATTTTCCTTTTCATTTCCGGAAGTGTTTTTTGCCAAGATATAAATACACTAAAAGAATTTGCATTACGAGATGCAAAAGCTACTTCTAAAGCATCTATTGATAGAAATTTAAGTACCATACTCAAATATACTCATCCAGAAGTTTACAAAGCTTATGGAGAAAAACAACTAATGGATACAATGGATGAAATTTATAGAACCATGGATGCTCAAAAAATAAAAATCCTAAGTTCTGAAATAGATGAAGTCACCGAGGTAAAAAAAGAAAACAAAGAATATCACTGTTTAGTTAAAAACACAGTGAAAATGGACTTTAATGGTAGATTAATTACTCTAAAAAGTTCGTTATTTGGTTTTTATAACAAGAAAAAATCTCAATGGTATTTTGTAGAATCTAATAAACTTCTAGATGATCCTCAAACCAAAAAACTCTTTCCTGATTTTAAAACAGATATCGAAATTCCTTTAGATGAGCATATTGCAGATAACTAAAAACTCATAGATACAAAACTAATTTCTGTATCTACAAGTTCTTTTTTATATATCATAGTTAGAAGCAACTTCTTTGGCTTCTGATTGTAATACTTCATTCTTATCTTCAAGAGCTTTGATAACAAAATCTTTTGCTAACTGATCAGGTTGAATTCCTTTATTTTTAAGGATTTCATTTAAGGCAATCATAGTAGCGATACGAGTTCCCGCCTTTTTTACAGCTGTTTCATAAAGTGGCACAAGTTCCTCTAGTTCTATATTTTTGGCAGCCTCTATAATTTTGATTTTAAGTCCTTCTCTTTTAGCATCTGGCACATTTGTATACTTTTTCCCTGCTCTCTTTATTTCTTCGATTGGAAGAATTTCTTTTGATTGATTCTGAGGTTCTTTTTTAATATTTTGATGTGTTGAAACTGGTTTTACTTTTGCCCAGGTATCTCGTAAACCAACAGTTTTATTAAATACCAAAGCACTAGGGGTACTATCGCTATCCACGTTAAAATATCCTAATCTTTGAAACTGAAATTGATCTAATGGTTTAGCATTTTTTAGACTAGGTTCTACATAACCTGTTATTATTTTTAAAGAATCTGGGTTTAAAAACTCAACAAAATCTTTGTCTTTATGACCATCTGGAGCTTCATCACTAAACAATCGATCATAAATCCTAACCTCTGAAGGAATAGCATGATTTATTGATACCCAATGTAGTGTACCTTTTACATTGCGTTTTGATTCTTCGGTACCACTCCCCGACTTACTTTTTGCATCATATGTACATTGGATTTCTGTAATATTTCCTTCGGCATCTTTTATCACTCGTTCCCCTTTAATGATATATGCATTTTTAAGGCGTACTTCTTTTCCTAAAGTTAACCTAAAAAACTTTCTTCCTGCTTCTTCCTTAAAATCTTCTCTTTCGATATATAATTCGCCAGAAAATGGTACTTTTCTAGAACCCGCAGCTTCATCTTCTGGGTTGTTTTCTGCTTCTAACCACTCTTCTTCTCCTTTTGGATAATTGGTGATAACAAGCTTAACAGGATCCAAAACAGCCATTACTCTTGGCGCTGTTTTATTAAGATCCTCTCGTACACAGAATTCTAATAATGATACATCAATTACATTTTCACGTTTTGCAACTCCTACAGTTTCAACAAACTTTCGTATTGATTTTGGAGTATATCCACGTCTTCTTAATGCCGAGATTGTAGGCATTCTGGGATCATCCCATCCAGACACTACTCCTTCTTCTACTAATCTGAGTAATTTACGCTTACTCATGATCGTATAGCTTAAATTAAGTCTTGCAAACTCCCTTTGTTTAGGGCGTATATTCGTACTGTATACTTGATCAAGAAACCAGTCATATAATTTTCTATGTGGTTTAAACTCTAATGAACATAAAGAATGTGAGATGTTTTCTATATAATCACTTTCACCATGTGTCCAGTCATACATTGGATAAATGCACCAATCATCTCCTGTTCTGTGATGTGATTTTTTTAATATTCTATACATCAAAGGATCTCGCATTAGCATATTTGGATCGGCCATATCGATCTTTGCTCTCACCACATGATCACCTTCATTATACTTACCTTCTTTCATTTCCCGAAAAAGCTCTAAATTTTCTTCAACAGAACGATCTCTGTATGGGCTATTGGTTCCTGGTTCTGTAGTAGTTCCTTTTTGAGAAGCAATGGTCTCTGCAGATTGAGAATCTACATAGGCTTTTCCATCCTTAATAAGCTGAACAGTCCAATCGTATAATTGCTGAAAATAATCAGACGAATAACATTCTTTATCCCATTGATATCCTAACCATGTTATATCTTCTTTAATTGCATCTACATATTCCTGTTCTTCTTTGGCAGGATTAGTATCATCAAAACGTAGGTTTACCGGTGCATTATACCTAAGACCAAGACCAAAACTAATACCTATAGCTTTAGTATGTCCTATATGTAAATACCCATTAGGTTCTGGAGGGAAGCGAAAACGTAAATTTTCTTTACTCATACCCATTGTAAGGTCCTCCTCTACAATATGCTCTATAAAATTAAGCGGTTTTTTTTCTTCTGACATCTGTAATCTAATAAAACACAAAACTACAAATTCTAATCCTGCCTTGCTATTCTATAAAAATCTTTAATGCAATTATTTTATTAATACTAAAATTCGTTAGAAAAGGGGTATTCTCCCTGCTTAAATCATAAAGATTCTTTTTACATTTGCTTAAAAACCCCGTGGGATTAATAAAATTAAAAAATATCAAGGTTTATGCTTATCATGGATGCCTTGTAGAAGAAAAAAAAATAGGGTCTGATTACAGAGTAGATCTAAAAATTAAAGCTGATTTATCTAAGTCTGCAATATCTGATCGTTTAGCAGAAACTGTAGACTACGTTCATCTTAATCATATTGTAAAAGAAGAGATGTCTATTCGTTCTAAATTATTAGAACATGCAGCAGAGCGAATTTTAGTTCGTATATTAAATGAATTACCATTAGTTGATAAAGTTATTGTAGATGTTTCAAAAATTAATCCACCTATTGGCGGAAATGTAGAAATGGTTACTATAACAAGGAGTAAAAAACGATAACTTAGTGTTAAAATTATATGAAAAGCGTTTTATTGTAAAATCATTTAAGAAGTAATCATAAATTTTTTTACATTTGCCTTCCAAGCAAAAATTGGGTGTCGTGGCCGAGTGGCTAGGCAGTGGTCTGCAACACCATCTACAGCGGTTCGAATCCGCTCGACACCTCAAAAATCCTGTACTTATGTGCAGGATTTTTTATTTAAATCTGGAATCTGGTGTTATTTTTTCAATTTCGTCCTGAATTCGTTTCTCCATTGTATCTGGTAAAACACCTTTTAAAATAAGAAATACACCAAATACAATCATAATAATACTAATAATCCTCTTGATAATGTAGGTTCTTTTTGGGGTTAATTTTCTCTTTAATCTTTTTGCCAACAGCATTTTAAAAAAATCAATAAAAAGATATGTGCCGATAACCATTATAAAAAACCATAAAATTCTATTCGTATTCATATCTAATTGTGGTCCTATAACAATAACAACACTTAACCAGAATCCTAATACTCCAATATTTATAAAATTAAGTAAGAACCCTTTTATAAATAACATAAAATAATTGTGCTTATTGATAATTTCTACTGTAGTATCTCTAAGTTTATTGTAGTTTTTTCTTTCCTGAATAAAAGAAATTACACCATATGTAGATAGCAACATCCCACCAAATATAAATAAGGCAGGATCATCTTTTATTTTTTCTAAAATCTGATTGGTACTAAAATAAGCAATAAGAATAAACACTATATCTGCAAAGATAACTCCTAAGTCTACAGCTAAAGCCGCTCTAAACCCCTTAATAGCTGCTGTTTCCAGAAGTACAAAAAAAACGGGTCCAATTAAAAAGGCTAATAAAAAACCTAATGGTATAGCTGCTTGAGCATCTTGAAGCATAGGGTCTAAGCGTATTTATTACAAAGTTAAAAACTACTTAGTTAACTTCAACAATTTTTCCGCCTAAAAATTTTTTAGTATCTTTTTGTTTCGGATCCCCATAAATTCTTATAGTTCCTCCTGCATTAGTATTTGCTTTGACATAATCTTTAGCATTTACTTCTGCTACTCCACCAGCACTAATTTTTACTTGTGTTTTTTTTGTTTCAAGTTCACTGCCATAATACTTTCCTCCAGAATTAATAACAACTTCCTGTTCTTTAGCTATACCTTCTAAGTGTACCTCTCCGCCAGTAACCGCTTTAACAAATATTATTTCTGTTTCAGCTTTTGCTTGTATAACTGCTCCTTCCTGAGCTCTAAGATCAAGTTTATTTCTATTAAGAATATCTTTTACTTCTACCGTTGACCCCTCATTAGCATCAATTTTTCTAAGTTCTTCATAATGAACCAAAACTTCGGTATTACTTTTATCCCACAGATTATCTAAAGACATTCTAATTTTTAAAATAAGACCTTCTTGAATAATTTCTACGTCGTATCTCTTATAACCAGTAACTATAACTTTATGTTTATCACTTTTAACAAGAGTTACCTTTATTTTATCAAAAACTTTTACTTCTGTAAAATAATCTAGATTTTTGGTTTTAACATCTTCTTGTGCCTGTACTAAAGCAACCCATAAAAACACAAAAAGAAATATCAATTTTTTCATCGCCCTATTTTTAAGATTTATATTTCAATTTTGATCTTAAGCAAAATAAACGACACTAATTTTTTGATTATTTTATTTCTTCCTTGTTTCCTAACAAGGTAAAATCTAAGTGTCTTTTTATAAGATCAGCATTTTTTACTTTTACATATACCTCATTTCCTAATTGGTATACTTTTTTGGTTTGTTGTCCTATAATAGCGTATTCATCTTGATCAAAAACATAGTGATCATCACTCATGTCTCGCAGACGAATCATACCTTCGCATTTATTACTAATAATTTCTACATAAATTCCCCATTCGGTAACCCCAGAGATAACTCCTAAAAACTGCTCATCTTCATGATCTTTCATAAACTTTATCTGCATAAACTTTATAGAATCACGTTCTGCACTGGCAGCTAGATTTTCCATATTACTACTGTGATTACATTTTTCTTCATATTCATCTTCTGCAACAGATTTTCCTTTATCCAGATAATGCTGTAACAAACGGTGTGCCATAACATCGGGATATCTTCGTATTGGCGAAGTAAAATGTGAATAATAATCAAATGCTAGTCCATAATGGCCAATGTTATGAGTGGTATATTCTGCCTTACTCATACTACGTATCGCTAAAGTATCAACTAAATTTTGTTCTTTTTTACCTTGAACATCTTTTAATAACCCGTTTAACGATTTGGTAGTGGTTTTTCGATCTCTAAGATCTAATTTATATCCAAATCTCCCAATAATATTTTGTAGTGCTGCTAATTTTTCGTCATTAGGTTCATCATGAACCCTATAAATAAATGTTTTTTTAGGATTTTGCTTTCCTATGAATTCTGCGACCTTTTTATTAGCTAATAGCATAAACTCCTCAATAAGTTTATTGGCGTCTTTAGAAGTCTTAAAAAATACTCCTACAGGTTCGTTATTTTCGTTTAGACTAAACTTTACTTCTACTTTATCAAAAGAAATAGCTCCTTCGCTCATTCGTTTACCTCGCATAATTTTGGCAAGCTCATCTAATTTAAGTATTGCATAGGCTATTTTTTGATCGGTTTTATATTCTTTTCTGGTAAGCGAAATTTCTGTTGGAATTACATTATCCCGAGTTTCTATAATATGTTGTGCTTCTTCATATGCAAATCTTGCATCAGAATAGGTCACCGTTCTTCCAAACCATTGGTTTCTAATTTCTGCTTTATCATTTAATTCAAACACTGCAGAAAATGTATATTTCTCTTCATTTGGTCTTAAGGAACAGGCATTATTAGATAAAACCTCGGGTAACATAGGTACTACCCTATCTACCAGATATACAGATGTTGCTCTCTCATAAGCTTCGTCATCGAGTATTGTTCCTGGTTTTACATAATGTGATACATCTGCAATATGAATTCCTACTTCATAATTACCATTTTCTAAAACCTGAAATGATAATGCATCATCAAAATCTTTGGCATCTTTAGGATCAATAGTAAACGTAAGAATTTTTCTCATATCCCTACGATTCTTGATTTCTGATTCCTGAATAGATGTATCTAAAGTGTTAGCATAATTCTCGACTTCCTCAGGAAACTCATAGGGGAGACCATACTGAGCTAAAATAGCATGTATCTCGGTATTATGTTCTCCTGGTTTACCTAATACTTTTATTACTTTTCCAAAAGGTGAGTCTGCTTTTTCTGGCCAGTCTTCTAGTTTTACTAACACTTTATCTCCATTCTCAGCATCGGCTATTTTATTCTTGGGTATAAAAATATCAGTATACATTTTGCCGTCTTGCATGCTTACAAAAGCATAATTCTTTTGAATATCTATTACACCAACAAACTCACTTCTTTTTCGAGAAATAATCCTCGAAATCTCTCCTTCACTCTTTCCTCTTCGTTTTCTACGATACACATAAACCTCTACTTCATCCCCGTTTAACGCTTTATTAAGGTTGTTATTTGGAATAAAAATATCATCTTCCAGATCTTTTACAATTACATATCCCGTGCCTTTTGAAGTGATTTCTAAAATACCTGTATAGGTATTAATATTGGGTATGATTTTGAATTTTCCTTTATCTACTTCTTCTATCTGTTTTTTAGCAGCGAGCTGAGATAATTTTTTTATAATCTGGTTCCTACTACTTGCATCATCTACTTTTAATTTTGATGCGATTTGCTTATAATTAAAACTTTTATTTGATTCAGATTTTAATATTTTAAGTATTTCCTGGGTAATATTCTCTATTTTAGGTGACTTCTTTTTTCTTCTTCTACTCTTTCTTTTCATTAATGTCTATTCTATATATTTATGATAAAAGTACAGTTTATCTTTTAACATCTATAATTTTAACTTTAAACTTTTATTAATACGCAAATCATATTACCATCAAACAGCTCTAAAATCCATTATCTGTAAATCAAGATATTACATCAAAAAAAAGTATACAAATACAGTTATTTTTCTTAAAATTTACTT
Organism: Bacteroidia bacterium; assembly: GCA_030427585.1. Taxonomy (GTDB): domain Bacteria; phylum Bacteroidota; class Bacteroidia; order Flavobacteriales; family Flavobacteriaceae; genus Aquimarina. The sequence goes on from JAUIBW010000009.1 coordinate 20,559, forward strand.
AATTTTAGTACACTAGGATTAGATTTTATCCGTTTACTATTTAATTGGATATGCACAAAATGAAAAAAATACATAAAATTATATTACTCTTCATACTCATATTTCTATTGGGCATATATTCGTTTACCTTATACATTAATAATACAATAGATCATAAAAAAGATACTTTAGAAGGATCAGAAATAAATAGTTCTGTAAAAACCGATCGTGAAGCCAGTCAAATCAATTAATCTTTTACTATAAAAAATTATTTATCAATCTAAGAGAAATTGATATTCATTTTGATTCGTATCAATTTGATTGTTACGCTTATTTTGTATCTTGTAGAAATAAAATTATCAAGGAATAATTTTAAGAAATGAAAGATTTTATTACTATTAAAACATATACATATCCTTTTGAGTATGCTATACTCAAACTACTTCTTGATCAAGAAGGTATTTCTTATTTCTTCGAAAATGAAACAATGATCGGTGTTTTTCCTTTCTACTCAAACGCATTGGGAGGTATTAATCTAAAAGTTCATCAAAGAGACAAAAATAAAGTACTTCAGATTATAAGTGATCTTAACACAAATTCTCATCTTAGAATTGTATAAATCAGTACTTATATTTTCTTTATAGTTTTCAACATATATTAAATATATCTTTTTCTTTTTTAAAAATTTTAAATTAATAGTGATGATTATAATATAGTGTGGATAGCGGTATAACTTTTTTAAGTTTTATTTGTTTTTTAAGTTAAATTTAATTTTAAAAAAAATATGAACAGGATATCATTATTCTAATTGCTTGAAAATGTTCTAAAAGTCAAATTTAATCAACAGCTGTTAATAGTTAATCAACATCTTAAATTTTTAATATTATTACGGTAAAACCGCAGTTCATAACATTGACTTAACATTTGAAAACTTAGCTAAAAAAATAGGGTTTAAAATTTTGATTTCTTCCTGTTACACTTGTATTCTAATAAAAATTAAAACTACCAAAAAAACTTTATGAATTTTAAGAACTGTTTATTCACATTCAGTGTTAACAGATGGTTATGAGTTATTAACATTACCGTAATATTGGGTTAAATTATTGTTTTTTTGAAGTTTACTTTTTTTAGATTAAATTATCTTTGCTTAACTAATGAAATGAACAAAAAAATGAAAGTAGCTATTGGAAATGATCATGCAGGAACTGAATATAAATTTGCAATTGTAGAATATTTAGAATCTGAGGGTATCGAAATTACTAACTACGGCACTAATGAAAATAATAGTGTTGATTATCCAGATTTTGTACATCCTGTAGCAAAAGATGTAAACACTGAAAAAGTTAATTTTGGAATTTTAATCTGCGGAAGCGGAAATGGTGTTGCTATGACAGCTAATAAATACAATAATGTTAGAGCCGGACTATGCTGGACAAAAGAGATTACAGAATTAACTAGACTTCATAATGATGCTAATATCATATGTATTCCTGCAAGATTTACATCCCTACCTCAAGCTGTTGAAATGGTAAAAACATTCTTAGCAACAAAATTTGAAGGAGGTAGACATTTAAATAGAGTTCATAAAATACCAATGTGTATTTAGCCTATGGTAAAAATTCATGCCCATACCCATTCATATTCTCATGATACACTTACTGGGCGTAATTTATTATTTTCTATTCTCTTAAATATTGGGATTACAGTTGCCCAAGTAGTCGGTGGCTTGATTTCCGGTAGTCTTTCTTTATTGTCAGATGCATTACATAATTTTAGTGATGTACTTTCTTTACTAGTTAGCTTTTTTGCTAATCGATTAGCAAAAAGAGAAGCTTCTATTAAAAGAACTTTTGGTTTTAAAAGAGCAGAAATCATGGCAGCGTTTATAAATGCTATTTCATTAGTTGTGATAGCTATTATTCTTGTGTTTGAAGCCATAGAGCGATTACTAAATCCACAAGAAATAAGTGCACATGTTGTAATTATTCTTTCTATAGTAGCAATTTTTGGAAATGGACTAAGTGTTTTGCTTTTAAGAAGAGATAGTAAGGTAAATATGAATATGAGGTCGGCATATTTACACCTGGTAACAGATTTAATGGCTTCTTTTGCAGTTTTGATAGGGGGATTGTTAATGAAGTTTTATCAACTATTTTGGGTAGATAGCTTGTTAACTTTTGTAATTGCAATTTATCTGATTATTGTAGGCTATGATCTCTTAAAAAAATCATTTAAAGTATTAATGTTATATACTCCTGATACTATTAAGTTAAAAGAAATAGTAAGAGTAATTAATGCTTTGCCAAAGGTTAAAAGTATACATCACATACATGTGTGGCAACTTAGCGAAGAAGAAACACATTTAGAAGCGCATGTGGATTTTGATAGTGATATTTTAGTTTCAGAATTTGGAGAAATACTTAGCACTATTGAAAATATACTTTATAAAGATTTTAAAATCAACCATGTTACGCTGCAGCCAGAATATGGAAATAAGGATAATAAAGATATTATTGTACAGGATTAAAAAATATGGATATCAAATTTAAAGTTAAACGTTTTGATGAACTCTCTGGATTAGAAGTATATAAAATTTTGCGCTTACGCGCAGAGGTGTTTATAGTAGAGCAGGAGTGTATCTATCAAGACATTGATGATAAAGATCAAAAAGCACTTCATGTGGTGGGATATAAAGACGAAAAGATTGTTGCTTATACACGATTATTCGATGCAGGTGATTATTTTAAGGATACTAGTTTTGGAAGAGTAGTCATACCTAAAAAAGAAAGGCAGTATGGATATGGTCACAAACTAATTAAAGAATGTGTGAGTGCTATAGAAATATATTTTAAAACCAAAGTAATTAAAATATCTGCCCAAACATATTTAAAAAAATTTTACGAAACACATGGTTTTAAACAAATAGGAGAAGAGTATCTCGAAGATGGCATTCCTCATATTGGTATGGTTAGAGAATAAATAAAGGCGCATTAAATTTAATGCGCCTTTATCTTTATTTTAAAAGGTCTTCGTACTTATTTTTATTACCCAGTATTTCCTGACTTTTAGCTACTTCTGGGTTATGTGTTACATAGTAATTATACAATCCTTCACGATAGAAATAACGTTTAATAATCTCATCTGTTAGTAAATTAACAATTTCGGTCTTATAAGTGTCTAAGGCTGTTTGTTTAGAAGTATTTATCGAAGCAATAAGAGTGTTATAAGTTGTGATTATGTCTTTATCAAACTTTTCTTTTTTTGCTATTTCTAATGATTTTTTAAATGATTTTTCGGTTTCAGTCTCAAAATTAAACTCACTTCGTTTTACAAAACTTTTAAAATCTTCATAATCTTTATCTGTAAATTTAAAATCAGAGGGTTTTTTTAATTGATGAGAATAATAATATTTTGTTCCATATTCAAAAATGGCATCAGATCGCAATAAAGCTGTAGTAATTTCACTAAATTTAGAAGTTTCTAATTCAATATCAGGCTGTATACCACCACCATCATACACTGTTCTTCCGTTTCTGGTTTTAAAGGCTTTAAAATCTTGCTCATTGATGCGTACAGCATTATTATTTTTATCACGATTCCAATAATCTAATGCCTGAATACATCTTCCACTTGGGGTATAATATCTAGAAATAGTAATTTTTAATTGAGTACCATAGGTTAATTTTTTTGGTCGCTGTACTAATCCTTTACCAAAACTTCTCGCACCAATAACTACTCCTCTATCAAGATCCTGAATACTACCTGCAACAATTTCACTTGCCGATGCACTTCTTCCGTTTACTAATACCACTAAGGGAATCTGGATATCAATAGGTTCTCTCTTTGTAAAATATTCTTTATTATATTTTTTAACGACTGATTTTGTAGTAGTGATTAACTCTCCTTTTGGCACAAAAATATTAGTAACATTTATAGCTTCACTTAATAAACCACCAGGGTTACCTCTTAGATCTAAAATTACTTTATTAGCTCCTTTGGCTTTTAAATCTTTTAAAGCATCAATAGTTTCACTAGAGGCTTTGTTATTAAATTTTGATAATACAATATATCCGGTATTATCGTCTAGCATTGTATAAAAAGGAACAGCATCTACTTCTATTTCTTCTCGTGTTAATACCGTAGTTTTAGTTACTCCCTGTCTTTTATAGGTAATGTCAACTTTGGTTCCACTGGCTCCTTTAAGAAGTTCTCCTGCATCATCTTTAAAATCGGATACTTTTACATCTCCTATTTGTATAATTTCATCACCAGCTTTAAGACCAGCTTTATCTGCAGGATAACCTTTATAAGGTTCTATGATAATAATTTTATCTTTTATCGTTTTTACAGAGGATCCAATGCCTGTATATTCTCCTGCATTACGTATTTTTGAAGCTTCAACATCCTGCTCGTTCCAATATTTAGTATAGGGATCCAAATCATCTAACATGGCTTTGATTGCTGTATCCATTAATTCTGCAGGATTTGTTTCATCTACATAATTCATGTTTAATTCTTTGAACATAGTAGTGAAAATTTCAATCTGCTTAGCGATTTCAAAAAAATCTGACTTAAAACTTACTGTAGATAGTAAGATAATTACAGCAGCTACGGGGTAGATAATTCTATTCTTCATTGATGTTTTCTTTAAATATTGCAAATCAAGTAAACATATGATGTTGCTATTTTGATTTTATTTCTTGTTCGACAAATTTTTGTAATATTCCTTTTATTTTAGATTCTATTAACGAATATTCGGGCATTTCTTTACCTGAAAATAAAAACATAAAAGTGAATTGATGAGTAGTGTTGGGTACAATATACTTATTTTTTCTATAACTTTCACGCATTAAACGCTTTATACAATTACGATCTACCGCTTTTTTAAAGTTACGTTTGCTAACCGATACGCCGGTCCTGATTTTAATACGCTCTTCAAAATTTGATTTCCTATATACTAATCTAACGGGATATTTGGATATAGATTTTCCTTCAGAGAAAAGTAATTCTATTTCCTTTTTGCTTTTTAATCTTTCTTTTTTATTAAAAGTAGCCTTCATTGGCATTAAATGTAGTAAATAGATTTTTTATGGAAGCAATAAAAAAACCGGTACTAAAACCGGTTTTTTAATAAGACTTTAGTCTATGTGATTTATTCTTATTAATAACAATTATTCTGAAAAACTATTATTATTAGGGTTTATATCGGCCATAGTATTTGTAATGTCGATTCCAATCGATTTTATTTCAGATTTTGGTTTAGAGAGATCTAAAGAATAAGTTGGATTGGTCCAAGGCCAATCAGGTAATATAGTTCTTTTCATTGATGGAATTGGGTTTTCCTTTTCCTTCCGCATCACTCTCAATGGGATATAAAATGACTCTATAGTACTATCTTTATATTCTACATAAAGATCAATAGGCATTGGTATTAATCCAATACGTTCTAAAGTAATTTTGGTAGTATTATTCTCTTCAACGACATCTTTAATTCCGTAATCGATTGTATTTGTTGTTTGTGTCCAATCCGTTAGATACCAATCTAACTGTATTCCAGACACTTTTTCTGCTACCCTTTTAAAATCATTAGGAGTAGGATGCTTAAATTTCCATTCATTAAAATATCTTTTAATCGTTTTTGCGAGATTACCTTCTCCAATAATATATCCTAATTGTGAGAGAAAAACAGCTCCCTTAGTATACGCAGAAGCTCCATAAGCAGCATTGTGTGAATAGTGATCTGCTTGAGTAGTCTGTGGTTGTTCTATACCAGAAGTAGCTAATTGGTAATATCCTTGGTACATACCTCTAAGTGAATTAGGATTATTCTGTTTCATTACATCGTTCATCGCCAGAGTAGAAATATAGCTGGTAAATCCTTCATCCATCCACTCATGTTTAGCTTCGTTATTAGCCAGAATATGTTGAAACCATGAATGTGCCATTTCGTGTGCTGTTACACCAACAAGGCTACCAAAATTTCTTTCTCCTGTAATTAGAGTCGACATGGCATATTCCATACCGCCATCACCGCCTTGTAATACAGAATATTGATCATATGGGTATTTTCCTATCTTTTCGCTAAAATATTTCATCAACTCTACAGTTTTGGGCTGTAGGTCTTTCCAGTTTTCTATAATTTCTTTTTTGTTTTTATACAAAAAATGAAGTGTAGGACCATTAGGTACCTTTACAGTATCATGTAAATATTCTGGATCTGCAACCCATGCAAAATCATGAACATTAGGAGCTTTAAAATGCCAAGAAAGTTTCTTGCCTTTTCTACTCACTTTTGTACCGGGCTCTTCATATCCGTATCCTATTTCTTGTGGATTTTGCAAATATCCAGTACCCCCCAAAATATAATCTTTATCAATAGTTATAGTTACATCAAAATTACCCCATACTCCGTGAAATTCTCTTGCAATATAAGGATCTGCATGCCATCCTTCAAAATCATATTCTGCAATTTTTGGATACCATTGTGTCATTGATAATGCAATACCTTCTTTGTTATTTCTTCCCGAACGACGTATTTGAACAGGCACCTGACCGTTAAACTTCATAGAAAAAGTAACCTTTTCTCCTGGTGCGATAGGTTTGTCTAATGATACCTCTAAAACAGTTCCTGCTGTTTGATACGTTACTGGCTTTTCGTTTTGTGTTAGGGAAGAAACTTTTAAATATCCGATTTCTTCGGGAGTAAGTTTACTTATTCTGTTTCCAACCCTGGGATCGGGATCAGGGAGATTGCGAGAACGTACGTCCATTTCACTTCCTGGTTGAAAAGCATTAAAATATAAGTGATAAAATACTTGATATAACGTATCAGGAGAATTATTAGAATAGATGAGTTCTTGTGTTCCTTCATATTGAAAATTTTCAACATTCATATCCACATTCATCGTATAATCTACCTGTTGTTGCCAATATGAAGTATTGTTTTGTGCTGTAACACAAAAAATACCAACTAAAAAGCCAAAACCAATTTTTTTAAACATAATAAATGAATTATTTAGACAATTTATCTGCCATAATAAGGGCATTATACAAATTAACCATTTTACCCGATTTAGATAACCCAGAAAAGCTTCCTACATTAGTTTGCTCTCCACCAATAACTACAGAAGATTTTGTACTTAATCCACTATCCATAAGTATCTTTTTTACCTGAGGAGCTTTTAAATTAGGGTAATACGATCTAATTAATGCAGCAACTCCCGCTACAGCCGGAGCTGCCATAGAAGTTCCTTGCAGATATTCGTATGAATTATTAGGTGTTGTTGACCATATTTTAACTCCCGGAGCAAATACATCAACATTGTTTTTACCATAATTAGAGAAATCGGCTACTAAGTTAGAACCATAAGCATAATTTAAAGCTCCAATGGTAATAAAATTATCAGCAATTTCAGAACCATTATTAATTTGATCATTAGGATATACTGCTTTTTTATCCAGATCTGTTCCTTCATTTCCTGCGGCATTTACAATTAATACATCTTTTGAGGCTGCATAAGTAATAGCATCTCTAACCCATTTAGGATGTGTACTGTAGTATTTACCAAAACTAGTATTAATCACTTTGGCTCCGTTATCTACAACATATCGTATTGCAAGTGCAATATCTTTGTCATATTCGTCTCCATTAGGAACCGCTCTAACAGCCATTATTTTTACATTTTGTGCTATACCATTCATTCCTTTTCCATTATTCCTCTCTGCAGCGATTATACCAGCAACGTGGGTCCCGTGTTTTATTCCTTCTTTTTTTGGATCTGGCCCCATAACATTATTGTTCCCATATTTGATATCTGTGATATCATCTACATTATCTCCTACTACAGTTCTACCATCAAATTCGGGATTTAAGTTATAATTTAATTGATCTGTGAAATGATCAACCCCTTCTTTAAGGTTTTTTATAAAATCAGGTACAGTATCTCCCGGATCCATAAACCCAAACATTTGGGCAAGAAATGCAACATGTTGTTGCATTTCGGGAGTTTTTGCTTCTACTTTTAAAAGTTCATCTCGAGAATAGTTTTCTTTTCCTAGAGCATCTGTAATTGCTTTGTGTGAAATCTTAGATTGCTGAAGAATTTGTTCGTATTGCACTTTTTGAGCAGAATTTTCCTGATATTCTTTTTCAAATTCTGCTTTAGCCTCAATATACATTTGATATTCTTCATGATCTTCAGCTGGAATCGAAGCTATGGTTTTACCTGTATATTTTGGTTTAAGTTTTTTCATAATTCTTACATACTCCAGATTTTCATCTTCAGAATCCCCTAAAAAATTCCACCCATGAATATCATCTATATAACCGTTGTTATCATCATCTTTACCATTGCCTTTGATTTCTTTTGGATTTGTCCAGATCACTCCATCAAGATCTTCATGTTCTATATCTACTCCACTATCAATAACACCAACAATAACAGTCTTACCTTTTTTGTTTTTAATAAGAGTATTGTAGGCTTTATTTACACTCATCCCGGGAATGGTATCAGAAACCAAATCGAGCGAATTCCAACCTTTAAGTTGAGCATCAGTTAAATCTATATTTTTTAAAGGAATCGTATCAATATTCTCTATAGGTGTGGAAACAATAGTTGGAGCACCACAGCTTAGCAAAATCATAGATAAGGCAATAGTGGTAATCATTTTATTAGATGAGGCAATCATTTGATCTTTTATTTTAATTAAATATTTCATGACAAGTAAAAACTTCTTTTAATCGTACCCCTTTTTGGGTGTGTTGTACTGTTATTATTTCATTATGGGCATCATGTTGCAGGAATAAATACCATCCATTAGTAGCTGCATTATCAAGAAACAGTTTTTTTTCATCCAAGGTTAATAAAGGCCTGGTGTCATAACCCATTACGTATGGTAAAGGAACATGACCTGCTGTAGGCAGAAGATCTGCCATAAATACAATCGTTTTGTCTTTATATTCTATATGAGGAATCATTTGTTTTTCAGTATGTCCATTAACAAATAGTAGGCCAAAACCTAATTCTGTACTTTTTTGGAACGATGTATCTGACTTGGAAACAAAATTTAATTGACCACTTTCTTGTATGGGCATGATATTTTCACTTAAAAAAGAAGCTTTTTCTCTAGCATTAGGCTGTGTAGCCCATTGCCAATGTTCTTCATTACTCCATATTCGAGCATTTTTAAAAGCTAATTCATATCCTGTTCGGGCTTTATTCCATTGTACTACACCACCACAATGGTCAAAGTGAAGATGAGTAATAAAAACGTCGGTAACATCATCTCTGTGAAATCCTTTTGCCTTTAAAGAGGTATCTAAGCTATCATTTCCCCAAAGTGAATAATGACTGAAAAATTTTTCGGACTGCTTATCTCCCATTCCAGAGTCAATAAGAATTAATCTATTTCCCTCTTCAATCAGTAAGCATCTTGCTGCAATATCAATTAGGTTTTTTTCATCTGCAGGATTGGTTTTGTTCCATAAAACTTTTGGAACTACTCCAAACATAGCGCCTCCATCAAGTTTAAAATTTCCTGCTTTTATGGGATATAAATTCATTTGTTTATTTTTTAATTGTATCTTTAATTAATATGATTTTTACCAAAAGTTACTTAGATCAACATGTCTAAAACACAAATTATTTCCTGGGTTCAAAAATATTTTTAAGATATTTTCTGTATGGCTTATTTTGGTACTAATTAAAAATCTTTGCAAAATAGAAAAAATGGCAGGGATCAAGATTTAATTTTTGGACTTTTTAACAATAATTCATCATATTGTATACTTGATATCATTTTTTCTAAACGAGTTTCGTAATCTAATCAAGCTTTGACCTCTTTAATACTAGCTAAACGTTCTTTTCTCATCACCAACAAAGAGCTACTATTACATTCAATATGATAATATGGATTACTCTCTAAAAATAGTACTAACTCATCAGTGAAGAAAAACTTAATCTTTTCGGGATTTTCTCTTAAAAGGAAGAACCACATAGAAAAATCAGGATGGTCAGAAATTAAAATATCTTTAAATCCTGAAAATTTATATATAGATTCAAGCAACCCCTCTTTATCCAAAGTAAATTTAGGGACTTCATTTTTTTAATTTTATAGTCATAATTGTGGTTCTTACAAAAGTTTGGGCAATAAACTCACCTTTAGAAAATTAGGTGTCAGAAATTCTAAAAATAAACTTAGGATCATAAATAGAATTATTTATATAATTTATTTTTAAAAAACACAAAATCATGCAAACCAGAGACATCATGGCCTTTTTTAGGATTATGTTGCTAGGGAAAATTATTTGTAATATTTTGTAAATCTTTTTGTCTTTTGGTAAGGTTCTATTTTAATTCTTTTAGAAAAAGGAATCAAACTTCTTATGGCTAAAGGATGTTCTGAAGAAGTACCATGAATATCTAGTCCTGTAATCTCAAAAGACCCTCCTTTTCTCTTAAAAATTTCCTGATATCCTAATAAACTCTCTTGTACAGTATAATCTACAAAATCACAGAGAGAAAAATCTATTATAGCATCCTGATTCTCAAGAATTGTATCTAATTTTCTTTTTAATCGAGAATAATTAAATAATTAAGAAAGCTTGAAACCTTCATTAAGTAATTCGCTCAAAGATTTGTATTGTAATAATTTTTAAGTGGTAAAATATAAACTTAATTTTTTTAAATCAGAAAATAGTACTTATTTCTGTTATTATTAAAAAAATCCCGATCTTTCTCACGTTAATTTGATTTATAAGCAAAGCATGTTAGAACTTGCAGGAATAATTATATTAGGGATTTTGGCCCAATGGGTAGCCTGGAAATTTAAAATACCAGCAATTTTACCATTAATTCTTATCGGGCTTTTGGTTGGTCCTTTTGCTACTTTATTTACTAGTGATGGTACTAAATTAATACAACCTATCTGGAATGGGACAAAAGGTCTTTTTCCTGGTGAGAGTTTATTTTATTTTGTTTCTTTAGCAATAAGTATTATTCTTTTTGAAGGTGGCCTTACCCTAAGAAGAAATGAAATTCTTAATGTAGGTCCGGTGATTATAAAATTAATTACAATTGCCGTTATTGTTACTTTTTTTGGTGCAGGATTAGCAGCACATTATATTTTTGGTCTAAGCTGGCCCATTTCTTTCTTATTTTCTTCATTGATTATTGTAACTGGCCCTACAGTAATAACTCCGATTTTAAGAAATATTCCTCTTAAAAAGGATGTATCTGCTATACTAAAGTGGGAGGGTATTTTGATTGATCCTATTGGTGCATTGGTAGCCGTTTTGGTATTTGAGTTTATTAGAGTCGGTGGTGGCGAAGGATTTACACTAACAGCTTTGATCGAATTTGGAAAAATTATACTTGTTGGTTTTACATTTGGTTTTACATTTGCGCATGCATTGGCATTTTCTTTAAAGAAAAAAATTATTCCTCATTATCTGCTTAATGTAGTAACTCTTGCATTAGTACTAGGTGTTTTTGTGTTATCTGATACTTTTGCTCATGAATCTGGATTGCTTTCTGTAGTAATTATGGGTATGGTATTAGGAAATATAAACCTTCCTCATATTAATGAAATTTTATATTTTAAAGAATCTTTAAGTGTACTTTTGATCTCGATATTATTTATTCTTTTAGCAGCAAATATCAATATCGAGGATTTACAATTAATCTATAATTGGCAAGCTGCTTTACTTTTTATTATTGTCGTTTTTATAGTGAGGCCAGTAGGGGTATTTCTTAGTTCTTTAAACTCAGGACTCAAAACTAACGAAAAACTATTTATTAGTTGGGTAGGACCAAGAGGTATTGTAGCAGCAGGTATTGCATCATTATTTGGATTAAAATTATATAAAGAAGGAATTCCTGGAGCAGAGTATATTACACCTCTTGTATTTATGATTGTACTGGGTACTGTTTTACTTAATGCTACTACAGCACGTTTTTTTGCCAAATTAGTAGGTGTATTTCTTAAAAAATCTGAAGGGATTTTGATTATCGGCGCCTCCAAAATTTCGAGATTGATAGCGGTATATATCAAAAATAATAATCGTCATGTCGTTTTGGTAGATAGCAATAGAGATAATATAAATAAAGCCAAAGATCTTGGACTAGAAGCGATCGAAGGGAATATTTATGGTGATCAGCTCAAAGATAATATTGAATTAAACGACATAGGATATCTAATGGCGCTTACTGGTAACAATGATATAAATAAATATGTAATTGATAAGTTTAAAAATCAATTTGGAGAGCATGGGGCTTTTAGACTAATTACTTCTGAAGAAATGGTCGACCCTAAAAATAACCCTCATGAAGGATTATTTTCTCAAACAGATGATTACTACAAACTTATTGAACTTGCAGAAAAATATCCTGGAATACAGGAAATAAAAATCCAGGATAAAAAACAGTACAGAACACTCATTGAGTTGACCAAAGAGGATAAAGACATTATTCCGTTGTTTATAAAAGACACTAATAAAGATATTAGAATTATATCCTCTTTTAGCGAAGAAATAGAACAAGTAGAAGAAGGTAGTTTTCTGGCATATATAGGCAAACCCATTGATATCGAGGAAATAAAATAATTACTTGCTGTTGCATATTTTTAAGATAACAACACGACTTGATTATAAGAGGATGTTACCGAGTCCAGTTTAATTTTCTTATTTTTGAACTCACTTAACCTAAAAATCGAGAATCAAAATGAAAAAATTTGTGTATGTCGTTGCCTATATCCTTGCCCTGGGATTTGCAGCATGTGGAAGCGATGATGATGTAGATTGTGCTAAAGCTAATGTAGACGTATCAGAAGCGGCCGCAGCATATAGTCAAAATATTGGTTCTACAGAAGCTTGTACTGCATATAAAACAGCAATAGAAGTAGTTTTAAATAATGGTTGTGCTCCCGATGATGAAACCATTAAAGTTTATGAAGAGCAATTAAAAATACTGGGAGATTGTAAGTTTGGAGGACAAACTTGCCTAAATTGTACTAATAATGATATTACTCTGCGGGTATGTAGAGGAGAAAACGGAAATGCATTTATACAAGAATTTCACCAGGGAGTATTAACTCCTAGAGATACAGGTGTTCCTTTTGAAAAATATGTAGAACTTTCAGATTGTAAATAATTTGATAGTTTCTTTATAAAAACCAGATAAAAGGTGATCAAAAATGATCACCTTTTTTGTTTAATAAGATATATGTATACCGGAAAATGATCACTATACCCTCCTGTATATGTAGTATTGATATAACTGCGAAAAGGATATCCTTTATACTTGCCTGTTGGTGTAATCAAATATTCTGGATTGAATATTCCTGCTTTATAATACCGATAAGAAGAATAATCGGTATCTAAAAAACTTTTAGAAATAATAATTTGATCAAACAGATTCCATTGATCTCTCCACGCAAGAGACCCCAACCCTTCTTTTGCCAATTTTGCCATAGGATTGTAAAGACCTTTAATTTCGATATTTTTTCTATGCTGTTTTGCCTTCAGTATTTTTTTTACACTCGAGTCATTCGGGTTATCATTAAGATCACCCATCGTGATGATTTTTGCATACGGATCTGTAGCGAATATAGAATCCATTATCTTTTTATTTAATGCTGCTGCTTTTTCTCTCTTATATCTACTTCTGGCTTCTCCTCCTCTTCTTGATGGCCAATGATTTACAATTATATATAGTAAATCCCCATCTAGATAGCCACTTACTAATAATTGATCTCTTGTAAACAATCGTTTAGCAGTATCTTTGTCGTAAATTACCAATTCATGCTTATTGTAGTTTTTCACTTTAAACAAGGCATTTTGGTAAAGTAAAGCCACATCTATACCTCTTCTATCAGGTGAGTCAAAATGAACAATACCGTAATCTTTAGATCTAAGATTTGGATCATTAATAAGGTCTTGGAGTACTTTTCTGTTTTCTATTTCTGCAACACCTATAATAGCGGGAGAGTTGATAGCTATACTTTTACCTATTTCAGAGATTGTTCTGGCCATATTTTTTACCTTATGTACATACAGTTTATACGTCCAATGATCTTTTCCTTTAGGAGTTCTGTCATCATCAAAGGTTATAGGGTCATCTTCGGGATCAAAGAGATTTTCGAGATTATAAAATGCTATAGTATGAATCATATACTCCTTTTTTTCTTGTGCAAAAAGAAATGAAGTGAATACTAAAATGAAAACGAGCTTTACACAGATATTTTTTGAAAACATAAGATTGGTTTTTGTGAGATCTCACAGGTTTTAAAACCCGTGAGGTCTGGGATTAATGTTCTCGCACATCTCGATTAAAATCTTAAGATTGTCCTTGAACAAATATTACTTATAAATCAATTACAAATATTGGTTTTTCCAGTTTCGAAAAATGAAACTGGGATAATTTATACTTGCTCTTTATTAATATGTAACTCAGCATCATTTTTTGAGTTATTTAACTCCATATATCATGAACCATACTCTTTTCGATTCAAAGTATACTATATTGCTACTGCTTTTTTGTAGTATTTTAGGCATACATGCCCAAAAAACTGGGTTAAAAGGAAAAATTATCGATGCCATTTCTGGTGTAAATCTTGAAAAAGTTAGAGTATCTATTAAAAAAACAAAGATTACTGTACTCACTAATACTTTTGGTGAATTTGATTTTATAGATACTATACTTCCTTTAGGGGAGCAAGTACTTATATTATCGAAAAAAGGATATATAACTAAGCGTTTTCCTATTACAATTAATGAAGGAAATGTCCTGGATCTCAAAAAAATAGATTTACATTTTGACTTTAATACCGAACAACGACAAATAGGTACAATTAGCCTTTCGGATCACGAATTAGATGAAAATAATGATATATCTTTTAGTGTTTCGGGATTACTTCAATCTACCCGGGATGTATTTCTTACTGCGGCAGCATTTGATTTTAGCTCAACTTTTTTTCGCCCGAGAGGTTTAGGAAATGAGAACGGAAAAATCCTGATCAATGGGGTTGAAATGAACAAATTTTCTAATGGAAGACCGCAATGGAGCAATTGGGGAGGATTAAATGATGTACAACGTAATCAGGAATTTTCATTAGGAATTTCAGAAAACGACTATACATTTGGAGATCTTTTAGGAACTTCTAACATCATTATGAGAGCTTCTAAGTACCGCAAAGGAGGCAAAATATCTTATGCTTTTTCTAACCGTAGTTACCAGGGAAGAGTAATAGGAACGTATAATTCTGGGGTTACCGCAAAAGGATGGGCCTTCTCTGTATCCTTATCCAGAAGGTATGGAAAAGAAGGTTTTGTTGAAGGAACCTTATACGATTCAAATTCATTTTTTGTTTCGATTGAAAAAAAATTAGGGAACAAACACAGCTTAAATCTAACAGGTTTTTATACTCCAAACCGTAGAGGAAGATCTACAGCAATTACCAATGAAGTATTTAGTCTTAAAGGAAACAAATATAATCCTAACTGGGGATACCTGAACGGAGAAATAAGAAACTCTAAAGAACGGAAAATAGAAGAGCCAGTCTTTATGTTAAACCATTATTGGGATATATCAAAAAAAACTCATTTACAAACTAATATCGCTTTTCAAACGGGTAAAATTGCTAATAGTAGAATAGACAATGGAGGAAGTGATTTAATAACTGGTCCAAGCGGTCAACAAACCTATATTGGAGGAGGAAGAAGCGCAGACATCAATCCTGTGCATCCAGATAATATGCCAAGTTCTTTTTTAGAAGATCCTAATCCAACTCCTCTGGATTATCAAAATGCTTTTTTGGCACAACAACACCTCATCAACAATGGGCAATTAAACTGGGAAGATATATTGCGGACCAATCAACAAAATGCACAAAAAGGCAATAACTCAACATATATCTTATATGAGGATAGAACAGATGATACCTTATTGAGTGGT
This sequence comes from Bacteroidia bacterium, assembly GCA_030427585.1. Classification (GTDB taxonomy): domain Bacteria; phylum Bacteroidota; class Bacteroidia; order Flavobacteriales; family Flavobacteriaceae; genus Aquimarina. Next base: position 36,488 of record JAUIBW010000009.1, read on the forward strand.
AATATGATACTAAATAGTCAATTCAATACATACATTACAGTAAATGCAGCAATTGGTTATAAGAATTTAAAGAGTCAAAATTTTGCTGAGGTAACAGATCTTTTGGGTGGTACTGGTTTTCTGGATGTTGACATGTTTGCGTTATCTTCAACAGGATTATCTTCTTCCGAATTAGCTAGTAGAGCACAGAGTGATTTGCGCAATCCGAATCGTATTGTAGAGGTAGGAGATCGCTACGATTATAATTATGAGATTGAGGCTTCTGCGATTAATGGATTTCTTCAGGGACAATTTAAGTTGAAAAGAGTTAATTTCTTTTTAGGCGGAACAGTTTCGCAAACATCATATCAAAGAAATGGTTTGTTTGAAAATGGATATTTTCCTGGAAACGATTCCTTTGGAAAAAGTGAAGCTTTAAATTTCATGAATTATGGAGTAAAAGGAGGAACTACCATTGCGATCAATGGGCATCATTTTATTAAACTTCAAGGGGCTTATTTTAATAAAGCACCTACAATTCGTAACGCTTTTGCAAATGCAAGATATAATAATAGTACCATAGCGCAATTAATAGGAGAACATCAGGAAAGTGAAAAAATCCAATCTGTAGATGGTAGTTATATATTTCGTTCCCCTAAGATCAAAGCCAGATTAACAGGGTATTATTCTAAGATTTTGGATGCTACCAATATTTCTTTCTTTTTTACCGAAGCTATTTCAGGATCAGATGTAGGGTTTGTTCAGGAAATACTTACCGACATAGATAAACGATATATCGGAGGAGAATTTGGGATCGAATATCAAATCACACCTACTATTAAAATTAAAGGAGCAGCGGCAGCCGGTAGTTTTGTATTCGATAATGATCCAGACTTGGTTTTAACTAGTACTAGCGAAGCATTTTCAGATATTGAAGGGATACAAAGTTTTGGAAAGTCGGCATTAAAAGGATATCACATTGCAGGAGGACCTCAACGGGCAGGGCAGTTAGGTTTTGAGTATCGTGATCCTGATTTTTGGTGGTTTGGAGCTACCACAAATTATTTTTCTAACGCGTATATCAACATAAGTCCTTTTGCAAGAACAGCTAATTTTTATCGAGATACTGATGGATTACCTTTTAATGATTATGATGAGGATGTTGCAAAACAACTTTTACAACAAGAGCAGTTTAAAGACTATTTCCTTGTAAATGCTATTGGGGGTAAATCCTGGAGAATTAAGAAATACTATATTGGTTTTTTTGCCTCTATTAATAATATTCTTAATCAAGAATATAAAACAGGAGGATTTGAACAGGCCAGAACTGCAAATTACCGACTGGCTTTAGAAGAGTCACAACGGGATACTCCTGTTTATGGGTCAAAATACTTTTATGGGTATGGCACTTCCTACTACCTTAATGTATATGTAAGATTTTAGCTTCAAACCTCACAGGTCTCTAAGACCTGTGAGGTCTACTTAATAAGAACAATAAACACAACAAAAAATATAATATAAAATGAACACAAAGAATTTTTTTTGGATTTTAATTGTATCATGTACAATTATGGCTTGCTCACCAGAAGATGGATTTAAAATACCTCCGGTTACCATAGATGAACCACAAATTGAAGGTACACTAATTACAATTGATGCAATACTCGGTATTTTGGGACAGCAACTTGTAGAAGATGGAGAAAATGCTAAAGTGGTTTTTAAAGACACTAATAATTTTATCCAGGGTTATGTAGTATCCAGTGATAAAGCCAGTAATTTTTTTAAAGAATTGGTGATTCAGGATAAATATACCAACCCTTCTGCAGGTGTTCGGGTATTAATTGATGATAACCCATTATATACTACTTATGAATTTGGACGTAAAGTATACATCAAACTAGACGGTTTATCCCTTGGGATAGAAAATGGGATTCCAACTCTCGGAATTTCAGAAGGAAATACTATTGGTGCCATCCCCTCTTTTTTTATAGAAGAAGTTGTGATAAGGTCTACAGAAACGGCTGCCATAACTCCACTGGAAATCACAATTGAAGATTTTACTGATAAGCTGGTAAACGTATACATCAAAGTAAACAATATTCAGTTTACTAAAAATCTCATTTTAGAAGATAACACCTTTACTTTTGCAGCAGAAAACTATGATAAGTTTGATGGAGAACGTATTGTAGAGAGTTGTGCAACAGGAAGAAATACAATACTAAGTACGAGTACTTTTTCAGACTTTAAAGGGCTTAAACTACCAAATCAACAAGGAAGTTTTGAAGGAATATTAACTAAAAATTTTTTAGGAAACTCATATAACTTAGTGCTTAACGATCCACTAGGGTTAGTATTTGATAATGAAACGAGATGCGACCCTATAGTTTTAGAATGCCCAGTAGTTTCCGAAGGAGCTATAGTAGTATTCGAAGAAGATTTTACAGATCTCAAAATCGGTGATCTGGAAGATTCAGGATGGACGAATAGTAATATCACAGGAGGAAAGTTAAAGTATAAGACAGGTAATTTTGGCGAAAATCAATATGCACAAATAACAGGATATAGGTCAAAAGAAAGTTTATATGAAGTATGGTTTATTACTCCTGATATTGATATAAGCACCTCAACAGATGAGGTTTTACAATTTGATCTTCAGGCAGGATACGATAACGGAAATATCCTTGAGGTTTTTGCCACTGATAATTTTACCGGAGACCCTGCAACTACATCGTGGACAAAGCTTGATGCTATGATCCCTAGAGGGCCATTAAATGCTTTTGGCAATTCTATACCAGCAGGACCTATTGGATTATCTTGCTTAGAAGGTACCATTCGTATAGGTTTTCGGTATATTGGTGGTGATCCCAGAGCCACTACACGATACCATATCGATAATATAAAAATTACCGGAAAATAAGATGTGATCAGACCTCACAGGTCTTCAAGACCTGTGAGGTCTAAATTAGAAAATAGAAAAATGAAATACGAACCATTAGTACCTGATACTTATTTTCATATATACAATAGAGGAAACAATAAAGAAGATATTTTTAAAGAAGAGCGCAACTATACGTACTTTTTGAGCCTTCTTGAGAAGTATTGTAACGATATCTGCGAAGTTTATGCATATTGCTTACTGAAGAATCATTTTCATTTAGTAATTAAGACAAATACAGATGTTGAAGGAAGGTTGATTTCACAGAAATTTTCGAATATGTTTAATACCTATGCTAAAGCGATCAACAAAGCTTATGATAGAAGTGGAAGTTTGTTCAAAGATAGATTTTCAAGAAAGAAAATAGATAATGAAGTATATATGTACATTTAAATCCGGAACACCACAGGATGGCTTCAGATTTCAGAGCATATCCATTCTCTTCGTATCAAAGTTTTTTATCTTCTAAACATTCCGGGCTCAGTAGGGAGTTTATACTCTCTTTGTTTGGTGACATACCTAATTTTGAGTATGCACACTTAAATAGAAAAGTAAAAATTGAGGAACATTATACTTTAGAATAGATTAGTTAAAATATAGTTATTACAGACCTCACAGGTCTTGAAGACCTGTGAGGTCTAGGTAAAATCAAATATAATTACAATTATTTTCTTCAGTTCCGAAAAATGAAACTGGTGTGCTGTATCATTGTATATCAATTATTTATTAACTAATACCTATTGTACATGATAAAGGAAACAATGGGTTTTTAAAACATATTATACAATGTCTAAAGAAAATTATGACACCAAGTTGGTAGTGTTAGAAGCATTACCACAAGAAGCCGTAAAATCACCAACAATTCCTGTTGATGTCTTTATGCAAGAAGCCGAAAACTTATATGTATGGGCAGAAGAAGACAAAGAAACCTTGGTTGCCAAAGGATTAGATTGGCAGGTGTATGGAGAAGATTTGCCCGTTAGAACCGGAGCATGTCGATATGCTCAGGCCATTTGGATGAAAGAACGGTATAGTCAGGAAGAAGCTGCCAAAGCCTGGAGAAAAGAGTCCCCCAAGGCTTATGAGTTTAGAAATGACCTGCTTGCCGATTTGCGTTTTGCCTTTCGTAAGCGATCAGATCTTATAGCCCGTGTACGTGCTATTGCAGATGGAGAAGGTGATGCAGATATGATCCAGGATTTAATGGATATTAGTGTATTGGGTAAAGCCAATGCATCAGAGCTGGAAAAAATTAAATATGATCTTCGAAACTTAGAACTGGCTGCACAGAGATCTGATACTCTAGCCGAATTGTTGGCTAAAGCCAATGGGACTACCTTAGATAATTCTAAAGCCAAAGCAATGCGAGATAGAGCCTATACCTATCTTAAGGAAGCAATTGATGAGGTTCGGGACACGGGTAAATATGCTTTTAGAAAAGACCCAGAGCGGTATAAGGGGTATATTAGTCAATACAAACGCCGATAATCACAAGCTATAACTAAGCCCGCGCACAAGGTTAAGGTTTCCGCGCAATTAGGGAGCCTGATCATGTTGCGCGGGTTTGTTTTACCTCTGCGGGGGAAGCGGCCAATATACCGATGGTCGATACAACTAATGCGCGGAAAACCACAATTATGTGATGAAAACATGTAATGTACCGATGATCGATAAAAGTAATGCAAGGATAGTGTACAAATTTGCGGGGAGAGCATTTACTATACCGATGGTCGATAAAAGTTGAGAAAGGACAAGATGCTCCTATGTAGTAGCGACAGCAATTAGTATACCAATGAACGATATTAAATTGTTTAAACACTTTTTTCTCAAGATATGAAGAATATGTATAAGTAAAAACTCTAAATGCAATACACGACAAAACCTTTAGACCTCACAGGTCTTTAAGACCTGTGAGGTCTGATTAAAGATAATTTTTATAAACGGCTGAATTCTATTCAGGTACCCTATTATTTTTTTTCATATTCTTTTGTCGTTAGCTTTTAACAAAGCATTGTATTTTGCATAAAAAAGCAGAACTAATGGCTAGTATAGAAATCCGTCATTTAAAACTTATTGATACCGTTGCAGAAGTAGGAACCTTAAAAAATGCAGCAGAAAAACTTTTTCTTACACAATCGGCATTAAGTCATCAACTTAAAGAATTAGAATCTCGTTTAGGCACTCAAATCTTTTATAGAGTTAATAATCAATTAGTATTTACTACGTCTGGTAAAGAGTTACGAGATGCCAGTAAAGAAATACTCGAACGGTTAAAACAGGCAGAGAGTACTATCCAGGAAATAGGTCAAGATCATATGAAGGATTATATCCATGGATATTCTCAGGAAGAAACAACTCGATTAAATGACCAGGCTAATTCTATTGCAGAACTTTTGCACTGGGACTCAAAATGGAAAGAAGGCTCCCTAATACTTGAAGCGGGTTGTGGTGTTGGGGCACAAACCAAAATTATTGCAAAAAACAACATAGATTCGACTTTTGTTTCTGTAGACCTGTCTATTGCGTCATTAGAAAAAGCAGAGGTATCAATCAAAGAGCACGATATCAAAAATGTAGAATTTAAGGTTGCCGATTTGTTAAACTTACCCTTTAAAGACAATCATTTTGATCACATTTTTGTTTGCTTTGTTTTAGAACACATATCCCAACCAAAAGAAGCTATACAAGAACTAAAAAGAGTTCTTAAACCTGGGGGAACCCTTATGATAATTGAAGGAGATCATGGTTCTGCATACTTTTATCCAAACAGCCTATCTGCGCAAAAAGTGATCCAGGCACAAGTAACTTTACAAGAACAAAAAGGAGGGAATGCCAATATTGGCAGAGCACTATACCCATTGTTATTTGATTCTGGATTTAAAAATATTAATATTTCTCCGAGGCAGGTATATGTTGATGATTCGAAACCCGAATTACTAGATGGGTTTATTAAAAATACGTTTACCGCAATGGTCAAAAGGATTGCAGAAGAAGCACTGGCAAAGAAAATTATTAGCAAAGAAGAAATGAACAGAGGTATTAATGATTTATATAAGACTGCCAAAGGAGGAGGTACATTTTGCTATACTTTTTTTAAAGGAATAGCGATTAAAGAGTAATGTTTTAGCCCATTAAACTTCTTATGTGTTCAGATAGAATTAATAGTTAAGCTATAATCGTGGTATTAGGTAATCGTCGAATCTGAAATCCTTCGTAATAGATTTGTTTATATGTTTTACCCCGACTCTTCTATACCAGATTATAGCTTATTGATGTTCGATTTTGAACACTTTTATTCGTCTAAAGAATGTATTTGTCAGCACAATTAGAGTATACAAGGATTATAAAACGCTATCTAGAATAACGAAAAGTAAAAAGGCTGAATTATTTGATTCAGCCTTTTTTGATCTGGTATGGTTTTAGGAGATTATTCTTTAATTATCTTTTTGGTTATATTAAGTTTTCCATTTGTACTAGAAGCATGTACTACATAAAATCCTTTTGTATACCGATCCATATCAATTGATAATTTAGATTGCCCGGCATTAAGTCGTATCGTTTGATTGTATATAGTTTTGCCTGTTACATCAGTAATTAGGACATCTACATCTCCTTCAACAAGAGTTTTAAAATCTATAGATAATTGATTTTTAAATGGATTTGGAGAAACAAAAACACCCGTTTCTTCTAATCCAAAATCTTCAGGGAGTAATTCACTTTCCAGGGCAGTAGGGTTTTCTGCATAGACCATAGTATTTTTTGTAGTGATATGCTCACCATTTTCAAGGCATACAATTGCATCCAGATCATACCCATCTGCAAACCAAGGAAAAATAGATTTGTCACTTGTATCCACAACCTTGATATATTTTGCAGAACGTAAGTTACCTGTTGCAAGATCAAATTCACCATCCTGGCAAGTTGTTCCTAAAGAAACAAACTCAATACCATCTTGTGAGGCAAAGACTTCTGCCGATTCTGGATAGTAATTACAAGGGATGTTATCAAAGAACCCTGTAGATTCGAATACTGCAAATTCATTGGTGTCTACATTATCAAAAATTTCATTATTTAGTTCTATGGTAATCGATCCACCAAATCCTAAACTTACAAAATTAAAATACCTTTTTTCTCTAGGAGTTCCTAAGGCACGTTTAGTTTTACTTCTAAGCCTGGATATTCTTCCACCATCTTTTCTTTTGCCTTGATTAAAAGCTACTACAGATGCACCCGAACAATTATTGTTTACAAATTCTGGTGCTAGTAAGAATCGTGCAGAAACAGGTAAATGATCTGATGTAGTAAATGCATAATCATTGTCGTATACATCGTAATGAACAGTTACAGAATTGTCGATATAGGTTTCATTAAGTTCATTGGTTACCATAATATGATCAATCATATTTTCTCTAAAAATGAATGATCGCAATCCTGCTTCGCTTAATGCAGAAGATACGATTGTGTAATTAGCAGTATCATCAACATATTCCTGAAAACTAGAGATGGTAGATGGGATGTCTGCTACGGTTTCATCTACATCGTCATTATAATCTCCCAAAAGAATAACCTTATTGTTTGCAAAATTAGCATCTAACGAATCTTTTAATACTTCTACATCATATTTACGCATATCATATCGATTTTGAGGGCCATTACTACTATTTGCCCTGGCATGTAGTGCGATCAAATCAATACGTTCTGTAACGCCATTAATCGTTACATCTGCTGTCATTAAAAATGGTAATCTTCCACTAGCAAAGAAACGATCTGTTTCGCCAGGATAATCTACAAGTGCAGATGCATCACCACCGTTATATAATGGATGAATAGATGTAAACATTGCTCTTGTTTCGACTACAGAAACGGTTTCGGTATTATAAATAAATCCTACTTTTTGTGATACTCCTCCTGATCCCGGGCGAGAGACAGCATCAGATAAAATATACTCGTAACCAGGCAATAGGTTTACTAACTCTGCAAATAATGCATCGTCGGCAATTTCTTCTACAGCATATACATCTGCTTTTAGCTTTTTAAGTACTGTAGCAGTGCTATCTCTTTGAATTTCATCAGACATAGGGTTTTGGCCTACAGGCGAGTTGTTTTCATCACCAAACCACTCGATATTCCAGGTTACTACATCAAAAGTGTCTTCTTTAGGAAAACCTACTGTATCTCCCGGTGGAATAAACTCTATCGCACAAGGGATATCTGAAGCTTTTCTTGGAAGTAGCTGGTAGAATTCTCGAAAACGACCTACTACACCAGTAATTTCAGGACAGGTAACAGGTTGTGCTTTACCTACTATAGAAGCAACATCATTATCAATGCGTAGTTCTCCATTTCCGCTGGCATCGGTAAGAGTAAAGTTAGAGTTACCAAATAAGAGATCTCCAGGATTTGGGAAAGAGGTATTAAGTACTTTTACCAGTTCTCCCGGATGGTTTGCAATTTCTGCTAAAGTAATCTCTAAAGGAGTGATAGGGTTTTGCGGAAGTCCGTTATTCACCACTTCAACTACACCGCTTATTTGTATCTGATCATTGAATACAGCTCTAACACCGGTTAGGGTAATAGAATCCCCAACTTTTAAAGCAGCATTAGCCTGTACTTGTTCGTCAAAAACAGCAATACCACCAGTGGCATCTTGTATAAATGCAGGACCATTAAAACTATCGGTAACCGTTAATACTCCAGCAATAGTTATAGAAGTTCCTTCGGTCGCAGCTCTGGCTTCAGCGATAGAGATTGGATCTCCCGGAACAACAATTACACCGTCGTTATCGGTACCCGGTGTAGGGGTCTTTGCTACATACGTATCTGTATTACGGGCACCTCCTTGTCCATTAGGACTTCGCTGTAAGGATTCGGCATCTTTGTTTCCGTTGGTATCTTCATTGATCTGAGGTTGACCTGCATTTAATAACACTAACAGTTCTGCATCATCGGCATCATTAGTATCATATACTATAGCATCAACGATGTTTTCTGTAGTAATCGCTGTTCCGTTAGGGAAACTCGTGGCATCACCAAAATAAAGCACAACTGCATCTGCACCATTCTGAAATGTATTTCCGGGAACAACAAGACCTACGTTATCAACATCTGCATTACCAATAACAAAATACCCTTCTGCATTCGTAGTAAAACCATCTAAATCAATGGCATTATAACTGGTATTATTACTTCCGTTATAATTTACCAATACGTAACCATTAAGTGAGGTATTTCCGGCTCCACCATCATAGAGTTCGACAAATTCTAAAGCATCAGAACCTTGAGTATCTACATCTAGCTCATTAATAATAAGATTAACTATTTCTGTTGCATTTGTATTTGCATTTCCCGGTGTAGGAATTGCCTGTGTATATGTTGAGGTATTTCTTAATCCTCCCGATCCATTAGGAAAACGTTGTAGGGAATGAAAGTTCTTATCATTTTTCTCGTCTTCATTTACTTGTGGCTCACCACTATTTAGTAACACCAATAGTTCTGCATCATCACTATCATTGGTATCGTATACAATTGCATCTACCAGATTATCTGTGGTAACAACACTTCCGTTAGGAAAATTAGAGGCTGCAGTTTTATAAAGGGCTACAGCATCGGCTCCGTTTTGTAACCCATTACCAGGAAATGTAATCCCGACATTAGCAACATCTGCATTACCGATAACAAAATATCCATTAGCATTTGTGGTAGATCCTGTTAAATCATAGGTAGCATAACTCTGATTATTAGATCCGTTAAAGAATACTAATGTATATCCATCGAGGGATGTGTTTCCGGCTCCGCCATCAAATAGCTCTACAAATTCTAAAACATCAGATCCATCAGTATCTGCATCAATTTCATTAATTACTAGTACTGCTGTTGGATTAGTATCATCGATAACTACATTTTCTCGATTAGGTGTATTAACAGCTTCTCCTGGTTCTGCTATAACAGTAGGGAAACTTGGCAATCCACTTCCATCAAAATCATTTCTTTTCCAATCGGTGACAGCATCGGTATCTTGACCATTCGGAAATCTTGATGCCCCTCCTACAGTAAATGAGCTTCCATCAAAAGATTGTAATAAGGTAACATTGGCATAGTTGAGATCAGATGCCCCACCATCGTTAACTCCAACATCATCAATTCGTTCTTCCCAGGGAGTGATATCAAAAACACCATCGTCATCTGTATCAAGGTCTTGCCCTAAACTACCGGTAAAATTCTTTACCAAAAGAAGAGAGAGTGTGCCGTTTTCATATACATTACTACCAAAAGGAGTAGTGAAATATCCATTAACATCTGTAGTGCCTAATTGTATTACTTCATCAATAACTCCAGGCGCATTGCTATCTCCTTCGATTTCTAGCAACCAATATTCACTTAAGTCTGTTTCTATACCGGCTAATACTTCTACAAATTCATCGGTATCTGATCCGGTATGATTACATACAAACTCATTAATTATTGGTATAATAACTGGTGTTCCCAAAAACTGATTAATATTTACGGCACCATATGAGTTGGTTGTAGATATTTCCCATGTGAATTCTGTTGCTGATATTCCTGTTCCTGATAACTGTAAAGAAGCTCCAATGGGAGTACTGCTCGATTCTGACACACCTATATCAGTACTTGTTAATCCAGATGCAGGGCCATTTGTTGCTGTAATAACACCTTCATAGCTTAAAAACTGAACAACAGCATTATTGTTATCAATTAATGCGATCCCATCGGGAGCACCATTTTGTAATCCATTGGTTGGAAGAATTTCTACTATCGTTCCAAAACCATTTTGTTGATCAGGAATCACTCCCGAAATAGAAATTGTATTATAAACGGTACTATTTGACCCGTTATACAAAACAATACTCCAACCAGAAAGATCGGTTCCTGCTGTTCCAGCAATTTCTATAGCTTCTTCTACATCTGTACTTGCATTATCATAGTGTATTTCATTAATAAATACAGATTGAGTAAACCCATTCTGAATCCCTAAAAGGCAGGAAATGACGAATGGAATTAAGAGTAATTTTAATTTCATGACTATTAGTTTATTTGTGTGATTTTTTGCATAATACAAGATATAGTATTAGAATGAGTATTACCGTGTCGTGATGTTAAAAAAAAGGTTAAGAAATTTGATTTTATTGTTTTATAACTTTTTACATCTCTAGTGATTTTAGAGAGTGTAATGGCACTATCAAAAGAAACGTATGATCCATCAATCCCAAAAGGTGTTCTATATATTCATTATCTAAAAACAATACTTCAGCGCATACATTTAAGAATTAATTTTAAAATCTAAAACAACAATGAAAAATTTTAAGAAAAATGTAGTACTGGCATTATGTATCCTGGGGGTCGTATCATGCGAAAAAACAGAAACAGATACCGAGATACTAAACATAAAAGAGCAAGAAGGTTTTATAAGTACTACGGGAAATAGTGATACTGCTGTAGCAGATGATCAATCAGAAGGAATTCAGCCAATATTGCATATGTATTTTGGACCAGAAGTAAGTGAAGAAGAAGGACTTGCAAAATTTGATAAAGCAATTGCCAAATACCATAATAATAACTTAAAATTAGATTTATTAGATTGGCCTGGTACACCGCCTTGGTATTATAGAGTATATACGAAAACAGGTACATATGAAGATTCTGGATCATACCATTGTGGTACAGATGGATCGGTACAAATTTCTATAGATTTTCGTACTAATTTAGGGTTTATCTATCAAAATGATATTGTATTAAATAATCCAGGTGATGATAGAGAAGGAGGTTGGGATGTTTATTACTTAAGCTTAAACCCCCAAAAAAGTGGAAATACGGTTAATTGGATAGAGATCGCATCAGCCGGAATTAAGTTAAAAGGTAAAGATGGTTGGTTTTTAAAAAGACTAACAGTAGTAGCCGATAAAAACGATTATACAAGTTTGAGTTCGAAACCTGAAATCTGGTTAGATAATAATACCAATAATGGATGGGATCTTTTTCATACTAATGATTCTGATACTACAGTGAAAACAGGAAGATATTATCTTTAATCAATCTATAGAAATCCTCGATGACTCTACCTTGTTTCTTATATAAATCTAACCAAAAGAAAACTATAGATGAGTTAAATAATAGACAAATATTATATATAACCACATGTTAATCAATAATATTTTCTCATAAAATAAAGGCGCCTTAATCAAGGCGCCTCATTTTAAATTATAAAGGAAAATATCTAGTTATTTACTATTACCGTTTTCCACGATTTACTATAATATTCACCAGTATTTTTGTTATACATTTGGAATCCGATTCTCCATGTGGCGGTATTGTTATTTCCATATTTCGGAAATTTTGCCGTTACTGTACTGGGTTGGTTATAATACGATTTTTTATGAACCCAGTTTCCATTAGAGTTACGTACCTGAAAACGTACTTTAAATCGCCTTTCATTACTCTCTACCGCATCTAGTTCGTCTTGAGAGAGAAAATAACTATATGTTGCATTTTCATAGGCGTTTACATTTCCTGATCCATAAATACCAGGAAGGTATGCACGCATTGTAATTTCTTCACCTTCGAGACCTTCCACAATTTCGACATTGTTTTTTTCTAATTCTGATGTTTCATCGGCTTCAGAAAGATCAGATTTACTGCAGGAAAACATTAGAAGTCCTGCACATAAAAAAATTAGGTTTTTAAAATTTTGTGTTTTCATATTTAAAATTATTGGTTTATTCGGTGAATATAGATAGAAGTCAAAATAAAAAAGTCCGAATAGTTTGAATTTCAAACTATTCGGACTTTTTTTAGGTCTTTTACCTGTTTTACCAGGGTTAAAAGACTTTTAAGAAAGTAAACAATACCCTCTATGTATTGTGTCTTAACCGTATGTAAACAGGAAAATGATCACTATATCCTCCTTTATATTGTTTACCTGCATAAGTTCTAAAAGGAGTACCCTTGTAGCGACCTTTGTGGATCTTTAAGAAGTCATCATCAAAGATGGCAGCGTTAGAAAAACTGTGCTTTCCTTTTGTATATTGATGAAAATTGTGGCTAAAGATTATTTGGTCAAATAAGTTCCACTGGCTTCTGTAACTGGTACTACCTCTGTATCGGGTAAGGAGGCGCTCCATCGGATTAAAAAGATCTTGCCGCACCAAATTTTTTATGCTTTCGCTAGAAGGGTCATCATTAAAATCTCCCATAATGATAATTTTTGCATTAGGGTTTTGATCAGTAATTTGGTTAATAATCTCACGGTTTTTTTCTGCAGCGGCAATACGTTTATAAGCTGTACTTTCTGCACCATCTCTTCTCGACGGCCAATGATTTATTAAGATATGGACTTCTTCTTGATTTAAAGCACCAGTCACCCATAGAATATCACGAGTATAATCTCGTTCTCCCATTTCATTATCTACCAAAACAGTAATAGTTTTAGAGTTTTTTACTTCAAAATATTGTTTTTGATATAGTAACCCTACATCAATACCTCGTTCATCCGGAGAATCATAATGCACAAGACCGTACTCTTTTTGTTTTAAGTGTTTAGAGTTAATAAGATCTTTGAGAACTGTTTTATTTTCTACTTCTGCAACACCAACCAAAACAGGAGCTTTTCTTGTTTTTGAAAATCCAATATTGGAAATGGCAGTACCAAGTTTAAATATTTTTTTTTCATATCGTTTTCGATTCCATTTTTTTTCAGAATCAGGTAAGAAATCATTGTCCAGGGTTTTTGGATCATCTTTGGTGTCGAATAAATTTTCTAGGTTATAAAATGCTATGGTAAAGTGATTTGTGTTTTTTTTACTGAAATAAAATTTATTGGCCATCACATTTAATTTTATAAGAAACCAGCTTTAATGTTGGTTCTCGATTGCATAAATGTTGTACTTTTGTACATTTATTTAAAAGCACAATATAATAAATTAAGATATAGAAGATTAGGTAACTAATGTTAGAAAGAGAAAAAATAGCATACGAAAAAACGGTTCTGATAGGAATCATAACTAAGAATCAGGATGAAGAGAAGCTTGAAGAGTTTTTGGATGAATTAGAATTTCTCACATATACAGCTGGAGGTGAGGTGGTAAAACGATTTACCCAAAAGATGGATATGCCTAATTCTAAAACGTTTATAGGATCGGGAAAAATGGAAGACGTGCGAATTTATGTAGAACAACATGATATTGGCACTGTCATCTTTGATGATGAATTATCACCAGGCCAACTTCGTAATATAGAACGTATTCTGAAGGCTAAAATTATAGATCGAACTAATTTGATTCTTGATATTTTTGCTCAACGTGCTCAAACCAGTTATGCTCGTACTCAGGTAGAATTGGCACAGTATCAATATTTATTACCTAGATTAACAGGATTGTGGACTCACCTGGAAAGACAACGTGGAGGTATTGGGATGCGAGGCCCGGGAGAAACAGAGATCGAAACAGACCGTCGAATTGTTAGGGATCGGATTTCTTTACTTAAAAATAAACTGCTTACCATTGATAAGCAAATGGCAACACAACGTGGTAACCGTGGAAAACTGGTTAGAGTAGCTTTAGTCGGGTATACCAACGTAGGCAAATCTACACTAATGAATGTGATTGCTAAAAGCGAGGTTTTTGCAGAAAATAAACTTTTTGCTACTCTGGATACTACAGTAAGAAAAGTAGTTATTGGTAACCTTCCATTTTTACTTAGTGACACTGTAGGTTTTATTAGAAAACTGCCCACTCAACTTGTAGAGAGTTTTAAAAGCACATTAGACGAAGTAAGAGAAGCCGATTTATTATTACATGTTGTAGATATTTCTCATTCTCAATTTGAAGATCATATCGAATCGGTGAACAAAATTCTTGATGAAATTGATTGTAGAGATAAACCTACAATGATGGTTTTTAATAAAATTGATGCTTATCAACACGAAACAATAGATGAAGATGATTTAACTACAGAAAGAACCGAATCCCATTATACTATAGAAGAATGGAAACAAACCTGGATGAGTAGAATAGGAGATAATGCCTTATTTATTTCTGCTATCAAGAAAGAGAATATTGAAGATTTTAAAAAACGAATATATAAAGAAATACGGAATATACATGTAACCCGTTTTCCTTATAATAACTTTTTATATCCTGAGATTATAGAAGAATAAGCTCAAAACTCATACTTGAGTCCTAATCCAATTACCTCTCGTATCTGAAACCCGCTGGCAGCATTGTCATCATAAATTGCTTGAAACACAAAACTACCTGTAATATATTTATTTACGAGTAAGCTAACATTTAATGTATAATCAATATCTACATTGGCAGGATCTTCAATATAGTTAGAGTACAGGCTTAAAAGCTGCTCTAGAGTTATATTTTTTACCAAAGTGTATTTAGAATACGCGGCAAGAGACCCACCAAACTCAAATCGAGAGCTTTCACCAGCATCTACACCAAAATAGTCACCATCTTCATAATCTGTAACATTAGTAAATTCTTTATCTACAAATATCATACGGGATGTGACAGGAGCTATATTAATGTGTAAATTATCATTTTTTTTCCATAACAATCCTGGTCCAATCTGTATAAAAGCAGGAGAAAAGAAATGAGTTTCTTCTCTACGAATGGTCTCTTCTGTGTCAGGATCTTTGGTAAATTTATATCCTTTATCAAATTGAGATCTAAAATTGATAAATAAAGAATAATTCCAGAAACCTTGACCAATTTTTTGACCTAATCGAGTGTTAAATTCAATCCTATCATTGGTTTTACGAGAAAAATCCTCATCCTTTAAAAAAGTAAGCCCATAATCTGCAATAATTTTATTATCCCAGGTTAGACTATTTTTTTTGTAGTTAAATTCATAGTTTAACGTAACATTTCCGGCAATATTAGATGTTCCTCCGCCTTGCCAATCGTAGTTAAATGCAGATTGATTAAAAAGTAAAGCAAAGTTTGCCTTATCTTTCCATCCGACATGTTCTTCTTTTATTTTTTTTGGAGTAATTTCTTTTAACTTCTGTTTTAAAACGATAATATTTAGTTCATTTGTGGTGTTTTTTAAAATACTATCAAGAGAACGTTTTAAATTAACTTGAATTGAATCCAGATATTTTGTTTTTTCTTTTTCCTGACCTGAAATTTTTGTTACTAACAAAAGCAGAAAAATAGCTAAAAAAAATCTACTCATTTAATCTTTTGTTGCAAGGGTAGAATGCAAAGATACGGTATGCTTTTAGTTTTTTCAAGCCAATTATTTTTCTATCAAAAAAACAACTTGTAGAAGATTACTTCTTCATTAGTCTTATACCGGTTTTAATTTGTATTTACTGATCTATTAACATAGACAAGTCAAACCCTTATTATTTGATAATTACATACTATATTAACGTTAACAGTAGGTTAATGTGTCAAAATCGTATAAAAAGAAAAACCATTTCAAATACTTTTGATATCATGATACATGAATAAACCAAGTAAATAATTAGATCTTGATGTAACATATTAAATACTCATAGGTCATAG
This sequence comes from Bacteroidia bacterium, assembly GCA_030427585.1. Lineage (GTDB taxonomy): Bacteria > Bacteroidota > Bacteroidia > Flavobacteriales > Flavobacteriaceae > Aquimarina. The sequence continues at coordinate 52,934 of JAUIBW010000009.1, forward strand.
TAAAAACAATATATCAATCAAAAAACTTTTATGTCATGAAAAATCTCTCGAAGATTATTACACTGTTTTTATTGTATTGGCTTCCAAACATAAATTATGGTCAGCTACCTGCAAAAATGATTCAATCTCCCGATGTTTCCGATTCTCATATCTGTTTTACTTATGCAGATGATTTATGGATTGTAAATAAGCGAGGAGGCACTGCACATCGTTTAACCACTAAGCCGGGTCGGGAAACAATGGGAAAATTTTCTCCAGATGGAAAATCTATTGCGTTTAATGCTAATTATGATGGCAACCATGATATATATATAATCCCGGTAACTGGAGGTATTCCTAAACGAATTACAACTCACGGAATGTCTGACAATATTAAGGCATGGACCAAAGACGGAAAATTTTTAATCTACACCTCTAGAATGGAAAGTGGTAAACAACGTTTTTCTAAAGCATTTAAAATATCTGTTAACGGTGGATTACCAATAAGAATACCAATAAGCAAAGTCGAAGAATTAGATCTGCATGTAAACGGCGATCTTATTGCTATGACAGATAAATCAAGACTTAACAGAAACTGGAAACGATATCGAGGAGGAATGGCATCTGATATTTATCTTTTTAACCTTAAAACCTTAACATCTGAAAACATTACCAATAACGATAGTAATGATGAACTACCCATGTGGAATAATGATGACCTTTATTATCTTTCGGATAAAGACACTTCAAAAAAGTTTAATATCTGGAAATATAATTTACAATCAAAACAACATGAGCAAATTACATCTTTTAAAGAATTTGATATTGAACGCCCGTCTATAGGAAAATCTGAAATCGTTTTTGAAGCTGGAGGAGCACTATATCTTTTGGATATAGCAACAAAAACAACAAAAGAAATATCTATAAGTGCTATAGGGGATTTTATAGGGTTAAAACCTCAGGTAAAGAAAGCAGAAAAATATATTCATAGTGTAGGTATTGCACCAGATGGCAACAGAATTATTGTAGGTGCTAGAGGAGATATCTTTTCTGTACCTAAAAAAGATGGAATTACTAAAAACCTAACACGCACAAGTGGTATTGCAGAGCGTTATCCCAGTTGGTCACCAGATGGAAGATATATTGCATATTGGAGTGATAAAACAGGCGAATATGAATTAATAGTGAGAGATCTTAAAAATAATTCAGAGAAACAAATCTCAAAGCAAGGTCCGGGATTTAGATACCAACTATTCTGGTCTCCTGATAGTAAAAAGTTAATTTTTGTAGATCAGGAAATGCATATAAAAATGGCAAATATTACTAATAACACAATTATCAAAATAGATCAGGAAATACAATTGTTTCAAGGGAGGCTATCTGGTTTTTCTGTGAGTTGGTCAAATGACAGTAAATATATTACCTATGCAAATTCTCACGAAAATGGAAATCAACATATCATTATTTATGATATAGATAAAAAGAAAAAACACATTATCACTTCTGCTTTTTATGATGATGGTAGCCCTGTTTTTTCTGTCGATAATAAGTATGTCTATTGTACAACGAATAGAAATTTTGACCCAGTGTATAGTGATTATGATAATAGCTGGGCATACCCTAATGCTACCAAAATAGGAATCATTCCGCTTACAAAAGATGCAGTACATCCTATTGAATTAAAAAATGATAAAGTTACCATAAATGAAGGTGACGATAAGAAAGTAGGTACCAAAGACAAGAAGAAAGAAGAAGAAAAGGAAGACCAAAAGATAAAACCAATACGTATAGATTTTGATGATATAGAATCCAGAATGATTATTTTACCTGTAGAACTAGGAAATACAGGAGGAATAAGTGCCGCCAAGGGTAAAGTCATTTTCTTGAAACACCCCAGAACAGGATCAAAAGATGAAAAATCAGTTTTAAAATATTATGATTTTGAAGAAGATGAAGAAAATACAATCCTAGAAAATGTAGATGATTATAAACTTTCGTTTGATAACAATAGTATTTTGGTGTTTAGCGAGGAAAAAATGGGCATTATAGAAGTTGCAAAAGATCAATCTCTAGAAGATCATATAGACACCTCTAAAATGGAAATGACCGTTAACCCGAAAGAAGAATGGCGACAAATCTTTACCGATATATGGCGTTTAGAAAGAGATTTTTTCTATGATAAAAATCTACACGGGTTGGATTGGGAAGCTATGAAAAAGAAATATGAACCATTGATCGAATATGCAGCAAGTAGAAATGACCTAAACAAAATAACCGGAGCATTAATTGCAGAACTAAATGCTTCTCATACCTATAGAGGTGGAGGAGATGTAGAATCAAGTGCCAACAAAACTACGGGTTATCTTGGTGTTGACTGGGAAATGGATCAGGGAAAATACAGAATAAAAAAGATCATTACACCAGCTCCTTGGGATACAGAGGTTAAATCCCCTCTTAGAAAACCGGGAGTAGTTGTTGAAGAAGGTGATTATATATTGCGTATTAACGGAATAGAATTGACAGAATATGCAGATCCTTATGTAGCATTAGAAGGAAAAGCAAATGAAACAATAGAAATTACAGTTAGCAAAACTCCTGATGGCAAAAATAGCAAGCAATATCTTGTACAGCCCATAAAAAGTGAAGCTAGGTTGAGAAATCTTGCCTGGATTGAAGAAATGCGGAAATATGTAGATGAAAAATCAGGAGGAAGAATAGGATATATTTATGTGCCAAGTACAGGAATAGATGGGCAAGAAGAATTGGTTAGAATGTTTTATGCTCAACACCATAAAGATGGATTAATCATTGATGAGAGATTTAATAATGGAGGGCAAATACCAGATAGATTTGTAGAATTGTTAAACAGACCATTATTAAGTTATTATAAAGTAAGGGAAGGAAAAGATTGGGCTTGGCCTCCAAGAGGGCATTATGGTCCTAAAGCTATGCTTATCAATGGATGGAGTGGTAGTGGAGGTGATGCTTTTCCCGATTATTTCAAGAAAAGAAAAATAGGACCGCTTATTGGTACAAGAACTTGGGGAGGACTAATAGGAATTTCGGGATCACCAGAATTAATAGACGGTGGATATGTAACAGTACCTACATTTAGAATGTATAATCCCGATGGAACCTGGTTTGCAGAAGGACATGGTGTAGAACCAGATATCCATGTTCCAGAAAATCCAGGAAAAGATGCTCAAGGTATAGATGTGCAACTGGATCGAGCTATTAGTGAAGTACTGAAAACACTTAAAGAAAATGACAAAAATCCAAAAATCAAAGTGCCTGCTGCAGAAGATCGTTCTAAGTAATTTGTTTGTAAAATAGATATATAATAAAAGCGAGAGGATATTCTTTCCTCTCGCTTTTACTTTTTATAAGATATGTAGTATCAAAAATGTGTTTGATAAATTAAGGTATATTCGTAATACTGTATTATACCAGTTCTGATTTAAATTTACTCATAAGAAAAATGATGCGGTTTTATTGAGTAAATTTAGATTGGAAATGGTATTATTATATGATTTGCTATGGAAAAATTAGAACTGATTAAAGCACAAGAATCGGATAAGGATTTCTTATTCAAATTAAGAAAAGCGACAATGGTCGAGCACTTAGAAAAAATGGGAATTTTTTTATCTGATGAAGAGCATTTATCTAGAATAAATTTTCAATTTGATAGTGCTTATATATTATTAAAATCAAACCAAAAAGCAGGAGTATTGAAGTATATTGAAACAGAACATTCAATAGAAATACTACAAATACTAGTGTTACCCAAATATCAAAGTTATGGAATAAGTAAGAGTGTGATTAAAGACCTAATAGAAACTGCTAAAACTTCAAATAAAAATATAACCCTAAAAGTACTAAAAGAAAACCCAGCTAGATATTTATACGAACGTATAGGTTTTAATACTGTTGATGAGGATAAATATGAATTTCATATGCAATTAGTACCTAATAAAACATAAAAATAGATAGTAAGCTCAGTAAAAAAAAGCATCTTTTATACAATAAAAGATGCTTTTTTAGGGATTATATTTTCTTGTTTCTAAAACCCATAATTTACACCTAAACCAAATACTTCTCTAATCTGAAAAGCTCCAACAGCATTATCATCATAAATGGCCTGAAAGGTTAGATTCGTAGATAGATATTTATTAATGGTCATCACGATATTTGCGGTATAATCGATATCTACATTTTGTGGATCTTCTAAGTAGTTAGAATACAGATTTAAAATGTTTTCCATAGATACATTCTTCATAATTTCAAATTTGGCATACCCATTAAGTGCTGCACCAAACTCAAAACGAAATGTATCGTTTGCTTCTACTCCAAAGTACCCTCCGGCATCGTTAAAAGCATCTATTGCTGCCTGGTCATTACCTACATCTGTAAACATATCATGTACAAAAATAAATCGTGCTGTGGCAGGAGCGATATTAACTTTGAGGTTATCACTTTTTTTCCATAATAAGCCTGGGCCTAATTGTAAATATGCAGGAGAAAAAACACGAGTAGTTTCTGTTCTAATTTCTCTTGTGCCAATAACATTATTTGTATCATCTAATACGGGCTCTTCTCCATATACATAACCTTTATCAAACTGTGTTCTAAAGTTTAAGAAAAAAGAATAATACCATAATGATTCTTTGATTTGTCTACCCAATAATGAATTTAATTCTAAACGATCATTGGTTTTACGTATAAACTCTTGATCTTTAAGCTTGGTAAGCCCATAATCTGCAAGAATTTTATTATCCCAAGTGAGTTTTTCTTTGCGGTAATTAAAATCATAAGAAAGAGAGAGATTTCCTGCAATATTAGATGTTCCTCCTCCAAGCCACTCTGCATTAAAAGCAGATTGATTTAATAAAAGACTAATGTTTCCTCCTCTGGTCCATCCTTCTTTAGGAGCTTCGTCTTTTTTTGTTTCTTCTTGTGCAAATAGAATAGTAGAACTAATTAGTAGAACTACTGTTAGCAATGTTTTTTTCATTTGATGATAGTTTTAAGGAATTTAATCAGGTTATTTTAAGGATTAAATAATTTATTATTCGGTACAAATAACCAGTGTAAATTTTTATGCTGGCAAATATATTTTAAGAAACGTTTTTTGCTTTAAAAGTATGTTAGTAGACCATTATTTTTCGACAAAAAACAACATTAACAGATAAAAGGATTTATTTTCTTTTGTACAGAGGAACAGAAGAACATGCCTCTCCATACATAATACTCTTGGCAACAGGTTGTAATTTTTGGATTAAATTGACATAAGCTCCATTAGGAACAGGTTTGTTTGTACATCCTTTTATAATAATAAGCTTGTTTTGATATTCTGAGATATCAATAGTATTTATAATCTCTGCATAGAGTATAGTTTCGAGGGCTTCTAAAGATCCCACAGCTACCTTTTTTGCAAAAGGCTGTAATGCGCTTGTTAATAAAAGATATGCCCATCCGGGGATAATAGCATCTGTAGAACAAGTTAAGGCAACATAGGTATCTTGATATTGACTCCAATCATGATCTAAAACAAGTTTTCTAAAGTCTTTTTCACGTAAAATTAACTCTTCAAAAAGCCAGTCTTTGATATCAAAAAGAATACGGTTGCCTTTAGGATAATACTCTTCTAAATCAAAAGTGATGAGATTTTTATTATTTGCAACTCTATTTATAATTTCATCGGCCATTGTATCGTTTATTGTTTGTTATTTATACCCTATTTTTTCTGAGAGCCCTATCTTGCTTTTTGCAAAATTTCCGGTTCCAAATGCAACTTCTTTACCGTTTTCATTGTATAGTATGGATTCTGCAACAAACAGGTTTTTGGATTTAAATTTTATTTTTCCCACTGCTATAATTATCCCCTTATCGACGGGTCGTATTAGATTAATATTAAAAGAAGTAGTGAGAACAAAAACATCTTTTACAATAGAATTTACTGCAAAAAAAGCGGCATCATCAAGTAGTTTAAAATATACAGAACCATGTATTGCTCCTAATGCATGAAAATACTTCTCCGAAATTTTAAGTTCAATTTGCGCTAACCCTTCAGAAATTTTAACTGTGGTGGTATCATAGAGTGCAGTATTAATATTGGCCTGCAAATACATTCTTTCTAATTTATTATAATGATCAGGATTCATTTTCCTTATTTGTTTTAGAAAGTTATTTCAAAATGATTCCATTACCAGTTACAGCATGCCCAGTTCTAATTTTGCTTCTTCGCTCATCAAATCTTGTGACCATGGGGGATCAAAAGTAAGTTCCATTTCTACATCGTTTACTGCATCAAGAGACTTTACTTTTTCTCGAATCTCTTCAGGAAGAGACTCTGCGACCGGACAGTTGGGGGAAGTAAGTGTCATTAGGATTTTTACATCATAATCCTCATTAACAAAGACATCATAGATTAATCCTAGTTCATATATATCAACCGGAATTTCGGGATCATAAATAGTTTTTAGTACTCTTACAATCTTTTCTCCTAAATCATTTGTATCTATAGTTTCACTCATTTTTCTAGTTTTAATATTACTTTGACAAGCATTGTACGACAAAAATTGATTTAATTCAATTGTGTTTGATAAGCAATAGCATACATTTTTAACTGTTTAATCATACTTACCAAACCATTGGCACGTGTTGGCGATAAATGCTCTTTTAAGCCAATTTCATCGATAAAATCGGTATCAGCTTCAATAATAGCCGAAGGATGTTGCCCAGAAAAAACACGTATCAATATTGCAATGATACCTTTGGTAATAATGGCATCGCTATCTGCAGTAAATTCAACTTTGTCATTTTTCATTTCGGCATGTACCCACACTTTACTCTGGCATCCTTTTATGATATTGTCGTCTGTTTTATATTTTTCTTCGATAAGAGGTAGTGATTTTCCTAACTCAATCATATATTCATATCGTTGCATCCAATCATCAAACATGCTAAATTCGTCAACAATTTCTTCCTGAATTTCTTGTATTGTCATTACGTACAAATTTTCAACAAAAATACAACAAGAATAATTGCTATTCAATACTTTCTGCCAATGATAGCATAGTATTAACTAATTCTTGTATTTCTTGGGGAGGATATCCATGATCAAAACCATTCGAGACAAAAGTTTTGGTAGAAGAAACGATTTTTAGCTGTGCATGAGGAGCGCCATCGAAGAGTCTTTTTTCTGTAGGTGCTTTTAAATCACATATTTTATCAATATCTATAGTTTTGAGGAGTGAAGTAATAGTAGCCCAATCTTTTTTTGAGTATTTTTCCGAGACACTATTCTCTAAGTTTCTATCGATAGTTTTTTCAATACGGTCTTTATTAATTTTGATTTGAAAAAAAGAACCTCTAGAGAGTGCTTGATATTCGATATCGACTATGTTGCCCTGAGGTTTTTTATGCTTTGCAGGGATGTTTTGAGCTACAGATTGATTCTTTTCTTTTGATATTATTTTGACTAGACTATAATGTAATGAAGAACCATCAGCCAGAGGGTTTTCTATTTTGGTAACAGTAACTACAATTTCATAATTATATCCTTCTTCATACTTGAAACCCTCAATTGTATCATAAAAATAAGTCCATTTATCGTTTGGATCTTCTTTATACAACATGCATTTTTGAGGACCAACACCAACACAATCTACCAAAGTATTTGCTATAAATACACGTTTAGTTTCCTTACATGAAGAAAACAAAATAGCGATACCCAATAAGAAAAAAAACTTATTCATATTTTTACATTATACAATTATAAAACAATCATTCTGTAATAGTAGAGTTGGTAACTGTAATATTTGTATCTGCATGTGCAGAAATTCCGGGGTATGAAGGGTACCATGAACCACCAGTATTATTCTGGATAGTGGATGTATCAATAACAATATCTCCAGAATGGTCATTAGTAACAAAAAAGACAGCAGCACCAAAGTCATTGACTTCGTTCTCTTCTATGAGAGATCCAAGAAGAGAAAGAGTCATAGTGTTTCCATCATTATATATGGCTCCGCCACTTCCTCCTCCGGGAGTTCCCGGTTGAGCTGGGTTACCTCCATTCCCGACGGCTCTGTTATGAGAGAAAAGACTGTTAATAATAGTCCAGGATACTCCAATACTACTTATAGCACCACCATTTGATCCTGAGTTTCCATAGTTTTCTTTTCCTCCAAAAGTGCTATTTACAATAAATACGGGTTGATTATTATATTGACTAAATACCCGAATAGCTCCTCCGCCCACATCAGGGCCTATACTGATACAGGTATTATTAAAAAATCTACAGTTCACAACTTTAAAACGACCACCTCGTACCCAAATTGCTCCTCCTCCATCATATTCTGTTTCATTTGTAGAATTTCCATTTGTAAAAGTGATGTTCTGAACTGTTAACGTAGGATTATCCTGATTTTGGCAATGATCGGTAGTCCATACCTGATCTGGATCACAGGTATTCATATAAAGTATTCTTGTTTGATTGTTGCCACTTAGGGTGATAAGACCACCGCCGTCGATTACAACATTAGGGTTAGCATTATTAAAAACTTTTGCGGGGGAACTAAGCGTTATGGTTATAGGATTGGGACCACAATTAAAAACAATTTTACCTCCTTTGGCAACAGCATCAATAAACACCTGAGCAGTGCAACTTTCGGGAGTGCCGTCACCGATTACAATATCAGGATTAGAAACATTTTCTAAAGATGCCTGTGTTGGTATAGGGTAGGACCCATTAGGATTTCCTGCAGGAATTCCGTCAAATGGATCACCAAGTGGATTATCGATTGTTACTATGTTATCATCGCTATTGTTACTGCAAGACCCTAAAAGAAATAATAAGGACAGGAAAACACAGTATTTTTGATAAAGGTGATTTATTCCCATGGTTAATTGATCAGAGTTGGGTTCTAACACTGGGAACGGATTATTGTTATAATTATTGTTTGTTTAACACGAAACAACACAATGAATTAACAAGATTTTGTTTAATATACTAATACGTTTTACAAACTGAATTTTCAAGAATTTAAGAAAGCATCATCTTAGCTTTTTTAACGGCTTCGACCAAAGCATCGATTTCTTCTTTAGTATTATAGAATGAAAAAGAAGCACGAACTGTTCCTGGTATTTTATAAAAATCCATAATGGGTTGTGCACAATGATGTCCCGTGCGTACTGCAATACCAAGTTTATCTACAATAGTTCCTACATCATAGGGGTGAATATTATTTAAATTAAAAGAGATAACGGAAGTTTTGTTTTTAGAGGTTCCATAGATTTTTAGCCCTTCAATTTCTAATAATTTTTGTGTTCCGTATTCAAGAAGTTCATTCTCATACGTTGCAATATTGTCAAAACCAATACTATTCATATAGTCAAGTGCTACTCCAAAAGCGATACCACCACAGATATTGGGAGTTCCGGCTTCGAACTTATGCGGTAACCCGGCATAGGTGGTTTTTTCAAAAGTGACTTGTTCGATCATTTCACCACCACCTTGATAAGGAGGCAGTTTGTTTAACCAATCTTCTTTTCCGTAAAGCATACCTACTCCTGTGGGTCCGCAGAGTTTGTGTGCCGAGGCAACATAAAAATCTACATCCAAAGCCTTAACATCTGGTTTAACATGAGGGCAAGCTTGCGCACCATCGACCAATACAGCTGCACCTACACGATGTGCTTTTTCAATAATTTTTTCAATAGGGTTTATAGTTCCTAATGCGTTAGAGATATGATTTGTAAAAACAAGTTTAGTTCTATCAGAAAGTAATTGATCATATATGTCCATTACTAATTCACCATCTTCATTCATCGGGATGACTTTAAGGATAGCACCAGTACGTTCGCATAACATTTGCCATGGTACAATATTAGAATGATGCTCTAAAGCCGAAACAATAATTTCATCATCTTTAGAAAGAAGGGAGGTAAAGCCGGTAGCAATAATATTAATACTATGCGTTGTTCCTGAAGTTAAAATGATCTCATGAGCGTGTTTTGCACCAAAATGCTCCTGTATTTTCTTACGAGCGATCTCATATGCGTCTGTTGCTTCTTGTGATAAAGTGTGAACACCACGATGAATATTCGCATTGTAGCTACTATAATAATTTACAATAGTATCTATAACTACCTGCGGTGTTTGAGATGTGGCCGCATTATCAAAATATACCAAAGGTTTTCCGTTTACTTCTCTGGTAAGTATTGGGAAATCGTCTCGTATTTTCTGTACATCTAGCATATTAATTTCTTTCTGCAAAAGTAGTAAGTATTTCTAATTAGGATTGTTTATTTTTAGAATGATTTAACCCTTTTTATAATGAAACGACTTAAAAAAGTTATTGGGATTACATTTCTTATTCTGTTTATAGGAATTTGTATTGTATTTGTAATGAACTATCCAAAGCTTACAATTTTAACAGGATATTCTGCAAAGCATATGAATTCATCGGTTTTTATTGCAAATCGAAACGTAGAATATACAGACAGACATGACAATAATTTTGCTCCAGTTCACTTGGCAGATGATGAGGTAAATTTGAAAAACAAAACGTCTGTCGCCTCTGTTTTTGGACTTAAAGAGAGAAAGGCGATTTATAGAGAAGGCTTAGGTAGTGTTCTCATTGATGATGATTTTGATGAAAAGACACCTGTTTTAACACCGCATAGAACTAAAACAGAAACAGGACTGCCATATCCATATGGCGAATTAGAACAAAAAGACACAATTTTTACTACTGTTGATTATGATAAGCTGAATAGAACTGTTGCTTCAATCTTTGATTCTGATGGAGAGTATGTAAAGAAAACAAGAGCTGTTCTTGTACTTTATAAAGATCAGATTATTGCCGAGAAATATATAGAGGGATTATATAAAGATTCTAAGTTGCCAGGATGGTCTATGACCAAAAGTATTCTTAGTACGGTTTATGGAGTGTTACAAAAACAAGGAGCTATTAATATACATGATAACGCTCCGGTATCTGAATGGCAAAATGACACAAGAAAAGAGATAACAATTAATAATCTTTTACAAATGAATTGTGGGTTAGAATGGGATGAGGACTACGGTTCTATTTCTGATGCTACAAAAATGCTATATGTAGACAGAGATATGACAATTGCCCAAATTCATAAAAAAGCGATTTACAAACCCAATGAATACTGGTATTATTCTTCTGGTGTGTCTAATTTGCTATCTGGGATTTTGAGAAAACAGTTCAAAAGCTACCAAGAATATCTTGATTATCCATATCGAGAGTTTATTGATAAAATAGGAATGAATTCTATGCTTATAGAAACCGATATGACAGGTAATTATGTAGGCTCTTCTTATGCCTGGGCAACAGTAAGGGATTGGGGTAAATTTGGATTGTTATATCTACATAAAGGGAATTGGAACGGAGATCAGATTTTTGAACCTTCGTGGGTGGATTATGTGACTACACCAAGTCCTACATCTGAAGGAGATTACGGAGGGCATTTTTGGCTAAATGCAGGAGGGTTTTATCCAGATGCTCCAAGAGATATGTTTTCTGCAAATGGATTTCAGGGACAACGGGTGTTTATTATTCCTTCTAAAGATCTAGTCATTGTACGATTTGGACTCATTGGAGATGCAGGAGTAGATTTTAATACGTTTTTAAAAGATATGGTAGACTCGATAGAGTGAAATAAAAACACTAAAGCCAAATCATAGAAGATTTGGCTTTAGTGTTTTTATTTGTTGTTGAAACAATTGTTTTACAAATCAAAACCGATGTTTACACCAAGCTTCGTAGCAATTAGTTTATTAATTCTACTTTTTAGCTGAGGTATTTTTACACTAGATAATACATTGTTTGCAAATGCATACATTAACAAAGCCCTAGCTTCTTTTTCTCCGATACCTCTGGATTTCATATAAAATAATGCATTATCATCTAGTTGTCCAATAGTACAACCATGTGAACATTTTACATCATCTGCAAAAATTTCTAACTGTGGTTTAGAATTGATAGTTGCCTTATCACTTAATAAGATATTGTTATTAGATTGAAAAGCATTTGTTTTTTGTGCTTCTTTATTGACAACGATTTTACCATTAAAAACCCCTGTGGCTTTCTCTGCAAAAATTCCTTTATAATCCTGATGGCTTTCACAATTTGGTTCTGTATGATGTACCAGAGTATTATGATCTACATGCTGTTTTCCTTCAATAATTGTTATGCCATTAAGGATAGAGTCAATCCCTTCTCCTTTTTGATAAAAATTAAGGTTGTTTCTGGTGATATTTCCGCCAAAGGCAAAGGTATGTACCGATGCTACGCTTTGCGCATGCTGTTCGATATATGTATTGTCAATCAATGAAGCATTTTGATTATCATTCTGAATTTTATAGTAATCAACAATTGCTCTTTTATCTGCAAAAATTTCGGTTACAGCATTTGTAAGAACAGGGTTATCTGTTAAACTCTGATGGCGCTCAATGATTTGTACATGAGAATTTTCTCCAACGATAATCAAGTTACGGGGCTGTAACATTTGCGCAGCTTCATTTCCTGTAGAAAAGTGTACAATTTGTATAGGCTTATCGGCAAGCTTATTTTTTGGAATATAGATATAAGCTCCTTCTCTAGAGAAAGCTGTATTTAAAGAAGTAAGCCCATCTTTACGAGCTACTTTGTTAAAATAGTTTTCAATGATTAATCGATATTTTTCATGAGTTAATGCTGATGACATTAAACATACATCAATCTTGTCATGAGTCGTTTCAGATAAATGAGACGAATACTTACCATCAATAAATACAATTTTATACGTATCTAGATCATGAAGGAAGTACTTGTTTATATCCTTAAAATCTAAAGCATTTTCTTCTTTTGGAAAAATACTGTAATCATGTTTTAATACAGTATTTAGAGAGGTATATTTCCACGCTTCTTCTTTTTTGGTAGGAAACCCTTTTTCTTCAAAAGTTTTAATAGCTTGACTTCTGATATCGTGAACAGCTGTGTCAACATCTACCGTGTTTTCAAAAGCCAAAAAAGAAGATACCAATTTATCTTTCAATTCCATATTTAGTTTTAAGTTTTGTTTCTTACGAAACAGTTTCAAGTCTCAAGGTTAGGGTTATTTTTACTTTATGCCTCTAGACTCTTTTTATTTAAATAACTAATAAAACCAGAAATTCTTCTGCTTAGGGTTTCATAGTCATTAACTAATATTTTTAATGTTTTTTCTTCAATATATCCTGAATCGAAAATTCTATATAATTGAGATCTTGTTTCTCCTGAAGAGGCTTTGGCTATAGAGAGGGATTGTCTAAATTCTATGTTTCCACTTCGTTCAAAACCTTCAGCAATTTTATCCATTACTAAACCAGAAGAGTTTTTAATTTGATCTTTTAGTTTATAATCATTTTCTAAACCAGTTGTTTTTGATAGAAGCATAATTTCTTTACATAATCTTCGGGCTTCTTGCCAAATTTCTAAATCTTCAAATCTTTTTATAGTTGCCATATTTTAGCTACTTTGAAATTTTAAACAACAAACCAAAAACTAGTAATTAAGCATTTATTTCTTCTTTAATCCAATCGTATCCTTTTTCTTCTAGTTCTAAAGCTAATTCTTTGGTACCAGATTTCACGATTTTACCGTCATATAATACGTGTACAAAATCTGGAACAATATAGTCTAGCAAACGCTGATAGTGAGTAATTACTACAATAGCGTTTTCTTCACTTTTTAGTTTATTCACTCCATTAGCAACGATACGTAAAGCATCTATATCGAGTCCAGAGTCTGTTTCATCAAGGATTGCCAATTTAGGTTCCATCATTGCCATCTGAAAGATTTCATTACGTTTTTTCTCACCGCCCGAGAATCCTTCATTAAGAGAACGAGATAGGAATTTGCGATCAATTTCTAATAATTCAGATTTTTCACGAATTTTTTTAAGCATGTCTTTAGCGGGCATTTCTTCAAGACCTTGTGCTTTTCGTGTTTCATTTATAGCGGTTTTCATAAAATTAGTTACCGTTACACCAGGAATTTCTACTGGATACTGAAACGATAGAAAAACTCCTTTATGCGCTCTTTCTTCTGCTGCAAGTTCTTCAATATCTTCTCCCTCCAAAAGAATTCCTCCTTTGGTAACTTCATATTCTTCTTTACCTGCAACTATATTGGCTAATGTACTTTTTCCAGCACCATTAGGACCCATAATTGCATGTATTTCACCTGCTTTTACATTTAGGTTAAGACCTTTTAAAATTTCTTTTCCTTCTACACTTGCGTGTAAATCCTTTATCTCTAACATGTTGTACAAAACTTTTATCTCTTATGAGATATAATTTATTTATTTTTCTTTTTCTCGATCAGAGTTTTTATCTTCTTCAGAAGATTTAATCTTAGCGGGTAACTCTGAAGTTGGCGCACTTACTCCGATAATTTCTTTTATTTCTACTATTTCTTCCCATCCTTGTTCTGGATTGGGTTTTATAATTCCCTTTACTACTACAGGAACCATGTCATATTCTTCTCTTTGCAGAGGTTCTACTTTTTTAGCGAGTTCGAGAGTGACATCATTAATTATCACACCATATATAAAATCATTACCTTTTAAGACTGCTGCATCATCTATAAGGATAAATTCGCCACGAATTAAATTAGGTTCTTCGTTTTTGTTTTCGGATTTGCAGGAAAAAAGAATAAGACTTAGTGCAATTAAAATACATGTTTTTTTCATTAATGTAGATTTGATGGTTTTACAATTAGCCTACAGAACCTTCTAAAGAAATTTCCAGAAGTTTTTGAGCTTCTACTGCAAACTCCATAGGTAGTTTATTCAATACTTCTTTACTAAAACCATTTACGATTAAGGCAATTGCTTTTTCTGTATCAATTCCTCGTTGATTACAATAAAAAATTTGATCTTCTCCTATTTTGCTTGTAGTTGCTTCATGTTCTATTTGAGCGGTTTTGTTTTTAGTTTCTATATAAGGAAACGTATGTGCGCCACATTCATTGCCCATCAATAATGAATCACATTGTGAAAAATTACGTGCATTGGCCGCTCTACTGTTTATTTGCACTAATCCTCGATAACTATTTTGGGACTTTCCTGCAGAAATACCCTTAGAAATGATAGTACTTTTAGTATTTTTGCCTAAGTGTATCATTTTTGTACCAGTATCTGCTTGCTGAAAATTATTGGTTACGGCAATAGAATAAAATTCTCCTACAGAGTTATCACCTTTTAGGATACAAGAAGGATATTTCCAGGTAATTGCTGATCCTGTTTCTACTTGTGTCCAGGAAATTTTAGAATTTTTTTCGCAGAGTCCTCTTTTGGTTACAAAATTATAAACTCCTCCTTTTCCTTCAGCATTTCCGGGATACCAGTTTTGTACTGTAGAATATTTTATTTCTGCATCATCCAATGCTATTAATTCAACAACAGCAGCATGCAGCTGATTTTCGTCACGAGAAGGGGCCGTACACCCTTCTAGATAACTTACATAACTCCCTTGATCTGCCACCACTAAAGTACGCTCGAATTGTCCTGTACCTGCCTGATTGATTCTAAAATAGGTAGATAGTTCCATTGGACAACGAACACCTTTAGGAATATAACAGAACGAACCATCACTAAAAACAGCAGAGTTTAAAGCTGCATAAAAATTATCTTTTTGCGGAACCACAGCTCCGATATATTTTTTAACTAACTCTGGATGTTCTTGAATAGCTTCAGAAATAGAACAAAATATAATTCCTTTTTCTGCAAGGGTTTCTTTAAACGTTGTAGCTACCGATACAGAATCCATTACAATATCTACGGCCACTCCTGCTAATTTCTTTTGTTCCTCTAATGAAATCCCAAGTCTTTTAAAAGTATCGAGTAATTCTGGATCTACCTCGTCTATACTATTATATTTAGGTTTTTTATTGGGTGCAGAATAGTAAGATATGTTCTGAAAATCAGGCTTCTCATAAGTAACATTTGCCCATTCGGGTTCTTCCATCTGTTCCCATACTCGAAAAGCTTCAAGCCTCCATTCTGTCATCCATTCGGGCTCTTCTTTTTTCTTAGAAATCGCACGAACTATATCTTCATTAAGGCCTACAGGAAAAGTATCAGATTCTATATCTGTATAGAATCCATACTCATATTCTTTGGTTTCTAGTTCTTTTTTTAAGTCGTCTTCAGTATATGCCATTTTCTTTATCCTAAAATTAATTCAGGACTTTTTTTATAGATTAAAGGGAAAAACTTTCTCCACAGCCACATGTTCTACTGGCATTAGGATTATTAAACACAAAACCGGTACCATTTAAACCGCCAGAATATTCTAGTGTTGTACCGATTAAATAAAGGAAACTTTTTTTGTCTACAATGATTTTTACACCATTATCTTCAAATACTTTATCTCCTTCCTGTTGTGCCTTATCAAACTTTAAATCATATGATAAACCAGAGCACCCTCCACTTTTTACACCTACACGCACATAATCAGTAGCGGCATTATATCCATCTTCATTCATCAACTCGATGACTTTATTTTTTGCTATGTCTGATACCTTAATCATACTTTTTATAAATAGATTAATTCTAAATGAAATGCAAATATACTACATAAGTAGATTTTATACACAAAACCTGACATATATCTGTTATATATTAGAATAGGTAAAAGTTATAATGGTCTATAGAGAAATACTTTAGAATTCTGAAAAACGGGTGTCATTTATAAAATCATCATCGGTAAGTGTTTTTAAAAAAGCGATAATTTGTTGTTTTTCTTCGGCTGTCATTGGGATTCCCAAGGTTCCATTTTGATCTTTAAACATTGGGTCTAAAGTTTCAGAATCTACCATACCATCGCTATAATGATTTAAAACATCGTCTAAGGTTTTTAATCGGCCATCGTGCATATACGGAAAAGTAAGTTCAATATTTCTTAAACTGGGAACTTTAAATTTTTGCATATCCTCGGTTAATCCTGTAACACGTTTTCTTCCTATGTCATTGTATTGAGGATCAATGGGTAGTCCATTATTACGATACGATTGATCTGTAAATAATGTGCCTTTATGACAAGAAGCGCATTTAGATTTAAAGAGTTCGAAACCAGCAGCTTCTTCTGCCGTAAATACAGAACCTTCATTTCTTTCAATCTTATCATATTTGGTGTTTGCCGAAACCATCATAATCATAAACTGAGAAATTGCTTTAAGCATATTATCAGAATTTATTTTTTGGTCCTCGAATGCTTCTGCAAATAATTTTACATATTCTGGTTGCCCTTCTAGTTTTTTAAGAATACTATTGAAGGTTTCATTCATTTCTACTTCTGCAGTGATGGGGATAATAGGCTGAAGATCTAAGTGCATTACAGCTCCATCCCAGGTAAATTCTTTCATAAAGGCCATATTGTGTAATGGCTGCGCGTTACGAGTTCCTAAAGCACCGCCTACGCCATGGCTTACAATATGTGTATGATGGGTAAATGCAAAATCCTGAATATGACAAAAACCACAAGAGATTACACCATCAGAAGCTAAACGACCATCATAAAACAACTTTTTTCCTAATTCGAAACCTTTTTCGGTAGGAGGATTAAGTGCTATATCATAAGTTGGGTCGGGAAAATTTGAGGGTATAGTAAATTCTAATTTTTTATTTTCGATAGGAACATAGTTATCCTTATCAGAGCTACATGAAGTTCCGATAAGGATAATTGCTATATATGATATTAATTTCAAAATATTATTTTAATTAGATACACTAGTTGCAGTAAACATAGCACTTATATTTTCTGCAATTTTTGGTGCAAATTCTGCATCTACCTGAATGCTATTTTTTACTTCTAATGAATGTGTATTTGTACCATCAAATATCTTTGCAATATCTACATTAATTGCTACTTCTGGTGATTTTGATTCTTCAATGGTCAATGTGCTGGGTAACTCGATTGTAATTTCCTTATAATTGTCCAGAGTGGTACCGTGACTTCCAACGTGAATTAAAAAATCAGTATTAGCTCCACCATTTACGGTATATGTTCCTTCAAATTTAAGGAATTTATATCCTGCAGACCAACTCCATAACATTCCGCTTTCTTCTGCTGTAGGAATAAAGTTTGCCATTCCGTTAAGTGGATATTTTGATTGATCGACCCCAAAGCCAAATTTGATTTTAGTATATTCTCCTGTACTAATATCGGCAAGATTCACTTTTTTACTCTCTAGCACTTCTTCATTAATTAAGAAATAGCTTCGATCTACGGGGTATACAAATTCTTGACCATTTGCTTTAACTAAAACAATATTGCTTATAATGTATTTTAATTCTGAAATGGTATAGGTTTCATTACTTGCGTTGGTATAAGAATCAGTAGTTAATTCGATACCATTATTATTGACTGTATTTTTAAAATCAAGAACAACATTTCCGAAAGTATTTGTTGCTCCGTCATCATCATTTTTACAGGAGGATACAATTACTAATGTTGCTATAAGGATATATATGATATTTTTCATTGTGCTTATTTGTATTTAATTATTAGTACGTCTTTAGATCCCTTATTAGCAGGGATATCAAAGTCGCTACTTTCGGAGTTGCCTACAACAATTATTTTTTTATCGCTTGTTTCTATGCAGCCTTCTCCAAATTCTGCTTGGCTACCACCACTGGCCATTTTCCATTGAACTTCTCCATTAATAGTTACGATCATGCTCCAGACATCACTTTGTCCTTTGTTTTGTGCAACATCAATATCATTACTTCTAGAGTTACCTGTAATAACAAAACCACCGTTTTGCATTTTGGCAATAGCTCTGCCGGTATCAAAGGCTGTACCGCCCAATGATTTTTCCCAAAGTAGATTGCCATTACCATCAATTTGTATTAACCAAAGATCAGCATTTCCATTGGCGCTAGAAATATCGCCATCTGCACTTCTGGAATCTCCTACAATAAGAAATTTTCCGTCACTAGTGGCTGCAATCGCATATCCTACATCGATTTCTGATCCGCCAAATGATTTTTGCCACAACTTAGTACCTTCTTTATTAATTTTTACAGCCCAAAAATCATAACTTCCTTTACTATTGGTAATATCAAAATCAACACTTTCTGATGAGCCGATCATTATAAAACCATCATCTTGAGTTTGTACTACATCGTAGCTACGATCATTATTGGTGCCACCAAAAAAACGCCGCCATTCTTTTTCTCCGGCAGCATTGAGTTTGATACCCCAGAATTCTCCAACTCCATGTTTTGAAAAACCGTTTTTGTTGTCGTTGCCTTCTCCGCCACTAGCAGTTACATCGAGAAAACCTGTAATAAAATACCCACCATCGCGAGTTTGTAAAACAGAAAAAGCTCTATCAATTCCTGGAAACCCAAAACTTTTTTCCCATTGAATACCTCCAGAAGCATCTGTTTTTACAATCCAATAATCTTGTAATCCGGCATTTGCAGTAACATCTTCATCTGCACTTCTGCTATACCCTACCATGGCAAATCCACCATCTGTAGTTTGGATGATTTTTTCTCCTCTTTCATCTCCAGAACCTCCGTAAGTTTTACTCCATAAAATTTCTCCTTCTTTGGTTATTTTGAGTAGCCAATAATCACTATCCGGTGCAGTTTTATCGGTAATATCTCCGTCAATGCTTTGGGTATATCCGGCAATTGCATAACCCCCATCAGTAGTTTCGACTACTGATAGGGCATTATCTTCATTACTTCCTCCAAATGTTTTTACCCAGTCTATTTCACCCAGAAATCCTTCTAAAGGAGGAACGGGTGTCACATTATCCTCATCGTCGCTACCACAACCAATCAAAGCTAATGTTGCAATACAGATAATAAGTATATTGAATAAGAATTTAGAGCGATTCATTTGTTAGTATATTTTAAAGACATTATTTTTTTACAAAACGCTTGGTAATTGTACCTCGATTTTTGGTGGTAATTTGTAAAAAATAAACTCCTGTTTTCAAATTAGAAACATCGATAGTATTTTTAACGGTTCCTTTGCCTACTAATTGTCCTACAAAATTTTTGATTTCAAAATTTGAAGTTTTATTAGCAGTGTTTTTATCACCTATAAATACATTCATGATTGCCCCTTGAACCGGATTTGGAAAGATCGAAAAAGAGATGTCTTCTGTTGAAATTAAAGATGAGCTTGCAGCAGCACTGGTGGTAAGAGCAATATTATCAATGGCAATATCGGCTTGCCAGGTAGATCCCGTAACTCTGTTAAATCTAAGTCTTAGGGCTTCGCCAATATATTGAGAAAGATCAAGATTAACCGTGTTCCAGGAATTCCCTTGATTACCGGTTTTATCCCAAATACTTGTCCATGAGGCGCCGTCATTTGTTGATGCTTCAACTGCTATACTTCCCATGTCAGATGCACCAAACATATGATATGTAAATGTAAATGTGGGAGAAGAAGTACCGCTTAGGTCAAAACAAGGAGATGTTAGTATTGCTCGCTTATTAGGAAACCCTGTTCCATTTCCGGAAGCTTCTACATAGACATAGTATGTTCCCTGATTTGCACTTGATGGTCCTGTATTTCTTGATGGCGTTCCATTAGCGTCTACAGTCCAATTGGTATCATCTGATGATGATTGTGTCCATAAGCCTAAAGTATTTTCAAAACTTTCATTATATGGAAATGATGATACTCCACCAGCACATACATCACCACTACCTTCTGTGATTGTAACTGTGTAATCTTCGACTTCTCCATATGGGAAAGACTCACAAGGTGTCGGGATAGAATTGTATTTCATAGATACACGCATTCTGGTCGATACCGCAGAAGCACTAGATGGGATTGAAAATGTTCCGCTAACCGGAGTAGTTCTCGTTGCATTTTGTGACCATACTTGTTCTCCAGAATCTTCAAAATCACCATCTTGATTAAAATCGATCCATACACTATATCCTTCACTGTATACTGTACCCGACCACGTTGGAGTAATCGTAATTGTATGCGATGTGCCTTTTGCAAGATTAGTGGATATAGAGGTGTGGTCTGCATAACCACCACTAGATGCACCAGATGTATTGTTTATACTCCCGATGGATACATTACTAATATATTCGTCAGAAACACTATTTCCATTAGAATTACAATAATTCACTTGTACATCTGTAGTTGTGAAATTAACAGAACTACTGTAGTTAGATGAAGTCCCATCCTGACATTTACTTCTTACTTGTGCTTCATAAGATGTATTGGCAGACAAGCCAGTTATGGTATTAGAAGTTCCGTTCACGGCATTAGTTGTCCATGAAGAAGTCCCAGTCTGACGATATCTTAAATCATAAGTAGCATTGGCAACACTTGTCCAATTAATAGTAGCAGAAGTTGCATTTATATTAGAAGATCCGACACCTGTAGGAACGGTTGCCTGGCATACCGTGGGCGCACTTTTTCGTATTAAGAAAAACCCTCCTTGAATATCACTTACAACAATGTTTCCGCTATTAAAATATGGGTATACGTTCCACACACCATCCATAGTTACACTATTACTAGAGGTATAAGTATCAAAGAACCCTACTTCTGTTATGGTTTTGGTTGCAATGTTAGAAATATCTATAACCCTTATCCCTGCTCTATAATTTGCTAAATAGAATAAATTACCTTTTACATATCCATTATGATCTGTAGCAGGTGTAGGGCCAAAATAATTGAAATGAAATTTTGGATTATCTAAATCCTGAAAATCAAAAACAATAGTTTTTGTATTAAAACCAACTCCTTGTTCATCGAGCTCATCTCCTAGTATAAAATATTTCAGATCTTCTGTAAACCACCCTTGGTGAGTGTATTTAACATCAGAATATTTTATAGTTGATATTGTTTTGGGATTTGATTTATTGGTAATATCGGCTATTACGATTTCAATTTCATTACTACCAATAAGAATCTCTTTTCCTGTATAGTCACTATCCGGACCATTATAAGTAATAACCTGGGCATCATGAGTATATGCACGTTGACCACCTGATAAAAGTCCTCCGGCATTGGTTGGATTTTTTGGATCCTGAATGTTAATAAAAAGAGGGCCTCCTTTATAAGGACCAGAATTTCTTTGAGCTCCTACAACATAGGCATATCCAGAATCTTCGTTAATTACTATGTTGTGAGCATTTCCAAATTCGGTGTACCTGGCATCTGCAGTAAATGTCTGAGGAGGATTTGCTACGTTACGTAACCTTGTAAGGTCAAAAACCTGCATTCCGTGATTGGAAGCTTCACTTACTATAAAAGCATGATTTTTATACACTTTTACGTCTCTCCAAGTACTATTAGAGGTAGCTGTTGGTAATTTGCCAAGATAAACGGGATTAGTTGGATTCGAAATATCAATAAATGCGGTTCCATTATTTAAACCAATAATTGCGTATTCATTACCATTTTGGGGGTCTGTCCATCCCCAGCTATCATTACCGGCTCCGGCACTCATTTGAGATAGCGTGATGTGAGACATTAAATCGTAATCTTTACAAGGGTAAGAACCTGCCAGCCCGTTTTGACAAGGGGTCTGACCATAAGAGAATACTACTGATAACATCAGTAGAAGAGTAGTTAGATTTTTCATTGAGTTTGTGGTTTAAGAGTTAATTAGAAATTGAAGTTTATGTCATATGCTAATAGTTTAGTTTTTAAATAATTAACTAATTTATCGATTTTATACATAGGTATTTATGAATTCTATGTGTAGTTTGTATTATTTTAACTGTTTTTAACATTTTTTTACATAATTATGAGTTAAAAAATGAAAAATTACATTAAAAGAGCGTATTTTTTTAATTAATCAAAATCAATACAGGTTTATCATAACTTTAGATCAGAATTATATATTCATATAAAGAAATAGAATGTATTATATTCTCAAGGAGTACTCTTTCTAATCAATAAAAATCCTCCTTGGATATCACTAATTACGATGTTTCCACTTTCAAAATAAGGATACACATTCCATACACCATCAAAATTAGCACTATCACTAGATGGGAAAGTATCGAAAAAGCCTATTTCGGTCATATTTTTATTTCCGATATCAGAAATATCAAGTATTCTAACTCCAGCTCTATAGTTTGCCAGATAAAACAGGTTGCCTTTTACATAGCCATTATGATCTACGGCTGCAGTAGGACCTGTATAATTCATATGAAACTTAGGATTATCAAGATCTTCAAAATCAAAAATTATAGTTTTAGTATTAAACCCAACTCCTTGTTCGTCGGTTTCGTCACCTAATATAAAATATCTCATATCTTCTGTAAACCATCCTTGATGAGTATATCCTACATCTGTATATTTAATAGTAGATATAGTAACAGGATTATTTTTATCAGTAATATCTGCGATTACAACTTCGATCTCATTGCTGCCAATTAATATTTCTTTATCGGTATAATCTGTATCGGGTCCTTGGTAATTAACTACTTGCGCATCATGACTGTAAGCTCTATCTCCTGTAGACAAAAACCCTCCTGATGCTATTGGGTTTTTAGGATCTTGTATATTAATGAATACAGGACCTCCTAGATACGTTCCGGATCTACTTGTTCCTACTGCATATGCAAATCCAGAATTTTCGTTAATAACAATATTATGTGCGCTTCCAAAATCGGTAAAATGTACATCTGCATTAAAATTTTGAGGTGGATTTGTTACATTTCGCAACCTTGTAAGATCAAAAACCTGCATTCCATGATTAGTGGCTTCACTTACAATAAATGCGTGATTTTGATACACTTTTACATCTCTCCAGGGACTATTTACGGTCGCAGTTGGTAGTTTACCTAAATAGATTGGACTATCAGGTGTAGAAATATCTATGAACGCTATACCGTTGTCAAGTCCTATTAAAGCATATTCCTTACCGCTTTGTGAGTCTGTCCACCCCCAACTATCATTGGCTGTACCTGCAGACATTTCTGTTAGTGATATTCTGGTGATCAGATCATATCCATTACAAGGATAAAACCCACCGGCAAGACCATTTTCACAGGGACCAGATTTAACATCATTTATAGCAACAGATGGGTTATTAAAAACATCATTACCATTATCGTCACTACTACAACCTATAAGAGTTGTAAATAATAACAAATTGCACATAAAATATCTTTTCATATTGTTTTCAATTTTAATAAATGTACTAAACTTTTTTGAGTATTGTTTTAATATCTCAAAGCCATAAGACTTTTACATTAGGTTTAGAAGGCTGAAAAATCAGAAGTTTTTTATAAATTGAAATCACTTTGTTACCTACCTTTGCAAAATGATTGAAGACAAGAATACACCAAGGACGCAACTATCTGAATTAGGAGAATTTGGACTTATTAACCATTTGACCAGGAATTTTGATATCAACCAAAAAACAACTTCTCTTGGAATTGGGGATGATGCAGCAGTTTTGGATTTTGAAGATAAAAAATGTGTATTAACAACAGATTTATTGGTAGAAGGAGTACATTTTGATTTGTCCTATGTTCCATTAAAGCATTTAGGATATAAAGCTGTAATAGTAAATCTTTCTGATGTCTATGCTATGAATGCAATAGCATCACAAATTACGGTTTCAATTGCAGTATCAAACAGATTTCCTTTGGAAGCATTAGAAGAATTATATGCAGGGATTGAAGCTGCTGCAAAGATTTATAATGTAGATGTAGTAGGGGGAGATACAACCTCTTCAACAACAGGACTACTTATTAGTGTTACGGCTGTGGGATATGCAAATGAAGAAGATTTAGTATATCGCAGTGGGGCCAAAGAAAATGACCTTCTGGTTGTAACCGGTGATTTGGGAGCAGCATATTTGGGGCTTCAGGTACTAGAGCGAGAGAAACAAGTTTATGAGGTTAACCCTAACTCGCAACCAGACCTGGATCAATATGCTTATATCATTGAGAGACAACTTAAACCAGAAGCACGAAAGGACATATCAGAACTTCTTAAAGCATTAGATGTAAAACCAACAAGTATGATTGATATAAGTGATGGATTGTCTTCAGAAATAATACATCTTTGTTCTCAATCTAAAGTTGGGGTAAATTTATATGAGGAAAAAATCCCATTAGATCCGACAGTGATATCTACATGCGAAGAATTTAAAATGAATAGTACAACAGTTGCACTAAATGGTGGTGAGGATTATGAATTATTATTTACTATAAAACAAGAAGATTATCCTAAAATAAAAGCAAATCCTAATTTTACAGTCATAGGCCATATAACAGATGAGAAAAGTGGAGTAGGATTAGTGACCAGGGCAAATGAAAAGATAGCAATACAAGCTCAGGGGTGGAATCCGATAGGGGAAAATTAATAATTATGAAGCTGCTTGAAATGGAGTATCACGATTAGTTCTTGCCTGTTTCTTAGCATGTACAGAAGCTAAAGCATTATTAATTTCTTTTAACTTAGGTGTCATTGCTTCTAATCGTCCTCTACTATTAGTAGTGGCTTGTTCACCACAGTGTGAACAGGTATATTCTTTAATGTGATGAGTAACATTTTTAGAAAGAAGATAGTCATGGCCAAATAGAGAACAGTAAATTTTTGAAAAAGAAAATGCGGAGGTAGGGGTAGTTTTTTTCATTATTCTTAGGGGTTAAAAATTCATAGAAAAGGGTTAAAGGTTCATTATCAATACAATAATAATATTTTTTTTATTATTATCCACGTTTTTGTAAGAAAAAATCACCATAAATCATTGATTTTTAGATAAAATACTTCTTGTATAGTGTTTTTTGACCCGAAAAGAAGTATTTTGTCTAAAAAACATATGGTATCTCCTATCTTTTAGGGAAGTCAAAAATAGGCTTATTATCTTCTGAGTTTTGTATTAAAAAGAATCTAGAAAGCGATAAAGTTCTACAAGATATTCATCTTTATTCTCCAAATATGACATATGCCCTCCATCAAAACTAACAAGATTGATGTTACATTGTTTCGATTCTTTACTACTTTGATCATATCGTAAAATAGGATCTTTGGTTCCGGCAAAGATGATTTTTGGCTTATTAAAACCGGATAGAAGAGATGTATGATCTTTTCTTGCCTTCATTCCTTCTAAACCAGAAATAATTCCTTGCAAAGAAATCTTTGAAGCTTGATCTTTGATTGTATTTATTCTATCTGCAAATCGTAATTGATTTTCTTCGGCAAAAAGATTAGCAATTGCCATACTAGTGTATGCGTCGGGATTATTCTTAACTATCTTAATAGCTCTACTGCGATTTTGTTTTCTCTCTAGACTATCAGGAAACGAAGTAGAATTTAGTAATACCAATCCCGAAACTATATCTTGAAAAAGATCTATACAAGCAAGAGCAACATAGCCGCCCATAGAATGACCTACAAAAGAAGCTTTAGAGATGTTTAGATCATCTAAAACAATCTTGACTGCTTGTGCCATATCTTCCATGGTATGTATATACCCAATACACCCGGTGTGACCGTGACCTAAAAGATCGATCGAAATACAATAATATGTACTTGATAAATGTTCGATGGTTTCTTCCCACATAGTAGAATTTTCTAAAAACCCATGCAGAAAAACAATAGGGGCGCCTTTTCCTAAAGCGTTATAATTTACTTTGATCCCTTTATACGTTGCTATCATTTTTTTAATTTAAAGAGCAAAGAAACTAGAAACAATACTCTTTTAAAATGTAAATGAATATTTTTTATGAATTCGATAAGCTATTTAGGCATAGTTATATATTAATTTTTAACCCATTACTATATTTCTATTTACAAATACTATTACGATTATTTTGTATGCTTATTATGGTTTCATTATTATTGCTTATTCAAGGGACATAAATACCTAACCAAATGAGATATAATAAAGAAACTTTTGTTGCAGGATTTGCATTATTTTCTATGTTTTTTGGTGCAGGAAACCTAATGCTTCCCCCACTTTTGGGATATAAAGCAGGTGATGCGTGGTTTCTGGTTATTATAGGTTTTGCTATTTCGGCAGTAATTATTCCTTTGCTAGGGATTTTTGCGCACGCTCGCTTACAAGGAACTATGCTTGATTTTGCAAAAAAAGTATCTCCAATATTTAGTCTTGTTTATTGTATATTGGTGTATTTGATCTCTATAACATTGCCTTCCCCGAGAACTGCATCTGTAACCCATGAGATGGCAATTGAACCTTTTTTTGGCACAAATGCCTGGTTGACCAGTACTATTTATTTTGCATTAGTGCTGCTTTTTGTACTTAATCGATCTAAGATTCTTAGTTTACTAGGCAAATTTCTTTCTCCTATTATATTTATCGTTGTACTTAGTATTATATGTATTAGTATTTTTTCAATGCAAACTCCTGCGATTAGTCCTTCAGAATTTGAAACTCCTTTTATTAAAGGGTTACTAGAAGGCTACCAAACATTTGATGCAATAGGAGCTGTTGTTGTAGGTGGAGTTATTATTGTATCTCTAAAAATCAAAGGAGAAAATAATTTTGATAGAAATCGAAAACTGATGATTGGATCGGGTGTTTTGGCAGGAATAGGTCTTTCTATTATTTATGCTGGTATGATTTATAGTGGTGCATTATTTGGTGCTGATTTTGACACTACTATTTCACGAACAGACTTATTATCGGGAATGAGCTTAAAAACATTAGGCAATATTGGTAAAGTTTTTTTAAGTATTCTGGTTGGGTTAGCTTGTTTTACTACAGCTGTAGGTATTGTAACTGGTACTGCAGATTTTATAAAAGGAATTTGTAATGGATCTCAAAGAGCATATTTTATTACTGCAATTGTAGCTTGTATTCTGGGTGTATTAATGGGGCAGTTTGATGTACATTATATTATTGATGTAGCAAGACCAGCACTTATGTTTATTTATCCTTTGACTATTATTTTGATTCTGTTAAATGTTTTACCTAATAGATTTACTTCTTCATTAGTATTTAGAACTGTAGTTATTATAACTATTTTATTTAGTATTCCTGATTTTTTAGGGTCTATAGGAATGCAGGATTATGTTGCTCCGATTTTAAAAGCCCTTCCTTTAGGAGTGTATAGTTTGGCTTGGCTATTGCCATCATTGGTAGCGCTGGTTGTTATGAATATCTTTTCAAAAGCAGAGTAATTTTTCTAAACATAAAAATTAAAAGTTTTTAGGGGTAATTTCCCCTTTTGTATTGTGTTAGTTTTTATTACATTCGCGCCAGAAAATAACGAATTTTAATACTTACATAAAGGGAAATCTATGGGAAAAATAACTACTCTTATACTTATTACATTACTTTTATTTTCTTGTTCTAATGATGATGACTATGTACCTATAGCATCAGGATTGGATAAAGACTTAAAAATTCTTTTAACCAATATTTCTGAAGATAAAGGCCTTACTTATTTTATGTTACCACAAAGTGATGACTACCTTAAAATACCTCAAGATCCTCTAAATCCAATTACCAAGGAGAAAGTTGAGCTAGGAAAGTTATTATTACATGAAACAGCTCTTGGTAAAAATCCAAAAATAGATAATATGAAAGCTACATATTCCTGTGCCTCATGTCATCAAGTAGCTGCAGGATTTAGCTCTGGATTAAGGCAAGGTATAGGAGAATGTGGTGTAGGTTTTGGAACCAATGGTAATGGTAGAGTAATAAATACCAATGTTCCTGTGGATTCTGTAGACATTCAGCCCCTGCGTTCTCCTACGCTTTTAAATGTAGCTTACCAGGACGTAATGTTATGGAATGGGCAATTTGGAGGTACAGGAACAAATGCAGGAACAGAAAGTAATTGGACAAATATTCAAGAGAATTTTCTAGGATTTCAAGGGATAGAAGTTCAGGCGATAAAAGGTCAGGGGGTTCATAGATTACTAATTGATGAGGATTTTGTAAATACACTGGGATATAAAGAAATGTTTGATAAAGCGTTTGGTAATATTGTAGAAAGTAAACGGTATACTACCAAGAATGCAGGACTTGCTATGGCTGCTTATGAAAGAACATTACTTGCCAATAAATCGCCTTGGCAAGAATGGTTAAAAGGAGATTATGATGCTATGAGTGAGGCAGAAAAGAAAGGAGCAATTGCATTTTTTGGCAATGGAAAATGTTACCAATGCCATACTGGACCAGCATTAAATGATAAAAGTTTTCATGCTTTTGGGATGGGAGATTTTGATAATTCTGATAAAGCATTGGTGTTAGATAATGCAGGTTTTGAAAATGTAAAGAAAGGAAGAGGAGGTTTTACTAAAAATCCAGGTGATAATTATAAATTTAAAACACCAACTCTTTATAATCTAACTGATAATGGTTTCTATGGTCATGGAGGTACATTTACATCGGTAAGAGATGTTATCGTTTATAAAAATAAGGGAGTTCCTCAATCTACCGAAGTAACTACCGAAAACCTGGCAACTCAATTTGGAACTATTGATTTGACAGATCAGGAAATAGATAACCTTACGGCTTTTATTGAAATCAGCTTACGGGATACTGATCTGAATCGATATGTACCCGAAACATTGAAATCTGGTTTATGTTTCCCTGTTAATGATGTACAATCTCAACAAGATTTAGGATGTAACTAAATATAGCGATCGTTTTTGATCAAACTTAATTTAATGTAGCAATCCACCAGGTGTTACCAAATGGATCTCGAAAACCAGCTCCTCGGGCTCCGTAATCTTCTTCCATAGGTTCCATTAAGGATTTGGCTCCTGCATCTATTGCTTCATAATACGTTTGATCAGTATCTTTTACATAAACATACATACAGCCAGGGTGTGCAGGATTATGTTTTGAAGCTTCTGTAAGAAGAATAGTAGTATCACCAATTCTAATTTCTGAATGTTGTATTCTATTATCAATATCAAGGCTTCGTATCATTTCCTGTGCCTGAAAGATTTTTCGAATGAA
Source organism: Bacteroidia bacterium (assembly GCA_030427585.1). GTDB lineage: Bacteria > Bacteroidota > Bacteroidia > Flavobacteriales > Flavobacteriaceae > Aquimarina. The sequence continues at coordinate 82,870 of JAUIBW010000009.1, forward strand.
ATCAATAAAATCTTCAGCTTTTTCGACTACTATATATGGCATAGCTTGCTGGTGACCAGCAGTGATTTTCATTCGTTGCATACTATAAAAAGAGAGTTTTTGTATTCAACGAAAGAAGTATAGAAAATATTCTATAGATACATAAAAATATCAACAAGAAGACTAATCAGCACAATCATTTTTTTGTTTTTCTAGCTCTTTAATAAAATAGGAAGGATAAATCCCAGTTTTTTTATAGAATGCTTTAGAAAATGCTTCAGAGTTATTAAAGCCGATTTCCTGTGCAATGGCCTGTACTGTATATTTTCTAAATATCGAATCCTCGTTTAATTTATCGATTACAAAATCGATTCGTAAATCGTTGATATAATTGCTAAAACTTTTTTCTTTAAAAGTATTAACCACTTTAGAGAGATAACTAGAATTTGATCCAAAGCTTTTGGCAAGATCTTTTGAGGTTAGAGGTTTTAAAAACTCTTTTTTTTCTTCAAATTGCTGAAGCTTATCAAGCAGTTTGTCTAAGGTTTCTTTGTTAATTGATGAAGAAGTAGACTCATCTGTAGATCGATCATTTTTTTGGTTTTGATCAGAGATTTGACGTAAGAGTTTTAAAAATCTCTTTTTGTAGAGTTGTTGCCGATAATAATAGTAACCAATACCAATTAGACTTAATAATAGAAGAATGGATATGATAATATTTTGAGAGGATATCTTATTGTTTTCTTTTTCTAATGAAGCTATGATTTTCTGTTTTTGTTCAAGAAGTTCTCTAGTGTCAAATTCTCTTAAAAGCTTGTCATTAATGATCCAGTAGTCCTTTATTAAAATACTATCTGCATTTAGCAATTTATTTATATACAGTAATTGATTGGTATGATCACCAATAGATTTGTAATAATCAACCAGGTCTACATAAGCAGCTCTACTTTCGGGTAGAAAGTAATTTAAAGTGTTAGAAATAGAGTCTATTTTCTTGAAATAAGTAATAGATTCTGAGATTTGACCCAAGCTTTTATTAGAATTTCCTAAATATAGATATGCGTTAATTAAATCTGTAGTACTTTCATATCCTCTTTCTGGATTAATAATTTTAGGTAATATTGGTTTAATTTTCTTTATGGCTAAACTGTATTCCTGGTTGTAATAATCTAGAATACCATCGTTTAAATCAAACAGAAATTCAACCGGTTTACCTTTAGATAATTTGACTCCTTCTTTATTTAAAATTTTTGCAGAATCTATTTGATTATTTAACCTGTATATAGAAACGAGTTCTGTTAGCGTTAATAGATAAGAAATAGTATCTCGTTTTGTTTTGTTTTTGATACTTTTTTCATAAGCAATACATTCGTTGTATAGTTTTTTGGCTTCATGATATTTTCCTAGCTTCCTTTTTAAATTTGCGATATTATGTTTTAGAAGGTATATATATGGAATATTATTATTTTTTCTAGAGTGATCCAATGCTGTTAAGTAATCTTTAAGGCTATTGTTAAGATCCCCAAACTCTCCATAAGCAATCGCTCTTTTGTTATAAAAAACCTCTGGATGATTCTTTTTAACTATATTTTTTCCAAAAAAAACAGCACTGTCTAAAGCTTCTATTTTTCTATTTTTCGAATCATTATACAATAGACTTTTATAGACATAAGACCAAGCTATACGGCTACTGTCTTTGCTATTTTTCCCTTTGTTAAAATAAGCCTGGGCATATAACCGTGCTGCTGGTATATTACTATCTAAACATGTATGAAAGTTTTCACTAAGCTGTTTATATGTTTTTTGCATCAAGGAGTCGGGGACACGAAAAGATTGCCCATACCCAATAAACGAAACAGAAAGAATGAAAATGTTCCTAAGCAGTTTTAAATACATACCCATTTAGAGTTTCAAATTAAAAATCAAAAGTATTTAAATACTGATATCAAAGTCAACAAAAGAAATACGGTTTTTATCAATTACGAGAAATTTTTCATTCTATTTCTATGTAATAAAATGCGAGATTTTTATTGGCGGTAATAAGACTTATTAAAACTGTAGATTTAATTCGGTTGTTTAAAAAGGAAAGCTATCAATCAATTTTAGTATATTTTTCTTTACAGGGCTCCATACATTGAGTTGGATAATCAATGATCAACATAGATTCATTTATTTCGAAGTTTATTTTAGAGCCTGAAGATGTACAAGGTATGATAAGCAAAGTATGCTTCATATTATAGGTTCCAGACATTCCGATAGTTTTATCATCATCTAATGGACAGTACGATACGTTTGTTTTTAAGGTGCCATCATCAAAGAATTCGATAATTTTTTCCTGATTTGCCTTTTGGAAGGTTCCTTTTCCATTTCCTGGATCTACTAGTACATGTGTTAGTTTCCATTTACCAACCAATGGTGATTTCTCTTTTTTAGAGCAAGCATTGCAAAACGTAATGACAAAAAAACATAAAAGAAGCTTTTTCATGATAGAACAGGTTTTTAGAGTTGTGTTTGACTAAACTATAAAAAATAAGAGAGATTACCTTACGGCTTTACCATCGAGTTTTAAATTGTGTTTATATGGTAGTAAAAACCCCATGCATAAAAATGAATGGGGCTTATATTTGATTTTATTGAATTTTAATGATTCATTAACTCTTCAATTTCTTCGGCTTCTATAGGAATATTAGCCATGAGGTTAAAAGGTTCTCCTTTTTCCTGAATTACGACATCATCTTCAATACGAATTCCAAAACCTTCATCAGGAATATAAATTCCAGGTTCAACAGTAAATACCATATTGGCTTGCATAGGTTCGGTAAGGATGCCATAATCATGGGTATCTAATCCTATATGATGAGAAGTACCATGCATAAAGTATTTTTTATATGCAGGCCATTCTGGATCTTCCTGTTGCACATCGGCCTTATCTATAAGCCCTAATCCCAATAATTCAGAAGTCATAATTTTACCAACTTCAACATGATAATCGGCCCAGATAGCTCCTGGAACCAACATTTTGGTCGCTTCATTTTTAACACGAAGTACAGCATCATAAACATCTCGTTGGCGTTTGGAGTATTTTCCGGATACCGGAATTGTACGAGATAAATCACTAGAGTAATTGGCATATTCTGCGGCAACATCCATAAGGATTAAATCTCCTGCTTTACATAGTTGATTGTTTTCTATATAGTGAAGCACATTGGCATTGTTTCCACTTGCGATTATAGGAGTATACGCGAAACCTTTGGATCTGTTATTGATAAATTCATGCAACAATTCGGCTTCAATATTATATTCCCAAACACCAGGTTTTACAAAACTTAAAAGCCTTCGAAATCCTTTTTCGGTAATAGTACAAGCTGTTTGCATAAGCTCAATTTCGATAGGATCTTTTATTGCCCGTAATCGTTGTAAAATAGGATTACTTTTCGCTACAGCATGTGCGGGATATTTTGCTCTCCACCATTTGGTAAAACGATCTTCGCGAGTTTCTGTTTCAACATTTGATCTGTAGTGTTCATTAGTGTTTACATATACAGTTTCACACTGTGTCATGACTTCAAAGAAAACCTTCTCTAAATCCTGAAGCCAATATACAGTTCTGATTCCTGAAACATCAAAAGCTCGTTCTTTGGTTAGTTTTTCACCTTCCCAAATTGCAATATGCTCATTGGTTTCTTTTAGAAATAAAATCTCACGATGCTTTTCCTTAGGAGCATCAGGAAAAAGTAATAATACACTTTCTTCCTGATCAACACCACTTAGATAAAAAATATCTCTATGCTGCTCAAAAGGCATAGTACTATCGGCACTAATGGGGTAGATATCATTACTATTAAATACAGCAATGCTATTGGGTTTCATTTGTGCAGCAAAATTTTTACGATTTTTGAGGAAGAGATTGTTATCGATCTGGTGATATTTCATTGTATGATATGTTGTTTAATTACAAACCTCATAAGCCCTCTAGACCAAACGAGGATGAAGAATGTTGATTTTCTTCAAAAATATGATTATTATTTACGTAATAAAAAAAGGAACTCAAAATCTTATGAGTTCCTTTTTTAAATATTGAATTTACCTTACTTTTTTTTGCTAATATGAATATGTTTTTTATTTAGGTATTACATTTTTTAATAATGAGCCTTTGATGTTTCCTCTCATAGCCTCACTGATTGAATAATTAACAATAAATACTCTTTCATGATTGTGTGTTTAGATAATTATTGCTTAATAAATTAACTAAAAAATTAGGAAAAACACAAAAAAATAAACAGATCATTTGTATTTCATAACTATTGATTTAAAATAAATGATTGTTAAACAATATCTAAAAATTTTGAGTTTGTTATAACAATATCTACTTTCAGCGCACTAAACACCCATCAAAATGAAAACATTTATATCCTCATTATTTTTCTTCTTTTTTTCTTCTTTAATTTTTTCTCAACAACCAGCAACTAATGCAGAATCGATACAGAAAGGATTGCTTGATAAAAAGCAAATGGAAAAGTCTTCTTTAGTGAAACATGTTCCTTTTAACAATATTGGCCCAACCGTAATGAGTGGTCGTGTAGTAGATGTCGATGTAAATCCAGAAAATACTACAGAGTTTTATGTAGGATATGCTTCGGGAGGGTTGTGGTATACCATAAATAATGGAACCACTTTTGAACCTGTTCTTGATGCTGCAGAGACAATTAATGTTGGAGATATTGCTGTAGATTGGAAAAATAATATTATTTGGGTAGGAACCGGTGAAAATAATTCGTCTAGATCATCCTATGCAGGGATAGGGATTCTAAAATCTACAGATAAGGGTAAAACATGGAAAAATGTAGGACTACTCGACTCACATCATATAGGTAGAATTGTTATTAATCCTAATAATCCAGATGAGGTCGTAGTGGGAGTAACCGGGCACTTATATTCCTCTAATCAAGAACGAGGAGTCTATAAAACAACAGATGGAGGGGCTACCTGGAAAAAAACGTTATTTATTAACGATCGAACAGGTATCATTGATCTGGCATATGCACCTGGTAATTTTAATATTATGTATGCAGCGGCATGGGATAAAGATCGTAAGGCCTGGAATTTTGAAGGTAATGGATTAGGGTCGGGGATTTATAAAAGTATTGATGCAGGAACTACCTGGAATAAAATATCTATAGAAGGAAGTGGTTTTCCTACGGGAGAAGGAGTAGGGAGAATTGGCCTTGCCGTTTTTGATGAAAACACAGTATATGCTGTACATGATAACCAGTATAGAAGAAAGGACAATGATGCCAAAAGAAATGACACTGGATTAACCAAAGAGGATTTTAAAACGATGTCATCAGAAACTTTTTTAAAACTGGAAAACAAAAAGTTAAATGCATTTTTAAAAACCAATGGGTTTCAAGAAAAGTATAGAGCAGATAACGTAAAGCAACTTGTTCGTTCGGGTACAGTACAACCAATAGATCTTGCTAAATATCTCGAAAATGCCAATGCAATGTTATTTGATACTCCGGTTATAGGAGCAGAGGTATACAGAAGCAATGATGGTGGTAAATCCTGGGCAAAAACCCACAAAGACTATATTGATGATCTATTTTATAGTTATGGATATTACTTTGCTCAGATACAGGTAAGCCCAGTTAATAAAAACCATGTTTATATTTCTGGAGTTCCTATTTTAAAATCTAAAGATGCCGGAAAAACATTTACTAATATTAATGGAAAAAATGTTCATGCTGATCATCATTCGTTGTGGATCAATCCTAAAAACCCTATGCACCTGGTAAATGGTAATGATGGAGGACTAAATATCTCTTATGATGATGGAGAAAATTGGATAAAAGCTAACCAACCTAGTGTGGGACAGTTTTATGCAATTAATATTGATTATGAAAAACCATATAATGTATATGGTGGATTGCAAGATAACGGAGTTTGGGTAGGAGCACATAATGCTAAAGAAGACGATTCCTGGCATCAAAGTGGTCATTATCCTTGGGAAAGCATTATGGGAGGTGATGGTATGCAAGTACAGATTGATAATCGGGATGCAAATATTGTATATACCGGATTTCAGTTTGGAAATTATTTTAGAATACATCGTGCGACGAATGAACAAATCTATATTCAGCCTAAACATGAGTTGGGCGAATCTCCTTATCGATTTAATTGGCAAACACCGATCTTATTGTCACCTCACAACCAGGATATTTTATATTTAGGAGGAAATAAATTGATGCGATCAATGAATCAGGGAGATAACTGGACTTCGATATCTAGTGATTTAACGAATGGAGGTAAAAAAGGAAATGTTGCTTATGGAACGTTGACTACAATTGCCGAGTCTATATTTCAATTTGGACTGATCTATACAGGTAGTGATGATGGGTTAGTGTATCTAACCAAAAATTCTGGTGGGAGTTGGAGCAAGATTTCGGATTCCTTTCCTAAAGATCTTTGGGTATCGAGAGTGATTGCCTCTTCTCATAAAAAAGAAAGAGTTTATGTTACATTAAATGGATATCGATGGGATGACTTTACACCTTATGTCTATGTAAGTGAAAACTATGGACAGAGCTGGAAAAACATTGGAAACAACTTACCTGTGTCTGCAGTAAATGTGATAAAAGAAGATCCTAAAAATGAAAATGTACTATATATAGGAACAGATAATGGCACGTATGTTTCATTAGATAGAGGAACAAGCTGGCAGGCTTTTTCTAATGGATTACCTAATGTGGCAGTGCACGATATTGTAATCCAACCAGAAGCTAATGATTTGTTATTAGGAACACATGGTAGAAGTATATACAAAACAAATATAGAAGCGGTGCAGCTTCTTGATGCTAAAGTAATGAACAAAAGCCTTCATGTTTTTGATATACCTGCAATGCAATGGTCAGATCGATGGGGTGTTTCGTGGAGCAAATGGTCTAGCCCCTATAAACCAACAGCTACTATCAAGTTTTATGCTGGAAAATCAGGAGATTTCTCTATTAAAATTACTACCGAAGCCGGAAAAGTACTCCAGAAATTTTCTACAAAAGCCGATAGAGGGCTTAATTATGCAGAGTATGACCTTACAATTGCTGAAAAAGGAAAAAATATACTCGAAAAAGAATTTCCTGATGAAGAAGTTTCCAAAAGAAAAAACGGAAAATATTACCTGCCTACAGGAAGATATTCAATAGAAGTTTCTGATGGAACGCAAACAGAAAAAGTTTTGTGGGAAATTAAATAAAAGGAATCTCTAATAATTTATATTATATAAACCCCATCAAAATATTTTGATGGGGTTTAAGCAATTCAAACATTTATGATATAAAACAAATCATATTTTCTTTAGTATCCTTTATTGGGTATCATATTGGAGTTTGCATTTAACTCGGCTAAAGGAATAGGAAATGCATAATTATAGCTACCATATACAGGCCCTGCAGAAACTACATTTAGTTTTGGGATATCCTGCTTTGTTCTTGCCAAGTCATCAAACCTAAATCCTTCAAAGCATAGTTCTTTTTTTCTTTCTAAAAGAATATTTTCTTTGGTAGCTTCTGTATATAGGTTAGCTCCTCTATTATCAGGAATCATATTTAGCCAGATTAAAGCATCTCCTACAGCTCCTGTTTCTAATAATGCTTCTGCATAAATTAAGATGATTTCTTCATATCTTATTAGACTAACATTATCATCAAAAGATTGAGAAGGATATTTACCAATATTTCTTAATTTATCCCCATCGGTATCAATCATACTGGCAGTTCCCCTAATATCACCTGCATCAAAAATAGAAGTAAAATCATCATAAGCAACAATATCAGCATATCCGAATCGGTAGATATTTGCCAAGCCGTTTATTCCTTGATTGTCAACATTATCAAATGCTAGTTCAAAAATAGAATTAGGAGCATTATCTACAGACCAACTATCTACATATGAATCTCTACCTAATATAGAGAATTGCCCAGAGTTGATTACATCCTTAGCTGCATCTCTGGCAGTTTCATATTCTTCAAAATATAAAGCTACTCTTGCCTTAAGGGCTTTTGCAGCATAGCTGGTTACATAACTAGACGTACCATTAAGTGCTTCAGACAGTAAGGATGAGGCTGTATCAAGATCTGCAAGGATTAAATTTTTTACTTCTCCAACAGTTTTTCTACCAGGGAGAAGATCATTATCATCTTTAAATTTATCGATATAAGGGACTCCTAGGGCACTTAGCCCTCCGTTATCTACATGTTGTTGACCATATAAGCGTAGCAAATCAAAATGGCCTAGTGCTCTTATGACATAAGCCTGTCCTTTAATATGATTGATTTGATCTTGATCTCCTTCAACCCCTTCGACATTAATGGCGATATTTGCTGTAGATATGGTTGTATAGATTACAGACCAGGTATTTAAAGCATATCCATTGGCGTCGGTCATATTCATATCACTTACACTAATAAAACGACCAGACTCACCAGTAGAATATGCATTATCTGATCTAGCTTCTCCATATATGATAATATCTCTTCCATAATAGGTAGATTGAGTCATCCAGCTATATGTACCATTTAAAAGATTAGATAAATCTTCTACAGTATTTATATTACCTTCTAAGTTCTGATTTTGAAGTAAGGTAGGCTCTAAATCATCATTACTACAAGAAGATATTAATGCTATAAATAAAGCACTACATACAAGGTATATTATTTTTTTTATCATGATTTAAAATTTTAGGTTAACGCCAAATACAAATGATTTTACAGGCGGCGTAGTTAATCTGGTAAATCCATCGGTTCTTACTTCTGGATCGTGTTTTAATCGATCATCTTTTACCCAGGTAAATAGGTTGGTTCCTCTTAAGGTAAAAGTAATGCCATCGACACCTATTGTATCTAGTGCATTGTTGGTAAGATTGTACCCCAGTACCAATTCTCTTAATCGTATATAATCGCCATCATATAAGAATCGAGTGGAAGTTGAGGCAGACTGATTTCCTGCTCCTGTATTTGATTGCAGAGCTGGGTAATCTGTAATATCTCCTGGTTTTTTCCAGCTTTGTAACAATTCTTCTGTACCATTAAAGTATAAGGTACTTCTTAAACCATCACTTTTGGTATATTGGGCCCAACTTTCGTATACTTTGTTACCTCCTGTAAAATATAGATTGGCATCCATAAAGAATCCTTTATAATCTATATGAGTCCCAAAACCACCACTATAAGTTGGGATAGCACTACTACCCTGAAAAGCTACTTCTGCTTCATTATAATTATTGGTGGTTTCACCATCTACCCCATTAATATACCACAAAGGGTCACCATTCTCGGGATCTACACCTGCCCATTTTCTCATGTACCACTCATATATAGGGTGTCCTACTTCTACTCTTCGTGTTCCTGTGGTAATTACGATATCGTTTCCAGAAGCATCTTTAGCCAGTTTTTTAACTTCATTATCAACAGTAGCTATGTTTCCGAAAATACTCCAGTTAAAATCTTTTCCACTTATTATGTTATAGTTTAGTTCTATTTCAACACCCTTATTTACAACTTCTCCAATATTTCTGTTAACATTTGCAAATCCTGTGGTTCGGGATAGTCCTACTTCTTGTAGTATATCGAAGGTTTTTTTATTGTAATAGGCAACAGCCCCCGATATTTTATCATTAAAAAGCCCGAAATCGATACCTATGTCTAGCGTATTATTTTTTTCCCAGGATAAGAATTCGTTTCCATATCCTATAGGATATATACCAGGATTAGCATTATAATCTGCATTGTAAGCCAAAAGGGATTGATACTCGTTAATGTCTACTCCTGCACTACCACTGGTTCCATAAGACGCTCTTAATCTTAAATTATTAAATAAAGTACTGTCATATAAAAAATTTTCTGAGGTGATATTCCATGCAGCACCTATAGACCAGAAGTCGCCAAAACGTTGATTTCGTGAAAAACGTGAAGAAGCTTCCCTTCGATACGTAGCATCCAGTACATATTTATCGTCAAAATTATAATTTAGCATTCCCAGATAAGAAAGGTTTTTCCAATCGCTAAAAGAAGTACTGGCTTCAAAATTAATACTGGCTTCATCTACAAAGGTTAATCCATCTTTTGGAAATTTTTCACCTTGAGCACTGATGAAGTTGTATTTATTTTTTTGAAACTCCTGTAGTATCGTAATATCAAAATTATGTCTATCCAGGCTGGTTTTATAGTTTAGAGAATTTTGAGTGACCCAATTAAAGTTACGACTGGTAGAAGCATAGGAAATACCCCCTTCTTCTACACCTCCTCCATGAACTCTATTGGCAAAACGTTTGTAATTAGCCAGATTGTAATCGATACTAAAATTGGTCTTAAATTTTAAGCCTTTTAGAATTTTCCATTCTAAAGACGAGTTATTCATAGCACGGGTAACATCATTATTAATGATATCATTCTCTATTAAATAAAGGTAGTTGAAGTAATTGGTCGTGCTTCCAAAATCAGTAAGGTTTAGGGTTCCGTCTGCATTATATGGAGGTAGTGTTGGTGGTACAAAGAATTGGGCAGAAAGTCCACTTGCAAAAAAAGCTCCCTGTTCAAACAATCCATTTTGATCGATATTAGAAACACTAAGATTATTTGTAAATTTTAGTGAATTGGTCATATCTTTCGAAAAGTTAAATTTTGCGGTGATTCTTTCGTAGTCTGTTCCTTTAACGATACCTTCGGTTTTATTATACCCTAAAGAAGTATAGAAAGTTGAAGTCTCACTACCTCCCGTTGCAGAGAAATCAAATGTTTGCAAAATAGGATTAGGAGTCTTTACAATTTCCTGCCAGTTTGCTTCTGGCCTTCCATTTGCGTTCCAATCGGTATATGAAGTGCCCCAGAATCCAGGAAATCGCTCATAAAGATCTCTAGCTTCAGATCTGTCTATACTATATGTTTCCCCATAGGTATTAAATACAGCATCATAAAAAAGTTCTTCTCGCTGTGCAGCAGTTAACATTTTCGGGCCCTTTACTGCTTGCTCCTGATATCCATAAGTAGAAGTAAAATTAAATGTTGTTTTTCTATTTTTTCTACCATTCTTTGTAGTGATTACGATAACCCCGTTAGATCCTCTTGCTCCATAAGCGGCTGTTGCAGAAGCATCCTTAAGCACGGTGATACTTTCTACATCCCGGCTATTGATACTGGATAGAGAACTTAGCGAACTGGCAGAATCGCTACCAGAGGTGTTATAATTAACCATAGGCACCCCATCGATGACAAAAAGCGGAGCATTAGATGAAGTAATAGAGCCTACTCCCCGGATTCGGATTTGTTGTGTTGATCCTGGTGTTCCCGAAGAAGAAGCTATATTTAAACCCGCTACCTTACCTTGCAATGCCTGATCTACTGTTACTACCGGTACATCATTAATTTCATCGGCAACGACTTGCACAGTACTACCTGTAATTTCGTTTTTACCTCTTGTAGTATATCCAAGTACAACGATTTCTTCGAGTTCCTCGGTATCTGATACCATTTCAATATTGATAGTATCTGATACGGCATCGATTATTCGCTCCTCTGTTTTCATTCCGATATAAGAAAATATCAAAATTTCGCCAGTTTTGGCAGTAATGATATAGTTTCCATCAAAATCTGTTTGAGTACCCTGGTTTGATCCTTTGATAATTACTGCTACCCCGGGCAATGCGATACCACTATTATCTGTTACTTTTCCTTTTATTTCTCTTTCTTGCAGAACATTACCAATTTTATCTGTTTTGTAAGTATTTCCATATACATTAAACAGCCCCACAGATAAACATAACATAAAAATTGTTGTGGTTGTAAACAGTTGATTTTTAATGATTTCTGCTGAATTCAAAAAATAAACATTGATTTTTTTATTCATAATTCGTTTTTCTAAAAATTGATTTTGTTGTTTTTTTCTTCCCTGTATAAGAAGTATACTCTACTACTTTTTAGAGTCTGATTTTATTCCATAAAGTGTTGTTTTAAGTTTGTATTAATTATTGATTACACGCCCTATTATTTTTGGTATAGGTCGAGCATGACACATCTATCTATATAGACGTGCCTACTGTTGTATTGTATTTTTTAGTAATGTTGTTAAGTACTTGTTTTCCCTATCTTCAGTCTAACATCATCAAAGAGAATTAAATCTTGATATTTCAAATTTTGTAGATAAATTTTGATAATTATTCAATAAGGAGGCTTTATTTTTCATAAAATGAAAACAATTCGAATGTAGTTGTATTTTTTTGTCAAAAACAGAATATTATTCAATGTACTAAAAGTGTAAAAAGGAGATTATCTTAAATTTAGTAAGTATTTTATGATATATTAACAGGAAACCTTATTATATTAATATAATTTTATAATTAACTATAAAAATAGCCCGAAATAATGGGTGGGGTTTGTGGGTTATTAAACGTTATACATAGTATAGATAGGAATACATTTATGTAATCAATGAAAATAAACCCATACAATATTATTTTGCTTATAGGGTGTTTGGGTATTGTAATTTTTGCAATCCTTAAATTATATTGTTGCAAGAAAAAAGAAAAGACATTTAAGTTTTTTTATTACTTCTTGATTACTGCCAATTTGGTAATCATCCAGATACTATTAATAGATTTTAGAATTACCAAATTATACCCCTGGATTCTTATACTGTACACTCCATTCGAATTTTTGTCACCTGTTTTTTTTACTGCATTTACGTGTTATTATCTTGAGAAAGAGGAAATGTATAAAAGGTATCGACACTACCTTCTAATTCCGTTCATGGTATTTTTTGTAGTATATACCCTAATAAAAATTAATATTCTGATAGATTATTCTATTTTTTCAAAAAATACGGCTTCTTTTCTCCTTAATGAAATAGATGAAAACTTTACTGTTATTTTTTGTTTCATACTTTCTGTATGGAATTATCGGATTATACAGAGGTATGAGAATTCTTTGGGAAGGTTATCTTTTATTTATGTTAGGAAAAAAACAAAATGGATAAAGAATATTTTTGTTGTATTAGTACTCTTATCGGTATTATGGATGCTTACTATTACTTTATTTTTTATTAAAGAAGAAATAACGGGTCATTCTGCGTATTACCCGATCTGGATGTTATATATGATATTTTGCTATGCTTTTCTCTTTTTGGGGATGAAACATTTAAACAAAGTATCGGGTAGTGTTACTAATTTAGAAGATCCAATACAGAAAAAGATTACTAATTTTCAGCTATCAGGATTAGGTCATATTTTCTCAGAAAAAGAACTTCAATTAGTGCATTCTAATCCTATATCTATTACGGGGATATTAAGTTATTTTGCTACTTCTTTGTTTGATAAAAATAAGATTGATGATGTTTTATCAGATATTGTAGAGAATTGTATCTCTCAATTACAACTACAGGAATGCAGTATCTATATGATATGTAAAGAAAATAAAACATTGATTCCTAAAGCAACATATAACAAGAACAGTTGTGAAATCACAAAAAGGAAAAAACAAATACCTATCCCAATTGACAAAGGAATCTTGGGTAAAGTAGTACGATCAGGGGAACATCAATGTATAGAAAATTTAAGTGTAATTACAGGTGATAACCAGAAAGATATATCCAGAAGATCAAAGCTTTCTGTTCCTATATTTATAAGAGAGAGAATAGTAGGAGTTTTGGATGCCGAACACGATGAGAAAGCATATTTTAAATCGCATCATATTGCATTATTTTTATTGATAGCTAAATTAACAGAAATAAAACTTTCTCAAATCAATACCAATACAGTACTACTCACCAATATTACAAATGATAATGCTTATTTTAAAGAGCTGAATTTTTTAATGAAAGAAGAAAAAATTTATGTCGATCCTAATTTAGGTTTAGAAAATATTTCAAAAAGATTACAGATAAGTAGTAACTATCTATCTCAATTGATTAATAAACTAGGCGGGTGCAATTTTTCTGATTATATAAATAGTTATAGAGTGGAAGAAGTAAAATCTAAACTGAAAAATCCCGATTATGATAACTATACCGTATTGGGTATTGCTATGGAATGTGGATTTAATTCGAAATCACCTTTTTATTCTGCATTTAAAAAACACACAGGGGTCTCTCCCAAAGAGTATAGACAGCAGCAACAAATTATGTCCTGATTTCTTGAAATTCAAACTTTAAGGACACTTAGAATTTTTAATGTTATTACAATTGCATCTCACTTGTATTTTATACAGTTGAGTTTGTGTATTAGGTGAGTAGGTTTGCTTATAAGAATAGGCTTACCTTTTAGTTAGAAAACATACCAAAATGATATACAATAGAGAGAAACACTATAAAACTGTAACTCAAAATTTATAACTATATGAAAACCCTTCGTTTATATACAGATCATGACTATTGTAGGTATCTCATGACTAACGTTTTCTACTTATTCTTGTGAGAAAGAGGAAACCATAGAAACCTATCAGGTACACCCTGATCCAGGAGGCGATGGTGGTTCAGACGAGCCAGTATGCCCTTAGTTGCTAATAATTTTTGTGATTTTTTTTAATGTTACAAGGGTTACTACTTATTATATAATAGGTAGTAATCACTGGGATGTCTATACCATCCCGGTTTTTTGCACATCAACTCACTCTAGATTTTGGATAAAAAGGCTTGTTTATCTCAGATGATTCCAACCTGTAAGATACTCACACAAAAAAAGACACATCCCCGGGTGTCTATAAACGTTCGGGAAAATTAGTAATCAATATTAAATTTAAACACGATGAAACACACTAGATCATTTTTACAAATTTTATGTATGTCTGTAGGCATACTTTTGGCTACATCTTGCGAAAACGAAGACAGGATGGAGCAGGAGGAAGCAATAAGCCCTGATAAACAACTGGCAGTTTTTACTTTTTCAAATGGTACCGATTTACAGTTTATACAAGGTGTTGAAGAAGGAGAACCGGTTATTATGGCTTTAGAATCAGGAAAAGAAGGCCATGAAAATTTTATAGATTTTGATGCCCATTCTATGCTGGACATTTACCTGTCATTAACTACAAAAGAGCATCCGGTCCCTCAATTATTAATTAATATGGCAGGAGCAACAAAAAATCAGCAAATACTACAAGAAAGAAAGGTGGTAACCTCTTTAAGCGCTCCTGTAACCTATACCATAGAAAAAATCCCTGGTAAATTATTGTTACCTGCCGGCATATCTCGCGGGTATTGTGATAATATAAGTGCCGATTATTGTGAATCCGGAGAGTGGGTTGCTCAGGATTGGTGGAAATCTGGTGGTAAATACAAAAAAATAGAAGGGTACTCCTATCTTTTTTCAGATAGTGAAAAATCATCTATGACAGTTGAGTTTCAATACCAGAAAAGAAACGGAGATTGGAAAATAAATGACAGTGCTACACATACAGTAGTAAAAGGAGGATGGAAAAGGATCACCTATATAGGAGGGTCAAAAAGAAGAAGAGGTTCTTTTCGCTTGGGGGGATCGTTTAATGATCCGTTACACTGGAGAGGATGGACAGATGTTCGCAATTAACAAATACCATGTTTTTATATTCTGTTGATGGTGCATTTATTTTAAAGTAGTGGCTTCATATCAAAACAGATGATAAAGACCTTGAAAAATTATAAAAGTATTGTCATGTTAAGTGTGTTGATGTGTAATCCTGAAGCCTTCAACACACTTATGACTGGCAATGAAATTGTACTGGAGATCCACCCCTTTTTTATGCTATATTGTTGTAAATATGTATGATGATAATCTGTTTTATTTTTTATAGCTTATACAGAATTACTCTAAAAACCTGTTATATCATGAAAAAATAGATAGTGTATCTTTTTGTTATTATATTTTTTAGCACATGCAATGAAGAAAAGAAATCAGTATTAGTTGGTAAATGGAAATTAACTCATGTTCTTGTGATCCCGGAAATGACAAAGGTACTTATCAGAAAGCTGGTCAGGAAAAAGTTATTGAGTTTTTTGCAGATGGTAGTTTACGCTCAACACGGTCATTTTTCCAAAGAGATGCAAATAAAACCAACGGAATGTCTGGAACATATTTAAAAAAATACTACACTTATCATCCCGTGTATCTCCTCTGAGTCTATAAATAAACTTTCAACTTTCGGGATTAGGGCATGTTTTCTCAGAAAAAGAACTTCAATTAGTGTATTCTAATCCTATATCTATTACGGGGATATTAAGTTATTTTGCTACTTCTTTGTTTGATAAAAATAAGAGAGATGATGTTTTATTAGATATTGTAGAGAATTGTATTTCTCAATTACAGTTACAGGAATGTAGTATTTATATGATATGTAAAGAAAATAAGACATTAATTCCCAAAGCAACATATAGTAACAAAAACAATTGTGAAATCACAAAAAGGAAAAAACAAATACCTATCCTAATTGGCGAAGGAATCTTGAGTAAAGTAGTGCAATTGGGGAAATACCAATGTATAGAAAACATAAGTGTAATTACAGATGATAACAAGAAGTGCATTACAAGAGGATCAAAGCTTTCTGTTCCTATATTTATAAGGGAGAAGGTAGTAGGAGTTTTGGATGCCGAGCACGACGAGAAAGCATATTTTAAATCACATCATATTGCATTATTTCTATTGATAGCTAAATTAACAGAAATAAAACTTTCTCAAATCAACGCCAACACTAATACAGTAGTACTCACCAATATTACAAATGACAATGCCTACTTTAAAGAGTTGAATTTTTTAATGAAAGAAGAAAAAATTTATGTAGACCCTAATTTAGGCCTAGAAAATATTTCAAAAAGACTACAAATAAGCAGTAACTATTTATCTCAGTTGATCAATAAACTAGAAGGCTGTAATTTTTCTGATTATATAAATAGTTACAGGATCGAGGAAGTAAAATCTAAACTAAAAGATCCTGATTATGATAACTATACCGTATTGGGTATTGCCATGGAATGTGGATTTAATTCGAAATCACCTTTTTATTCTGCATTTAAGAAACACACAGGGGTCTCTCCCAAAGAATATAGACAACAGCAACAAATTATGTCCTGATTTCTTGAAATTCAAACTTTAAGGACACTTAGAATTTTTAATGTTATTAAAATTGCAGCTCACTTGTATTTTATACAGTTGAGTTTGTGTTATAAGGTGAGTAGGTTTTGGGCCCTTAAAATGTACTCACCTTTTTTAAAACATCTTAAAACCTAATACTATGAAAAATTTTATCCCTACAAGAATTACATTAATCGAATACATTTCACTTCTGGCATTTGCCACATTCTCTTGCGAGCGAATTAATAATGAAACACTACAGGAAAATAATAATGGAGAATTGGCGATTTTTACATTCTCTAATGGAAATACATTACAATTAATTGAAAGTGAAGAAGAAGGAGACCCAGTTCTCTTGGTTATTGAATCTGGCTCAAATAAAAATATAGAATTCATAGACTTTGACGCTAATTCTATATTAGACATATACCTAAAATTAACTCCTGAAGACTCTCCTCTCCCAAAAATAATTGCAGATATCTCTGAAGACAACGATCATTTGCATCGTAGAAGTATTGTTAGAAATTTTGATGCTTCACTAAAATTTAGTGTTGAAAAAATCCCTGAAGTACTTAAAATGAAAAGGAATACTAAAGCAGATTTTTGCGATGATATTCCTGAGAGTTATAACTATTGTTACAATCGAAAAAAAAGTAAAGTGTCTAATATTACATCGAGTAGTCGATGTAAAGTAATGGAAAATTATACCTCTGTTTTTAAAGAATCATACAATGAAGGGAAGTATATGGAAGTAAGACATAGATATAGAACAGTATCAGGAGGATGGGCGACGCATGTGAAAGGAAAATACAAGGTATATCCCGGAAAATGGAAACGATTGTCAATACCAGGGAAAATGAAAAGATACAGAAGGGCAGCACGTAGTGGGGTTAACGCATCAACTGGCCTCGGAACAGAATATGTGTATTGGAAAGGGTATACGGATTTTCGGAATTAATGCTCTAAATTTTCATCTAAAAATAAATAATACGATAATTTATACCTGGTATAAAGTAAGGTGTTTCTCCTTTACCTGGTGATGACAAAGCAGGAGAAGCACAAATAGTATAACTTAATAATTAAAAACAATGATCACAAATCGTTTAAAGACCCTTTTAACCCTTATCGGGATTATGGTATTAACCGTTTTTACTTTTTCTTGTGAAACAGATCAGGATGAAACTTATGAAATAGAGCAAATACAACCTGATCCGGGTGATGATGCAGGTTCAGAAGACCCAGAGTGCCCTTCTTGCTGATTTTATAATTTCAATATGTTTTTTGGGGTGTTTGATTTCATCCCGATTAAAAAAAAGCTGCCCATTCTTTTTAATAGGCAGCTTTTAAAGATCATCATCCTATCTGGTTTACTTATAGTTTTTGAAATACAAGGCTCCTCCATATGTAAAATGACCCGTATCTTGGTTAAAAGCTTGTACTTTCATTGCTCTTCTATCATAGTTATCATATTCCTTTCCCCATACTACTGAGTAATTAGCAGGGATTTTTATGTTAGATACCCATTTATAATTACCCCAGATGTTCATTTTATAAGTCGCTATTTTAATGTCTTCGTCAAATTCACAATTTGTAATATTAAATCCTAGTTTTTTACACTTGTTATTATTCTTTTTACCTGAGGAATACAAACTGTTGTAACCCCATTCTGATGCCCAAGCTTTGTATACCCTGGAGTACATCCCATTATTATCATAAGTTTTCATGTAATCATCAGAATTATCAGGTTCTTGACAAAAATATGGGGGCTCATAGATCGCTTTATATGAAGCAAAAACCTTATCTAATGACTTCCCATAAACTGGATCCGATAGTGTATTTACAATACTTCTTTTACTAGCATTGGATTTTGATTTCTGGTCATTAGATGTATCTAACAAAGCTTTGGGTACTGGGGTATCATTATCTGTTAACGCCAGGAATATTTCTAAAGCATTTGCATTATTTAGAGGTCCTAACCCCTGAAACGAATCGGTTTTGCCAAGAGCAAGATAAGAGATCCCATCTTCTTCTTTGGTAAAAGATATGGTGGTTTGATCGGGCAAAGTTATCGTTGCCAAATGTTTTTGTCCTAAAACCCCTTGTTCTAATGCTGTTTCTGGCTGCAGTTGTTGTGTAAAACTTTCATCTTCTGAGCAAGAGTTAAACAGTAAGCAACCGATAATTAGAACGATTGCAGGTTTGTTCCTAAAAAGTGATTTGATTTTCATTATTTGTGTGAATTTAAATTTTGCTTAAAAAAACAACATCTTTAATTCACGATTATCCTGATTTCTTGAATATCAAGAAATCAGGACGCATTATTCTGTATGAATCTCCAATGTATAAAAAGAAGTATGACTATACATTATCTTAATTATAAGAAGATACAAAAACCCCTCAAACTATATTTTCCCTTAGTATAGTTTGAGGGGTACTAATTTTTTTTTTGTAAAAATCCTTAATCCCATCCAAAATTAGTTGGACAAGTAATAATAGTAAATTTTGGCTTGTAGTATATAGGACATCTAGAAGGATTTTTACTATCTACATGGCCACCTTTTATAGATGATGGATTCTCTAGTTTTGTAATTTTTAATTTTGAAAGACCTAATTTTTTCCCCTTTGCTTTTCTCATAATTTTTAGTTTTTAAAGATTATTATACATATATCTTCTCTACCAGTATCAAAATATTATCAATACAATTTCTTATCAAAAATCACACAAAGTGATGATAAAAAACGCCTAACAGTATAAAAAGGATATGTAAGTTACTTTTTTATGAATTCCAGGAATAAATATAGAGTAAAAAATAGTAAACATGTTACAAATGAGATGGTTATTAGTCGAAATTCACAGAATTTCGATAAATTACGTAGTATCTAAGTCATCTAATTTCTTAATGAAATAAGAAGTTTTGATCCCTGTGCTCTTTTTAAAGGCAGACGAAAAAGACTCAGCAGTATTAAACCCCATTTCTTCTGCAATACCTTGTATGGTATAGTTCCTAAGTGTTTTGTTTTCTTTTAACTGGGTTACTGCGTATGCAATCTTAAGATCGTTGATATAATTGGCAAAATTCTTTTGCTTATGATGATTAATGACTTTTGACAAATACTTTGTATTGGTTTTAATGTCTTTGGCCAAAGAGGTAGTGCTAATATTCTTTTTTAGATAATGATGATTTTGCTCAAATAGAGCCAGTTTACTCAGGATTTCTTCAACGATATCATTGGGTACCCCAATATCACTTGGAAGTTTTTCGTTAGGGGCTTCGACCGCTCTGTTTTGAGCAATTAATTGCTCAAACTTTTGCTGATAGGTTTTTCTCTTTTGATATTGGCGATATAAAAAAACAATAGCTACAAGAGTAAGTAATGAGAGAAAAATCACTAATGAGTTTAGGTTTTTATTATTGCCTTTTAGTTCATTGATCAAGTTTTCTTTTTCTTTTAATAGTAAGGGAGTATCGAACTCTTTAAATAAACGATTAGATAAAGAAGAGGTTTCCTGGTTAATAATGCTGTCAAATCGTAGTAGTTTATTGATATATTCGAGTTGTTGTTCCTTTTTATCATTCGCTTTATAAAAATTGATCATAAATTCATAACCTTCCCGAACCTCAATAGGAGTAATTTTTTCGTACTGAAGAATCGAATCTACGGTAAGAAAGTGTTTTTTGGCAGATAAGATATCTTGTTTTAATAATTGTAGTTTTCCCAAATAAAACTCACCCAAAATGTAAGCTTTTTTGTTTTCGGATCTGGTTTTATCGAGAATAGGCAAACCTTTAGCAATACTATCATAAGCATCCTTAAATTTCTCTTTATAAAAGAGATTGATACCTTCATTAATGATAATCAAGCTGTAAAACCTATTATAATAATGCTCTGACTTTTGTGATCGTTTAATTGCTTTATAATGATATGTTGAAGCAGAATCCAGGAGATTATTATAGCGATAAGATTCTGCTAAAGGAACAGTTGCTTTTAAATATCGGATTGTATCGGTAATATGTTTTGTTGTTATATAGGCATAATATTCTTTAAAAAGAGGTAGAGCTTCTTCATGCTTTCCTATTTCAGTCTTGATACAGGCAATATTATGCTTGGTGATATAGATGTATTCAATATTTTGAACCTTTTCTGCAAGCATCAGAGCTTGTAAGTAATTGTCAAGTGCAAGAGTGTAATTACCTTTACGAAAATAATACCCTCCTTTAAAAGAGTATGATCTAATTATGATATTCTGATTTAAACCTGTACTCAAAGTAATAGAACGATCTAATAAAGCTATTTTTTCTGATTCTTCTTCAATATAATAGGATAATCGACTATACGCATTAGCCATTTTTATCTTATCATTTTCTAGAATCGCTTTTTTTAGATAAGTATTAAGGTAAATCTTTGCAGACAAAGTATCTCGGTAAGCTTTTAGATAATGATTATATAAATTCTCATAATCCAAAGCTTTTAAAGAATCAGGAATTACAAAATCTTCTTTCTGTCCGGTAGTAATTTGTACACAACATAGCAAAAAAATGATAATCATCTTTTTGTAAAAGGAAGTGAAAAAGAGATATGTTTTTTTTACTTTCAAGGGTTTTTGATCTATTTATCTAGCTATAAAGATACTATTTTCTGGATTTTGTAGTACTGTACAATTTTAATAACTCAAACAACTGATAATCAGTTGATTAAAATCAAAAATCAATCTCGAAATTCTCAGAATATCGAGATATTTCGCTTGCTTTCAAGGGTATTGTCATTATATATTTGGATTGGACAAAAAAATCAATCATCATGAATATCAAGAAATACATAGGTGATAAACTAGTAACGAAGGTTTCTACAATTTTAATCTGCGGAGTTGTATTTTTCTTGATATATGCTGTGTGTTATAAGATGCTAAGTACAGATTTTAATACAAGACATATGTTTGCAATATTGATAGTATTAAATATGGTATTGCTCATCACAGTATTTACTTTTTTCTTTTCGAGTATCGTCCTTAAGAATTTCTCTAATTTCTATAAGATCCCTCTTCTTTTTAATAAAGTATTTGAAGTAGCATATGATGGTGTTTTTACTACTACAAAACAACTAACACCAAAGTTTGATCAAGTGAAGGCTAAGAAAGATGTGATTAGAAGTTCGGTATCAAATTTTAGCACCGATAGCTTGTATCAGATTTTTTCTGAAAAAGACCAGATACAACATCAAAATGCATCAAATGAAACCATAGTAATACTAACCTATTTCGCATCGTCATTATTCGAAAAAAATAAACTTGAAGAGGTGTTGTGGGATATTGTAGAGAATTGTATTTCGAAACTTAAACTAGAGGACTGTGTAATCTATATGTTGGATACTCAAAATAAAGTTTTGATACAAAAAGCAGCATTTGGTCATAAAAATAATGGAGAAAGAAAAGTTGTAAGCCCTATCCAAATTCAATTAGGCGACGGTATTGTTGGTAGAGTAGCCCAGTCAGGAATATTTGAGTACGTACCAGATTTGACCAATGATCCTGGATATATCGTAGATGACGATCGTAGAATGTCTGAATTGTCTGTTCCTATTTTAATAGATGATGAGGTGGTAGGTGTTCTGGATTCTGAACATTCTCAAAAAGATTTTTTCAATAAAGACCATATATTTTTATTTCAGTTAATTGCCAGGCTAACCGGGAAAAAACTAAAACAAATTCATACAAAAAATGAATCTCATATTACCAATGATAATGTGTATTTTAAAGAACTTGATTTTTTGATGAAAGAAGCCAAAATATACCGTGACCCAAATTTGGGGTTAGACAGTATGGCCAAAAAATTAAATATAAGTGGTAACTACCTATCACAATTGGTTAATAAATTAAGTGGGCATAATTTTACCGATTATATCAATAGATATAGAATAGAGGACGCAAAATTTAAATTAAGGAATCCTAATTTTATAAACTACACCATTATATCGATCGCTTTAGAATCCGGGTTTAATTCGAAATCTACTTTTTATAGTGCTTTTAAAAAACTAACCGGTATTTCGCCAAAGGAGTATAGAAAAAACTCCTAAAAAAGTCCGGATTCTTTGAAATTCAAACTTTCTGGACATTCGTACACTTCACCCTAATTAATTTTATCACCGAAGTACTGCACAGGTACAAACTAGATATTTGTTTTTAGCTCAAGCAATTAGTTGCTCTTTGGTATGCTAAGAATAGGGATAGTTTTTATAAACAAATCACAAAAACATAAACAAATGAAAAAGAAACAATTTTTATATCGTTTGATCATCTTTTGCATGTTGATTGTAGGATGCAAAGATGATGATGACAGAGTTGTACCACCTACACCTACCGAGAATCAGGTGCCAGGAGATTTTACAATACAGGTGAATGAGATAACAGCAAATAGTGCATTATTAGAATGGACTCCAGCAGTAGATCCAGATGATGATGAAGTGTCCTATACTGTTTTTTTAGGAGACAATACGGTACAATCAGATGTACAAACCGCAGAATTTTTGTTAGAAGGACTTGATGCCCAAACCAATTACAATGGTAAAGTAGTAGCTTCTGATGGAAAAGGAGGAACATCAGAAAACACATTTGCTTTTGATACAGAAGACGAAGTAATAATTAGCGAAGAAGTGTCAATAGCATGGGAAAAATCTTATGGAGGTTCTGAGATTGATGTTGCTAATGCGCTGCAACTAACAGTAGATGGAGGTTATATTGTTGCGGGTACTGCAAATTCTGATGATGGAGACGTAGGTGATAATAACGATTCAGAAACATATGTAGGAGGAGATTACTGGGTGATTAAACTAAGTAGTTCGGGCGATTTGATATGGGAAACAAATCTGGGAGGATCTACTGATGATTCAGGAAAAAGCATACAACAAACATTAGATGGCGGATATATAGTAGCAGGAGCAACCAATTCTAATGATCAGGATATTAGTGGCGATACTTCTTCTTTTGATTTTTGGATTGTAAAACTGGATGAATCCGGAAATTTGATTTGGGAGGTGAGCTATGGAGGAAATGGAAATGATGGAGCAAGAAGCATCCAACAAACATCAGATGGAGGTTATGTTGTGGTTGGCTCTGCAAGCATTTCAAGTGGGGATGTAGGAGGAAATTATGGAGGTTTAGATTATTGGGTATTAAAACTAGATACTATGGGAGCTTTAGTATGGGAAACAAATCTTGGAGGTTCTGGATTTGACATTCCGGAATCGGTTGAGCAAACTATTGATGGAGGTTATATTATTGGAGGGTATTCAGAATCCTCAGATGGTAATGTAGGAGGAAATTATGGAGGAAAAGATTATTGGATTGTAAAATTGGATGCTTCAGGAAATCTGGTTTGGGAAACAAACCTTGGAGGAACACTGGATGATTATGCATATGATATTCATCAAACAACAGATCAAGGGTATATCGTAGCTGGATATTCAGAATCATCAGATTTTGATGTAAGCCGTAATAATGGAAAAAAAGATTGCTGGATTGTAAAATTAAATACTTCGGGAGAATTGATATGGGAGGTTAACATTGGTAGTTCAGAGAGTGATGTCGCCCACTCTATTCAACAAACTGCAGATGGGGGATATGTCTTTGCTGGTAACTCGGGAGCAAGCGACTTTGATGCAAGTACTAATAACGGAGGATATGCAGATTTTTGGGCAGTAAAACTAAGTCCTCTTGGTGAATTGTCATGGGAGATTAGCTTTGGTGGCCCAGAACCTGATTACGCAAATGCAATTCAACAAACCAATAATGGTTACATCGTAGCCGGTTATGTTTATGCTTCGGGAGGAGATATTAGTGGTGCTGGCAAAGGTAAGTGGGATTACTGGGTGGTAAAACTGGAATAACCCAACAGTATACGATAAAAACAATTTGTAATGATTAGGTTTTTTTGTCCATGCTTTTCATTACCCGGATCCTCATTACCTAACCTAACAAAGATAATGGGGATCCTTTTTAAAACCTACAGGTAAACCCCTTAAAAAATGTCCTAGCCAAAATATGAATTTAATGATAGATAAAACACGGGAATTTTACATGATCAATGGGCGTTACCTAAAAACACAAAAATATTAGATAAAGCTAAACTAAATACAACCTATTGCGAATGCTTTGAATTTATATGGTTTAATGAAGATAAAAACATAAAAAAGATTGAGACCGAATATATAAAAGATATGAAAGAGGCTTACAAAATAAATCCTTTTGCGGGGAAGCGTTTTGAGTTTAATAAAAGTTGGGATTCAATTTTTTTTCATATTTCAGAACAAAGAAAATCAGAAGAAGGCAAAGAACCCTATGACGTATACGAGCAAGCTATATTTGGAGAAAAGGGTATAAACCCAAAGGCAATGACTGTTACTGGTTTTGAATTTAGATACATAGACCATAGTCGTCTCAACACTTTAATTTCAAAATTAAAAGAGATAACAATCAAAGATTTTATAAAAGTAAAAGAAGATTATAAAGAGCATTCTGTATACGGAAAACACTTTTATACTACAGAATCATGTTGGCAAATCTTTCAAGAATGGCAAGAGTTTTTATACAAGGCAGAGTTGAACGAATGTCATATTATTTGTTTTTCTCATTGAAAAAATAGGATAAAAACTTCCAACATCTCATATGACATTAAAGTGATATAGTGTCAAATCAGAAAAATGATATTTAAAACTACAAATCGAATAAAAGTTTATTAATAATTCAAAAAATAAAAACAAATGAAAAAACTAATTCTAATTCTGCTAATAGGTACTGTCCCTATGTTTGGGCAGCAACAAAATAACACAATAAGTGTAATAGGAGAATGTTCTAAAAAAATTGATATCGAAAAATATATTATTAATGTCGAATTCAGGGAGGTTATGGCAGATGGATATCAAAATATTGAATCCAAAAGTATATCACAACTTAAAGAAGATTATAAAAATAAATTGAATACTATAGGCCTAGATTTTGAAAAGTTTAAGGAAAATGTTTTATACAAAATTACTTCTACGAGTTATGGAGCACAGGCCTATTATTTTTATGTAACAAAATCCCTTGATGAAGTAAAAAAAATACATGCTCAAAAAATGAAAGGAGTAACAATTACTTGGGTAGATGTTATTGCCAAAGAAAAGACAAATGAAGAAATGACAGTGTTAAATAAAAAAGCTATCCAGGATGCCAGAGATAAAGCTAATCGAATTGCAGGCAGTATAAATAAAAAGGTGGGAAGTATACAAAGAATAGAAGACACCAATTATAAGCAACAATATTATAATGTGAACAAATCACAAGAACTACAAAAGCATTACATAACAGTAACCTTTGTTTTAGAATAGATTTATAAACGTGGTATAGCGAAAGAAAATACTATATTAGTTTAGAGTGTGTATCTTTGATAGAAGAATTAAAATAATACTTATGCGTGTAGTATATAGTGTTTTAATTTTATGTATTGTTTTAACCTCTTGTACAACTTCTCATAAGAATACACTTAACAGTATGGATATAGAAGATGTTGGAGATAGAATAACTATTCTCAAAAGAGAAATCATGAGTAAATCTGATTTTCATGATGCAGAATTTTTGTTATTTAATGTTAACGGATTTACCAATTCGAGAAGTACAACAATTCCTGGATCCTCATCTTGGGATTATCAATTTGTTATTAAAGTAAAACCATCAGAAATTAAGAATTGGATAGTAGATCTTATAAAAGTTGATACAAAAGAACATCCTATAGATTGGGCAATTAATTTAATTGCTCACAGAAGTCAAAATTGGCAGATAAAATCTAAACCACAAGTCTATAAAAGAGAAAATAGTAATACAATTGCGATTGTATATCAAAAAGAAGGAATACTATTTAAACGTATAATAGGAGAGTGATTACGAATTAAATTAAGAACCAGATGTATCATAAATTAGTTACTATAGTAATTTTTATTCTTCTTTTTTTTAGTACTAGTTATGCACAAAAAAAAGAAGTAAATACACCAATATATTCATTAGACACCCTTAAGGTGGGATATACATATTGGTGGTCACAATCAGGTCCTTTTATTGGTCATTGTGGTGATGCATATGCATTAGTTTTTTTAGGCACTATACGACATATTGATAATCCGGTTGAGAATGATGATATGCTCTATACTTCTCAACGAGGAATTATTGATATCGATGAGGTATTAACCTCAAGAATCCTTAAAAAAAACAGGTATAGTAAACAAAAGCTCTTCGTTTCAGATTACTTCTATGAGCAAGATGTAAAAGAAGGAGATCGGGTATTGGTTTTTTGTTATGAGTATGAGGATAATTATAGTATTCCGGGAGGAAAGTCGATGTTAAAAATAAAAGGAAATGATGACCCTATTTTACAGTCTATAAAAAGATATATTCTATCTGGTCAAAATGCATTAGAGCTCAAAAAAGATGTGACTTTATGGAAAAAACATGGTTTAGAGGCAGAGGTAAAACAAGTTGTAGCCTGTAAAGAGATGAGAGATAAACATTAAAGATTTTTTATTACATCAATTACCATACATTATATTCCAATATAAATTCCCAAATCATATAGAAAAAAGATCGTATTTAATGTGTTTAGTTATTTTTATTCCAGAAACATAGGGGAAACCCCTTAAAAAGTGTCCGGATTCTTTGAAATTCAAACTTTTCGGATAGTACATATTCATGCCCATATTACGTTTGTACCATTAACTTTTAAAAAAATTATAAAAATGAAAGCAATAACAAATGTAGTAAAGGGGATGATGATAGTGATGGTATCACTATTGATCTTTTCATGTTCTGATGGAGAAGATGGGGCAATCGGACCCGCAGGTCAGGATGGAGTTAACGGGGTTGATGGTACTAATGGAGCAGACGGTAATGATGGTGCCGATGGAGAAGATGGGCAGCCGGGAACTGCCAATGTAATTTATTCAGACTGGATTGCAAGGGATTTTGAAACTAATGTGGCGGCTGAAACTAACGAGCAACTTCTTACAACCTTTGATGTTACTGAATTTAATTTGAATGAAGATGTAGTATTGGTCTACGGGCGACGTGAAGCAAACATCTTAGTTTCTGAAATCAAACAACTTCCATATATATTTGCTTCTCAAAGTGAATTTTACAGTTTTGAAGTTGCAAGCTTTGTCGGAGGAAGTTCGTTAAGAATTGAAGTAGCTACATTGGATGGAGGAACTAACTTATTTACATTTTTTGATGATTTCAGATATGTGATTATACCTGGTGGAGTTGCAGCACCCACAAGTTCAGCTACAAAATCAGCGACAGACTATACCAAGATGTCGTATGAAGAAATTATAACATTGTTTAATATCCCAGAATAATCTTTATAACCAATCATTAATTTAGATTACGTATAGTGAGCAATATGAAAATATTGCTCACTATTTTTTGTTAAGTATATATACTCAAAAAGTTAAATAATATATCCCAATGAGACAGTATCCATAATTTTGTGTAAACAAAATTTCAGCGGGTTTAACTTTTTAAAGTTGGACCCGTTTTTCAAATATAGTTAAGAACTGATTAAGTATCAACCCCCAGTTATGTATCGGAGCAGTCCACTTTTTTGTTATCTGCATTAATGCTAGATATACTGATTTTTTGAGTGCATCATCTGTTGGGAATGCCATTTTATTTTTGGTGTACTTTCTGATCTTACCATTTAGATTTTCAATAAGATTTGTAGTGTAAATAATTTTTCTGATCTCCAATGAGAATTCAAAAAATACAGTAAGTTCATCCCAGTTTCTTTGCCAAGATTGAACGGCATAAGGATATTTGTCATTCCATTTCTCTGCAAATCTATCTAATTCTACTTTGGCCATTTCTTTGTTGGGAGCATTATAAATATGTTTCATGTCTCCGGTAAATTCTTTTTTATCCTTCCACACTACATAGCGTGCACTATTACGTATTTGATGTACTACACAGATT
Source organism: Bacteroidia bacterium (assembly GCA_030427585.1). Lineage (GTDB taxonomy): Bacteria > Bacteroidota > Bacteroidia > Flavobacteriales > Flavobacteriaceae > Aquimarina. Next base: position 111,921 of record JAUIBW010000009.1, read on the forward strand.
TGAGTATCTGCTGTCGGGAATACGTTTTTGATAGATTGAGTAAAGCCATTAAGGTTATCTGTTACAGTCACTAAAATGTCCTCTACACCACGAGCTTTCATATCTGTGAGCACACCTTGCCAAAATGCGGCAGATTCATTATCTCCAAGCCACATACCCATGAGCTCTTTATGACCTTCTCGATTAAGCCCAACAGCTAGATAAATAGTCTTATTTATTACTTTTCCAGCTTGTCTAACCTTAAAGACAATACCATCCATCCACACAACGCAATACACATTCTCCAAAGGTCTGTTCTGCCAATCTAAAACGTGTTGGTTAACTCTATCGGTAATGATTGAAATAGCTGAAGTAGAGAGTTTAAATCCATAGATTTCTTGCAACTCATCTTCAATATCAGAAACACTCATCCCTTTAGCATAAAGAGAGATCACTATGTTTTCAACAGATAAGGAGTTGCTCTTATGTTTAGGCACCACAACGGGCTCAAAACTACCTTGACGATCTCTAGGAATAGTAATTTTACTTTTGCCAAATTCAGTTTTGATTTGTTTGCTACTGGTTCCGTTTCGAGCATTACCGGTATGGCTCTTTGCATTCTTGGGATAACCCAAGTGAGCATCAAGTTCTCCTTGTAACATTGATTCTAAAGCAGTACTGTGAAGCTGTTTTAGTAAACTGGTTAATTCGGCTTCCGTCTTTAAACCATCCAGTAAGCCACTTTCTAAAAATTGTTTCTTTAAATCTTCCATAAGAAAACTGTGTTATTAAAATTAAACAAAAAAATAGGCGGGTTTTAAAACCCGCCTATTTTTTATTTACACAGTTTATTGGACACTACCCCCAATGATGAGATCATCTATAATTTGCTGTCCTGTTTTTTTAATCTAAATTAGTAGTTCTAAATTCTTTTTTTATGACGCTTACTATGAGTATTCCGGCTTTGTTATTTCCTGCAATATCATTAACTATGTTAGCTTATAATGCGAGGTATTTAGCTATTGCAGCATTGATACGGCAATTACATGAGGAATATTTGACTTCGCGATCAAAAAACATTGTATTACAAATCAAAAACTTAAGAAAGCGATTATGGTTAATTAGAAACATGCAAGCTATCGCTATTGCTAGTTTTTTAACCAGTGTGATTACCATGTTTTTATTGTATGTAGAAAAGATATCCTGGGCTAATATTGTATTTGGGATTAGTCTTTTTTTACTTATGATTTCACTTTTTTTATCATTTATAGAAGTTCAGATCTCTACCAAAGCACTAGCTATTAGGCTTAATAGAATCGAAGAGAATACCTAAGAAATCCTTATCTTGTTAGGATAAATACCACTGAATGCTTCAAAATGAACTTTTTAATAATGTAATTCAAGATTTCAATGCTGGATATTGGGAGCTATATGATGATCCAGAAAGAGAGGTTTGGTCAGAAAAGTTTTATAGTAGTTTAGGATATACAAAAGATGAACTAGAGTCAAAAATAGCTTATTTTTTAAAACATCTGATACATCAGGAGGATGTTGAGCTATTCAGAGATAATTTTTTTAGCTATCGTCGTAATGCAATAAATTTTAAACAACATATAAAAATCCTTGATAAAAAAGGAAATTATAAGCTATTTAGATGTGCAACTAATGATGAATTACCAGTAAATATAAAATCTAAAACTAGTCTTGTCTTTTTTATTGAAATCAAATTAGAGCCAGAGCAGGACATTACAAAAGATAATTTCTACTATAAAGAAACTGCTCAAATGACAGCTACAGGGAGCTGGTATGTAGATTTTCAGGAAAGGAAAAGTTTTTGGGATTTTGAGACCAGAAGGATTTTAGAATATCCCGACGACTATATTCCTTCTCTTAAGGATTCTGCTAATTACTATGCAGAGGATTCAAAGCAACAAGCGGCAGATTTATTTTTTAATTGTGCTATGGCAGGTACTCCTTTTAATACCGAAATTAAAATGGTAACGGCCAACAAAAGAGAATTTTGGGTACGAGCAATAGGAAAGCCTGTGTATAATGAAAACAAAGAAATAATTGGGATTAGAGGTGTTTTTCAGGATATAGACGAAATCAAAAAAAAAGAATTAAGTCTACAAAAATCGATAGATATTATAGCATCTCAGAATTCTAGATTGTTCAATTTTGCTCATATCGTATCTCACAACCTTAGATCTCACACCAGTAATCTATCTTTATTAGTACAGCTAATTGAAGATATAGATGATCCTAAGGAAAAGATCGGATTAATTAAAGAAATTAAACAAATATCATATAGTTTAAATACAACTATTGAACACCTTAATGAGATCGTAGCAATACATACTAATAAGGGTCAGGAAAAAAAACCAGTCAAATTTCAGGATGCTTTTAATTTGGTTGCTAGTGGAATAGGGCAAATGATTTCTATGAGTAAGACCAAAATCAAGACAGATTTTAGTGAATTAACCACAATTAATTATATTCCTGCATATTTAGAAAGTATCCTCTTAAATTTAATAACAAATGCGATAAAATATAAACATGAAAATAGAGATCCGGTGGTAAAAATCAAAAGCTATTCTAGAGGCGGTAAAGCGTATTTAGAGGTCACGGATAATGGTAGAGGAATTGATCTGAAATTGTTCAAGGATAAAATATTTGGTATGTATAAAACATTTCATTACAATAAGGATGCAGTAGGAATCGGACTATTTTTAACAAAAAATCAGGTAGAATCACTTGATGGAAAAATTACTGTAGAGAGTGAAGTAGATAAAGGAACAACTTTTATAATTGAATTTTAATAACAAATAACCCCTCCATCATGAGTCATAAAATAGGATTAGCTTGTATTATTGACGACGACAATATGTATGTAAATCTTGTAAAAAGGATTGTAGAAGCAAAAAACCTTTGTAATAACTTAATGGTATTTCAAAATGGTAAAGATGCTCTTAATTATTTTGAAGCTATTTTAACTAATTTAAATAAAAAGACAATTCCCGAAATCATATTTCTCGATTTAAACATGCCGGTAATGGATGGATGGGAATTTTTGGACAACTTCACTAAAATCAAAAATAAACTCGGAAAAACAATCACACTATATATTGTAAGTTCCTCAATTAATCCGGTAGATATAGAAAGGGCAAAAAGTATTAATACGGTAAAGGATTATCTTATAAAACCAGTTACTATAGAGGACTTAGAAGCTATCTTTTTAAAGCAAACTTTATAGCAAAAAGCTTTCCATATAGAGAAGCTTTTTGCTACAATATTGTATTGCAGGAATTCTTTAGATTTGCGAAACTCTAAGTGTGTTTACCATCCCTTTTGCAGTAATTGGCATTGCAGCAAGATTAATCAGCATATCCCCTTGTTCTACAAACTTACGCTCTAATGCAATTTTATTAATATCTTCGACAGTTTCGTCAGTACTTACGAATTTATCATAATAAAAAGCTTTTACCCCCCATAAAAGGCTAAGCTGAGATAAGATTCTATGATTACTGGTAAAGACTAGAATATGTGCATCGGGTCTCCAAGCAGAAATTTGAAATGCCGTATAACCACTATTGGTAAGAGTACAGATTGCTTTGGCATCAATATCATTTGCCATATGTGCAGCATGGTAACAAATAGATTTTGTAATAAACCTATTGGTTCTAATATGAGGAGGGTTTTGAGGAACTGTTATTAAATCAGAGTTTTCTACACTTTTAATAATTTTAGACATTGTTTCGATCACCTGTACAGGATATTTTCCTACAGAAGTTTCGCCAGATAGCATAACGGCATCGGCTCCATCCATTACAGAATTAGCAACATCATTTACCTCGGCACGTGTTGGTGTAAGGCTATCTATCATTGTTTCCATCATTTGTGTGGCAATAATCACAGGTATTCTGGCAGTTTTAGCTTTGAGTACCAATTTTTTCTGAATCAGAGGTACCTCTTGAGCAGGAATTTCTACTCCAAGATCTCCTCTTGCTACCATCAATCCATCACAATAAGCCACAATCTTATCGATATTTTCTACTCCTTCGGGTTTCTCTATTTTGGCAATAATTGGAATTTTGTGCTCACTATGTTCTTTTATAAGATCTTGTAATTCTCTCAAATCCTGAGCATGACGTACAAAAGATAATGCAATCCAATCCACACCTTGTTCACATGCAAAAATTGCATCCTTTATATCTTTTTCTGTTAATGCTGGTAAAGAGATACTAGTATTAGGGAGGTTTACTCCTTTTTTAGATTTTAGAGGACCTCCTTGTAGTACTTTGGTCTTAACCGTATCTTTTTTATTAGAAGAGATAACTTCAAAAATTAATTTCCCATCGTCTAATAATATTCTTTCACCTGCTTTTACATCTTTAGGGAAACTTTCATAATTCATATAGACCTCTTTAGAGGTACCTTCAAAAGGTTTACCAGTCACAAAATTGATCGTATCACCATCATTGACAATGATATCTCTTTTCATAACACCTACACGTAGTTTAGGGCCCTGTAAATCTCCAAGTATAGATGCATTATACCCATGTTCTTTGCTTAGTTTTCGTATAATTTTTATACGTTCTTTGACATCATTATAATCAGCATGAGAGAAATTTATTCTGAAAACATTTACCCCTGCTTCCAACATTTTTTTTAATACATCTTCACTACTTGTTGCAGGTCCAAGAGTAGCAACTATTTTAGTTCTTTTACGTTTTGGCATTATTCGAATATTAAGTTGTTCTTTGATTTTAGTGTAGCATATTCTAAAGGATATGCTGTTATAATTTGCGAAATGGCAAGCATGTCTATAAGTAAAGACTTACTTGAAAAATTTGATGCTTCGGTCTCAATTTTTAGAAAATAATCTACATTTTTTAATTCAGGAATTAAATATTTTGTAGTATATGTATTCTCTATAGTAGTAAATAGGCCTTCAGAAATCTGATTTTTTGATGTTATTTTGGATTGAAATTTATTTCCGATAAGACTATATGTACTATATTGAAAATGGTCATCATATTGATATAATGGAAAATTTGCAGTGAGATCATTATACTCGAAATTGATATCTTCTTTTTTTCTATAGAGTTTTAAATTCAGATTTTTATTCAATAAAAATGCCACCCGATATGAAGCTAATGAACAATGAATGGCAATAAGTTCATAATCATCATCGGCAAAGGCATCTAATACTAACCGCTGAACAGCCACTTTGATTTTTTTTGTTTCCGATTTAACGCGAAATATACAAATAAATTCACCTAACAAGTTTAATTAAAGATAAAGTTATTTTACGAAAACGATTGAGTTAGTATCTTTTAACTATAAAAAAATATAGTTTTTCTGGTATGCGTATATTTTGATCAATTTAATACAAAATAATCTAATGATATTTAGATATCTATTTTAGATTGAAATGCAAAATAAGCTCTTTTTGAAGCTTTTTCTTCTGCTTTCTTTTTTGAAGTAGCTCTTGCTTTTGCAACGACTTTGTCATCTATCCAAAGCTTTACGGCAAAATGTTTCATTTCATCCTTACCCGTATCTTCATATACTTCGTAGCTAAATACTTTTTTTTCTTTTTGACACCATTCTATCAATAAGCTTTTATAACTAATAATTTGCCCTTCGAGGCTTTCGATATCAACATATGGATCGATTACAGCTTCTTTTATAAATCGTTCGCAATATACAAAACCACGATCCAGGTAAATAGCTCCTATTAGTGCTTCAAAAAGGTTTCCGTGTATATTTATTCCAAATTGAGATTTAGGGATACTAGTTCGAACAAGTTCAATTAATTTAAGATCTTTACCTAATTCGTTAAGATGTTTTCTACTTACCACTTTGGCTCTCATTTTGGTTAAATACCCTTCATTACCTTCTGGTACTTCTTTAAATAAATGAGCTGCGATAACACTACTTAACATAGCATCACCTAGAAATTCTAGCCTTTCAAAATTAATAGCATTTCCTTTTTTATCCTTTAAATTTAATGATCTATGGGTAAATGCTTTTTCGTAAGGTTCAATGTTTTTAGGCTTAAAATTTACTATTTTCTGAATTTTAGAAAAAAAATTCCCGTTCTTTTCAGAGCGGGAATTTAGTATGTTTCGAATAACATTCATTTATTCGTTCAGTTTTTTAAATAACACACAAGCATTATGACCTCCGAAACCAAAAGTGTTACTCATTGCATATGTGATTTCACGTTTTTGAGCTTTGTTTAATGTCAAATTCAATGAAGAATCTATGTTCTCATCCACTGTAGTGTGATTGATAGTAGGAGGCACTGTACTTTTTTGCATAGCCAAAATAGAAGCAATAGCTTCTATAGCTCCAGCTGCACCAAGTAAGTGTCCTGTCATAGATTTTGTCGAATTGATATTGATGTTGGGTGTATGATCTCCAAAAACCTTAGTGATAGCTTTTAATTCTGCAACATCTCCTAATGGAGTGGATGTGCCATGAGTGTTTATAGCGTCTACTTGTTCTGGTGCTACACCTGCATCTTTTAAACAATTAAGCATCACGCGTTCTACTCCTATTCCGTCGGGATGCGGAGCTGTCATGTGATATGCATCACTAGACATTCCACCACCAACTACTTCGGCATAGATTTTAGCACCTCGTGCTTTTGCGTGTTCATATTCTTCAAGAATAAGAGCTCCGCTACCTTCTCCCAAAACGAAACCATCTCTAGTTGCGTCAAATGGTCTAGAGGCAGTCTCTGGACTTTCATTTCTTGTAGATAAAGCGTGCATCGCATTAAATCCTCCCATACCGGCTATAGTAACTGCAGCTTCACTTCCTCCCGTAATGATAATATCACAATGGCCTAAACGAATATAGTTTAACGCATCGATCATTGCATTTGCAGAAGAAGCACAAGCAGAAACTGTGGTATAATTAGGCCCCATAAAGCCATTTCGTATAGAAATATGACCAGGAGCAATATCGGCGATCATTTTCGGGATAAAGAAAGGATTGAAACGAGGTGTTCCATTCCCGTTGGCATAGCCAATTACTTCTTCCTGAAAAGTCTCTATTCCGCCAATTCCTGCACCCCAGATTACACCAACTCTAAACTTATCAACTTTTTCCAGGTCAATAGCAGCATCCTTTATAGCTTCTTCAGAAGATACAATAGCATACTGGGCGAATTTATCAAGTTTTCGTGCTTCTTTTCTATCAAAATAGTCTGTGGGAGAATAATTTTTGACTTCGCAAGCAAATTTAGTCTTGAAATTTTCGGTATCAAAATAAGTAATGGGAGCGCAACCGCTTTTTCCATTTACTAATCCGTCCCAATATTCATCAATATTGTTACCTATAGGTGTTAATGCACCTAGTCCTGTGACTACAACTCGCTTAAGATTCATATTTTGTTGTGAAGTTATTACTTTGCGTCTTCAATATAAGATATTGCTTGACCTACTGTTGCAATGTTTTCAGCTTGATCGTCTGGAATCTGAATATCGAATTCTTTTTCGAATTCCATAATCAATTCTACAGTGTCTAATGAATCAGCGCCTAAATCGTTTGTGAAACTAGCTTCATTTACAACTTCGTTTTCGTCTACTCCTAATTTGTCAACGATTATCGCTTTTACTCTTGATGCAATGTCTGACATAATGTTTAATTTTAATTTTTTAATTAGGTGGCAAAAATAAAAAACTTTATTTTAAAACCCCACAATCCCATAAAAATGTATTTGTATTTTATCAAATATAGCGAAGTATTGCCTTTTTGCTGCCTAAAATTGAATAATAATTATTTTTTTTGTGCTCTCTAATTAACAACTTTAATACTATGAAGCGTATTATAATTTTTGCTTCCGGCTCAGGTACCAATGCCGAAAATATAATTAAGTACTTTCATGAGCGAAAAATTGCCGAGGTTACACATGTGTTTTCTAACAACCTGCGTGCCAAAGTGCTAAAAAGAGCTCATGCCTTGAAAGTAAAGGCGTTACACTTTGATGCAGCCTCATTTTACGACACAAATGAAGTGCTAAATATCTTAAAAGATGCCAAACCTGACATCATTGTACTAGCCGGGTTCTTATGGGTTTTTCCTAAAAAAATTATTGAAGCCTTTCCTGATAAAGTGATCAATATTCATCCTGCATTATTACCAAAATATGGTGGAAAAGGAATGTATGGACATCATGTACATGAAGCTGTAGTTAGAAATAAAGAAAAAGAAAGTGGGATTACAATACATTATGTAAATGAACATTATGACGAAGGGGCAATTATTTTTCAGGCTAAAGCATCAATTTCTGAAGAAGATTCTGCCGAAGATGTGGCACAAGCAATCCATCAATTAGAATATAAACATTTTCCAATCGTTATAAAAGAACTTCTGTTTGCTGAAAAAGAGTAGTTTAAATTAATAATATAACTAAAGTTGTTTAGTAAGAAAAGTAATTGAGAGACTGAGCTTGTCGAAACAAACTTATAGAACAAAAGTACTTTGGCAAGCTTAGTGTAACTTCTAAAATATCGTTAATGATACCAAACAGATCAATGAATAAGAATGGCTAAGAAAGAAAAATTTTATGTAGTTTGGGAAGGGCACAGGCCTGGGATTTATACCACGTGGGATGATTGTAAAGTGGCGGTTAAGGGGTATGCCAATGCAAAGTATAAATCGTTTGATTCTTTTGATATTGCAAAAAAAGCATATAATGGGGATTATGAAGATTATAAAGGAAAAAGTAAACCCAAAAAAATACTTACTGCCGCACAGTTATCAAAAATAGGAGAACCTAATTTGTATTCAATAGCAGTAGATGCTGCTTCTAGTGGTAATCCTGGTAAGATGGAATATCGAGGAGTAGACACCCAAACCGAAAAACAGCTTTTTCATCAGGGGCCTTTTAGACAGGGTACAAATAATATAGGGGAATTTTTGGCACTTGTGCATGGTCTTGCATACCTTAAAAAGAAAAATAGTGACCGTATTATTTATTCTGATTCTAAAATAGCAATAGGATGGGTAAAGCAAAAGACCTGTAAAACAAAACTGAAACGAACCGCTAAAAACAAAGAAGTCTTTGATTTGGTAGACCGAGCAACGCAGTGGCTTAAAGAAAATACATATATAACTACAATTGTAAAATGGGAAACCAAAGCGTGGGGAGAAATACCTGCAGATTTTGGCAGAAAGTAGTTTTAAGACATTCTCTCTAGATAACAATATAATAGTGTATAATACAAAATGCTCCGGTGTTTTTCCGGAGCATTTTTATATATAAGACTTTAATCTAATGTAGCAAATAAATTAGATTGTGCGATTTCTGTTCTCTTAGTTACCACATGCACCAAGATTACTCCATCCGCTAGCTGTTCTTTGGTATAAAGTTCCGTTATATGTTACTTTATCTCCCACAGAATACGAAGTGTTGCTGTTATATGCAGATACACCAGCACAAATATCATTGTTAGGGGTGCTATCACATGGACCAAGATTACTCCATCCGCTAGCTGTTCTTTGGTATAAAGTTCCGTTATATGTTACTTTATCTCCCACAGAATAAGAGGTATTACTATTATATTCTGCAACACCATCACAGTTACCACCACCAGTAGTAGAACCAGGATAAATTCTTGCAATAAAAGATTTGTCTGTAGCAGATAATCGAGTATTACTTCCTACGGCAACACCATCTGTAGTATGTTCTGCAGGAATAGGATAGTGCATTATTGATAATGGATCGTATGTACTATAGTTAGAAGTACTTGCTTCATAACGTCTAAACAGGTTATTATCTACCTGTGCTCTACTCCAGTTGTTTGGTGGTCCAGCATAGTAAGCATAAACTGCCTCTTTATCCCAGTTAATTCCTGCTACAGGATTTTGATGCTCATGAATTAAACCAAGAGCATGTCCAAATTCGTGAATTGTGGTTCTTCTAAACTCTGTATCAGAAGTATTGTTATTAAACCATCCAAAATGCATACTATGTGCTTGATTATTAGAATCAGTTCCTAAATAAGACCAAGATCCACCATCGTTTGCAAATTGACCTTCTTTGAAACCAATTTTGATGTTTGCACTGCTGTTTGAAGATACCCATTCAAATTTAATGTTAGCATATTTTTCCCATTCTACAGCATATTGTCTTACTTTAGACTGTACAAAATTATTTCCATTTAAAAATTTTACACGGATAGTCTGACCAGCTTGCCATTGTACATTTTTAACACTGGCAGCTTTTGTATTATCTGTATTCCATTTTTCGATACATACATGAGCAGTTTTTGCATCTGCATGTTGATTTGTTTCAATAATGTCTTCAGAATCTTTTTCGCAATTGAAGAATAAAACCGAAAGCGATGTAGCTAAAACGAGTTTAGCTAAATTTAATTTTTTCATAATTAATTGAAAGTTTGAGTTTGTATTGGGTACAATAACGGCATTTTTTTAAGATTATTTTGGCATTTTTTAATTTTTTTTTTCGGAAATTATGTTTTTTCGGAAATTTTTAAACTAAAAAATTACTGTTTTCATAAATCATAAGGCGTATTCAACATTATTTTTCAACACATAAAATAAAGGTTTAAAAATTTGATTTAGAGCGTGTTATTTTTAAATTGGTAAAATCTAAAATCATATACCAATCTGTAAAAAAAGTATTGTTTGTTTATGATTTCTAAATAAGTAATAAAATTTAGGTTTTTTGATTTAAATTTATCGAATAGTGAACAAAAATATAAGAAAAGATACTTGTAGATTCTGGTAAAAAATAACCTTTGTATTAATCTTCTTACTACTTAAAAGTAAAACGTATATTTGCAAAAAAATATTACGCTAGTTGTATGAGTAAATTACTTATTGTAGGTTCTGTTGCCTTTGATGCTATTGAAACGCCTTTTGGTAAAACTGATAGGATATTAGGAGGAGCAGCTCCTTATATTGCGCTTTCTGCCTCAAATTTTAACATTTCTTCGGCAATTGTTTCTGTGATTGGAGAAGACTTTCCTTTGGATTATCTTTCTATGCTTCAGGAAAAAAATATTGACACTTCTGCTATTGAGATTGTAAAAGGAGGAAAGACTTTTTTCTGGAGTGGGAGATATCATAATGATCTAAATTCAAGAGATACATTAGACACACAACTTAATGTACTTGCTAATTTTAACCCTGTAGTTCCTGATAATTATAAAGATGCAGACATTGTGATGCTGGGAAATCTAAACCCGTTAGTACAGCTAAGTGTTATAGAGCAACTTACTACTAAGCCAAAACTTACAATATTAGATACTATGAATTTTTGGATGGAAGATGCTTTTTTAGAAGATCTTCTAAAAGTAATTTCGAAAGTAGATGTAATTACTATCAATGATGAAGAGGCCAGACAATTAAGCGGGGAATATTCTTTGGTAAAAGCGGCCAGGGCAATCGAAAAGATGGGCCCAAAATATGTTGTGATTAAAAAAGGGGAACATGGAGCTTTATTATTTCATGAAGAACAGATTTTCTTTGCTCCTGCATTACCGTTAGAAGAAGTTTTTGATCCTACCGGTGCTGGAGATACATTTGCAGGGGGGTTTTCGGGATATCTAACCAAGACAGATGATATATCATTCGAGAATATGAAAAAGGCAATTATTCATGCTTCAAACCTTGCCTCTTTTTGTGTAGAGAAATTTGGCACAGAACGAATGGAGAGTTTAAATCGAGATGAGGTTAAAAAGCGACTTCAGCAGTTTAGAGAGTTAACACAATTCGAGATAGAATTGTCTTGATATAAAATTAAAGCATAGCCCTAAAGTGATTGTTTAGGGCTTTTTTGATTATGATTAACACAACAACATTTAGAATTTTGGAATACAATGAGTGATGCGTTAAAACACGAATGCGGTATAGCATTTATTAGATTACTAAAACCATTAGAGTATTATAAGGAGAAATACGGTAGTGCATTTTATGGAGTAAATAAAATGTATCTTATGATGGAAAAACAACATAATCGTGGTCAGGATGGTGCCGGGTTTGCAAGTATTAAATTAGATACGGCTCCCGGTGAACGATATATAAGTAGAGTGCGATCTAGTGAATCACAGCCAATACAAGATATTTTTTCTCAGATTAATGATAGAATTAATAAAGAATTGGTAGATCATCCAGAATATGCTGACGATGTTGAACTACAGAAAAAAAATATTCCTTACATAGGAGAAGTACTTTTGGGACATGTACGCTACGGGACATTTGGTAAAAATAGTGTAGAGAGTGTTCATCCTTTTTTAAGACAGAATAATTGGATGCATCGTAATCTTATTGTAGCTGGTAACTTCAATATGACTAATAATGATGTGTTGTTTAATAACCTTGTGAGATTAGGGCAGCATCCAAAAGATAAGGTAGATACCATTACTGTAATGGAAAAAATTGGCCACTTTTTGGATTCTGAAGTAGCCAAGTTATATAAGAAATTAAAGAAAGAAGGATTTAATAAAAATGAAGCCTCTCCACAAATTGCAGAACGATTAAACGTTGCTAAAATCCTTAGAAAATCGTCAAGAGATTGGGATGGAGGTTATGCTATGGCAGGAATGCTTGGGCATGGTGATGCTTTTGTTTTAAGAGATCCAGCAGGAATTAGACCAGCGTATTATTATAAAGATGATGAAGTAGTGGTTGTTGCTTCAGAAAGACCCGTTATCCAAACCGTATTTAATGTTGCCTTTGATGATGTATTAGAACTTGATCCCGGAAAAGCAATTATTGTCAAAAAGAACGGAGATACTTCTATAGATAGTATTATTGAACCACTAGAACGAAAAGCATGCTCTTTTGAGCGTATTTATTTTTCAAGAGGAAGTGATGCCGAAATTTATGAAGAAAGAAAGAGTTTAGGAAGGTTGCTTATGCCTCAGGTTTTAGAAGAAATTAACCATGATACTGTAAATACTGTTTTTTCTTTTATTCCAAATACAGCCGAAACCTCTTTCTATGGTATGGTTGAAGCGGCTCAGGATGAATTAAATAAGCAAAAAAACGAAACTATACTTTCAGAAAAAGAAACATTAACAGATGAACGCTTATCAGAAATTCTCTCATATAGATTAAGAACAGAGAAAATTGCAATCAAAGATGCTAAGCTTCGTACTTTTATTACAGAAGATAGTAGTAGGGATGATTTGGTAGCGCATGTCTATGATGTGACTTATGGTGTAGTAAAACAAGAAGATAATTTAGTCATAATCGATGATAGTATCGTTAGAGGAACGACGCTTAAAAAGAGTATTATCAAGATGATGGATAGATTGAAACCAAAGAAAATCGTTGTTGTTTCTTCGGCACCACAAATTCGTTATCCAGATTGTTACGGAATTGATATGGCAAGATTAGAAGGGTTAGTTGCATTTCAGGCGGCATTAGAGCTTTTAAAAGAAAATGGAAATTATGACTTGGTAGAGCAGGTTTATGAAAAATGTAAAGCCCAAGAAAATTTGGTAGACTCAGAAGTGCAAAATTTTGTAAAAGAAATCTATAGTGGATTTTCTGATCAGGAAATAAGTGATAAAATATCAGAATTGTTAAGTGATAAATCGGTAAAAGCTGATGTAAAGATTATTTATCAGACTGTCGATAACCTTCATAAAGCGTGTCCTAAGAATCTTGGAGATTGGTATTTTACAGGAGATTATCCAACAATAGGAGGAAATAGAGTTGTAAATAAGGCTTTTATAAACTTCTTTGAGGGTAAAAATGAAAGAGCTTACTAAAAAAACAAAAATGTTTGTTGTTAAAAAGGGTTAATTTGTGTATTTCAACAAGTATTTTGACCTTTCGTCTAAAACATTTTTTCACTATGAAATAACGTTCTATATTAGCAAAGCCATAGCATAAGTAGGTTAAGTTCATGGTAGATTTGGGGCAAAAAAAGGTGGTTCTTCCACCTTTTTTTATTTTCTGACATTTCGTAATACTTTCACATAAAAAAAAGAGCCACAATACTGTAACTCTTTTTTAAATATATATACATACTTATTTTCCTTGCGCATATCGGCTTGCTACTTCGTTCCAGTCAATTACATTAAAAAACGCTGCAACATAATCCGGACGACGATTTTGGTAGTTTAAATAGTAGGCATGTTCCCAAACATCTAATGCAAGAATAGGAGTTCCTCCGCATCCAACACCAGGCATTAAAGGATTATCTTGATTAGGAGTAGAACAAATTTCTACTTTCCCTCCCTGATGTACACATAACCAAGCCCATCCAGATCCAAACCTTGTACCAGCTGCTTTAGAGAATGCTTCTTTAAAAGCATCAAAAGATCCATACGCAGCATTAATTGCATCTGCAATTTCGCCAGAAGGCTTATCACCTCCATTGGGTGACATGATCTCCCAAAATAAATTATGATTATAATATCCACCACCGTTATTTCTAACAGCTCCATTAGACATATCTAGATTAATAAGAATATTTTCAATGGTTTTACCCTCAAGATCAGTACCTTCAATTGCAGCATTTAATTTGCTAGTATATCCAGCATGATGTTTATCATGATGAATTTCCATAGTACGAGCATCTATATGAGGTTCTAACGCATCAAAAGCGTAGTTTAATTTTGGTAATTCGAATGACATATGTTATTATTTTAATTAATAAAAAATAAAAGCGACATCAAATTTAACAATTAGAATGATGAATAAAAATTTATAATTGTTATAAATTAACTAAATAACTAATGTTGTAATAGTATCGTGCATATTAAATAGAGAGTTGTATGATAAATGATATATTTAACATTTATTCAAATTAAAACAGAAGTGAACTATATTTTTATATGTTTGAGAAGAAAATATAGAATTATTTCGCTAATATAATGAATGGATTACATGAAATACATATATACCTTACTAGGTTTATCATTAATAATAGGATGTGTTAATAAAAAACAAAGTTTTACTAATACTGATGTTTCTAGATTTAATTTTGATGCAATTTATGAGTACTGGAAGGTGGTTGACACGTTAAAAAACAATCAATACCCTTCAGAGAAATTGTGGGATAAATTATTGAGTCATCAGGGGTATAAAGTGATAGAATCTGCTAATGGTACCAAACCTGAAATGATAAAAAAAAGATTAATCACTTGTTTTCATCCCGAATTTAAACAAGCTAAAGATAGTCTAATAGAATTTGGAGATGTTTTTCAAAAATCAACATACCTACATCTTGCAGAAACCGATCGATTAAGGATGGATTTAGAGAAGCATATAGATTGGTTGAAAAACCAAAAGGTTTACGAAACTATGGTTGATAAAACAAATAGTTTTTTGCCTGAAGAATATAAAAATTATAAAGTGCCGGTAATCAACATGGTTTTATTTGGGGAAAATGCACACGCAAATAATTCTGGAATATGTATGGATCTTTTACTTTCTTTTTTTGCAGATAAAATAGACAAAGGAGGAACATTAGGCCACGAATTACATCATTATGTTTTGGATAGTTATAAAATAGATGATAAAAAGGCAAAAGAAATAAATGCTATTCATGATAAAACTAAAAAACTAGTGCAAAAATTAGTGTACCAATGTCAAAAAGAAGGAATAGCAAATTTGATAGATAAGGAAAAAGGATACTTAAATCCCCAAATGAATACTGCTTCACCAGACTATCTAAAACTTGTAAGAAGTGAATTTGCTAAAGGGGAAATACGTGTCTCTCAATTAAATGAAAAACTAATGATCATTGCGCAAAATAAGAACAAACCCTATTCTTGGGATTTTGTGAATGAAGCAATCCCTTTTTATGGTCATGTAGTTGGGTTTCATATGGCTAGGGTGATTAATAAGAATGGGTATCACCAAGAATTAGTTAATACTATACATAGACCACAATGTTTTTTTGAGTTGTACAATAAAGCAGTTCGAGAGAAGCAATTAGATACTCCACTATTTGATGAAACAGTTATTCAATTAATTAATGAAATAAACCAATTAGAAAATGACGGGTGCTCTTTTAATTAATAGTTGAGTATATCCTGACAAGTATGATACTATTAGTTTTTAAAATAAATACTTGATGAAATACTTTAAGTATTTAGTATTTTAGTAAAAAAAAGGATTGAATTCTACTACTGCTTTTGTTGTTTATAATGCTGCTGCTGGTGCTGGTAAAACCTATACTTTGGTAAAAGCATACTTAATTGCTCTTTTAAAAGGAGAGTATAGAGATAGTTACAAAAATATCCTGGCAATTACTTTTACAAATAAAGCTGTAGCTGAGATGAAATTCAGGATATTAGAGAACTTAGTTGCTATTAGTGTTCTTGATACTCCATCAAAATATCAAGGTTTGTTAGATGAATTAAGTGCAGAGATCAAAATTCCTGAACCTGAACTTAAACAAAAAGCAAAACAAATTCTTAGAAATATTCTTCATAATTATGCAGCATTTGATGTTGTTACTATTGATACATTTACGCATAGGGTAATCAGGACATTTGCACATGATTTAGAGATTCCTATGAATTTTGAGATCGAAATGGATACAGACGCTTTAATTGAAGAAGCTGTAGACGCCGTAGTTGCCAAAATAGGACTAAACGAGGAACTAACTAGATTGATTGTTGATTTTGCGATTAGCAAGCTCGAGGATGATAAAAGTTGGGATATCACTATAGAACTTA
This sequence comes from Bacteroidia bacterium, assembly GCA_030427585.1. Lineage (GTDB taxonomy): Bacteria > Bacteroidota > Bacteroidia > Flavobacteriales > Flavobacteriaceae > Aquimarina. The sequence goes on from JAUIBW010000009.1 coordinate 128,582, forward strand.
ATAAAATAGCCAAATTGTTATTTAGTGAAAATGACAGAGAACACCTTAATAAACTTTCACATAAAACAATTGCTGATTTTGAGGTTCTAAAAAAACAATTGAATCAAAAGATTACCGAATGTAAGAAAGTTATTGTTTCTAAGTCGAATACAGTTTTGCAATTAATTAAAAACCAGGGGTTAGAATATGCAGATTTTACTCGAAGCTCAATTCCTAACCATTTTTTAAAACTTGTAGAAGGTGAGGTAAAAGTTGATTTTAAGGCAGCGTGGAAACAAAATATACAAGAAACCTCTTTCTATAACTCCAAGTTAGACTCTCATAAAAAAGAACTAATCGATAGTGTGAGATCTTCTGTAGAAGATGCTTTTCTAACAACAAAGCAATTATTAGTACAAATTGATTTTTTTCAGAACATTATCAAAAACCTAACACCTCTTTCGGTATTAAATGCTATTAATAAAGAATTAATTGGGATCAAAAAAGAAAGAAAGATTTTATTGATATCAGAATTTAATACGATTATAAGTAAAGCGATTAAGGATCAGCCAGCTCCATTTATATACGAACGTTTAGGAGAGCGTTATAGAGATTATTTTATTGATGAATTTCAGGACACTTCAGAGTTACAGTGGAATAATTTGATCCCTCTTATTGATAATGCAGTTTCAACAGAAACATTAACGGGCAAAAGAGGACGGGTTACTATAGTAGGGGATGCAAAACAAGCAATTTATCGATGGAGAGGAGGGAAAGCCGAGCAATTTATCAATTTATCGTCTGATGAAAACCCTTTTTCAATACAGGAGAAACAAGTTCTTAACCTCCCTAAGAATTATCGGAGTCACGAAGAAATTATTAAATTCAACAATAGTCTATTCACTTTTTTATCGGGCGATTTTAAAAATGAAAAACATCGAGAATTATATGTATTGGGTAATAAACAAGAAGTTAACTCTAAAAAAAATGGATATGTTAATCTATCATTTGTTGAAGCTAAAAATGTAGCCCAAGAGGATGACTTATATTCTGAGAAAGTGTATGAAACCGTACTCGAACTAAACAAAAAAGGGTACTCTCTTAATGAAATATGTGTTATCGTAAGAAAACAAAAAGAAGGAGCTGTCATAGCAAATCTTCTTACCCAAAAAGGGTTATCTATAATTTCTTCAGAAACATTATTAATTAATAATGCCCCTCAGGTTGTATTTATTATTGACTTGTTAACCTGGTGCATACAACCCGATCATCTTCAATCAAAAATCAACGTATTACATTTTTTGACCGAGAAGTTTTCAATACAAGAAAAGCATTTGTTTCTAGAAAAAATGATCAACAGTACTAAGAATACATTTTCTTCAGAACTTAAAACACTAGGGATTGATTTTGATCTCGCCAAAGTAGCTATAAAACCTCTTTATGATGCAGTAGAATATATTATAGCGAGTTTTTCTCTTGCCGATAATACTACAGCATATATACAATTTTTTCTAGATGTCGTGTTTGCATTTACTCAAAAACATACAGAAGGTATTGTAGGGTTTTTAGCATATTGGCATGTCAAAAAAGATAAATTAAGCATTGTTGCTCCAGAAACTGAGCAGGCAATTAAGATCATGACTATACATAAAGCAAAAGGACTAGAGTTTCCTTGTGTTATTTATCCATATGCCAATATTGATATCTATGAAGAAATAGAACCCAAAATTTGGTTGGCAGTGGATAGTAAAAATTATAACAATTTTGAAGAAGTGTTTATTAATTATAATAAAGGAATCTCTGAATATGGCAAAAATGCAGAAGAAATTGTATTAAATAGGCAAGCTCAATTAGAGTTAGATGCGTTTAATCTATTATATGTAGTCCTTACTCGCGCAAAAGAACAATTATATATTATTTCTAATTTGAAATTAAATTCTAAAGGAGAAAGTAACCCAAATACTTTTTCTGGGAAACTAATTGCATATTTAAAATATTTAGATCAATGGAATCCTGAAAAAACTGAGTATACTTTTGGCTACCCTTTAAAACCAGAGAATTTAAATACAGATATAGAAAATAAGCCAAAAGTGATTAAACTTTCTCGATTCGAGGACTCCTCTAGAAAATATAATGTAAATATTGTAACTAATGCTGGTAAATTATGGGATACATCTCAACAGAGTGCAATAGAAAAAGGAAATTTGATACATGATCTTATGGCTTCTATTGATACATATAAAGATGTGAAAAGAGTTGTTGAAGAAGCATACAAAACAGGAGAAATTACTATTTCTGAAAAAGAAATACTTTATAATGAAATAAAAAGTATTGTAAACCATCCAGAGCTTTCTCAATACTTTTCTTTAGGTAACGTAGTATATAACGAAAGAGATATAATTTCTAATGGAAGATTATTTCGACCAGATAGAATAGTAGTCGATAAAAATAATCGAACCACTATAATAGATTATAAAACGGGAGTTCATAATACTTCTCACACTAAGCAAATACAGGGTTACGCATCACTTCTTGAAAAAATAGGACACAGGATAAAAGGTAAAATTTTAATTTATTTTAATGATAATATCACCTTAAAACACATATAAATAAACTATCATTTTTATAATTACTAAAAGAAATTTAAGGATAAAAGGTATTTTTATCTTATAATTGTAACGTAATTGCTGAGATAAATACTTTAATTTTTCTCTAATAAGGTTAAAATTATTGCTTTTTTTGGGGCTCGAAAACTGTAAGAAAAAACAACTACACTCTCCAAAGCTGCGATATATGCTGGCCTGTTAAGAAAAATTTATTAGATTTATCTTTGACAGTTATTTTTAACATATTACATTTGCTCTAATTAACACTTAAAAATTAAATTATTGAATATGAAACATCTTAGCAGATTTTTAGTGGCTTCGTTACTTGTACTTGGATTTAGTACGGCGAATGCACAAGATGAAAACAATCCTTGGGCGGTTTCTATAGGCATTAATGCCGTTGACATCTTTCCTACTGGGGGAGACCTTACTAGTCAGGGAGAAATTTTCGATGAATATTTTAATGCTAGTGACCACTGGAACATCCTTCCATCTGTTTCCAAATTATCTGTTGGTAGATATATAGGAGATGGTTTTAGTTTTACAGCGGCAGGATCGGTTAACAAAATAGAAAACTGGGGAGAAAATCCTACTACAGGAGAAGATTTAAAAGTTGATGACCTATCTTATTATGCCTTAGATGGTAGAATTAGCTATAGCTTTAAGAAAGCATTTGGTTCAAGTTGGATCGATCCTTACTTAGGTGTAGGTGGAGGTTATACTTGGCTTGATGAAAAAGGAGCTGGAACATTAAACGGTTCTCTTGGATTCAACTTTTGGGTAACTGAAAACTTAGCATTTAACCTTCAATCAACTTATAAGCACGTATTTGAAGATTATGAGACTGGTAGCTACCCTCCAACTCATTTCCAACATTCTGCTGGACTTACTTTCGCATTTGGAGGTAAAGATACTGACGGTGACGGAGTATATGATAAAGACGATGAGTGTCCAGATGTTCCTGGTTTAGAAGAATTCAATGGATGTCCTGATACTGATGGTGATGGAATCACTGATGCTAAAGATGAATGTCCTGATACTGCAGGTACTGCTGAATTTAACGGATGTCCTGATACTGATGGTGACGGAGTTCCAGATCCTAAAGATGAGTGTCCTACTGAAGCTGGATTACCTGCTCTTAATGGATGCCCTGATGCTGATGGTGATGGTATCGCTGACGGTAAAGATGGTTGTCCTAATGAAGCTGGACCAGCTGCTAATAACGGATGCCCTTATCAAGATAAAGATGGTGACGGTGTATTAGATAAAGATGATAACTGTCCTGACGTTGCTGGTACTGTTGCTAACAATGGTTGTCCAGAAGTAACTGAAGAAGTACAGAAAACTCTTAATGAGTATGCAAAAACTATCTTGTTTGATTCTGGTAAATCTACAATTAAAGAACAATCTCACTCGGTACTTGGAGATATCATTAGTATATTAAAAGAGTATCCTACTGCTAAATTTACTGTAGAAGGACATACTGATAGTGTAGGAAGTGCTAAACTTAATCAAAGATTATCTGATTCTAGAGCAAATGCTGTTAAGACTTACTTAACAGAAAATGGTATTGATCAGTTCAGATTATCAGCTGTTGGTTATGGTGAAGACAGACCTATCTCTTCTAACAAAACTAGAAAAGGTAGAAAAGAAAATAGACGTGTAGAGATCAACTTAGTAAAATAAGAATAAAGTCTCTTAATCATATGAATAAAACGTCCCGAAATTTTCGGGACGTTTTTTATTTTTAGAAAATTAAATAAATATTAAATATCTTAATTTAACACGATTGATTCTGCTTAGTAGGTTAAGGTTTGCTTAGAGATTTAATATCCTGTACATAAAATCGTAAATACTTGAAAAGTTTTCTAAAAGAAGTTATACAAGAAGTGCAAGGCACTACAGAAAAAATAAGCGATCTGATTTTTCTGGTACCTAGTAAAAGAGCAGGGCTTTTTCTTAAAAAAGAACTTTTGGAAATATATCCCGATCAAACTTTTTTCGCCCCAGTAATCCTTAGTATTGAAGAATTTATTGTTCGATTATCAGGGTTGCAACAGATTGATAATATTCAGACATTGTTTGAGTTTTATGAAGCATATGTAAACACCCATACTCACCTAGAAAAAGAAAATTTTGAAACATTTAGTAATTGGGCTCAGACCTTAATCTATGATTTTAATGAAATCGACAGATACTGTATAGATCATAAGAGCTTTTTTGCTTATTTGTCAGGAATACAAGACTTAAATCATTGGTATTTACAAAAAGAAAAAACCGAGTTGATTAAAAATTATATTAGGTTTTGGGAAAACCTGATGGATTATTATAACAATTTTAAAAATAAATTGCTTTCCAAAAAAATAGGATATCAGGGATTGTTGTACAGAAAAGCATCAGAGGATATCCAGGCGTATATTAATACCGAAAATAGAACACATATCTTAGTAGGATTTAATGCCCTGAATAATGCAGAACAGATCATTTTTCAATCTCTTTTAGAAGCTAATATTGCCCGAGTGTATTGGGACGCAGATCAGTTTTTTATGGAGAATACCTACCACGAAGCATCGTTATTCTTAAGAACATATAAAAATCAATGGGAGTATTATAAAAAGAATCCATTTCAATGGGTGCAAAATAATTTTTCAGAAGAAAAAGACATTACTCTGGTAGGAGTACCTAAAAATATAGGTCAAGCAAAATCTATTGGCCAGATACTTACTTCGATCCCTAAGTCCGAGGTCGAAAAAACAGCTTTGGTACTTGCAGACGAAACGCTATTGCAGCCCCTGCTTAATTCATTGCCTAATACAATCGAAGCTCTAAATATTACAATGGGACTACCTCTTAAAGAGGTTCCTATAGCTGCATTTTTTGAGCTGTTATTTAGCCTTCATAAAAATTCTAACTCCAAAGGATTCTATTATAAATTAGTAGTAGAAATTTTAAATAGTTTACCCACGTATAGAATATTAGGGTTTGAAGCAACACGATTGATCAATACCATTTCTAAAGAAAATATCGTTTACATAACATTAGATAAACTACAGGAAAAAGCTTCAGATGAGCATAAAGAAGCACTTAAATTAATATTTGAACCTTGGAAAGATGTTACCGCAGCCCTAGAAAATTGCAGAAAAATAATACTATTACTCAAGAATAATCTTAATAAGAAAAATGATGAGTTAGAACTAGAATATGTGTATCATTTTCATTTAGTTTTTAATAAAGTTTTTACATTACATAATAGCTATCAATATATAGAAACGATAGGGTCTTTATATACATTGTATAAAGATATTATGATGTCTGAGACATTAGATTTTTCTGGCGAACCATTTAGTGGATTACAGCTTATGGGAATGTTAGAATCGAGATGTCTTGATTTTGAAACAGTCATTATCACTTCAGTTAATGAAGGAGTTTTGCCTGCTGGTAAAAGTATGAATTCTTTTATTCCTTATGATCTCAAAAGAGCATACAGTCTTCCTACATATAAAGAAAAAGACGCTATATATACATATCATTTTTATAGATTAATCCAAAGAGCTAAAAAAGTATATCTACTGTATAATACAGAAAATGAAGGAGTAGGTGGTGGAGAAAAGAGCCGGTTTCTACTTCAGTTAGATATTGATAAAAGACCTAAGCATAAACTTACAAAATATGTAGTGTCGGCAGAAGTCCCTATGTTAACTAACCAACTATTGCAGATAAAGAAAAATGAAGCGGTTTTGCTAAAATTAAAAAAACTAGGTGCACACGGGTTATCCCCTTCTGCATTAACTACTTATATAAGAAACCCGATGGACTTCTATTATAAATATGTTTTGGGCGTTACAGAAACCGAACAGGTAGAAGAGACTATTGCAGCAAACACTTTGGGGACAGTGATCCATAATACACTCGAAACTTTTTATAAACCATTAGAAGGTAAATTTCTTGCTATAGAGGATATTAATAAGATGAGAAACCAAATTGATGTCGAACTTCGGGATCAGTTTAGACAAGAGTATACAAAACTCAACATCACTCAAGGTAAAAATCTTTTGATTTTTGAAGTAGCTAAGCAATATGTATATAATTTCCTGAAAGTAGAAGAGAAACTAATAAAAGATGGAGCACAATTAAAGATTCTGGCTATTGAAAGTAATCTAAAAACAAAATTAAAAATTCCTGAGTTAGATTTTCCTATTTATATCAAAGGAAAAGTAGATCGTATTGATGAGTTGGATGGGCAAGTAAGGATAATAGATTATAAGACAGGAAGAGTAGGTCGAAATGATGTCGTTATCATGGATTGGGATATAATTACCGACGAATATAAATATAGCAAGGTAATTCAGGTTTTGGCATATGCATACATGCAACATAATGAAAATCCAATTTCAGACGCTTTTCAAGCAGGTATAATTTCGTTTAAGAATCTTCAGGAAGGATTTCTTAAGTTTGGAACAAAAGAAAGCATAAGAGGGAAAGCAAATCACGAAATTACAGATGCGGTGTTCGACGATTATCTGCTACAGTTAAAAAATCTGATCTTAGAAATTTTTAATATTGAAATTCCATTTATTGAAAAAGAAGTGTAGCTCAATAACGTAGATATTAAACTCTATACTTAGAATTATGATGATCAAAAACAAAAATATAATAGTAACAGGAAAGCATCAAAAACCAATTCTGACAGATGTTTTTTATACGAATACCAGGTTGCAAAAACCTATTGTTATTTTTTGTCATGGATATAAAGGCTTTAAAGATTGGGGAGCCTGGGATTTGGTGGCAGAAGCTTTTGCCAGGGCTGGATTTTTCTTTATAAAATTTAATTTTTCACACAATGGAGGCACAATAAAACAACCTATCGATTTTCCTGACCTCGAAGCTTTTGGTAATAATAATTATATCAAAGAATTAGATGATCTAGAAACTATTATAAATTGGGTAACCTCTTCAGATTTTAAATTCAAAAATGAAATTAATACTTTAAACATTTCTTTGATAGGCCATTCTCGTGGTGGTGGGATTGCAACTATTAAAGCTGCAGAAGATAAGAGAATCACTACATTAATAACATGGGCAAGCGTTTCTGATTATAAAAACCGGTTTCCAAAAGGAGAAACCTTTACCTGTTGGCAGAGGAAAGGAGTAATCTATATCGAAAACGGAAGAACCAAACAGCAAATGCCACATTATTACCAGTTTTATACATCTTTTATAGAAAATGAAGATAGATTAACGATTGCTAATGCTGCCAAAAAAATTGAAATACCACATTTGATTATTCATGGTACAAATGATCCAACAGTTAATGTGCAGGAAAGTAAAAATATGCATGAATGGAGCATCAATAGTGATATTTTCCTGGTAGAAGGAGCTGATCATATATTTGGTGTAAAACACCCATGGCAAAATAGTAATTTATCAAAACACCTTAAGGTAATAGCACAAAAAAGTATAGATTTTATACGTCTTTAACACTTTCTTAGCCAAAAAATATAATAAGCAATCATTTTTTTTCGTTTATTTGCTGTTATGAAGTTTAATAGACAAATACTGGCTTCCGTATTTTTGATACTCTTTGGTATCATTCAAATAGCAGACTTACATATTGTAGGTCATGATGCTAATGATACAGACTGCACTCTTTGTAAATTTACTTCTGATCATCATAATGATAATTTTATACCTGCAGACATAGTTACTGTTCCTGAAGCAGTATATGTTCCTGCCGATATTGTTCGAGCGACTTATGTGAATCGATATTTTGATTCATCTGCTGCTTACAATTTTCTAAACAAAGCTCCCCCTGTTGTAGCTTAGTTTTACCTAAACTTTAGTATTGAAACTTAACTGTGGTATATCCATACCAATCAGTTTATCCATTATTTATTTTACAAATGAAAAGACACACTTGGTTACTAGTGTCTCTTCTCGGGATCAATCTCCTTTCAGCACAAGAATGTGATAAAACACTTTCTGGTAGAGTCATAGATTTTCATGACGGAGCACCCCTTGAAGGCGCGACAATAACATTTAATAATCGTACAATCGTGACAGACGCTTCTGGTAGATATTCTATTACAGGTTTATGTGCAACAGCATATGCTTTTACTGTTTCTCATGAAAAGTGTAATTCGCAGGTAGTAACTCTTGATGTAGGCAAAACATCCTCAAAAGATTTCTCCTTAGAACATCACCTTAATGAATTAGAAGAAGTAAAAGTTTCGGGAGTCAATAATACTAAAACAACTTCTGCTCAAGAAGAAACTATAGGCTCTGATATTATAGAAAAATATGGTAGTGCCTCTTTGGGAGATGCCCTTAGAGAAATTACAGGTGTTTCATCTTTAAATACCGGATCTACGATAGTAAAACCGATTATTCAGGGTCTTAGCGGAAGTCGTGTATTGATTATGAATAATGGTGTTCGTATGCAAGATATGGAATGGGGTGATGAACATGCACCTAATGTAGATATTAACACAGCAGGGAATGTTACTGTTGTTAAGGGAGCTTCTGCATTACAATATGGAGGAGACGCAATAGGTGGTGTTATTATTATGGAACCTCGCAAAGTACCTGCAAAAGATACTTTATTTGGAAAAACCAGGTTATCAGGAGCTGTAAATGGTAGAGGAGGATCGGTTTCTTCAGAATTGATAAAAGGATATAAAAATGGATGGTTTTTTAAGGTACAAGGAACATTAAAACGCTTTGGAGATTTAGAAACACCAGACTATGTTCTTTCTAATACCGGAGTATTCGAAAAAGGAGCTTCCTTGTCTTTTGGAGTAAATAAATTTACCCATGGTTGGGATGCATATTATTCTTTTTTTGATAATGAAATTGGAGTACTGGCAACATCGCATATTGGCAATGTAGACGATCTTATAAATGCTATTAATGAACAACAACCTGCAATTATTAGAGATTTTACTTATAAGATTGATAATCCTAAGCAAGAAGTTACCCACCATTTGGGACGTCTTCGGTATTTTAAACGTTTTGAAGAGCTTGGGAAATGGAATACACAATATGATTTTCAATATAATAAACGATTTGAGTTTGATATTCGCAGAACAGAAGAACGTACCAAATTGCCTAGCATAGATCTTGAGCTAAAAACACATACGTTAACTTCGGATTTTAGTTTTGATTCGAATCCTGATTTTCTGTGGAATGTAGGAGTACTATTTAGATATCAGAATAATTTTGCAGATCCCGGTACAAAAGTAAGAAGATTAATTCCTGACTATGATAAGTATGATGCAGGAGTGTTTATTACAGGTGAATATGGCGTAACAAATGATATTATTATGGATGCAGGAATTCGATACGATTATAATCGTATGGATGCTAAAAAGTTTTACTTAAAAACCAGATGGGACGAAAGGGGATATGACATGGATTTTTCTGACCTCATTATTGAGGATTTTAATACACAATGGTTAACTAATCCAGTTTTTGATTACCATAGTGTTTCCGGTACTACAGGAATACAATATACTTTTAAAGAAGATTACGAGTTTAGATTCAATTATGCGCTGGCGCAACGTGCTCCTAATCCTTCAGAGTTATTTAGTGATGGTTTACACCACTCGGCTGCTAGAATTGAGTTAGGGGATTTAAGAATAGATCAGGAAACATCACATAAAATAGCTGTAACCGCACAAAAAAATACAGAAAAATGGGGATGGGAAATTGCACCATATGCCAATTTTATAAATGATTATATTTTGCTAGAACCCGTAGGCCTCGAATTATCGATACGAGGAGCATTTCCTGTTTGGGAATATAGACAAACCAACGTTAGATTGTTGGGTGTCGATGCAAAACTTTATGCCAATTGGCATCAGAACTGGAGAACAGATCATAGTTTTTCTATGGTAAAAGGAAAAGAAAACGAAAAAGATGTTGCGTTGATTAATATTCCTGCACCAACTTTTGATAATAGTATTACATATAGTAACAAAAATTGGTTCGGGTTTAATATTTCTTTAGAAAGTCAATATTTTTTTAGACAAAATGAATACCCACCCAATATACCTGTGTTTTCTCCACAGCAAAATGAAAATGTATTGTTAGAAATCAATACGCCGCCAGATGCATATCATTTGTTAAATGCAGATACCAGTATGGAATTCTCTTTAGGAGAACGAAATAAACTAAAAGTTGGACTAACAATAAACAACATATTAAACACAAGCTATAGAAATTACTTAAATCGTCAGCGATATTTTGCAGATGATCTGGGAAGGAATTTTTTATTAAGATTATCAATTAACTATTAAATTAAATTTTAGAAATGATGAACACACGCAAACTTTTATCAACGCTTATCGTAGGAGGTATTTTATTCGCATCTTGCTCTAACGATGATGATAATCCCGCACCAATTAATGAAGGAGAATTAATTACCACTATGAAAATATCCTTGGTCGACGGTTCAGATACTGTAACATTAACAGTTAAAGATGAAGACGGTGAAGAAGGTCCGGCAAAACCAGTAATAGATATTTCGGGCAACTTGAAGGCCAATACAAGATATAGTGGATCTGTAGAATTGCTTAATGAATCCGAGACTCCTGCCGAATTAATTAATGAGGAAATAGAGGCAGAAGCAGATGAACATCAGTTTTTCTATGAAACAAGTGCTGCACTAAACATTACCACAGCTTATACAGATAAAGAATCAGATTATAAAAAAGAAGACGGAACCTCTTTTACGACCACTAATCCTGTTGGATTAACATTTACAGTAACAACAACAGATGCAGGAACAGGAACCTTTACAGTAACGTTGAAGCATGAACCTAATAAAGCAGCAGAGGGAGTAGCCGAAGGTAATATTTCTAATGCAGGAGGTAATACAGATATTACTCAAAGTTTTGATATTACAGTACAATAATTGAAACTCGATTAATTATGTAAGTTGAATTTGTGTAAAATTTCATAATTAGTTTCAATTCTAGCCCTCGGGAGTAGTTACCCGAGGGCTTCTTAAAATTAAGTTAAAAAAAATAAACCAAACAAAATTGGCATTAATTTTGTATAAACAAAAAGTCTGCAGTGTTAGGGAAAAGTTTAAAAAACACTGGGAATACAATAAAAATAATTATTACATACAATAAAGTAATTTAAAAATTAACTTCTAATAAGTTAGTTGTATTGATTTTATCAATGCATTAACATACTATTAAATGTTAATTATCATCAAAAAAACGTTAAAATATTTAAAGGATACCGCTTATCTTCGTATCATAAGCCAAGCCTAACAAAACAATATAATTGAAACTATCATAATTAGTATAAGTTGAGTTTGTGTTAAATACAATTAAGTTTCAATTTAGACCCCTGGGAGTAGTTAACCCGGGGGTCGCTTTTTTGGTCTTGTTTTAAATATAAAACCTTAAAAAACAGACTCCGATTCCTGTTGTTTTTTATTTTTAAGAGTTTTATATGTACTTCCAAAGAAAATAATTAATAACATTTAGAATCTAGGTAATTTTGCAATACCATTGCATTACAATATTGCTATCTTTGTAATGTGAAGATTTTAGTATTCATATTATCAATATATTTTCTGGCACTCGATTTTATGCCTTGTAATGATAGTATACCTATCGCAGAGGATTCTCAAATTGAAGCTTTTGCAGATTCTTGTGAAAACCATGACCATAGTGTAGAGAATGACTTATGCTCTCCTTTCTGTCAATGTCATTGTTGCCACGTTCATGTTATTGATTTTAGTATTGATACGTACCAATTAATATCTCCAGAAATTTCTACAGAGTTATTTGCCCATTTTGATAGTGTTGGTAAAGAAATCTCTAATACACTATTCCAACCGCCACAAGTTTAATTTAGTATATAGGATAACTATGTCTTGTTACTATCTTTTTAAAGGAAAGTAACAGCTATTTAACATCGAGAAATTCTGTTTAATCGAATTGAATCGAGATGTCTAACTGAATTAAAATTATCATATGCTTAATAAAATAATTAGGTATTCCATAACTCATAAATTGATTATTGGATTACTAACATTAGCACTGATTATTTTGGGAATATATTCATTAAAACAGCTGCCGGTGGATGCGGTTCCCGATATTACAAATAATCAAGTACAGGTGATTACCTCTTCTCCAACATTGGCATCACCAGAAATAGAGCGGCTAATCACTTTTCCTGTAGAAATTACAATGGCGACCATTCCTGAAATTGAAGAAATACGTTCGTTTTCACGTTTTGGATTATCTGTAGTAACCATTGTTTTTGAAGAAAACGTAGACGTATACTGGGCAAGACAGCAAGTTAGTGAACGCCTTGTCCAAGCACAATCCCAAATTCCTGAAAACATAGGAAAACCAGGAATCGCTCCTTTAACCACAGGACTGGGAGAAATTTACCAATATGTTATTACTACAAAACCAGGTTACGAAGACCAATATGATGCAACAGAATTAAGAACGATTCAGGATTGGATTATAAAACGGCAACTATTAGGCACACCAGGAGTAGCAGATGTAAGTAGTTTTGGAGGATATCTAAAACAATATGAAATTGCGATACGCCCCGAACGATTAAATGCTATGAATATATCTATTTCAGAAATATTTAATGCATTAGAAACTAATAATCAAAATACAGGAGGCGCCTATATAGAGAAGAATAATAAAGCTCTATTCATACGAAGTGAAGGATTGATCGGAACCATAGAGGATATAAAAAATATTCTCATCAAACAAACATCTGATGGGATACCGGTTTTAATTAGTGATGTAGCCAAAGTACAAACCGGAAAAGCCATTCGTTATGGTGCTACTACTCGCAATGGAGAAGGAGAAGTAGTAAGTGCTATTGTAATGATGCTTAAAGGAGCAAATTCTGCAGAAGTAATTAAAAATGTAAAAAACAAAATAGCATCTATTACCAAAACCCTTCCAGAAGGAGTACTAATCGAACCTTTTTTAGATAGGACTAAATTAGTTAATAATGCAATTGGTACAGTGACCACTAATCTTATAGAAGGCGCATTGATTGTTATTTTTATCCTATTATTATTACTGGGGAATTGGCGTGCAGGGCTTATTACAGCATCGGTAATACCATTGTCGCTTTTGTTTGCTTTTAGTATGATGCATCTTTTTGATGTTTCTGCAAATCTAATGAGCCTTGGAGCAATTGATTTTGGCTTGATAGTAGATGGGGCAGTAATTATTGTAGAAGCCACTTTGTTTCATCTTGGAGCCTTAAAACTTAATAGGAAGTTGACGCAGAAAGAGATGGATGAAGAAGTATATAGATCAGCCAGTAAGATCAGAAATTCTGCTGCTTTTGGCGAAATCATTATTCTTATTGTGTATTTACCCATTTTAGCCCTGGTAGGAACTGAAGGAAAAATGTTTGGCCCAATGGCGAAGACAGTCGGTTTTGCTATCCTGGGGGCTTTTATACTATCACTAACTTATGTTCCTATGATGTCTGCATTGGTGTTGAGTAAAAAAGGAACCCATAAAGAGAATATCTCTGATAAAATCATGAATTTCTTCTATCGACTATATGAACCAATAATCAAATGGTCGATGCGTAGTAGAATATTGATTCTGGCAATTACATCGGGACTTTTTATAATTGCATATTTGATATTTAATAACCTGGGAGGAGAATTTATTCCAACACTAGAAGAAGGTGATTTTGCTGTAGAAACCAGAGTACTTACCGGAAGCTCTCTTTCTAATACAATAAAAGCGACTACCAAAGCAGAAAAAATAGTACTCGATAATTTTCCAGAAGTATTACAAGTAGTTTCAAAAATAGGCTCGGGAGAAATACCTACAGATCCTATGCCGGTAGAAGCTGCAGATATGATGATTATTCTTAAAGATAAATCAAAATGGGTATCTGCTTCTAATCGTACAGAGTTGGCTAATAAAATGGCAGAAGCTTTAGAAGTGCTGCCAGGAGTGACTTTTGGCTTTCAACAACCCATACAAATGCGATTTAATGAACTAATGACAGGAGTACGCCAGGATGTAGCTATAAAAATATATGGAGAAGATTTGGCTAGACTTTCCTCTTATGCCAATCAGATAGGTAAAATTGCCAGAAACGTTAAGGGAGCAGTCGATGTTTATGTAGAAGAAGTAACAGGAGTACCGCAAATTGTAATCGATTACAATAGAGCTCAATTAGCAAAGTATGGCCTGGATATTAAAACAGTTAATAATACAATTCAGGCAGCTTTTGCAGGAGCATCTACAGGATTGGTTTATGATGGAGAGAAGCGTTTTGATTTGGTAGTACGATTAGATAATAGTAATAGGACCAGTCTTACAGATGTGCAGAATCTTTATATTAATGGAAATAATGGAGAACAAATTCCACTACAACAACTGGCAAGGGTATCCATCAAGGATGGGCCTTATCAAATACAACGAGACAATACAAGAAGACGTATTATCATTGCTTTCAATGTTCGGGATCGTGATGTCGAGAGTGTTGTAAAAGAAATTAGTATCAAAATTGATAATCAGGTAAATTTTGCATCAGGATATACCGTCGCTTATGGAGGGCAATTTGAAAATCTGGTCAAAGCTAAGCAACGCCTGTCGATAGCAGTTCCTTTAGCATTACTGCTTATTTTCATCCTATTGTATTTTACCTTTGGTTCTTTAAAACAAGGAGTTTTAATATTTACAGCAATCCCTCTTTCTGCAATAGGAGGAGTATTTGCGCTTTGGCTTAGAGATTTGCCTTTTAGTATTTCTGCTGGTGTTGGTTTTATAGCCTTATTTGGTGTAGCAGTATTAAACGGGATCGTACTTATTGCAGAGTTTAACCGATTAAAAAAAGAGGGTATTGCCGATGTTTTTGAACGAATCTATAAAGGAACCAAAACTCGATTACGGCCTGTAATTATGACCGCAACTGTTGCCTCATTAGGATTTTTACCAATGGCAATTTCTCAAACTTCGGGAGCAGAAGTACAACGACCTCTTGCAACAGTAGTTATCGGAGGGTTGATTACCGCAACTTTTTTAACCCTGGTGGTATTACCTATTCTCTATTATTATTTTGAAAAAAGAGTACGAATGAAACCCAAAAAAGCAATGCTTTTACTAACAGTACTTCTTGGAGTAACAGGAAATATGGCTACCGTAAATGCTCAGACTAGTGATGCAAAAACTATTTACCAAAGTTTGGAAGAAGTTATAGACGCAGCTTTAAGAAATAATCCAAATCTAAAAGTTGCAGCATATCAAACCGAGAAGGAACATGCTTTAAAAGGAACTAGTTTTAACCTTCCCAAAACTGATTTTGATGTAACATATGGACAAACCAATAGTGATTTTGACAATGACACCCGGTTTAGTATCAGCCAGACGTTCGCCTTTCCTACGCTTTATACCAACCAAAATAAATTGGCGAAAGCAACGATAAAATCCAGTGAATTGAATCAGGAGGTAGTTCAAAATGAAGTGGTAACACAATTAAAAGCGACGTATTATCAATTATGGTTTCTGAAGAGTAAACAACAATTGCTTCAAAAACAAGATAGTATTTATCAACGATTTGTGTATGCCGCAAACCTGCGATTTAAAACAGGCGAAAGTAATGCATTAGAACAAGCAACAGCCAATGCAGAAGTTGCAGATTTACAAATTAAAATACAGGAGAATGATGCAACCATACAACAATATCGATTGCTTATGCAAAAATTGATAAATTCTGAAAACAGGGTTGATATTGCGGTGGGGGATTTAAAGGTAAAATCAAATTTATTACCGGTACATCAAAACATGACAATTATAGAGAAAAATCCTGTACTATCTTTTTACAAGGAACAAATCACTATTGCTGATATTAAGAAATCGGTAGAAGTATCAAAAATGCTTCCGGATATCACATTAGGGTATTTTAATCAATCTTTTAATGGCCCGGGACAAACGGCAAATGGGTCTGATGTGGTTTTTGATTCGGGAAACAGATTTACCGGGGTAAAGTTAGGTTTGGCAATTCCGATTTGGAGCAAACCGCATACAGCAAAAATAAAAGCTGCCAAAATTCGTCAAAAAGAAAGTCAGGCACAGTTAAACGTAGTTGAAAATGAAGTTAATACTCGATTAAATATACTTTTGGAACGACTAGAAAAAAACCAAAAGAACTTGTTATATTATGAGGAAAATGCGCTTTCACAATCCGAACTGTTATTAAAACAATCTCAGCGAGGTTTTACAGAAGGAGCTATCGGATATATAGAATACGTACAAGGACTCAATCGAGCGCTAGAAATTCAAACCAAATACTTAGAATTTATAAACGCTTACAATCAAACTCTTATCGAAATCGAAAGTATAAATGCAATTCAATAAAAATGAAATGAGCCATAACAAAGTTTTTGATACATACCGAAAATAAGTATTGGCAAGTTCCATGTGACCTCTAAAAACAATACTATAAACATATGAAAACAAACATATATAAATTAATAACCATATTCATACTTCTGCTTATCTTAGGGTGTAATAATAAACCAACAGCTACATCTTCTGAGGAAAAACATGAAGAAGGTAACGAAAACTTCATTGAGTTGACTGATGAACAAATGAAGCAAACTCAAATAGAAATAGGTAAAGCTCAGAAACGTAAAATAGGAAATGAGTTAAGTGTAAATGGGATGATCGATGTTCCGCCACAAAGTAATCTTTCTATTACGGTTCCTTATGGTGGGTTTTTGAAATTTACCGATATGCTACCAGGTACCCGATTAAGAAAAGGACAACTTGTAGCAAGGGTAGAGAATCCTGATTTTATAGAGTTTCAAAGAGATTACCTGGAAGCAGTTGCAAAAAATGAATACCTGAAAGCAGATTATGAACGTCAGGAAACGCTAAATAAAGAAAGTGTCTCTTCAACAAAAATATTTCAAAAAGCAAAAAGTGATTACCTGATTAATAAAGCAAATATTCAGGCTTTAGAAAGTAAATTAAAAATGGTAGGTATCAATCCCTCTAATGTAAACAATGGAAAAATATCTTCTATAGTAAATGTGTATTCTCCTATCAATGGGGTAGTAAGGGAGGTGTATGTGAACACCGGAAAATATTTTGGGTCAGAAGATGTCTTAATGGATATCACTAATGCCGAAGATTTGCATGTAGAGCTCAAAGTGTATGAAGATGATATCCCATTAATAAAAAATGGACAACGTATTCGTTTTCGATTAGCAAATGAACCTGATACATGGATGGAAGCAGAGGTTTTCTTGATAGGTAACAATGTAAGTGATGATAGATCTATAACTATTCATGGGCACTTAAAAGAAAAAAACCAGGAGTTGCTTCCGGGAATGTTTGTAAATGCAAAAATTGAAGTCGGCGCCCGTGAAGCATATGCGGTACCAGAAGAAGCCATAGTACGTTTTGATGGAAACCATTATGTTTTTGTAGCGGGAGAAAAAAGAAGCGAAGGAGAAACAATGGTTACTGATTTTGAAATGACACCAATTACCAAAGGAACCGAAGAAGAAGGATTCGTAGCAATTACATTAGAGGATAAAAATAAAGACATTAGTACAACTCGATTAGTAATAAAAGATGCTTTTACCATATTGGCGAAAGCAAAAAATAGTGAAGAAGGGGGGCACGGACACGGACATTAATAATGGACACTATTGTAATTTTTTTAGAATCAAAGAAAGTGCGTCCGACAGCGATGCGATTACTGGTCTATAAATATATGGCCCAGAGTAATGTAGCCAGGACACTTGGGGATATTGAAAATGCTTTTGCAAAAGCAGATAGAACCACGTTGTATAGAACCTTAAAGACATTTGAAGAAAAAGGTATTGTACACCAGGTAGATGATGGAACCGGTACTATAAAATATGCACTTTGTGAAGCAGGTTGCAATTGTGATATTGGCAGAGACTTACATTTACATTTTCATTGCAATAATTGTAGAGAAACGACATGTCTTACAGAGCATAAGATTCCTCAAATCAATTTACCTGATGGATATATCGCCGAAGACATGAATTTGGTAATAAAAGGCATATGTGAGCATTGTAGTGGTTAAAAAAATGCACTTCTGTTGCATGGCAACTATGCATATTTTTGTATAAAAGATATCACCATATGAAGTTCAACATAACAATACCACCAAAACTTAAAATCGAATACGATAAAGAATTGTCACTTTATAAAACGGCATTATCCAATAACAATTTGCCAAAGGCTTGGGATCATTTAGAGCGCAGCCATATTTTGGGACAATCATACCCCTGGGAGCATTCTTATACGCATTATTTGATGCTTAAATACGGGATGCATACCAGAGACCCTAAAGAAATTTTTGGACAAGTTATTCGTTTGATTGTAGGAGGCTGGAAATCTTTTATTAATAAAGTTCCTATTGGTAATACAGGAGGTGCTAATGTACCTCCTTTAAAAACAATACCGATACCTCATGATTTGAAAATAAAATTAGAATCATACCAAAAGTAATTATGGGACACAATCATTCACATGACCATGCAGGAAAGAATTTAAAAATTGCATTTTTTCTAAATTTAGGGTTTACAATTTTAGAAATTATAGGAGGTTTTTATGTAAATAGTATTGCTATTATTTCTGATGCTATTCATGATTTAGGAGATTCACTTTCTTTGGGTACCGCCTGGTATCTCGAAGGGAAATCAAAAAAAGAAGCCGATGCCAAATTCTCATTTGGGTATAGGCGTTTCTCTCTCTTGGGTGCCCTGATTAATAGCATTGTTTTGATTTTAGGATCTATTTATGTAATTTATGAAGCCATAGGCAGGTTATTAGAACCCGAACATTCTGATGCAGGGGGAATGATTGTTTTTGCACTCATAGGAATAGCAGTTAATGGGTATGCGGCATGGAAAGTAAGTAGCGGAAAATCATTGAACGAGAAAGTGGTTTCCTGGCACTTGTTAGAAGATGTATTGGGCTGGTTTGTTGTACTCTTTGCAGCGATTGCTATATATTTTACAGACGTACAGTACCTCGACCCTGCTCTTTCTCTTCTAATAACGCTGTATATTCTATATAATGTTATTAGACGATTAAGAGAAACATTATTCGTTTTTCTGCAAGGAATCCCAAAAGGTATTAATATAGAAGAAATAAAATCAAAAATACTCCAAGTACCATATGTTGATTCTATACACCACCTTCATATTTGGTCACTAGAGGGAGAACATCATGTTTTTACAGCACATGTTAAACTAAAAAACATCACAGAAACCGATCAGATTATTCATGTAAAATTAGAAGTTAAAAAGGCCTTGATGATGTATCATTTTAGTCATTGCACTATTGAAACAGAATTGGATGGTGAAGAGTGTATATTAACAAAGTAATAGGAGGTTATTTATATTCTATCGTATTAAATTTTAATAACAGATCACCAGTATTTTTTAAATCATGAACAAAATCACCCTTGGTATCATGATCATAATAGGATACATCTCCTTTCTGATACTTTATTTCTACAATCCTGCCATTATCATAATGAGATATGGCGACCCCCTGGGTTAAACAAATCCAGGTATAGTTTTTTGTATGTTTATGAAATGGTAATTTCTCTCCGGGTTTTAATAGTATAGACCAAACTTTAATACTATCATTTTCAAACAATAGAGTATTTCCAATACGATTACTTTTATTGCTGTTTTGCAGTTCTTGCATTTTAGTGCTATCCCAGTTTTTAAAACTACCTGTAGGATTAATTTCTTTTGTGACCATAATTTTATACATCTAAAAATGGATAATCGGTATATCCTCTTGCATCCCCGCCGCCAAAAAGAGTATGAGGATCAGAAATATCATTTATTGTAGCATTTAATTGTACTCGTTTAGGGTAATCAGGATTGGCTAGAAATTTTCTTCCAAATCCTACCAGGTCAACTAAGTTTTTATCCAATAGATCATTAGCTTCTTTAGGTGTCTTATTTCCTGTAGCTATAATTGTATTTGTAAAATTAGCTCTCAATTTAATTCTGAAATCTTCTGGGATTGTGGGAGCATCATCCCAGTCGGCTTCGCATAAATGAATATAGGTGATTCCTATTTTATTTAATGTTTTGGCAGCAATCATAATGGTTTCCAAAATTTCGGGATCATTCATATCTTTAAAACTTATGAAAGGGGATAATCGTACTCCTGTTTTATTAACTCCTATTTCATCTGCCACAGCTTGAGTAATTTCTTTAAGAATACGAATTCTGTTTTCTTTGGTTCCGCCGTATTCGTCTGTTCTATGATTGCTATTACTTCGTAAAAACTGGTCAATCAGATATCCATTGGCTCCATGAATTTCGACTCCATCAAATCCGGCTTCGATAGCATTTCTTGCCCCCACCCTAAATTCTTCGATGACTTGGGTAATATCATCTTTGGTCATCTCCCGGGGTTTTTCGACAGGAACAAATGTAGCATCACCATTAGGAGCACCATCAAAAATATATACCTGTGTACCTTTTGCTATTTTGGAAGAAGGAGCAATGGGTTGTAACCCGTTTACTTTTGAAGAGCTTACACGTCCCACATGCCATAGCTGTAAAAAGATTTTACCACCTTTTTTATGTACTGTGTCTGTAACGAGTTTCCAACCTTCAATTTGTTTCTGAGAATAGATTCCGGGAGTTTTTGCATAGCCCATTCCTTGTAGCGAAATTTGAGTGGCCTCGGTAATAATGATTCCGGCAGATGCTCTTTGTCCGTAGTATTTTGCCATTAAAGCATTAGGTATATTTCCTGGTTCTTCTGCTCGGGAACGGGTCATAGGAGCCATTAAAAAACGATTTTTTAAGGAAAGCCCGTTCATTTTGTATTCTGTATATAGTGTAGTTTTCATAACTTATTTTTGTAAGAGGTTATCAATTGAAAAATGATTGTTTTGTGAGGTATCAATCAAAAAGTAAAAGAACAGTACATAGACCATTTGAAATCCAACCCATTCCCATTGTTCGACCCAACAAGAACCAAAAATTAGAATAATCATTAGTATTCCCCCAGCGAGGCAGGTACGATACGTAAACAATCCGAAAACAAGGAAAACACCAATAGTAAGCTCTGTAAAAGGTAATATTTTAGCAAAAGAAGAAATGAATATTTCGGGTAGTATTGTTTCTTTATAAAGATTTATCATCCAGTTGCTAAAGGTTTCTATTTTTGGAATTCGTACTAATCCATGCGCTAAGAGGTTGATACCCATTGCTAATCTTAGTAGGAAATAAGCGTGATTTTTGGAGGGTGTATTTTTCATTTGTTATACAGTAATTCAGAATTATCCCTTGGTGTCTTTGGATCATCTTTTATCATTTTTGCAATATCATCTTTACGCATAAATACCACACCTTTATGTTTCTTAGCATACTGTATAAATAGATCTACCACACGAACAATTGATGGTGACCCGCCGATTCTGTCGTGTAAACTCACCGACATCATTCTTCTTTTATTGCCCGCTTCATCATATAATTGATCAAATTCCATTTTTAGTTGATTTAAAAACTGGCCAGGAGTCCAATTTTTACCTTCAATATTTACGATATCATTATTACGAAGTGTATACGGCATGACTACAAAATCTTTTCCTCGAACTTCTGTGATAAATGGTTCGTCATGGCTTACATCATCTATGTGATATAAGAAATCAAGTTCTTGCAACACCTTTAGTGTGTTGGGACTGCGTCGTAACCAATTCGCATTATAACCCCTACCGCGTTGTCCGGTAATCGTTTCAACGGTATCAATACCAGTTTTTATAAATGCTAATTCTTGTTCATAAGTCATATCCCATTGGTCACTCCAGGCGATACCATGTGCAGCAATTTCATGACCGCGATTTGCTATAGCTTTGGCAACTTCGGGGTATTTGATAGCAGCAGCACCAACAATATGAGAGCTAACTTTGATATTGTGTTTATCCCACAAATCGAGCATTCTGTAAATCCCTTCTTTGGCACCGTAACGGAACCAACTTTCTGCAGGAAGATCAGGATGTCCCTTTGGTAATGGTTTCGCTGCAAAAGGACTTTCTGCGCCTTCTGGCTGTCCGCCTGTTTCAAATTGCATTGAGAACGAGATGACCAATCGTGCATTATTGGGCCAAAAACGATCTGTTATATTATCAGGTTCTATTATGGTGGTTTTTATAGGCTCTTTTTCTGAAGTATGACTAGAAAATAGAGCTACACATGCGCATACAGAGAGTATTAGAAAAGATATATTTATTAGTTTCATTGGGTTTACCATTTGATTTATAATGCAAATTTAGATGAAGGAAGAAGTCTTTTTTTGGTACATATTCATTGTATATTTGTAAAAATCTATGTTAGTGTATTCATGTCAAAACGTTTTTTTAGTGCAAAATCTTTAAATGTATTCGAACTGTCACTTGATAAGTGGGAGTATCCAAAGCATTCTCATAATTTTTTCGAATTAATTTTTATTCTTAAGGGGAGTGGGCAACACATTTTAAATGAGAGTGTTTTTGAATATACAAAAGGGGATATCTTTTTATTGACCCCAAAAGACGAACACGAATTTATTATTAGCGAGCATACAGATTTTGGCTTTATTAAATTTACAGAACAGCTTTTTATAGAAAAAACAGAACTGGTTTCGGATTTAAAATGGCGAAAGAATTTAGATGCTGTTGTATTACATGCTAATAGCATTCCCGAAAATATTATTTCTAATCCTACAGATAGATCACATGTATTCGAATTGTTTCGAATTATTAAAAAAGAGTACCAAACCCCCTCTTTGTATAGTCGCTCAATTTTATTAGAGTTATTAGGAGCATTATTAATTATAATATCGAGAAATCTCAGTAAAAATGTTGCTATATCTACCATTTCTGAAGAAGAAAAGGTAAGTGATATACTTACGTATATACGGCAGAACGTTTTGGATAAAGATACTATTAGGATAAAAAAAATTGCTGCAACATTTAATATGTCTCCTAGTTATGTAAGTGTATTTATTAAAAAACATGCAGGTATTTCGATACAGCAATATGTGATTCAGACAAAAATCAAAATGGCAGAACGATTATTAAAACAAACAAATTTGAATATTTCTGAAATAGCTCAAAAAACAGGCTTTACAGACTCTAGTCATTTTAATAAACTATTTAAAAAATATACAGGCAAGAACCCGAGTGACTTTTGATCTGCCAAAATGATTTTATAATAAGTGTTTTTTTGGAGTCATTGCTACCATGTTTAATCTATAAAATTCTATACATTTAGATAATGGAGATAAATTATAATATTGTATCGCTAATTGATACTCTTGGATTAATACAAGGGGTTATTCTTGGTCTGTTACTTATTATTATAAATAGAAAAAAGGATAAGTCTACTTTATTTTTAGGTTTGTTTATACTTGTATATGCTTTAAACCTGCTCCCGGCAATAGTAGAAGATTTAAATATTACAACGTATTACCCTCAATACAATTTATTACCTTTTGATTTTACCTGGTTATTGTTTCCTTTATTTTATATTTATGTTCAACAGGTATCTATACTCTCTAAAAATAAACTGAGTTACTGGACACTAATTCCTGGTATAGTAGAATTTATTATCGGAGTATTTGTGTTTTTTCAGGATAAGGATTCGAAAATAGAAATAGAAGAATCTCTTTGGTACAATCTAATACTTTTAGGAGGGCTTATTTTTTCTTTCTTTATAGGTTTTAGAACTTTAAACTTTATAAAGAAGCATACCAAAGAGTTAAAAGATCAATATACATCTACAGAATATAGAGAGTTACGTTGGGCAAGAAGATTTGTTGGTTTTGGACTTCTCTTTACTTTTATTGCAATAGTTTCAGGGCTTTTTGACACTGGTTTTTACTTTCTTATAACGATCTCTATTATTAATGTTATGTTATTGTACTGGATATCAGTACGAGGTATTCTTCAACAAAATGTAAAGACTTTAATTCCTATTGAGGGTAGTGAAAAAACCGTTGATAAAAGAGACAAAGCCAATGATTCTATACTAAATAGTGAAAGTACAATACAATTATTACATGAAATAAAGAAATACATTCAGGATGAAAAGGTATATACAGTACCTGATTTAACTATCATTGATATTGCAGAAAAGATAGGAGCACATCCCAAACGTATTTCGGGAGTAATAAATTCCCAGCTTAATCAAAACTTCAACTCCTATATCAATAGTTTTAGAGTCGAAAAAGCAAAAGAACTTTTAAGAAGTGATATTGCAAATAATTTAAGTGTCGAAGGCATTGGTAACGAAGTTGGTTTCCAAAGCAAAAGTACATTTTACGATGCTTTTAGAAAATATACAGGCACCACTCCTTCTCGTTTTAAGAACAGTGAATAACCTTCTTTTTTTAAGTCCGGATTCCTGAAACAGGAGTGAAACCTTTGTTTTTAGGACTATTTCCGTTCGGATTTCTGAAATCCGAACCACTACTCTATTACTTTTCATGGCTGTCTTTTCCTTTTCACAAATCTTTGTGCAACGTTAAAAATTAAACTATTCAAAAATGAAACGTGTAGTTATACTATTACTGGTTTTTTTAATTGTGATCTGGTCTAGTTTTATTGTTTGGGAATTACAGATAACCAAATGGGAAAAAACCATAACCGGTCCGGCAATACGAGTTGATCTGGTTCTTATACTCCCCATTCTGATCGGAATAACGATTTATGTGATTGATCAAATTATCACAATATCAAAGAGGAAATAAAGGATTTTTTAAACAGTAAAATAGGGTGTTCTAATAGTTTACTGTTGTGTAAGAAGGAAGAACACCGAAATTAAACAATAAATAATAAAAAGTAAGAAAAATGAAAAAAGTAATTCTGTTAGGCGCATTTATTATCGCATCAATCGTAACAAGTAATGCACAAACTTCGGCTCCGAAATATGAAGTAAAAGTTATTACTAGTGTAGAATCTATAGTTCCAAGTGGTTTAGGGCGTTCAAGGTTGATTTCGGCAAATGCAGAAAGAGATTATAAGGAGTTTACCTCTACACAAACAGAAGATGATAATACGCGTAATAAATCAAAAAGAAAAGCAATTCGTGTTAAGGATTTTGAGGAAACTAAACTTTTAAACTTTTATAATCTGGTAGGGATTCGTTTTCAGAATATTGCAGCAAATGATGCGGTAATTTCATCAAAAATAACCACAATGCTGGCAGAGGGTTGGGATCTGATTTTTGTAACCAGTGCCGTAGAAAGTGATGCAGGCGAAGGAGATAGTAATGGGATATTTATTACACGTTTCATTTTTAAACGCGCAATATAATAGTGATTAATTCATAAAAACGAAAACATGAAAAAAACCTATTTAATTGTGCTCTTTTTTGCAGTTAGCCTAGTACAGCTTCATGCACAGAAAACATCCTCTTTTTATGTTGACATTGGAGGTGGTTTTTCCTCCTTTCAGGATATAAAATACTCTAATGTAAAGTATAACGGATTTGGTGGTGTATTTGGATTAGGATATCTAAAAGAAAATGAAAAAGCAATCTGGGGTGTTCATTTACAAGGAATAGTAACTACAGAAAAAGCGGCTACTCATGATAATACGGTAAGTACTTACAATCCTATGTTGCAGGGCAAATATCTTCATCGTATTAAAGAAAACCTATTTATTGGTGCAACATGGGACGTGTTGGATTTATATGCAAAAAACTTTGATGGTTTGGGTAATAACAGTGCATATAATATTACAGGAAGCACGTTATGGGCTTCGGCGATATATGATTATAAAAAGTTTCGTTTCGGCTTAGATTTAGGATTGGTTTCTTATTTCAAAGAAAGTACGGGGTTTGCCTTTTCGGCATCGCAGAATGTACTGGAGAATGGAGATTTTGATTATCAGAATGATAAAATTGATAGTCCTTTTGCCTTTAAGTACTATGAATTGAGAACTATACCCAGGCATTTTCAGGTAAGAACAAGTATACGATATCAATTATCAGACCGGTTTTCTGTAGGATATAAATGGCACCTGAGAAAATTTTCTGAAGTTAAGAAGTATCAGGTAACCTATGGTATACACTCACTCACTCTTCGATATAACATTTTCAAGCGCACGAAGTAAGAGTGATGCATTTTAATTAATTTTTTAATAAAACATTGTAATGAAATATCTAAAAGTAAAAATAGGTCTGCTTCTGTTTTTGGCGGTGTTCAGTTCTTGCGAAAAAGCGTTGATGGAACCAAATCCAAAAACAGATGCACTTGCTGTATTTGATGAGTATACTACTCTGGTACAGGAGAAATATGCTATGCTGGAATTTAAGAATGTGAATATAAATATGTTGAGAAGCAACCTTAGAGGAAAGATTAATGCCGCTACTACTCAAAAAGAATTTTTTGAAATCCTGGGTGAGGTTACCAAAAGTTTAAGAGATGGTCATTCTAGCCTTATTGAAGATCAAAACAATCCGAATGGGATGTCTGCCGGTTTTGATCTTGAAGAAGGGTATCCGGCAGGAATAGACGCAGCGATCTTAGTGAATAATTATATTGGCAATACAGTTAATCCTGAAATAAAAACATTATCAGGCGGACAGGGATTTAGAGCAGTATGGGGTACTTTACCACAAGATAGAAAAATCGGATACCTATGGATTCCTTCTTGGGATGTTGAGATTTCTGATGATGAAATTGAACGAATATTCCTGGATTTAAAAGAGACCAAAGGTCTTGTTTTTGATATGCGAACCAATACAGGAGGCGATCCGGCTTTGGCAACCAAATTTGCATCTTATTTCACAGATAAACCTATTTATAACGGCTTTGAACGTTTTAAAACCGGCCCTGGTCCAAATGATTTTTCTGATAGTCATATCACACTTCAACCAGCGGGTAGTGCAAACAAATACCTAAAACCCTTAATGGTACTTACCGATAGAAATGTATACAGTGCCTCTACTACTTTCCTGTATTCTGTAGATCCTGTAGAAAGTATAAAAACTATAGGACAAAGAACAGGAGGAGGAAGT
This sequence comes from Bacteroidia bacterium, assembly GCA_030427585.1. Classification (GTDB taxonomy): domain Bacteria; phylum Bacteroidota; class Bacteroidia; order Flavobacteriales; family Flavobacteriaceae; genus Aquimarina. The sequence goes on from JAUIBW010000009.1 coordinate 156,209, forward strand.
GGATCTGTAGCCGATGGATATTTAGCTAATGGATGGTATTGGAGCCTCTCTACAAGTGAATTTATTGATGCTCAGGGAAGACATCTGGACGATGGAGTAGAGCCTGATATTTCTGTAGTACTTAACCTTGAAGATACAGCAAAAGATGAGGTGATAGAACGTGCGATAGTAGAATTACAATAGCGCCAAATCACCTAGATCTAATCGCTATAAAAGCATTAAACGCAGTTAGGTTCGGGGGAGCAGTCGCCTGGGGTTCTAGTTAAAAATAGCTAAGACCTCGGGCTTTTTATGTTTTAGCGGGTAATCCAGATGATAGAAAGAATACAGTAATGATACATTCTGATATCAAATGTAACATAGAAAATGATGACTTATGAAATTAAAAACAATCTTACGGTTTTCCGTACATATTAAATACGGTAAAGCCATAATTTTGCTTTCTGTTACTGGTACTAATAAAGTAAAGAAGATAATCGAATAATCATTATCATTTTTCGCAGTACAGTATGTGTTTTTAATCTATAGTTATGAATTCTATGTTAAAGCAAATACAATTGATAGAGCGAATTGATCAGCTTATTCGTTTGCAAGCTACCGGATCCCCCATAGAACTGGCAGCAAAGTTAGGGATCTCTAAAACCAAATTGTATCGTATGCTTTGTATCATGAAAGAATTGGACGCACCTGTAGAATTTGATACACTCACACAAAGTTTCGTATACTCTGAACCGGTAGGGTTTACTTTTGGATTCTATAAAAAGGGCCAAAAAACAAATATCATTAATCCTTCTGTAGGATGACCAGGAGAATAGTTAACCCAAAACCTGATACCTGAACCCTAAAATCTGTAACCTGAAACTCCTTCCATCTTATTTCTAAAAAAACGTTCAACTTTTTTTACCCAGTCCCGAAAAATGAAACTGGCATGCCGTAATATTGCTACTGGAATACAATAAAAAAACAAAATCAATCACTAATTCTTTTTTAAATACATCAAATATGATACGAAAAGCACTTCTAATAGCCTTGCTATTAGTTTGGGTTGGTTCTTATGCTCAGGAACTCCCTAAAATCATTCCTCCCTCTCCTAATGCGGCATCATTAGGGAAGTATGGGCAAGTCCCTGTAGGATTGTTTACAGGAACCCCACAAATTAATATTCCTTTATATACGCTGAAAACCGGAAAATTATCGGTTCCTATTACATTACACTATAGCTCTAATGGGATCAGGGTTGACCAAATGCCTTCTAATGTTGGTTTAGGTTGGAGCCTGCAAGCAGGGGGGGTTATTAGCCGTGTAATTATGGATGACGCTGATGAATCATTAACAGCTCCTGTTCCTAACAATTTTCCAACTGCCCATACTCAAGAGGTATTGGATTATTTGATTAATGCTACTAGCTCAGAAGATGGGTATGATACACTTTCGGACATCTATTCATTTAATATTAGTGGATATTCGGGTAAATTCTACCTAGATACGAATAGAGTTCCTGTCTTAATGAACCCATCTCCGGTAAAAATAGAAAAAGGCGTTAATCCGTTATATGCTTTTAAAATAACAGACCCTAACGGTGTTATATATTGGTTTGGGAATGAAAACTCAACTGAAACTACGATGTATCAACACGTAGGTAGTGGTCAACATGGATGGAGTTTGGAGAATCCCACCAGTTGGTATGTAAGCAAAATAACGAATACTTTTGGGGATGAAATTAATTTCACCTATACCAAGTTTAATCAACAGTATTATAGTGGTATATCTCAATCCATTGAAAAAAATGCACGAACAGGATATGTTTATAGTCCGGGTCAGGGTATCATACAAACAAGATCAAACACGTCTATTTCTCAATTGAGTAGTATTACCAGTAATACAGGGCAGATTGTTTTCACATATTCTGCACATACTGAGGAGTTTAATAAGTTAGATGCTATTGAGGTAAAAGACCCTCATGGAATTCGTATTAAAAAGTTTACTTTAGGCTATGAGAATATAACTTCTTCCCTATTAACATTAAAAAACACCCATATTACTTATTTTGATGAGTATAACAAGCGATTATTTTTGACTAGTGTTACAGAACAAGGAAGAGGGGCAATTAGTAATCCGCCTTATGTATTATCGTATTATAATCCAGACAAAATCCCTCCACGATTTTCTTATGCACAAGATTACTGGGGATATTATAATGGGGTGACGAATAACAATTACCTGGTCAGTGATGGGGATTATTTTTTTGAGTCAGAAGAAAATTCTAATACCCTCAAACATATCTTTAGTGCAGTAGGAGGGGATAAGTCCCCAAACGGGAATTTTAGCCGTAATGGAATGTTAAAGAAAATCACTTATCCCACAGGAGGGTTTAATGAGTTGCAATATGAGCCCCATTCGTATTTAGGGACAAAAACAGTATATCCTTCCAATAAAATCACTAAAGAACTTAATATCAAGAATGGGCCAGATCAGTCTGGTATTTCTAAAATCGCCATAACGGAAACAATATCTTTTGAGCAAAAGAAAGTTCGTGTTAATTTAACTGCAAGAAGAAATACTTGCTGGGAATCAGGTTGGCCCACTCATCATATAAAATCGAGTTTATCTGTTAAAGTAGCGAATCAGGGGTCTACCACTTTTAATACCCCGGCAAGTGGTGAAGGTTTTTTTAGTGTAGACCAGCATGGCAATAGAATTGATCATTCAGGAGGAATTGCAGCTACCGAAAACACTAATACTAGTTATTTTATAGACTTACAAGCAGGAAAAAGATACCAGTTCACTCTTGGAGTTCCTTTTGAGTGTGTTGGAGGGGATTTTTATATAGAATATTACGCAGGGCAACCTCAAGAAATTCCTGCTAATATAGAAATTGGGGGACAAAGATTACAAAGTATTATAATCGATGATGGAAAAGGAAAACAGGAAATAAAAAAATATCATTATGCAGAACTTTCTGATTTGGATTCCTCTAGTGGTATTGCAGAAGGGCCAATACCTTCTATTGCCTATAGCAGAAGATTTGAATCCTCTACAGGTGCTTTAATACTGAACGGAAGTGTAGTCGATATACTAACGTTATCTTCTTCTAACTTATACAACCTCTATAGCCGTGCAGGACACCAGATAGGATATACATCAGTGATTGAAGAATTAGGGAATAATTTTAGTGGCGGAGCGACTGTGCATAAGTTTAGAGTGTCCCCCAATATAAAACCGATTTCTTTTGGATTAGCCATAGCTGGTACCCCTTTTACCACTAATTTTGGAACCGGAGAGCTATTAGAAAAACAAGTTATACAAAAAGAAGGTAATAGTTTTAAAGTCTTACAAAAGACAACAAACACCTATTACAATAATCCTGTTTTAAATAAAGAACAACCTTCATATAATGTACGATTACGGGATACGTATTCAGGATATAATTTAGAAACAATTGCTAAGAGTATTGGTAGTTTTGATATTGTAAAGTACTTTGTAAAATCTAAGTGGAGATACATAGATAAAACCATAACAGAAGAATATCTACACAACAGGGAAAACCCTGTAGTTACCACAACCAAATATTTTTATGATAATCCAGATCATTTACAGGCAACACGAACTGAAACTACCACTAGTGAAAACGACAAGGTAATTGTTAAAACAACATATCCTCAAGACATAGAAATAAAAACTCCGGCAATTAATAAGCTCATTACTCAGCACCGTATTGCAGAGCCTATACAAACTGAAACTATTGTTCAAAATTCTGAAGGAACTATTGTATCGAAAGAAGCTCAGTTCAATACGTTTGAGGATTGGGGCAATAACATTGTACTGCCTGAGTTTGTAAAAACCCTAAAAGGTAACCTTAACCTTGCCAACCCTTTTGAAAACAGGGTACAATATTACAATTATGACTACAAAGGGAACCCCCTGGAGGTCTCTAAAGCCGATGGTAGCCACATCGTATATATTTGGGGATATAAGGATGTATACCCCATTGCTAAGATTGAGAACGCAACCTATACAGAGGTGTCCTCTTATATCACTGATTTAAAAGCAAAATCAGACGCAGATATTGACCATTGTACAGGAGCTACTTGTAAAGAACAAATCCTTAGAGAAGCCTTGCAGAACCTTAGAGCAACCTTACCTAATGCGATGGTATCTACATATACCTATGACCCATTGGTTGGGGTAACCAGTATGACAGACCCAGAAGGGTATACTACTTATTACCAGTATGACGAGATGAACCGTTTACAATATACCCTGGATCATGAGCAATATGTAGCCCAGCAACTACGCTATAATTACCAGGGACAGCAATCCGATGTTTTAG
>JAUIBW010000060.1 GCA_030427585.1 Bacteroidia bacterium
TTGGCAATACCATTTGATTGTATTGTAAATAGAACCCATCAGAATCAAATAAATTTCGTGAAGAGTTATACAATTCTGCACCATAAGAAAAGCTCCAGTTAGAGCTTAGCGAAAAACTTTTATATCTAATATTGGTATTAAAGCCTCCTAGAAAATCAGCATTAGAAGTACCAGCTATTTGGACAGTAGCTTCATTGTAGTCGCTAGTAGTAGATTTTGTACCATCATCTTCAATTTTCTCGTATACTGGTGTTCCATCGCCAGGATTAACTCCCAACCACTTTCTCATATAAAATGTACCCAATTCTTCTCCTTCTCTAATAATTGTAGACCCACTAATAATGTCAGAGCCATCTGCTAATTCCTCTACAGTATTATTGTTATAACTTATATTAAATCCAATATTAATACCAAAATCGTCTTTATTTACAATATTAGCGGCAATAGCCAACTCAACACCTTTGTTATTTATAGAGCCAATATTTTCCCATCTACCACTATATCCGGTTTGATCGGATAATCTTCTAAAATAAAGTAACCCTGAATTGTCTTTATCATAAACTTCTAAAGTTAAATCTATAGCCTTAAAAAGTCTAGCATCTAAACCTATATTCGTTTCAATAACTTTCTCCCACGTTAAATCTGGAGTTCCCAATTGAGATGGTTTTGCTGCAATAATACCTGCATACTGAAATCTAACATCATACAAATCTAAATAACCAAAACCTCCAGGTTGATTTCCTACAGCACCGTGGCTTGCTCTTAATTTTAAAAGATTAATTTGGTCTACATTAAAAAATGCCTCTTTACTAATATTCCAACCTGCAGCAATGGAATAAAACACCCCATAACGATAATCTTTAGCAAATGCCGATGAACCATCAACCCTAACAGATCCTTTTATAAAATATCGCCCATCAAAATCATAGTCCCCAGAAAATAAAAATGATTGTTGAGCAAACTCACCAGCACTTCCATCAACAGCTGCTGGTTCAATACCAACATCTTGAACTTGACCGTTTACCAGAATATTTTCGGATCTTGAAGATACACTTTTCCAGCTCCCATCATTGTACTCATAGGCTACCAATGCATTAACTATATGCTTATCTTTAAATATATTTGAGTACTTTAACATTTGGTTCGTAAACCTTGTTAAATTTCTGTAGGTATAGTCGCTTAAAGACCCATTGGTGGTTCTTCCTGCGTTAGATCTTGGATCTGAATATGAAAAAGACTCATATGTACCATATCTAAAATTATTGGTAGAAATGAAGCTTAAATTAGGTACTATTTCATATTCAAAATCAAAGCTTGTAAACAAATCAAATGACCTAGAGTCACTATAATTCCATTGTTGGTCAAATAAATAATTGCTCTTGTCTCTACCAATCCAATCATCTCCTTGAGACAAGGTTGCATTAACTACTGAACCATCATCTGCATAAGGTAAATCCCAAGGCATATTAGTGTAAGCTTGATATAGGTTAGCCTCTCTAGTATTATCCCTATTGTCAAAAACGAAGTTTATTTTTGGTTTAATGGTTAGTTTATCAGATATTTTATAATCTAAATTTGTACGAAATGTATATCTATCTAATTCGTTGCCCTTAACAGTTCCTTCTTCATTATAATATCCCATTGACAGGAATAAATTGTGTGTTTCTGTTGCAGAAGTAAAGCTAATTGCAGCATCATTTACCAAAGCATATTGCGTTGCTCCATCTACCCAGTCATAATCTCTATTTAATAAATCTTCATTAAACCAAGGGCTTGTATTTCCTAATTCTTCATGGTAATCGTATAATTGCTTTGAATTCATTAATTTAAAATTCCCAGGATTAAACTGATTTACAGCCGAGGTATAAGAAACCCTAACTTGTGGTTTGGTTCCTGCAACACTTCTTTTTGTAGTTACTAAAATTACACCATTTGCTCCCCTATTTCCATACAGTGCGGTAGCCGAAGCGTCTTTTAAAACTGAAATAGAATTTACATCATTAGGATTAAGCTTAGGGTCATTGTTACCCATAATTACCCCATCTACTACCCATAAAGGTGCGTTGGTAGAGTTAATTGATGACCTTCCTCTAATTAATATACTTGGTGATGATCCAGGAGAGCCTGTACTTGGTAAAACTTGTAGCCCAGATACTTTTCCTTGTAACATAGATGCTACTTCTGGAGTAGTTACATCAGTTAATTTTTCAGATTTAATTTCAACTATTGATGATGTTATGGTTTCCTTTTTCTGTGTTCCATATGCCACTACAATAACCTCATCTAGTTTATCACTATCAACTTCTAAAGTAATTGTCAAGTTTGATTTATCACCAACAGTTATTTCTTGAGAAAGATAACCTAAGTAAGAAATTACCAAAACACTAGTGCTATTTACAGAAATAATAAAATTACCATCTAAATCTGATGATGTTCCAGAGGTTGTACCTTTAACCAGAACTGATGCTCCTGGTAAAGGATCTCCATATTCATCTAGAATAGTTCCTTGAACCGTTTTAGACTGTGCTTGAAGCGATGTTGTAAAGCATAACAACACAACAAACAAACTTGTTACTAATAATTGTTTCATAGAGTTAATTTAATAGAGTTAATAAAATTTGTTAATAAGTGTCTTTCATCCAGTTATATGGTTTTCTTTTTATCCAATTACCTCGGGTAAAATCAGGAAAGTCTTGAGGTTCGCCATTATTTTCAATAGAAAGTTCTGATAACGGAGTAACTGCACTCCAAGCAGCAGCATCATATACATCCATAGGTGGCGTAATATTTTCTTTTGCCGATTCGACGAAAGCATTCAGCACAAAAAAGTCCATTCCTCCATGTCCAGAACCTGCGGCATATTCGCCGTATTTTTTCCACAAAGGGTGGTCATATTTCTCCAACCATTTATCTGCCTCATCCCACTGGTGTGGTTTGGATTGACCTTCTACATACATACGATTACCATCAACTTCCCATAAACCATTTGTTCCTTGCACTCTAAAGCCTAAAGAATAAGGTCTTGGAGAATTACAATCATGTGTTACAATAATTGTTTCACCTCCTGCCGTTTCTATGGTGCTAGTAATAATGTCGCCTTGTTTGAATTTTAATTTTGCATTAGGATGATTTTCTCCGCCATTATCCACAATATATTTGTGTAGCCCTCTAGCTTTTGTAGCATGTGATGTGATGGACACCAATCTATTTCCTCGATTAATATCACTCATTACAGCAACTGGTCCTAATCCATGGGTTGGGTAAACATCTGCATTTCTTAACAATGAGTGTTGTGTTCTCCACTTGGATTCAGAAATTCCTTTCTCACCAAATTCTACTCCTTTTCCATATGCAGTTTTACCGTCGTTAAATTTTACAAACCGAAGGTCGTGTTGGTACCCACATCTAAAATGTAACATCTCGCCCAATACTCCTTGTTTTACCATATTTAAAACAGCAAGAACATCTCTACGATAATTTACATTCTCTAAAATCATAAGATGGGACCCTGTTTGTTGATGTACATTTACTAAATCCCAACATTCTTCCAAGGTGTTTGCTGCAGAAACTTCTAAACCAGTATATTTGCCTGCCTTCATAGAATCTACCGCCATTTTAACATGCCATAACCATGGCGTAGCAATAATTACGGCATCGACTTCTTTTAGTTCTAAAAGATTCCTGTAATCGAAATCACTATTTCCAAATACTTTTGGATTGCTTAGTCCTGCTTTCTTAATTTTGGCCAAAGCAATATCAATACGTTTAGAATCTACATCACATATGGCTGTAATTTCAATATCTTTTCTCTGCAAGGCATTACTTAAATGATTTGTTCCTCTCAAACCAACACCTATAAAGCCCAATTTTAATTTCTGTTTAGTGGCATTAGAAAAAGCACCAAATGATAAACTTGGTAACACAGAAATGCCAGCAGTTGCTAAAGCTGTCTTTTTAACAAAATTTCTTCTTGAATTCATTTTTACTAATTAATTATAGACAAATATGCGAGGTTTCGATAGTTGTGAATGATTGTGTTTTTAGCAAAAAAGGGTGTTTTTTAATCTCTTTTAATGATGTGACTGATAAATACACCTTTTTGAAATATTTACACCCCTTAACATCAATTAATCTTATAATCAAGTAGATTAGTTAGAAATACTATTTTCTCTGCCATTAGAAAAATAACCAGAGTAGTCAGAACAATAATTTATAAAGCTGTGAAAGAATTTAGTTCAAAGAGCTAGTAGCAAAGTAATATATTGATATATCTAGTAGTAAAAAAACCTCAAAAAAATGTTGATTCTAATATGTGAACTCAAATAACTAATATTCATCTTAATGTTTAGCGCTAGTAACATCTGTTTATTAATTCTATCCTATTAAGGTTTTTGGTACTATGTTTCTAAATATTTAAATATTATAAACAGATTAGTATATTTTACCTAATTAATATTTTGCACAAAAATTGTTGAAATAAAAAAACTGAGTCTGTATTTTTCTCAAAAAAGACGCTTTTTAAGTCTAAAACATTCAATTGACGAAATATTACGCCTTTCTAATAATATTATCCACTAAACACGCTTAATTAAGCTTTAAAAAAAATCATTATTATAAGATATATTTATACTTTTACTCAAGTAGTTCATCAAGAAACGAAAAATTTATTTACTTTTTTTATTATATGCATTTTTCTTCATTTAGAATCTTTATTTATATCCTCTTTTCGGTTTTCTTAACTATTCCATTATTTGGTCAAAATGAAATAGTTTTTAAGCATATAAAACCACAACTCAAAAAC
>JAUIBW010000010.1 GCA_030427585.1 Bacteroidia bacterium
TGTCTTTTTGCGCTCATATTTCACAATTTTTGACTTCCGTAGCCCTGCTATGCAACTAAAAAATTATTTCATCTGAACACAAAACCACTATTTTTCACTTAAATCAAAAAAGTTTAAACCACTTCATAATTTGCACAAGATAATATGATTAATTCTTGTTCTTTTTAGTTTAACAGTATTTTATACATCTATTTATTTGCTTCGCCTAAATGAATCATAGCAAATACTGCATAATTAATCATATCCTGATAGTTTGCATCGATACCCTCGCTTATCAGCGTTTTCCCTTTATTATCCTCTATCTGTTTTACTCTAAGTAATTTCTGAATAATAAGATCTGTAAGAGAACTCACTCGTAAATCACGCCAGGCTTCTCCATAATCATGATTTTTATTCATCATTAATTCTTTGGTGATTCTAATATGCTTATCATACAACGTAACTGCCTCTTCTGAGGATAAATCGGGTTGTTCTGCAACTCCTTTCTCTAGTTGTATCAAAGCCATTAAGCAATAATTAATAATTCCTATAAATTCTGAAACTTCACCCTCATTTACCTTACGCACTTCATTTTCCTGAAGGCTTCTAATTCGTTGTGCTTTAATAAAAATCTGATCGGTTAAAGATGGTAATCTTAGAATTCTCCACGCGCTGCCATAATCTATCATCTTTTGTTTAAATAGATCTCGACAATTACTAATTATGGTATCATATTGTGTGGATGTATCTTGCATAAAACTGTTGAATTTTGCGTAAATTTCGCTTTAATATGGGAATTAAAAAAATCATATCTCAAGTTTAAAAATAAAAAACACGAAATGTGACCTCACAATTCTAATCAAAATACAGGTTTACTGCATAAAACAATAATCATAAACAAACGAAATCCCAAAAATGACAATCAATTGTAAAGGCTCATTAATCGATTTATCTACTCCAAAAGTAATGGGTATTCTTAACCTTACTCCTGACTCTTTTTATGATGGAGGGAAATATAAAAATGAAATCGAGATCATAAAACAGATAGAACAAATGCTTATCGAAGGTGCTTCTTTTATTGATTTAGGTGCCTATTCCTCAAGACCACAAGCAGATCATATCTCTATTGAAGAAGAAGAAAAAAGAATCCTGCCTATAGTATCATTGTTGCTCAAAGAATTTCCTCAAATCTTATTATCTATTGACACATTTAGAAGTGAAATTGCAAAAGTATGTATTGAAGCCGGAGCCGCATTAATTAATGATATTTCTGCCGGAAACCTAGATAAAAACATGATCCCAATAGTTGGTACATTAGGAGTTCCATACATTATGATGCATATGAAAGGAACTCCACAAACTATGAAATCATTAAATCAATATGATGATCTAATTCATGAAATGAATATATATTTTGCAGAAAAAATTGCAGAAGCAAAAAAATATGGGATAAATGATATGATTATCGACCCCGGGTTTGGTTTTGCTAAAGACACCCATCAGAATTTCGATCTTTTAAAAAACCTAAATCTCTTAGAGGTTCATAATTTACCTATACTAGCCGGGGTTTCTCGAAAATCAATGATATACAAAACACTAAATAGTACTCCGAAAGAAGCACTAAATGGCACTACATCCCTTAACACTATCGCCTTGCTTAACGGGGCCTCTATCTTAAGAGTACACGATGTTAAAGAAGCTATAGAGTGTGTTCAGCTAGTAAGTGCTTATAGGTAAATTTAACTCAGCTACGCACAGGTAGCCAGCTACCCTGGGTATTTTTTGATCATCGGTATGCCAGTTACTCCTTTCACATCATAATATCACCCCCTTGCACTATTTTTATCGACCATCGGTATACCAAATACTTTCCCCGCATAGGTATACCACACCTCTGCACTATTTTTATCGACCATCGGTATCCTAAACACGTTCCTTGCAGTAGTACTATTAATCCTCGTAATATGATAAAGTGTCCTTCAAGACCTCACAGGTTTTTTAAGACCTGTGAGGTCTAATTGGATCCCGATATACATCGGGATTAGTTCAACCAGTTATTTTGAATACGCTGTTTTATACAGCTTTTCAAAACATGGTTTCGCTAATTTTTCTATTTTTACAAAAACACCTGACCTTTGGATTTAATAAACTTAAGAATATTAGATATACTCGACATTGTACTTGTTGCTTTCTTATTGTACTATATCTATAAGTTAGTTAAAGGTACTGCGGCTATCAATATTTTTATAGGAATAGTTATGATTTATCTGGTATGGAAACTTACACAATTCCTTGCCATGGAAATGTTGAGTAGCGTTCTAGGTGAATTTATTGGTGTAGGAATGTTTGCTTTAATTGTAGTTTTTCAGCAAGAAATACGAAAATTCCTTTTAATGATTGGTTCTACTAATTTTGGAAGAAGGCGTAAGTTTCTCAGACAATTAAAATTTATCAGAGATACACCCGAAGATAGTGTTACCAACGTTACTGCTGTTGTAACTGCCTGCAGTGAAATGGCAAAAACTCATACCGGCGCACTTATTATTATTAAAAGAAATACATCTCTGGATTTCGTTAAAACCTCTGGAGATACTATGGATATCCTTGTAAATACTCCTATAATCGAAAGTATTTTTTATAAAAATAGTCCTCTTCATGATGGAGCTATGATTATAGAAGATAATAGCATAGTAGCCACCCGAGTCATTTTACCGGTTACTAACAATAATAATATGCCTTTACGTTTTGGGTTAAGACATCGTGCAGCCGTAGGTATTAGCGAAAAAACTGATGCTTTAGCTCTTGTCGTAAGTGAAGAAACCGGTAAATTATCATATATCAAAAATGGTGAATTTGTGATATTTAAAACACAAGAAGAGTTAATAGAAAAAATAAAAAGGGATTTAGTTTAATGAATGATTTAATTAATATTACTAATTGCAAAAATTGTGGACAACAAGTCGAAAGTCATAATTTTTGTCCTGATTGCGGTGCAAAAAAGATTACAAAACGAATTACTTTTAAAAATCTGATTTCAGAATTTGTTGACCGTTTTCTTAATTTGGATAATTCATTCATTAAAACATTTACTCATTTATTTACAAAGCCAGAAGAAGTAATCGATGGCTATATCCATGGACTTAGAAAACGGTATGTAAATGCTTTTGGATATTTTGCTATTACCATAACAATTACAGGGTTTTATTCTTTTATAGTAAAAGATAGGTTAAAGGAAATTATGTCATTTGGTGATTTTTCTGAACAACAAGCTGAAATACAGAGTTCAGTTTTTGATACTACTCTTCAGTATCAGTCTATACTAAGTTTTTTAATGATTCCTATACTTGCTTTATTATCCCGACTGGTTTTTTTGAATTATAAAAAATATAATTTAACAGAGCATTTTGTAATCTACCTATATGGCTATTCTCATATTGTAGGGGTCATGGCATTCGTTTTACTACCATTAACATTTATGGTAGATAGTTTCATGATAGTAGGCTTAGTACAGTTCCCTGTATACATAATTTATATGGCCTATGTATTAAAGAGGCTTTATGAAATAAGTTTGAAGAAAATCCTGATCAAAACACTATTATTTCTTATCTACGGAGGAATACTGTATTTCATTATCATAATCATAAGTGTTATATTTATGATAATGTCCGGAAGAATAGAAATCCCTACTAAATAAAAATAACAAACTGCTTATTCTGTTGCATCTGCGAATTGTACTTCGTATAAATTTCTGTAATATCCATTTTCAATTTGGAGTAATTCATTATGATTACCCTGTTCTACAATCCTACCTTGATCCATTACAATAATTTTATCTGCTTTTTTAATGGTCGCTAATCGATGGGCAATAACAATAGAGGTCCTTCCTTTGGTAATTTTGTTTGTTGCGTTTTGAATCAATTGTTCACTATACGAATCTATAGATGATGTAGCTTCATCTAACACCAAAATACCTGGATTAGTAACATAAGCTCTTAAAAAAGAAATAAGCTGCCGTTGTCCCGAAGAAAGCATAGCTCCTCTTTCTTTTACATTATAATGGTACCCATCTGGAAGGTTCATAATAAAATCATGAATTCCTATCTCTTTTGCAGCTTGATGAACTTGTTCTTCCAGAATCTCTTCATTATTTAAAGTAATATTATTAAGAATCGTATCTGCAAATAAAAACACATCCTGAAGTACCACTGCAATATGGTTTCGTAATGATTGCAACTCAATAGTTTTAATATCAATATCATCGATAGAAATCACTCCCTCATCTATTTCATAAAACCTGCTAAGTAAATTAATAATAGTAGATTTTCCCGCTCCTGTTGCTCCTACTATTGCTACAGTCTCCCCTACTTCAACATTAAAAGAGATTCCTTTTAATACTTCTTCATTTTCGACATAACTAAACCGTACCTCATTAAATGTAATTTTACCTTTTATCTTTTCTAATGACTGCTCACCACCATTCTCAATTTTAGAATCTGTATCCAGAATGGCAAACACACGATTAGCAGCTACCATTCCCATCTGCAATGTATTGAATTTATCTGCTATCTGCCGTAAGGGTCTAAACAAAATTTGAGAGAGCTGGATAAATGCAATAACCAATCCCAAAGTGATCTCATCTCCTTGTGCAGCTTTTAATCCTCCAAACCAAACGATCAACCCAATGGTTATAGAGCTAGACATCTCTGCAATAGGGAAAAATATAGAGTTATACCAAACCGTTTTTATCCAACCTTTTTTATGTTTTTCATTAATTTCTTTAAAATTAGCGTACTCAGTTTCTTCTCTTGTAAACAATTGAACAATCTTCATTCCGGTAATTCGTTCCTGTACAAATGAATTAAGATTAGAAACCTGGGTTCTTACTTCCTCAAAAGCTACTTTCATTTTTTGCTGAAAAATTCGTGTCGCATAGACCACTAGAGGTAACACAACAAATACCAGTAATGCAAGTTGCCAACTCTGGTAAAGCATATAGCATAAAATTGCTAGCATCTTTAACAGATCACTTATAATCATAAACAATCCCTGGCTAAAAATACTGGCAATAGTTTCGATATCACTTACAGCCCGAGTCACCAATCTACCTACAGCAGACTGATCATAATATTGTTTTTTAAAGCCAAGCATATGTTCAAACAGTTTCACTCTAATATCCCGAATTACTTCTTGGCCTAACCAATTTGCAAAATAAATGAATAAAAATTGAGTGATTACATCCAGAAACAAAACCCCCAACATTAGACAAATAAAATAAATCAATAATTCGCCATCTTTAGGAATAATAGTCCTATCGATTGTCTCTCTAAGCAAATAAGGATTAACAATAGACAAGATAGCCAACAAAATAGCCGAAAAACCTACAAAATAAAAAGTTAACCGGTAAGGATTAGTATATGTAATCAACCGCCTAAAAAGTTTAAAATCAAAAGCTTTACCACTCTTTTCTGCCATCTATATTATATATATTATTAGGGTATTCTACAGCTGTTAAGTAAAGCCCATGAGCAGGAACTGAATATCCCGCCTGACTGCGATCTTCACTTTTAATAATAGCAATTAAATCCTCTTTATTTAATTTATGTTCTCCAATCTCGATAAGTGTTCCCACAATTGCTCTAACCATATTTCTAAGAAAACGATTGGCCGAAATCTTAAAAACTAATTGATTACCATGATTTTCCCAGATTGCATTTGTGATTGTACAATTATACGTCTTTACATCGGTTTTGGACTTACTAAAGCATTTAAAATTAGTATAGTTTAACAGTAATTTAGCAGCTTCATTCATTAAATCCAAATCCAATGGTTTTTTAAAATAATAAGATTTACAAATACTAAAAGGGTCTTTTATTAATGTAATATGATATTCATACGACCTACTTACTGCATCAAACCGAGCATGAGCATTTTCTTGTACACGTCGTATATTCTGAATTGCAATTTCTGTAGGTAAAATTGCATTAAGTTTATATTTAAATTGATCTATATCTAATATACCTCTACAATCAAAATGAGCCATAATTTGTTTTGCATGAACACCAGCATCTGTTCTTCCTGCTCCAATCACATCAGTTTTATCTCGTAAAATAGTAGATAACGAATCCTCAAGAACTTCCTGCACAGAAATTGCATTAGGTTGTCGTTGCCATCCATGATATGAAGTTCCGTTATATGAAAGTTCTAAAAAATATTTCATTCTACTTGCATTTATTATTTTCAATACAATTTATTTGCTTAGAGTCTATAACTTATTTTAACAATATTATATTTTTGTATAAAAACTAAGCGCAAATATACTTTATAAAACAGAGATAGGAGTTATGGTTTAGTTCCTGTTTTTCTATTGTACAATAACTCAATTTTATTATTCAATTTTGAAAAAAATACTTCTACTTAGCGATACCCATAGTTATATTGATTCTCGCATATTGCATTACGTTAATGAAGCCGACGAAATTTGGCATGCTGGAGATATCGGTGATCTTGAAGTGACTAATGCTATCGAAGCTTTAAAACCTCTTAGGGCTGTTTATGGAAATATAGATGATGATAAAGCCCGTGCCACCTATCCCTTACACCAAAGGTTTATTTGTGAAGAGGTCTCTGTATGGATCACTCATATAGGAGGGTATCCTCCCAAATACAATATAAACACCCGAGATGAGATTAAATCAAATCCTCCTCAATTATTTATCTGTGGTCATTCGCATATTCTAAAAGTAATACCCGATAAAAAAAACGGAGTCTTACATATGAATCCTGGTGCGGCAGGCAAACATGGGTTTCACAAAGTAAGAACAATGCTCAGGTTTACACTCAATGCCGGTAATATCGCTAATCTGGAAGTAATAGAATTAGGAAAAAAATAAAACCCGGAGTTGGCATACTCCGGGTTTTAACGCACTAATACTACTAAGATTTTAGGTTTATCGCAATCGGTCTACAGATTTTACAAGATTCTCATCCTTCTTAATAGCCTTATTGGCCATTACTAATAAAACGATAGAAATAACAGGAATGATCATCCCAATACCTTTCTCTGAAACCTGAGTTTCTCCAGATACCGTTAGTGACCAATAAACAAATACTCCTAGTAAAATAAAGTTTAATAAGATATTGATACGCCCCAGTACAAATTGAAGCTTTCTATTTTTAAATAAAAAAATCGAAATCAGAGATAAAACCGCTGATCCCAAAAACATCCCTAAAAGAAATAGTTCTCCTTTAGCATAAAGTGCTACACCATTAGCATCTACCCCATAAGGTAAATACATACAAAGCCCCCCAGAAACTGCAGCAGCTAACAAAAGATATATGGTTTGAATTCGTTGTAACATTATTTTTTCCTTAGAGAAAAGCAAAAATAAGAGTTTCTTTTTATAAATATGTGTAAAAAATTAAAAATAAAGTCGTATACTTGCAGCACAAAACCTGTAACCTTCTCAACTAAGGTTACTTACCTTCGAAAATAAAATTTTCCTAGATTTCTTCTTTAGAAAATTTATACCTAAAACGTAAAATTATATAACACATATAAATGTTAGATATTTCTGAATTAAAAGCAAAAAAGCTTCCTGAATTGCAAGAAATTGCAAAAAACCTTAATGTACCAAAGTTTCGTACCTTAAAAAAGTTAGATTTAGTATATCAAATACTAGATTATCAAGCCACAAATCCTAACAAGGTTAAGCAAGTGGTAGCTGAGGATGCTTCAGAAAAAACAGATTCTGAAAAACCCAAACCCAATGTTCGTCAAAGAAGACCTCGTGCTCGTAAACCAGACGGATCTACAAACCCTGTTAGCAAAGACAATAAAACTCCTAAAGAACAGAAAAGTGAAGTGGTCAAACCACTCCCTTCAGAGGAAACTGTCTCTAAAGAGAAAGAAAACAGCGATAAAAAAAATAAACCTCACCAAAATAGAGATGACAAAAAGGACAATCGAAATAGAGGTAACGATAAGTCTCAACAAAATAAGTCTCGAAATAATAATCCTAACAATACTAATAAAAAGGAGAACGGGAATCGTGACAACAGAAATCGGTATAAAGAACCAGATTTTGAGTTTGATGCCATAATTGAGAGTGAAGGTGTATTGGATATTATGCAAGATGGATATGGCTTTTTAAGATCTAGTGATTACAACTATCTTTCTTCTCCAGATGATATCTATGTATCACAATCGCAGATTAGACTTTTTGGACTTAAAACAGGAGATACCGTATTAGGACAAGTAAGACCTCCTAAAGAAGGGGAAAAATATTTCCCTCTTATTAAGGTAAATAAAATTAACGGTCTTGATCCACAAGTAGTTCGCGACAGAGTTTCTTTTGAGCATCTCACTCCTCTAGTTCTGCAAGAAAAATTTAATATAGCAGAACGACAAAGCACAATATCTACAAGGATAATGGATTTATTTGCTCCTATTGGAAAAGGACAACGTGGTATGATAGTATCACAACCTAAGACCGGTAAGACGATGCTACTTAAGGATGTTGCCAATGCAATTGCAGCAAATCATCCCGAAGTATATCAAATGATCCTTCTTATAGATGAAAGACCTGAAGAAGTTACAGATATGCAGCGCAATGTAAAAGGAGAAGTAATTGCTTCTACCTTTGATAAAGAAGCTAATGAGCATGTAAAAGTAGCTAATATCGTACTGGAAAAAGCAAAAAGATTAGTAGAGTGTGGTCATGATGTAGTCATTCTATTAGATTCAATCACAAGACTAGCCAGAGCTTACAACACCGTACAACCAGCTAGTGGAAAAATATTAAGTGGTGGTGTAGATGCTAATGCTTTACACAAACCAAAACGTTTCTTTGGTGCTGCCCGTAACATAGAAAATGGAGGTTCTCTAACTATAATAGCAACAGCATTGACAGAAACCGGTTCTAAAATGGACGAAGTAATCTTCGAAGAGTTCAAAGGAACTGGTAATATGGAACTACAATTAGATCGAAAAATCTCTAATCGTAGAATTTTCCCTGCTATTGACCTTACATCTTCAAGCACTCGTCGAGATGATATTCTATTAGACGAAACAACTATTCAACGAATGTGGGTAATGCGAAAATATCTTGCAGATATGAACCCAGTAGAAGCAATGGAATTTATTAATGAACGTTTTAAGCAAACAAGAAATAATGACGAGTTCCTTATTTCTATGAATGGATAATAATACATTTGTAACAAATAGCAAAGATGGCTATCAATTAATATTGATAGCCATCTTTGCTTTATCATATTATTTTTGTCACTTTTAATAAATAAAACTGAAAGTTTTTTAAAAAGAAATTGACCAAGTATTAAAATTTAATTTATTATGAGGAATATATTATATATAATATGGAGTGTCGTTCTATTATTTTCGAGCTGCCAAAGCAATAGTCAATCAGTTAATAATAAAAAAGAAGTCACACAAAATGAAAATATCACACCGGTTAGCGTTAAACCTGTTGATGGTTTAGAAAGAGCTTATTTTGCCAGTGGATGCTTTTGGTGCGTCGAAGCTATTTACGAAAGCATAAAAGGTGTTAAAGAATCTATCTCTGGTTACTCAGGAGGCCATACCAAAAACCCAACGTACCAATCAAGTAATACCGGGCGAACAGGACATGCCGAAACCGTAGAGATCATCTATGACCCCAAAATTGTTTCTTTCTCAACTTTGGTAGATGTGTATTTTGGATCACAAAACCCAACACAGGTTAATGGACAAGGCCCAGATCATGGTTCACAATACAGGTCAATTATCTTTTATCAAAACGAAGAGCAGAAAAAAATAATAAAAGACAAAAAAGAAGCATTAAGCAAAAAACTAAACCAAAGGATAGCTGCAGAAGTGTTACCGTTTCAAAAATTCTGGAAAGGAGAGACTTATCACCAGGATTACGAAAAAAGAAACCCGGGCAATCCCTACATACGTAATATATCTGTCCCTAGATTAAAAAGATTTCAAGCAAAATTCCCAAACCTTATTAAAGAAAAACATTAAAACTTATTCACATACCAATCTAAGTATAGGATATAGTGATTAACCAAAGCATGTTCATCATGTTAAAACTGTGTTAAAATAAAAAAAGTCTAGTGCTTGTCAAATTAGATATTTTTCACTTTTACATATATCTATAGTATATAACTTACAAAACCGACAATGCTGTATAAAAATCGCAATTAAATCGGTTGTATTGATAAAAAAAATCGTTGAAAAACACAAAATGATGAAAATAAATTGTTATTTTTATTGAAATAAAATGAAAACAAGTTGTGTTTTTCATATTAAAACATTACTTTTGAGTCTGATTTAATGGTTTTCTTTTCAGTATTTTAATCAAAAGTATTGAAGTTTTGCTAGAGCAAAAACACATTAACTTATTGAAAAACAAATCATTACACATTAAATTGTTCTTTAAAAAACTGTAATTCTTTTAATATTTATTAGATTGTATTAAAAGAAGAAATTAGAGCTAAAATATTTTTGGCATCTTTTTTGGAGATCAATTTTTGACGGTAAATTATGTTTTTTATAAATTTTTAATTAAAGAAAATAATAATATTAAATTTGAATTATAACCCAATCTACTTAAAACAAGCGATATGAAGTCTATTTTTACATTTATTCTGCTTTTGGTGATTACTTTCTCGTCTGCTCATGCTCAGGATGGGCAATACTTAATGTCTTCTGGTAAACTAGAAGTTCGAAGTGGTCCAGGTCTACAATTTAATACAATTGCCGAAGTTCCTCAAGGAACTCAGGTATATGTAATGAGCTCTAATTATGGAGAATGGAGTGCAATACAGTTCAAGAAAATGAATGGTTTTGTACTTAGTAGCCTATTAACCGAGGATAGTCGAATTGCAGATGCAGAAAGAGCTGCTCAAGAAGCAGCAGCAAAAAGAGAAGCAGCAAAACAAGCTGCTGCACAAGCAATAGCACAGGCAGAAGCTGCAAAAAAAGCTGCAGAAGAAGCTGCAAGAAAAGCGATTGCTGATGCAGAACGTCTAAAAAGAGAAGCAGAAGCAGCAGCAGCGAAAGCAATTGCTGATGCAGAAGCAGCAAAACGATCTAAAGATGTTGCTGCACAACGAGCTCTTGCAGATACAGAAGAAACAAGAAGAGCGGTAGAAGAAGCTAACAGAAGAGCTGCAAGAGGTTCGAGTGTAGCCTCTAATCCTATCGAATCTACAACGCCATCTTATGGTTCTAGCTCAAACACGAGCTCTCCTAAAGCTGCTTCTATAGAGGTATCTAGAGAAGACAAATACTCTAGCTGGGAGAAAAAGACATATAAGTCTGGTGCAACTCCAAAATCATTTGATTTTAAAGGTAAGTTTGACTATAAATTAGACAACTACCTAAAAATCAAAGTAGGAAAAAACACAGAAGTTGTTGTTAAGATGTACAAAATGGGTAAAACCAAAGCTGATGACCAGTTAGTACGTATAACATATATCAACTCTAATGCTACTCAGTTTATCAGAAACATTCCAGAAGGAGAATACTACCTTAAAATTGCATACGGTAAGGAATGGAAAGAAACTACTGAGAATGGTAAAAAATTCGGAACTTTTACTAAGAATGCATTATATGAGCATAGCAAGCAAATCTTAGATTTTAACACCGTAAAAACTTCTAAAGGTATCAATGTTCCTTCTTATAATTTAGCATTAGATCTTCTTCCTAGTGGAGGTGGATATAGTACTGGTAGTGATGATAACATTACTGCAAGAGCCTTTAATGAAAACTAAGAATACTATTACATACATTTTATAATCACCAAAATATAAATGTAACATTATAATAAACGCCAGGACTTTATGAGTTCTGGCGTTTGTATATATAAATAGGATAAAGATTTTTTTCAGAAGGAAATTCTTATATAACCAAAAAGCCAGCACATACGATCGTATGTGCTGGCTTTTTGGTTGTTATTAATTGAATAAATCAAAATTATTTGTTATTCTGATGTCTTTCTCTTGCTAATAATGTGTTTTTAAGTAGCATTGCTATTGTCATTGGCCCTACTCCTCCGGGCACCGGAGTAATAAAAGATGCTTTTTTGCTTACGTTTTCAAAATCAACGTCCCCAACAATCCTATACCCTTTTGGGGTAGATTCATCAGAAACTCTCGTAATTCCAACATCAATAACTACTGCATTCTCCTTCACCATCTCGGCTTTTAAAAAATTAGGAACACCCAAAGCTGAAATAACAATATCTGCCTGGGCAATGATTTGCTCAATATTTTGAGTGTGGCTATGGGTTAATGTCACGGTAGAATTACCAGGTGAACCTTTTCTTCCCATTAAAATACTAATGGGTCTACCTACAATATGACTTCTACCAATTACTACAGTATGCTTTCCTTTGGTCTCTACATTGTAGCGTTCTAGCAATTCTAAAATACCAAACGGAGTAGCAGAAATAAAAGCTGGCATCTCTAATGCCATTCTTCCAAAATTCATAGGATGAAAACCATCTACATCCTTATCAGGGTGTACCGCTAGAAGTATTTTTTGCTCATCAATTTGAGGGGGTAATGGCAATTGTACTATAAAACCATCAATATTATCATCTTCATTAAGTTCTTTAATCTTAGCTAATAGCTCTATTTCACTGGTTGTATCAGACATTTTGATCAAAGTAGACTCAAAACCTATTCGCTCACAGGCCCTAACTTTACTGCCCACATAGGTTAAACTAGCACCATCATTACCTACCAAAACTGCTGCAAGATGTGGTACTTTTTCACCACGTTCTTTCATTTTTTGAACTTCAACAGCTATTTCATCTTTAATATCATTGCTTACTTTTTTTCCATCTAATATTTCCATGTGCCTAAATTACCTGTTATTTCTCAAAAAATTATAATTATTTCATTTTACCCATCATCTGCATCATTCGTTTTCCACCGCCACCTTGCATCATCTTCATCATCTTACTCATCTGATCAAATTGCTTTAACAATTGATTTACTTGTTGTATCGATGTTCCCGAACCTTTACCAATACGTTTCTTTCTACTAGAATTTATAATTTGTGGCTTTGATCGTTCTTCTGGTGTCATAGAATGTATAATCGCTTCAATATGCCTAAACGCATCATCATCGATATCCATATTTTTCATCATTTTCCCCGCTCCAGGGATCATTCCGATCAAATCCTTCATATTACCCATTTTCTTAATCTGCTGAATTTGTTTTAAGAAGTCATCAAATCCAAACTGGTTTTTGGCAATTTTCTTTTGTAGTTTTCTTGCTTCTTCTTCATCAAACTGTTCCTGAGCACGCTCTACAAGGGACACCACATCTCCCATTCCCAAAATACGATCTGCCATACGAGAAGGATAGAATACATCGATAGCTTCCATTTTCTCCCCGGTACCAATAAATTTAATAGGTTTATCGACAACAGATTTTATAGAGATTGCTGCTCCACCTCGGGTATCACCATCAAGCTTGGTTAGGATTACCCCATCAAAATTAAGTACATTATTAAAAGCTTTTGCAGTATTAACTGCATCCTGCCCTGTCATAGAATCAACAACAAATAAGGTTTCATTAGGAGTAACTGCTTTATGGATATTTGCGATCTCTGTCATCATTACTTCGTCTACTGCCAGACGCCCTGCAGTATCAATAATAACCACATTAAACCCATTTGCTTTTGCATGTGCTACACCAGCTTTGGCAATAGCCACCGGATCATTATTACCTCTATCACTAAAAACCTCTACGTTAATCTGTTCCCCAACTACATGTAATTGATCAATCGCCGCAGGTCTATATACATCACAAGCAACAAGAAGTGGTTTTTTAGTTTTTTTAGTAGCAAGAAAATTAGCAAGTTTTCCCGAAAAAGTGGTTTTACCAGAACCTTGTAATCCCGACATCAAGATAACAGACGGTTTACCCGACAAATCAACCTCTACAACATCACCTCCCATCAATTCTGTTAATTCATCCTTGACAAGTTTTACCATTAACTGCCCTGGTTTAAGGCTTTTTAAAACATTCTGACCTAATGCTTTTTCTTTTACTGTTGAAGTAAATTCTTTGGCAATTTTATAATTTACATCGGCATCAACTAATGCTCTTCTCACCTCCTTAAGTGTCTCTGCAACATTTACTTCTGTTATCTGCCCATGACCTTTTAGAATATGTAAAGCTTTATCTAGCTTATCACTTAAATTATCAAACATATATTTTCTCGTATTTTGAAAACCACTACCTTCATCGATAGATCGGTGCAAATTTAAGGATTTGAAGTGTATAAATAAAGGATGGAATTACAGAATTATAGAATCACAATCAAACAATATAGTATCACATGTAATTTTGTTTCGCCAAAAATAAAGTTGGTACAAGATTTCACACTTTTTTTATCATAAAAACTAAACCTCATTTAGATATTTGGTAAGGTCATTATATATTTTTAAAACTACTTAAATCATGAATCTATTTTTCAAAATTCAATCAAAATAAAAGTATGCAACCATGAATTATCTATATAAAACTACGTCCTGGATAAAATAGAACAAGAATTTACAGGTGATTTTATTTTAGATATTAGTTTTTAAAGGTGTTTTACACCACTATAACTTATTACTTCCTCTCCTCCAACTACTTTTGAAGCATTTTTTATAATTTCGAAACCATTTTTCTGAAAGAACGAACGGGTTAACATATTAACTTGCGTAGTTAATGTTTTTATATTTGTTTTTTTTGCAATATCCTCGATAGTACGATATAATTCACTAGCAATACCTCGTCCATGATAATTCATATGAACAAATATATACTCAATATTCCCTTTTGGATCCATAGAAAAAGAGCCTACAATTTCACCATTTAACTTAGCATTATAAATATAGTCTTTATTAAATTTATTTTGCCAATATGCTTTGTTTATCGCCAATCGAGAGTAAATTTTAATCTCTGATTTTGTAAATACCATAGAACCATAGGTAATAACCGTTTGATAAAACAAATGTTGCATCAACGGTAAATCCTGGTCGGTTGCTCTTGATATTTGGCACTTCATCTTACTAAAATAAAAAAACAGATGATTTAATATAGTATTTACCATTGATTTTTACCTCATACTTTAGATAAAAAGAATAAAAAATCGATATTCTTCTCTTTTTAAAGCAAAAATATCGATCCTTAAGATTTTACATCTATACCAAAAACTACATCCTTTCGGGAACACTAATCCCTAAAAGTTTAAATGCAGATTTAATAGTTTTACCTACTAGATTAGAAATTTGAACTCTAAATATTTTTTCCTGATCTGTATCTGCTCCAAATATAGATACATTTTGAAAAAACGAATTGTAGCTTTTTACCAGGTCATACGTATAATTACTAATTATAGCTGGACTAAGCTCATTCGCAGCGTTCTGAATAATTTCTGGATAAAGTTCTAATTGTTTAATAAGCTCTTTCTCCTTTTCATGTAATGTTATCTCAACTATCGGAGTATTATAATCAAAATCTGCTTTTCTCAGAATGGCTTGAATACGTGCATAGGTATATTGTATGAATGGCCCTGTATTTCCTTGAAAATCTACCGATTCTTCGGGATTAAAAAGAATACGTTTTTTAGGATCTACTTTCAAAATAAAATACTTTAATGCGCCAAGACCTATAGTATGGTAAATTTCTGCTTTTTCATCTTCTGTATAACCATCTAACTTACCCAGGTCTTTAGAAATTTCGCCTGCAGTTGTTGCCATTTGAACAATTAAATCATCGGCATCTACTACCGTTCCTTCTCTACTTTTCATTTTACCGCTAGGCAAATCAACCATACCATAACTTAGATGATGTAAATATTGTGCCCAGTCATATCCCAATTTTTTCAAAATCAAAAACAACACCTTAAAATGATAATCCTGCTCATTCCCTACTGTATATATCATCCCCCCTATATCAGGGTTATCCTTAACACGCTGTATTGCTGTTCCTATATCCTGAGTCATATATACCGCTGTACCATCACTACGCAATACTATTTTCTCGTCAAGACCTTCATCGGTTAGATCACACCAAACTGACCCGTCTTCTTTTTTGAAAAATACACCTGTAGCTAATCCTTCTTCGATATTATCCTTACCGAGAAGGTATGTATTACTTTCATAATAATAGCTATCAAAATCTACTCCCAAAGCTTTATAGGTCTGATCAAAACCATCATATACCCAACCATTCATCATTTTCCAAAGTTTCACCACTTTTTCATCTCCTGCTTCCCATTTACGAAGCATTTCCTGGGCTTCTACTAAGATCGGAGCTTCTTTTTTTGCTTCCTCTTCTGTTTTACCTGCAGCAATTAACTCGGCAATTTGATCTTTATAGACTTTATCAAATTTCACATAGTAATTCCCAACCAATTTATCTCCTTTTATCCCAGTAGATTCTGGTGTTTTTCTATCTCCATATTTCTGCCAAGCTAACATAGATTTACAAATATGTATACCTCTATCATTAATGATTTGAGTTTTATATACTCTTTTACCACTAGCTTTGATGATTTCTGCCACGGCATATCCTAAAAGATTATTTCTAATATGTCCTAAATGCAGGGGCTTATTTGTATTAGGTGAGGAATACTCTACCATAATTGCCTTATCTTCTTTTGAAGGAGCTACAAAACCATAGTGCTCAATATTTTTTATTTCTGCAAAAAAATCAAGGTAATATGAATTCGAAATTACTAGATTTAGAAACCCTTTAACTACATTATAAGTATCAATTTCTTTTATATGCTCTGCCAAATATTTACCTATAGATTCTCCTAGTTGTAAAGGGTTTCCTTTAACTACGCGAAGCATAGGAAATATTACCACGGTAATATCTCCTTCAAACTCTTTTCGGGTGGCTTGTAATTCTACAGATTCCAGATTAGCACCATGCAATTGTTTTATTGCTTCTTTTACTTTTTCTGAAATGGTTTGTTGTAAACTCATCTTCTTAAAAAATTAAGCTGCAAAGATAATAGAAATAAGACAGCGATACTACGTGTTTTCACATCATTTCATTATATTGTACATAAAAAACGCTAGTTAGCAACTCATACAAAAACCCCTGAGTTAAATTAGAAAACAAATCGCGAAATCGTTCTTCCTTTTGTACCAACACAAATAGATTAATTAAGACATCAATATTATCTATTTATTACTTTGTATTTGGGGTTTCAATTTGCAAAAACGTGCGTCCAAATCAATTTTACTAGGACAAAACGCTAAGTTTTATCGATAAATTGCATTTTTTTTCGTATTTTTTATATATTTATTAAAACAATCATATGAGGCAATTTTTACTAATTATTTTTCTATCAACATTCTTATCATCCTGCAATTCTAATCCCATAAAAGATATTGAATTACACAATTTGGTAGCATTATTAATTGGTGAATTTTCTAACAAAGAACAAGCTGAAAATGATTCTAGTTTTACTCACCTTAACTTAATTAACATTAGAATATGGAAAGACAAACCTGGATATTGGATATATTCTGAAGTATCAGATGCTAAAGGTGATCATCATATATATAATCAGACTATACTAAATTATGAACGATTAGACTCCTCGACTATTAAAAGTACAAGTTATAAAATTATTAGTGCAAAGGATCATAGTGTTGATCTAAACAATATTGAATTCTCTGAAAGGCCTTCAACCAAACTCTTCGACAGATTAACTTTGGACAGCCTAGAAATAAAAACCGGATGTCAAGTATATTTTAAGAAAAAAACTTCGACGATATATTCTGGTAAAACGAATAAAGGTTCTTGCAATAGTTCTATTGATTATATCGACTATATCATGAGCACCTACGTAGTTAGTAAGGATAAAATATCTATATGGACTAAAGGATATAACAATAACGGGAAACAAGTATGGGGTAAAATCAAAGGGCCGTACAAGTATAAAAGAACCCATAAGTAAAAATCATTTTGTGATTACTTAACAAAATCTGCTAATGTTTTATTTTCCAGAACCTTTAATGTGCTATCTCTTACTTCAATCATAACGCTATGTACCGCACATTTATCTTCGTCGGGACAATCATCGCATTTTTCATAGAAATTAAGACTCACGCAAGGTACCATAGCGATAGGTCCTTCTAGAACTCTAATTACAGACGCCATTGTGATATTTTTTGGCTCTTTAATCAAATAATACCCTCCTCCTTTTCCTTTTTTAGATCCCAAAAAACCTGTTTTTCTTAGTGTTAATAGAATACTTTCTAAAAATTTTTGAGAAATATTCTCATTAGATGCAATCTCTGAGATTAATACGGGATCATCACATCTCTTTTTTGCAATATAAGTAAGTGCCTTTAAGCCATATTTAGTTTTTTTCGAAAGCATACTTTAATTGATTTCTTGTAATTTATAGTTACTAGTCGAGTTTGAAGTTTTAACTACAGCTTATAGAACTACAACCTTTTTGGAAGAAAAACTTCTGCCATCATACAACGTGCACTCCCTCCACCCAATGTTTCGATTGTATTAAGATCGCTATGAAGAATTGCACAATGCTTTTCTATTCTGGCAATTTGATCTTTAGTTAAGCTCTTAAACGCTACGGACGACATGACAATATAACGCTTATCTCCCAAACCAACAACTTGAAGTATATTACCCGCAAAGTTGTTTACTTGATTTTCTGTAATTGCAATAATCTCTTTATCATCATTTTTTAGATGGTTAACAAGATTTTTGCGTTCTTTTTTATCGTCTATAGATTCCAGGCATACAACGGCAAATGTTTCTCCTACCCCCATCATTACATTGGTATGATATATTGGCAATCGTTTTTCATTAACAGTTTGATACGCTGTAAAGACAACGGGGGTATATTCAAAATCTTCACAAAACTCTATAAATAAATCTTCATCTGCACGAGGAGATAATGCGCAATATGCTTTTCTATTTACCCTATCTAACACCAGACTACCTGTACCTTCAAGAAACAATCCTTCATCTTCGGCATTGGTATAATCTATAATATTATTTATTTCAAACCCAGACGCTTCTATTTGGTCCAAAACTTCGGGTCTACGTTCTTTTCTCCTATTTACTGCGAACATAGGATATAACCCTACATCCCCATTTTCATGAAAAGACACCCAGTTATTAGGGAAAATAGAGTCAGGTGTATCACTTTTCGGATCATCGTCGATTACAATTACTTGTACCCCAGCTTCTCTTAACACTTTTACAAATTGACTAAACTCTTGTTGAGCTTTACTATTAGCAGTTTTTGTATCTATACCAGCAGTTTCCTGGTAGTAATTATTTACAGCCGTTTGTTCATTCATTCTAAATTGAACAGGACGGATCATTACTATGGTATTGGTTATTTGTTTTTCCAAATAAATTAGTTTATCATTTTTTCTGTAATCGTTGCTGTTGTTGCTTTTAGCACATCAAAAGCAGCTTCTGCCATCCTATTTCCTTTATTATCCAGTGTAGGGTTTACCTCTACCACTTCAAAACAAACAGTTTTCTTTGTTTTCACAAATGCTTGAATAATACGAATTGCTTCATCAATATCAAACCCTCTAGAAACCGGTGTTCCTGTTCCTTTAGATATCAAATCACAATCCATACTATCAACATCAAAAGATATATATATCATATCACAGGATTCTAATTTTTGAATTGCTTCTTCCAGGCATTGTGTAAAACCACGATAACGCATTTCTTCGACCCTATAATTTTTAATCTCATTTTCTGCAATTACTCCTTCTTCTGGCTCTTCTGTATCTCTCACTCCAAAATACACGATATTCTGGTGTTCTATTTTTTGACCTTCAATACCAATATTTTTCATCTTGTTCCACAAATCAGATGTCTCTTCTGACACCTCATTGATTTTGAAACTAAGATTATCATTAGAAAGTGCTGCTGCCAGAGGCATACCATGAATATTCCCTGAGGGTGATGTATATGGTGAGTGCACATCGGCATGAGCGTCGATCCATACCACTCCTAATGTTTTGGTTGGAAAAGCTGCTTTTATTCCACTAATTGTACCCAAGGCCGACGAATGATCTCCCGATAATACAATTGGATATATATCTTCTTTAAGGTTTCTTGATACGCTATCACTTAACCGAGTGCACACGTTAAGCACACTACCTATTCGTTTAGCGAATGAATTATTTACCTTATTGTATATAGTCTCATTTTCTGTTTCTACATTTTCATAGGGATATAAATTAAAATAATCATCATTTTTATTAATAGCTGCAATTTCTATTGCGTCAACTCCCAAATCAGAACCTCTTGTTCCTGCGCCAATATCTGATCTATTTTTAACTAATTTAATTTCTTTCATTACTTATATTACTGTTTTTAATTGCTTTTAGAAATATGCTACAATAAAAACATCTTTGTCTGATCTATTTATTGAACTCGTTATGAATTCGTAACTAATTTTAATAATCTCTCTTTAGAGAGGCATAAAGATAAAATAAAAAAGCCTTACTACTATTAATTATAATGTAAGGCCTTTATATTTTATAATATCTAATTTTTATCTATCTTCTAATTTCACAAAAGATCTGTAATTTTCTCCTATATATATTTGTCGTGGTCTTCCTATAGGTTCTTTTCGAAGCCTCATCTCTCTCCATTGCGCAATCCATCCTGGTAATCTTCCCAAAGCAAACATTACAGTAAACATTTCTGTTGGTATCCCTAAAGTTCTATATATAATACCAGAGTAAAAATCTACATTAGGATATAATTTTCTTTGTATAAAATATTCGTCTTCCAAAGCAACTTTAGCCAATCCCTTGGCAATATCAAGGACAGGATCTTCGATCCCTAAATCACCTAATACTTCTTCTGCTGATTTTTTGATAATCTTAGCTCTTGGATCAAAGTTTTTATATACTCTATGACCAAATCCCATTAAACGAAAAGGATCACTTTTATCTTTGGCTTTAGCAATATACTTGGCTGTATCTCCTCCATCTGCTTTGATTGCCTCAAGCATTTCTATAACAGCCTGATTTGCGCCTCCATGAAGCGGCCCCCACAATGCAGATATTCCAGCAGACAATGAAGCAAACAATCCTGCATGAGAAGATCCGACAATTCTAACAGTAGAAGTAGAACAGTTTTGCTCATGATCTGCATGAAGTATTAATAATTTATCCAATGCATCATATACAAGTTCATTCGGCTCATAAGCTTTATTCGGTCTTGCAAACATCATTTTATGCAAATTCTGTACATATCCCAAAGAATCATCTCCGTAATCTAGCGGAAGACTTTTTCTTTTTCTCATTGTCCAAGCTGCAAGTACCGGGAATTTTGCTAAAATTTTTACAATAGCATTATACATTTCTTCTTCAGAATCTACATCTACTGATCCTGGATTAAAAGCTATCAATGCACTGGTTAAAGAAGACAGCACTCCCATTGGGTGTGCACTTTTGGGGAATCCATCAAGGATTTTCTTCATATCCTCATCGACATGAGATTCTTCTTTTATATCTCTATCAAATTTTTCTAGTTCTGACTTTGTTGGTAATTCTCCAAAAATTAATAAATAAGCAACTTCTAAAAAATCTGCTTTTTCTGCCAATTCTTCTATAGAATATCCTCGGTATCTTAAAATTCCTTTTTCTCCGTCAAGGAATGTAATACCACTTTCACAGCTTCCGGTATTTTTATATCCGGGATCAATGGTTGTAATCCCTCCGGTTACCCCTCTTAGTGTTTTAATATCAATTCCTAATTCTTTCTCTGTTCCTTCTATTATCGGAAACTCATATTTATTACCGTCGATTTCTAACGTAGCTATTTTTGACATTTGATTATTTTAGAATTTTGCTGTTATTGTAGGATTGCTAAATTACGAAATATAGTGTTAACATAGTATTAATCGTAAGATCATTTTTACCCTTACAACTCATTTTCAAAATTATATAAAAAACGAAGCGACTACCTAATTAGATAGTCGCTTTTTATATTTCATTTAACCTCCACTATTTTACCTTAAACGCATTTTCTTTCGGAAAATAAGCAATACTTCCCAACTCTTCTTCAATACGTAGTAATTGATTATATTTTGCCATTCTATCACTACGAGAGGCTGATCCTGTTTTAATTTGCCCTGTATTTAAAGCAACAGCTAGATCAGCAATAGTATTATCTTCTGTTTCACCAGAACGGTGCGACATAACAGAGGTATACCCTGCATTATGCGCCATATTTACTGCCGCTATAGTCTCTGTAAGAGTTCCTATTTGGTTAACTTTAATTAGTATTGAATTAGCAATACCATTTTCAATTCCTTTTGAAAGTCGTTCTACATTAGTAACAAACAAATCATCACCAACCAATTGAACTTTATCTCCTACCTTATCTGTAAGATATTTCCATCCTTCCCAATCGTTCTCATCCATACCATCTTCTATAGAAATAATTGGGTATTTTGAAGCTAGTTCTGCAAGATAATCTGCTTGTTCTTCACTTGTTCGTATTACTCCTTTATCACCTTCAAATTTTGTATAGTCATATTTACCATCCACAAAAAATTCTGCTGCTGCACAATCTAGTGCAACCATTATTTCGTCGCCAAATTTGTATCCTGCTTTCTCTACTGCAAGGGCAATTGAATCTAAAGCATCTTCTGTTCCATCTAATGCCGGAGCAAATCCTCCTTCATCACCAACAGCAGTACTCAGACCTCTATCATGCAACACTTTTTTAAGATTATGAAAGATCTCGGTTCCCATTTGCATGGCATGTGTAAAGTTTTTAGCTTTTACCGGCATCACCATAAACTCCTGAAACGCTATGGGGGCATCACTATGCGAACCTCCATTAATAATATTCATCATCGGTACCGGTAGCGTATTAGCACTTACTCCTCCTACATAGCGATATAATGGCATATTAAGTTCGTTTGCCGCTGCTTTTGCTATTGCTAGCGAAACTCCTAATATCGCATTAGCGCCAAGTTTTGATTTGTTAGAAGTACCATCTAACTGGATCATAGTCTGATCTAATAAATTTTGATCAAAGACAGAATATCCTAATAACTCTTCAGCAATTATTGTATTTACATTTTCGACAGCCTTAAGAACTCCTTTACCCATATATGCAGCACCACCATCTCGTAGTTCTACAGCTTCGTGTTCTCCAGTAGATGCCCCAGAAGGAACAGCAGCTCTTCCTAAAACACCATTTTCAGTAATCACGTCTACTTCTACAGTTGGATTACCGCGTGAATCTAAGATTTGTCTAGCGTGAATATTAATAATTACACTCATTTTTTTAATTTATTTTGTTGGATAATTTTAATTCTTCGCAATATACAAAACCAGTATACTTTAAACCTTTCAAAAAAACCATATTTTACCACAGAATCCATGATATAGCGATCAAGTTATCAACTATAACGTTATAGATTAAAGTTTTATCAAAAAGAGCCAAAAGCTACTGTTATATTATGCTGTGATTTTTATTTTTTTAATATTCTCGATAAATTGATCAAACAGGTAGATTGAATCATTAGGTCCAGGGCTAGCCTCTGGATGGTATTGTACAGAAAAACAGTTCTTATTTTTCATTTTTATTCCCGCAACGGTATCATCATTAAGGTGCACATGAGTGATTTCTACATCAGGATGTTTTTCTGTTTCTTTTCTATGTATTGCGAAACCATGATTCTGTGAAGTGATTTCTCCTTTGCCTGTGATCAGATTTTTAACCGGATGATTTATTCCTCTATGCCCATTATGCATTTTATATGTACTTATCCCATTGGCTAATGCTATCACTTGATGCCCTAAACAGATACCAAATAGTGGTAAATCTTTTTCAAGAATCTCTTTTGCTGTTGCGATTGCCTGAGTTAATGGTTCTGGGTCACCAGGGCCATTAGAAAGGAAATATCCATCTGGTTCCCATCCACTCATTTCTTCGAATGTAGCATTATACGGGAATACTTTTACATAAGCATCTCGGTTTGTGAGGTTGCGCAATATATTTTTCTTTATTCCTATATCTAAAGCTGAAATTTTATAAGTAGCATTGGGATCACCTACAAAATAAGGTGCTGTAGTAGAAACTTTTGAAGCTAGCTCTAAACCATTCATATCAGGAACCGCAGCTAGTTCTTTTTTTAGTTTATCTACATCATCAACCTCTGTAGAGATCACAGCATTCATTGCCCCATTATCTCTAATATAACTCACTAATGCTCTCGTATCTACATCAGAAATAGCTAAGAGATTATGTTTTTCTAAAAATTCTTGCAAAGAACTATCGGCTTTATCCCGAGAATATTCGTAACTAAAGTTCTTAACAATCAAACCTGCAATTTTAACAGAGTCTGATTCCATTTCATTTTCATTGGTTCCATAATTACCTATATGCGCATTGGTAGCTACCATTAACTGCCCATAATACGAGGGATCTGTAAAAATTTCCTGGTAACCTGTCATACCAGTATTAAAACACACTTCACCAAAAGCGCTACCTTCTCTTCCCACAGCTTTGCCATGAAAAATTGTACCATCTGCTAATAAAAGAATTGCTTTTTTTCGAGATTGATATTTCATTTGTTATATCTATTATTTTTAATGGTCTGACAAAATTGGCACAGTATTCATTTTGAGTAATTACTATGCTCATTTCATCATTTTCAACTTTATTTGACTATAAAATTTCTGTTTTACAGAAATCAACCTTTTTTAGAATTGTTCAAAAAAAAAGGATAAACGACGAACGTTTATCCTTTTATTATTATGTGCGATTCGCATTTTCATTTATTCTTCTTCAGAGCTAGTATTTTCTGTCGCTGGTGCTACAGGAGCGGCCGTAGCCTTTTTCCCTTTACCACCTCTTCTTCTAGCTTTCTTCTTAGCAGGCTTACCAGCATTATATAGCTCATTGTAATCTACTAATTCGATCATAGCCATATCTGCATTATCCCCAAGACGATTACCAAGTTTTATAATTCTTGTATACCCCCCTGGTCTATCTCCTACTTTAGCAGCAATATCTCTAAATAATTCTGTTACTGCATACTTATTACGCAATCTACTGAATACGATACGACGATTATGTGTCGTATCCTCTTTAGATTTTGTCACTAATGGCTCTACAAACTGCTTAAGCGCTTTTGCTTTTGCAACTGTAGTATTGATTCTTTTATGCTCAATTAGGGAACAAGCCATATTCGCAAGCATTGCTTTACGATGTGCTGTTTTTCTTCCTAAGTGATTTACTTTTTTTCCGTGTCTCATGACATTTTATTTTAATCATCATCTTGCTCAATCCGCCTCCTGCAGAGAGCAAATTATGATGAGTTAGTCTTTATCTAATTTGTATTTTGAAAGGTCCATACCAAAGTTAAGCCCTTTAACATTCACTAATTCTTCAAGTTCTGTTAAAGATTTCTTACCAAAGTTTCGGAACTTCATTAAATCGTTTTTATTGTAAGATACTAGATCTCCTAAAGTATCTACTTCTGCAGCTTTTAAACAATTAAGTGCACGTACAGAAAGATCCATATCAATCAATTTAGTTTTTAACAACTGTCTCATGTGAAGTGATTCTTCATCATAAGTTTCTGTTTGCGCAATTTCATCAGCTTCTAATGTAATACGCTCATCAGAGAATAGCATGAAGTGATGGATTAATATTTTAGCTGCTTCGGTTAATGCATCTTTTGGATGAATAGATCCGTCTGTTACAATTTCGAAAACTAATTTTTCGTAATCTGTTTTTTGCTCTACACGATAGTTCTCAATGCTATACTTAACATTTTTGATTGGAGTGTAAATAGAATCTGTAAAGATGGTTCCAATAGGAGCATTAGCTTTCTTATTTTCTTCAGCAGGAACATAACCTCTACCTTTCTCAATAGTAATTTCTAGGTTAAGCGCCACTTTTTTATCCATATTACAGATTACAAGATCAGGATTTAACACCTGGAATCCAGAAATAAATTTCTGAAAATCACCAGCAGTTAATTGCTCTTGACCTGAGATAGAGATTGTAACAGATTCATTATCTATATCTTCTATTTGACGTTTAAAACGTACTTGCTTAAGATTTAAGATAATCTCGGTAACATCTTCTACTACTCCAGAGATCGTAGAGAACTCATGATCTACACCTTCTATTCTAAGAGAAGTTATAGCGAATCCCTCTAAAGAAGATAGCAAAACTCTTCGTAAAGCGTTACCAACTGTTAATCCATACCCTGGTTCTAATGGTCTAAATTCAAATTTACCATCGAACTCAGTAGAGTCGATCATGATAACTTTATCGGGCTTCTGAAAATTTAATATTGCCATGTTATTGTTTCTTCTTAGAGTTATTACTTAGAGTATAATTCGACGATGAATTGTTCGTTAATGTTTTCCGGAATTTGAATTCTTGCCGGAACAGATACAAAAGTACCTTGTTTAGTATCATTATTAAACGTAATCCACTCATACACTTTACTATTATTCGCAAGTGAATTCTGAATTACTTCTAATGATTTTGATTTTTCTCTTACGCCAACAACATCACCTGCTTTTAATTGATAAGAAGGGATGTTAACTTGTTGCCCATTAACAGTTATATGCCTGTGAGAAACTAATTGTCTTGCACCTCTACGAGAATTTGCCAATCCCATTCTGAATACTACATTATCCAAACGAGACTCACAAAGTTGAAGTAATACCTCACCAGTTATGCCTTGAGCTCTTGTTGCTTTTTCGAACATGTTACGAAACTGACGCTCTAATACTCCATACGTATACTTTGCTTTTTGCTTTTCCATTAACTGGATAGCGTATTCACTTTTCTTTCCTCTACGTCTGTTATTTCCGTGTTGTCCCGGTGGGTAATTTCTTTTTTCGAATGACTTATCGTCTCCGAAGATCGCTTCGCCAAATTTACGAGCAATTTTAGTTTTTGGACCAGTATATCTTGCCATTATTAATAATTTAGTTACTTAGGATGATTATGAATTAAGGTCTCTTTCCTTCGATAATCAATATTCCTAATTTAGATTTACTTATTGTTATTTATATATAAAAGATCTCGAAATTAAATTCGGGATAAAATTTATACTCTACGTCTTTTAGGAGGACGACATCCATTGTGTGGCATTGGAGTAACATCAATAATTTCTGAAACTTCAATACCAGAATTGTGAAGAGAACGTATTGCAGATTCTCTACCATTACCAGGACCTTTTACATATACTTTCACCTTCTTAAGTCCAGCTTCGACAGCTACTTTAGAAGCATCTTCTGCAGCTAACTGGGCAGCATAAGGAGTATTCTTTTTAGAACCTCTAAAACCCATTTTACCAGCAGAAGACCAAGAAATAACATCTCCCTTTTTATTTGTTAACGAAATAATTATGTTGTTAAAAGAAGCTGTTACGTGTGCTTCTCCTACAGATTCAACAATTACTTTACGTTTTTTTGAAGTTGACTTTGCCATGCTACTTATTATTTAGTTGCTTTTTTCTTGTTAGCAACTGTTTTTCTTCTTCCTTTACGTGTTCTAGAATTGTTCTTAGTGCGTTGCCCTCTAAGTGGTAAACCAGCTCTATGACGGATACCTCTATAACATCCAATATCCATAAGACGTTTGATACTTAACTGTACCTCAGAACGTAATTCTCCTTCAATGGTATAGGCTCCAACAGCTTCACGGATACGACCAATTTGGTCATCATCCCAATCTGAAACTTTTATACTTTCATCTACTTTGGCAGTTTCTAAAATTTCTTTAGCTCTACTTCTGCCAATTCCGAAGATATAGGTTAATGCTATAACTCCTCGCTTTTGTTTAGGTATATCTACCCCTGCAATTCTTGCCATAATTACCCTTGTCTTTGTTTAAATCTAGGATTCTTTTTATTAATTACGTAAAGTCGGCCTTTTCTACGCACAATCTTGCACTCGGCACTTCTCTTTTTTATTGATGCTCTAACTTTCATCTCTTTGTTTTTAGTTCCCAAAACATATAAATCATATATTTTGGGAGGTATCAGTAACAAGATTTTTCGGCCTGCAAAATTACACAAAAAATCTTAATTTACAATATTCTTAAATTATTTTAGTATCTATATGTTATACGAGCCTTTGTTAAATCATAAGGACTCATTTCTAACTTCACCTTATCTCCTGGCAATAATTTAATATAATGCATACGCATCTTACCAGATATATGAGCTGTCACTACGTGACCATTTTCTAGTTCTACACGAAACATTGCGTTTGATAATGCTTCGATGATACTTCCGTCTTGTTCTATTGCTGGTTGTTTTGCCATTATGCTACTGCTTTACGGTTCTTACCAGTTTTCATTAATCCATCATAGTGCCTATTTAACAAGTATGAATTAACTTGTTGCATTGTATCGATAGCTACACCTACCATAATAAGTAGAGACGTTCCTCCGAAAAACAATGCCCAACCTTGTTGTACATTTAATAACTT
The DNA here is from genome assembly GCA_030427585.1 of Bacteroidia bacterium. Taxonomy (GTDB): domain Bacteria; phylum Bacteroidota; class Bacteroidia; order Flavobacteriales; family Flavobacteriaceae; genus Aquimarina. The sequence continues at coordinate 28,494 of JAUIBW010000010.1, forward strand.
AACTGCTATGGCAGGAAATACTGCAATTAGCGCTAAGAATATTGATCCTGGTAATGTGATTTGAGACATAATCTTATCTAAATATTCAGATGTTTCGCTTCCTGGGCGAATACCGGGAATAAAACCACCACTACGTTTCAAATCATCTGCCATTTTATTGGTTGGCACTGTGATAGCTGTATAAAAATATGTAAATATGATAATCAATACTGCAAACAAAACATTATACCAAAAACCAAAAATATCACTAAATGCAGCAGCAATACCTTGTGAGGTTTCTGAATCTGACAAACCAGCTACAGCGGCAGGCACAAACATAATTGCCTGAGCAAAAATAATCGGCATTACCCCCGAAGCGTTTAATTTTAAAGGTATATACTGACGAGATCCAAAAACATTCTTCTCATATCCTCCTCCAGCTGTTCTTCTAGCATATTGAACAGGTATTTGACGTACAGCCATTACCAACAATACTGATGCTAAAATAATTACAAACCAAATAACCAGCTCTATCAATACCATAATCATTCCTCCTCCATCTCCAGAAGTTCTTGATGCAAAGTTTTGCACAAATGATTGTGGCAGAGTGGCAATAATACCCACCATAATTAAAAGAGAGATACCATTACCTATACCTTTATCTGTAATTTTTTCACCTAACCACATGGCAAAAATACAACCCGTAGAAATAATGATTACAGAAGACACAACAAAAACTGTTTGATTAGGAATCACAAAAGCTTCTGCCGGAAGTGTTGCAAACAGGTTGTATATATATCCAGGTCCTTGAACCAAAGTAATAGCAATAGTTAACCAACGTGTAATTTGGTTAATCTTTTTTCTACCACTTTCTCCTTCTTTTTGTAGTTTTTGTAAATAAGGAATAGCTATTCCCATTAATTGCACTACAATTGAGGCTGATATATATGGCATAATACCTAATGCAAATACTGAAGCGTTAGCGAAAGCTCCTCCTGTAAACGCATTAAGCAATCCTAACAAACCATCTTGAGTTTGTGTTCCCAGGTTTGCTAATTCTGAAGCATCTATTCCTGGAAGTACTATTTGCGCCCCAAATCGATATACTAAAAGTAATCCTAGTGTAACTAAGATTCTATTCTTTAGCTCTTCGATTTTCCAAATGTTTTTTATTGTGTCAATAAATTTCATGAATTGTCTATTATAAGGTTACTGCTTCACCACCTGCCGCTTCTATAGCAGCTTTTGCAGTGGCTGTAAATTTGTGAGCTGAAACTTTTAATTTTGCTTTCAGTTCACCTCTTCCCAATATTTTAACCAAATCATTTTTCCCCGCCAAACGTGTAGTTAAAATTACATCCAGATCAACAGTATCTTTAATTTTACCATCATCTACTAATTTTTGTAGTGTGTCTAAATTAATCCCTTGATACTCTTTTCTGTTGATGTTTTTAAAACCAAATTTTGGCACACGTCTTTGAAGTGGCATTTGCCCACCTTCAAATCCTATCTTTTTAGAATATCCAGAACGTGATTTTGCTCCTTTATGGCCACGAGTAGCAGTTCCTCCCTTTCCAGAACCTTGTCCACGACCTACTCGTTTGCTATTATTTTTTACCGAACCTGCAGCAGGTTTTAAGTTACTTAAATCCATGTGCTTTTATTATTTTGTTTCTATCGAAACTAAATGTTTAACTTTATTTACCATCCCAAGGATATTAGGAGTATCTTCATGCTCCACAACCTGGCCGATCTTTTTAAGACCTAGAGCCTCTAGGGTTCTCTTCTGTCTCTGAGTACGGTTAATCGCACTTTTTACTTTAGTAATTTTAATCTTTGCCATCGTTCCTGAATTTATCCTTTAAACACTTTCTCAAGTGAAACTCCACGTTGAGTTGCTACTTGTTGTGCACTACGCATTTGTAACAAAGCATCAAACGTTGCTTTCACCACATTGTGTGGGTTAGACGATCCTTGGTTTTTAGAAAGTACATCATGTACCCCTACAGATTCTAATACCGCACGGATTGCTCCACCAGCAATTACCCCGGTACCTGTAGCAGCAGGTAAAAGTAAAACTCTTGCCCCACCGTACTTACCTTTTTGTTCGTGAGGTAATGTACCTTTATGTAATGGAATACGAACCAAATTCTTTTTTGCATCTTCCACTGCCTTAGCGATAGCTTCTGCTACCTCTTTAGACTTACCTAAACCGTGACCTACCACACCGTTTTCGTCACCTACAACAACTATAGCCGAAAAACCAAATGCTCTACCACCTTTAGTTACTTTAGTTACACGTTGTACACCAACTAAACGATCTTTAAGCTCAAGCCCGCTTGGTTTTACTAATTCTGCGTTTTTATATTTTTGATACATATTTTCTTAGAATTTAAGTCCTGCTTCTCTAGCACCGTCTGCTAATGATTTTACTCTACCGTGATACAAATACCCTCCTCTATCAAAGGATACGGTTTCTACACCAGCTTTCTTAGCTTTTTCAGCAAGTGCTTTTCCTACCAAGTTCGCTTTTTCTATCTTACTTCCTTTTACTGAAGCAATGTCTTTATCTCTTGAAGAAGCAGCACTGATTGTTTTACCAGTTACATCATCTATGACTTGAGCATAGATTTCTTTATTACTTCTAAAAACAGATAATCTAGGACGTTGTTCTGTACCGCTTACATTACCACGGATACGCTTTCTTATCTTTAATCTTCTTAAATCTTTTGAGAATGCCATAACGTTAGTTATTATGCAGATTTACCTGCTTTTCTTCTTAATTGTTCTCCTACGAATTTGATTCCTTTCCCTTTATAAGGTTCTGGTTTACGGAAGCCTCTAATTTTAGCTGCTATCTGACCCACCAATTGCTTATCATGAGAAGTTAATTTTACGATAGGGTTCTTTCCTTTTTCTGAAATAGTTTCGACTTTAACTTCTGGTGCTACGTCTAAAACTATATTATGAGAGAATCCTAAAGCCAAATCTAATTTCTGACCTTGATTAGAAGCTCTGTAACCAACTCCTACTAATTCTAACTCTTTAGTAAACCCTTCAGAAACACCTACTATCATATTATTAATCAAAGAACGGTATAAACCATGCTTTGCTTTATGATCTTTGGCTTCACTAGGTCTTTCTAGAACTACCTGGCTCTCTTCGATTTTTACATCGACACTATCGATTTCCTGAGAAAGCTCTCCTAATTTTCCTTTAACAGTAACAACATTACCTGTCACTTCAACAGTGACACCAGACGGAATAGTTACTGGATTTTTTCCTATTCTTGACATTTCTTTTGTCTTTTATACTGTTAATATACGTAGCAAAGTACTTCACCTCCTACATTCTCTTGCTTTGCACGTTTACCGGTCATTACACCATGAGAAGTAGAAACTATTGCAACACCTAATCCGTTAAGAATTCTTGGGATATCATTAGCCCCTGCATACTTACGCAATCCTGGCTTGCTGATTCTTTGTAATTCTTTAATAACTGGTTCTTTAGTTAGCTTATCGTATTTAAGTGCTATTTTAATAGTACCTTGAGTTGTATTATCTTCAAATTTATAACTTAAAATATATCCTTGATCGAATAATATCTTAGTGATCTCTTTTTTAACCTTCGATGCAGGAATCTCAACTACTCTGTGTTGAGCACTATTTGCATTACGAATTCTGGTTAAATAATCTGCTATAGGATCTGTATTCATTGTTTATGAATTTATGGTTTTGGTTTTCAATATTTTTAATCGAACCTTAAACCAATTAATTTACTTTGTTATTACCAACTAGCTTTTGTTACTCCCGGAATTAATCCTTTGTTCGCCATTTCTCTGAACGTTACACGAGAAATCCCAAACTGACGCATATATCCTTTTGGTCTTCCTGTTAACTTGCAACGATTATGCTTACGAATTGGTGAAGCATTTTTAGGCAATTTCTGTAGTGCTTCATAATCCCCAGCTTCTTTTAAAGCTTTACGTTTTTCAGCATACTTTTCAACAGTTTTTGCTCTCTTCACCTCACGGGCTTTCATTGATTCTTTAGCCATAATTAATTCTTTTTAAAAGGTAATCCTAGTTCGGTTAACAATGATTTTGCTTCTTTATCGGTTTTTGCCGAAGTTTCGAAAGTAATATTCATTCCCGAAATCTTATTTACTTTATCGATATCGATCTCAGGGAATATAATCTGCTCCAGAACGCCTAATGAGTAATTACCTCTACCATCAAAACCTGTAGCCTTAATTCCGTTAAAATCTCTAACACGTGGTAAAGCTGAAGTAATCAGACGATCTAAAAATTCGTACATTCTTTCTCCTCTTAACGTAACTTTTGCTCCAATTGGCATTCCTTTACGCAACTTGAAAGAAGCAACATCTTTTTTCGAAATCGTTGCTATAGCTTTCTGACCTGTTATATTTGTTAACTCATCTACTGCATGGTCGATTAACTTTTTATCAGCTACTGCTGCTCCAACGCCTCTACTCAAAACTATTTTTTTAAGTTTTGGCACTTGCATTATATTATCATAGCTGAATTCTTCTGTAAGAGCAGACACTACTCTGTCCTTGTACTCTTGTTTTAATCTTGGGATATAAGCCATAACTATATTACTTCATTAGATTTTTTAGAAAATCTCACTTTCTTATCTCCTTCTATTCTATATCCAACTCTTGTTGTTTCCCCTTTAGCGGTTAACAATGATAAGTTAGAAATATGAATAGGTGCTTCTTGTTTTACAATACCTCCTTGTGGGTTTGTAGCACTAGGTTTTTGGTGTTTTGAAACTAAGTTCACACCTTCTACTATTGCCTTGTTCTTATCTTTCAATACTTTTTGCACTGTTCCCTCTTGACCTTTATTGTCTCCAGCGATAACTCGTACTGTATCTCCTGATTTTATTTTTAGCTTTGTCATCTTCACAAATGTTTTAAAGCACTTCTGGCGCTAGTGAAACAATCTTCATGAATTGCTTATCACGAAGTTCTCTTGCAACTGGACCAAAAACACGTGTCCCTCTCATTTCTCCTGTAGGAGTTAATAGAACACATGCGTTATCATCAAAACGGATATAAGAACCGTCTGGTCTACGCACTTCTTTTTTGGTACGAACTACAACTGCAGTTGAAACCGCTCCCTTTTTAATGTTTCCATTTGGAGTTGCTTCTTTTACACTGACAACTATTTTGTCTCCTACAGAGGCGTATCTTCTTTTTGTACCACCTAAAACACGAATGACTAAAACTTCTTTTCCACCAGTGTTATCGGCTACTTTTAATCTAGACTCTTGTTGTACCATAATTACTTCGCTCTTTCAATTACTTCTACTAATCTCCAGCATTTGGTTTTACTCATAGGTCTTGTTTCCATGATCTTTACAGTATCACCAATATTGCAGTCGTTTTTCTCGTCGTGTGCAACGTATTTTTTCGTCTTTAACACGAATTTTCCGTACATAGGATGTTTTACTTTTTTAACTTCAGCAACCACAATGGATTTCTGCATTTTGTTACTAGTAACAACTCCTATACGTTCTTTTCTTAAATTTCTTTTTTCCATCTTTCAGCAGAATTAACCGTTTAATTCTCTTTTTGTTAGCTCTGTAGCCATTCTCGCAATAGATCTTCTTACTTTACGCAATTGCAAAGGGTTTTCTAAGGGAGACATAGCATGAGCCATTCTTAAATCTGAATACGCTTTTTGAGATTTACCAAGTTCCTCTTGTAATTCAGCTGTAGATAATTCTTTTACTTCTGATTGTTTCATAATCCTCAAATATTAAGCTTGATAATCTCTAGCTACAATAAACTTAGTTCTTACAGGAAGTTTTTGAGCTGCCAAACGTAAAGCTTCTTTTGCTACGTCAATAGGCACACCTCCTATTTCAAATAATATTCTTCCTGGTTTTACTACTGCTGCCCAGTATTCAACAGCACCTTTACCTTTACCCATACGTACTTCAAGAGGTTTTTTAGTAATAGGCTTATCTGGAAAAATCTTAATCCACATAGAACCTTCTCTTTTCATATAGCGGGTTGCTGCAATACGTGCTGCTTCTATTTGTCTAGCAGTAACAAAACTTGAATCTAATGATTTGATTCCGAAAGTACCGTTTGATAGGGTATGTCCCCGTTGGGAAAGTCCCTTCATACGTCCTTTTTGTTGTTTACGGAATTTTGTTCTTTTAGGCTGTAACATTGTTAATTTACTTTAAAAAATTACTTTCTACGACGTGATTTGTTATTTCCACCACTTCGTCCACCTCTGTCACCTTTTCCTTGTTTTTTGGATAAACCAACCAAAGGAGAAAGCTCTCTTTTACCATATACTTCGCCTTTCATAATCCATACTTTAACACCCAATCTACCATAAGTAGTATGTGCTTCTACTAAAGCATAATCTATGTCAGCTCTAAATGTTGATAAAGGAATACGACCTTCTTTATAAGACTCAGTACGTGCCATTTCCGCACCGTTCAAACGTCCTGAAATCTGGATTTTGATACCTTCTGCATTCATTCTCATTGCTGCCGCGATAGCCATTTTAATAGCACGACGATATGAGATACGACTTTCGATTTGTCTTGCAACACTCGATCCTACCAAAAATGCATCAAGTTCTGGTCTTTTGATTTCAAAAATATTAATCTGAACTTCCTTTTCAGTAATTTTCTTAAGCTCTTCTTTTAACTTGTCTACCTCTTGACCACCTTTTCCAATAATAATACCAGGTCTGGCAGTAGTGATAGTAACGGTTACAAGTTTAAGCGTACGCTCAATAATTACTCTAGATACACTAGCTTTTGATAAACGTGCGTGTACATACTTTCTAATCTTATCGTCTTCGGCAAGTTTATCACCGTAGTCATTACCTCCGTACCAGTTAGATTCCCATCCTCTGATAATACCAAGGCGATTTCCGATTGGATTTGTCTTCTGTCCCATAGTTTATATTAGCTTTGTGTATTATTGTTTGCTGCAACCACTATTGTTACGTGGTTAGAGCGTTTTCTTATTCTGTGTGCGCGACCCTGTGGAGCAGGACGAAGTCTTTTTAACATACTTCCTCCATCTACACGAATCTCTTTAATAAAAAGATCTGCATCTTCAATGCTAGCGTCTTCATTTTTCGCCTGCCAGTTTGCTATTGCTGAAAGCAATAACTTTTCTAAACGACGTGATGCTTCTTTAGGGTTAAATCTAAGAATATGAAGCGCCTTTTCAACTTTTACACCACGAACTAAATCCGCTACTAAACGCATCTTACGAGGTGACGTAGGGCAGTTATTAAGCTTAGCAAAAGCGATTTGCTTTTTCTCTTCCTTAATTCTTTCTGCCATTTCTCTTTTACGAACTCCCATGACTTAAATTATTTTTTACCTTTATTTTTAGCACCAGCGTGTCCTCTAAAGGAACGTGTTGGCGAAAACTCTCCTAATTTATGACCTACCATATTCTCGGTAATATATACCGGTACAAATTGGCGACCATTATGAACTGCAATTGTTTGCCCTACAAAGTCAGGAGTAATCATAGATGCTCTAGACCAAGTCTTAATAACAGACTTTTTATTAGCTTCTACATTTGCAGCTACTTTTTTCTCTAACTTATAGTGAACGTAAGGTCCTTTTTTTAATGAACGTGCCATATCTTATTATTTCTTTCTACGTTCTACAATATACTTATTACTCGCTTTCGTCTTAGAACGGGTTCTAAATCCTTTTGCAGGAAGACCTTTTCTAGAACGTGGGTGACCTCCAGAAGAGCGTCCTTCTCCACCACCCATTGGGTGATCAACAGGGTTCATCGCTACTGGTCTTGTACGAGGACGACGACCTAACCATCTTGTTCTACCAGCTTTACCTCCTACGATCAACTGATGATCACTATTAGATATTGCACCTATAGTAGCCATACAGTTAACTAGTATCATTCTTACTTCACCAGAGGGTAACTTTACTGTAGCAAACTTACCATCTCTAGCCATAAGCTGAGCGAACGATCCAGCACTACGAGCCATAACAGCACCTTGACCCGGACGTAATTCTATACAAGAAATGATTGTCCCTAGTGGAATATCACTAAGCGGCATAGCATTACCAATCTCTGGAGCAACGTTACTACCAGAAACGATATTCTGACCTACCTGTAAACCATTTTGAGCGATAACATAGCGCTTCTCACCATCTTGGTAATTTAGCAACGCTATAAATGCAGTTCTGTTTGGATCGTACTCTATTGTCGCAACGGTAGCAGGAATTCCTTGCTTATCACGTTTAAAATCAATGATACGATACCTTCTTTTATGACCACCACCTTTGTAGCGCATAGTCATTTTTCCTTGACTGTTTCTACCTCCAGATCTTTTTTTCGGAGCCAATAGGCTTTTCTCCGGCTTATCAGTAGTAATGGCGTCAAATCCATTTACTACTCTAAAACGCTGACCTGGGGTAATTGGTTTTAATTTTCTTACTGACATTTTCTAGTCTTAAAGATTACTATATAAATCAATTACTTCACCTTCCGCCACCTGTACAATTGCTTTTTTATAAGCACTTGTTTTACCAGTGACCATACCTGTTTTTGTATAACGAGTATTACGATCTGGACGGACATTTATTGTTCGAACTTTAGTAACAGATACACCATAAGCAGCTTCAACTGCTTTCTTGATCTCTACCTTATTCGCTTTCTTATCTACTACAAAACCATAGCGATTAAACACTTCACTATCTGCAGTAGCCTTTTCTGTAATAATAGGTTTTATTAAGATACTCATGGCTTCTATTTACTTAAATTCGTTTCAATTCCTTTCAAAGAACTCTCCAAAAGCACAACATTATTAGCATTAAGTATTTTGTAAGTACTTAATTCTGAATAAGTTATAACTTCTGAACTTTTTAAATTGCGTGACGACAAATATACATTTTTATTCGACTCTGCCAACACAAACAAAGATTTTTTGTTTTCAAGCCCCAAAGACTTTAAAACTGCAGTAAAATTCTTAGTTTTTACAGTATCAAAAGTAAAGTCTTCGATTACTGTTATTGCTTTGTCATTTGCCTTAATACTTAGCGCAGATCTACGTGCTAATCTCTTTAAGTTCTTATTTAATTTAAAAGAGTAGCTACGTGGTCTAGGGCCAAAAACTCTACCCCCACCTTTAAACACAGGAGACTTTATACTACCTGCTCTGGCGGTACCTGTCCCTTTTTGCTTCTTTATCTTTCTAGTACTACCTACAATTTCTGCACGTTCCTTAGCTTTATGAGTACCTTGACGTTGATTAGCCAAGTATTGCTTCACATCTAAGTATACAGCATGATCATTTGGTTCTATACCAAAAACAGCATCAGAAAGGTCTGCCTTTCTTCCTGTTTCTTTTCCGTTTATATCAATTACCGCTACTTTCATTACTTCTGAATCGTTACATAAGCGTTTTTATGTCCAGGAACACATCCTTTCACAACAAGTAGATTCTTTTCAGGAACTACCTTTAACACTCTTAAGTTTTGAACTTTTACTTTTTCTCCACCCATTCTACCCGCCATTTTCATTCCTTTGAAAACTCTTGCAGGATATGATGCAGCACCAATAGAACCTGGAGCTCTTAAACGGTTATGCTGACCATGAGTTGCTTGACCAACACCACCAAAATTGTGTCTCTTTACTACCCCTTGAAAACCTTTTCCTTTTGAAGTTGCTGATATATCAACAAATTCTCCTTCGGCAAAGTGCTCAACAGTTACTGTATCTCCTAATTTGTACTCCTCATCAAAACCTTTGAATTCGACAACTTTACGTTTAGCAACAGTTCCTGCTTTTTTAAAGTGACCTAATGCCGCTTTAGTAGCATTTTTGTCTGCTTTGTCATCGAAACCTAGCTGAACAGCTTCATAACCGTCAACTTCTTCAGTTCTGACTTGGGTAACCACACATGGTCCAGCTTCGATTACTGTACATGGAATATTCTTTCCATTTTCATCGAAGATGCTGGTCATGCCGATCTTTTTTCCTATTAACCCAGACATATTTAATTATTTATTAATGATTTACTTATTTATATATTGAAATTGCTTTCAATTCTTTTACTCTTTTGCAAAAAAACAGGGTCAAAACACGTTCAACCCTGAATGTATTTTTTGCCGTTTTTCCCTCGCATACAGCTCGGGACATTTTATCGTAAGGTGTACTTACGAAACCAAGGTTTTATCACACTTTGATTTCAACCTCTACTCCACTTGGTAATTCCAGCTTCATTAACGCATCAATCGTTTTTGAAGAAGAGCTATAGATATCCAAAAGTCTTTTATAAGAACTTAATTGAAATTGCTCTCTGGATTTTTTGTTTACGTGTGGAGATCGAAGCACCGTAAAAATTTTCTTATGTGTTGGCAAAGGAATTGGCCCAGTTACTACAGCTCCTGTACTCTTTACCGTCTTTACGATTTTCTCGGCAGACTTATCTACCAAGTTATGATCGTAAGATTTTAGTTTTATTCTGATTTTTTGACTCATTTCTGTAATAATTAAGCGTTAACTCCTTTTGCAGCTGCAATTACTTCTTCAGAGATATTAGAAGGAGTTTCAGCATAGTGAGAAAATTCCATTGTTGATGTTGCTCTACCAGATGACAATGTTCTTAATGTTGTTACATATCCAAACATTTCAGAAAGTGGAACGGTTGCTTTTACAGTTTTTGCTCCTGCACGATCACCCATATCACTTACTTGCCCTCTACGACGATTAAGATCACCAACGATATCACCCATATTTTCTTCTGGAGTAATAACCTCTAGTTTCATAATCGGCTCCATAATTACAGCTTTAGCAGCTTTAGCAGCATTTTTAAAACCTAATTTAGCAGCCAATTCGAAAGATAACTGATCAGAATCCACATCATGATAAGAACCATCACTAAGTGTTACTTTCATAGCGTCAACTTCATATCCAGCTAATGGACCATTAGTCATAGCCATCTTGAATCCTTTTTCAATAGAAGGAATAAATTCTTTAGGAACATTACCTCCTTTGATTGTAGACTCAAATTCAAGCCCAACTTTTCCTTCTTCCGCAGGCTCAAGTGTAAACACAATATCTGCAAATTTACCACGACCACCAGATTGTTTTTTATAAACCTCTCTGTGTTCTGCACGAGCAGTGATAGCTTCTTTGTACTCTACTTGTGGCTGACCTTGATTTACTTCAACCTTAAACTCACGCTTTAAACGGTCAACAATAATATCTAAGTGAAGCTCCCCCATTCCAGAAATAATTGTCTGTCCTGAAGCTTCATCTGTTCTAACTGTAAATGTTGGATCTTCTTCTGCTAGTTTAGCCAAAGCCATACCTAATTTATCAACATCTGCTTTAGTCTTAGGCTCAACTGCAATACCAATTACCGGATCAGGGAAATCCATAGATTCCAAAACAATAGGGTGTTTTTCATCAGACATAGTATCACCAGTCTTGATATCTTTAAATCCTACTGCCGCTCCAATATCACCTGCTTCGATATACTCAATTGCATTTTGCTTATTAGAGTGCATTTGATAAATACGAGAGATACGTTCTTTTTTACCTGAACGGTTATTCAAAATATATGATCCAGCATCCAAACGCCCAGAATATGCCCTAAAGAATGCTAAACGCCCCACAAAAGGATCTGTAGCAATTTTAAACGCTAAAGCAGAAAATGGTTCTTTTACATCTGGCTTACGTAATTCTTCTTTATCAGTATTAGGATTTATACCCACAATACCATCTTTATCTGTTGGAGAAGGCAAATATCGACATACAGCATCTAAAAGAAACTGCACTCCTTTATTCTTAAATGCAGACCCACAAATCATAGGAATAATAGACATATCCATTACAGCAGCTCTAAGCGCAGCATGCACTTCTTCTTCTGTAATTGAATCTTCATCTTCCATGAATTTCTCTAAAAGGTTTTCGTCATAAGCAGCAACTTCTTCAATAAGCTTACCTCTTAATTCTGCAGCTTCAGCCTTTAATTCTTCTGGAATATCAATAACATCAAATGTAGAGCCTTGTGTTTCATCATGCCATACAATCGCACGATTTTTCACTAAATCTACAATACCTTTAAAATCTGCTTCATCACCAATATTCATTACAATTGGTACAGCATTAGATCCCAACATATCCTTAACTTGCTGGCAAACTGCCATAAAGTTAGATCCTTGACGATCCATTTTATTTACAAAACCAATTCTTGGTACTTTATAATTATCAGCAAGTCTCCAGTTTGTTTCTGATTGAGGCTCTACCCCATCAACAGCACTAAATAAGAATACCAACCCATCTAATACTCTTAAAGAACGGTTTACCTCTACGGTAAAATCAACGTGACCTGGAGTATCAATTATATTAAAATGATACCCTTTAGTATCAGCTACCGGTTTACCATTCTCTGTTGGAAAATTCCACTCACATGTTGTAGCAGCAGAAGTAATCGTGATACCACGTTCTTGCTCTTGCTCCATCCAATCCATAGTAGCTGCACCATCATGCACCTCACCAATTTTATGACTCACCCCTGTATAATAAAGAATACGTTCGGTGGTTGTAGTTTTCCCTGCGTCAATATGCGCAGCAATTCCTATATTTCTAGTATATTTTAAATCTCTAGCCATTTCTTAACGATTAAAATCTAAAGTGAGAGAATGCTTTATTTGCTTCAGCCATTTTATGAGTATCTACTCTTTTCTTAACAGCAGCTCCTTCTTCTTTTTCTGCAGCTATAATTTCTGCAGCAAGTTTCTGAGCCATAGATTTCTCATTTCTTTTACGTGAAAATTGAATCAACCACTTCATAGCGGTAGATATTTTACGATCTGGTCTGATTGGATTAGGAATCTGAAAAGTAGCTCCTCCTACACGACGGCTTCTTACCTCTACGTGTGGCATTACATTAGATAAAGCATCTTTCCAAATTTCTAAAGACGTTTTTTCATCATTTTGTTTTTTCTCTTCTACGATATCAATTGCATCATAGAATATTTTGAAAGCTGTCGATTTCTTCCCATCCCACATCATCATATTTACAAAACGTGTAACTAATTGATCGTTAAAACGTGGATCTGGCAAAATCGGTCTTTTTTTAGCCTTTCTTTTTCTCATGTCTTCTTCTTAAAGTTTTTTGATTACTTCTTAGGGCGTTTAGCACCATACTTAGATCTACGTTGTGTTCTTCCTTCTACACCAGCGGTGTCTAAAGCTCCACGAACAATGTGATATCTAACTCCTGGTAAATCTTTTACCCTTCCACCTCTAACTAATACTATCGAGTGCTCCTGGAGGTTATGACCTTCACCACCGATGTACGCATTTACCTCTTTACCATTTGTTAACCTAACACGAGCTACTTTACGCATAGCCGAATTTGGTTTTTTTGGTGTAGTAGTATAAACACGTGTACAAACACCGCGGCGTTGCGGGCACGAATCCAAAGCAGCCGATTTACTCTTCTTAGTTATTTTGGCTCTACCTTTTCTTACTAATTGTGAAATTGTTGGCATAATTTGCTTTACACTATATTATAAATTTAAAAAATATCCCTTTTAAAGGGCTGCAAAGGTAGAAATATTTTTGAGCAAATCAAATCCTAAGAGATTAATTTTTATTCCTTTATATATGTTATCCAAAAATACACCAGATAAGACAACTATGTTAACCATATAATGGTCTACAAAAAATATTCTATTTTAACCCAAATCAAAAACAAACACAGCGCAAAACAACACCAGTACATAAATACATCTTACTTAGTCATATAATTTTTGCTACACATGAACTTACCTCCTTCAATTTAACAAATATTATATTACACCTTCTATAATAAAAATATAAATAACAATAGTTATCAATACACTATAGTTGTTATTAGGCTATAATTATATAAACACTTAATTATTTACAAATCAGAAACTATGTATCAAGACATTGACTAGCATAACTACCACAAGTTATCGTATCCACACGCAAAACATATATAAATACCCGAGTATATAAAAATAAGATAAAAAGCAGTGTATTTAGAATTTGATAATTTTCAAACTACAAAAAAATAACAATGTTCACCTCTTCAGGATCACGAATAGCAAACATTCCTATATCTTAATACACCAAATACCATACTTAACTAAAAAAAAGCTTATTTTCCTCAAACCAGAAGCACTATCAGAAAGTTCCTATATTTTTATATCATTACTCAAACAAGTATCAAACTGAAAGAAGTTTACATCAACATAGCACTATAAAGGCTCAAAGAAGTTATTCATTATGTGACACTTAACAATCACAAAAGCGTAAAAAATCTCACAGACACCCTACATCCCTCCTACAACAACAGCTAACAATTTTGAATACATTACAATAGCTACAATTTAAATTTTAATAACAAAAAGTTGTTTTATAAAGATATTATTATGATTTTTGGAACTGGCTAATTCAAATAAATTGTAAAATGAGAACAAAGTTTAGTGGAATTTTAACGCTATTACTAGCGTTTGTTGTGCAATTCACTTTTGCACAGGAAAAAACAATTTCAGGAACTGTGACCGATGATAAAGGGTTACCTCTTCCTGGGGTTAATGTTGTTGTAAAAAATACAGCAAGTGGTACTCAAACCGATTTTGACGGGAACTATTCCCTTCAAGCAAATCGGGGCGCAGTACTTTCTTTCAGTTATGTCGGATTCGACACGAAAGAAGTAGTAATTGGGGACGGTAACTCAATTAATGTCCAATTATCTGCTTCAGCTTCAGAGCTAGAAGAGGTTATTGTAACAGCAAGAGGTATTAAGGCTAAACCAAGGTCTTTAAGTTATGCTATTGCTACGGTAGCAGATGATGAAATTGAAAACTCAGGTGAGGTAAACTTAGTAAGTTCCTTGACAGCGAAAGCTCCGGGGGTTTCAGTAGTAACATCTTCAGGTTCTGTTGGAGCTTCGGCGAATATTAGAATTCGTGGTAATACTTCTATTACAAGAAGTAACTCTCCTCTTTTTATCGTTGATGGGGTACCTATTGACAATTCGAGTGTTGGTAATAATACAGGAGGTACAGATAACTCAAACAGAGCAATTGATATCAATCAAAATGATATCGAAAGCATTTCAATCCTTAAAGGTATTGCTGCACAAACACTATATGGTTTAAGAGCTGCTAACGGGGTTGTACTTATCACAACTAAAAAAGGTAAATCAGGAGCTCCTACTGTATCTATTAATTCTACGATACAGGTAAGTGAAATTACACAGGTGCCAGATCTACAAAGAGAATTTGCTCAGGGTACTAATGGAAATTATGCTGGCCCAGAGACTGGAAGTGGATTTAGTTGGGGACCTCGTATTTCTACTTTAGAGTACGATGGTGACACATCATATCCATATCATAGATTTGGTAGGTTAGTACCTGCTGGAACAGGAAATGGTCGTGCTGCTGAAAGTTATGATAATTATGATTTTTATGTAAGAGGTCTATTAACAGATCTAAATGTATCTGTTCGAGGTGGAACCGAAACTGTTAGATATTATCTATCTGGAGGTAAACTAGATCAAACCGGTGTTGCTCCTACTGAAGATTTTGGAAAAAAATCTTTTAGAGCAGATATTACTGCGGATTTATCTGACAAGTTCGAGATTTCTGCAAGTGGTTCTTTTGTAAATTCTGGAGGACGAAGAGTACAAAGAGGTTCTAACATTTCTGGTATTATGCTAGGTTTATTAAGAACTACTCCAACTTTTGATAATGGTAATGGACTAAAAGGTAGAGCAGCTGCAGAAGATCGCTCTGTATACGAACTACCAGATGGTAGCCAAAGAAGTTATAGAGCTGGAATATATGACAACCCATACTGGACTGTTGGAAAAAACCCATCTTTTGATGACGTAAACAGGTTTACAGGTAGATTATCTTTTGAATACAGACCATTGGATTGGTTAACACTACAAGGTAGGTATGCTTATGATAGATATAGTGATGTTAGAAAGGCTGGACTAGATATAAATTCTGCTAATGCCAGAGACGGTTTAGTATTCGATGATAATATCTTTAATGAAGATATCACAACGAACTTTATGGCACTATTTAATAAAGACTTATCTGAAACAATTACATTTAATGGTATACTTGGGTACGAAAACTATAGTAGTGATTATTTAAGAAGAAATGTTACTGCAACTATATTAACTATCCCTGGATTTTTTGATGTTTCAAACTCTTCAAGTCAAGTAAATGCAAATCAAGTATTTAAGAAAAAATTAGATGCTGTTTTTGCTGATGCAAAATTCGGAATCAATGATATGTTATTCATTAATGGTTCTGTTAGAAATGACTGGTCTTCTACTCTTCCTATAGATAATAATGATTTCTTATCGTATAGTGCAGGTCTAAGTTTTGTATTTAGTGAACTTTTCGAAAGCGAATTAGTAAACTATGGAAAATTAAGAGCTTCTTATGGTAAAACTGGTAATGATGCACCTATATATGCTACTCAAACTTTTTATGCTAGTGGATTTGCTGGTGGTGACGGTTTTATAGGAGGTAATACTTTCCCTTTATTTGATGCAGTTGCTCTAGAAAGAAATGGTCAATCTGGAAGTAACCAAATTCAACCGGAAGAAACTACAGAGTTGGAATTTGGTGGAGAAATAAAATTTTTCAACTCAAGAATAGGATTAGACATTACTCATTATGACAAAGAGACAACAGGTCAGGTATTTGCTGTAGATGTTGCTCCATCAACAGGTTTTAATGGTCGTAATGTTAATGCTGGTAAAATTGAAAACAAAGGTATCGAGATAGGTGCAAATTTTGTACCAGTGCGTACAGATGATTTCTCTTGGAATTTAGATATCAACTGGACTACTTATGAGTCAAAAGTTATTGAACTGGCACCAGGTGTAGAATCATTTACACTTGCTGGATTTACTTCAGTTTCTTCTAGGGTACTTCCAGGAGAATCCTATGGAGCAATATATGGAAATAAATATTTAAGAAATGAAAATGGTCGTGTTTTAATTGATGATAATGGTTTCCCAATAGTAGATCCAGAATCAGGAATTATTGGTGATCCTATTCCGGATTGGCAAATGGGTATCAAGAATACTATTTCATATAAAAATCTTTCTTTCTCTGTTTTATTTGACATTAGAGAAGGTGGTGATGTATGGTGTGGTACTTGTGGTATTATCGATTATTTTGGTACTTCTCAAAAAACGGCTGATCAAAGAGAAATTACAGATTTCGTTTACGATGGGATTGTACAGTCTACTGGGCAAGAAAACACACAAGCTGTTGCTTTAGCTAGTAATACAACAGGTGTAAATGTTTGGACCAAAAATGGTTTTGGTGGAGTAGGAGAAGATAGTGTATACGATGCATCTTGGATTCGTTTAAGAGAAGCTTCTTTATCATATAACTTCGGAGAAAAATTATTAGATGCAACTCCAATTTCTTCTGGTTCTATAACACTTTCTGGAAGAAACTTATGGTTAAACACTGATTACCCTGGTGTTGATCCTGAAACTAACTTAACTGGAGATTCTAATGGTATTGGTTTAGATTATTTTAATCAACCAAATACCAGAAGTTATGCTGTTTCACTTAAACTTAATTTCTAAAAAAAGTAAAAATGAAAAGAACATATAAAATCAATAAAACTTTTATTCTCATGATAACAGCAGCAATGATGCTAGTATCATGTGAGTATGGCTCTACGAATCAAGACCCTACACGTCCCAGTGGTGATATCGTTCCGGTAAAAGCGGTTATGCCTATTATGCAGACGCAATCGCATAGAAACCCTATAGCTGGATTAGGTCGTTTATCTGGTATTGTTATGCAACAATGGGCAGGTATAGACGCACAACAGCTTGGATATACAAGTTATGTAATTGACGAGAATGACCTTAATAACTTCTGGAATACAGGTATTTATGTAGGTTCTATGAGAGATTGTGTAGATATCATAAATAGAACCAGTGATGAAGAAGGAGTAAACAGTAGAGGTGTTGCAAAAATCTATCTTGCAGCAAATTTAGGTCTGGCAACCAATTCATGGGGTGACGTTCCTTTCTCTGAAGCTTTTCAAGGGGAAGAGAATTTATTCCCAAAGTATGATTCTCAAGAATCAATCTACGGAGATATCTTTAGATTATTAGATGAAGCAGTGGCTGATTTAAATGCAACTGATCCTCTAGGAAGTATCCAAGGTAGCTTAATTGATCTTGATAATGACGGTTGGATTAAAGTAGCATATGCTTTAAAAGCACGTTACTATATTCAACTTACTAAAAGAGACCCGCAAGCGGCTACTAATGCATTAACTGCTATAGCTAATGCAATGGGAAGTAATGCAGATCAAGCAGAGTTCAACTTTGATAATACAATCAATGGTGGAAATCCAATAGCACTATTTGGAACAGGAAGACCAAACACTATGGCTATTGATCCTTATTTCGTTACACTTATGACAGGAGATCCAAGATATAATCTATATATTGATTCTTCAGGTGCAAATGACCTGTTTTGGAAAGATGATAACTCAGATTTATTTTGGGCCCAAAATGAAAGCCCTAGTTTATTAATGACGTATGCCGAGCAAAAGTTTATAGAAGCTGAAGCTCTTGAGCGTACAGGTGGTGATGGTACTACTGCTTTAATTGCTGGTGTAACTGCAAACATGGAATACCTTGGTGTTGATGCTGCAGATATTGCAACATATACTGGTGCTCTAGCATTAGGAGGTACTTTAGAAGCTGATATTGAAACTATTATTGTTGAAAAATATAAAGCTATGTATGGTAATACACCTGTCGAAGCATGGAATGACTATAGAAGAACTGGTTATCCTGATATAACTCCAAATGCTAATGGAGCAAATGGTTTTAACCCTTCAGGAGTAGTTCCAAGACGTTGGTTATACCCAATCGATGAAAGAGTATCAAATCCAGATTCTTACCAAGCTGCAATTTCTGCGCAGGGAGGTCATTTATTAGATGTAGATATTTGGGCTTATAAAGATTAAGTCAAATAATAATAAAAATTTGAAAAGAGGCTATCCAATGGATAGCCTCTTTCTTTATTCAAAAATCACAGCCATAAAAAAATAACTATCCTCCTCCTTCTCTTAATCAGTATCCTCCTTTTACACACATGAGATTTCTTCACATGAAAAAACAAAACAGATTCAAATAGTACTTAATCAAAATTATCTTCATTACAAGTATAAACTCTTTTCAAAAAATATGCTATAGAAGTAATCATAAGTATATAATAATAAATAGGTAAGAAATTATACTAGGTTTCTAAAAAAAGAATAACAATCACTCACAGTATTTGCATAAACAAAGCCAGCTTATTAAAAGCTGGCTTTGTTTATCGTTCTATGGCGCTTTTAGTCAAAAAAATAAATCAATTATATGATCAAATCACGCAACCATATAGAAGCAGGCAGTCTATAAAACAAATACTTTAAATAAATAACTCTAATTAAAAAAATAAGTTAAATGAAAACATTAACAAGAAACATTCTTATTATTATATTTATCATTTCGATACTATCTTGTTCAAGCGATGATGATCGAGGTGTTACAGGGGTATCTGCTGGAATAGCTGTTAAACTAGTTGATACTGAAATAACAGTATTTGACATTAACAAAGACCTAAAAATTGACATAAACAGTTTTACCAATGCCCAGGTTACTAATCTTGATGTATATAAAGGGGAAGCCAAAATTGCAGATGCTGTGATTTCAGGCAATACAGCTACTTTTAATTCTTCATCACTATTACCTTTTGTTTTTCCGAGTGAAGAAGAAGGAGAAACAGTTTCATCAGGAAATTTCGATTTAGATTTAGTATACGATATTTCTGGAGGAAACATTCCTTCTGCAATAACTGCTCAAAAGTTATCGGTTGCCAAAGTTATTAATTTAACCGATAAGGTTTCTTCTATAAAATTTAAAGATAGCTCATCTACTAATTTGATCAAATATGTTACTTCGACTGCCGGAGCTAAAATTGATGATATTGTAGTCACCTGGAGAAAAGGAGAAACAGGAACAGAAACAGATATTTCTGCTGGCTTTAGTATTGACAAAGGAACAATTGATCTTAAAAACAAAGAATATATTGCATATGGCCTTACAAAAGGAGATGTACTTATTTATTCCTTTACTGTCTCTAGCGGAGCTCTTACAGACAAAGTAGAAGCCAAAATTGAGATAGTACCTCAACCATTTAACGGTGGTGTAAGTGGAAATCTAAATAGTGATCTTTCTAAAAACCAGATTAGTCTCTTAACTGGCTCTAATTCTATAGATGACGCCTTTGCAGGAGACATTCATTTTGTAGGGCCACAAGGGTTTGGCGCGATTAATAATACAGTTGGTGGAGATAATTATGTTGTAGACATACAGTTTGTAAAACTAGGAGGTACCGGAGTATCGTTTTATGACGCATACAACGACGTAGAGCAAGCCAAAGTTGATTTTGATACAGGAACATCCTCTACCTCTGTTCAAGTCATGAAAGATGAAATTTATGTATACAAAATTGTTAGAAATATTGGAACCACAGATACCCCTATATTAAAAAATCACTATGGAGCTATTCTTGTAGGAGACATTACAGTGATAAATGCAGGAACAAATGTAGATATAGCTCTAAAATTTAAAGAAAATAGTATCATAGACTAATTTTTTCTTTATCTATACATTATATAGAGGGTGCGATCCTATTGACCGCATCCTTTTTTTGTATACAATGCTTAAAACTCATTTCTATTATACTATCTTTGATCCAGCTAAATAAGCTACAAATAATTAAGTTAATGCCGATCTACCTTTATGGCAGGTATGGTTTTACTATACAACAATATACTACATACAAATGAAAAACGATTCCTTAGTTTTTGGTATCAGAGCAATTATAGAAGCGATAACTTCTGGCAAGACTATCGATAAGCTTTTTATTCAAAAAGGATTACATGGTGACCTGGCTAAAGAACTAATGAATCTGGTAAGGAAACAGAATATTACTATTAACTATGTTCCTGTAGAAAAATTAAACCGATTAACTCGTAGCAATCATCAAGGTGCTGTTGCTTATACCTCTCCTATCGATTTTTATGATCTTGAAAACCTTGTTATGAATGTTATCGAATCTGGAGAAACTCCTTTATTTTTAATTCTCGATCAGCTTTCTGATGTTCGTAATTTTGGAGCTATTATCAGAACTGCAGAATGTACAGGAGTACATGGCATTATCATTCAAAAAAAAGGAGGAGCACCTGTTAATGCAGATACTGTAAAAACTTCTGCTGGTGCGGTATTCAAAATCCCAATATGTAAGGTAGATCATATAAAAGATGCCATGTTCTATTTACAAGGTTCTGGTATTCAAATCGTAGCTGCTACAGAAAAAGCTACCACTACGATTTATGATATGAATCTAACTATTCCCACCGCAATCATTATGGGAAGTGAAGGTAAAGGTATTTCTCAATCTGTAATAAAACTGGTAGATCAACAAGCTAAACTGCCAATGTACGGGGATATTGCTTCATTAAACGTATCTGTAGCTTGTGGTGTTTTTTTATATGAAATTATAAGACAAAGGTTATAATATTAATTATTCTTCTTCAGGCCTATCTACATTAGGTTTATATTCGTATATAATACTAATCTCATCATCCAAATCTTTCTGAGGCAGGTTTTCTATAAAATTACCATTCTCATCAAAATGTTTTAGAAACTCATCTTCCTCTGGATCATAATGTTCGGATTCCCAGACATATTTTTTGGGTTGTACTACTCCTTTTTTGATAAAAAATGCTAACACAGCGCCAGACAGTATCCCTGATAAATGCCCTTCCCATGAAATTTTAGGGTCTATCGGTAATACATACATTACCATGCTTCCGTAAATAAAAACTACAACAAAGGATAATGCAATTAGTCTAAAGTGTTTGGCAAAAATTCCCTTAAAAAACAAAAAACCAAAAAGCATATAAATTACACCGCTTGCTCCGATATGATTTGCTGGTCTACCTAATAACCAAGTTAAAAATCCCGTAAGAAAAACTCCTATACATAATACTTTCCATGCGTTATTTTGATAGAAAAAGAAGAGGGCTGCCGATAAAATCAATAACGGTAATGTATTGTGCCACAAATGAGTAATATCTGCATGGATAAAAGGAGAGAATAGTACCCCTCTTAATCCAATTATTGTTCTAGGAAGTACTCCAAAATGATTGAAACTTAAGTCGAAACGAATTTCAAACCAAAAAACTATCCAAATAAGTAATACAAATAACAATGGATACCCTACTACCCCTGTATTAAACTTAAAATGAGTCTCTTTTTCTTGCATAGTAGTAAGAATATATCAAAAAAAAGTCCAAAACAAAAAGTTCGGTTAAAATGTCAGGTGTATCCTATATTTTATTCTAAGTCTGTAGATTTATAATAGAACTCATTATGTATTTATATTGTTTCGGTGTTGATTGTATATAAACTTCTGGATACTAGTAAGCATATACATAAAAACTGGTATAAGTATTTAATATGATACCGGTTTTTTACCATAGCTATTTTTTATCCATTCATTCGCAGGGTACGACAAGGCCTTGTTGCCGGATAAATAATTTGATCGATCAAAGACAAGATATAGTCACCATGTATTTTTCTGCTAAAATTAGGGAGAGCATGAGTTCCGAAATAATTACTCTGGATTCTATATTGGTTTTGTATTTTTCATTCTATTCCTGCTTTTTCATCTTACATATGGGATTGGTAAAAACGCGTTAGGGATTGTAGTGAAAATCCCACAGCCCGACGAAAGGAGTGCGAGGAATTGTAACGAAAAGCCCGACCCGAGAGGGAAACGCCCTTAGATGACAAAGTAGGACTAATATTTGAACTCAAAATTCTATAAAAGCTTGTATTTTTACACTTATGAATAAACCACTTGCAGAACGAATACGTCCAAAATCCTTAGAACAATATCTAAGTCAGGAACATCTGATTGGTGATGATGGCTCTCTGACCCAACAAATCAAAAGAGGACTTATCCCCTCTTTAATACTTTGGGGGCCACCCGGAGTGGGAAAAACGACATTAGCTAATATCATTGCTAATGAATCAGAAAGACCTTTCTATACGCTTAGTGCTATTAATAGTGGTGTTAAAGAAGTACGAGAGGTAATTGATAAGGCTAAACAGAGTGGAGGTTTGTTTACAGCTAAAAACCCTATCCTGTTTATTGATGAAATTCATCGTTTTAGCAAATCACAACAAGATTCTTTATTAGGTGCAGTAGAGAAAGGATGGATTACCCTTATTGGGGCTACTACAGAAAACCCAAGTTTTGAAGTCATCCCTGCACTCTTATCTCGTTGCCAGGTGTACACACTTAACCCTTTTGGCAAGAAAGAATTAGAAGCATTACTTAATAGAGCTATGCAAGAAGATGAGGATCTAAAATCTAAAGAAATAGTGCTTAAGGAAACAGAATCTCTACTAAGGTTAAGTGGTGGAGATGCTCGTAAACTTTTAAATATTTTCGAACTAATTGTTTCTAGTCAGGATCAGGAACCCATAACAATTACTAATGATCTGGTCTCAAAGCTAGTACAGCAAAATACAGTGCGATATGACAAAACCGGAGAGCAACATTATGATATCATTTCTGCTTTTATTAAATCTATTAGAGGAAGCGACCCTAATGCCGCTGTATATTGGCTTGCCCGTATGATTGAAGGTGGCGAAGATCTTAAATTTATTGCCAGAAGGTTAATTATATTAGCTTCTGAAGATATCGGAAACGCTAACCCAACTGCTTTGATTTTAGCAAATAATTCATTTCAGGCCGTTAATACCATTGGTTATCCTGAGGCTCGGATTATACTAAGTCAATGTACTGTTTATCTAGCTTCTTCGCCCAAAAGTAATGCGTCTTATATGGCTATAAATAAAGCTCAGCAATTGGTAAAACAAACAGGAGATTTATCTATTCCTTTACATATTAGAAATGCACCTACCAAATTAATGAAAGAATTAGGATATGGTGAAGATTACAAATATGCCCATAATCATAAAGATAATTTTGTAAAACAAGAATTTCTTCCTGATGAGATTGCCAATACGAAATTATATGACCCTGGAGACAATCAGCGTGAAAACTCATTTAGAACATTTCTTAAATCAAGATGGGGAGATAAATATGAGTATTAACTCTTCTTTTACCTCCCCATTGTATAGTTTTTTTCCTTTTTTAAAGGAGTGATTAAATTTTACTGTCTTGCAAAAGTATCTGTAATAAGCTTATTGGTCGCTGGATTAATACGCTCTAATATAAAATTACCATATCCATCAAAATACCCATTACCACTTAAATCTCCTGCCTGAACTATATAATTTTTTCCGCTTCCAGATTTAAAAATTTTCCCTATCGAGGTTTGCTTTTCTTCACTTTTAAATATCTCATACCCATATTCTTGTTTTTTAAACAAGAAACTTACATCATTAAAAACGTAAGTAATCGAATTTTCTGATGGAGATGTAACCTCTACGATTTCTTTCTCTTCTTCTTTAGTTTGTGTAGGCTCTTCTTTTTTAACGCTTGGTCTATCAACAACTTCTTTTTTAACAATCTTTTTTTCTTTATCACCACTATAGGTATAGTTAAGCGCCTCTACCGATGTAAAAGTATTTCTAAGTGCTTCATGATATGCCTCCTTAAACTCTTTTTTTCTACTCTTTCCCTCTACTGCTGTAAATACAACACTACCATTACAATCTGTTAGTTCTAATGTTAACCTTGTTAAAAACACACCAGATCTTCTTTTTACATCAGCTCTTAGTGCTTTGCAGCCATTCGTCTTAAGGTCTTCTGGGAAATTTTCTTCTTTTATATAGGCTTCAAAACCATATTTAGTCAATAAAAACTTAGTAAGTGAATTAAGCTGATACCTATCCTCTCCCTTTAAAAAATTATAGCTTTTGGGTACTATAACATATTTATACTCATTGACATTTTTTTGAGCATTTACACTTAACGTAGAAATCAAAACAATCCCTAAAAATAAAATACGTAACATATCTATCACATTATGACATTAAAACCTAGTTGTAAAGAAGCACCTCTTGCCCTTGCAAGGTTAGTGTATTCTAACAAATTATTAGCCGAAATATAAAAATTAATTTTATTAATATGAATAGAGGTAAGAAATCCTATATTATAATATGAATAATCATCATAATAAGTACAACATCTTCTTGCTTGCTCAAAACCTGCATCTTTTACACAAGAAATTGATGATATTAGTATGCATAGTAATACATAAATTCTTTTTTCACTCATTTTTGGGGAATGTTTTGTATCTAACTAAAATACAAATATTTACCACTAAAGATACTTTTTAATTTGCTTTAATTCAGAAACTTGAATATTATGCTCCGGTAGTTTTTCTTCATGATAATTAAAGCATATAGTTTTTAAACCTACTGCCTCTGCTCCCAATATATCTGCTTCATAATTATCTCCTATCATCACACTACCATCAAGTTTCGCACCAGATTTTTGTATTGCTTGTTCAAAAATAAATGGATTGGGTTTTTTAACTCCTGCTTCTTCACTATCTGTTATTGTTTTAAAATAATGTAGTATTCCAGAATTTGATAGTTTCTTGTTTTGTACTTCTTTAAAACCATTGGTAATGATATGTAAATCATATTTTGGATTAAGATATTCTAATAAATCCTGGGTTCCATCAATCAAATAATTATGAAGTGGTAAAAAATTGATATAATCATCAGACATTTCATCTATAATTTCTAGAGGAAATGATATATCAAGATGTGTAAAAGCTTCTGTAAGTCTGCTTCTGCGAAGTTGCTTTTTACTTACTTTCTCTTCTCTATACAATTTCCAATACTTCATATTAATGGGTTGATATACTGCCAGAAAGTCTTCAATTTTGGTATTGACATTAAATTTATCGAAAATCATCTTAAATGCTAAAGATGAATTTCTGTCAAAATCCCAAAGAGTGTGATCCAGATCAAAAAATATATCTTTTACTGTATTATTCATCTTCTGTTGTCCAAATAAATTCTAAAATTGATTTCCAAAAAGGTTCATTTTGCAAATCACTAAACAATGTGTTACTAAAAACCGGAATAAAGACCCCATTTACCTTTTTTACTTTATCCATATATGTGCTAATTTCTTTTCTTGCAGACATTAGATCATTAATATCTTCTCTATCACCCTGGCTGGCAAAACAAAAAGAATATACTACCAAAGGAGTTTGCACCTCATAATCGAGATCATAGAACATAAACGGAGAGCAAGTTCCTGCTCTAAAACCAGATTGTTTTGCATAGCCCATAGAATAATCCTCTCCTATCTCTAACTCGATAAAATTACGATATGCCTCGGGTAATTTTATTTTAAAAAAAGCACAAAGCGAGTATTGAAGTCTTCTATTAACAATATTCTCTATTCGTAATTTTTCCTTTTTCAAAAGTGACAGATCAGATATAGCTTCATATGAAACTTTTAGTCCTACATCAATATAATCTGCAATATGCTTAATAATAGTATGATGTTTTGGGTGGTTATACCCTACATTTTTTTCATTTTTAGAATAATCTCCTAATCCAAATAAAGCTTTAGCTTTTCTTTTTTTCTTTTTTTGAAGTTGAATTATAAAATCAAATATATCATATGGGTCTCTTTTTAATCCAATAAGTACCTTTATTCTATCGGTTAGTTTATCAAATTGTAATTTCCATAAATCTCGAATCCCTCCTCCTATTGATCGTAAAACTCCTTTATTTTTATATACAAAAGTCTGAGCAACAGAAAAAACAGGAATAATGGTAAATTTCTTTTCCCTAAATTCGAGATCAGGGTATTTCTCTAAAAGAACTTTTTTAAATTTATATGCCCATATATCTATTACAGGATCTTGCAAAAAATCATGGATATACCCTATACTTTCTGTAGCAGGAAAACGCCCCATATTATCTTTTACATGTGGTAAATACTCCTCGTATCGTGTTAAAAGATAAAAAGTAGCTGCAAAAATATCATACGGTAATGCAGAATCGGCATGCTTAACATCAAAAAAGCATTTTGTCTCTTCCCAATCAAAAACTTGAATATCTACATCATTTAAACCATGTTCAAAAAGTAAATCAACGCTCTGAAAATAGAGTTCTTTTCCCAACGGTTGTTTTCCATACGAAAGCTTAGGACCATCATGTGCGATAAAAGGTTCTATTTTAGAGGTTAAATCAATATCCAAGCCTAATATTCGCTTACACATTTGTTTAAATGTATAGGAAACTCTTGGGGTAATTCTTTGTACGTGAATTAATAGCATATTGTTGTATTCTGAATTACTATTTATAATTCTGTAAGACCCACTTCTATATTATGGATTCATCTGCAAAGCTAAAATAGTTTTTTTCTGTAATAACCAGATGATCCAGTAGATTGATATCTAAAGTTATCCCTGCCTGTTTTAGTTTTTGAGTTAACATTTTGTCTGATTGACTGGGTAATACTACTCCACTAGGATGATTATGTCCTAATATGATTCCGGTAGCACCATATTCTAAAGCAGATCTAAAAACGATTCGGGCATCTACCAGAGTTCCCGTCTTCCCTCCTACACTTATTTGTTTTTTTTGAATTACTTTATTTGCATTATTCAGAAACAGCACCCAAAATTCCTCATGCTCAAGATCACCTATGATAGGATGAAAAAGATGAAATGCATCTTTACTACAGGTAATTTTTGGTACTACAGGCACGTTTTCTTCTCTTCTCCTTCTTCCTAGTTCTAAACCGGCAACAATAGTTATTGCCTTGGCTTCACCAATTCCTTTAAAATTCATCAATTGTTTTACCGATAATTTTCCCAATGCATTAATTTCATGATCAACACTAGCCAAAATACGCTTACTTAATGCAACAGCACTTTCTTCACGGTTACCCGAACTAATAAGTATTGCTATCAGTTCTGCATCTGTTAATGTGTTCTTCCCTTTAGCGATTAATTTTTCTCTTGGACGATCATTTTCACTCCATTCCTTGATAGAAAATGAAGAATTTAATTTACTCATATAACAAGTTTAACAATTAAAAATAGTTGATAAATTCTACCTATAAGTATAAACTATTTATCTCAATTACAATAACTTATTCCCGAATTAATATCATCTTATTAACACTTTATTTATTGCCATACAGCATTATTTTACTATATATATTTGTTTGAAAATGAAAGTTTTACTATATTTGGTCACCCTTAATCCAAAAATGAATATTTTAACACCTTCAAATGAACCTATTTATGAAGAATATTTTTACTTTCGTTTTACTTCTTGCAACTGTGAGTTTTTATGGGCAGGATAAGAAGATTTCGTTTCTTAATTTAGTAGGAAATAACATACAAGTCCCTAAAGGATGCCAAGCGCAATCTGAATATGAGCTGCAAGCCTGTGACGGAACATCTATAAAATGGGATTATTATAACGATGACATGTTATCTGCAGTTTTTGATGCTACAATAAGTGCATTTGCAGAAAGTAATAGTTCAAAAACAGAAGTAACTTTTACTTCTTTTGGTGCCCAATTAAAAGGATATAAATTTAAGATGGGTACTACTTTCCAATATTTTTTGAAAGGAACAATTAAAGATCAACCGCTAATGATCAATTTGGGTACTCCAAAAGATATTGCAAGTAATGATGATCTAGATGGGTTTCTAAGTCTTTTCTTTGATGAGGTAAGTTAAAAAAGTATATATAATATAAAGTATATAAAGGCTAATCATATGATTAGCCTTTATTTTTTTAGTCTAAAATGTGTTATTTTTGAGTATACACCACCTAAAAAAACGTATTATGAAATCCCTGCTTGATCCAACCGCACATAATGAGATAGAAAGTCGTATAAACAAATTATCTGCTACCAGCACTGCTATCTGGGGGAAAATGAATGTTTCGCAAATGTTTCATCATTGTCAATTTCCATTAAAAATTGCCTTAAAAAAAGACTACCCTGAACTTAAACCCAACATATTCGCAAAGTTATTCTTCAAAAAATCTATGTATAATGATAAGCCATGGAGAAAAAACTTGCCAACACATTCAAAATTAAGAGTAGTCGAGCAAAAGGATTTTGAAACCGAAAAAGGAGAACTTTTACATCTTGTAACCGAATTTTATAACCAGAGAAATAAAAAAGAATGGGAACCTCATCCAATATTCGGAAAATTTACAGCAGAACAATGGGGACAATTACAATATAAACATTTAGACCACCATCTTCAACAGTTTAATACATAACCCTAAAACACTAGTATAAGAAAATTATTATCTAAAAATGCTAAACCATGAAGTGTTAATCAAAATAACCTAAAATGTATAGAAAATTTACTATTAAGTCTATTAAAGACATTTTCAGTTTTCAATCCAATATTTCACTTCATTAAAGTCCAATCCTCCATAATTACCACTACTCATAAGTAATAGTGCCGAATTAGTTAAATCTTTTTGTTTTAAGTACTGCTGAAAACTTTCTGGATCGGTATAAATAACGAGATCATTACGATTAAAAGCTTCGGCAATTTGTGAAGCAGAAACTTCTTTAAGCTGTTTTATCTTTACTGCATGGGGGGAATAAAATACTACCGCCTCATCAGCAGCATCCAAAGTTCCTTCATATTCTTTTAAAAACGAAGCATCCAGACTACTATAGGTGTGTAGCTCAAGACAAGCCACCATATTTCGATTTTGATATTGCTCTTTTACTGCTTTTGTAGTTGCCTTTACTTTAGATGGGCTATGCGCAAAATCTTTATATGCCACGGCTTTATCACTCTCTGCGATTTTTTCTAATCGTTTTGATGCTCCTTTAAAAGAAGCAATGGCCTCATAAAAATCATCCTCATCAATTCCCATATGCTGGCAAATCCATTTTGCGCCAGCAAGATTATTCAAGTTATGTGCCCCAAAAATTTCGATAGGCATTTCTCCTTCAGGAGTATCTAGTAAAGTTTCTCCATCCTCTACGCGATACTGTGGAGTAACATATCCAAACTTTCGAATAGGATTTTCTGTTAACTCTGCTAGTTTTTTTACCTCGGCATCCTCTTGATTATACACTAATGCACCACCATTAACAATAGAATTCATAAAAATTCTAAACTGATCTATATACATATCAAAAGTCGGAAACACATTAATATGATCCCAGGCAATCCCACTTACCAAAGCAATATTAGGGTGATACAAATGAAATTTTGGCCTGCGATCAATCGGTGAAGACAAATATTCGTCTCCTTCTAAAACGATAAAATCATTCTCTTCTGTAAGGTGCACCATGGTATCAAAACCTTCTAATTGTGCTCCTACCATATAATCTACTTCCTTATCATGATAGTGCAATACATGTAAAATCATAGAAGTAATCGTTGTTTTACCATGCGACCCTCCTATTACCACGCGGGTCTTATTTTTAGACTGTTCGTATAAAAATTCTGGATACGAATATATTTTCAACCCTAATTCCTGAGCTTTAAGAAGTTCTTCATTGTCTTTTTTGGCATGCATCCCCAAAATAATCGCATCAAGATCCGAAGTAATTTTTTCTGGAAACCAACCAAATTCGGCAGGTAATAATCCATGTCGTTCTAATCTTGATTTTGAAGGTTCAAAAATAGTATCATCACTTCCTGTTATTTGATATCCTTTTTGATGTAATGCTATGGCCAGGTTATGCATCGCACTACCTCCAATAGCTATAAAATGTACACGCATAGTAAACTCTTAAATCAGAGAGTAAAGATACAATTAACAATTAGCTAATAAAATAATGAGGTAATGAAAAATAATTTCGAATCTTTAATTATTTTCCTCATTAGATCATAGGGTTTCCTAAACAAAATAGAGACTTCCCTCATTTATCATTTTATCTGTTCTTTTTTAAGCCTTTCTTAGTCGTTAAATAAAATGTGGCAGAAATTTTGATTTATAGTAACAAAATTATCCTGACTCATTTCAAATACGTAGTTTTATGGTGTTATTTACGAATTATGAAGCGTTATCATATAAAATAATACAGCACTTATTTACGTTTGTTTCACAACCTAAAAAATATATGATGAAAAAGCATATCATCCTTATTATAATCTGTATATCAAACCTGTATATTATGAAAGGTCAAAATGACTATCAAAGTGATTGGAAAAAAGTAGAAGCTTTTAACCAAGAAGGATTACCAAAATCTGCTTTGGAAGTAGTTGAAACTATATATACTAAAGCGAAAAAAGAAAATAATGATAACCAGGTCATCAAAGCTTTTCTTCATAAGGCCAAGTATATGCTTACGCTGGAAGAAAACGCACAACTTACTATTGTCAAAAACTTAAAAAGCGATATAGAAAATAGCGAATTTCCAAAAAGAAATATCCTAGAAAGCATTCTCGCCAATTTATACTGGCAGTATTTTCAACAAAATCGATGGCAATTCTATAATAGAACTCAAACTTCAGAAAAAGTTGATACCGAAGATTTTAGAACCTGGGATCTCGAAACATTATTTGCAGAAACACATCTTTACTACCAAAAATCTCTTAAAAATGGAGTTTTAGCCCAGCAAACAAATCTTAGCAAGTTTGATCAGATCTTACAAACCGCTACCGATTCTAAAAAATATCGCCCTACACTATACGACTTTTTAGCTCATAATGCTTTAGATTTCTATAAAACCTCAGAAACCAATATTACCAAACCTTCGTATGCTTTTACTATAAATGATAAGAAATATTTACAGGAACACACTGTTTTTTCATCTTTAAAAATAGAAACCAAAGACTCGTTATCATTACAATTTAATGCTTTAAAGCTATTTCAAGATTTAATAAAATTTCATACAAGAGACAAGGCACCAGATGCTTTGATAGAAGTAAATATAGAACGTATAAAATTTGTATCAGAAAATGCTGTTTTTGGTGACAAAAAAACCGTTTTACTCGAATGCTTACAATCAGAAAAAAAGAAATTTGCAACTCATAGTGCTTCAGCTTTATACGATTATCAAATTGCAAGTTTATATAAAGAATATGCTGATACGTATATCCCGGAAGAAAACGAAACCCATCGCTGGAAATTAAAAGAAGCCTTAGAAATATGTGAAGCTACAATTAAGAAATTCCCCGATTCGAGAGGAGCCAATCAATGTAAAGCATTAAAAAGTCAAATACTTCACACCGAATTAAACATTAAAACCGAAAAATATGTTCCTATACAAAAGCCGGGTAGGTTACTAATCACCTATAAAAACCTGAATAAACTTTATTTTAATGCTTTTAAAATTACTCCTAAGCAATTAAAAGACTTAAATAAGTTATACAAAACTCAGGATCAAATCAAATTCCTTAGCGCCTTAAAAGCTGCTAAAACATGGGAAGCAGAAATTTGCAATGAACAGGATTATCAGACTCATACTACAGAAGTGTTATTGCCAGAATTAGAACAAGACTCTTATCTCATTTTAGCAACAATATCAAAAGATCTTTCTCAAAAAAGTTTGTTTTCTTACGGAAATACGCAAGTTAGTAATTTAGCATTAATCGAAAACAGAACTCCACAAAAATCAATATTTCAGGTTCTAGATCGTAATAATGGTGCACCCATCGCCAATGCCAAAATACATCTAAAAACAAATAATCAAAGAGGGTATGGTAACAAATTAGATAAAACCTTAATTACAGATGCCAAAGGTCAGGCCTATTTAACCGTAAATACATATCACTATGATGTTAGTATTACTGTTTCGCATGAGAAAGATGTAGCCAGGTTTGAAGGATATTATCTAAATCAATCTTATAAACCAGATTATAGTACCCAAACCAATACTACCACTTTTCTATTTACAGATCGCAGTATCTACAGGCCAGGTCAAACCGTATATTTTAAAGGGATCATGATGTCTTCTGATGGCAAAGAAGAGTTTAAAGTACTGCCCAATCAGTCTACTTTTGCTACCTTAAAAGATGTAAATGGACAAGATGTAAAAACGTTACATTTTAGAACGAATGATTACGGATCTTTTAGTGGTGAGTTTATAGTTCCTTCTTCCGGACTTACCGGGGTGTACACAATACAAACTAATAATTACAACAGTACTTCTTTTTCTGTCGAAGAGTATAAACGACCTAAATTTGAAACTAAATTAAATCCGGTTACAGAGACCTATAAAGTTAATGATGAAATAAAGCTTACGGGAGTTGCCACTGCTTATGCAGGTAGTGCAATCACTGATGCCAAAGTGGTGTATCGGGTACACCGTAAAGTACAATATCCCCGTTGGTGTTATTGGTATCCAAGACACGTAGTAGAGCCCCAGGAGATTACTTATGGAGAAACCGTAACCGACGAAAAAGGAGAATACACTATTAATTTTAAAGCACTCCCTGATCTTAGGGTATCTAAAGAGGATTTACCGATTTTTAATTACGAGGTTACAGCAGATGTTATCGATATAAACGGAGAAACACGTAGCACCACAACAATAGTTAATGTGGGATATCATACGGTAACGGCTGCTATTACAATCAAAGATAAGATTGATAAAACGCAAAAAGACAACACACTTACAATAACTACCATTAACCTAAATAATGAGTCTGTTGCTGCCAAAGGAACGGTTAAGATTTATAAACTGAAAGCTCCTAAAAAACCTATGCGAATTCGCCCATGGAAAGCGCCTGATTATGAAGGTTTCAAAGAAGAAAAATTTGCAGAATTATTCCCACATGATGCTTTTAAAAATGAGCATGATTATCGAACATGGGATAAAGGAACTATGGTACTGGATAAATCATTTAATACTGCATCGACAAAAGAAAATGAAATAGGAACACAACAACTTTCTTTGGGTAATATTAAAAAGTGGGAATCTGGTAAGTATGTTGTCGAACTAAATACCAAAGATCGATTCGGTCAGGATGTAAAGGATATACAATATATTACGTTATACAGTCAGGAAGATAAAAATATCAGTGATCAGCAATTATTTGAAATCACTACCAATAAATCGACTTATAAAATTGGAGATGAAGCGATTGTAAAATTTAGTTCTGCTTCAGAAGATATAACAATAACAGTAGACATAGAGAAGAACCATAACATCATCGAAACGAAACTTATTAAGCTTTCAAAGAATAGTAAAACTATCAAAATTCCGGTAACAAAAGAAGATCTGGGAGGGTTTTCAATAGGATACAGCTACCTAAATTATAATGGATATCAAAGCGGAGCAATGATAATCCCTGTACCTTATGAGCCTACAGAACTTAGCATAGAAACCAAAACCTTTAGAGACAAATTACTTCCTGGTCAACAGGAAACCTGGAGTTTTACGATCAAAGGCCCTAAAGGTAATAAGGTAAGTGCAGAACTATTGGCGAGCATGTACGATGCCTCTTTAGATCAGTTCAGGCCTCATCAATGGTATTTTGATCCTATCAATCGACCTACATATTATACACAGAGTAAACGACATGCTACACAGAGTTTCGGAGTGCTCACATTTAGGTTACAAAACCACAATAACCCATCATATCATTATAGTAGCCAGGGGTACGATCAACTCAACTGGTATGGTTTATATTTTGGTCAACAATATTTTGGACGAAATAGAAATTACGACATTATGGAGAGTGGTGCTCCTGCACCAATGATGAAAAGATCTGCTGCTAAATCTGCCGTTGCCAATGAAGTTGCCATGGAAGAAGCAGAATTTAATGCTGACGATGGAGTTGCCGGGGATGCTGCCGAAAAAGACAAAGAAGAAAGTAAAGCAGAAAAACCACAAGAACAACAATCTCTTGAAGGTGTTAAAATTCGGAAAAATCTACAGGAAACTGCTTTTTTCTTTCCACAATTAACCACTGATGCAGAAGGTAATGTAAGTTTTAATTTTACTGCTCCCGAAGCATTAACAAAATGGAAATTACAGCTGCTGTCACATACCAAAGGGTTAAATGCAGCAACTACAACTTTAGAAACAGTAACTCAAAAAGAGTTGATGATTCTTCCTAATCCTCCCAGATTTTTACGAGAAGGCGATAGGATTGTGTTAAGTTCTAAAATATCAAACCTTGCTACCAAAGATCTTAATGGTATTGTAGAGTTACAATTATTTGATGCTTTAACTAATAAAACGATAGACACAAAGCTTCAAAACAATAATGCTCGTCAAAATTTTATGGTAAAAGCCAAAGGAAACACTAATGTATCCTGGGAGCTTCAAATTCCTGATGATGTACAAACAGTTCAATATAAAATCATAGCTAAAGCAGGAGATTTTTCTGATGGCGAACAAAATGTACTTCCGGTATTAAGTAATCGAATGTTGGTTACCGAGACATTACCCATGTGGATTCGTTCTGATCAAACAAAGACATTTACATTAGATAAATTAAAAGATAACACTTCTAATACATTAAAACACCATAAGCTTACTCTAGAGATGACTTCTAACCCAGCTTGGTATGCTGTACAGGCATTGCCATACCTTATGGAGTATCCATTTGAGTGCGCAGAGCAAACATTTTCGAGATATTATGCAAATAGCCTGGCCAGTCATATTGCTAATTCTAATCCTAGAATTCAGGAAGTATTTAACCAATGGAAATCTAGTGATGCCCTTCTAAGTAACCTTGAAAAAAACCAGGAATTAAAATCCCTGATGATTCAGGAGACGCCTTGGTTACGTGATGCGCAAAGCGAAACAGAACAAAAGAAACGAATTGCTTTGCTGTTTGATCTTAACAAAATGAACAACGAATTACAATCGGCATTAAACAAATTAAAACAAATGCAGTATGGTTCTGGAGGATTTCCATGGTTTCAGGGAGGAAGAGAAAATAGATTCATCACACAACATATTATTGCAGGGTTCGGGCATTTAAAAAAGCTAGGCATCACGCAATATGATGGCGATACCTCTACTATGCTACAAAATGCAGTTCGTTTTCTGGATGCAGAGTTTGTAAAAGAATACGAGGAACTTAAGCGCTATTGTGAAAAAAATAAGGTTGATATCAATAAAAACCATTTAAGCTATACCCAGATTCATTACTTGTATATGCGTAGTTTCTTTACCAATATCAAAAGGCCAAAAAACACCAATGAAGCGTGGAACTACTACTTGGGACAATCTAAAAAATATTGGTTAAGTCAGAGTTTATATGCACAAGGATTATTAGCCCTAATAACACACAGAAACGATGATAACACGACAGCTAATAAAATCATAAGATCACTTGATGAAAAAAGTATATCTAATGAAGAATTAGGAATGTATTGGAAATCTAATACGGCGAGTTGGTTCTGGTATCAGGCTCCAATTGAAACTCAATCTTTAATGATTGAAGTCTTTTCTGAAGTGGAAATCGAACCTAAACGTACCGAAATTGTTGATAACCTAAAAGTTTGGTTACTTAAAAACAAACAAACCAATCGTTGGAAAACCACCAAAGCTACTTCTGATGCTGTATATGCATTATTACTACAAGGTAGTGATTGGTTATCGGTTACCGATATGGTAGACATCGTATTGGGAGATCAAAAAATTGATCCAGGTAAAATCGAAGATGTAAAGGTTGAAGCAGGAACAGGATATTTTAAAACCTCATGGAGTGGTAATGAAATAAAACCTAATATGGCTACTGCTAAAATCTCTAAAAAAGGAAAAGGTATTGCATGGGGAGCTTTATACTGGCAATATTTTGAAGAGCTAGATAAAATCACTTCAGCAAAAACACCACTTTCTTTAAAGAAAAAGTTGTTCTTAAAGAAGAACACAGATACTGGCGAGGAAATTACAGAAATTACTTCAAAAACCAAGTTAGAGTTAGGTGATCTGATAAGAGTACGTATCGAATTGAGATCTGATCGCGCAATGGAGTTCGTTCATATGAAAGATATGAGAGCATCTGGCCTGGAGCCCATCAATGTAATCTCTCAATATAAATGGCAAGATGGTTTAGGATATTACGAAAGTACGAAAGATGCATCTACAAACTTTTTCTTTGACTATTTACCGAAAGGAGTATATGTTTTTGAGTATGACCTTCGTGTTAATAATAAAGGAGATTTTTCTAATGGCATCACCACGATACAAAGTATGTATGCACCAGAGTTCTCCAGTCATTCTGAAGGAATCAGAGTAACGATCAAATAGAATAATACATTTCTTTTAATTATTTTAGTCTTCTTCAAGTTTACCGGGTATTATTCGGTATTCTTGAAGAAGACTAATTATTATTCAGACTTTATCTCATGAGGATAATCAAAAAGATATTAAAATACATTGGGATCATTTTAATACTCCCGGCATTATATCTTACCATATCTCTTGTATTAACTTATATTCCAGTAAATGGAAAACAAGATAGTAAAGAAAAAAATCACACCATTTATCTAAGCTCTAATGGTGTTCATTTAGAAATTATCATTTCCAAAAATGACTTAAATACGAGTGTATTAGAAGATCAGTTAATCACTCCTCAGGCGCAATATTTTTCATTTGGCTGGGGTGACAAGAATTTTTATGTCGAAACCCCACTATGGGCCGATCTTACTTTTGTTAATGGATTTCAAGCCTTATTTCTTAATACTCCAACCTTATTACATGTTACCAGGTATTCTTCTATGCAAGAGGATTGGGTCGCTCTAAAAGTCAATCAAAAACAGCTTAAAAAGATAAACCAATATATCTCTGCTACTTTTAGATTAAATGACGAAAATAAAAAAATAGTATTACCAGGTTTAGGGTATTACAAAAACGATGACTTTTATGAAGCTACAGGAAATTACACCTGCTTTAATACCTGTAATAGCTGGGTTAACACCGGATTAAAACAAAGTGATATAAAAGCGTGTCTATGGACCCCATTTGATTTTGGATTACTGAATATGCACAAAAATCAATCTGACAAATAAAAAAGACCTGTCTGATTTTATAACCGACAGGTCTAAAAATATCATAAAAATATGATTTATTTCTTAGGCATCATTACTGCATCTATAGTATGGATAAGTCCATTAGATGCTTTTACATCTGTAGTCACCAGATTACCTCCATTACCCATTTTATCAATAAGAAAAACTTTATCCTCTTTCATCGTAGCAGTCAATAGTGTTCCTCCTATTGTTTTTAATTCAATACTACCGTTACCCTCCTTGATTTTCTCAATCAGACTTTCCTCTGTAACTACTTCTGGTAAGATATGACAATTTAAAATAGCCTTTAATTTCTCTTTATGTTCAGGTCGTAATAACTTTTCTACAGTATCAGGGTGCAATTTTTCAAATGCTAAATTTACAGGGGCAAAGATGGTATACGCTCCTTCATTATTTAATGATTCTTTCAATTCGGTAACCTTAACAGCAGAGGTAAGTGTAGAAAATCCTTTATCCATAGCAGCAAATTCGAGTATAGTGGGTAGTTTTTCCTTAACTGTTTCCGAAGGTATCACATTCTGCGCTATTAGTTTTTCGTTTTGTGTAGTTCTATCATTTTTCGTTTCACTACAAGCGGTCAATAATAACAATCCGGATAAAGCAAAAACTGGTAATACATTTCTAATTTTCATTGTAAGAGTTTTTCGTTTTTTTGTTTATATGAAAACGGTATAGAAGTATTTTTCTTTGGTAAATTTTGGTTAAACATATCTTAACAAAACACTAAATTCATTATTCGACAAGTTTTAAGAACCAAAGAACACTGCCACACCATTACTCTATAAAGGTAGCAGGGATGGTAAAATTATAAGCATTAACTTATTATCCGTAACATTTCTTCTAGTATTCGTTTTTAGCCATACTCATAATGATTTTCTTAATCTAGATTATTTTTTGATCATCTTATATTCTGAATTTTATCTTAAATAAATAAAATCAAAGACATGGAAACAGATAGAATCAATATTAGCGAGATTAATCTAAACGCTTACAAGCCCATTTTAGCATTTTATGATGATATAAAAAAGTTCATTATCTGATTTAGAGTTTTTATTGATAGAAATTAGGGATTCACAAATGATGGATTAAATGATAAGTTGTATCAATTTATGGAATAGAATAAGAAGAGCCACTTTAATGACTCCTATACCTTCTCAAGAATAATTATTTTTTTTATATCAATGAAGATTATCTATATCAAACTCTTTCTAAGAGTAAATATTGCTTTAGGTTTTTTATCCGCAGTAGCAGACCGATTTGGACTTAGTATAATCAAAGAAAAATATCTCGAAATCGATACGTTTCGGGTTATATCAACATAATTCTATTTACATAATATATTTAGAGCCAAATACAAAAAGTAAATCAAATTTTTAATTATTTAAACATTAACCAAAGTTTATCTTTTAACTCTTGCAACCCTTGTTGTGCTACCGAGGAAATAAACAGGTAAGGAACCTTGAGTTGCTGATCTAACTCAATCTTCAATTCTTCTTTTAGTTCATCATCTAACATATCAGATTTCGATATTGCTATAAGTCTTTTTTTATCTAATAAATCAGGATTGTAACGACGTAGTTCATCCAAAAGGATTTCATATTGTGCTTTAATATCAGGGGCATCTGCCGGAATCAAAAACAACAAGGTTGAATTGCGTTCGATATGACGTAAAAAACGATGACCTATACCTTTACCCTCTGCTGCTCCTTCTATAATACCAGGAATATCGGCCATCACAAAAGTTTGAAAATCTCTATATTCTACAATACCTAGATTTGGTTTAAGTGTAGTAAACTCATAATCTGCAATTTTCGGTTTTGCAGCGGTTATAACCGACAGTAAAGTAGATTTTCCTGCATTTGGAAACCCTACCAATCCAACATCTGCCAGTACTTTAAGTTCTAGAGTAACATCATGTTCTTGCCCTTCTACACCTGATTGGGCATAGCGAGGAGTTTGGTTCGTTGGGCTTTTAAAATGCCAGTTACCTCTACCTCCCATACCGCCTTCGGCAGCAATATATTCTTGGCCTACCTCTGTAATTTCTTTAATAATATCTTGTGTTTCGGTATCCCGAATTACAGTCCCCAAAGGTACATCTATATAAATATCTTCTCCATCGGCTCCTGTACTCCTGCTTTTACTTCCGTGCCCTCCGTGACCAGCTCTTAGATGGCGCTTAAATTTAAGGTGATGTAATGTCCACATATTAGGGTTTGCACGAATAATAACATGACCACCACGGCCTCCATCACCACCATCGGGTCCTCCTTTGGTAATGTATTTCTCACGATGTAAATGTGCAGATCCTTTCCCTCCGTTTCCGGAAGTTATATGTAATTTTACATAATCTACAAAATTTCCTTCTGTCATAATTCGTTTCCTATATCACCCTAATAAAAATCAGGAATATTTCAGTTTTATCTTTACTATACCGAGTTAAGATTCGGTTTTCACAAACTAAAGTTTGTCTATTACGCTACTCAATCTCTCTGTAATTTCATCGATACCTCCTACTCCATCTACTCCAAAATATTTATCTTGTTTTTGATAATAATTCTTTAAAATAGCTGTTTCGTCGTAATATACTTTAATACGATTACGTATCACTTTTTCGTCTGCATCATCGGGTCGCCCTGATGTTTTTCCTCTTTCTAGTAATCGCTGTACTAATACTTCATCATCTACCTCTAAAGCTACCATTGCACTAACCATTGCCCCTTTTGACTCTAGCAATTTATCTAGTGAGTCTGCCTGAGCTTCAGTTCTAGGAAATCCATCAAAAATAAAACCTTTAGCCTCTTGGTTTTTATCAACTTCGGCATTAAGCATATTAATCGTAACCTCATCAGGTACCAATTGGCCTTTATCGATATATGATTTTGCCAAAGTACCTAACTCTGTTTCATTTTTTATGTTGTATCTAAACACATCTCCTGTAGAGATATGTACCAGATTATATTTTTGTTTTAAAACTTCTGCTTGTGTTCCTTTTCCCGCTCCCGGAGGTCCGAATAACACCAAATTTGTCATGTCGTTTGGTTTTAATTGATAAACTTCTGTAAGGTTACGCCCTAATCCTTTATAATCAAGTCCATATCCTACAATAAATCGGTTAGGGATTTCTATCCCAATATAATTTATATTAATTTTTTTAGTATATGCTTCGGGTTTGTAAAATAGAGTAGCGATTTTGTATGTTAAGCACCCTTTTTCTACTAACATTTCTATTAGCACTTCGATCGTATTACCTGTATCTACAATATCCTCTAAGATCACCACTGTTCTTCCTGTAACCTCTTCACCAAGCCCAACCAGCTCTTTAACCTCATGTGTAGTTTCTGTTCCTTCGTACGAAGCTAGTTTCACGAAACTAATTTCACAATCATAATCAAACCTTTTCAAAACCTCTGAAGCAAATATAAACGCACCATTTAACACTCCTATAAATAAAGGGTTTTTATTTGCCAAATCTTGATTTAATCCTGCAGAGACCTTATCTATTGCAGTCCCTATTTCTTCCTCACTTATAAAAGGAACAAACTGTAAATCGTGCAATTTTACCATCCTATTTTATACTTGTTCTGGTTTGATTTTTTAATTTAAAGCCGCAAAGATAGTGATTAGAAATGAGCATAACTAAGAATTACGACATCAACCTTCTTACAACTACAAGCAGTTTGAAATGCTCGTTGTATAAAATCTTAGATAGATCCAGATTAGTATAGGTTTAATTATCAACATATAAAAAGATATACCAACCAAATAAGCCTTATTATGGTTAACTTATTGCATTTACCTTACATTATTGTGGTTATTCCTTCTGAAAAAATTATTTTTGCATTTTAAGATAAATTTGAAACCCCGAAAATGACAAATTTTTTCTCGTCAAACTTTAAGTTAGGAATATTAGGAGGAGGTCAGTTAGGTAAGATGATGCTTTATGACACCCGAAAATATGACATCCAGACATATGTCCTCGACCCAAGTCAAGATGCTCCTTGCAAAATTGCATGTGATCATTTTCAACAAGGTAATTTGATGGATTATGAGACTGTTTATGATTTTGGAAAAAAGGTAGATGTACTCACTTTTGAAATTGAGACAGTAAATCTAGAAGCTTTGGTCCAGCTAGAGAAAGAAGGC
The DNA here is from genome assembly GCA_030427585.1 of Bacteroidia bacterium. GTDB lineage: Bacteria > Bacteroidota > Bacteroidia > Flavobacteriales > Flavobacteriaceae > Aquimarina. The sequence goes on from JAUIBW010000010.1 coordinate 70,708, forward strand.
AAAAAAGTCTATCCAAGTTCCAAAACTCTGGAAAAAATACAAAATAAAGGAGAACAGAAGCTTTTCTACCAAGAAAACAAAATTCCTACTGCAGCATTTACAAGGTTTTCTAATAAGGCTCACCTTACTGAAGGAATTACCAATAATAGAATCAAACTTCCATTTGTTTGGAAAAGTACACAGGGAGGATATGATGGCAAAGGTGTTTCAATTATTAGGTCAGGAGCCGATTTGGCAAAACTTCCTGACACAGAATGCATTGCCGAACATTTAGTTGGTTTTAAAAATGAATTAGCCGTAATCGTTGTTCGCAATCCTAGTGGAGAAATCAAAACTTATCCTGTAGTAGAGATGGAGTTTCACCCAGAGGCTAATCAGGTAGAATATGTGATTTGCCCTGCAAGAATTGATTCTAAAATTGCTCAAAAAGCAATAAGAATTGCCGAGAAAGTGTCTAAAGCCTTTGGCCATGTAGGAGTACTGGCTGTAGAAATGTTTCAAACACTAGATGATGAGATTCTTGTAAATGAAGTTGCTCCAAGGCCACATAACAGTGGGCATTATAGTATCGAAGCCAGCTATACTAATCAATTCGAACAACACATAAGAGCTATCCTAGATTTGCCTTTGGGAGCTACAGAAAGTAAAGTAGGTGGTATTATGGTTAATCTGGTAGGTAAAGAAGGGCATACAGGAGATGTTATTTATAAAAACATAGAAGAAATCATGAAAATGAAGGGCGTTACTCCCCATATTTATGGTAAAAAACAGACACGTCCTTATAGAAAAATGGGACATGTTACTATAGTTCATGAAAACATAGATGAGGCTCGAAAAATAGCTGAAAAAGTAAAAAACACAATACAAGTAATTAGTTAACAAAGGTATAGGAACTTGTTTTATATACCTTCATACTCTATCATGATTACTATTTTTTTGATAAACAAATACTAACAATAATAAATAATATAATGAGCAAGGTGGGAATAATAATGGGTAGTACCAGTGATATGCCAGTAATGGAAAAAGCTATCGAAGTATTACAAGGTTTTGATATCGAAGTCGAAGTAGATATTGTTTCGGCACATCGTACCCCAGAAAAATTGTTTGATTATGCTAAAAATGCTCATACCAGAGGCATGAAAGTTATTATTGCTGGTGCTGGTGGTGCTGCTCATCTTCCTGGAATGGTAGCTTCATTATCTCCTCTACCAGTGATTGGGGTTCCTGTTAAGTCACGTAACTCTATCGATGGATGGGACTCTGTTTTATCTATTTTACAAATGCCCGGTGGAGTTCCAGTAGCTACTGTAGCTTTAGATGGTGCGCTCAATGCTGGCATTTTGGCGGCACAAATTATAGGCGCAAATGATACATGTGTTTTAGATAAAATCTTAATCTACAAAGAAGGATTAAAGCAAAAAGTCATCGAAGGAGCTAAGCAGATAAAAAAATAAAAAAAGAGTCACTTTTCAGTGACTCTTTTGAATATCAGGTCTTACATAAGAATATAACAATATTTATTAACCAACTTAAATATATTACACAAAAAATTCATCGTAAGACCATTACTCTTAAAACCTACAACAAAGGTAAAACCTTACTTTAATTACACAATAAAAGTAATGCTAAAATATTTATAGTTTTCGATGAAATACATATTTAATCGATAAAAAACAATGATTAAGATTTATTTAACATTTTTTTGATCGAAAAAACAGACAGTAAAACAATCTTTTTGCTAAAAAACCCGATTTTTAGCAAAAAATAGAAGACAAAAGAGCTGCAAAAATGCAGCTCTTTCGATATATTTGGTCTTTGCATTAGAACAATTATTTATATTCATACCCCAAATAAAAATAATCTTTTATTCTAAATACCAGACCATACTAATAAACCTAATCAAATCTATTGGTATAAAATTTAGTTTAATGAAAAACGCCTATAACCTAGGCACATTTTTCGACAAAAGGCTTTTTTTTTCGATGTAAGAACACATAACATAAAAAAATAAGAAGAAATCATTAATACACAATGAACAATCCACTATTAAAATCATTTGATGCTGCTCCCTTTTCAGAAATAAGACCAGATCATTTTTTACCGGCTATAAAAAACGGTATTTCTATTGCCAAAAAACAAGTTGATGCAATAGTCTCTAATTCTGAACCACCTTCATTTTCTAATACTATAGAAGCTCTAGAATATTGCGGAGAACTGCTAGATAGAGTAACCAGTGTCTTTTTTAATTTAAATAGCGCTGAGACTAATGAGGAAATTCAGAAAATAGCGCAAGAAGCCTCTCCCTTACTTTCAGAGTTTAGTAATGACATAGCACTTAATCTCGACTTATTTAAGAGAATCGAAGTAGTGTATACACAAAAAGAATCATTAGATCTTAATCCAGAACAATCTAGGCTTCTTGAAAAAAGATATAAATCATTCTCAAGAAATGGAGCTAATCTTCCTGATGAAAAAAAAGAAAAACTAAGAGAGGTTGATAAAGAGCTTTCGACACTAAGCCTAAAATTTGGCGAAAATGTCTTGGCCGAGACTAATAAATTTGAAATGTTGCTTACCGACGAATCTGATCTAGCTGGTTTACCAGAAGGAGCTAAGGAAGCAGCTAAATCTATGGCAGAAGCAAAAGGTAAAAAAGGATGGTTAATCACTCTGGATTACCCAAGTTACATTCCTTTTATTACTTATGCCGATAATCGAGAGTTACGTAAAAAACTAGCTCTTGCTTTTGGATCCAAAGGGTTTCACAACGATGATCTTGATAACCAGAAAATTGTTTTAAAAATTGCAAAGCTTAGACATCAGCGTGCTCTTCTTTTAGGATATTCTTCTCATGCAGATTACATTCTGGAAGAACGAATGGCAGAAACTCCTAATACTGTATTTTCTTTTTTAAATGAAATTTTAGAAAAGGCCAAACCTGCAGCAGAAAGAGAATTTAAACAATTAGCATCTTATGCTAAGGGATTAGATGGGATTGATCACTTACAAAAATGGGATGGCGCTTACTATTCTGAAAAACTAAAACAAAAACTCTTTGACCTTGATGATGAGAAACTGAAACCTTATTTCAAGCTAGAAAATGTAATTGAAGGTGTTTTTACTATAGCGCATAAATTATTTGGCCTTCAGTTTAAAGAAGTTAATAATGTAGACAAATATCATGAAGAAGTAAAAACCTATCATGTTACTGATACTGAAGGTAATTTTGTTTCGTTGTTTTATGCCGATTTTCATCCCAGACCTGGGAAACGGAATGGTGCATGGATGACATCTTATAAATCGCAAATGAGGAAGAATGATAAAAACATAAGACCTCATGTTTCTATTGTTTGTAACTTCACCAAACCTACGCCTAGTAGACCATCTTTATTAACGTTTAATGAGGTAACCACACTATTTCATGAATTTGGTCATGCACTACATGGTATGCTAGCCAATACTACCTACCCTGGTTTGTCGGGAACTAGTGTATACTGGGATTTTGTAGAATTACCTAGTCAAGTTATGGAAAATTGGTGTTATGAAAAAGAAGCTTTAGAGATTTTTGCAAAACATTATGAAACTGGTGAAGTAATTCCTATGAAATATGTAGAAAAAATAAAAGAATCTGCAACGTTTATGGAAGGTATGGCTACACTGCGTCAATTGAGTTTTGGACTACTCGACATGTCATGGCATGCACAAGATCCTAGCCATATAAAAGATGTAAAAACACATGAGAAAACTACTTTTTCGGCAACTTCTTTATATCCAAATGTAGAAGAAAACTGTATGAGCACAGCTTTTTCGCATATTTTTCAAGGAGGATATTCTGCTGGGTATTACTCTTATAAATGGGCAGAAGTATTAGATGCCGATGCTTTTGAATATTTTAAAGAAAATGGAATTTTTAATCGTGAAATCGCTACCAAATTTAAAGATCATGTGCTATCTAAAGGAGGTACAGAAAACCCAATGACTCTTTATAAACGTTTTAGAGGGAAAGAACCTAAGCCTGAAGCGTTATTAAAACGAGCAGGATTAATTAAATAAAAAATACCATACAAGGTCTGTTGAAGCAAAAGACTTAACAGACCTTGTTTAGTAGTCCCATACATTCTTTATCAAATTATAATTATCGTTTTTTGTATATTAGAATTTCTAAAACACTGTTTTCGGGGTAGCAGAATTAATTATAATTATGTAACTTCTTGTGTTTTATTTTTTTAAAACACTCTTAACTATATGTGTTCACCTAATTACACTCTAAAGTCAAAAAAACATAAACAAAAGGTATCATTTTTTTAATTTAAAATGTGTGCCGGTGAAAATTTACTTTTTCTCATAATTTCTACTTAAAATTAAGATTACTATTCTACTTTTAAATAGTTCTGTTTTCAAGGAAGCTTACATTGTTTTTTAAAGGTTATTTCTTGTTATTACTATATATTTTAGTAGGTTACTTAAGGTTTCATTTATTCATCAACAATAGTTTAAAAACGGATTTAATAATTAACTTTGAGCTTTAGGTAAAAAACATATTTTATAATGTGGTCTAACATCATAAACGTCTTTACAATTTCTATTGATTTAATTTTACTTTTTATACTTTTTACACTTCCAGCAAAAAAAGCAGAGAAAAATAAATCTTTAATACTTCTACTTAATGCCTTACTCATACATCTTTTGGCAGAGCAATTGCTAATTAAAAGTTTAATTTCAGTTTACTCATTTTCAATAATCACAGTTTCTATGGTCGTAATATATGGCCCTGCATTATATTCCTATACAAGGAATCTTTATGGATTAAAAACAAAAGGTATGGGCTACCATATTTTTTTCTATGAATTAATATTAGTTATTATATGGTATACCAATCTAAAAACGGATTATGTTTTTCCTCAATGGGCATACAGTCTTTATTACACCAGTATATTAATTATATATTTTTTATTTAGTCTTTCAGTAATTAAAAACAATAAGAAAGAACTTAATAAAAATAATTCATGGTCCATATCCTTAGGAATTGGTTTTGGGATACTTGTGCTGTTGCAAATTATGGAAGCTTTATGGATAAATTTTGATAAGGTTTCGGCAGTCGAAACGGCTTATTTGTTTACAATGTTACAAAACGTTTCTTGTTGTGTTTTTATGTTAATGGCCATTAAACAAATAGTTACAAACCCTCAATTATTTTCTGGAGTGCAACTACGAATTTTAAATTCATATAAAACAGGTATTAATACTCAAGAACTAAATCTGATTTTAGAATTTGTAAAAACAAAAAAGGCATATAAAGACTCTAAACTTAATCGTTACATTATTTCTGATGCTACCGGACTAAACACTAACTTAATTTCAAAAATTATCAATTCAGCTTTCGGAAAAAATCTAAATGTGTGGATTAATGATTTTAGAATTGACGAAGCAAAAATTTTGCTTAAAGAAACTTCTTTAAGCATAAAGGAAATTTATTTTGAGGTTGGTTTTAATTCTAAATCGGCTTTCAATAATTCTTTTAAAAAGAAAGTGGGTCAAACTCCTTCAGAATACAGGTTAAGTCTCGACTAATCATTTCATAAACATTTAATATCTTTTTTTAGTTCTGAATTACATTTCAGAACCATTACTATGTTTTTATTAGTTTTTTTTGAACTTTAAAAGTTAAGATAACTATTATGAAATTCAAATTAAACTTTTTACTTACATTAATATCATTAATAATGCTCAATTGTTCATCAGACGATTCAATTGACACTTCTCCAACAGCTCAACCATCAAGTGTTCAAGTTGTAACAATTGCCACTCTTAATGCCGCAGATGGCTTAGTGTTAGATCAATCTGGAAATATCTATGCATCCAATTATGGCAGTGATATTGTATATAAAATTGATACTAGCAATAGTGTCACAACATTCATAAACAATCAAGATGGTGCAGCAGGTATGGTATATGACGATCAAGGATTCATGTATTTGGCAAGATATGAAAGTGCAGATATTGTAAAGATTTCTGCCGATGGAAATACTGTTGAAATCTATGCTTCAGCTGTGCCAGCTCCTATTGCATTAGATTTGGATTCTGAGGGTAATTTGTATACCAATAACAATGTTAATAGTGCTATTACTAAAATTGATACAAATGGTAATAAAACTTCAATGAGTATAAGTCTATTTAACAATAGTAGCTTGACAATAGACGATAACGACAATATTTATGTATCTGATTATGATTCTGGAAAAATCATTAAAATAGATGCTAACACAAATCAAGAAAGTACATTTGCCAATTTGCCAATTTCTGGTGGTGTAGGCTATATAGTTTATTCAAACGGAAATTTTTATGCAACAACCATTACAGATCAGTTAATATTCAAAATAAACCTTAATGGAGCGTATGAAGTTATAGCAGGCATTCAATCGCAAGCTGGTGTACAAGATGGTAGTGGCAATGTAGCTACCTTTAATAGACCAATTGGTATTGTAGCAACGCCTAATGGAGAAACCTTATATGTAGCACAAAATGGAGGCTCTGGTGCTATCCGTATGATTACTGGATTTTAAAATAAAAATACAATGGGTTCTGCTCATAAATTAATATTAACTCAATAAAACATGAAACTATTAAAATTATTTACTCTTTTCTCCATTTTAAACATAGGGTGTGTGTTTTCGCAAGAGATAATAATTAAAAATGCGAAAATAATTAATGTCGAGAAAGGCATTGTTGAGGGCTCTCGAAATATTTATATTGAAAATGGCCTAATAAAGAAAATAACCTACACCAATAATAAATTAAATAACAATGCCAAGGTTATTGATGCTAATGGTAATTATATAATGCCTGGATTCATTGAATCCCATGTGCATGTTGCTATTGGTGCTGTAAAACTTAAGTTTGAAAATAAGAAGCCTTTTTTAGCAGTTGACTTAATAGATGAAATACCAGATTTAACTCTCAAGTTAATGCTTTCTAATGGAATTACAAGTGCCAGAGACCCTGGCGGTCTTACAGAAGTTACGGTAAGAACGAAAAATAATGTCGAATCAGGCAAACTTCTTGGACCTGAGCTTTTTGTTGCCGGAAATATTTTGGACACCCTAAAGTTTGAAAACCTTACTACTCAAATTAAAACACACAAGGATATTATAGATGAAATTAATAACCAAAAGAAAAAAGGAGTTGATTTTATTAAATTATATACAAGTTTATCTCCTGAACAATTAGAAGTGGGAATTAATCATGCAAGAAAAATTGGACTCAAAAGCATCTCTCATTTACATACAACATCTTGGACTGAAGCTGCGAAATTAAAACTGGATAATATTGTGCACATTATTCCTGGAAACGAGAGACTGTTGCCTAAAGATAAACGAAAAGAATACTTAAAATATGCAAATTTAGGAGCTATAGCATTCTATAAATGGTTTGAGTATGTTGATTTAGAAAGTAAAGAAATAAGTGAAATGATAAAAGCTTTAAAAGATAATAATGTCTCTGTAGACCCCACTCTTGTTCCATTTCACTCTGCTTTTTTTGGGGATACAGGAAATTATCAAAGCCAGGAATCACTTAAATATTTACCTAAACCGTTGTTAGAGAATTGGAAAACTACATTTAATTTTAATTTGGGTTGGAAAGCAAAAGATTATGAAATAGCCCATAAGGTATGGCCGAAAGTTGAGCAATTAGTTAGAATGCTTCACAAAAACGGAATAATGCTTACGGCTGGGACAGATGCAAATAACCCATACATGGTTCCTGGTTTTAGTTATCATCAAGAATTACAATTACTTAAAAAATGTGGATTATCTAACCAAGAAGTACTAAAAATAGCAATTATTAATGGTGCAAAACTTTTAGGTATTGAAAACAAGGTTGGTAAGGTTAAAAAAGGATATCAAGCAGACCTTATTATATTAAAAGAAAATCCATTAGAGGATATTACAAACACTAGTTCGGTTTACAAAGTAATTGTTAATGGTAAGTCATATGAAAAAGAGGATATACTAAATGAACTTAAACGTAACTAAAGTTTTCTAAAATAACACTTCAGTATACTTTATAGAAAAAACCAACCTCAAATAAATATTAAAATATATAAGATAAAAACTAATCCATCCACTGTAAAAATTCAAAATAAGAACATGAATACTAGAATCAGTAACATTTTAAGAGTAACAAGCTTATTAACAATTTTATTTTTAATCTTGACTTCTATTGGATGCAATAAAGATGATAACCCGCTAACATCCATTAATAATCAACAACCTAACTCAGAAAACTCTTCGTATGACTATTCTATTCCTGAAGAAAAACAAGATGGTTGGTCAGTTGCAAGTGTTGAGAATGTTAACGTTGATAAGATGTTATTAGAAGAAGCTATATCAAAAATCGTTGATGGTAAATTCGTCAATATTTCTTCTGTTTTAATTGCTCGTGATGGTCAATTAATAGTCGATGAGCTGTTTCGAACAACTTTAGATAATAATGATGCCGCAGTAAGCAATACCAACCTAAACATCCATACAATGCAATCAGCTACAAAAAGTTTTGCTTCTGCACTTATGGGTATTGCGATTGACAAGGGTTTTATAGACTCGATTGATACAAGTTTTTACAGTTTATTCCCAGAATACAGTGGTTTTGAAAACTGGAGTGATAGTAAAAGTGAGATAACTGTAGAAAATGTTTTAACCATGCAACATGGTTGGCAATATAATGAGTGGGACTATCCGATAGAAAATGATCAAAACACACTATTTTTCATATACCGCAACTATTCTGACTTTGTAAAAGGATTGTTGGATCTACCTATGGGTTCTGACCCAGGTAAGTCTTTTGTTTATTCTACAATGGCTTCTCATGCGATAGGAGCCGCTATTAGTAGTAAATCCAATAAAAGTGTTCCCGATTTTGCACAAGAATATCTTTTCGGGCCTTTACAATTTGATACAACTTACTGGCTTTTTAGTCCAACTAATAGGGCTATGACAGGATGTTGCTTATTTATCTCAGGAAGAGATATGATTAAACTTGGACAGCTCTATTTAGATAAAGGTAAATGGAAAGGAAAACAAATAATATCATCCGATTGGATTGAAAAATCTATAACTAGAGCTGTCGATTTAAATCTAGGGTTTACAGATGGGTATGGTTATCAATGGTGGATGAAAGAATTTATAGTAAACGGACAATCTGTAGACGCTTTTTTTGCGGCCGGTAATGGCGGTCAATTCATATATGTATTTCCAAGTTTAAATGCTGTGATTTCTTTTACTGGAGAAAATTACGGTTCTCAAACTATGTATCAAGTCACATCCTTACTCGAAGATCACCTTTTAAAAGCTTTGAAGTAAACCTATCGCAAATCTTTACTTGTTGCCAAAAATACATAAGCGTAATGCCGCTGAAAGGGATAAAATTAATAGAATCGAATTGGTAAAACTAAAAACGTTTGTAATGATTAAAAAACGACTTCGCTCTAATCTCTTGAACTTGATTTTAATATTATTTGTTTTCAAGTATGATAATGTTAATGCACAAGAATATTATAGAACAATGCCATTTACGCATACGCCTTTGTATGCCTTGAAGGGAGCCTTCAAAACTTCTGGAGCTATCTATTCAATGGCTGTTTATAGTTTTAATAAAGAGAATAATAAGTTACAAAGTATTATTTACGAGTTAAATGGAAGGCCTAAACCATTTTATGACAACTACACTTCAAGTACTTTTGTTTTTGCATCAATAAATGAGTTTGAATATAAAGGAAATGAAATTATTGTTAAGCATTTTGACTATCTCAAAAGACCGTATAAAGATAAACCCACTACATCTAAATATCAATTAGATAATATGGGAAGGATTATTAAACTCGCCTATTTTGATAATGATGGAAACGCAGCAGAATTAAATGGAATTCACAACTACAACTGGATATATTTTAAGAATAAAATAGGTGAGATTAGATATAACAAAGAAGGTACAATACAGCCTATTAATAGTTGGTTTCCTTATGATTGGGCTCTTCTAGAATTTGATAGGGATAACAATCTCATATCAATCATCGAAACCGATGAAAACTGGAATATTAAAGGCGATTCAGTTAAGATTCAATTTACTATCGAAAATAATGAAATTAAAAAGTGGGTTGCAATAAATACAAAAACAAGTCAAAAAACAAGTAATACTGGCTCAGGCGCAAGTGAAACAAGACATGATTATGACTCAAACGGTTATTTAATTAGGACAAGATTCTTTGACACAAATAGTAATAGAATGAGATCTAAATGGGGGCACATGGGTTTTGTTAGGAAGTATAACGATTATGGCAACAGACTGAGTTATAATTTTATCGACGTAAATGACAAAAAAACAATATCGGCTAGAAAATACAGTGGGCAAAAGTTTGTCTGGGATTCAAAAGGGCTATATAGAATACTCACATATTATATAGATTCAGAAGGCAATCCAATGGTAAGGCCATCTGTTGGGTACTCTCAAATTGAATACATTTATAATTCTGATGGTGTAGAAATAGGTAGAGTGCTTAAAGATATTGAAGGAAACATTTTCTGCAAAGAAAAACAGGAATCATTCATACTTTTAAAAAATCATGACAACAAGTTTAAAAAAATATATTTGTGTGAATAGCCTTGTTAAGATAATTTATTTGTTGAGCATTTAAAAATAAGACTTATATAAAACAAAAAATACTGATAATCATATAATTAATAGTGTTTTATTTCCTCTTGAAAAAGGTTTGTCGGGGTATAGAAATGATAATATTATTCTTTTTTTTGAACTAAAGCCCATTAATATTAAAGCTCAAGAATAGCTATCTATTTTTAGAATTAAATAGTGTTATACCTAATTCATATTAATTAAATTATTGTAAAAAATGAAAAAACAATTTTAACTTTAGGGAAGGTCTTAAGTAAAACCTAGCAAAGAAGTATTAACGGTGGCAGGTACACAGAATGTAATTCTGATTCTGATTGCCTTAATAATATATCATGCTATTATTTTGCTTTGTATAAAAACTGAAATATGTGCCTTTAAACAATTTTGTTAATACCTCTCTGATTGTCCTTTGTTAATGTGTAGATCATTTGTTCTCTTAAGAGTTCATAAATGTGAGATATCTATGCTTTATATAACTTCTGATCTCTTGGGGCAAACAATAGAAGTATTTTAATAATAAAAAAGCAGATGCATTAGTAAAATGTATCTGCTTTTCTTGTTTTAAGAGGAATATATTTTTCCTCGAATTATGACGAGTTTGTATGCCAAATTCAAAATTCAAACAATCATTTTGGGATTGAAAATATTGTTTGCGCAATTTCTATTATTTCTTGTGTATTTGTCGTTTCTTTTTTTTTGGCCTATCTCAAAATAAGTGAAACAAAGTTTCGTAAGAAAAAGATTTTCCTTAATAGAACTCTAGATACCGTAATATGTCTAATTCTATCACTAATTAAGTGCATAAATCATATTAGGATAGTTATCAATAATCCCATCTTAACTTTTTTGTTGGTGAGAATAAAAAACAAGTTAAGATGGGATTATATGATATGTTATAATTATTTTATAATCATCTGTTTTGTAGCACTTTTTGCCCCATTAAAAAGTGTCAAAAAGTATACTCCTGTAGAAAATTTAGAAGTATTGATTTGAGTAACTTTATTTTTAAGCCTAATCTCTCGTACAATATTTCCTTTTACATCTGCAATCAATATACTTCCTGATTTCCATAGTTCATTATTAACAGTGATCTCTATATGATCTTCTGTTACAGGATTTGGATAAAAATCAAAAGACATGCTATCATCTTCTAATAGATCAACAGTAGAGCTTCTTGCAAATAGTGCTCCACATGATCCGATACGAATCCAACCAGTATTAGTTCTTTCATAAAGACTACCTTGATAGGTCACTCGATCTCCAGGCTGATAATTGGTAGAGGAATTATATGGTGGGATACCAGCACAAGGGTCACTGCTTCCTCCTGTAGTGGTTACATTTACCACATTACTTGCAGCAGATACATTGCCTGCAGCATCTTTTGCTTTTACACTAAATGTATATGCGGTACTAGCTGTTAACCCTGTGATGTTAGCAGTGGTTCCAGAAACAGAAGTTTCAACCGCATTTCCTTTATACACATCATATCCAGTCACTCCTACATTATCTGTAGAAGATGTCCATGATAGCGTTAAGGTGGTTTGCGCTACATTTGATGAAGCTAATCCCGAAGGAGCAGAAGGCGCTTGGATATCTCCCCCACCAGATCCTCCGATAACAACAGTATAATCTTCTACTTCTCCATATTCAAAAGATTCACAAGCTGTAGGAATCGCATTATATTTCATAGAAACTCTCATTCTTGTGCTTCCATTTTTTGCACTGGCAGGTACAGTAAAACTACCACTTACCGGTGTTGTTTTTGAAGCTGCTTTGCTCCAAACCAATTCGCCAGAATCTGCAAAATCTTTATCTTGATTATAATCAATCCATACTGCATATCCCTCATCATAAGTACTTCCCGACCATTTTGGTGTTACTGTAATAGTATGTGATGTTCCTTTAGAAAGATTAGTGGTTTCTGCTGTAAAATCGCTATACCCTCCGCTTCCAGCTGCAGAGGTTTTATTAATTGTTCCCAAAGCTACTTTACCAATATACTCATCTGATGTTTTTTGCCCATTAGAAGTACAATATCCTGTTGGAGGGTTCCCTCCACCGGCATTAGAAACTTCTATAAGATATTCTAAAGCTAATTTTGCAAATTTGGCAGCATGTGTTGCATTCGCAGTAGGAAAATTAGATGATGTATCTCCTGAAGTATGAATCTTAGGATTACTTTCTCTGAATTTAGCTTCAATAGGAAATGCTGTTTCATATCCTTGTTGTGCAAAACTATGGTGATCAGAACATCCATAGTTACAAGCAGAAGTACCATATGTAATTTTATGTGTTCCCGAAGCATTATAATGATCCATTAATCTAGTCAAAAAATTATTCAAAGAAGTACTATTATATGAATCGGTTGTGATAAAAATATCATTTGTAGACCCTTTATAATTAGTCATATCCAACTGTACATAACTCACTATATTAACATTGCGATTCTTATAATCTCTTGCTATTTCTTTAGATCCTACCAGACCTATTTCTTCTGCAGCAAATGCCATAAACTCTACTGTTCTTTTTGGCTTGTAATTCATACTAAACAACACTCTGGCAACTTCGGTTATTGTTGCAATACCAGAAGCATTATCATCTGCTCCCGGAGCATTATTCTGATTACTCGGTGATGTCGAATCCAAATGTCCTCCTAAAACCACATATTCATTTGGTTTTTCTGTACCGGTAATCGTCATAATAACAGACGGCATTTGGGAACCAGAATGATTAACCAATCTAACCGATACATCACTACGATTACCAGCAAGTCCTTCCCATTTTGCTTTTAAGTCTGTAGAAGCCCTCTTTGCACTAGCTTTAGTGTGATAACGGGTACCATAATTCTCAAGCTCTTTAATTTGTCTATCAATATTAGTGTTATTAACCAACCCTAAACTTTGATTTACCAATTGATCCTGAGTAATCTCAAAAGCAACTGCTGCTTTTGTTAGGGATTGATTTTTTGATTTTTGAATCGAATTAGCTTTTATTATTGCTTCAATAGCCGCTTTTTCTGAAGTTTCATAAAAATACCCCGGTCCATGCCTTAATCCAGTGTGATGTAGCTCTTCTGCCGAATGTTCATTTAACATTACGGCACTATATTCGTTAACCGACTTAATAATTTTTACATCATTTGGGTGATTCTTTTTTAGTTTCAATGCATCCTGAGTATCCATCGTTGCATGAAACATTTTTGATCGTTCCTGCGCATAAATACATGACGTTAATACGCTTAGCGACACCGCTAAAAAAAATAGATTTAGTTTTCTCATCGTTAGTTTAGTTTGTTGAGTTTATAATTTGTGTTTGTGTAGTAGCTAAAGTACATAATATCAAAATTGAACAAAAGATGTTTTATCATAGAATAATCAAGGTAAATCCGTAATAATCCATCAATTATGAAGAAGGTAAAAAGTGAATGCTTTTTAAAAAATCATCATCTATAAAAATATGATATCGTTCATTCATCAATAGTAAAAACAAGCCTATTTCTACCAGGCTATATTATACGTACCACCAAAGATTAAAGTGTTATCTAAAATCTACACCTTACCTCTTGTAATACTAAGTTCTTTTGTGAAGTGATGTTATAGATCCGGGAGGAATCCCAAGTCGCATAGCAAATGTTCCTAAGTAGGTTATTAAGTTTCATAAGTTGATTTTGTGTATTTAAGTAGACTAAACTATCAAAAAAGTCCTGCCTGGCCAATATAAGTATGTCCTAAATCAATGAAAAGATGTCCTAAAACACAATTTAATACACTCTTTAGCTATAGTATAACCAATACATCACATCAAAATAGTACTGATTCGGGGTATAGATTATTTTTAATATTTCAATATTTTTTGAAAGTTTGAAATTTTTTATATATTTGTAACATGAATTATGATGAAGCAAAAAATAAGTTTATTTCTACCTGGGGATCTTTAGGAACCTTATGGGGCATCAATAAAGCAATGGCACAGATCCATGCTTTATTATTAATATCTCCAGAACCTCTTTCTATGGAAGACATTATGGAACAATTACAAATCTCTAGAGGTAACACCAGTATGAATTTACGTCAATTAATGGATTGGGGTATTGTTTTCAAAGAGAATAAAATGGGAGAGCGAAAAGAATATTTTACCTCAGAGAAGGATGTACAAGAACTAGCAAGACAAATCGCCAAAGAAAGAAGTAGAAGAGAGTTACAACCAACTATTAAAATCCTAAAAGATGTTTCTAACATTGATGAAGATGGGACCGCAAAAACCAAAGAATTAATAAAACAAACCAAGGCATTACATGAAATGGCCGATACATTAGATACTTTAATGAATAGAGTTATTGGTCAGGATCATAATTGGATCACAAAAGCATTAGTGAAATTAATTAAATAAAAAAGTACCGTAAACAAAAAAGGAGGCGTTCTCCTTTTTATTTTTAATTATAGTTTCAATTTTTTCTGAAACTTTAAAATTACAAAAACATGAAATTTAATATTCCAAACTGGTTGATTATTACAGGAGGCATCGGTCAAATATTCACTGCATTAATATATCCTTATATAAGGCACAAGGTATTTGATTGGTATACTGATATAAAGCAGCTAAAGCCACTCAATCAAGAAATCGCAAAAACATACGGGAGATATATCCAAGGGCTTAATTTTTCTTTTGGATTGATAGCAATCTTACTTCCCTCCCACCTTAAGGAACAATCTGAATTGGCAATTGCATTAACCGGACTAATTGCAGCGTACTGGGTTGGTAAAGTTGCAACCCAAATAGCATATTACCCTATGTACGAAATTCCAAAGAAAAGGATATTCAAAATAGGAAGTTATGTTATGAATTGCCTATTCATCCTTTTTGCCTCTGTTTATGCTTTATTGTTAATCTATAATTGTATTGGTTTTTTTAACCTCTACTAAAACTATATCATCATGAGTACACTTACCATTTTACACAAACTAAGGCTTAAAAAATCTGCTACAAAAGAAAAAATAATCAGGTTTTATGATGAAGCTACAGAAGATTATGAGTTCTGGAGCACCGATTTCAATATGCATTTTGGATACTATATTCCTTTTAAAACCAGTATTCTAAAAAGGGATTCTATGCTTAACGAAATGAATCAGCAGGTTTTTGATCGCTTACAAGTTCCTAAACAAAATTCGCTTGTAACAGATCTGGGATGTGGTATTGGCGGGGCGATACAGTATGGATTAAGAAAATACCCCCTACTACATATCATTGGTGTAACACTTTCTTCTTTTCAGGTAAGAGAGGGAAATAAAAGATTACAACATAAAAATGGATTGATTTTAGAAGAAAATTATTGCCATACATCTTTCAAAACCAACAGTGTAGATGGAGCTTATGCCATAGAAAGTTTTTGTCATTCGGGACACAGTAAAGAAGCACTTCAGGAAGCATACAGAATACTAAAGTCCGGATCCAAATTAGTGATAGCCGATGCGTTCTTAAAAAAAGACGAAGAGCAATTATGTATCGGTAGTAATTATTGTTATGAACAACTTTGTAAAGGATGGAGTCTAGAAGGTTTAGGAAGTATCAAAAAAGTAGAACAGACATTAAGACATATAGGTTTTAAGAATATAAATATCGAAGATGTATCATTTAGAGTTGCTCCTTCGGTTCTTCATGTTCCCTTCGCAATTACGGGATTTATGCTAAAAAAACTATGTAGAAAAGAAACCCTAAAACCACAAAGCTGGAAAAACTTAAAAGGATCACTATTTGCATTACTTTCTGGTCTGCATATCAAAAGTTTTGGATATTATTTAATCACTGTAGAAAAATGAAATTAGAAAACATATGAAAAAAATAGTTATAGCAGCAGGAACAGGTTTTCTTGGAAAGATACTTGTAGAATATTTTAAAACGAAAGCAGAAACTATTACAATTCTAACTCGTGGAAAAAGCAGAACAGAAAATAACGTTCAATTTATTCATTGGAATGCAAAAACCTCTGGAGATTGTATACAAGAACTAGAGAATTCAGAAATATTAATCAACTTAACAGGTAAATCAGTAGATTGCAGATATACCCAAAAGAATAAAGATCTTATTTTGAATTCAAGAGTGATCTCAACCTCTATTCTGGGAGAAAGTATACGTAAATGCAAAAACCCTCCCAAAATCTGGTTAAACTCATCAACAGCAACCATTTACAGACATTCTTTAGATAAAGAAATGAATGAAATTGATGGAGAAATAGGAACTGGTTTTTCTGTTGATGTCGCTACATCATGGGAAAAAACTTTTTTTAACCAACAAACCCCAAAAACCAGAAAAATTGCATTAAGAACATCTATTGTCTTAGGAGAAAAGGGAGGAGCTTTGCCATCAATTCTTAATTTAATCAAAATTGGGTTAGGTGGAAAACAAGGTAATGGGAATCAAAAATTAAGCTGGATACACGAAGTAGACTTTGCAAGAAGTATCGAATTTATTATTAAAAACTCTAGCATTGAAGGTGTGATAAATATTGTTTCACCTAAACCAGTAACCAACTTAGTTTTTATGAAAACACTTAGGGAAGTTATAAAAATCCCTTTTGGAGTTCCTATTTCAAAGCCTATACTTCAGCTTGGAGCCAGAATCATCAACACAGAAGCTGAACTTGTACTCAAAAGTAGAAATGTAATTCCTTCAAAACTCATAAATAATGGATTTCAGTTCTCATATCCCGAACTTAAACCGGCATTAATTTCACTTACTTAGAAAATTATGACAACTATACGACTAACAACTCAAATAAAATCCCCTGTTGAAGAGGTATTTGATATAGCTAGAAGTATTGACTTTCATATGATATCTGCAGATAGAACTAAAGAGAAAGCCATAGCAGGAAAAACTTCGGGATTAATTCAATTAGGGGAAACCGTTACCTGGAGAGGGCAACATTTTGGAATTTTTCTCATTCACAAAAGCATAATTACAGAGTATGAATCCCCAAATAACTTTACTGATGAAATGATTAAAGGATATTTTAAGTTTTTTAAACATCAACACCTTTTTTATACAACAACATTTGGAACAGAAATGATCGATATACTCGAATACGAAACACCTTACGGTATTTTAGGTAAATTATTTAATAATCTAGCTCTAAAAAAACATCTTACTCAATTTCTTAATGCCCGTAATCAATCTATAAAACTATATTTAGAATCCAAAAATGCAGTAAAATTACATCATAATAACTGTTTGTAAGGATTCAATATTCATAGACACAAAATACTGATTCGTTAAAGCGTTTATAGGATTCAACTTTTTATCCTATTTTTGGTGAATATAACAACAGGAAATATAATGTCAGCAAATACCATAGATCCAAATACGTGGGTGGATAAATACAGTGATTACCTATTCAACTATACCATTGTAAGAGTTGATGATAAAGAAATTGCCCAAGATTTAGTACAGGAAACATTCTTTGCGGGACTTAAATCCATGAAAAATTTTAAAGGCGAAGCTAGTGAGCGTACCTGGCTTATTTCTATTCTGAAAAGAAAAATCATCGATCACTATCGTAAAATTAATAGTAACAAAGGTAAAGCAGAGGTAAGAATGAGCTACACCTCTGACTCTGAAACCGAAGGTGATTGGTTAGAAGAACGTGTAGCAGATCCTTTTGATGGTAATGCAGAAGGCGAGATCGAAAACGAAGAGTTAGGTCTAGCTATACATGATTGCATGGGAAAATTACCTCAAAAACAAGCTCTTATTTTTAAATTAAAAACAATACAAGGTTTCGACACTGAAGCTATTTGTAATGAATTTGATATCACTGCGTCTAACCTATGGGTGATCATCCATAGAGCACGTACAGCTATGGCCGAATGCCTAGAAAAAAATTGGTTTTAGGAAAAATGAGTAATAAAAAGAAGGGAATAATAGTAAGTTGTTCAGAAGCAAATCACTTCTGTGACAAAAATCAGTATAAAGAAGCCACTTTTTGGGAAAAAGTAAAGCTAAATATACATTTGATTTATTGCAGAGCTTGTAGAAAGTATACTGCAAAAAACATGAAATTAACCAAATTGGTAAAAAACCCAAAGGTAATTAGTATTAACCGTTCTGATAAAGAAGCAATGAAAGAACAACTAAAACAAAGAATGTAATCCTAAATAATTATAGTATAATACCCTCGAATAAAAGAATTATCCAAATAATATAATGAAAACTACAAGTAAGAATAAAGTATTTGTATCCTGCGAAGAAGCAAAATTTATTTGCGATAAAAATCAATATGGTGAAGCTTCTTTTCTCGAAATAATAAAACTTAATATTCGCCTGGTGTATTGTAAAGTAACACGAGCGTATTCCAAAAGAAACACAAAACTTACAAAAACCATTAACAAGTCTAAAACACAATCGATCAGTGCTTCAGATAAAGAAGCAATGAAAAAAGAAATAACAAAGAGAATTAACTAAATAAAGATTCTAGAATAACGAGGATTATTAACCACATTATAGGAATACTCTCAACCCAAAAAGAGCAATAATATTCTGATTGCTTCTTATCTGTTCCCCACAAAAAGAATAAACTTATTGTAGTTATCAATATAGTACTCAAAATTTCTATCGATGATAGTAACTCATCTTTTACAGCAGTTAATAATAAAAAGATAACCAATAAAATACTACCAAAAAGCTTAGTTCTTGTTACTCCAATTTTTTGCGGAATTGTTTCTAATGCTACATCATCGTACTGCAAATCTCTTACCTCGAAAGGTAACATCATAACCACTATAAATAAAAACCGCTGAATCATTTCTATTAAAAAATTTAAATTCAGATTTCCTTTAACATGTACTAATGGAACCAATACAGTCATACCAGCCCAGACCATCCCGATAATAAAGATTTTCGTCCCTGCAAGACTCCTTAAATTCTTCTTGTTAGGAAAAATAGGAACAACATACAAAACAGTAAGTGCTATAAATGGCGCCATGTAAATCCACGTATTAATTGACACTCCAAACGAAAGATAGATAAAAGACAAGCAACTCAAAATGGTTAAAACACGAATTCCTTTCATCGATTTGGTCAATCTTCTGTGGTAAAGTTTAGAGACTTTAGAATATTTCACAAAATTATATGCCGTAATAGCCCCTAAAAAAGAAAAAAGGATATAGATATATTGGTTTGATATCCCATACTTCATAAAGGTAACTTGCACCAAGGCACAAATAGCCAAAGCAACATGAATACTACTATTAATATAGAATCTGAATATATTTTTTAAGGTTTTCACGTTATTTATTAGGGGTTATGTGTTAACAAAACCCGAATTTGGTTAAAAACTTGATAGGTCTAGGTTAATTAATTGTGAAAGTTTTAGCAATTAAATATGTATTTTTGAAATCTCAATTTCAACTGTTTTTTTCGTTATGAAAACCGATTCCTTTAAACTACGTCATATAGGTCCATCAACAAAAGATCTTGGCGAGATGTTAAACACAATTAAAGCAGATTCTTTAGAACAATTAATATATGAAACTGTTCCTGATGATATTCTTTTAAAAAAATCTTTAAATCTAGATTTTGCTTTAAGCGAACAAGAATATTCTGCACATATACAAAAGCTTTCAGCAAAAAATAAAGTATTCAAAACTTATATCGGTTTAGGATACCACGAAGCTAGTTTGCCCGCAGTTATACAACGTAATATCCTAGAAAACCCAGGATGGTATACTGCATATACTCCCTATCAGGCAGAAATTGCGCAAGGCCGATTAGAAGCTTTGCTAAATTACCAAACCATGATCTGTGATCTTACCGGTATGGAATTGGCTAACGCCTCTTTATTAGATGAGAGTACGGCTGCTGCAGAAGCAATGACTATGCTATTTGCTATACGATCCAGAGATCAGAAAAAAAATAATGTAAACAAATTTTTTGTTTCAGAAGAAATATTGCCACAAACACTTTCCTTGTTACAAACAAGAGCGGTTCCTCTTGATATTCAATTGGTAGTAGGAGATCATCAACAATTTGATTTTTCGACCGAGTTTTATGGTGCTATTTTGCAGTACCCAGGTAAATCGGGTCAGGTTTATGATTATGCCAATTTTGTTGAAAAAGCTCACCAGGCAGAAATCAAGGTTGCTGTAGCTGCAGATATATTAAGTTTAGTAGCATTAAAATCTCCGGGAAGCTTTGATGCCGATGTCGTAGTGGGAACTACACAACGTTTTGGAATCCCTCTTGGATATGGTGGGCCACATGCTGGTTTTTTTGCCACAAGAGAAGCCTATAAAAGAACTATTCCCGGCAGAATTATAGGAGTTACTCAAGATTTAAATGGAGGTCGTGCCTTACGAATGGCATTACAAACACGTGAACAACATATTAAACGAGATAAAGCAACTTCTAATATCTGTACAGCGCAAGTACTATTAGCTGTTATGGCCGGAATGTACAGCGTATATCACGGTCCAAAAGGTCTAAGCTATATTGCCTCAAAAGTTAACACATCGGCAATAACATTAAGTGCCGAATTAGAAAAATTAGGTTTCAATCAACTTAATACTGCATATTTTGATACCATTCGTATACAAGGTGATGCAACCAAAATAAAAGAAATCGCAGAAGCTCATGCAGTAAATTTCTTCTATCCAGATTCTGATACTGTTTCGATTTCATTAAACGAAGCAACAACAATTGAAGACCTAAATACGATCTTATCAATTTTTGCAAAAGTTGAAGGAAAAGAATATACTCCAATTCAGAAAATTGATACTTCAAATACTATAGATAAAAACCTGAGACGTAATACCGATTTTCTAACAAATGAGGTATTCAATTCTTACCATTCTGAGACAGAATTGATGCGTTATATTAAAAAATTAGAACGAAAAGATCTGTCATTAAACCACTCTATGATTCCGTTAGGATCTTGTACAATGAAACTTAATGCGGCCTCAGAAATGTTGCCACTTAGTGATCCACAATGGGGAAACATTCACCCTTTTGTTCCGGTACACCAAGCTCAGGGATATCAAGAGGTTCTAAAAAAACTCGAAGAACAGCTTACAGAAATCACAGGATTTGCAGCCACCTCTTTACAACCAAACTCTGGCGCACAAGGAGAATTTGCCGGATTAATGGTAATTAGAGCATATCATGAGTCAAATGGAGATCATCATCGTAATATTTGTTTAATTCCTTCATCTGCTCATGGCACAAATCCCGCTTCTGCAGTAATGGCAGGAATGAAAGTAATTGTTACCAAAGCCACAGAAGAAGGTAATATTGATATAGATGACCTAAGAGAAAAAGCACTAAAGTATAAAGATAACCTTGCCGCTTTAATGGTTACCTATCCGTCTACACATGGTGTATATGAATCGGGGATTAGAGAAATCACTCAAATTATTCATGATAACGGCGGACAAGTATATATGGATGGTGCCAATATGAACGCACAGGTAGGTTTAACCAATCCAGGGGCTATTGGTGCAGATGTATGTCACCTTAATTTACACAAAACTTTTGCTATACCTCATGGTGGCGGTGGCCCTGGTGTTGGACCAATTTGTGTTGCAGAACAACTGGTTCCCTTTTTACCTGGTAGTCCCATTATTACTACAGGAGGAGATCAAGCAATAACAGCAATTTCTGCAGCTCCCTGGGGATCTGCCTTAGCATGTTTGATATCTTATGGATATATCACTATGCTTGGTGTAAATGGATTAAAAGAAGCTACCCAATACGCTATTTTAAACGCTAATTATATTAAAGAACGCTTAGATGGGCATTACAATGTGTTGTATGTAGGAGAAAAAGGAAGAGCTGCCCATGAAATGATTCTAGACTGTAGACCATTTAAAGCAAATGGTATAGAAGTTACCGATATTGCAAAACGACTTATGGATTATGGATTTCATGCTCCAACAGTTTCTTTCCCGGTAGCAGGAACCATTATGATCGAACCTACCGAAAGTGAAAGTAAAGCAGAACTAGATCGTTTTTGTGATGCCATGATTGCGATACGTAAGGAAATAGCAGAAGCTACTGCTGACAATCCAAATAACGTAATGAAAAATGCACCTCATACACTGGCTATGCTTACAGCAGACTCCTGGGATTTTCCATATTCTAGAGAACAAGCAGCATATCCATTATCATATGTAGCCGATAATAAGTTTTGGCCCTCTGTTCGTCGTGTAGATGATGCCTATGGTGATAGAAACTTAATTTGTACCTGCGCTCCTATTGAAGAGTATATGGAAACAGAGGCTTAAAAGATTTATTATTACATAAATGATTAAGGAGGTAACTTTATGGTTGCCTCTTTTTTGTTAACGATACTATAATTAAAAAAGTAAGCATAATTAGAATATCAATACCAGGATATAATGATCCAGTATACATCTCATATCAATTTATAGTAACACAGATGTAATTTTTAAAACTGCACAATAAACCTATAAAATGAACCATAACAATTAAAGGTAATACCAACCGAGATGTTCAATGGTGAAATCAAAAATTCGAATACCTTAATTAAAAGCAATCAACAGATGAGTAATTCCATCTGACAACTAAAAAATAATAAAAAGAACAGATGAAACGAGCATTAAGAAAATTAAAAAATTCTTCACAAAAGAGAATGTTTACATTTTTTAATGTGAGAACGGAGTGGTTACACACGTTCTCAATTTTATAATTAATTTATTTTCAGATAATTACTAAAATTTAAACGTATGAAAGATATTACTACAAGACAAGACATAGAATTCTTAATGAATGCCTTTTATAAAGACGCTTTTACAGATCCTACAATTGGTATATTTTTTACCGAAATTGCAAAAATTAATCTTGAAGAGCATATTCCGGAAATCACAGATTTTTGGGAACAACAATTATTTAGAACAGGAAATTATAAAAAGAATGTGATGCAGATTCATAAAAACTTAAGCAGTAAAAAAAAGTTAGAAAAAATCCATTTCGATACTTGGCTATCTTTGTTTCACAAAACGGTAGATCGTAATTTTAAAGGAGAAAAAGCACACCTTATCAAAACAAGAGCCTTATCCATTGTAACAGTTATGCAATTAAAAATAGAATAATCTATCCAATTGTCTATTTTTACACTATAATTACTGATTTGACTATTATGTACGAAGGAAATTTTCCTCACCAGCGATACCAAAAAACTTTAGAATTTCTTAGAGAAAATACACCTGCCCCTGGCATTATTCTGGATTTGGGAGTTAGAAATCCTTTTGTAGAGTTTATGGAAAAAGAGGGATATACAGTATCAAATACCTCTGGCGAAGATCTAGACTTCAATACAGAAGCGGTACAAAAAGAAGATATTCAAATTGTTACTGCCTTCGAAATTTTTGAGCACCTTGTCGCTCCTTTTAATGTTTTACGCGACATTAAAGCAGATAAATTAGTTGCTTCTATCCCATTAAAATTATGGTTCTCTCCCGCCTATCGTAGCAAAACCGATCTATGGGACAGGCACTACCACGAATTTGAAGATTGGCAATTTGATTGGTTACTCGAAAAAGCCGGCTGGGAAATTAAAGCAAGAAATAAGTGGACACATCCTGTTAAAAAGATTGGTTTACGACCACTATTAAGACTTTTTACACCGAGACACTATATTGTATATGCCGAGAGAATCAAAAATTCTTAGCTTCTCTCTTTTTAGTTTTTTAACTTTAAACCTGAAACCAAAAACTTCAATTATTTCTTGAATATATATATTATCATACCTGCTCATAATGAAGAGCGTTTTATTGCAAAGACTCTTGATTCTTTGGCTTCGCAAACACTTATTCCTACCAAAATAGTAGTAGTTAATGATCATTCTACAGACAATACAAAAGATATCATAAATGAATACGTAAATACATATGATTACATATCCATAGTAGATACGTATACTTCTAAAAATCATATGCCGGGAAGCAAAGTGATTAATGCTTTCTATGAAGGTCTTAAAACATTAGATACAAACTATGATATTATTTGTAAATTCGATGCAGATCTTGTTTTTCCACCAAATTACTTAGCTAAAATTGCCCATCACTTTCAGGAAAATGATAAAACAGGAATGGTAGGCGGATTTTGTTATATAGAAAAAAACAAAAAATGGGTTCTAGAAAATTTAACCAGCAAAGATCACATTAGAGGAGCATTAAAAGCATATCGCAAAACGTGTTTCGAAGATATTAATGGGCTCAAACCAGCAATGGGATGGGATACTGTAGATGAGCTATTAGCTCAATATCACAATTGGGAAATAAAAACCGACCACACCCTACATGTCAAACACTTAAAACCAACCGGAAACACATACAACCCTAAAGCAAAATATAAACAAGGAGAAGCCTTTTATCGAATGCGATATGGTTTTTGGATTACTCTAATTGCTTCTGTAAAATTGGCCTTGCTCAAAAAACAACCAAGCTTAATCAATGACTACTTAATAGGGTATTATAAAGCAAAGGCAAAAAATGAAGTATTCCTAGTTTCTGAAAAAGAAGGAGATTTTATACGTAAACTTCGTTGGAAGAAAATGAAAAAAAAGCTCTTATAACGAATAGTACCATTCAGAAAAACTAGTATTTCTTTAACTTTTTTACCATAAATTATTCTTACATTGAAACATTAATTTTTTTTTTAAAAACTAATTTCATGAAAATCAAACCTCTTCTTTGGGCATTAAGTTGTGTACTATGCTTAGTTGCTTGTAATAAGGAAAACAAAGCAGAAAAAGTAGATTATGTGCTTTTCTCTGGAAAAGTAAGTAACACGCTAGAAAATAAGATCAACGTATTTAGAAATAGTGATAACTTCAAAAAAGTCATATCAATTAATGAAGATGGTACATTCTCTGATACATTAAAAATTGAATCCAAAGGCTCCTATACTTTTACGATTGGTCGTGAAAGATCATCTTTGTATTTAGATCATGGGGATCAATTAGAATTAACAATAGATACTAAGCAGTTTGATGAAAGTATAAAATACACAGGTACTGCTGCAGACGCCAACAATTACCTGGCAGAAAAAGCCTTAATAGCAGAACGTCTTTTTGCTGGTGGCCCAGAAGGATATAAAAAACTTTTTATGAATGAAGTCGATGAATTTAAAAAATTAATATCCCAAAATGAACAAGCTAAAAACGACGCAATTAAAAAATATAAAGATTTAGATCCCGAATTTGTAGCTACTCAAACTAAGGATAATCGCTATGAATATTTATCAATGCTAAATAATTATCCGTCGACTCATAGTCATTATGCAAAGAAAGAAGATTATGAAGCTCCAAAAGGTTTTTTGGATGAATTAAAAGATTTTAATATTGATAATGCCGAAGATTATGAGAAATCCAGCGCTTACAGAAGATTAAGTTCTGATGTTTTTTATAGAGTTTCTGAAGAAAAAGCTACGAAAGATAGTATTTCTATGGATAAAGCAATGATGGAGAATTTGGCTCAGATAAAAAGTAAAAATATCAAAAATGCTTTTATGAAAAATATAGCATATCAAGTATCCCCTAGAAATGATAATGCGGCAGAATTATATGATATGCTTATGGCCGCCTCAGACGATGAAGAGTTTAAACGTGAATTGACCAATAAATTCGAAAAAATAAAAGTATTGGTTAAAGGTAATGTATCACCCGTATTTAATGATTACGAAAATTACAAAGGAGGAACAACTTCATTAAGTGATCTTAAAGGAAAATATGTATACATCGATGTTTGGGCTACCTGGTGTGGGCCTTGTAAAGCCGAAATTCCACACCTAAAAAAAATCGAAAAACAATATCACAATAAGAATATCGAATTTGTAAGTATTTCTATTGATAAAAAACCACAACATGATGCTTGGAGAACAATGGTTAAAGAAAAGGAATTAGGTGGAGTTCAATTATTCGCAAACAATGATTGGGGGTCTCAATTTATAGTAGATTACGGAATAAGGGGCATCCCCAGATTTATCTTAATCGATCCCGAAGGTAAAATTGTAAGTGCAAGCGCACCAAGACCATCTGACCCTAAACTTATAGAGGTTTTTAAAGAACTTAGTATCTAAGATTATTCTTTCCTTGAAAAAATACAAACCCTCAAATTCTAATAGTAATAGAATTTGAGGGTTTACTTTAAATAGACCTCTTATTTCCCTTTTTTATAGCAATTCTGATTTAAAAAAAGACAGACTTGTCTATTTTTAAAATTATTTTGTAGTTTTGTTCTGTGAGACACTCTTTAGTAAGACAACATATCATCGAAATTGCCTCTGATCTCTTTTACCAAAAAGGATATAATCGTACTGGTATAAATGAAATTATAAAAGAAGCAGGTATTGCAAAAGCAACCCTATACAATCATTTTGCATCAAAAGAAGATATCTGTCTTGCTTATCTTCGATTTAGAAATAATCTCTTTACAAAAAATATAAAAACCTTTGTGAGTAATGCTAAAAAAGGAAAAGATCAATTGTATGCTTTGTTTCATTTTCTTATAGAATTTTTTACAGAAAAAGATTTTAATGGGTGTTGGTGTATAAATACTATTGCCGAAATCCCGAGAGAAAACGAAAAAATAAGAAAAGAGATACAAAAACAAAAAGAAGAATTTATCGAATTTATAAAAGAATTGGTAGAGAAGAATTGGAGTCAAAATACAACTTCAGAAAATGAAATACTGGCCAAAAAAGTTTATTTAATTTACGAAAGCTCTATTTCTGAAAGTAAATTACATCAAAATCAATGGCCAATAGCTACTGGTTTATCTCTTTGTAAAAGTATACTGAATTAAAAAAATTTCATTAACTAAAGACAGACTTGTCTGTTCAATTTTATTCATCTTAAAAACATTAAAAATGACAACATTCAAAAACAAAACAGCTTTGGTCGTTGGCGGAACCAGTGGAATTGGTAAGGCTACCGTAAATACTTTAATTGAAGGAGGCGCTACTGTACATGTAGTCGGGAGAAATGTATCTAAAATACCAGATGCAGATAATATAATTAAACACCAGATAGATATTACAGATACTACCAGTGTAAACGAATTGAATGATACCATTTCTGGATTAGATCGCCTAGATTATCTTGTAAACGCATCCGGAATCTTTGGGCCAAAAGCATTTTTAGATCATACAGTAGAAGATTACGATGCTTACCAGGATCTTAATAGAGGTTTCTTTTTTATAACGCAATCTGCCGCCAAGAAAATGAAAGAAAATAATAGTGGAGCTATTGTAAATGTAGGTTCGATGTGGGCAAAACAAGCCGTAAAAGCAACTCCGTCTTCTGCTTATTCTATGCAAAAGGCAGGACTACATACGCTTACTCAACACCTGGCAATGGAGTTGGCAGATCACGGGATTAGAGTAAATGCAGTATCTCCTGCCGTAGTCGAAACTCCGGTTTATGATGGTGTTTTTGGTAGTGCCGAAGAAGCTAAAAAAGCATTGGTAGAGTTTAATAATTTTCATCCTATAGGAAGAAATGGAACTGCGCAAGATGTTGCCAACAGTATCACTTTTCTATTATCAGACAAAGCTTCCTGGGTAACCGGTGCGATATGGGATACCGATGGAGGCGTAATTGCCGGACGTAATTAAAAAAATACTTAAGTAAAGCCTCTTTTGTTGAGGCTTTACTTTTTTACATTTAAGCATAATGAAATCAGAAGTACTTATAATTGGCGCCGGATTAACAGGATTGTTACTTGCTTATAGGTTAAAAGAGCACAATATTTCTTTTAAAATTATCGAGGCTAGAGATAGAATTGGGGGAAGAATACACACTGTTCTTACCGATGATGAAACACCAATAGAAATGGGTGCTACCTGGATAGGAATCCAGCATCAGGAGTTACTAAAAGTGTTAGAGGAATTAAAGCTTCCTGTTTTTGAACAATTCATAAAAGGAACTGCATTGTTTGAGTCGCAATCTACTGCCCCACCTCAGCACATACATTTACCGCCAAACCAACAACCAAGTTATCGAATACAAGGAGGAACCATTGCTTTAATAAATACTTTGGCTTCATCGCTTACTAAGGAAGAACTTATTTTAAATGATAAAGTAACGAACATTAGCTATACCAAAAATCAATTTGAAATTAATACTGTAAATCACAACTATTATACACATAAAGTAGTAGCTACATTACCGCCTAAGCTTCTTGTAAATACTATACAATTTACCCCTTCTTTACCTAAAGACATTATTGAAATAGCTAACAATACCCATACCTGGATGGGAGATACCATAAAATTTGGAATTGCTTATAAAAGACCATTTTGGAAAGAAAATAAATATTCGGGAACTGTATTTAGTAATGTAGGGCCAATAACAGAATTATATGATCACTCAAACCACAAAAATACTAAATATGCCTTAAAAGGCTTTTTACAACATGAAATGTATCTGGAAACCAAAAAGAACAGAAAATCTAAAGTGATACTCCAACTTCAAAAACTATTTGGTGATCCTGCTTTAGAATACTCTCAATATAAAGAAGAGATTTGGAGAAAAAATCCTAATACTTTTAAAGACGCTAAACATTTTATCTTTCCTCATCAAAATAATGGCCATCCTATCTATCAAAAAGATTTTTTTGACCATAACTTATTCATTGCTGGTTCAGAAACTGCAACTCAATTTGGAGGATATATGGAAGGGGCAGTTAAAAGCGCACAATCCATATATCAAAAATTAAAAAAATAAGTATTACTCTAATACAAAGGATAACACTTTTCCTGTAGCTCCGTTAGGGAAGGTAATTCCTAATAAAGCAGAAATAGTAGGTGCAATATCCGGGATATATGTTTCTTGAGTAGTGCTCCCTTTTTGTATTCCTTGTCCAAAAAACAATAAAGGAGCATGAGTATCATAAGCTAAACCACTTCCATGAGTCGAACCTGTTTTAGAATACGATATTGTAGCAGGATCCATTACATAAACCACATCACCACTTCTCTTTTGATTAAACCCTTTTTGAATCAACGTTGCAATACCTGTAACATATTCACCTGCTTCTAACTGATTTCTGGTAAATACTCTATCAATTTGATTTTCCTGAAGTATAAAATGAGCAAGTGCTTTCTCAAGGCTTTCTGCTGATATGTTATGTTTTTGTAACATGTTATAATCAAAAAACACTTGATTGTTCGATATATTTTCGATCAATCCATCTACTTTAAACTGTACTTTTACAAATGCTTTAACTTTGGTGATAAATGCATCTCTATCAAAATAACCTGCAGGAATCTTAACCGACTTTAAATATGATGGCACATGTACAGCTCCATGATCTGCCGTAAGGAAAACGGTATATTGCCCCTTACCTACTTTAGTATCCAAAGCATCAAAAAAACGTTCCAAATCTTTATCTAATCGCAAATATGTATCTTCAATTTCTTTAGAATTCACTCCAAAATTATGCCCAACATAATCTGTACTAGAAAAACTTACGGTAAGAAAATCTGTCATCTTATCTGCTCCCAATTGTTCGCCTTCGATTGCAGCAATTGCAAAATCGGTGGTTAAGCTATTCCCATAAGCCGAAGCTTTAATGATATCATATCCTGCATTCTGATCTTTTAACTTTGCCAGATCATAAGGAAACGTAGCTGTTTCTTTACCTTTATATCCGCCTTCAAACTGATTTTGATCCGGGCCGCTTTCTACATATGTATTAATATCATAAAGGGTATTCCATACTTTTAAATAAGATTCTGCCTGATTAGAGGCATTAAATTTTTTAACCCAATCCGGTAATTCGTTACGATAATAGGTACTGGTTATCCATTTCCCTTCATCTTTACCTCTAAACCAATATGCGCCATTGGCAGAATGGCCGGCTGGCAGAATAGCACCTCTGTCCTTTATAGCAATACCAATTGTTTTTCCTTTCAATTGTGTATGTAATCTATTTTGATCACATATAGTAGATGTTTTCATACGATGAGGCGACATTCGCTCCATTTCACTATCCGACCCTACTGCTTTAACCAACGAATCGCTAGCACAGTATACCATTGCTTTACCAAACTTATTATACCAATTATTAGAGATAATTCCATGATTTTTTGGTGTAGTTCCTGTATATACAGACGCATGACCAGGCCCCGTATAAGTAGGTACATAATTAAAATGATTGTTTTTACAATTAAAACCTTCATTGATCATACGCTTAAACCCTCTATCCCCAAATCGATTATAAAAACGGGTTATATAGTCGTATCGCATTTGATCTACAACAATACCAACTACCAGCTTTGGCGAACTATTGATTTGAACAGCTTCTTGCGCTTTACATGGCATGTAACACAACACAAGTAATAAGATTAGAAATACTCTTTTTGTCATTATATTTTAAATTTAAATAGCTAAAATACTATTACTACAAATGTAAAACTTTAATAGAAGGTTAAATGCTATGGATAATTTTTTTTCTATTTTAGCCTTTCTAATTATAATGCATGTTTTACTTAGACGATATTGGTCGTTATTTTTTAATGTTAAAAGGCGTTTTTAGTCGAATGACTAAAGGTTCTGTAATACGGAATCTAATATTTAAAGAGATAGATGATTTAATTATTGGTTCTTTAGGAATAACGGTATTTCTAGCCTTTTTTATTGGTGCTGTTGTTGCTATCCAAACTGCACTCAATCTTACGAATCCTCTAATTCCAAAAAAGCTCATTGCTTTTGCTTCAAGACAATCTGTAATACTTGAATTTGCTCCGACCTTTATTTCTGTTATTATGGCTGGTAAAGTAGGTTCTTTTATTACTTCAAGCATTGGGACTATGCGAGTAACTGAACAAATCGATGCACTAGAGGTAATGGGGATCAATTCGCTTAATTATTTAGTTTTTCCTAAGATCATTGCAATGCTTACTTATCCATTTGTTATTGCAATAGCTATGTTTACCGGAATATGTGGAGCGTACATTGCCGGAGTGTATGGTGGATTTATCTCTAGCTCAGAATTTTTAACCGGACTACGAGAAGAGTTTATTCCTTACCACTTGGTATATGCTTTTATAAAGACTTTTTTATATTCTTTCTTACTAGCTACTATCCCATCATTTCATGGGTATTATATGAAAGGTGGAGCACTAGAAGTTGGTAAAGCAAGTACTTCTGCTTTTGTATGGACTACAGTATCTATTATTATATCTAATTATATTCTCACCCAATTATTATTAAGCTAATGATAGAAGTTACTAATCTACATAAAGGTTTTAATGGAGAAAAGATTTTAAAAGGGATCACTACGACCTTTGATAGAGGTAAAACTAATCTTATCATAGGCACCAGTGGAAGTGGTAAAACCGTTTTCTTAAAATGTCTGCTTGGGCTTTTTACACCAGAACAAGGTTCTATATGCTATGATGGTAGTGTATATTCTGAACTTAATGAAGAAGAGCAAAGAAATTTACGAGAACAGATGGGAATGGTTTTTCAAGGTAGTGCATTATTCGACTCTATGACCGTAGAAGAAAATGTAATGTTTCCTCTTATGATGTTTACCAAACAAAAGCGGGAAGAAATGTTAGAAAGAGTTCATGAGGTTTTAGATCGTGTACATCTTGAAAATGCTGAGAAAAAATTACCCTCAGAAATTAGTGGCGGAATGCAAAAGCGTGTTGCTATTGCACGTGCTATCGTAACACGTCCCAAATATCTATTCTGTGATGAACCTAACTCTGGACTAGATCCCAGGACAGCTATTGTTATCGATAATCTTATTAAAGAAATCACCGAAGAAAACAATATCACTACCGTAATTAATACGCATGATATGAATTCGGTGATGGAAATTGGAGAAAAAATTGTTTTCCTAAAAAATGGTAATCTAGAATGGGAAGGTGATAAGGCTCAAATATTTAAAACCGACAATAAAGCAGTAACCGATTTTGTATACTCTTCTAATTTATTTAAAAAAGTTCGAGATGCCCAGTTAAAAGGGCTATAGTAACATAAAATCAATAAAAATTATCCTTATTAAGTATTAGTTCGCCTTACCATCGATAACATTACTCCACTAAAAATTAATAGTGTTCCTATGATTTTATTTTGCAAGTGAATCTTTTCTTTATTTTCAAGATATTTTTTTAATCGGGATGCAAATCTAACATACATAAAAAGACTGATGCCATCAATTACCAAATAGGTTATTCCTAATACCAATACTTGTGGTTCAAAAGCAAGGCTTTCATCAATAAACAAGGGAAATAATGCAGCGAAAAATACAATTGCTTTTGGATTTGATGCAGACATAAAAAAACCTTCGCTATATAATTTTAAAAAGCTCTTTTCTTTATTCTTTTTTCTGAATTGTTCGACAGTTGGTTTTGAAATAATTTTTGTCACTCCCATATATACCAAATATCCAACACCAATCCACTTTATCAGACCAAAAATTTCTCCCGAAGAAATAACAATAGATGCTAGTCCTAATGAGGATAAAAATATCTGTATCGCATTTGCCGATAAATCGCCTAATATCGTTCCAACTGTTTTTTTTGCTCCATAATTCATGCTATTCGCAGAAGCCAACAATACACTTGGCCCAGGAGTTACTGCAATAATAAAAACCGTTCCTATAAACGAAATCCAAAGTGTAAGATTCATATCGATCATTTTATAAATTACCTTAAAAATAATACAATTACAATTGTAAATCTAGGATTAGTACTAAAACAGGTAATATTCTACTTACCTATTTACTTAAAGATATTCTATTTTTCTTTTACTTCAACCTATTACTTTTTCAATACTATATTTCGATTTTTCTAAAATGATTTTTAGTTCATTCTTTTCTATATCGGTTAATGGTTTTAATGGGCTTCTCAAGTTTCCTCCTTCTTCTCCTAAAATAGTTAAACCTGCCTTAACTGCTCTTGGTAATCCTTTGTTTACTATAAATTTCAGAAGATTAATCTGCTTATAAAATATGTCCTGCGCATGTCGTAAGTCATTTTCCCGAATAGCATCATACAATGCAATATTAAGTTCGGGGATAAGGTTTGGTGCCGCTGTACACCATCCCATTGCACCAGCAGAAAGAGCTGCTAATGCCAAAGGGTTTGAACCATTATAAAAAGCTACATCTTCACCTAATTCCTTTCTTAAATAGTGCATACGTTGCACATCACCCGTGCTTTCTTTAATCATAGTAACATTAGGGATTTCCAACAAACGTTTTAGCAATGCAGGCGACATGTCTACTCCACTTGTAGCGGGGTTATTATAAGCCATAATCGGAATAGAAATCTGCTTTGCTACCGTGTCATAGTGCCTAACGATCTCGTTATCTGTTAATTTCCAGTAACTCATTGGGATAATCATAACTGCTGTAGCACCAGCTTTTTCTGCAAACTTAGCATGATACACCGTTCTTTCTGTTGTTAGATTCGAAACTCCAACCAAAACAGGAAGTCGTTGATTAACTTGTTGAATTGTTGCTTCGGTTATCGCTTCTTTTTCCTGATCTGTAAGGTATGGAAGTACACCTGTACTTCCTAAAGGAGCAATACCATGAGATCCATTTCTTATTAATCGTTCTAAAAGTTTTTTAAACAAATCAATATCTACTTTTTCATTAGTATCGAATGGTGTAATAGGATAAGCAATCACGCCTTTAAATGGTACATTTTTCATTATGTATATTTTTTTGATGATTTATAAATCTCTTCCTTCTTCTTCGCGAAGTGCTACACCTAGGTTTTGAAGCTGAGGCGCATTTTCACTAGCAATGTATTTTGCACTTTTTGTACTACTCAAATTTTTATGGCGATGCCAGGTCCAACTGGGAATGTAAACAGCATCTCCTGCTTTCCAATCTACCCTCTTATCTTCTATTTCGGTATACCCCTCTCCTTCGATTACATATAGTAATGTTTCATACGTATGCCTGTGTTTGTTTGTCATTTGATCTGGCAACAAACCACCAATCGTCATACTTACATTTTTACTAGGTAGGTCGATAAAAAAAACAGGATGTTTTCTTTCTGTAGAGAACTGATCATGTACCCCTGCATTTTCTACATTTTTATGTATTAATGTATCGGGCATTACAAATTTTGGTCTTGCAAAAGTTTCATGAAAATCTTTTGAACTGAATTTTTTTTCTTTAGTTTCCATTGTTTTCTAATTTTTTGTTCATTGTATTATTACAATGTAAAAGTATTTGATATTTGGACTATCTTTATGGTACAGAAAATACATAAATAGATAGTCCAGATGCTTAGACCTTGGAAACTTCAAATTAAAATCGATCTTACCAGTAAGAAAGCTATATATCTGCAAATTGCAGATGCTATTATTGATGCGATTAAAAACGAGCAATTACATAAAAACCAGACCTTGCCGGGAAGCAGGCAATTAGCAGAATTAATAAAAGTAAATAGGAATACAGTTGTTGAAGGTTTAAATGTCTTAATTGCAGAAGGATGGCTTGTTTCTAAAGAAAGAAAAGGAACATTTGTAGCCAATGTCTTTCCTAAACAGGACCAACATAAAAACATATATAGAAAAAATACTTTTGATAATGAGCATTTATCAAAACCCTTAATCGTTTTTGATGATGGATTTCCTGATAGTAGACTTGCTCCAACCGTAGCATTAGCAAGAGCATACAGGCAAATTTTTAACCGCAAAGCTCGTTGGCAAATGATGGGGTACAGTAATGAACTAGGGGATTCTGAGTTTAGAAATGCAATGGTACAAATGCTAAATTTTAAGCGAGGGATGAATATTTCAATTCATGAAATTTGCATCACCAGAGGTAGCCAAATGGCAATGTATTTAACAAGTCAATGTTTATTAAAAAAAAATGATTTTGTATTAATAGAAAACCCAGGTTATAAACCAGCATGGCAAGCTTTTGAGAGTATTGGAGCCAATCTTCTTCCTGTTTCGATAGATGATCAAGGGTTAAGTATTGATGATGTGAAGTATTATTTAAAAAAATATAAAAAGATAAAAGCAATATACACGACTCCTCATCATCAATTTCCTACAACTGTAACCATGAGCTTACAAAGACGTTTAGAGTTAATCTCATTATCTAATCAATACGGATTTACCATTATTGAAGATGATTATGATAATGAATTTCATTTTGGATATAGGCCTGTTTTACCAATTTCTAGTTTTGATAACGTTCAGTATTTTATTTATATAGGAACATTAAGTAAGATCATTGCACCTGCCCTACGGATTGGTTATTTAGTGGGAAGTCAAAGTTTTATAAAAAAGGCAGGAAATCTTCGTAAAATTATTGATGTACAGGGTGATAATATCATGGAGCAAGCTATTTTACAATTAATCAGAGACGGAGAAGTAAAACGTCATTTAAAAAAAACCTCGGCGATATACAAAGCCAAAAGGGACTATTTCGAGACCTTACTGCATACCTATCTAAAAGAAAAAGTATCTTTTAGTAAACCAGATGGAGGGCTAGCTTTTTGGCTAATGCCTAAAAAAGAAGTAGATGTTTTTCAGGTTGTCAAAAAGCTAAACATGCAAGGTATAGATATCATTACGCCTAATAAATTTAGTTTTAACAAACCCATACATGGTTTCCGTTTAGGATATGCATCATTATCTGAAGAGCATTTAAAAAAAGGGATTATTGCACTTTCTAAATTATTATAATGAGATATCACACAACCCCAATCATTCTGTTCTCATTGATGATAATGATTTAAATCTGTTGTACTCATTACGGGAGTGAACTCTATTATACTATATTCTGCTACTTCTTTTTCTATTAGTGGATCTTTATCTAATATTTCATAAACTTCTTCTTTTGAGTCGCAATTAGCAATTACAATTCCTCCTGTTCTAGGTGATTTGGGCCCTCCTATTATAAATTTCCCTGTGTTGTATTGTTCTGAGATATAACTACGGTGAGCTTCAGTAAAACGATTAACTTCTTCTATTGGTTTAACAAAATTAAAATTGATAATAAACATTGTATATTTTTTAGTTCTTGGTTATTACTTTGATATCTAAATACCGTTCTTTTATGATATTGAAATGTCTTAGTTCATGCCCTGCTATATGGTATGCTAACCCTCTAACAGTTCTATTATTAATATTCCCAACAGACGTGCCACTTCGCATAAAACAATCATCTGGTAAATATTTAAAAAGCGCTATGGTTGATTTTCTTACCATCTCATATTCATCAAATATACTTTCTAAGCTTCGCTCATTGGCTTTAGAATATACTGCATAATCTTTTTCTTCAAATCCAGGCAAAGGTGTTTTATCATTTCTTGCATATCGCAATGCTCGATACGAAAAAATACGTTCATCATCAATAATATGTACCAGGATCTCTTTAATAGTCCACTTATTCTTAGCATACCTGTGATACAGTTTTTCTTCTGGTAAATTGTATATAAAGTTTTTGATGGTAATAAAATTATCCCACAAATGATTTAAAACTTCGCCATCATCCTGCAACAAGTCCATATATATGCTAGAGTAAGCAGGAAACTCACCAGAAACAGGTTTATCAATTTTCCTCATAACATTTTGTTTAGATTATTATTCGCCCAGGTTTCTATTAAAAATCTGGCTATAGAATCTGGCCTCGAAAGTGTTAGCTCTTCTTTTAATACGCTCTTATGTATTTGTTCTGCCGAAAACCAGGCTGCTTCTTTAATTTCTTCGCCATCTACCACAAATTCTGTGTGTTCTACCTCGGCAACAAATCCCATCATTAAGGAAGATGAAAATGACCATGGTTGGGAATCAATGTAACGTAAATTAGTTACATCTACATTCACTTCTTCTTTCATTTCTCTTACCACAGCATCTTCAAGGCTTTCGCCAATTTCTACAAATCCTGCAAATGTGGAACACATATATCCATTATCAATTTTTCTTTTATTCAATAGACATAAGGGTTGTCCTTCTTTTGGTTTATACTCAATAAGCACGATGATAGCTGGAGAGATTTGTGGGTAGAAAACAGTAGAGCATTTTGGGTTTTTACATTTTTTGCTATGCCCATTTTCCCAGCTTTTAGTGTCTGCTCCACAAGCACCACAAAACCTGGTTATTTTATGCCACTTATTAATCCCCAAGGCATACGCCAAAAGCGCTGCTTGTTCATTTTCTAATTGATCTACTAAATCTCTAATATCATAAAACTGACCTCCTTTTAAAATTTTTGAAACATTTTTTATATCTGCTTCTGTTAACTCGGCTGTCCATATTTTTTTGTCTTTCTGCACTCCTAAAAAAGAGCTGTTGAGTGAGATCTGATCAAAGAGTTCTAATGGAAACATGGCTAATTCTTTACTTTCCCTTTCTTGAAAGAAGTAAAATTTATGCTGAAACGAGATAATCAAAACATCATTTGCAGAAACTACTGAAGGAGTTCTTCTGTTTTCTGCAGCTCTATCAAAAAACGGATTACTATAATATTGTTTTTTCATTTCGAGGTATAATTATTTGCCCAGGTTTTTGCCCATTTACCTAGTGGAGATAATAATTCGAACAGCTCTTTTCCTTGCTCAGTTAGCACATATCCATCAATAGAACGCTCTATAAGATGAGATTCTGTCAACTCCTTTAATCTCTTATTTAGCGTAGTGGGAGAAATTGATTCGCAATACTCTTGTAACTTCCTAAATGTACTTGGACCTCTATACAGATGCCATATTATTCCCATAGCCCAACTTCTTCCTAACAAATCAAAAAGAGCCATGATAGGTTGTCCGGTTTTTGATCCTCTAACTGGTTTTCCTGGTTTTGGTGTTGCCATATCACAAATTGCTACATATTTAATAGCAAAGCTACATAAAGTGTAGCAATAAATCAATAAAAATAACTTTTATGTGTACAGGTAGCGTTATCAGTAGTATTGCATAGCAAAAAACAGAAGACAATTTGATCCCAAACTCAAATTGCCTTCTATTACATAAAAAAATAGCCACTAATAGGTGTCTCTTTTTCTAAAGAGAGTAGGTTCTAATTTCTAAAAACAGAATAGACTCTAACATCTGGGGCGCTTTCTAGATAAGGTTTTAATTCTCTAACCACATCTTTTTCGAATAAGTTCGATGACAGGTATGCTTTTGCATCTGCTTCAGATTTAAAACCATGCATCACCTGCACATCTTAGGTTCTTAGGATCAATTCTTTTGATACTGCTCCTTTGATTTGTTTTAAAAATGGCTCTTTGTATTTAAGATATATACCTGCAGCACGTTCTCGATTTTCTGATTTGATTTTCAGGGTAATTTGTAAATAGGCATTTGTTTCTGCTTTTTTGTCCATTGTCATTGATGTTAATGTTAATAACACTATTGTCGCGAATATTGGCAATAGTCTGATCGAAAATTTAAATTTTGATTTCATTGCATTCATAATTTTGTTACAGAACAAAAGTAGCTTGTAACAAGACTCAAGAAAATGGACAAAACCTACTATAATTAGTAAATTTAGGAAATCGTTTTCCTAAACTCTGAGGGGGAGATTTTAAGATGTTTTTTAAAATACTTGATAAAATAATAAGGATCTTGAAATCCCAAATCATATCCTATTTGGTTTATTCGAGCATTAGTATGCACCAATTTTCTTTTGGCTTCTAAAAGAATTCTATCGGTAATCACTTGCGAAGTTGTTTTTCCCATTTCGGATTTAATAATAGCATTAAGTGTTTTTGTTGAAATAGAAAGACGATCTGCATAATTAGATACAGGCCAATTTTGATTAAAGTTATGTTCTAAAAGATCTCTAAACTTGAGATATGTAAAATTGCGGCTTGAGTCGGTTTTGATTGTTGTATCATTTTTTCGCTTCTCACGTTCTATACGAAGCAAAAAAGCTTTTAGCACATTAGATAGAATCATTTGGTTACCAAATTCACCACTATTTTTCGTTTCATTTTCTATTTGCTGAAAATAGCTTAAAATCTGGCACTCCTGCTCACCAGAAACCTGATAGAAGGGTTCTTGATAATTATTAAATATAGAATAGGTAAGAAAAAAGTTGATGTCGGTTTCGTTATTTAAAATAAATGACTCATTAAAATGAAGTAACAAACCGTTATAATCCTGGCGTTGTTCAAAAAAATGAACCTGATTTTTGGCGATAAAAAAAATCCTGTTTTTTTTAATATCATACTCTTCAAAATCTATAAAATGCTTTCCTTTATTGCTTTTAAACCAAATGATTTGATAAAAACTATGTGTATGTGGTTTTGAAGAGTGCTGGGAATGTATTTTTTGATATTCGGCCAAATCATAAATATCGAATTGCCTCTTTTGAGGTTCATCTTTTAGAAAATGATATTTTTCAATTTCTTGTTCTGACATTACTTTTGCTTCATACTATCCTCGAAATGAAACTTATTATGCGGAATATACTTTTTTAATAATTTCTCTTATATCGGTATAGAAATGCTTTGAATTTTCTATCATATGCCAGTGTCCCACACCTTTATAAAGCTTATTTGGAATATTGTGCTCTTTTATAAAGTTCTGGGTGTCTTTGGGAGTATCTAAATCACCCCATATGTATATCTTATTACAAGTTAAGTCTCTAAACTCAAACCCGCATTGGTTATCCTTAATGTGCTCCTGACTTGTAATCCCCCAATTACGCATTCCCCGAGGCTCGGCAAGTCTAAAGCTGCAATAATATCTTTTGTACCGTTCCTCTTCTATGGCATTTTCAAAAATCTTTTTTTCGAAAAATTGGGCAAATTCTTCTGCTGTATTGTATTGTAACGGTTTACTCGAAAAATAGCTATCTGCCTCTGTTAGATTTCCTTCTATATTAATATAGTAATTAATCCTACTTGCTAATTGTTGGCAAACCCAGGTTCCTATAAGTGCGCCAATCGAATGTGCTACAATATTTATTTCTACATCGTTCTCTATTTCTTTTTCTATTACTTTCGAAAGCAAATCTGCCTGCGCTTTAATCGATACATAGTTAGAATTTACAGGGCTAACTCCAAACCCAGGAAGATCTACAACATAAAGATTAAATCCTGATGCAAGATTAGAGTTAAAAACCTCTTTATATGCTAAACCAGAATCGGCAAATCCATGTAAAAACCAAATCGATTGTTTGGTTTTATCTACAATATTATACCTTATAAATATATCATCAAGGACTTTTATTTTCATATGTTTTTAGTATCTCAAATTTAATAGTTCCTTATAAGGATCTCCTTTCAAACCTAAGAGTTTAGCAAATGCTTGTTCGGTTTTCACTCCTTTAGATTTTAATTCCTTTATTTTGGACCGAAACTCGATTCCTTTTTCCTTCAAAATTTTATATTCTACAACCATATGCCTATACGCGTCCTGTTGTTCGGCAGGAATATTTTGCCCAAAAATCTCTATATCAAATCCATTGGATCGAAACCGGCAAACCGTTCTTTTTGTTTCACCATATGTTCGAGTCGAAATCGTAAAGTCTTTTTCTTTTTGAAATGATCTGATAATTAAGCTTGTAAATTTTGCATGATCTTCGCATTCGCAAATAATATCCAGGTCGCTTTGTGGTACATCAATAGCAATTGGTATAGTTCCTGTTAAGATAGGGGTATATGCTCTCAGTATCTGCATAATATCTAACCTCAACAAAGTATCATATGCTTTTCTTTGTCGAGTATTTCCAAATTTTAAATACGCTATAGTTCTAAAATCTATCATGACTGATGAAACAAAAACTATGATTAGTGTAAGGTATAAAACGGCTATAAAAAATGTTATAAAATTAAGTTAATGCCAACCAAAATAGTTATTTGATCATCTTATCTTTACTGTAGAAGTATTAAATATAATCAATTTCATTAGCTCATTAGACTACTTTACCTAATTCATTCTACATACAATGTATCGGCTTTCATTTCTTTAGTAATCCATTCTCGTAATTTGTTTACTCTAATATCATTAAGACTATCAGATACCTGAAATTTCCACTTAGGGAAGATAACTTGCACAGTATCTACTTTTAAGAAATTAGATTTTTGCACCTCGCCGTACCCTAGCTCTGCTAGGTCTGGGAATCTTATTTTTGCATCTTTGGCTATACTTGCATATGGCATTACAGTGACCGGAATCACCTTATTTGCTTCCTTAAGTTGAGTTTCCAGACCAGCTATCTTAATCTTAAGGTCTTCAATTTCATCCAGAAGCTTATCATTTTCTTTTTCTACACGATTTAACTGCACTATAGACCTATCATATGCTTTGGATATCTGGTCAATACCTCTCGACTTATTACCATTTATTGCCAACGTAAAATCACTAATACTTGTATACTTTTTAATTTCATTTTGCAAATCACTTACGGTTGCCTCATTAATCTCTCCATCAAAATATAATTTTATAGATTCATTATTATAATCATAGAAATCTTTTCTAAGGTATAAGTTTTCATTAGCATCAATTTCATTAGCTTTAAATGCTTTATAATCCCGTTCTGCATTACTTTCATTAAGAGTTACATAAAATGTATAACTCGCAGGTATCATTACCAATATTGCCAGTAAAGAGGCAAGTCGTGCTATACGCTTTCTTTTTGCGGAATTAGCATATCGCAACATCGGAAAACGTAATAATTTAGAAACGATAAATGTAGATAATGCAATAAATGTAGCATTAATAGAAAACAAATACAGCGCTCCAAGGGCATACTCTAATTTCCACTCTGCAATACCATATCCTACCGTACATAGTGGTGGCATTAATGCAGTAGCAATAGCTACTCCCGCTATAGCATTAGGCATTGTTCCTTTTTTAGATTTGGCGACAATTAGTGCCAAACCTCCAAAAACTGCGACTAATACATCCAGGATAGTAGGTGCCGTCCTAGATTCTAACTCGGGAGTTAATTCTGTTAAAGGAGAAACCCAAAAATATAATGTAGCAGCAAGAACACTTAGACCTACCATTACCCCCAGATTGACCAGAGATCTTTTTAATGTGTCAATATCATTAATAGCGATAGATAATCCAACTCCAACAATTGGTCCCATTAACGGAGAAATTAACATCGCTCCTATTACTACTGCCGTAGAACTTACATTAAGACCAATAGACGCTACAAATACCGAAAAAATAAGAATCCAGGCATTATGCCCTTTAAAAGGGATATCATTTTTAACATCCTCTATTGTTTGATCTTTATCTGTCTCTGATCTTATGTCTAATAGTTCTCTAACAAATGTATTAGCACTGGCAAAAAGGCCTTTGGCATCTCTCTTTACTGTTTCTGCCATCTCGTCCTGATCAGGAACAGGTTGATTTGTGTTTTCTGTCATTGTACTTTATCCGTATTGTTCTCCGTAGGTTTCTTTTACTTTATTAAGCACCTTTTTAATATCCTGTTCTTTCTTTTTGGGATAAATCAAAAGTACTTCTTCTTTATCTATAATGATATAATCTTTAAGTCCGTCGACTATCACAATTTTATCACCAGATGTTCTAATCATATTACCAGAGGCATCTTCGGGTAATACTCTCGCATTAACTACAGCATTACCAGATTCTGTTTTATCTAATTTATCATATAACGACCCCCAGGTCCCTAGGTCATTCCAATCAAAAGTTGCCGGAAGCACATATACATTATCTGCTTTCTCCAAAATAGCATAATCGATAGATATATTCTCTGCCAGCGGGTATTTTTTTTGTATAAAATCGTTCTCCTGCATTGTATTATAGACAACTGACCCTTTTTCGAATAAAGCAGTCATTTGCTGCTGAAATTTTGCAAAAGCAGTTATAATACTTTGTACACTCCAGATAAAGATCCCGGCATTCCATAAAAAATTTCCTTCACTTAAAAACTTTTTGGCAGTGTCATAATCTGGTTTCTCTGTAAACTGGGTTACTTTTTTCTTGGCTTCTTCACTTTCTTTATCATATTGAATATAACCATATCCCGTATTAGGAAATGTGGGTTGAATTCCTAGGGTCATCAAAATATCATGTTCTAAACATGCAGTAAAACTATATTCTAGATTTGCTATAAATGCATTTTCATCTTCGATCCAATGGTCACTAGGGGCAACTACCATTACTGCATCGGGGTTTTCCTTTTGAATCTTTAATGCTGCATACAGAATACATGGTGCCGTATTTCGCATTGCTGGTTCGGTTACTACCTGTCTTTGCTCTGCTTCTGGTAGTTGTTTTAAAACCAAATCATTATATCGCTCGTTGGTAAGAATAAATATATTTTCTTTAGGAACAATCTTAGCCAGACGCAAAAATGTACGTTGGATCAGTGTTTCTCCTGTTCCTAACATATCGTGGAACTGTTTTGGAAACTCTGAAGTGCTCACAGGCCAAAACCTTGATCCTACTCCACCTGCCATCAATATTGCATAATAATTTTTGTTCATAATCAATTTAATAATTCAACTTCTGCGTTTGGGTTAAAAAGGTAAATTCTGCCTGTATTGAGCTCTACGCATTCATAACGTTTTACTTTCTTATTACCTTTCTTAAAGACTTTTCCATTGTATAAACGGAAGACACTTCCGAGGGGTAACTCAAAGATATAATTTTTATCATTAGCGGGGTCATATTGTTTTAATGCTAATGATAATTTTTCATCGGTATCACTACTAGCTCTTGGATTTTTAAAATGATGTGCTATAACAGGTAATAATTTAACTGGGAATACTTCGGGATTAATATAGGGCAGCATTAATTGCTGAAAGGTTCTTTTCCATTCTATCCCATGTGGTTTTATATAACGCCCATACTTTTCAAAAGCTACGAGATGTGCTATTTCATGAATCAACGTAATGAGAAAACGATATCTATTAAGAGAAGCATTTACGGTAATCTGGT
Source organism: Bacteroidia bacterium (assembly GCA_030427585.1). Classification (GTDB taxonomy): domain Bacteria; phylum Bacteroidota; class Bacteroidia; order Flavobacteriales; family Flavobacteriaceae; genus Aquimarina. The sequence continues at coordinate 115,258 of JAUIBW010000010.1, forward strand.
GTCTCCCGTCTGGCATTTTACGATAATCTCCATGTCGCGTAACTCTTTCATTTACGATTTTAAGGTGTACATTGCATTTTATGATAAGATCAAACACCTTATCTACAGATCGTTCTGGAATATATTTCCTTAATATTTCTTTCAAATGCTCAAAATTATTAATCTTCCTTTTACTTGCGCAAAATACAAAATTAAGCGCACGAGAATAGCACGCTTAATTTAATATTTTTCACTTTCTTATCCATTTAAAATACACAAAGATTACACCTCCTAATACTAGTAGTGGCCAGATATAAAACAATAGCAATGTTAGGTTTTCTATAATCGACCAACCAAAAGATAATCCATGTTTTGCTTTGTCTAAAAAATGAGGTTTGTACCCTGCAGGTTCATCTTTTGGAATTATAGTTTGGTATACATCTACCTGGATCGTACTATAAGACACTTTATTGCTTAAATATTTTAATCTTCCTTGAGCAGATTCAATTTCTTCCTGAAGCAAACTAAGCTTTTCTTCGGTCTTCAAAATATCTTCTACTGTTTTAGCTTTTGTTCTTAAAATGGTTTCATAACGCTCTTTTACATCCAACTTTGTTTGTAATCGTGATGTAATATCAATATATTCTTTGGTTACATCTACTGTAGATATGTTTTTATAATCCACAAATTCTGCCAACCCACAAACACTATCCAAAACAGTATCAAACTGGTCTTGAGGAATTCTGATCGTAAAACGATTTTCTTTAGTATAATTTGTATTTGTAAATCGCTCATCAGAAATATATCCTTGATATTGTAAAGCAATTTTTTTAGCCAATACCGTTGCCTCTTCAACATCTTTCACTTTGATTTTACAATTAGCATTCTTAATAATCTTTAGTGTAGTGTCTATATTGTCTTTTTTAGTTTTCATTCTATCATTATCTAGTAGTGTAGCTTCTTTTGTTTGTTTTCCAGATTCAATACTTGACAATACAGGAGTTTCTCCTGTATCTTCGAGCATAATATGTTCTGATTCTAATGCATATTTGTTTTCACTATTCGCACAAGAATATCCTAATAAGGCAACTCCAATTAAAATTATTATTCTGCTTATTTTAAATTTGTTCGTTTTCATTTTTATATTTTTTATCTTGTTAAACTGAAAACAAACTTAAAAGCTAACTTTATTTATCAATTGTAGAATACTTGTAGAGGGATTGTAAAATATTTTACAAAACACAAAAAAACTCATTATCAAAACATTACCACTATAACTTCTGAAGAAAAAATATTATTCGATCTCCTTAAAAAAGCTGTTGCGCAACAGTTTCTAAAGGAGAATACTGCTTCGAGTTATGATATTTCTGAATGGAAAGGGCAGGATATTATATGGTTTCAAGAAGATTTACAAAAACAAGTAAAAGCTTCTATTAGCGAAAAATCTTTCTATAGTTATTTTAAAAATTCTTCAGAAAAATTACCTCGTATTGACATCCTTAATCTACTCTCACAGTATTGTGAATACAGAAACTGGAACGACTTTAAAAGTAATCATACCATTTCTTCAAACCCTGCAAAGACAATAGATATTCCTAAATGGTTTTGGATGGCGCCTTTAAGTCTAGGCATATTGATCCTCGTATACTTCTTAATTCCTAAACAGAACACCTTTAGTTTTTGTTTTATCGATCAGGATAGAAATCGACCTATTACTAAGGTTCCTATTGATATTATCATACTAAACGATGAAGAATCTCCTTTTTATTCAAAAAGTGATAGTACCGGTTGTTTTACCTGGAAAACCAAAGATGATTTTATTCGTTTTGTAGTTCAGTCTCCTTACCATAAGACCGATACTATATATAGAATAGCCTCTTCTGATCGTCGTGAGGATGTACATATCAAAACAGATGATTATGCCTTAATGCTTCATTATTATGCTAATGGAAAAGTTAATGATTGGAAAAACAGACGAAAAGAATTATCTAGAATAATTGCTAATGACGCCACCATTTTTCAGATACTACCGCAGCGATTAGGTATTGAAATGTATGCCAAAGATGAATTTATAAATAAACTAACCACACCAACACAAAGCCTAAAAAATATTGAGATTATAGAGTCCCGAAGATTAAATGGACAAATTGTTAAACTAAAGTTCAGGATCAAATCATGAAAGCCCATAATGGGCACTTAATAAAACATTACCAACCAAAATAAATCAAGTTTAACAGCAATGGTTTATAAAATTTACATAGATGAAAAGATTGATATACATCATAATAGTGTTTTTATTCTTATTAGGTTGCGCCAATAATACGTCTAAATCTATGGAAATGGATACTGTAGAGAGTTTTGAAAAAGTAGAAGAACAATCTGATCTTTCTGAAGACGATGCTTACACTCTTATTATTACTCAAAAACTACAGGAATATCTAGACAAAAAAACATTAGCCAAGACCAATCCCGATTTTACTATCGATACAAATAAAAATGAATTCCTCTCTACAGAAGAAGGGGCACAGCTTAAACATATTAATTTTATTACTCCTTTTGAAACGGTTTCAGATTCGGTAAAAAAAGTAACAACACAAGTTGTTCTTGAACACCAAACGGATACTATTATTACATTGATCAAAACATCTACGATTACTATTGACAACGAAGTTTTTAAAACCCATAAAATAGAGTTCGAAAAAACAGAAGGTGTACAAAATTAATAAAGCCATTGATTTAAGGGTATAATCAATGGCTTTTCTAATTCTATTTACAATATCAAAGATATAGTAGATCAAAACTGTTTACCAAGCCCAAACTTTGTATGATGATACTTTATCATTCCATGATTTTTTCCAGAACCACCATCCCGATAAAGTATAATTTCTTAAATCATTTGCTCCGGCAGCAGTTTGATAATATGGAGAATAAAAATTCAAGGTTCTACCGTTATAACAACTATGTTGATATAATCTTACATATGCTCTTCTTCCCCACGGTTTAGTGAGTCTAAGAGAAGACATATGGTCATTGTACCCTCCCAAATTCCAATCTTTGTAATAGTATTTATTAGTTCTTCGTATACCTGTCATTTCTGTAACATAGTTAATATGATAATAGAAATAAAAGGTTCCGGTACCATTAATAGACCCATCAACACAAGCTCCTTTTGTTCCTCGCTGTTCTGATCTTTCTTTAGGAAAATCTCCTGCTAGTTTAGCTATATATTCATCTACCTCATCATTAGTATTAAAAACTTTTACATTAATGGTTGTTTCTCCTTCTTTTTGATCTTCAAAAAACAATCCTTGAGGAGCATCTTTTTTTCCAAAAATACGTTCTGCCATTTGCACATCTCCATCTACTTTTACTATTTCAGATTCCTTGGTATCTAAAACATAAAGGACTTTAAATTTTTCCCCGTAATAATCATAATTGTGCACGATTTCTACAATTCCTCGTTCGGGAGCTTTATTCTGAAGATCTTTAGTTGATTCTACACCAGATTCTTCGATAGTTAATTCGTCTTTATTACAACTTGTAAAGACAAAAAGCATCATAACTAACACTGCACAGAGTTTAATAATTAGTTTCATTTTTTATGGTTTTAAGATTCCTACTCTATTTAAGGCTTTTCGGAGTTCGCCTATAGTTTTGGTTAGGGTGCTATTAATCATTTTTGGCGCCTTTAAAACTCTTAATAGCATATGTAAATGTATTCTTTTTCCTTTGAGTAAAAAGGGGGAAATATCCCCTTTTTCACAAAAGAATACCTTACACATTATATGCATATCCATCAAAACAGATAATGGTTACCCATTACATATCTAATGAATAACCATTATCTGTTTTATTAAAAAATCAACTATTGCTTCTAGTCATAAAAGTACAAGGAAGAGTGTGTTTTTTGTAGCATTTTAATAATAAATGAAATATACATTTGAAATAGAACAATTTATTAATCTTTAAATCATAAATCATGTTAAACAAAATTCTAAATTTAAATGGTAAAACACTTAACAAAAGCGAACAAAAACTAATTAACGGGGGAGAAATACAATTCCCTATAGGCTGCAGAACAAGAGCAGATTGCATAAGAGTGACAGGGGAGTTTGACTGGGATTGTTCTCGCAGAATTGGAGGATCAGGAATTTGCGTACCTCTATAGAGGTATCATCTATGATTCTTTACTTATCTATATCAAAACATTAAAGTGTTTTTGCATTAGAATTTATCCGGATTATGTACTTCAAACCATAATCCGGATATCTTTTTCTGAGTTCTTATGTATTTCAGAGCTATATAATAATTTTTAAGGTGTACTACTAGACACCTGAAGGACTTTTCCGTTATAAAATTTATTTCCGGTTAAGGAGAATCCTTTTATATATTCTGCCATTTCTATAGCTGTTAAAGGCGCCTGATACCCGGGAAATGCTTCTTCCAGCATTTCGGTCTGCACAGCTCCAAGAGCAAGAACATTAAAACCAATACCACTTTCTTTATATTCTTCTGCCAATAGCTCGTTTAAGGTAATCACTGCACCTTTGCTAGAACTATAAGCGGCTAACCCAGGAAATTTCATACTTCCTTGTATCCCTCCCATACTACTCACTGTAACTACATGACTACCGGGTTTCATATGTGGTAAAGTCAAACGAGTAATTTCTGCTACTCCAAAAACATTTACCTTATACACTTCTTCAAAATCCTGAGTAGAGATTTCACCAAAAGGTTTATTTAGTAATTTACCGGCGTTATTGATCAAAATATCTACCTGTTTCCAAGTAGAAGAGATATAGCTACTCATCTTTTCAAGATCTTTGGGGTTACAGATATCAAAAGAAAATGTATGTATATTTTTATGTTGAAGAACATCGATAGGTTTTTCATTCCTCGATAATGCCAACACCTGATGACCTTCGTCGGCAAATAGTTTTGCCATTTCATACCCAATACCCCTACTTGCGCCTGTTATGATAATATTTTTCATTCTTCGCTAAAATTAAGTCATATGAAAAATCGTATATTTTTTGACTTTTCAGACCATCTCTTTTTATTAATTTAACTTAATTTCTTTATCCGATGTATTTGCCATTTTTGTAAGTACAGGAAAGCAGCTATTAATAAGTTCTGCCATAAACTCAAAATTCATTTCAGATATTTCATCATCTACATGGTGGTAATAGTCATAGTTAGTAAAATCGAAAGTAGAAATGGTCTGACATGGCACTTTAAATTGCTCATAGAACGGATAATTATCGCTTCTTCTAAACAATTGAAATTCTTTGGCTTTTGGCAAATACCCTATCAGTTCTGAACCTGCATATTCATTCATTTTCTGAGCCATATTAGACATTTCATATCCTGTGATATAGGCTTTATATGGTTTATCATTTAATGGCACTCCTATCATTTCAAAATTAACCATAGCATACACATTAATATTCTTTTCTTTTAACACCTCTGCCAGATGCGTCGATCCCAATAATCCTCTTTCTTCTGCGCCAAACAGCACAAAAAGAATACTACGTTTGTTATTTTTTAATCGAGCAAATTGTTTAGCCAGAGAAATTACCGCACTGCTTCCTGCTGCATTATCATTAGCACCATTAGCAATTACATCGCCATTAACTTCTTTTCCTGTACCTATATGATCAAAATGTGCTCCTACTATGATAAATTCTTTCGATAATTCATCATCTGTACCTTTAAGAAACCCAACAACGTTATATGTTGCTGTTCCTTTTGCATCAAAAGCATCTCTATAGGTTTCAAAATAAGGTGCTATCTTATTTTTTTTAAACTCTTCTTCAATAAATTTCGCGGCTTTTTCTAAACCTTCACTTCCGGTATCTCTTCCTTTTAGCTCATCACTAGCTAAAAAATTCATTATAGCTGCAACATCAGAAACTTTAGTTTTTTCTGCAGAAGCATTTTCTACTGTTTTAGTTTGTGATTGAGCTATTGTTCCTTGCTTACAATTGATAAATAAAATCGAAATCAGGATGATTAATATGTTCTTTGTCATAAAAATATGTTTTGGATAAAGTTAAAAAATCCCGCTTCATTAGAAGCAGGATTGAATATGAATATTATACTAGCAGTCATCTACGCAAGCATAGTAACCGGATTTTCAAGATACTGTTTTAACGTTTGTAAAAACTGGGCTCCTGTTGCTCCATCTACAGTTCTGTGATCACAAGCTAAGGTCACTTTCATTGTATTACCAACTACGATCTGACCATCTTTAACAACTGGTTTTTCTACAATTGCACCAACCGAAAGTATAGCCGAATTAGGTTGATTAATGATAGAAGTAAATTCCTGAATTCCAAACATCCCTAGATTGGATACCGTAAATGTACTACCACTCATTTCTTGCGGAGTTAATTTTTTGTTACGGGCTCTACCTGCCAAATCTTTAACCTTAGCCCCTATCTGCGTAAGAGACATCTGATCTGTAAAAGGTAAAACAGGAACTACCAATCCATCTGGTACCGCTACAGCAACCCCAACATTAATGTGCTTAGCATATCTGGTCGCTACATCTGTCCACTGCGTATTAACCTGCGGATGTTTACGAAGTGCCAATGCACAAGCTTTAACTACCATATCATTAAAAGATACTTTAACATCTGGTAATTCATTAATCCTCTTACGCGATGTCATTGCATTTTCCATATTTACCTCGATGGTAAGGTAGTAGTGTGGCGCATTAAATTTTGAAGCCGAAAGACTTTTTGCAATAGCTTTACGCATTTGCGAATTTTTCACTTCTTCAAAACTTTCTTCTCCTGCTGGAGTATATGTTTGTATTACAGGAGTAGAAGCTGTTTCTTTAACCGGTTGTGATGTACTATCACTAGTTGCTACAGAAGGTGTAAATGATTCTACATCTTTCTTAACAACACGCCCATTTTCGCCTGTTCCTTTTACCAGAGAAAGGTCTATTCCTTTATCTGCTGCTATTTTTTTTGCTAACGGAGAAGCAAATATTCGTCCTCCCGATGTTCCATTTCTTTCTGCAGTTGCAACTGTCGTTTCTACTTTTTCTTCTTTTGCAGGTGTAGCTTCTTGTACTGCTCCTGTTGCAGGAACGCCATCTTTAAGTGCAGATACATCTGTTCCTACAGGGCCAATTATTGCCAATAAAACATCTACCGGAGCAGTTTGTCCTTCTTCTATTCCAATATGCAACAAGGTTCCGTTATAGAATGACTCAAACTCCATAGTAGCCTTATCTGTCTCTATTTCGGCTAGAATATCCCCTTCTTCAACAGTATCACCTACTTTTTTTAACCAGGTAGCTACGGTTCCTTCTTCCATTGTATCACTAAGACGAGGCATAGTAATAATCTCTACGCCATCAGGAATGGTAGTAGTTTGATTAGAAACGGGGGCTGATTCTTCAGCTTTTTCCTCTTTTACCGATTCTGTATTAGGTGCTGTATTTCCGTTTAATAGATCAGAAATATCTTCATTTTCTTCTCCGATAATTGCGAGTAATTGATCTACCGGAGCTGTCTCGCCTTCTTCAATCCCTACATGAAGCAGTGTTCCTTCATAAAAGGACTCAAACTCCATTGTCGCTTTATCTGTTTCTATTTCAGCAAGGATATCTCCTTCACTTATTTTATCTCCTTTTTTAACAAGCCACTTCGCAACCACTCCTTCTTCCATGGTATCGCTCAATCGCGGCATATTAATTACTGTAGCCATAATCTATTGTGGTTTGTGTGGTAAAAATGGATAATTATCCTGTTCGTATACAACGTCATACATCACATTCTTCTCTGGGAATGGTGATTCTTCGGCAAATTTTTGACATTCTGCCACTCTATCTTTTACTCGTTTATCTATTACTGCAATTTCTTCATCGGTAGCATATTTTTTATCTTTAATAATATCCAAAACCTGAGTAATCGGATCTATTTTTTGATATTCTGCCACCTCTTCTTTGGTACGATATTTTTGTGCATCACTCATAGAATGCCCTCTATATCTATATGTTTTCAGTTCTAAAAATGTTGGTCCACCACCAGTTCTTGCTCTGGTAATTGCTTCATCCATTGCTTCGGCAACTTTTATTGGATTCATTGCATCTACTGGTCCACATGGCATTTCGTACCCTAATCCCAACTTCCATATATCTGGATGATTAGCTGTTCTTTCTACAGATGTTCCCATTGCATAACCGTTATTTTCTACACAAAACACTACTGGTAAATTCCAAAGCATTGCTAAGTTAAACGTCTCATGCAATGATCCCTGTCTGGTAGCTCCATCACCCATAAAAGTTAGTGTAACCGAGTCTCTTTTATTATACTTATCTGCAAATGCTAAACCTGCTCCCAAAGGGATTTGTCCACCAACAATTCCATGTCCTCCATAGAATCGATGTTCTTTAGAGAAAATATGCATTGATCCTCCTAAACCTTGAGAAGTACCGGTACCTTTACCATATAATTCTGCCATTACTCGCTTTGGGTCAACACCCATGCCAATAGGCTGCACATGATTACGATATGCAGTAATCATACGATCTTTGGTAAGATCCATAGCATGTAAAGCTCCCGCCAAAATTGCTTCCTGACCATTGTATAAGTGTAAAAAACCTCTTACTTTTTGTTGAATATAAACTTGAGCTAACTTATCCTCGAATTTTCTCCAGAAAAGCATTTCTTCGTACCAATTTAGGTAAACATCTTTGGTTATCTTTTTCATTTAGTTGTACTGATGTATGTCTAAAAAACTAGCTACAAAACTAGTCATTATTTAATTTTTTCTCTTATTTTTTAAGAGAACGAAAAACAAAAATAACATATTCGAAATTAAGGAAAAAGGAGTTTGCAGATAAAATCAACGAAAACGTTATAAATATGAATTATCAAAAATAAGTGGTAATATATTAGACAAAGAAGGTGATTTAACCACTTTTCCTGTTTCTCCCATAAAATAAATAGCTATTGGTATATTTTGTTTTACCTCATATTCTGCTATCGCTTGTCTACAGGCACCACAAGGAGGTGTAGGGGTTAGTAATTGATATTTTAAAGATTTAGCAGAAAGTGCCATAGTAATAACAGGAACCTCTGGAAAATTAGCTCCGGCATAATATATAGCTGTACGTTCTGCACACAGCCCTGAAGGATAGCAGGCATTTTCTTGGTTATTTCCTAAAACTACCTCTCCATTCTCTAATAAAAGTGCAGCTCCAACTAAAAACTCAGAATAAGGAGCATATGCCTTATCTCTAATTGCAATAGATTGCTGCATCAATTCCTGAATATTTTCTGGTAACTCATCAAATGAATCATATACCTGTAAGACAGATTTTATTTCTATTTCTTTCACACGTTTAAATTTTAGTAATTTCTTAATGCTCGTTTCATGCGTCTATTAATATTGCTTTCTAACTCTTCATACAGTATTATTTGGTCACACAGCCTTCAAACACCCTACAAAGCATATCGTATTCCTAAATTTGAACTACAAATAAAAGTATTACAATGTACTATAAACAAAAAAAGTATCAAACCCTTCGGCTTGATACTTTTTATATTAGTATAGTATATCTTCTAGTCGTAATATTTAGTCGTAATATTCGTCTCCAAAATTAAAGGAAAGGCCAAAACGCAGTGTTCCTTCTAGCGGGCTTCTAACTTTAGAAGTAGAAAATAAATAAGATATATCTAAGTTTACAATATTATATCTGAAACCTGCACCTAGAGATAGGAACTTACGCGCTCCTTTTTCTTCAGATTCATTAAAGTACCCTGCTCTAAAAGCAAATACATCACGATACATATATTCTGCACCTAATGCCCAGGTAATTTCTTTTAATTCTTCGCTAAACCCATCTGGCGCATCTCCCCAAGAAGAAAAAATAGATCCAAATGCACTTTTATCATTATACTCATCATTTGCAGCCTGCTGCTCTTCTGCTGTAATATCACCATCACCATTAGTATCTGGGTCTAATGGAGTTGGCACGAGTAATTTACTAAATTCTAACGAGGGTGTAATTCGATTATCCTCATTAAGAATAAAATCGAATGCAGCTCCTAATCTAAAATTAGTAGGAATAAAGTTTTCTTGACCTGCATCGTCATATTTTATTTTTGGGCCTATATTAGAAATTGTAGCTCCTGCTCTCCATCTACCGTTAAAAGAATTAAAAGCAATCTCATCACTTCTATAAAAACCAGCGATATCTACACCAAAACTTCCTGCTGCACTAGCATCTGCTCCCAGACCTTGTAGTCTAAGGTCAGAACGTAGGTAACGACCCGCTACAGCCATAGAGAACCGATCACTAAGTTTTAACGCATATGAAACATCAAGTGTTAATTCATTTGGTTTTTGAACATTAGGCTCATCATTAGGTCCTTGTCTAAACTCTATATCTCCTAAGCTAAAATATCTAAAACTCGCTGCTACAGCACTTCGCTCATTAAGACGATTATAATAATTTACATTCCCCAAGAATATGTCATTAACCAGATTACTTAAATAAGGAGTATAGTTAACACCAACCCCTTGCTTATTTTTAATGAATGCATATTTAGCTGGATTCCATTGTTGTGAAAATGCATCTGGAGACGTAGCAACCCCCTGATCTGCTAAACCAGCCGCTCTTGCATCTGCAGCTATTAATAAAAAGGGAGTAGCAGTTGTTATTGCTCTGTTTTGTTCCTGAGCCTGAGTTTTAAAAGTAAAAACTGTAACACACAATAGGCTAAGGGTTAATAATCTTTTCATATCCTTTAAAAATTGAGTTTGACAAATATATAGTTATTTAGTTACTTAAGAATAGTGAGTTCTTAATTTTTTTAAGTTGATGGTTTATAAACGCTGATTTTAAGGATATCTTATATTTCATTTTATTTTCCGTGATTAATTTTTATTAAAACACTCTAAATACATGCTCTCTATTTATTCGTAAGTTTTTAAATTTCAACTAATTGACAACCTCATCTCTTTACAAAATTGCTTATCATAAAAACGTGAACATAATGTTAAAAAATTAATCTATTTAACATTATGTTAAGAGGTTAGTTTTTTACTAAAAAAATTAGCAGTATGTTTTTTTTAAATATTTTAAATTTCTTGTTTTTATTACATCATAAATAATAAACTCGCAAATATTGCGTTAAACCAGAGTCGTTATAAATTCATAAAAAAATGTGAATTGATAATATTTTGAAAAAATTAGGGTAATTTTAACGTTTATTATTTATATTGCAAGCCCTAATTTCTACTTAAACGAACTTAAGATTATGAAAAACGCGTTTATTTTTAAGTCGCTAATGGCACTTTTCATTAGTGTTTTACTGTTTAGTTGTTCTAAGAACGATTATGGGAGCAGTTCTAGAGCCACAGGTTGGAAATACAATTCCAAAGATGGTGGATTTCAAGTACAGACAAATTATAAAGAACAAGAAACTGGTCCTGGTTTAGTGTTTATTGAAGGAGGTACATTTACTATGGGACGTGTACAAGATGATGTAATGCATGATTGGAACAACACTCCAACTCAGCAACACGTTCAATCCTTTTATATGGATGAAACCGAAGTTACCAATGTAATGTATTTAGAATACCTTGATTGGTTAAAAGGAGTATACCCTCCTACAGAACCAAAATATAGAAATATATATTATGGTGCTCTTCCTGACACTTTAGTTTGGAGAAATCGACTTGGTTTTAATGAAATGATGACCAATAACTATTTACGTCACCCTGCGTATGCTAATTACCCTGTTGTAGGGGTAAATTGGATTCAAGCAATAGAGTTTAGTAATTGGAGAACTAACCGTGTTAATGAAAGAATTCTTGAAGAAGAAGATGTAATTAAAAAGAATGCTCCTTTTGAAGATGTTTCTGCAGAAAGTACTTTTGACACAGACACCTATTTAAATGCTCCTTCGCAAACATACGGAGGTAATGACGAGGCAATAAGAGGGGGTAGAGCTTCAGAGAAATATGAAAAAAAGAATGACTCTACAGGACTATATATACAACGCAAAGACGGATTACTTTTACCCAAGTACAGACTTCCAACTGAAGCTGAATGGGAATATGCAGCTTTAGGCTTAGTAGAAATTAGAAGTTATAATATCTATAGAGGTAGAAAAAAATATCCATGGACTGGAAAATATACACGTTCTGGAAAAAGAAGAACTCGTGGAGACCAATTAGCTAACTTTAAGCAAGGTGATGGCGATTATGGTGGAATCGCTGGATGGAGTGATGATGGTGCAGATATTACTGCTCCTGTAAAATCTTACAATCCCAATGATTATGGCTTATATGATATGGCTGGAAATGTTGCAGAATGGGTAGCCGATGTTTATAGACCTATTGTAGATGATGAATACAATGATTTTAACTACTATAGAGGGAATGTATATACCAAAAATGCTATCAATCCTGATGGAACTGTAAAAATTGTTATGACAGATTCTATAGTATACGATACCCTTAGTAATGGTAAAATTATAGCTCGAGTATTACCTGGTGGAATTTTACAAGTTCCTGTTGATGAGCAGGAAACATACATGAGAACTAATTTTACTGATAGTGATAACAGAAACTATAGGGATGGTGATAAAAGCTCTTCTAGATATTACGAAGGATTTCAAGATCAAGCTACGCCTAACAGAAGAATGTATAACGCACCTATTCATTATGTAGGGCCAAATGCAGAGGATAGCACAAAAATGGATAGAAGGTACGATGAGTCTAGTAAGAGAACCACTATTGTTGATGATGAAGTACGTGTGTATAAAGGTGGTTCCTGGAAAGACAGAGCCTATTGGTTAGATCCTGCACAAAGAAGGTTCTTGCCACAAGATATGGCCACCGATTATATTGGTTTCAGAAATGCAATGTCTCGTGTTGGTACTAAAGCCAGAAAGAAAAAAACACCAAGACACCAGAAACCAAAAGGATAATAGTTTAAAAATTTAATTAAAGTTCGTTATAAATACAAAAGCCCTGTACATACCTGTCAGGGCTTTTTAATATCATCTAATTAATGACCACCACCCAAATACATCAATTATTCCTAGCCAGCAATGGTGTATGTACAGATACCCGAAAAATAAAGCCTAATGTCATTTTTTTTGCTTTAAAGGGAGAAAAATTTAACGGAAACACATATGCACAAAAAGCCCTAGAGCATGGAGCAATGTATGCAATAATTGATGAAGAAGCCTATAAAACTACAGAAAAGCATATTCTTGTAGATAATGTTCTACAAACACTACAAGACTTAGCTTCGTTCCATCGCAAGTATTTAAATATTCCTATAATTGCTTTAACTGGGAGCAATGGAAAAACCACCACAAAAGAATTAATCAACAGTGTGCTTTCTTCTTCTTTTAGGACCACTGCAACGGTAGGCAATCTCAATAATCACATTGGAGTCCCTCTTACACTTTTATCAATGACAAAGGAAACTCAAATAGGAATTGTAGAAATGGGAGCCAATCACCTTAAAGAAATTGCACTTTTATGCTCTATAGCCACGCCAGACTATGGATATATTACCAATATTGGCAAAGCTCACTTGGAAGGTTTTGGAAGTATAGAAGGTGTTTTAAAAGGAAAAACAGAACTTTATGATTACTTAAAAAAGCATAGTAAATTAGTTTTTCTTAATCTTGAAGACAAAAAACTGGTTAATGCATCTTCTGGAATGAAAACATACAGTTTTTCACAATCTGGCACTAGTGATGTAATTATTAAATTGACAGGTACTGATCCTAATGTAATTGTTTCTTATCAAAATAATACCATATATAGTAATTTAATAGGGCAGTACAACTTTATAAATATTGCAGCTGCTATAGCTATTGGGTCTCATTTCAACATTAGTTTAGATAAGATCAAACATGCAATAGAATCCTATACGCCTACAAATAATCGTTCACAAATCATTAAAAAGGGGGATCATACCATTATTCTAGACGCCTATAATGCAAATCCATCAAGCATGGAAGCTGCTATCTATAATTTCGTTCAATTACAATATAACACTAAAATTGTGTTTTTAGGAGATATGTTCGAATTGGGTAATGATGCTGCTTTAGAGCATCAAAAAATAACAGACCAGATAAGTAATACAAAAACAGAGGAAATATATTTAATCGGAAATCATTTTTTTGCTACTAAATGTACTAATCCTCGTGTTCATAAATTTAAATCTTACGAAGATCTTGAGACCAACTGGACTCTAAAAAATCAAAAAGATCTAATTCTAATCAAAGGATCTCGAGGCATGAAGTTAGAAAGAATCCTCGACCTTCTTTAACTCGTTATAGTATCATTTCTTACAAATGTTTCAAGATTGTCCAAAGATGTTTTTATAGACTTTCTAATGGTTCTTTTTATCAAAAGAAACAACATCAACTTATGCAGTAGTGATTTTGCTTCGGGATATACTTCTACAGTTAACAAACATCGATTACCGGGCAATGATTTTATAACAAAAAATTGATACAATGCATGCAAAGGAGCATCTGTAGTACGCTCTCCATAGACAATCTCACCCACACTTGCTTTCTTGGTTACTGTTGTAAAATTGAGTCGTTTTCCATCAATTACACAGACATGCTCGGTACCTAACCGATTAACTTCCAAAGGGTTATACTCTAATTTATCGACTCCTTTTGCCCAATAATGTCTATAGCTATAATTAGTAATATATTCTAATAATTGCGTCGCAGGAATATCGAATTCTCTCAATAAAACTACGGACGGAGAACATTGAAAACTTACCACTTCTGGAGTAGCAAAAGGAGTAAGTTTTAAATTGTTTTTATTTATTTCAGAAAATGAATAAACAATTTCTTTGGTATCATAAATATCTTTACCTACTCTAAAACTGTATAATTTACTCTCATAGTTAGCAGGAAGTCCAATAGCGTTAGTCACTTCATTACTTAGCAAGGCATAGTTATCACTTACAACTGAGTTTTTAAGTAATCTATGAGCCTCAATAACTATCTGACCAAAAGGCTTACGTTTATCCTGAACAGTAATAAATTGCAACTCTCCACAATGCACTATAATTTTTAGCTGCAAATCAGATGCTGTAGCACATGCGTTACAAGGGCAAACACGATTTTTCTCTAAAAGTTTAAGATGACTATAAAACGTAGTAAACATTGTTTCAATCTGAGCCAGTAGTTTTTCTTGTGATGGAATTTCATTTTCTTTATAGAAAAACAATGCATCCCCTTCTATCTCTGCCAGTTGTAAACCTTCAGCATTAGCATTAATCAAAACCTCTAATAGCTCAGAAATCACATGCTGACTGTGTTCTACCTCGGTATTCTGAACAAAATGTGTAAAACCAGAAATATCAGGTATAAAGAGTAATGAGTTTGCCATTAGAAAACATAATATTTGTTTTGATTAAAAATGATAAAAAAGTATAGTTCTTGTATACTTTTCAGATCATAGACCTACTGTTTTTATACTTAGGTAGTAGGTATTTTTCTGTATAACTAACAATATACAAATCCTTATTACTCATCAATATATTACATAGATATATTTTACCTCATTCCTTTTAAGAGGTCGACATAATGCCTCCATCAATAGTTAAGGCAGAACCTGTTATCCACGAAGAATCTTCTGATGCCAAAAACAATGCTAACTTAGCAATATCTTCTGGTGTACCCAAACGTTTTAATATGGTAGCATTTTTTACATTATCAACTGCTTGATTTGGGTTTTTAAATACTTTAGCAGAATCCCAGATCAGAGGTGTATCTACGGGCCCGGGGCAAATAGCGTTAATGCGTATTTCAGGACCATAATCTAATGCTATTTGCTTAACCAATGAGACTAACGCAGCTTTTGAGGCGCAATAGACAGCGTGGTTTGGGAAACTCTTAAATGCAGCTATTGATGCATTAGCAATAATGATTCCTTTCTCTTTTTTGATATGTGGAATAGCATATTTACATAAATAAAAAAACGAATTAAAATTTATATTCAGAGTTTCATGCCAGTCTTCAATACTTATCTCGGTAAGACTTCCTAATCCTAAGATCCCTGCATTACTTACAATACCATTAAGTTTTCCGTACTTGGTGATTGCCTTAGAAACCAGTTCTTTATTTATTTGAGCGTTTCCTATATTGCCTGCATAAAATATAGCATTTGCAGATATTGACTTTAGCTCTTTCACAAGTGCATTTCCTCTTTCTATATTTCTACCACTTAACACTAACTTAGCCCCTTCTTTTGCATATAAAATAGCAATAGCTTTTCCCATGCCACTTGTAGCTCCCGTAATAACAAATACCTGATCTTCTAATTTCATTCTAGCACTCTTGCAGTTTTAATTAATAACTCTTTTGTTAATCGAATACCTTTATCTTCGTCATCATTAGATCCTTCGTATTCGATACCAATGTAACCAGTATAACCAGCATTTTTTACAATTTGAAGCATTTTGACATAGTCGATATCTGTTTCGTTCCCTTGCTTGTCAAAATTATTGGACTTGGCACTAACTCCTTTGGCAAAAGGCATCATATCCTTTACTCCTTGATACCTATCATAATCATAAAAATTGCCAAAATCTGGTAGTGTACCACAATTTTTTAAGTTAACATTTTTCATAATTTTGGATAACCAATCACCATGTGTAGAATAACTTTGATGGTTTTCGACTATTATACTGATAGCGTAGTCTTTAGCAAAATCAGATAACTGAACTAAACTATCCTCTCCTACCTTTGCAATATCAGCTCTACTCCCCTCTCCATGCAGATTTACACGAATACAACTACATCCCAAAAACTGTGCTGCTTCTATCCATTTATAATGATTTTCTATTGCTTTTAATCTTGCTTTCTTATCTTGATTACCCAATTTACCTTCAGCATCAACCATAATCAAAACATTTTCTACATTAAGATCTGAGGTGCGTTGTTTTAATTCTTTAAGATATTTATGATCTTTAGCTTTATCTATAAAAAACTGATTGACATATTCTACAGCATGAATATCAAAATCATTTTTAGCTTTCGCAGGAAAATCAAATGTTGAAAGTTTTCCTGAACGTAAACTTCTATGTAATGACCACTGTGCAAGTGATATTTTAAAAAACAAGGCTTCTTCTTTTACGATGATACCCGATGGAAATGATAATGCTAACCCCATACCTAAAGCTGTATTTGAAGTTTTTTTTATAAAAGTTCTTCTGTACATATTCTTATCGATTAACAAGACCAGTTTGTTGGCAAGCGATCCCAACGATGATCTCTAAGTTTATCTATCCACTTTTGTGAAAGTCCTTGTCCATTGCCTATACGCATATTAGCTTCTACGTTACGTAGTTGACGCATACCAGGAATCATAGTAGTAACTGCAGGGTGTGCTGCAATAAAACGCAATGCTAATTCTGCTAAGGACATTTTATTCTGAACAAGTTCTTTTAATTTTTCAATACGTTTTATGGTAGGTGGTAAATTTTCAGGACCAAAATAAATGTTTCTAAAATCGCCAATATCCCATTTAGATTCTAAAGTAAGTTTTCCGGTAAGAGAGCCTTCATCAAATGGAACACGGGCTATAACCGCAATATCATTCTTTTCGCAATACGGAAATAATACATCTTCTGGAGATTGATCGAAGATATTATAAATAACTTGTATCGAGTCGATTAACCCAGACTCTAGTGCTTTCAAGCAATTGGCAGGTTCCCATCGATTTACACTAATCCCAAAAGACTGTACTTTCCCTTCTTGTTTTAGTTTTAGTACCATTTCTTTCCATTCATCTCGTTCTGCCCAACTATCTTCCCATACATGAAATTGTTGTAAATCAATGGTTTCAACCCCTAAATTCTTCAAGCTCTTTTCTGTATATTCTACAATATGACTTGATGGGTATATATCTTCTAAAGTAGATGATTTACTTGGTGGCCATTGATCGATTTTTGGAGGAATTTTTGTTGCTGTATACAGTTTTTTTCCTGAGTGTCTTTTTAATAATTCTGCTAAAATTTTTTCGCTTCTTCCTTCTGCATATCCCCATGCTGTATCAAAAAAATTACACCCCAATTCAATAGCTCTATCTAATGATTTATTAGATATTTTATCATCTGATTCTGACCAGCCTACCATGCCCCACATACCATACCCAACCCGACTTACATTCCAATCTAACTTTCCAAATTTTTTATATTTCATTTTTATCTATGCTTTTGTAAAATTGTCACTTTTCTGTCCTCAAATTGTCAAAAATCACATTCAAGAGCGTTCCGTTATCACCATTAAATTGCCAAAACATAACCCCTCCCAGTTGGTTGTTTTTTTCGCAAATTCTACTTTATACTTTATCGATGTGGTAGTGTCATAAGTTAATAAATAAGGTATTTTTCTTAGAGACAAAAAAAGAAAGTCATAAATAACTAACTGTGTATAGATAACAACTCTTTATTAGAAAGAATCTATTTATAAATCAGTCTTCTTGTATGAATACATCCATTCATAAATGCTGATATCAAAAGGATCATAAGTGCTGTTTCCATTACCTATTCCTGTATTATCATAAGTTCTGGACCAAGAGTCATGACCGATACCAGAGTATATGGTTATCTTAGCTTTTATTGTTGGGTTTTCTACATTAATTGCATTAACCATTGCAATCGATTTATCATATGAAATAATCTTATCTGCATCCCCATGAAATGCCCAAACAGGAATATTCGTAAATTGATTTCCTTTAGATGTATCTCCCCATCCCGCTATAGGCACTATGGCTGCCACATATGAATTACTACCTTTTGAAGAAACATAATCATAGCAACCTTTTCCTCCCATACTAAATCCTGTCATGTATATTCGTTTTGTATCTATCTTTAGGTTATCAATTAAGAAAGTAATAAAACCGTGCAAATTTTCTGCATTCCAAATAGATGGAGATTGAGGTGATACAACAATCATTGGGTGTTTGGGGTTCCATTGATTTTTATGTATTAATGACGGAGGGCCATCAAACAAAATAGAATTTAAATCATTTAAATTTACAGCGCTATCTCCTCTTGCTCCACCTCCATGTAAGTGGATCAATAAAGGATATTTTTCTGCATTGGCGATATCATATTCAGAAGGAACATATGCATAGAATCCATATTTGGATTTTGTAGATCCTTTTGGATATGCCGCCTGCACTCCTGACTGAATAGTGCTTAACTCAACAAGATCGTTTGTTTCTCTATTTGTATCTATGACACTATCACTTGAACTACAATTTACAAGCAATTGAATAGTTAATAAAAACAAATAATCCTTTTTTTTAATAATAGCATGCACCACACTGATCTATATTATAAAACACATATCATTTTTGAGAAAAGAATGTCTCAAAACACCCTCTATCTGCCATTGTTACAAAGCATTGAGTATTATTTTTCCCACCAAAAGTGATATTAGTTGGTTTTTTTCCTTTTAGTTGCACTTCTCTTAGTTCTTCACCTTCAGGAGATAATACTAATACAGTTCCTTTATCATATCTACACACATATAAGTTTCCTTTTGCATCACATCTCATACCATCTAAACCAAAATCCTCGAATGTCTTAAATATTCTTTTATTAATAGGTTTGCCATTATCTGTTATATCATAGATCCAAATATTTCGTTGTATAGATTCATTAACATACAATTTCTTTCCATCAGGACTAACTTCTATACCATTGGTTGTTCCCATATTTTTTTCTACCAAAACAAGCTTTCGATTAGAAGTCATCCATAAATTACCTGTTCCATTTTTCCAGTTAGGATCACTTGCATACAGGATTCTATTAGGAGAAATAGCAACATCATTTGGTTGGTTCATCGTAGAGTCATGAGCAAAAACAGCAACTTCTTTTGATCCTTTTTTTATATATAGTATGTTATGATTTGTATAATCTGCTATATACATATTATCGGATGCATCAAAACGAATTCCGTTACCAATGCTACCTGTAGGTAATTTTACAAATAAAGAACTTTCTCCTTTAGGATTAACAATACCTATTGTACCTTCTTCTTTAAAATTAACCGCATATAGATTTCCTTTACTATCTACTGCTGGTCCTTCAATACCTTTGGTAAATTCGTGCTCTTTAGTAAAATCTGTACTGTGATCTATAGATTTTTCTTTTTTATTACACGAATTAAAAACTACTGCTCCAAAAAGCATTACCACGAAAATTATAGTATTTTTCAATATATTAAGGTTTTACGTTTCTAATTTCTATATTTGAGATTAGCTCTTTAATTGCTGGTATTATTACAAGTTCTGTATCAGCAATTGGTTTGCTAAGAAAATCAATAATAACTATTGATTTTTGATGCTCTGTTTTGTTTATACTTCCTTTAGTTAATCCATTTTTTAGAATGGATGATAGTTTTGCTAGTTTTGAGGATAAAGGTCCTAATTTTGCTAGTGTTGGGTTATTATTTATTTTGCTAAAATCAGTATGGTTTCTTATCCATTTGTTGAGTAACGCTATAATTTCCTGTTTATCAATATCTCCTTTAGATTTTAAATATTTATTTACACTTTTATTAAATAGTATAGCATCAATGGCATCTGTATTACATGCGTCTACAAATTGCGTAAATGGTGAATATGATTTATACTCAACTCCTCCTTTATTTCTTTGGTATGCTTTTAATGGTTCACAAACTCTTGTAAGAGTAATCAATGATTTTAATTCTTGATTATTACTAATGTTCCTTAAAATCACATTTCTATTTCTTATATGAGAAATACCTAATTCTTCTAATCTGTAATTAACACTTTCTAATCTTTTAAGCATATTATCTGCATCATCAATCTCATTAGATGACCATAATTTTTCTGCAATTGCGGCTGTTCTAGGCCAAATTCTAGAATCTATAGATACCGGAGTAACTAATTCTCCCCACATTGTTGCTTCTCCTCCTAAGATATTTTTTAGTTGTTCTTCTGTTAAGCCATGATCTTTTGAAATAGGTTCATTTGCATAATGATGTCTAATAGATTTAAGTAAATCTATATAATACCCTTTGGACAATACCGTTTTATAACCTTGTTTAGCTGCTTTTAGCATTGCTTCTTTGCCTCTCCAAGAATGTATAACAACATCTTTGGGTAAAGTTGGTTGCAAAATTTCGTCCCATCCCATCATGATTTTTCCTTGCTCTTTTAATATTTTTTGAATTTTGATATTAAAATAAGCTTGTAATTCATGGTTATCTTTTATTTTATTTTTCTTCTTAAACTCTTGAATTTTATCGTTTTCATCCCAATGCTTGCCCTCATTTTCATCACCTCCAATATGGAAATATTTATCAGGAAAAAGCGGAGCTATTTCTGAAAACACATCAGTAATAATTTCATAGGTAACTTCTTTTGTAGGATCCAAAGTAGGGTTAAAAATACCTGCATGTATTTCTATTTTATAGATGGTATCTTTACTTGCCATTTCTGGATATGCTACTAACCAAGAAGTGGCATGACCTGGTATATCAAATTCGGGAACAACTCTAATTCCCAAATTAGATGCATACACTACTAATTCTTTTATCTGTTCGTGGGTATAGTATTGTCTATCCGATGCTAATTGATGAAATTTAGGTCTTGATTTCACCTCTACTCTAAAACCTTGATCTTCGGTTAAATGCCAATGAAAAACATTCATTTTTACAGCAGCCATCGCATCTAAGTTATTTTTTAGCACTTCTAGTGGTTCATAATGCCTAGCAACATCTATCATTAAGCCTCTCCAGGGAAATCTGGGTGCATCATTAATATCAACTCCATGAAAAAAATATTCGGTTGTAGTATGATCATTAAGCTGTAATAAGGTTTCTAACCCTCTTATTACACCTATATCTGTTGCAGCTGTTAAGCGTATTTGGTCGTTTAATACTAAAAGTTCATAGGATTCGTCTTCATTTAGCTCTAGTTTACCTTCTCTGGTATAATTTATAACTAAAGATGGCTCTTTATTTTTAGAAGTAATTGTTGCAAACCCTTCGTCAATAAATACACCTGTTCTACCAGACAATCTTCTTAGAAATTTAGTTGTTGCGTTAGCTATTTTAGGATTAATATTATCTTTATTTACTGCAATCGTAAAATTTTCATTAACAACAAATTTTTGACCGTTCTCTTTAATTTCTTTTGGCCAAGGCATTAAATCATATTTCTCTGACAACTCTACTTGTGCATTAGTGTGAAAATATGATGCTATAAAAACAAAAAATAATATAATTTTTTTAACATTTTTCATAACTAGTATTGCATTTTACTTCAAATTCCTAAGGTTTGATGATTAAATATTGAAAATGATGATCTTTCTATATATTAAAAGCTTTAATTAAAAACATAAATTACCAGACTAAGCTTGCTATATGCATATCGTAATTTTTTTATATCATTATTTTTATGCAAAATTTGCAATAATCATGACTACAAAAAACACTTTTCTATTTTCTGAAAATTAATACTGAAAAATAGCCATTCTTAAAAACTTAATCTGGCATTTATTTATACTTCTATTATAAAATGTAAATTAATTTACATCCCACCAAAGAGCTGTAGACATTACATCTGGACCTTGAGCATTAATTGCTTCTTGTACATTAACACTATTAGAGATTAATTCTGTACTAGAATATTGTAATCTTTTAGGAACGTTACCATTATTAGGTTGGCTTACCCAAAAATTAACATTATCGGTTATTTGTGGTATCATATCTACCCTTCTCACCAATGCCCAACTCTCATATCCGTTTGTTAAAGATGCTAACCATCTTTGGTTATAAACCTGATTAAGCTGATCCTGAGCAGTACCACTTAATGTAGCAATGGGTTCGTTTGTTATAAAATCACCAGCATCTTGACCTCCCCAGAAATCAATACTAGCTAGTATACCACTTTGGTATAAACTATTAGCATCTCCTCCATATCCTAACAATGCAGCTTCTGCTTGTAAAAAATAGGATTCTGCAGCTGTTAATATCATTACGGGTACTTGATCTTTAATATCAGAAAAAGACGTTCCTACTATTTTTGGTCCAGGCTTAGACATATCTTCCCAGTTTGGAGCAACTCTCACATTAGGCATACCTCCAGCATACCCACCGTTTTCTGCCTCAATTGCAATTTCTGGTAATCTTGGGTCGTTATTATCCTGCATAAGATTTACAAGTCTATCTGTTAAAATCCATTTAGAACCTGTAACTCCATTACCTCCGGCACCAGTTCCAAATCCCCAATAAACATCTTCAAAACCACCATCTAGGTTACCATTAACCAGAGGATCACGAGATCTAATTAATGTAGCCTCATTAGTTTCGTCTATTAATGGATTTAATAAGCAATCTGCTATAACACCATCAATAAAAGCGCCATCACCATCTGCGGTAAATGCATCTCTACTTCGTAATGCCATACGCAATCGTAATGTATTTGCCAAAATTTTCCACTTTTGAGGATCTCCTTCATAGATAAAGTCCCCCCTATCTCCACTAATAGTCGTTGTTGAGTTTCCTATGACATCCATTTGCACTTTTAGATCTTCTAAAATGCTTCTATAAATAACTTTTTGAGTATCATATTTTGGAGGGTTCACTTCAAACTCAGGTACTATAACTTCGGTATAAGGGATATTACCAAAGATATCAGTCATTTTTTGATAAAAAAGAGACATCATAATTTTAGTCGCGGCTTGACCATTGGTATCTTCTAATTCGCCAAATTTAATTAATAAATTACGCAGATTTAAACTACTCTTTGTAAATGATTTATCAAACACAGCATTGGTCCAACCTTGATCATTATCATATATATCACCACCAGCCCACCAGCTTCCTGCAACGCTTGTTGAAAATTGATGAGAAAATTGTGATGAATATAACAAATTACCTCTCCATGCCACAAATCTAGGTTCTGCAAAGGTAAAATATTGCACTCCCCCCATAATGTTATCTGCTCCACTTTCTTCGGGCAAATTAGGGTTGGTATTTATTTCTTCAAAGTCTTTAGTACATGAAGACGTTAAGAAACCAAACATTAATACAATAGCAAAAAATTGTCTTTTAATGTTTGAATAATTTTTATGATTAATGTTTTTCATAATATTTTAAATTATTTAGTATTAAAATGACAAGTTTAACTTTACACCATGGCTAGAGGTAGAAGGAAAATCATAAATTTCAATTCCTTGGATAGAGGTATTAAAACCGACTTCAGGATCAAAATTTTGTGTATTCTTATGAAGAATTGCTAAGTTTCTCCCGATATAGCTTATAGACATATTTGCAATCGAAAATCTATCTAAAATACTAGATGGAAAGTTATATGTTAACGATACTTGTCTTAGTTTAACGTAACTACCATCAGAAATCCAGTTCTCAGAGATATTACCTAATCTTTGATAGTATGTTGCCGGATCAACCCCTCTAGAGGCAACACTTGGAGATAATGTACCATCTACAACGGCATCGCTTGGTACCATAATACCATTACCTCCTGTATAAAATTCTCTTCCTTCTAGAGTTCTAATATCGTTACCATTTGTACTTGCCACAAAATCAGTAAATGAGAACACATCTCCTCCTGATTTAATATCAATCAAAAATCCAAGTTCTATGTTTTTATATGAGAACGAATTATTAATTCCCAGTAAGAAATCTGGAGTAACATTTCCTATGACTTTGTTTTCTCCTACAACTGGTAAACCATTACTATCATAAATCACACGTCCCTGATCATCCCTAGAAAATGATGGTCCAACCAAATCTCCATACACATTCCCTTCGGTGGCAGTTAATTGTATAACATCATTAAATTGTCTTGCTATAATTGCAGTTGGCAGCTCTGGTACAAGTTTTTCTATTCTATTTTCATTCTTACTAAAATTAAAAGCTGTATTCCATTCAAAATTTGTCGATTTTATAGGGGTTGCTGTTAAAGCGATCTCTACTCCCTTATTAGAGACCAAACCTGCATTAATTATTTTGCTCTGCGCTCCTGTGGTAGAAGGCAAAGAGATTGATAATATCTGATTTTTAGTCTCCTTATTATAATATGTAACATCTAATCCTAATCGATTATTGAATAGTTTAACATCCATACCCAACTCATATTCTGATGACAATTCGGCTTTTAGATTTTTATTTGGTATTACAGTTCCTGGAGCTGCCCCTTCTTCTGCTTGTCCCTGTGTTAAATTAGGATCACCAAAATAAAATAATGTAAGTCCATTATACGGAGCGGAAGACACATTATATACTGGAGCCAATCTGTAAGGCTGTGTTGCATTTCCAGTTTTTGCCCAACTAGCTCTAAGTTTTATAAGATTAACCTTATCGCTATCTATACCAAAAATATCATGCAATAGAAAACTCGTTCCTACAGAAGGGTAAAAAAATGAAAAACTATCTACTGGTAATGTAGAACTCCAATCATTTCTCCCTGTTACCTCTACAAATGCAAAATCATTAAATCCAAATTGCACCGAACCAAATAATGATTGTGATTTAAGATTACTTAATCTCGTACTAGCCCCTTTGGTTCCAAAATTATTTACTGAAAAAAGAGAAGGATCTAATAAATCTGATGCTTGTACCGTTGTAGATTTTGCTATGTTTTCAAAACCACTATATCCTACAGTTGAGTTTACAGATATTTTTTCTGTTAAATACCCATTATATGATAATAAGAAATCATAATTTGATGTGGTAGTTTGCTGTGTGATTTCTACTAATTGCCCTGAAGGTGCATTATCAAAAACTCCTCGACCTTTAAATATAGAAGCCGCATAATTACTTTGATCCTGAGAATACCTAGCAGTAGCAGATAAATCATCTGTAAGTTTATATGTTGCACTTATTAATCCTGTATACCTGTTTTTGGTATCTTCATTCAACTTAGTATTAATTGCATAATATGGGTTCATTGTAAATGAAGATCCTCCAAAATTATTTGGCGTACCATCGGGATTAATATAATTGGCTTCTAAATCTGCATTAGAAATATTTCTAGGTTTTAAGATCAAACTTCGAACGGTATTTGCCTGTCCATCTGTTATATCGGCTCTATTAATTGCAGTATTTTTTACATACGCAATTTTGGCTTGTACTTTTAATTTATCTGTCACATTAGTATTTGTATTTAACGACAAAGATTGACGTTTATAATCACTACCTGATAAAACAGGCTGATTAAATAAATTAGAATAAGACAATCTATAATCTATAACATCGGACCCTCCTGATAAGCCTACAGAATTTATCATGGTCAAACCTGTTCCGTAAAAATCTTTAAAATCACCAGGATTACCACTGTAGGTAGCTGTACCTACGCCGTCAAATCGTGTTTGCTGACTACCGTCTAGTGCAGGCCCCCAACTACCGGGCCTGGTAATATCATAAACCAACTGTCCTGTAGCTGTATCAAAACGACCTTGCCCATAACTATTCTGTAGTTTAGGAGCAATCAATACATTATCAAAAGTCACCGAAGAAGATAGATCAACCCTAACTCTACCGGCTTTACCTTTCTTTGTTGTAATTACAATAACTCCTGGAGCGCCTCTATATCCATAAAGTGCAGTTGCATTCCCTCCTTTTAAAATATTGATACTTTCTACATCATCAGAATTTATATCGGATGATGCATTTCCATAATCCAGGCCTCCTGCAAAGCTTCCTTCTCCCAAACTGCCTCCATCCAAAATAACACCATCTACAACAATCAACGCCGAGTTTTGTCCTGGCACTAATGAGGTAACACCCCTAACGGTAACCGATGCAGATCCTCCTATACCAGTCCCATTTTGATTAACCTGGACTCCAGTTACTCTACCTGCAAGATTATTAACTACATTAACATTTCTAACTTTTGTTAATTCTTCACCTTCTACAGTTTGTATTGAGTATCCTAATTTTTTAGCCTCTCTTTTAATTCCTAATGCAGTTACTACTACTTCTTCTAAACTTGAAGTGTCATCTTCCATAACGACATCAATCGTTGATGAATCTCCTACCGCAATTGAAACTGTTTTCATTCCTATAAATGAAAAATCTAATACATCTCCTATTGAAGCTTTTATAGTATATCTTCCATCAAAATCTGTTTGTACTCCTCTAGTCGTCCCTGATACAATTATATTTACACCTGTCAACGGAACCCCTAATTGATCTTTTACAGTACCATTGATTTCTTTTTCCTGTTTTGTCTTTTTAACCGGTTCTGGGATTAACTTTTTAACAATTTCTTTATTTAGTTTATTTTTGACTAAAATAATTTGCCGATCCATAACTTTATATGTAACTCCTTGATTATCAAATAGTTGACTTAATATTTTATAAATCTTTTTATTTTTCATTTTAATCGAAACCAAACGGTTTTGATCTATTACACTTTCATTTGCCAAAAATTTAAACTCAGATAATGACTCTATAGTCTCTAATACTTTTATAACTTTTACAGATTCTAAGTTAATAGTAATCCTGGTATTTTGAGAATATGATTCAGCTTGAATTTTAAATAGAGAAATGAATGTTAATAACAGTGTTAGTTTCATTTTTAAATTCAATTTAGGGGGGGTATATAAACACGCCCCTGAGGTAAAGAATTTTTTCATATTTTTGTGATGATTTAGTTAATAATAAGACTCGTGTCGAAATGATTCATATTGATTAGATCGTATTCTATAATCGGGAAATACGTCACTATTTCTCGATTTTTTTTATAACACGTTTTTATTCAATTAATAATTTTATATTAAAAATTTATATCATAGGCATTACTTTGATTTAATGGTTTGTGGTTAATAAAATTATCATTTGTTTATCGTTATTCTATTTTCTTCTATTGTAAAAGAAAATTCTTCACTACTCTGAAAAGATATTAATATTTGTTCTATAGTTTCTGTATCAAATTTTGCCAAAAAACGCTTTTCATTTAGTGAACTATAATTGTTTATAATAACTACATCATAATTCCTTTCTAATATTTTAATGATTTCAGAAAATGGTTTCATTTTAAACAACAACTCTCCTTTAGTCCAAGCGGTGTACTCACTAACATCAACTTCCTTTACATCAATACTCTGTTGAGATTTATTCCATGTAAATTTATAACCTGGCTGTAATATAGTAGAAGTATTTGTATCAAATTTCTCATTTACTTTATAAACTCCAACTGATCCTTCTACCAAAACAGTATTCATTTCATTATCTTCTCTGTAAGAATTAACATTAAATGTAGTCCCTAAAGCTTGAACATTTACATCCTGGGTATTTACAATAAAGGGATGTTGTTTATCTTTTGCTATAACAAAATATGCTTCACCGCTTAGAAATACTTTTCGATCCTTACCTTTTAAAAACTTTACTGGATATTTTAATGAACTGCCCGCATTTAAATGAACCATACTTCCATCGGATAAAACAAGTTGTAGTTTTTTGCCATAAGGAATAAATAACTCATTATATACAAGCTCTTTGTCATTTACTTTAGTATCCTTATATTCGAGTTTATCATCCTGATATACACTTACTATTGTTCCTTCTTTATTCACTATTTTTTCATTGCTATTCTCTCGAATAACTTTTATATCTCCATTTTCTAATTTTAAAGTAATCTCATTATTTTCAGTAACTACTTCATTAGAAGTATTTAAAAGATATAAACTACTAAGCCCAACTATGCCTACAAAAATAGCAGCCCATTTATACCACTTTTTATAACTATTTTTTTGTTTACTAATAGATTTCATCAATGTCATATATTCCTCTTCAATATCTACATCTTGTAAGGCATAATTTAAATCATAGTATTGTAGTACATATGCTTTAAAAATTTCTTTATTTTCATCTTTCTTTAACCAATTAGATAAATCCATCATTTCTGATGAGTTAATTGTATTGGTTAAATATTTTTCAATTAATTTTTTCAAGTTTCTGTTTTTTTTCAACACTAACCGCCTATTCTTTATTGATTAAACGTATGGTTTACCAAAAACCCTTAAAAGAAAATTCTTTTTTTTTTGCATATTTGTAATTCACATTTCAGGAATAACGTTGAATTTAGCATGAATGACAGTAGTTTGGTTTTAAAAATTAAGAAAAATGATGAAGATGCATTTAAATTAATTTTCAATGAATTGTACAAGCCTTTATTAGCTTATGTAACAACTTTAACATACGACACAGAAAAAGCTAAGGATATTGTTCAGAATTCTTTTATTATTTTATGGAATAAACGAGAAATTTTATCTGAAGAGTCTTCTTTAAAAAATTACCTTTTCACAGTTTGCTACAGATTGTATATTGATCAATATCGTAAAGATCAAATAAGAAACAAGGTAATGGATGAATTAAAACTAAGTGTTTTAAAAAATCAAATCGAATATAATGATTCTACAGAACGGCAATTACGGATAAAAAAGATTCTAGCAGTTATTGAAGAGCTTCCCCCACGCTGTAAACAGATTTTATTACTAAATAAAAGAGATGGGATAAAGTATAAAGAGATTGCTGAAAAATTAGATGTATCTGTAAAAACCGTCGAATCTCAAATGCGAATAGCTTTTCAAAAAATTAGAGATAGTTTTAAAAATGAGAAAATCATTTTATTTATTTCAATGTTAAAAAAACGTTCATTAAAATATCTGGACTAAAAAGAGGCGCTTCTAACGAGGTACAAATTATTTTCTTTCATCACTCCTTATTACTATTTTTTATGTATTGCTGTCCTAAATAATACCAGGTGATTTATAAGAAATAAAAAAAGGAATCAACATTTTAAAAATGAAGATTCCTTTTGGTGGGCGCGAAGGGATTCGAACCCCTGACCCCTTGGGTGTAAACCAAGTGCTCTGAACCAACTGAGCTACGCGCCCGCTATCTTGCGATTGCGGATGCAAATATAAGACAGTTTTATAGTCTACCAAAAGAATTTTAAAGAAAAATTAAATTATTTCTGCCACAACAAATGTACTCCCTCCCACATAAACAACATCTTTTTCTGTAGCCTGCTGTAAAGCAGCTTTATACGCTTCTGTCACCGAGCTATATTCTTCTCCTATTAAGTTAAACTTTAAAGCTTCTTTTTTTAATTTTTTCTCATCAAGCCCTCTTAAAATATCAGGTTGAGAAAAATAATATCGAGCCCGAGCAGGAAATAAAGGCAAAATAGCGTCTAAATCTTTATCATTAACTACCCCTAATACTATATGAAGATGATCATATTTTTCTTCAATCAATTGTTTCATCACTATCTTCAATCCATCTTCGTTATGAGCAGTATCACATATTACTTTAGGTTTTTCTTGTAATATCTGCCATCTTCCTAACAAATGAGTGTTTTTTACTACATTCTGAAGTCCTTTTTTAATATTATCTTCAGATATATTCCAACCATTTGATTTAATCAAATCTATAGTTTGTAAAACAGTCTTTATATTCTCTTTTTGATAACTTCCTTTTAGATCAGACGAATATAATGTACGGTTACAATCTTCGGCAAAATGTAGAGGGCTTTGGGATGCTTTAGCGGCCTCTACGAAAACTTTTGAGGTTTCTTCTGCATTCCTTCCTATAACAACTGGTACGCCTTCTTTAATGACTCCAGCTTTTTCTGAAGCTATTTCAGCTAAAGTATTTCCGAGAAAGCGAGTATGGTCTAATCCTATATTAGTAATTACAGAAATTTCTGGAATAATAATATTAGTAGAATCTAATCTTCCTCCAAGTCCAACTTCTACCACTGCTATATCTACTTTAGACTCTGCAAAATACTGAAATGCCATTCCTACAGTCATTTCAAAAAAAGAAAGTTGATTCGATTCGAAATAAGGTTGATGTATTGAGATGAAATCAATCACATATTCTTCAGGTATAGTAGCTCCGTTAATTCGAATGCGTTCTCTAAAATCTTTAAGGTGAGGTGAAGTATACAACCCAACTTTATAACCTGCTTCCTGTAATATTGAAGCTAGCATATGGCTAGTAGAGCCTTTACCATTTGTTCCTGCTACATGTATACTCTTAAACTTGGTTTCGGGATTTCCTAAATATGCTGCTAATTGTATTGTATTATGAAGATCTACTTTGTATGCACTGGCACCTTGGCGCTGATACATTGGTAATTGGGTAAACATCCAATCGAGGGTCTCCCTATAGTCCATTCTTTGTATTATTCAGAAAGTTTAAACTGATAAATAATTGTTCCTATTTGTTTTGCCGGAGCTTTAGAATCGCTATTAAACCGTGTAGCCAAAGCTGCTCTTTTTGCAGGTTCCATTAAGCATGAAGCACTATTGGTCGTTCCTTTAACTCCTGGAGTGGCTCTAATCACTTTTCCACTTTGGTTAACTTCTATTTTTACCACTACAATACCCGACTCATTACAATCCTGAACAAATTTTTCTTTATTAAGAGCTTTTCTACCGCCTAATCGATAATTACCATCTCCATCTAATCCTTTACCAGTTCCGTAATATGATCTGGCGTTAGGATCTCCATCCGGACTTCCTTTATCTCCTGGTGATTTATCATCCCCTTCTCCTCCTTTTGCTGTACCATCATTCTTTGGGCCGTTAGAAAAACTATTTAGAATATCCAAAGTAGACTTATCTGGTTTTGGATCTGGTTTTTTTTCTTCTACCTGTTTAATGGGCTTTTCTTTTGTTGTATTTTCTGAAGGCTTTTGATCCGAAGGTTTCGGTTTTTCTTTAGGCTTCTCTGTCTTCTTTTTAGGCTTCTTTTTTGCTTTTTTTTCTATTACTGGTGCATCTTCGAGCTCTTGAGTAACCACTTTATCTTTTATTTGAGGGGATTCTTCTTGTAGCTCTGAAGTCGACGATGTAGTTTCTGGAGTAGTTTGCCTGGGTGATGATTTAATAGGTTTATTCGGTTGGATTTTACCCGAACCGGTCGCTGTAGTACCAAAGTTTACGGCAATACCACCTTCTTCTTCAGGCTCCATGTAATTTAAGCTCAGATAAAACAATAAAAAGATAATCGCTACATGCACTAGTACAGTAAGCACAAAGGATTTCTTTTTATGTTTTGTATTCAGCTTTATCATTTTTATTCGGGCCTAACGGCTAATATTACTTTAAATTTATTTCTATTGGCAATATCCATTACACCAACTGCCTTTTCTATAGGAACCCCTTCTTCTGCTCTTAGAATAATAGTCGGTTCATTTTTTCCTTGTAATCGCGATAACAATGTAGATTCTAAACTACTTTGACTTATACGCTCTTCATCGATATAATACTGTAATTTATTAGTAATACTTACTGATATATTTTGCACATTAGAACTTTTTCCTTTAGCCTTTGGTAATATTAAATCCAAGGCTTCTGGAGTAATCGCGGGAGATGTTAGTAAAAAGAAAACTAATAACAGAAATACAATATCTGTCATAGAAGACATACTAAACTCTGGGCTAACTTTATTTCTTCCTCTTAAATTCATATTACGCAGGTTCGTTTAACAAGTCTAAGAAATCTACAGCATTAGCTTCCATACTGTGGATCACCTTATCTGTACGAACCACCAAATGGTTATATCCTATATAGGCTACAATCCCAACTACTAGTCCACCAACAGTTGTTGTCATTGCTGTATAAATACCTTCGGCCAAAACACCCATATCTGCTGTTCCCGAACTTGATGCCAAATTATGGAATGCTAAAATCATACCAATTACTGTTCCCAGAAAACCAATCATAGGAGCAGCTCCAGCTACTGTAGCAAGAATACTAACATTTTTTTCTAGTTTATATACTTCAAGTCTACCAGCATTTTCGATTGCTTTATTAATATCTTCTAGCGAATGTCCTATTCTCGAAATTCCTTTTTCAGTTAACCTTGCAATAGGATTATTCGTCTGCGCGCATAAAATTTTTGCGGCCTCAATTTTACCACTTACCACACTTTCTCTAATTTTATCCATAAAGGTTTCATCATATTTTGAAGCTGCTTTAATTGCAAAAATTCTTTCAAAATAAATATACACAGCGATAAATAGTAATACAAAAAGAATCGATATAATTACGATTGCTCCTGTTCCACCACTAAGTAAAAGATCCATTATGGATAATGTATTTTCTTCTACTTGTGGATCAATTTCTGGGGTATTTTGGGCTAAAGCACCAAGCATTGATAAATACGTCATTTTGATTTTGTTAATTTAGTGTTAGTATACTAACGTTATTTCTGTAGGTTAAGTATATTGTTTATTCTTATAATATATATATAATTCCTAATAAACCAATACCTCCAAGTACTATTGTATACGGAAAAGCCATCTTTACCATTTTAGTATATGACAATCCAATTAACGGTGCCAAGGAAGAGGTTAGTAAAAATAAAAACGCTGCTTGTCCATTAGGTGTTGCAACACTAGGCAAATTTGTTCCTGTATTAATTGCAATTGCTAATTTCTCAAACTGTTCTCGTGATATTGCTCCACTAGTAAATGCTTGTTCTACTTCTCCTATGTATACTGTTGCTACAAAAACGTTATCACTAATCATCGACAAAATCCCATTAGCAATATAAAACATAGAAGGTTGTTGACCCGGGTCTAAGGATAATGCCCAGTCAATAATTGGTTTAAAAAGATGTTGGTCATGAATCATCGCTACTATAACAAAGAAAACCACAATTAGACCAGTAAACGGAAGTGCTTCTTCAAAAGCTTTCCCTAGTTGATGCTCTTCTGTAATTCCCATAAAGGCAGTCTGAACAATAATTAATGCCAAACCTATAAAACCAACAGGTGCCAGGTGCAATGCTAAACCTATAATCAAAAGTACGGCAGCTACTGCTTGTACAATTAGTCCATATTTAGATTTATCAGACCTGTTTGCATCTTCATCTTCTGTATAACTTTCTATAATTTTTCTGGCTACTTCTGGTAATTTTTCTCCAAAACCAAATGATTTTGTACTTTCTAAAACCATTGTTGTAACCAACCCTGCTCCCAAAACGGGTAGTGAAATTGGTGCCATTTTCAAAAAGAACTGTATAAAATCCCATCCCATTCGTTCTCCAATAAGTAAGTTTTGTGGCTCTCCTACCAAGGTACACACACCTCCTAATGCTGTTCCTACGACCCCGTGCATCACTAAACTCCTTAAGAAACTTCTAAACTGTTCTAAGGTTTCTCCACTCAACTCTTTTCTATCCAAAACCCCACTCTCATCAAAATCTCCAGATCCAGAATGAATTTTATGATATACACCATAAAATCCTACAGCAACACTTATTAAAACAGCGGTTACTGTTAAGGCATCTAAAAATGCAGAAAGTACTGCCGCTAGAAATACAAATAATAGCGACAATACCATCTTAGATTTTATTTTAGTAAATACTTTACTAAAAATATACATCAGCAAGGGTTTCATAAAATAAATCCCTGCAACCATAAAAACCAATAGTAAAACTACCTCTAAGTTCTGATCTACTTCATGATACGCTTTTTTGGGTGTTGTAAGGTTTAATGCCAGAATTTCTATAGCTAATAACCCTCCTGATTGTAACGGATAGCATTTTAGTGCCATAGCGAGGGTAAAAATAAACTCTCCTATAAACAGCCATGCGGTTACCATGGGCCCTAAAAGGAAATAAGAAAATACATTAAAAATCAAAAACCCGATCATTACGGTTTTAAACCATTTCGGACTGCTCCCTAAAAAATACTTGAACATAATTTTACTTGGTTAATATAATTAATATTATATCAGCTGTCTGAGAGCTATCTCAAACGCTGTTCTGCTGATATTGGTTTCTGTTTGTTTTTCATTATACGTATCCTGAATCGCCTTCTTTATGGTCTCTGAAGTATCCTTAAAAATAGACTCATCTGTCATTTGTACTTTTCGCTCCATAAAATAAGCAAAAACTCTTGCCATTCCACAGTTAGAAATAAAATCCGGGATCAAACTTACTCGCTCATCGGTATATTCCATTATTGGGCCAAAAAATATTTCGCTATCTGCAAAAGGCACATTGGCCCCACATGAAATAACTTCTAAACCAGAATCAATCATTTTGGTGATTTGATCTTTGGTAATCAATCTGGATGCTGCACAAGGAGCAAAAATTTCAGTTTGCAAAGACCATATTCTTTCATTCATTTCATCAAAAGGAATACGTTGTTCACTATACAGTTTATTTCCTCTTTTATTTAAGTACAATTGTTTTATTTCTTCAAAAGAAAAACCATCTTCATTTATGAGTCCTCCGGCATGATCAATTATTCCCACAATCTTTGCTCCCATTTCAGAAAGATAGTATGCTGCCGCAGATCCTACATTGCCAAAACCTTGTACTACCGCTTTTTTTCCTTTTACT
Source organism: Bacteroidia bacterium (assembly GCA_030427585.1). Classification (GTDB taxonomy): domain Bacteria; phylum Bacteroidota; class Bacteroidia; order Flavobacteriales; family Flavobacteriaceae; genus Aquimarina. The sequence continues at coordinate 150,627 of JAUIBW010000010.1, forward strand.
TCACCCCCATAAATAGTATAATAGTGTCGTATAGCCTCTGCAACTCCATATCCTGTAATCATATCTGCCACAGTATATTTTTTGGTAACATCGGGAGAAAACATAGTATTCTCTAATACTTTAATAACACCCTGGCGTAGTTGCCCTATTCTATTTATCTTATCTGCTTCGGTAGGCTGAAAATGACCATTAAACACTCCTTCTTGCGGGTGCCAAACTCCACATTCTTCGGTTATAGGTATAACCTCATGAATCTCATCTACATTAAGATCTCCTCCTGTACCGTAATAACTTTTTAACAAAGGAGATACCGCTTTATACCATCGCTTAAGAACTCCTTGTTTACGAGGGTCATCAGGATTAAAATTAATACCCGACTTTGCTCCTCCTATCGCCGGACCAGATACTGTAAATTTGACTTCCATTGTTTTGGCCAAAGAAAGGACCTCATTCATATCTAATCCTTTACGCATTCTGGTTCCTCCACCAGCGGCTCCACCTCTTAATGAATTTATAACTGTCCACCCTTCTGCTTCAGTTTCAGCATCTTTCCAATTAAAAACTATTTCGGGTGTTTTATTTTCGTATTTATTTAATAACTCTTTCATTCTTTAAATTTCAATTTATTGAATAACCAATTGTGTTTTTAAAAAACATTTCAAAAAACAACATACTTATTTTATCCTATCTTTTAATTAAAAATAATCCTCCATTACGGAGGTTAGAGTTGAGTCATATTACCAGATATTACAATAAACCGAACTATAGTCAAAATTCGACTTCACAAATATAAAAAACTAAACATGGCAAAAGCTTAAATAAAAATAAAATTATGGTAATTAAGTAGTAGTTTTTTAACTTCAAAAGAAATAATCTACAGCATTTTTATATCTCTTATAAAAATCTTCTAAACTTTATCTTGAAAAATGATTATCTCAAAAAATCAAAAAAACAGTAAAACTATCATATTATAGCTTATATTTGTAGAATTAATAACAAAATCGTGATTATCTCGATTTATTTTCATTGAAAGTGAAAATTTCGTGTTATGCACGCACAGTAAATTATAAAGAAAATTATGGACTTCAAATTATCCGAAGAGCAGTTAATGATACGCGACGCAGCTCGTGATTTTGCTAAAACAGAACTATTACCAGGTGTAATCGAACGTGATAACAAACAAGAATTTCCTAAAGAACAGGTAAAAAGAATGGGAGAGCTTGGTTTTTTAGGGATGATGGCTTCTCCAGAATATGGTGGTGGTGGAATGGATACTATTTCTTATGTTTTGGCAATGGAAGAGTTATCCAAAGTAGATGCTTCTTGTTCTGTAATTGTATCTGTAAACAATTCTTTGGTATGTTGGGGTCTTGATACTTATGGAAACGCTGAGCAAAAAGAAAAATATTTAACTAAGCTTACTTCAGGTGAATCTATAGGAGCTTTTTGTTTATCTGAACCAGAAGCTGGTAGTGATGCTACTTCTCAAAAAACAACTGCTATTGACAAAGGGGATCACTATGTACTAAACGGAACAAAGAACTGGATTACTAATGGTAATTCTGCTGATTATTACTTAGTTATTGCTCAAACCGACAAAGAAAAAAAGCACAAAGGCATTAATGCTTTTATAGTTGAAAAAGGATGGGAAGGATTTGAAGTTGGACCAAAAGAAGATAAATTAGGGATACGAGGAAGTGACACACATTCTCTTATATTTAATGATGTAAAAGTTCCTAAAGAAAATCGAATTGGCGAAGATGGTTTTGGATTTAAGTTTGCTATGAAAACACTGGCTGGAGGTCGTATAGGAATTGCAGCACAAGCATTAGGAATCGCTTCGGGAGCTTATGAATTGGCTAAAGAATATGCTAAGGTTCGTAAGGCTTTTGGAACAGAAATTATGAATCACCAGGCAATTGCTTTTAAACTTGCAGATATGCATACTAAAATCGAAGCTGCAAGAATGCTTGTATATAAAGCTGCAAAAGACAAAGATAATCATGAGAACTATGATTTATCTGGTGCTATGGCAAAATTATATGCTTCTGAAGTAGCTATGGATGTTGCCGTTGAAGCAGTGCAGGTTCATGGTGGTAATGGTTTTGTTAAAGAATATCATGTAGAACGATTAATGAGAGATGCAAAAATCACTCAAATTTATGAAGGTACCAGCGAAATACAGAAGATTGTAATATCAAGAAGTATTCTTAGAGATTAATTAGTTAAAACTCTCTAATAAAAAAGCCCAAACTATGATCTATAGTTTGGGCTTTTATTCATTTTCCTTACCAATATTTTATCTTTAAATAAAATAGCATCTATGATAAAATTCAAAATCCATCTACCTTAAATAAGCCCAGTTCCTTCTGAATCTGGACATTCTTTAGCAGTTTCCGCTCGACAAGGAGGTTTTTGAGATGTTAAACAGTCCCTACCCCTACTAAGTCCACCTTTGATTGATAGCTTTTCTACATTGGTTAGTCTCGCAATCCTAAGTTTTTTCAATTTCACTTTTTTTCATTTCCTTATTTCCGTAAAAATTAAATTTATAAGTTTAATATTATATAAAAATTAGCAATAAAGGCTATTAACTGTTTAAAATTACCTAGCTTTAATGGTAAGAATTTATAAATTCATACTGCTCTCGCCTCTCCTTTAAATCAATTCAAATCATTATCATTATTTTTAATATACTCTGCTGGATTGCAGCCTACTTCTTTAGAAAAAGCTTTTGCGAAGGATTGGATATTGTTAAAGCCAACATCTTTTGCCATTGACCTGATCGAGTAGTGTTTAAAATTTTTATTTTGTTCTATCTGTTGTATACAATATTTGATTCTTAAATCATTGATATAATTGGTGAAGTTTTTTTGTTTTTCCAGATTAATCACTTTGGACAAATAGGTAGAATTTGATATCCATCTGCAACCCTCATTTTATTATTAAGTTTTTTAGCTTTAGAAAGATACACTTTGGCAAGATTAGTTTTATATATAGAATCAAGATCTTTCCTTTTCCAAAACTCAATTGCTAATTCCCTTAATGTTTTACTCTTTAATGAATCTGCATCAACAATTTTCTGTTCGGTTTGTAATTGGCATGTTGCGTGTAATGAAGGGATATAAGATATTAATATTACCAATAAACCGATCCATTTCATACATAAGTAGATTAAAAAAGGTATGTATGTTTAATAAACAAACTTACAAAGAATAAAAAACTTCAAAAAAGCAGTTATCCTGGCAATTACAAAAAAAAGAAACTAATATAAAAATGGAGGTTAAAATTTATAAATCGATAAGGTAAAATTTATAAATCCTAACCAGAGCACCTTGAAAAACTTATCTTTTCCATATAATTTTATCCCACAAAGTTACTCTTTAGATATATATTATCATCATCACAAGACAGATAAAAAGTGAATATATAGTCGTAAAACCATAGACGATACTAAACATATTGTGGTATCAAATTAATATATTATGAAAAAACCGATTTTAGATTTCGGAAAAATGTTAAGTAAAGATCAAAAAAAATAGTCGGTGGGGCATGTATATGTGATCATAAATCAGAAACTTGTTATGAAAGTTCTGCACCTAGTTCTAACCTCAATAAACTAGTAGTTGTTGATTATGAAGGGTTTATCGCATATATTAATTTATAAAGGCATAAGTGTTAACATTATTTAACTTTAAATAAGCAAAATAATTATATTAACTTATAAATTCCGGAAACAAACAGTTAATATAAATTATTACGAAAAAAGTTCGATGTTAACTACTTATAATTAAATAATTATTCAATAACACTTTAAAATTACATTTTATGTATTTAAAAAATTTTTCTAAGTATAGAATTGACAAGAAATTATTATCAAAAATCAATGGTAGTTCTGGATATGGTTTTGTAACTTGTGGGAATGGAGAATCATTCGATGCAACTGCGGAATCAGAATCCTCAGTAATATCAGGCGGTGATCGCTGGTGTAAAGGTAGGGGTGGTGTGTCCACCTATATGTTTATTGATTATGCAGATGATCCTCGATAACACAACGAAAACATAAAATGGGGGAGGGTGATGTTAATTACAAGCCCCCGTTTTTAAACATTCTTCTCTCTAATTGTAGCGTTTAGCAACCAATAAAATATTCAATTTACTAATAGCCAATCTACAGAATTGGCTAACCCCACAAATAGCAAAGAAATAGCCCCCCTTCTATCCCCTATGATTTTATATGCTATGGGATCTATAATATTAGTTTTACAACTGGTAAATAAAGAATATAGCATTACAGCTTTTTGAGTAGCTCTATGAAAACCAGAAAACAGATAATTCTTTCTGCCTAAAGCCCGTGATCTGATGATGTTTTCCACCTAATTGTTGTCAATCTCATAACGACATCAGTGATATATCTTTTCAGCTTGTCCCGTAATTTTAATACATATCCAATTGCTTTTCCAATAGTACTTTTAGGCAGAACCTCAAGAACCTGTGCCTTAAGCTAACTTTCAAAACTATTTAAAATTGAAGCAGCATATAATTTGCGGTAACGTTTTCTCTGTTCAACTGAACTTTCAAGTTTCCTTGCTTTTCACTCTATAGCGTATAGTTTTTGATTTTGTTCCAATACATATCTAGCTCTGAATGCATCGCCATTCAGTACTTTTTCAAAATATCTTCTAGCATGCACCATACATACCAATAAAGTAATGTTTCCTTTTGTATTTAAGTTTGTGAAAACCGAAAAGCTCAATAAAAACAGAGTAGGTAAAATTCTTAACAATTTAAAATAAATGAAGAACAACTAAAAAAAGTAAAAGGAGGAGATGGAAACAAACCTAAAGTTACTTCTATCGATACATCAAGTCTTGAACGACCTATAGAACCCGTAGGTACAGGATTAGATACTGAACTAGTACTTTAATTAAAAAAGCTAGAGATTTCACGATAACAAATCTCTAGCTTTTTTCTTTTTATCATATTTATTAAGGTAAACCTTTCATTATCTACCTTTAAAAACAACCCTTTTTAAAAGATCATATATAATACCTTATCGGTTCCAATCCATATCAACATAGTGTATCTCTATATATTCTTTAAGGATAGCAATATCTTCTTTTGATGTTAGATCTGGCACATGTTCTGATATCGGTATCCCAATTACTGATGCAGGGTGTTCTTTTACCATATTTAATAGTGCTGTAGGAAGTTCTTTTTCATTCCTTTTTTCATTAACCGGGCAATTCACTATATACTCTTGAAACATGGCTCCATTAAATTTAAAAACATTCATACTTACCCTAAGTTTACCAGATCCATCTTTATAGAGCTCACTGTCCTCGACTGATGGTTTTTCTATTATACTCTTTAAAAACCCTTCTTCATCAATAGATACCAGAGCAAACCGAGCTATACGCTCTAAACTAAACTGTAATGCATCTCTATCATAACTTACAAAAGCATTTGCATGATCGGTATAGCGTAAAGCTCTTAAAGCAACCTCAGAATACAGATTATCACTATTACAAACAGTATAGGTTTGAGTATTCAATTCTGGATATTGTGTAATTGCCTGATGAAGAGCATCTGCAGTTCCAAAAGGTTTTTCTCTATTTTTTGGAATATATTGTATTGCATAGTTAATCGTAAGGCCATAAAAACTATTTCCTTTAAGGTTATCCCCATAGAACTCTTTTATCAGATTTTCTTTTTCTCCGATAACAATAAATATATGTTTATATCCTGCCCGTTTAGCATTATACAAAAGATAATCCATTACGGGTCTCCCAGTTATATCTATACTAATAAGAGATTTTGATCTCGTATTTGCTTGCGTTGTCAAATCAGTACTCAGTTCGGTTTTTATTGCCTTCTTCATTCTCGAAGACGCTCCTCCCGCCAAAATGATTAAATTTTTGTGCATATTTCTATTTTCTCGTTACAAGACTCTTGCTCCAGAGTCTACATTTACAACATAAGCTGTTTTACCTTCTCGTTTAATAGCTTCTACAACTTGTTGCTCCTTACCTTTTGGAGCTACAGCCACAATACTGCCTCCTCCCCCTGACCCAACAATCTTAACTCCATAAGCTCCAGCTTTGATTGCACTATCTACCATTTTATCTATTACAGGAACCGTTATTTTAAGGATATCTTTTAGAATATGGTGATGTTGATTCATTAAATCTCCTAAATACTTCATATCCGGGGCTTCCTTTTTAAATTCCTGTAAAGCTTCAAGCGTTATAGAATGATTTTTTAGTGCCGCAAAGAAATAAGGTTTCAAATCAGATGGAATATACCTTTCATATTCGTCATACTCTTCCAACAATGTAGATTTAATACTAAAATCAGGTTTTTTTAGCGTTACGTATTCTATAGCTTTAAGTGCTTTTTCTTTTCTATCTCCCAGCGTACCTATGGTTTCTTTTTTCACTCCGGATTCGCCTACAATTAATCCCGATACCGTATTCTGTATCCTTTGATAAGATGTTTCCTCACTGGTATCGATAAATAAAACTCCTCCCAAACCAATTGAGTATTGATCCATCAATCCCCCAGGTTCATTATGTTCCAGAACCTCGGCTTCATAAGCTATTCTGGACACCAGTATTTGGGTTACTTCCTGGTTTGCTCCAAATGCTTCCAACAGAAATCTTATCCATGCTACTATTAGTGCAGAAGAACTTGAAACTCCCGCATTAAGTGGCAGATCTCCTTTTATCTCTATATCATAACCATGATCTGGGACACAGCCATATCGCCTTAGTACTCTAAGAGATGAAGCAAAATAATCCCTATGTTCGATCTGCTCAAATTTTTCATCTATAAGAATCTCTCTCACTTCTCCAATATCTGGTAATTTTATCCTTAAAAGTGTGGTTGTATTTTCAATAGCATTTAGTGTGATATATTTATCTATAGCACATGCAATGACGGGTAGTCCAAGATAGTCCTGATGATCTCCAAACAAGCAAGTTCTTCCCGGAGATACTATATTTATTTTTTTCAAAATTGCTTTTAGATAATGTATGTTTTATAGTAAATCAACTCAATAACCTCTATTAAAACTAATAGGTATCCTTAATCCAGTTGTACGGCTTTCTTTTGAGCCACAACCCTCTTGTAAAATCCGGAAAATCCTGCGGTTCTCCATTATTCTCTATAGAAATTTCTGATAGTGGCGTAATGGCACTCCATGCAGCCGCATCATACACATCTAATGGTGGCGCTATATTTTGTTTTGCAGATTCTACAAAAGCATTAATAACAAAAAAATCCATCCCACCATGGCCAGCACCCATTGCATGTTCTCCGTATTTTTTCCATAAAGGATGGTCATATTTTGCCAGCCATTCATCTGCCTGATCCCATTTATGTGATTCTGATTTTCCTTCTATATATATTCTATTTCCATCAACTTCCCATAACCCATTGGCCCCCTGAACTCTAAATCCTAATGAATAAGGACGAGGTAAGTTACAATCATGAGTGACTATGATAGTTTCTCCCATTGTAGTCTCAATAGTTGAAGTAATAACATCTCCTTGTTTAAATTTGACTTTTGCATTTGGATGGTTTTCACCTCCATTTTTTACAATATAATTATGTAAACCTATACTTTTTGTTGCATTAGAAGTAATTGATGAGAAACGATTACCTCTATTTATGTTACACATTGTAGCCATAGGACCTACACCATGGGTAGGGTATACATCTGCATTTCTTGCTACCGAGTGCTGAGTTCTCCATTTTGATTCAGAAATACCTTTTTCGCCAAACTCCACTCCTTTTCCATATGCAGTTTTTCCATCATTTAGTTTTACAAATCTCAGATCATGTTGATATCCACATCTAAAATGTACCAACTCTCCGAACACATTTTGCCTAACCATATTTAAAACTGCCAAAATATCTCGTCTGTAGTTAACATTTTCTAAAATCATAAGATGTGTACCTGTAGCTTCATGAGTGTTTACCAAATCCCAGCATTCTTCTAGAGTATTCGCAGCAGAAACTTCAAGGCCAGTATATTTACCTGCTACCATCGAATCTTTGGCCATCCTGGTATGCCACAACCAAGGAGTAGATATAATTACTACATCTACATCTTCTAGATTGAGTAGATTTCTGTAATCGTACTCATTTTTGCTAAATACTTTTGGTTTAGTTTTTCCTGCTTTATTGATCGCTTCTAAAGAAAGGTCTATTCGAGCTTGATCAATATCACAAATTGCTGTTACTAACACATCATCTCTTAAAAGAACATTTCTTAAATGATTTGTTCCTCTTAAACCAACACCAATTAATCCTAATTTAAGCTTTTCTTTTTGGTCATACCCCTTATTCCCAAAAGTTAAGTTAGGTAATACAGAAATACCAGCTCCAGCTATTGCTGTTTTTTTTATAAAGTTTCGTCTAGATTTGTGTGTACTCATGATGTTTAGTTTTTCTATTACATTCTTTAAATATAATAGAAAAGCGTATAGTTAAAAAAATCTATGCATTTCTTTTTCTTTATCTCTTCAAAATATAAGTTTTTATTTGGTATTATGTTATGGGATAAATATGCTACCTTCAGAAGTATTTTCAATTCAATCATAAAAAAAACCCTTCATTAGTAATGAAGGGTTTTCAAGGAAGGCGGCGACCTACTCTCCCACGATTGTAGTACCATTGGCGCTAACGGGCTTAACTTCTCT
>JAUIBW010000011.1 GCA_030427585.1 Bacteroidia bacterium
GTTTTACTTTGCTCAAAATAAAAACAGGTGTTTTTTTGTAACATAGTATTCAAATTAAAGAAGATTGGATACCTAAAAGATACAATAATAAAATTGACAAACAAATACAACAACCTAAAAATCAAACAAATAAAGCCTTAACTTAATGACATTGGACGAGCGCTAGCGGGGGGTCTCCCGTACCATTATTGGCAACTATGAACGGAACGAGAACACTCCATCAATTGACATTCTGTTGAAGATTGCCAAAACCTTTGATGTATCTGTTGATTATTTAATTGGTGAAGGACAACTATCCTCCTATGATAAAGAAGCCTTAAAACGTATTAATGATATCGAGCATCTACCCGATGAAGATAAACAACATATCTTTTATCTGATCGACAATCTCGTAAAAGCTGCTAAACTTAAAACACTATAAACCAAAAACAGCCATAACCCATTTTATAAGATCGTGACTGTTTTACTATTTCTTACTCTTACCCTGCCAAGCTATAACGCCACTAGCAAATGCTAGCGGGAGCCGTTACGAATTCTAGCGGGAGCAGGGGGTTATTCACAGATAAATTATAGTAACCAAAAGAATTCCTGATATAACAAATAATATGAATTCTTTTCTTAATCTTCTCAAAATCATGGTATCATTGTCATTTTTATTTTTGAAATCAAAAAAATAAAAATTTTTATTGATATATTCTTCATCTTCAGAATAAAGACTTTGGATTTTAACGCCTCTAAAATAGGCAAATATTAATATAAGAATTATTATAATTATTTTAAACGCTACCATCTCCAATCAATATCTACTTGTGTTCTAAAGTTTAATTTACCGATTATACCAAGACCATATGCATCTAAAGATTCTTTAATATCTTCTTGAAATCCTAAATGCACACTTAACCCAGATTTACTTATTTTGTCTATTTTAGATTCAACAAAAGGAGCTCCAATTCCTGCATTCCCATCTATTTTAGGAATAACTTGCCCCCATGTACCTGATCTCAGTTGCCATGTTGAACCAGCTTTAATATCACCTTTTAAAGATTCTATTTTGCCCGAAATTAGGTTTCCTTTTAAAACTCCTCCTTCACCCATGTAATATGTTTTTGATCCAGTTCTATATTGACCATTAACATAATCAATAGTATTTTTAAATTCTAATAATCTTACAGTGGGGCCAGTTACAGACCAACCTTTAACAAAATGATCTCGCGCTCTTCCAGCACCAAAATCCAATGATCCGGAGTATTCAAATGCTGTATTAGTTGCACGTATTTTCCCTAAACCTCCATACCCAAAATTCTTTGTAGAAATAGTAAGACTTCCTAAACTATTCTCTCCATTAAAGTCAGTTGTTGAACTTCCATATTCAGAAGTCGAATTTCTCCAATGCCATTTATCATCACTTCCTTTCCAAATTTCCCCTCCATGCCTTTGTTTATAAAACCAAGCTCTAATCCTTCCAAAAAGCCCTCCATCAGGATCAATCCCATTAATTGGATCATTTCCCATTCCAAGATAAGGTGATGCGAACTGCCCATACGGATCGGTCGTCAACCATCTACCAACTCTAGCATCCCACAATCTCAGTTCAAACGCTTCCTTTCCGGTTTCTGGGTCGAGTTCCTGTCCCTGGTATGCATACCTGTAGGGTTCGTTTGTGATCCTGCGGTTAGGCATGGGCATCCCAAAAGGGTAGTAATCAGTTGCACTGGTTATGGCCATAGGCTGCCCTTGTGCATTTCTACCTACTACCGCACGTACATTACCCAAATGATCGGTTAATTGGTATAAATGAATCCCATCTGATTTTCTTATTCCTAATCTGCTTGCGCCATAGATCGTATTCTCTATAACTTGCCCGTTACGATAAATCGCCATTGCTGTTCCTGCTGCATCCCGCACATAATGCTCTGTAAAAGTTAGGCTTCCGTTGCTAGGGTTATAGGATTCTTTACGCACCCTATGTCCCTTGTCATTGTAAAAGAACTTAACCAGTGATTGATTTCCTTTTTTTACTTCGATTACCAAACCACTGGCATTGTAAATATAGGTAATATTTTCAGAACTATTCTTTATTAATTGTCCAATACTATTATACTCATAATTATCACCGTTTTGGTCTCCTATATCTTCTGCTCCTGCCACATCGCCGGCAGCATCCTCTACTCTTCTTAATTGGTTTGGCTTATAGAGTTCATTAGGGTTAGCGGGATTGGGGTCATCATAATACTTATACGATAACTGATCCATAGCATTATTACCATTCTCTGTATGCTTATTACGATGTAATGATAAGATATTACCGTTGGCATCATAGGTAATATTGTCTACTTTATAATCGCCATTACTATCCTCATTAAAGGCTACTTCTGCTCCTACAATACTTGCAGAAAATGCACTCCCGGCTTTACTATGAAATCCGGGTTTTAATGTAATCGATCCGCTAGCTGTAAGATTAAGAGTCGCCCCAGAATTGATCACATCGGTAGATATAATATCTTCTTGCCCTGTAGCAGCAGCACCTTCTCCATACGTCCCATACACAGCAGATTTTAACCAATTGTTACGATCATACTGGTAACTATATACATGGTGTTTCCCTTGGATTGGGTTATAATCAGAGTTCCAACGGATTCCTTTGATATTACCATTATATTGGTCTTTACCGTAGGGTACACTCTTGATACTTGCTACAGGGCGGTTATAGTCTTCGTTATGGTAATCCAAAATCATCCCAAAAAGGTCATTGCTATCTCCTCCCGGGTCATTAGTATTTGTTAAACTAGGATGATTGATACTTTTTAACGCTCCTTGTAAATTATAGATATAATCTATCCCCTGTAACCCTTGAGCAATATTGGTACGTTTTAAGCCCCCGGTTTCATAATACTCGTAGGTAGCTTGTTCTGTAAAATTGGTATCATCTACCGATGTTTCTACTTTGGTTAAACTATAATCTGCAGGATCATAGGTATAGCGATGTACAAACTGTTCTCCAGGCATTCCCTTTTGGTAATATACTTTGGTAACCTGGCTGGTTACAGGATCATATACATAATCTATTGTTTTTACCCCCGACAATCCATTAATCTGCTGTACAATCCATTTGACACGTCCATAGATATCATAACTATACCAGGTGGTCGTGGTTTCTGGGTTTACGGTATATGTTTTTGAAACATTACCCGCTATAAAAGACTGTTGCGCATAATTATTTTTTCTGGTATCACTACCAAAAGCAGTAGATAATCCATTATTGTCATTACTATCATATTGTGTGACATGTTGTTCTTTTTTGGTTCCAGAAGGTAAGCTTGCATCCGGATCACTGGTTGTAAAACCAGTATGTATAAGTACCCCACTTTCTATCGGGCGTCCTCGATCATCATAGTTGGTATAAGAAAACTCTCCCACCGCCTGTTGCTTACTATTTTGTGAGAAGCGTATTTGCCCGTCTCGACGATACTTAAACCAGGCCTCTCCTTCATCGGGACTCTTTGTATATTCTAATTGCCCCAAAGCATTGTATTGATACTCACTTTTTAATTTATGTAGTGGTTGATACGAAGACACTAAACGCCCTGCTTTGTCGTATTCATTAAGGCTATAATCATAATAATTTTCGGGATATGTAATATGATTAGGAGTATGGTTCCCTATAGTTGCGATTCGATAAAATCCACTAGGTAGATTTTCAAAAGCTATATCCGTTTTTTCTTCTGTAATTAGGTTATACACATCAAATAGATTATTATTATCCATAACCCAACCTAAATCATTCTTAACTACTATTCCTGTTTCACCTACGGGAATATGAATATCTATATAACTTTGATCTTCTTTCAGAATTACCGTAGAATATCTGGTTTCCTTATTTCCTGCTTCATTACCACTACGGGCAGCCGCCAGGGTATTACCATCGGTATCTGTAAATACTACATTATCTATCCCATGTACATCCCTGCTAATTGTTTTAATAATCTTATAATTATTATATTTTGCATCTCCAAAAGCAGCAGTACTTGATAGTTCTTGCCCGGCGGGCATAGAGAAGACATATCCGTTTTTCCATTGTCCATCAATTTTGTTACCTCCAACAGTTTTTAGTATTGCTCCCGGGTTTAACTCACTATATATGGTACGAGAATACGGTCGTTCTGTGATGTCTTGGTACGGTTCTTTGGTATTTGCTGTACTATAGTACCATCCTAAGGAATTTATCTGTGTACCCAAGACCGCAGGGTTCTCTGGATCGTTTTCAAAATCTGTTACAGTAAGTTTACTTCCATTGACTTTTTTAATAAAATCTTCCTTATAGAAAAAATCCAGATTAATATCAGTATTGGTAGGAGCACTTAATGTTTGCAATGCTGGTCGTCCCTGACTATCATACAATGTCTGTGTAGCCCATGTTTCCCCGGTTTTAAGATCTTTGCTTTGTGTTTGTACAGATTTTCCTAAAGCATCAAAATACGATTTACTTTTTGCTACTTCCTTACTTGTAATATCATAACTTATAACTTTTACGGTATTCCAAGGTTCATCTACATCTGTCTGTTCAGGAGGGCAGCCATTTTCCTGACCACTTACCCCCGGGCATTTGTCATTACTGTTACTCACATACGTTTTACCATCATTTGGCGGATCACAATTTGGGCTTGTCACCGGATTACCCTCTCCAAAACTATCACCATCACTATCTACATACCAGGTAGAACTAAACCCTATTGCAGCATTATTATCATCACAATCCTCATTATTAAGCACATAACTACCTGCCGGTTTGGTACAGGAAAGAATTCCATTTGTACCCCGAACTCCTTTTCCATCTCCATCATTATCTTCGTACCATCTTGTTTCAAGTGTGATACTTGCATTATTATCATCACAATCTCTATTATCACTTATATATCCCAAGGGTTTTGAACATGCCATTACATAAACTGTACGCGATCCATACCCATCATTATCTTTATCCTGATACCATTTTACAGGAGTTATAATATTAGGATCATTATCATTACAATCACCTCCATTAGCTACTCCAGGATATGGATCTCCCGGGCAAATATATTGGCTAAACTGCTGTCCTCCAACACCATCATTATCATTATCATAATATCGTTCTACCCAGATCTGATCCTGGGTTTGGCAATGTAAGGGGTCTTCTCCTTCTTGGGCCAATAGTGATAAAGTACTATTAAAAACTAAAAAAAGTAGTATAAGATTTTTCATTGTATAATTCATTTAAGAATAATTATTAGTTTTTTAATGTTGAATACCTATATTACCGTTACCATCTCCTTCTCCTTCTCCATTCCCAGAGCCTCCATCAGAATTACAATACCCCAGATAAAAAGTTTGTTTAGAAGCTGTCTCACCAGTAACATTATCTTTTATCTCGGCAATAAAAGGAATCTCTTCGCATAATTCATCTACCAAATTGAGCGTATTGGTATTTCCCCAAGCTCCAAATGTTAGATTATCACTTGGCCCACCTGGAACTCCTACTGCCCAACGATACGAATAATCATCACTACCATTATATCCACTTGCAGTTATCGTACCCGTTAGACCTACAATTTTCACATTAAGAACAATATTGAGCGGGGGCTCTGTTCCCGTAGGGTCTTCATCGCAGTTATCATTTTTATAATGATAATCCACATCCTTGATTAGCTTCATCCCCCCTGAAACACCAATAGCATCAACGGTTTCAGTCGATGTTTTTATTAATCTTCCAACTTCATCATATTCATAATGTGTTGCCAGGTTATTGGCTCCGAGTATATAGCTTAGTTCATCCCACTCATTATAGACATAACTGGTCATAGATGAAGAGACAGGAAGCATTCTAAAATCATCCACATCTATAGTTGCCCCACTACCATTAGATGATACACTTACCAGCGTTTCGCTTGTAGAAAGATCTACATATCCATTCAACATCATCCAATTCCCAGCAGTAATTGTCTCATTGCTATTAAAATATGTTTCTATAGGGAAATTTGTTCCATTCTGAACTAGTATATTAAGATTATTTTCCTGCCCTTTGCGCACCCATACTGAAACTCTAAAATTTGATTTTGCGCCTATTCTGTTTGGATCCGGAGGAAGTTTTACCTCAAACGCTGTACCCCCTGTCATTCTCACCACATGTTTACCCGTATGTGCATCTGGAACTGCAACTATATTTCCAGAAATTTTCACTTCTCCGTCAGCATACACATTGTTACTACCTGCTGCAACATACTCTGCCCCACAATAGTACATTTCGGTATATTTTGCATTGGCCACTGCAATAATTTTACTATTATTATCACCCATCTTGGTAGCAATACTATTATTATTAATATCAGATGCTTCTAACGGCATTGAATAGTGATCATACATCGTTACCCTAGAGGTATTGATCCACTTAGGGTTGGTTTGTGTACTTCCCCAGACGAATCCATCAAAATCTCCTGTATACCCTATATATGCTCCGTCACTATCTACCTCTCCTTTCCAGGTAAAGGTTTTATGCTTTCGCCAGATTTTTTGAGCCCCTGTAGCTAATGGTTCTATCGTGCCATCGTGTTTTCGATATGTCCAATTATCGTTCCAGGTGGTAATATCTGCTCCTATTGTTTTCCAGGTAGTACCCTCTTTGATTTGGGTTAGATTTGCTGTCTCCTGACTTAGCATATTTTTATAATTACTATCATCAACTTTATTTCCCATCAATTGATATTTATTATACGCCGGGATACTCCTGGTTTTATATATCGTTCCGTCTTTCAATGTTTGTAACTGTTCTAATAGTTTTCCAGTAAATGGATCATATTTTTCATAAAAAGTTGTAAAACTGAAATTATTTTTAGTCACCTTAGTTTGCTTTAAAATCTTTAATTTTTTCAGTTTACTTGATGCATTAACATAGTATTTCTTCTTCGTACCACTACGTACATGTAGTTTTATTTTTTTAAAAGTCTCTTGTATAAAACCTTGTTTATTATCATCAAATCCGTATTCGTTTTCGGTAGAAGACATTAATTGATTTTCAGAGTTATACTCCTTCTTATATAATAATGTACCTATTGCAGAAGTATTATCCTCTAATCGATGTCTTGTGAAGTTTACATCTACATTTTCTAAACCTCCTCCTTCTGTCACAATCAGATTCACATCGTTTTTATCTGTATTTTGAGATTTTTGCAGAGATAAGAAATCACCCATAACAAAACCATTACTATTACTTTCAAAATTCTGAATGGTATTAAACTTATATGCTGTCGCGCCAGTAATTTTATTATTAGCCGAGTATCTACTAACTTTTACATGTTGATATAATACGGATGGGGCTGGTAATTCTGTAAGAAATGGTATGTTCTTTGTATAGTCAGCCGGAGCATAAGGTGTCGTTCCTGAGTTTTTACCCGTATCAGGATTAGTATATGAATATCGGGATTCATACCTATCATTATTTTCATTAGAAACTATAAGTTTTTTTACTCTTATCCCTCCTCCTTTATTAGTCTCAGAGTTTTTATTAGAATAAAATTTATATCGAACCCTGGTTCCATTGCTAGTATGTATGGGGTCTCCACAACTATTCTCATCTATTTTTGTAAACCATCCGTTATACGTTTCTTCTATTCTTTCGTAAAATACCCAATCACTTTTTTGACAGTTAACTCCTCGTCTCACAACCGAGCTATAATGTGTATTTGGTATATTAAACACAACCAAATCTTCACTTACCTGAGAAACATTACAGTACTTCGCTACATCACCAATCCTATGAGGAGAACTTCCCGGAGGATGCCTCCAATATAGAACATCTACATAAGCATCAGAATTGGTTTTAAAATATTTTCTGAAATCTATTTTATCAGTAGAACCATCTACATTGCTAAGATGTACATATTTATTTCCTCCGGCATCCCCTACAAATTTGAATTTTAACTTATCGGTAAAAACTCTATTGGTTTTAACGACTTCTTTATATTCATCTTCTTCGTATTCTACTGTTATTTTACCTCCAGTAGGTATTTTTATCTCATTTAAACTCCAAATAGCAGGATCATTCTGGTAATATCCCCAAGGATTTGCACTACCCTTATCAAAAACAAAAGATTTATTATGATAATCAAATGTATACGGCGGAATTAAGCATTTCTCTCCTTTACCTTTCATGCTTACAGAACTTAGAGTTAGTCGCCCTTTTGATTTAGCTATAGAATTAGGGGTCAAAGATGCTAACGGATAACGCTCATCATAATTAAAATCTATAACTTCTATGGCATCATCGTAAATATTTGGGGCATTTACCTGGATATCTTTAACATCTAATATATTTTTATAGAATTCGCCTTTCCAACTTCTACCATAAACACTATCATGTTTCGTAGAAATCAATTTACCACTAGTATCGTAAGTTAAAAACTCTGTTTTTATCTTTATCCCTCCGATACTTTTATCTACACTCTCTTCGTTATTATAAAGGGATTGATCACTATATTCACTATCATTTTTTAGAATTACTATTTTATTCAATCGTAATGTTTTATGCTTTTTCACATTAAAATTCACATCATAATAAGAAACTCCTAGACCTAATACCCCAACAGATGATAACTGATCCTCATAAATACCGTTGAAATATGTTTTACCATCTTTACCTACACTTCTAGAATTATAATGGGTGTCTTCGTATCGTTTAAAATCGTTTAAGTTTTCTGATGGTAATGCAATAGAGCTACCATAGTTATCTTTACGATCTTCTTTTATGAATAAAGCAGTATGCGTTCTGGTTTTTATTTTGTTTAAATAATAAATATCTTTTATCCCCCAAGAATATGTTTTTGTATTCTCAAACGCTCTTTCTCCTATTTTAGGGTTTCGCCACATATACCCGTCACTCCATTTTCCATACTCAAAAGCCACCCAATACCCATAATCTTCTTTAGATACGGTATTATCATTATTAACATCAATATAATCAGGTCCTGTTATAGCCGTTAATAACCAATGCGTAGCATAAGGCTCAAATTGTTGATTTTCTGAAAAATTATCGTCAATATTAACATCTTTATGTGCTGTTTTAGAGAACTGTTCTCGTTGATAAACCGGAATTGTGTAATGATATGTTTTACCATCTACGGCAGTAATCTTGTAAGCTCCGATACCTTTTTTAGGAATGAGAACAGAATCTTCTCTATTAAAGCCTACAGTAGAAAGTACAAGATTAGGATTAGCATTAATCTCTTCATTAGTAAAGACTTCTATATATGTTCCTTTTTTCCAGCGGCTTGAACTATTGTAATATGTATTATCTCCGTTTAATGAAGTTTGAAATTTATTATTAGAAGTATTGTAATCAAATATTTCTGGATTAGTAGTTGTAAGTGGGTCTGTAACCCAGTTACCAGAATCGACGTCCAGATAAGAGGAAAATTCATTTTCAAAATAAAAATGTATGTCTTTCCCCGGCAAACCGTTTACATTTTTCTCAAATGAAATGTTAGAAGGATAACCCCCTGCAACTGAAGAAAACTCGCCAACTGTGCCATTAAGAAGTGCTTCTTTATTGAAAATATGCCCATTTTGCTCAAAAATATATGGTTTAATAGATCCGGCTATCCCTTGCCCCGAAACTGAATAATTATCATAACTTACATTAGAGAAATTTCCTTGAGCAGATTGATCAAAAGCTTCATTAGGGTTTATAGATTCATAACCATCATAATCCACTTTTCTATCAAAAATAGCTTCATTTATAGTCTGTTTTATATCTCCTCCATACAAGCTTCCATGGCTTATCGTATAATCTCTTTCGAATAACCATGATTTTTGTATAGCAAGTGTTAAGTTAACCCAAGGAGTATGAATTCCATAAGTTCTAATTGAATTATTAAAAGCTTTTGATCCATTATTTGAATTATTAAGACCAATAGATCTACCTGCAATAGATATTCCTAAACCGTTATCCGAATCTAAAGAAAATCCAACTCCATATGAAGAAACTGAAACATTTGCATTAGCTGTTGTCGATCCATTCGTAAAAGATTGATTTAAAGATAGATTTCCACCTAGGTTTATTTTATTAATATTATAACCTACTCTAACTCCTGCACTAATGCCATCTGTTCCAATACTCTGATTAACAGAAAGAGGAGAGCCATTTCCTCCAATTCCAATACTTTGTGTTAGACCAACATCTGTTCTGTATTCTGTTTCTCCATTAAATGCTCTATGCTCAGAATAGTTTACATAGAGCCCCACTGAGCCACCTATTTTATCATAACCAACACTTAATGTTCCTCTATAATTCGTATTGGCACCACTGGATAAAATGTTGTACATTTTAGCTTTATACCAATCATCGGGCACTTTATTTAATCTTCTATTAACTGCCCCAGGATTTAATGACCAACCAAGCCCTACCCAAGAAGCTTCCTGATCCATGGCGATCCCGGCATGATACGATAAAGCTAATGGATACCCTCCTTCTGGAGAAGGTACATTAAGCAGCGGTAACACATATGTAAAATCTCCAGTTAATAAATTTACCATATCTGTGGCATCTACCGGCTCAAAAGCAGCGGCTTCCGGAGCATTAGGTCCATTATTATTTGCCCATAATTGATTATACGGGATCAATGTTTGTAAAAAGGTTAGTGTAAAAAACAGAGCAATTACCCGGTGTCTGCTAGGTGTCCGAAGTCTGGACTCCGAAGCTAGAGGTCGGGTTCCTGGTGTCAGAGGTTGGGAGTTTGAAATCTGAAATCGAGTGTCCCAAGTCAGGTGTCTGAGGTCTGATACTAAGGACCGAAGTCTAAGGTTCAAAGTCTTAAACTTGTCTTGTAAAAAAGTTTTAATCTTAGTGAAATTCATAAACTATATTATTTCTATTTGCGCCTCGACAACACTTCGACAAGCTTAGTATGGCGGTTTAGCGCGACAATTGGTTTTTATTTTATGTTGTCCGAAGTCGGGATCGGAAGTTGGGTGACCGATGTCGGAGGTTTTCTATTTTTTTGCCTGAAGCCCGAAGACAGAAGTCGGATGCTCTGTCTTTTTTTGTCATCAAACTTCGGATTTCAGTCCCCCGACCTCTAACTTATTTAAACTGTAATTTTGGCTCATTGTTTATTATTTTTGTTGGGATCTTAAATTTTACTTCGCCAGTATAAAACCCTAAATCTTCTATCGTTAGTGTCATAAACTCAGATGTTGTTACTTTTTCTTCTCTGGGGTACACAAACATCATCGTGGTTGATCTACTCATTCCATACATTCTGGGATAAATATAATCTGCCATTGCTATGGTATCTTTTGTTGGAGTGTATAGATGTACTTTCTGTTCCATTCCAAAAGCCAATTGATTTACCATAGCACCAAATCTTTGTTTATCTCTTGCTACGTTGGTTAATAATTCCTGATTGTTTTTAGACATCGATACTATGAAATACATATGCTCTTTATATTTATTTCGTAAACTATCGATCTTAGCAGATATAATTTTATCTCCCAATTCCTGAGCAACAAGTAAATCTGTTGGCTTGTATAGTAAAGAAAAGTCAACTCCGTTTACTGTTTTTACATGTCTATACTCATTACCTGGTTCTTTGATATACTTTAGCAATTCTTCTGAGGAATCAAAAGTCTTGTTAGAACAGGACACAAAGATGAGCAGCATGTTTATGATTAGTGTTTTGAGTCCGAAGTTGGAAATCCGAAGTTGGGTGACTGAAGACGGATGTCCGAAGTCGGATGTCCGAAGACCGATGTTCGAAGTCCGAAATATGAACATTGGAATCTTACTACTAACTTTCTTATAATTTCTATCTTTTATCATTTAGTTTCTTTTTAGTCCGATGTCCGAGGGCAGAAGACCGAGGCTCCCTTTTTTTAAGTCGAATGTCTGAAGTCGAGTGGTCGAAGTTCGAGGCAGTGTTATTGCTAGAAGACTGATGACAGAAGTCGGAGGTTTTTCACTTCTCACCTCTGACTTCTGACTTCCGGCTTCTAACTGGTTCTCTCTCATCAATTAATTTTTTTCTTAAAAGCTGTCATCATATTCATTAATTCAAAACTGCTATTATAATGTTTTTCAAATTCTTCATCTGATATATATTCTCTTCTTTTTGCTTTATGCAAACATGTTACTACTTCTGCCAACGATCTAATAGAATATCCCATAAATCTTTTGAATTCAGGATTGCTTTGCCCTATAGATCCTTCTGAAATATTTAATGCTACAGAATCTATTGCTCTCATTATTTGAGAAGACAGATTATACATTTCTTTTTTCGGAAACTTCTTTGATAACGTATGTATCGATTCTGCTAAATCCATTGCTTTTTGCCAAATTATCAGATTCTCGAATTTGAATTTCATTTTGTTGCTTTTTTGTCAGAGATCGGAAGTCTGAGGTTTTTCTCTTCTAACTTCTGACCTTAGACATCAGTCTTCCTACTTTTTACTTCTTCCCTTCAAATTCAGCATTTAATTCTTTTAAAACAGTCTCTGTTAGGTCTGCAGACTTTTCGCCATACATAATGGTTCCATTTCCAGTAGCTCCAAAAATCACTTTATATCCTTTCTTTTTACCATATTCTTTCACAAAATCATTAATATCATTAATCACAGTTTGTGTTACTTTTTTATCCTCTTCTACCAATTGTTTTTGTACAGCTTGTTGATAATTATTGATCTTTTGTTGTTTGTTTCCTAGTAATTCTTGTTTTAGCTCTAACTCTTTTTCAGTCATACTACTACGTTCTTTTTCATATACTTTGAGCTCTGTCTGCCAATTTGAAATTAAACTATCTACATTAGCCTGCATTGTTTTGGCTTTCTTCTCGAATGCTGCCTTTACAATTTCGGTTCTCTTATAACCTTCTAACAGTTTATTTACATCTACATATACTAATTCTGATGAAGATTGTAAAAAGAAAAAAGATCCTACTGATACAATTAATGCTAAAATGGCAATGGGTAATGCTAATTTGTTCATAGTTTTTTATTAAGTCAGAATACCAAGGTCGGAAGTCTGAAGTTTTATTTTGGTTTTTAGTTTGATGTCCGAGGTCAGGTGACCGGTGTTCGAGGTTTTATTTTGTTTCTTTAGTCCGATGTTCGAAGTCGGGTGTTCAGTGTTCTCCTTTTATCTGATATGGGGATACTTCCAGCATCCGGCTCCTGACACCCGACTTCAAGCCTCTTTTTATTTACTTTTTATTAATGAGATTTTCTATTTTTTTCAATCGATCCTCCAACGCTTTATTTACTTTTTGCTGTTCTTTTAATTGCTTTTCCTGTGCAATGGTATACAATGTGAGTTCTTCGATTTTCTCAAGAAGCTTCATATTCATAACTCCCAACGCTACCCCATTTTTCTCCATTTCGGTTGCAGAAGGGATATTAGGTAAATGTCCTTTTTCTTTAATATGTTCTTGTATTTCTTCTATGGTTAACAGATCATAGTCTTTGGTAAATACATAATCCGGAGCAGGAACGCTAAGATCTACTTTCACCTCTTCGGCATGGATTTTTCCTTTTACCGTGAGTTTGGAGTCTGGTGATGTGGTACCTATTCCTACATCGCCGTTAGTTTTAATCATTATTTTCTCCTTTCCTTTAGTCATAATACCAAAATCATGATCTGACACTGTACCTACTCTAGCATTACCACCAGTATGTGACCATAATGACGTTTGAACACCAGTTGTTCGCTCTTCAATTAGTATTCTCGAATGAATATCATCATCAATATTTATTGTTTGTCCCCAACTAGATGGGTTAGAAAACACTTCATCTCCTACATAAAGATGGCCATTTCTAATATCTACTTTGGCTGTTGGGTTGCTGGTTCCAATACCTACATTTTCATTTCCATTTATTCCTAATGCAATCTCTCCATATGTACCATCTGCTTTTCTAGTTAAAAAAGCAAACCTGGAATCAGGTGCTCCTAAATTTTCAAAATAAAAAGTATTATCAAGTTTCTTATGATATAAATTAGTTCCAATATCATAAGAATCTCCCATACCTAATTTAATTCCGGCAACAGAATTCGAATTAGTACTATTATTATATATACCTAACCATACAGGCCCATTAACATCATCATAAATTTGTAATTTTGATGTTGGACTAGTAGTACCAATACCTACATTTCCATTCGCAGGAAAGGTATTAGTTTGTGCAATACCAAGTGTCGACATAAACACCAAAACGATATTCATTAAAAATTTTCTCATAAATTGTTTTTCATTTTATCTCTTTTAATATAATAATCTTACTTCATGCATCTTCTTTTCTCAAGCATCAAAAAGAAGGCGCAAATATAAAAACCTTAAGGAATTCACATATGTTGAACTTTTGATTGTTAATAAAAACTTAATTCATCACTGTTTTTGTTAATATATCTTATCAAAAATCTATTTTCTTTGTACATTACAATAAGAATGTCATTTGAGCTTTTAATTCTGGACTGTAAAAATGCATTTTTTCGCTTCCAGACAAAAAAATCAAATAAATTCTAATAAAACCCTCCCATGCCGAGGCACAGGAGAATTTTAAGAATTGCAAAAAAATCAGCTAATAGCCGAAAAATAAAAGGGGTAACCCTACCCTACATAGTCCAAAATTTCATCCCGACTTAGTCCTACCCTTGTCAGGATTTAAAATTGGATTTGTCATTATTGCAATTGTTTTATAGTGCAATAATAAAACACGCCAGTTTCATTTTTCGGAACTGGCGAAAAAAAATTGTTTTTTTTTGATATTTTTTCCTCTTGTTAAAAAAAAGATCCGTACCCCCTTATTTTATTGACCATCCGAACAAACTTAATTTTATATTTTATGCTATTTTCTGATTAGCGAAACTAAATTCTCGTATAATTAGGATAGTTTTAACTTTGATCAACATCATCACATATTTCTAATATCTACCTTTACAAAAAGCAATATTCATTGCTTTTTTATACTCAATAACAGATATAATACATGCAACATCAAAAACACCTCTTTGATCTATCAGACAATATCACTTATTTAAACGGGGCTTATATGGCGCCTCAATTAAAATCTGTAACAGAAGTTGGTCTTGCCTCTGTTATCCAAAAAGCCAGACCTAATGAAATCACGCCCCAAGATTTTTTTACTCAAAGAGAGATTTTAAAACAACGTTTTGCCACGTTGGTCGATGCTCCTGATTATAGAAATATTGCTATTTTGCCTTCGGTATCCTACGGTATCGCTAATGCTGCTAACAATATCCCAATCAATCCCGGAGATGAAATTATAGTAGTTGACGAGCAGTTTCCTAGTAATGTATATGTCTGGCAAGAAGTAGCAAATAAACATAATGCTTCTATCACGGTAATCAAGCCTCCAAAAAGTTTTAAAGATCGAGGTGCACTATGGAATCAGAATATCCTGAATGCTATTACCAAAAAAACTGCTGTTGTAGCAATGCCTCATGTGCATTGGGCAGATGGCACATTGTTTGACCTAAAGGCAATACGAGCAAAGACTGAAGGTGTACATGCTTTTTTAATTATTGATGGGACTCAAAGCGTAGGAGCTCTTCCTTTCTCTGTTTCAGAAATTAAACCCGATGCTTTAATTTGCGCAGGATATAAATGGTTGCTTGGCCCTTATTCTACCGGAGTAGCATATTATAGTGATGCTTTTAATGAAGGAACGCCTATAGAACATAACTGGATGAATCGTTATAACAGTGAGAATTTTGCTGGATTGACCCAATATGAAGATCGCTACAAAGAAAAGGCTGCCAGATATTCGGTTGGAGAGTCTAGTAATTTTATATTAACTCCAATGTTGATTAGAGCCATAGAACAATTGATCGAATGGTCACCAGAAACGATCCAGGAATATTGTAAGACGATCTCTACAACTGCTATACAACAGCTTAGAGATTTAGGGTGTTTTATCGAAGAAGACCATCATAGAGCACATCATCTCTTTGGTATTTATTTACCAGATCATATTGATTTAGAAAAATTAAAAACTAAACTAAAAAAAGAAAATATCTTTATTTCCTTTCGTGGTAATGCCATCCGAGTTTCTTCTAATGTATACAATTCTCAAACAGATTTTAATCGATTACTGGCACAATTTGGTTAATATAAGTTAAATCTGATTAAATATATTTTTTGGCGTGCCCTTCGGGCCGGGCTATTTGCTATATCTTTTGCTAATAAAAAATCCTTTAAACAATTTTAAAAAGAACAATTACCAGAGCATAACATATTTTTTCAAATAATAGAAGGCAAAAGGATGCCGCTACTATCCCTCACGCAATACATCCTAACATAGAAATTTAAAATCCCTTTGCCAGAAATTGATATAGCTCTTATATTTGTCATAAAACATCATTACGTGAGTGTAAATTTAATCTCGCAAATTGTTGCACAGTCTCGGCAAATGCAGAAACTGGGAGAAGCTATTGCCCAACCTGAAACAAAAATACATCTGCAAGGAGGTGTTGGATCATCATTATCATTTATTATTGAAAATAGCTTTACACAAGCCGAAAAACCATTCCTCTGTATATTTAATGACAAAGAAGAGGCTGCGTATTACCTTAATGATCTCGAACAGCTACTTGGAGATAAAAATGTACTTTTTTACCCAGGGAGTTATCGTAGGCCCTACCAAATCGAAGAAACCGATAATGCAAATGTACTACTAAGAGCCGAAGTACTTAATCGCATTAATTCCAGAAAAAAACCTGCATTAATTATTACGTATCCCGATGCATTATTCGAAAAAGTAGTAACTCGAAAAGAACTCGAAAAAAACACTTTAAAAATTAGTGTTAATGATACCCTTTCACTCGATTTTGTAAATGAAGTATTATTCGAATATCAATTTCAAAGAGTAGATTTTGTTACCGAGCCTGGAGAATTTTCGGTTCGTGGGGGGATTGTAGATGTGTTTTCTTTTAGTAACGATGAACCCTATAGAATCGAATTTTTTGGCGATGAAGTTGATAGTATTAGAACTTTTGATGTAGAGACTCAACTATCCACAGATCAAATTAAAAAAATCGCTATTATCCCCAATGTAGAGAACAAGGCATTACAAGAAACCAGGGAAAGTTTCTTAAAATACATTACTTTAAAAACAGTAATTGTCACAAAAGACATCGACCTTCTTTCTGCCAGAATTGATAAAAATTTTAAAAAAGCCGAAGAAGCATTCGAAACACTTTCTAAGGATATCAAACATGGTACCCCAACAGAACTTTTTGCTACATCAGAACTTATCAAAAAGCAATTATTAGATTTTACATTAATCGAAATCGGTAATCGACCTGTTACCAAAGCAGATTATACCATAAAATTTGACACCAAACCTCAACCTTCTTTCAATAAACAATTCGATTTACTGATCAAAAATCTGAATGAAAATCATGAAACAGGGTATAAGAACTATATTTTCTGCGTAAGCGAACAACAGGCCAAACGCTTTCATGACATTTTTGATGATGCAGACCTTGATGTAAAGCAATACGAAACCATTGTTTTTTCGGCTTTTCAGGGATTTATTGATCACGATAGCAAAATTGCCTGCTATACAGATCACCAGATATTTGAGCGTTATCATAAATTTAATCTCAAGAATGGGTATGCCAAAAAGCAGGCGATCACTCTAAAAGAACTCACCAACCTGGATGTAGGCGATTATGTAACTCATATTGATCATGGGATTGGTAAATTTGGTGGATTACAAAAAATCGATGTAGAAGGTAAAAAACAAGAGGCCATCAAACTAATTTATGGAGAAAGAGATGTGCTTTACCTTAGCATACATTCGCTTCATAAAATCTCGAAGTTTAATGGTAAAGATGGTAAACCTCCACAGGTATACAAATTAGGTTCCAAAGCCTGGAAAACACTTAAACAAAAGACCAAAGCTCGGGTAAAGCATATTGCCTTCAATTTGATTCAGTTATATGCAAAACGGAAACTGCAAAAAGGATTTCAGTATAACCCAGATAGTTATTTACAACATGAGTTAGAGGCTTCTTTTATATATGAAGATACGCCCGATCAAAGTACGGCTACAGAAGCAGTAAAAACCGATATGGAAAGTGAGCGACCAATGGATCGGCTTATTTGTGGAGATGTGGGGTTTGGTAAAACTGAAGTGGCTATTCGGGCAGCATTTAAGGCTGTTGATAATGGAAAACAAGTAGCCGTTCTGGTACCCACTACAATTCTTGCATTTCAACATGCAAAAACTTTTAGGGAACGTCTTGAAGATTTCCCGGTGACGGTAGAATATATAAATCGCTTTCGCACAGCAAAACAAAAAAAAGAAGTCCTCGAAGACCTGGCCGTAGGTAAAGTAGATATTATTATCGGAACCCATCAGC
This sequence comes from Bacteroidia bacterium, assembly GCA_030427585.1. Classification (GTDB taxonomy): domain Bacteria; phylum Bacteroidota; class Bacteroidia; order Flavobacteriales; family Flavobacteriaceae; genus Aquimarina. The sequence continues at coordinate 18,401 of JAUIBW010000011.1, forward strand.
TGGTTAACAAAAATGTGAAGTTTAAAGATCTTGGGTTATTGGTTATTGATGAAGAACAAAAATTTGGCGTATCGGTAAAAGATAAGCTCAAAACCATAAAAGAAAATGTAGATACCCTAACTTTAACCGCTACACCAATCCCAAGAACATTACAGTTTAGCCTTATGGCAGCACGGGATTTATCTACCATTACAACTCCCCCTCCTAACCGCTATCCTATAGAGACCAATGTGATACGATTTAGTGAAGAAACCATACGGGATGCCGTGAGTTATGAAATCCAACGTGGGGGTCAGGTGTTTTTTATTCATAACAGAATCGAAAACATTAAAGAAGTTGCAGGGATGGTACAACGCTTAGTCCCCGATGCCAAGATAGGTGTTGGCCATGGGCAGATGGAAGGGAAAAAGTTAGAAGGCCTTATGCTGTCTTTTATGAACGGAGAGTTTGATGTATTGATTTCTACTACCATCGTAGAAAGCGGGTTAGATGTCCCTAATGCAAATACCATTTTTATTAATAATGCCAATAATTTTGGACTTTCTGATCTACATCAAATGCGAGGACGTGTGGGCCGAAGTAATAAAAAAGCATTTTGTTATTTTATCACTCCACCTTATTCGGCTATGACCGAAGATGCCCGTAAACGTATTACAGCACTAGAGCAATTCTCTGAACTGGGAAGTGGTTTTAATATCGCCATGAAAGATCTCGAAATTCGTGGAGCGGGAGATCTATTAGGAGGGGAGCAGAGCGGATTTATTAATGAAATTGGTTTCGAAACATACCAAAAAATCCTAAATGAAGCTATCGAAGAGCTCAAAGAAAATGAGTTTGCAGAATTATATAAAGAAGAAGCAACAGACAAGATATATTTAAAAGATACGCAAATCGATACCGATTTCGAGTTGTTGTTCCCAGATGATTATATCAATAATATTACTGAGCGCCTTAGCCTATACACCGAGCTTAATACTATTAAAAAAGAATCAGACCTGCAGGAGTATGAAAAACGATTGATAGATCGTTTTGGCGAATTACCCGATCAGGCAGTAGATTTATTAAATTCGGTTCGAATCAAGTGGATAGCCACATCTATTGGATTAGAAAAAATTATTATGAAACAAGATAAGTTAATTGGCTATTTCATTAGTGATCAACAATCTGGTTTTTATCAAAGTCCGGCATTTACACATGTATTGCAATTTGTACAACAGAATCCTGGAGTTTGTAAGATGAAAGAAAAGAATACCAGAAACGGGTTACGCTTATTATTAACTTTTGAAAATGTTACCACAGTAGATAAAGCACTACAAGTATTGCAACCGTTACAACCTAAGATTGATATTGAAGTGTAATGATAACAAGTAACGTAAGTGATATAGTTTTCTGTAGTACCCACGTTACCTTTAGAGTATTATAAAGATGTAACAAAATTAATATGTATAGTTTTTAAACTCATTAATCATTTCTTCGTACTATTGTTTTTTATAGTAAAAGACTTTATACTATACATACCTATGCCTTTGTAGGAATAAATGTTACTCCTTTTTTATAGAAATCTAAAATTTCTGTACTGATTTTACATTTTTTTCTAATCCATAAAAACCATCCGTCGACAAAAAACAACACTTTAACGATAGTTTTAATGTATTTTATCGACAAATACCTTCTAACGATACATATGTTTTTTAATTTTATCATCATAATAAACCAACATGGATTATGAACACAAGAGAAGAATTTAGTTTTTTAAAAGATCACTGGAGACAATTACAAAAGATAAATAATCGAGTTAATCAATTGATAGATGATCTTAATACTAATAAACTGTATGCAATAAATTATTCAAATTTAAAAAGAAGGTATACAGAAGAAATAGAAAACTACAAAAACAATCCGGAATTGATTGATATAGAAGAATTTTCTATGAATTATTCTTTTGGGTATCATTGCTATAACAACATTGATGATGTATACAGTAAAGAAGCAATGTACATTGAAGTTAAAAGTTATCTAAAGGCATTAAAAATAAGAACAGCTTAGTACTTTTTAAACGTTATTAATCTGTATCAAAAATCAATCCATAATTTGCATAACTACTGATGCCTTATCATCACCAATAATTAATATACTCGAATTTACTTTTCCATAACATACAGGAATCACTATTAGCATAACGACCACTACCTTCAATCTTAAAAGTGTTTAAAAACACATGTATGTTATCTACAAAAAATTATTTCTAGAAAAAATCATAACACATTCCATAGAATAATCCTATATTTCGGATTCTGGAGATTCTTTTACAAATCCTTAAAAAGCATTGTTATACCTGTATTGTCGGGTAAATGTCGGGTGAAATACAAGCTAAAAAATTTGAGAACCTATTTCTGAAAACTAATATTGCTGAACAAAATGAAAATTAATCAAATCATGAAACAGCCAGAATTAGGTCAAAAAATTTCTGAACTCAGAAAATCTAAAGGACTTACCCAAGAAGAACTGGTAGAACAATGTAATATTAGTGTTCGTACAATCCAGCGTATTGAAGCGGGAGAAGTAACTCCAAGAAGTTATACTATAAAAACTATTTTATCAGCACTGGATTATGATCTCGAAAAAATACAAACAGAAGAATCTCGAGTAACTAAAGAGTTTAAAAAATTATTTCTTCTCGATATAGATGATAGTAAAGAAGTTGGCTTTCTAATCAAACAACTTTCTATCGCATGGATCGGCGGGATTGTATATTTTATTCTTGGATTTGCAGAAATTGTTGTAGATTATTACAGATACACCGAAGATCTAATGGTTACAAATAACATTGTTTATATTGTATTAAAAATAGGTATGCTGGCTTCGGTTATTCTATTTACAAGAGGGTTTATTCTCACAGGAAAAATTTTTAAAAACTATCTATTACGGATTACTGCATTCATTTTTATTTTTATAGGAGTATTATTTTATATCTATGATATCTTATCATTATACATTGCTGATTTTGAGTATCAGTTCGTTCTTGGAGCCGAAGCAGTAACTTATGGTGTTATTGGAATATTATTTGGAATATCAATATTACGTCTGCAAAATGGACTAGGAACACTTGCCACTGTAACGGGTATTTTTGAAATCATTACCTATGGTTTTATGGTTACCATCATTTTATCTCTTATTGGATTGGTTTTACTTACTCCTACAATTATTCTGGAAATCATCCTACTTTATAAAGTTTCTCAGATGCTAAAAGCAAAGCAAAAAGAAATTGCTCTTAGTTAACCATTAAAAATATTTTCGAAACATTTTATAAAATCATTGAATTATTATTCATTGATAGTATCTCTCATATCCTATTTTAAATAAATATCATCATGAAAAAAATTTGCATTATATCTATTTTGATAATCGTTGCCTCATTATTATTTTATCTATTAGAGCCAATTTTTGTTCATACTTCTGGTTGGTCTACTTTTCCTAAAATCGCCAAATCACAACTAGTTGTAGAACATCAAGATTCGATTTCAAAAAAAGCAGACAGTCTTCTAAGAGATATATTTACTAGTATAAAAACACCTGCAATTTCTGTTGCAGTTGGCAAAAGCGGTAAAATAGTTTGGGCTAATGCCATTGGTTATGAGGATATAGAAAAAAACAAAAAAGTGAGCTTAAAAACAAAATTCAGGATTGGAAGTACTTCAAAAGCGGTGACTTCAATTGGGTTAGGAGTTCTTCTCCAAAACAAGAAACTCAGTCTTGATTCTAAAGTCAAAGAATTTGTCCCGTATGCCAGTAAAACACTTTCAGAAATAACATTAAAACAACTTGCTTCTCATACTTCAGGAATGCGTAATTACGGAATCTGTTTTTGTTTTCCTATTTGGGAATATTACAACAATGATGAGTATGCTACTACCAAAGAAAGTGTTTCTGTATTTAATGATGATGACTTATTATTTTCCCCAGGTACAGATTTTAGCTATAGCACATACAACTATACGCTACTTAGTGCAATGATTGAAGGAGCTTCAAAAATGGATTTTCCGCATTTTATGAAAACTTCGGTATTCGAACCTCTAGACATAGATATCTCTACAGAGCAACAAGCTGCTGCAGTAGAGAACTTATCAAAGTTCTATGAAGTCGAAGACAATCAATACAAAGAAGTATACAAGGTAAACAATAGTAATAAATGGGCTGGTGGTGGTCTTATCGCTACACCAACTGCTCTTGTTACTTTAGGAAATGCGTTTTTGAATCATACTTTCTTAAAAAAAGAAACAATGGAATCATTAATACAACCGGTTACTTTACAAAATGGAGACATAAATGAGCAATATTATGCAATAGGGTGGCGTAATTACAGGTCAGAATCTGTTTTTAATGACAAACCCAAAGTTCAAACTATTCATCACGCTGGTACCGCTAATGGTGCTACTTCAATCTTTATATTATTTCCTGAATATAACATATCTATATCCCTGCTCATAAATAAAAGTACATCATCAGGTGTAAACAACCTTTTTAAACACGCATATGATCTAACAAATCTATTCTTATAAACCTTAATATTATGAAAAGTCTAATCTTATCAGCTTTGTTATTCATTTTAAACATCCTAAAAGCAATGGTGTAAGCGTCTAATTACACTGCATAAAAATTAGTAAAGGCGAGTATCCATTGATTCCCCGCCTTTACTAATTTTAAATACTTATTATTTAAAATTGAATTAATCTCACTGCCTTTTCTATCAAATTACATCACTAATTAGCCTGCAATAGCAACCCACACACACCAAACCAAAGCCACAATCGTTGCTAGAATGGCAAACTATAGTAATCTTAATAAAATTTAATTTTCCTCACTCCTCCAGTTCCTCCAAATTCTGATATATAAATTGCTGTACCAAATGGGTCAGAAGTAATCCCATTAGGGCCATTAAATGATGCTTCTTTAAGCAATCCATCAGTTTGAGCAGCATCTCCGGTACCCGCAAACTCCTCTACTGTACCATCCATAGAAATTTTGAATATTTTATTGACCCCAATACCGGTAGCAAAAATGGAATTCCTAACTATGGTTAGATAACCAATCCCAAAACCATTAACCACAGCATCGGTAATAGTTGTAACAAGAGATACATTTCCGTCTGGATCTATCGATAAAATATCTGCTGTAGAAAAATTGCCAACAATTAAATTTCCTTTACGATCAAAATCTATCCCTACACCACCTACTAATTTAGGGTCTGATGCATACACAGTTACTTCTCCTTCGGTAGTGATTTTATGAACCGTTGGGCTTCCAAAATTTGACACATACAGATTCTTATCATGATCCAAAGTTAGTCCAGATGGGAAACCATTTATGCTTGCCAATATCGTTTGTGTTCCGTCTGGTGTAATTTTAAGAATATCTCCTGATCCACCACCACTACTATTAACAACATACAGATTACCTTGTAGGTCAATTGCATTTCCTAATGGACCTGTTAAGTTTGATACAAATTCTGTAACCTCAGCATTTTTGGATACTTTAAAAATCCTCGTTCCACTACCATTTGCTCCTGCAAACTGACCAAACTCTGAGACATAAATATTACCGTATTTATCTACACTAACAGCATCATTACCAAAAAAAGGAGAAACTACAGTTTCTACTTCGAGGTCTGGATCTAATCCATCTCCGTAACAAGAAATTAGTGTGATTGATATCGAGGATAAAACAAAAAGCATTACTACTTTTATACTAATGTGTTTAATACATGTTTTCATATTGAATGATTTTTAAGTTTGCTCTAAAGTATTTAGGCACTTCATAAAAATCGACGGTTTGGATCAATTCACACTTATTTTACGCTGCTTTTATTCCTTTAATATAATTTCTTGGTGTATCCTTAACTTCTAATTTAAAGGCTTTATTAAAAGTAGATTTCGAATTAAAACCAACTTCCATAGCAATGGCTAGTATAGTATGGTGAAGATGTTCGTTATTATCTATCTTCGATAAAAATTCCTGTATCCTAAAATGATTAATATAATCATAAAAGTTACTTTTTGATACATGATTAAGATACCATGAAATATTATGAGTAGAAGTATTTAATCGTAGAGAAAGATCTCGAAGGGTTAAATCTGATTTTAGAAAAATCTTTTCTTTCTCGATTAGGGTGTTTAATCCTTTTCCTATTAAAATAATCTGATCTTGTGGTAAACGTTGTTGTGATTTTGTTTTTTCTTTTTGAAACGATATTCTAAACAGTTCTGGTTCTTTAAGGCTGTAATATCCTATTACAAATATGAATATTGATATTGTAGCCCAAACCGAGTTATAATTAATAAATTTTATAGAATAATTAAAAAAGTGCATCGAGGTATAACTGATCATCCAAACTGTGATGACAATAAAGATTGAGATTTGAAAAAATTTCAAAAACGACACCAGACTTTGAGTATAAGAAACATGGTTTTTCTCGTTATGAATATATGTTTTTAAAATTTTCACATTAAGAATCCAATAATATACATTGGAAACAATCCCTGCTCCCTCAATAACTAAAAAAGGTACCTTAAAGGATCCTGCTAATAAATGATCCGAAAACTCATCTCCATTAAAAGAAAAAATATAAAATGAAAATAAAAGATGAAAACTCACAGGTATATAATGAAACCAAGAGAGTCTAAATGTGTCATTTTTAGAAAATATTAATCGTCTACTGTATATATAACATAATGGCCCAAATAAGAAAATCACCGAATCAATAAGAATTGCCCATTGAAATAATCTTGCAGTCAAAAATTTAAAAAAAATCATTCTACCCAAAAGCATAAAAACAGAAAGCACTAGCATAATTGAAAGGATTCTGTTTGCTGCTTTGTTCTTATTCTTAATAATCTGAAGAGTAACCGCTAAAAAAACACCCTGACTTATCCCAAAAAAAAGTATAAGATCGATGAATTCGAAAGATTGCATTAATAAATAATTACTGTTTTCTACAAAACTATCATATTATCTCATACTTTTCGACCGAATGGATCATATCGTACTTGTAAAGGGTATTTCTCATTAATAAATTAATATAATCCTAGATGATAGATAGTATTAAGGTAGATGTAAAACTATTCTAATCATAAACATTTTTCGACCGAATGTGTACAATTGCACCATTAAAAATGATAAAATGCATCTTCTAAATGCTCCATCCTAACGCCTAATTTATTTTCTATAATAGCGATGATATCAAAACGTACCTCTACGTCTAAATCATTATCTGTTATATAGTGATCAACAGCTTTGACCAGAGATTGTATTTGTTTAGGTTTTACAAAATCCTGAGGGTTACCAAATTCGGGAGTACTTCGGGTTTTTACTTCTATCGCCACCACAATATTTTCTTTTCTGGCAATGATATCAACCTCATGTTTCAGATACCTATAATTTCTTTCAAGAATTTCATAGCCTTTCTCGATAAGAAAATCAGTTGCCATCTTTTCTCCTTTTTTACCAAGCGCATTATGTTCTGCCATACCTATATATATTCTAATCTTACCTGATTCTTATCGACTCGTAAAAAAGCTTCTGCACCCATCATCAAAGTTCTATTATCCTCGACATGTCCCATTGGAAAATTAAACACTACCGGAAAATCATACTCTTGTACAATATCGAGAATGATCCTTTTAGCTTTTTTACCAAAAGAAATATTGTTATCATGCATTTTGGTCATTCCTCCGACAATCAATCCTGATAAGTTGTCGAAAAATCCATTACGTCTAAGGTTTTGCAACATACGATCAATATGATAAAGATACTCATCCAGATCCTCTATACATAAAATTTTACCAGAAGTATTTATAGAGGACGCAGAACCACATAGAGAATATAAAATCGATAAATTACCCCCGATTAACTGCCCTCTACAATTCCCCAGAATATTTTTTTTAGAAGAAGGAATAGTATAGTTAACTTTTTTACCAAAAACAGTATCTTTCAACGAATCAATCGATGCTTTTGTTCCTTTATGGATATCTATTGGCATAGGGGCATGTAGCGAGCATATACCTAGTTTATGTAGATGAGAATGAAGCACAGTAACATCAGAATAGCCTATCACCCATTTTGGGTATTTTAGCATATTTGAAAAATCAATTTTATCAATGATTCTTACAGTTCCATACCCTCCTCTTGCACACCATATCCCTTTGATTTCCTTATCATCTAGCATTTTTTGAAAATCGGATGCTCGTTCCTGATCTGATCCTGCAAATTGATTTTCTTCTTTTCCAACGGTTGAACCCATTACAGGAACTAATCCCCATTTTTCTAACAGCCCTACAGCTTCTCGTATTTCCTTTAAGCTAATCTTTCTTGCTGTAGAAACAATAGCAATTTTATCTCCTTTTTTAACAAAATCTGGTTCTAGTATTTTCACTCTTGAGTTTATTTTTTTAATAGTAGTGTAATAGATGTATTATGATAAAAAAACATTCATTTTCTATGCGGCAACAACTTCTTATAAGACTTATTTATTGTTTTTTTTCAATTTTGAGATACTAATTAACAAATACTTTCGTTATAATCTATTATATTGTAAGGAATTTTGTCCCCATTACTCTACTTTTAAACCCTATTGCCTATGATGTCGGATACTTCATGTAATCTTGCTTCCCTAGCAGAATATGTGCCTTCTCCGGGTAACCCCTGGAACGTAAGCAAAATAAATCATTTGTATCGTAGAATTGCTTTTGGAGCATCAAAAGCAGAGGTTCTGGCTGCTTTGGCTCAAAACAATCCTTCTGCATTGGTTGATCAGCTTATTGATAATGCTATTGCTCTAAATGCCACCCCTCCTCCAGCATGGGGTTTATGGAACAGAGATCAATTTGAAGCTGCAGAGACAGCTAACCCCAATAACGATATTGGTTTTTATCGAACCCAAGGGAAAAATCAAATGATAAATGATTTGATTCAAAATAAAGTAAGAGAGCGTCTTACCTTATTTTGGAGTAATCATTTTGTAACCGAAGATGATACCTATCGCAGTCCCGCATATCAATCTCAGTATTACAATCTTCTTCAAATACACGCTTTGGGGAGTTTTAGAGATTTTGTATACGATATTGGTATATCAAATGCCATGTTGGTATATCTTAATGGCGATGAAAATATAAGAGATAGACCCAATGAAAATTATGCCCGAGAGTTATATGAACTTTTTACTCTTGGTGTAGACAATGCATATACAGAAGATGATATCCAGCAAACGGCAAAAGCACTAACAGGGTATGTTAACACAAACGATATCCCTTGGGGTGATATTCTGTTTGACCCGGCACAGTTTAGTAATGAGTCTAAAACTATTTTCGGTCAGACCGGAAACTGGACTTATGACGATGTTGTTAATATTTTGTTTCAGCAAAGAAGCAATCAGGTGGCAACTTTTATTTGCGCAAAACTATACACCTATTTTGTAAGCCCTACCTGTAATGATGCTATTGTTGCTCAAATGGCACAAACCTTTATCACAAGTGGTTATCAGGTGGCAGCTGTACTGCGTCAGTTATTTAAAAGTGAACATTTTTTTAATATAGAAGCTATAGGGACAATTATCAAAAGCCCTTGTGATTTAAACATAAGTTTTTTTAATGAATTAGGATTTGCACTCCCTGCAGATGTAGATCATATCGATTTTTACCGAAATACAGTACGCACATTAGGGCAAGACGTTTTAAACCCTATAGATGTGGAAGGCTGGCAAGGTAATGACGACTGGATTAGCCCCGATTTATTGATTGGTCGCTGGGAAAGTATTCGATATATTGTAAGTCGAGCATGGAGCCAAAATCAGGAACAATTTAGAGATTTTTTAGTAGGGATGCCAATTGGCGAACAAAGCGATGGAAATCTATTAGTATCTACTGCAGATGTTGATCTTGTGGTAAGAACTATTCTAAATTATTTCTTTCCCAGAGGGATTAATGATCTCATTACTTTTGGTGAAGCTTTAGGAGCTTTCAAAATTGATGGTATCCCAGACAATTACTATGAAGATGGTACATGGACTTTAGGTTTTCCTCAAGTACCTCAGCAATTTGCTGCTTTACTAGATTACATTGCAGAAATCCCAGAATTCCAACTTAAATAAAAATCTTATGTGCGAAACTAATCACTCCAAGAATATAAAAAAAGACGGGTCTTGTAATACGGAAGACCATATAAAATGGAACAGAAGATCTTTCCTTCAGGCACTAGGCCTTGTTGGCGGAGGATCTATGATGTTAGCCAACACGTCGCTTTCGGTTTCTCGACCTTCTCCATTATCAATTGCTCTTAGCCAGGCACAAAATGAGAACATTCTAATCCTTGTTAGACTACAAGGAGGTAATGATGGTTTTAATACCATTATCCCTGTTTATGATTATGATATTTATGCTAATGCCAGACCTCTTATAAAAATCCCTCCAAGTGAATTTATTACACTTGATGATGATTATGCCATGCCAAAGCCAATGAACAAATTAGAAAGTGTTTGGGGTGATGGTCAAATGAGGGTTGTTCATGGTGTTGGATATGAAGATTCATCTTTATCTCATTTTAGAGGTTCTGATATCTATGCCAACACCAACTTAGAAGAAGAAGACAGAACTGGTTTTATGGGAAGATATTTTCAGGAAATTTATCCCGATTATATTTTTAATCCACCTGCCAGCCCTCCTTCTATTCAGATAGGAAGTATAGGGAACTTAATTTTTAAAGGACCAGAGAATGATTTCTCTTTTGCCGTTTCTGATCCCAGAAGATTATTGCAAATTGCAGAAAATGGTACTTCCTATAGCTTAGATGGCCTGGGGGATTGCACCTATGACGATAGAGTACGACATCTTAGAGAAGTTACAAATACTACATTTACCTATGCCGATGTAATTAGTTCTGCCTATGAAAGATCTACCGATTTTGGAGGATATCTTGATGATAGCCTGGGCAGGCAATTAAGTATCATTGCCAGATTAATCAAAGGAAACCTCGGAACCAAAGTATATTTAGTAACTTTAGGAGGATTCGATACACATAACAATCAAATACAAAGACACCAGGAGCTTCTTAATTCATTCTCTGAAGCGATAAGTAACTTCTATAAAGATCTAACAGCAGCAGGATGGGATGACAAAGTACTTACTATGACCATGTCTGAATTTGGTAGACGATTTAGAGAAAATGGATCTTTGGGAACAGATCATGGTACTGCAGCACCTACCATGTTTTTTGGTTCTGCTCTTAATGGAAGTGGTTTTGCCGGAGAACATCCGGATTTATCTAACTTAACCCGAGGAGGTAATGTATTTAATACTACCGATTTCAGGCAGGTATATGCCACGGTAATGAAAGATTGGCTATGTATTGATGAAAACACTGTAGGAAGAGTCCTTCTGGGCAGCTCTTTTGAGTCCTTAGATTTAGGATTCAATTGCTCGGGTATTAATCCTAATATCCCTATCGATGGGGAAGGAATTACTCATATCGTTACCTATAGTGATAGTCAGACCTATATAAATATTGCAAATCCCGAAACTACGCATGTAGATATTGCACTTTATAACGTGGTAGGACAAAAAGTAGCAACCTTAAGAAACGAGGTGTTAACAGAAGGAGAACATATTATCGATGTAAAACAGTCTGCAAATACAAGGCTAAGTACTGGTCCTTATGTATATCAGATTCAGACCAATAATGGTAATTATAGTAAATCAATTTTGATTTCATAAAATAGATGAACACATCCCTGCACGCGTTCAAAATAATTGGATGATCCAGGGTTACATTTTGTAAGTGTTTTTATTACCTTTGTGCCTTATTTTTTAGCATTATGAGCACGACGGGAAGATACACAATTACAGCAGCTTTACCATATACCAATGGCCCTATTCATATAGGTCATCTGGCAGGGGTTTATATCCCCGCAGATATTTACTCACGTTTCCTTAGAATGACTGGCAATGATGTCGCTTTTATATGTGGTAGTGATGAGCATGGTGCTGCAATCCCTATGCGTGCAAGAAAAGAAGGGGTTTCTCCACAAGTAATTATTGATAAGTATCACACCATCATAAAAAAATCTTTTGAAGATTTCGGAATTTTATTTGATAATTACTCCAGAACTTCTGCTCCTATTCATCATGAAACCGCTTCACAATTTTTTAAGAAACTATATGATGATGGCAAGTTTATAGAAGAAACATCAGAACAACTATATGATCCAGAGGCTGATCAATTCCTAGCAGATCGATTTGTAGTAGGTACTTGCCCTAAGTGTGGTCACGAAGAAGCGTATGGTGATCAATGCGAAAATTGTGGTAGCTCTCTTAATGCAACAGATCTTATCAATCCAAAATCAACAATTTCTGGTGCACAGCCTATCCTAAAACAAACCAAACACTGGTTTTTACCATTAGATCAATATGAGAGTTTTCTAAAAGAATGGGTTCTCGAAGGGCATAAAAAAGATTGGAAAACCAATGTATATGGCCAAATCAAATCCTGGGTAGATGATGGATTACGCCCTCGCGCAGTAACACGAGATTTGGATTGGGGAATTCCTGTTCCGGTAGCTGGTGCAGAAGGAAAAGTATTATACGTTTGGTTTGATGCTCCTATTGGATATATCTCTTCTACCAAAGAATGGGCCGAACGAGAAGGAAAAGACTGGAAACCTTACTGGAAAGATAAGAGTACGAAATTAGTTCACTTTATAGGAAAAGATAATATAGTTTTTCACTGTATTATTTTCCCTAGTATGCTCAAAGCCGAAGGAAGTTATATACTACCCGAAAATGTGCCTGCTAATGAGTTTTTAAATCTTGAAGGTAATAAACTTTCGACATCAAAAAACTGGGCAGTCTGGCTACATGAATATCTTGATGAATTTCCTGATCAACAGGACGTATTGCGATATGCATTAACTGCCAATGCTCCCGAGACTAAAGACAATGACTTTACCTGGAAAGACTTTCAGGCACGAAATAATAATGAATTGGTTGCCATATTCGGAAACTTTATCAACAGAGTAGTTGTGTTAACCAATAAATATTATGGTGGCGTGGTACCTTCACCAGCTACTTTTTCTAAAGTTGACGAGCAAACCTTAGCAGAGCTTAAAGCCTATCCTGCGGTTATTGCAAGTTCTATAGAACGATATCGATTTAGAGAAGCCAGCCAGGAGTTACTAAATGTTGCTCGATTAGGGAATAAATACCTGGCAGATGAGGAGCCCTGGAAATTAATTAAAACAGACGAAGAGCGTACTAAAACTATAATGTATGTTGCACTACAAATTGCTTCAGCACTAGCAATAGTATCAGAGCCATTTTTACCGTTCACTTCAGATAAATTAAAATCAATCCTCAACTTTTCGAGACTCGATCAGCAGCCTACATGGAATGAAATTGCGACAAAAGAGATACTTCTTCCCACAGGACATCAAATCGAAAAAGGAGAATTACTGTTCTCTAAAATCGAAGATGCTGAAATCCAAAAACAATTAGACAAATTGGAAGCAACCAAAAAAGCTAACGAAGCCGAAAATAAAGTGATAGAACCACAAAAAGATACAGCGACTTTTGATGATTTTACCAAATTAGATATTCGCGTTGGGACTATCATCGAAGCTAATAAGATGCCCAAAGCCAAAAAGCTTTTGGTACTTAAGGTAGATACAGGAATTAATACCAGAACGATCGTTTCGGGTATTGCAGAGCACTTTTCTCCAGAAGAAATCGTAGGTAAAAAGGTAACTGTATTGGTTAATCTTGCTCCAAGAGCATTGCGAGGTGTAGAAAGTGAAGGAATGATCCTAATGACCGAAACACCTGAAGGAAAACTTGTATTCCTAAATCCTGATGAGGCTGGAGTGAATCCCGGAGCGGTTATTAGTTAAGTTGACATGCTCAAAATAGCATATCACCCGATCTATACGCATCCTTTGCCAGAAAAGCATAGGTTCCCCATGATTAAATATGAGCTATTGCCTAAACAATTGCTGTATGAGGGGACTTGCAAAGAAGAAAATTTCTTTGCTCCCGAAATTCCGGATTCGCAACCTATTCTGGCAGTTCATACAAAAGGTTACTATCAAAGTCTTATCGAATTATCATTAGACTCTAAAGCAGCCAGAAAAATTGGTTTTCCGCTATCAAAAGAGCTGATCGATCGTGAGGTAATTATTGCTGATGGTACTATTAAAGCTTCGCGATATGCTATACAATATGGTGTTGCCATGAATATCGCTGGTGGTACTCATCATGCGTATACAGATCATGGCGAAGCATTTTGCCTATTAAATGATCAGGCAATTGGAGCACGCTATCTTTTACAACATGGTTTAGCAAAAAAAGTTTTGATCGTAGATCTTGATGTACACCAAGGTAACGGAACTGCACAAATATTTGAAAATGATGATAGTGTATTTACCTTCTCGATGCATGGAGCAAACAATTATCCTTTCAAAAAAGAAAAATCAGATCTGGATATCGAACTTCTTAATCAAACTGAAGATCAGGAATACCTAAGAATTCTAAAAGAAACTCTACCCCGACTCATTGAAGATCAAAAACCAGATTTTATGTATTATTTGAGTGGTGTAGATATCTTATCTACCGATAAATTAGGAAAATTAGGATGCTCACTAGATGGTTGTGCAGAACGAGATCGATTTGTACTGCAAACCTGTAAAGATTTCGATATCCCAGTTATGTGTTCTATGGGTGGTGGGTATTCTCCGGATATCAAGACTATTATAGAAGCACACTCTAACACTTACAGATTAGCACAAGATATTTTCTTTTGATATTTGGCGTTAATCATTTGTAAATGGATATTTATTGTATCTTCATATCAAATTATATTCTGATGCAAAAAGAATGCCCAGTATGTGGTGATAAAATTGTTGGTCGAGCAGATAAAAAGTTCTGTAGTGATTACTGTCGTAACGCATATAACAATCAACTCAATAAGGACAGTAAAAACCTGATTCGTAATATTAACAATCTATTGCGTAAAAACTATCGCATTCTCGAAGAATTAAACCCAAAGGATAAAACTAAAACCACGAAGACAAAGCTTATGGCTAAAGGGTTTGATTTTCAGCATTTCACTAGTATCTATGTTACCAAAACCGGAAACACCTACTATTTTGTATATGATCAAGGGTATCTTCCGCTAGAAAATGATTTTTATGCAATCGTAAAAAGAAATTAAATTAACCCTATTCTCTGACTAAAATAGGTTATCATCATAAGAAAATGGCAAAAATATTAACCGAGATAAATTCAGAATTAAAAGACTTTATAGCTAAACAAAAAGTTTTCTTTGTAGGAACAGCAGCCAATGAAGGGCGAGTTAATATTTCTCCTAAAGGAATGGATACATTTCGGGTTATTGGGCCAAACAAAATTGTCTGGTTAAATCTTACAGGAAGTGGAAACGAAACCGCAGCTCATATCATAAAAAATAATAGAATGACTATTCTATTTTGTGCTTTTGAAGGAAAACCTTTGATCTTAAGACTATACGGAACTGTAAATATATTTCATAAACAAGATGAGGTATATCATAATTATATTGATCTTTTCCCTAAGATTGTGGGTTCAAGACAAATTATTGAAATGCATGTAGATATGGTACAGATCTCTTGCGGATATGCGGTTCCGTTTATGGACTTTAAAGAAGAAAGAACACAGTTAAAATCCTGGTCCGAAAAACAGGGAGAAGAGCGACTAGAAAATTACCGAAAAGAAAAGAATGTTCTTAGTATTGATGGTTTCGAAACTAGAATAACAGGATCTGATAAGCCATAAAAATCCGTTATTCTTAGCTTCTACTACGTTTGATTACCGGTTTCTCCAATTTTGACTATTCATCTTTAATGCTGCTTTCATAATATCTTTCTGGCTAATTTGCCCAACCAGCTTACCATCTTCCAAAATTGGAAAACGCCTTCTTTTGGTTTGTAAAAACTTGTTGGCTGCATCAAAAATATTAAGGTTCCCATCTATGGTATCTACATCTTTTACCATAAATTTTTCAACTTTGGCATCCTCAATCGGCATGTTGTAATAACGGCTTTCATTAAGTTGCTTGATACAGTCCCCTTCAGAAATAATACCTAATAACTGGTGTTTATCATCTACTACGGGCCCTCCTGATATTTTATATTTTACTAAAGTTTCGATGACCTCCATAACCGACTGCCCAGGACTAAATGTAATCAAGTCTTTGGTCATATAATCAGAGACTTTTATTAGTGTCTCATCCTGCTTCTTCGTCTTAGAGCGAGCTCCTTGAAAACTAATTATTCCCATAATATCTAGTGATTTAGTGAATTTTAAATATAGTGATTTACAACAACTTATTCAAGTTAGATTTTAATTACATTAAAATTAAAATCTAATTTTTATACCTTTAACTGTATCGTTTTTTAACTATTAAAGAAATCATCAACTATCATTTTAAAAGGTATGTTTCTAATAATTGTAGCTTATTTCTTACCTTTAGCCTAAACCAATATTCACACATGCGAAAGTTTCCCTCTTTACTTACGTTGCTCCTCATTTTAATCTCATTAGTTTACACATTTTACAGCAGTAGACCACAAAAAATAACAGATCTCAAGACCTCTAAACAGGAATTTTCTACACTTCGTGCATTAGAACATGTAAAAAACATCTCTAAACAATCTCACTATTTAGGTAGTTCGGCACATGAAGAAACAAAAACATATATCCTAGATGAATTAAAAAAACTGGGGTTACAACCCGAAATTCAAGAAGGCATTTCTATTTCTAATGGAGGAGCAATAAGCCGACCAAAAAATATCATTGCAAAAATTAAAGGTAGTAATTCTACAAAGTCGCTGGTACTTATGTCTCATTATGACAGTTCGCCACATTCTTCATACGGAGCCAGTGATGCGGCTAGTGGTGTTGCAACTATCCTCGAAGGAATCAGAGCTTATATGGCTACAAATAAGGTTCCTAAAAATGATATTATCATTTGTATTACCGATGGAGAAGAACTTGGACTTATTGGAGCAGATCTTTTTGCAAAAAAACACCCCTGGGCCAAAGATGTTGGACTTGCACTTAATTTTGAAGCCAGAGGAAGTGGTGGTAATTCTTATATGCTGATAGAAACCAACGGTAAGAATGGAAAAATGATTGATGAATTCTCTAAAGCTGGCGTAAACTATCCAGTTACTAATTCTCTTGCCTATAGTATTTACAAAATGCTCCCCAATGATACAGATCTTACTGTTTTAAGAAAACAAGGGGATATCGAAGGGTTCAACTTTGCTTTTATAGATGATCATTTTGATTACCATACAGCCAATGACACATGGCAAAATCTAGATCTAAACACATTACAACATCAAGGAAGCTACTTAATGCCTCTACTCTCCTACTTTTCTGAGGTCGATCTGAGTGTGCTTAAATCTGATCGGGACTACATTTATTTTAATACTCCAATTTTTAATCTTGTTAAATATCCTTTTAGTTGGATATATGCTTTATTAAGTATTGCAATTATCTTATTTATAGGATTAGTTTTTTATGGAAAATTTGCATACCGAATAGATTTCAAAGAAGCTTTGTTAGGATTAGGTGCTTTTCTTTTATGCCTGATCTTTGCAGGAGGAATAACTTTTGGTGGATGGCAACTGATTAAGGTTATCTACCCCCATTATAATGAAATTCAACATGGGTTTACATATAACGGTTATCAATATATCACTGTTTTTGTATTATTATCAATTGCTATTTGTTTTAAAGTATATGCAAAACTCAGTAAAAGTAAAAATCAAGCTAACTTACTTGTAGGACCATTGTTTATTTGGCTGGTTATTTGTACCATGGCGGCTTTATACCTTAAAGGAGCCAGTTATTTTATAATCGTTGTACTATTTGGATTGATATCATTAGTTGTTCTTATTCGGCAAAAAAGACCTAATTCAATATTAATGATTATTTTGACATTACCGGCTATCTTTATCATATCTCCTTTTGTAGCAGCTTTTCCTGTAGCTTTAGGCTTAAAGATTCTTTTTGTTTCTTCTATACTATCGGTTTTATTGTTTGGTGCATTAATCCCTGTTTTTGGGTTTTATCAAAGAAAAAACTTATTTGGCAATTTATGCCTTCTCCTAAGTTTAGTTTTCTTTATTGCGGCTCATATAAAATCGGATTTTACAGAAACCCGGCAAAAACCTAATAGTCTCGTCTATATCTTAGATACTGATCAAAATAAGGCTGTTTGGGCTTCTTATGATAACATTCTTGACTCATGGACACAAAATTACATCAACCCAGAAGAAAACATTGCCGAAACTTACAATGTAAACACGCTACAAAGTAAATATCGAAAATCATTTGTTTATGCCAATCAAGCTCCTATCAAAAGTATTAGACAACCAAAGTTAGACATTAGTAAAGATACGATAATCGGAAACCTAAGACATCTAGAACTCTGTATTGCTCCTCAACGAGACATCCAAAGGGTCGATTTATATACAGAAACCTTGTTTAATTTTGACGTTTTAAGAGTTAATGGTGAAACTGCAAAAGACTTTACCTATTATGATGGTAATACCTATAACGCATTTACAAAAAGATGGAGTCAAAATTTACTTACGTACCATGTAAGTAAAAATCAACCACTAGAATTACAAATGCAGTTTCACAAGGATTCACTACCAAAATTTGTGTTGTATGAATCTTCGTATGACTTACTTGCAAATGATCATTTTTCAATTCCGGAAAGAGAAAAAAATATGATGCCAAAACCTTTTGTGGTAAACGATGCTGTAGTTATTAAAAAAAGGTTTGCAATCGAAGAATATGAGGATAAGAAAATAGATACAACACTTACATTGGGTAATACACCAATCCAAGTTCAAGAAATAAAGGAATAAGTACAATATTTAAAAAGTATGAATGGTGACTACACATTTGTTTTTGGTGGTTTAGAAGCCCTTCTTGACCTTTTCATAAAGAAACTACCTTAAATTCAATGTTAAGCACCTAAAAACGAATGATTGAAACCAGCAATCATTATAAAATAGCTTATTATTAATATTTAAAAAAAGTATACAATTAAAAAACCGAAGTATATACTACCTCGGTTTCTATTTTATAATCATAAAGAAAATAACTATCCTTTCATACTTGCTTTTAAATATTCACGATTCATACGTGCTATATTTTCTAATGATATTCCTTTAGGACACTCAATTTCACAGGCACCTGTATTAGTACAATTACCAAATCCTTCTTCATCCATTTGGTTTACCATTGCCAGTACACGTTCTGTAGCTTCTACCTGGCCTTGTGGTAATAGTGCAAATTGCGAAACTTTAGCCGAAGTAAATAGCATTGCAGAGGCATTTTTACAAGCTGCTACGCACGCACCACAACCAATACAAGTTGCTGCATCCATAGCCTCATCTGCATCTTCTTTGCGAATAGGGATAGCATTTGCATCTTGCGTATTTCCTGAAGTATTAACAGAAATATATCCTCCTGCTTGCTGTATACGCTCAAAAGAAGAACGATCTACCATTAAATCCTTTACTACCGGGAATGCTTTAGCCCTAAATGGCTCTATATAAATAGTATCTCCATCGTTAAACTTACGCATATGTAACTGACAGGTAGTTATCAAACGATCCGGTCCATGAGGTTCTCCATTAATTTGTAATGAACAAGCTCCACAAATACCTTCTCTACAATCGTGGTCAAAAACCACAGGTTCTTCACCTTTATTGATTAAGTCCTCATTTAACACGTCTAACATTTCTAAAAAAGACATGTCTCCTTCTACTCCAGAAATATTATAGTCTACTAACTTTCCTTTGGAATTAGCATCACTTTGACGCCATATTTTTAATGTAAGATTCATATTTTTAGTTTTTGGTTGTCAGTTGTTGGTTGTTAGTTTGTAAAAATGCTGTAAACTAACAACTATCAACCATCAACTATTTATAACTTCGTGTTTTTAATTCAATATTTTCGAAGACCAGGTCTTCTTTATGGAGTTCTGCATCCTTAGGTTCTCCTTTGTACTCCCATGCAGCTACGTACTTAAAGTTTTTATCATCTCTAAGAGCTTCTCCTTTTTGTTCTCCAGATTGTTCTACAGATTCTTCTCTAAAATGCCCTCCACAAGATTCATTACGATGTAACGCATCTTTGGCAAATAATTCTCCTAACTCTAAGAAATCAGCTACTCTTCCTGCTTTTTCTAGTTCTGGATTCATGCTATTAATCGTTCCCGGAACTTTTACATTTTTCCAGAAATCTTCGCGCAGTACTGCAATCTCTTCTATTGCTTCTTTTAGCTCTTTTTCATTACGAGACATCCCACATTTGTTCCACATGATTTTACCTAATTTTTTATGATAATAATCTACAGAATGTTCTCCTGATCCGTTCATCAATTTCTCGATACGATCTTTCACTTCTTTTTCGGCCTGATCAAACTCTGGTGTATCTGTTGGGATTTTTCCTGTTCGAATATCCTGAGATAAATAATCACCTATCGTATATGGCAATACAAAATATCCGTCTGCTAACCCTTGCATCAATGCTGATGCCCCAAGGCGGTTTGCACCATGATCAGAAAAATTGGCTTCTCCTGCTGCATAACATCCAGGAATCGTAGTTTGCAAATTATAATCTACCCATAAACCACCCATAGTATAGTGTACTGCAGGGTAAATCATCATCGGAGATTTATATGGATTTTCATCTACAATCTTTTCATACATCTGAAATAGATTTCCATATTTACTTTCGATAACTTCCTCCCCCATCTTCGTAATTTCTTCCTTAGAAGGGTTATGTATACCAGAGGTTAATGCTTTTTCTTTTCCGTATCGCTGGATTGCAGATGCAAAATCCAGATACACAGCTTCTCCTGTTTTATTAACTCCAAAACCAGCATCACAACGTTCTTTAGCTGCTCTGGAAGCTACATCACGTGGTACAAGGTTACCAAAAGCTGGATAACGACGTTCGAGATAATAATCTCTTTCCTCTTCAGACAATTGTGTTGGCTTTAATTTACCTGCCCGTATTGCTTCTACATCTTCTTTGCGCTTTGGTACCCATATACGCCCATCATTACGTAACGACTCAGACATCAACGTTAATTTAGACTGATGATCTCCTGATACTGGTATACATGTTGGATGAATCTGTGTATAACAAGGGTTTGCAAAGAAAGCTCCTCTACGGTGTGCTCTCCATGCTGCCATAACATTACTTCCCATTGCATTGGTACTTAAATAAAATACGTTTCCATATCCTCCAGAAGCTAATACTACCGCATGCGCCGAATGACGTTCTATTTCTCCAGTAATCAGATTACGAGCAATAATTCCACGAGCTTTACCGTCAATCTTCACCAAATCTAACATTTCGTGACGATTAAACGCTTGTATTTTTCCTCTATTGATTTGACGATTCATAGCAGAATACGCTCCAAGAAGTAATTGCTGTCCAGTTTGTCCTTTGGCATAAAATGTTCGGGATACTAATACTCCTCCAAAAGAACGGTTATCTAATAATCCACCATATTCACGTGCAAAAGGAACTCCCTGTGCCACGCACTGATCGATAATATTTCCCGAAACTTCAGCCAATCGATATACATTAGCCTCACGAGAACGATAATCTCCTCCTTTTACAGTATCGTAAAATAATCGGTAATCAGAGTCGCCATCTCCTTGATAGTTTTTTGCTGCATTAATTCCTCCTTGTGCAGCAATAGAATGCGCACGACGAGGAGAATCCTGATAACAGAATGTTTTTACATTATATCCAAGCTCGGCCAACGTAGCAGCCGCACTTCCTCCTGCTAATCCTGTACCAACAACGATAATATCTATATTTCGTTTATTCGCCGGATTAACCAGATTAATTTTATTTTTATAATTTGTCCACTTATCTGCCAGTGGACCTTCAGGTATTTTAGAATCTAAAATTGACATATTAGTGGTGTTTTTTAATGATTTAGCACATAATTAAAATGAAGTGTTAATGCAATAATTATAAAACCTAAAGGAATAACAATTGCAAATACTTTAGCAAACTTGGTTGCTGCTATCGAGTATTTATTATTAAATCCTACAGATTGAAACGAGGATGCAAATCCATGCCACAAATGCAACGCTAAAAACACAAATGAAACCACGTATAGTATGGTACGAACATGGCTTTCGAACTTTATAGTCAATTCATGATAATATCGTGTTGGATCTTCTGGTGCAAACTCTACATATTTATGTACTATTTCCGGAACCCAAAAGTCATAGAAATGTAATCCTAAAAATGCAAGAATCACTAATCCAGAATAAATCATATTTCTAGATACCCAAGAAGCATTAGCTCCTCCATTATATTTTGCATACTTAATCGCTCTGGCATTTCTGTTTTTGATTTCTAATACAAACCCCATCACAAAATGAAACACTACTCCAAAAATTAAAACAGGTTGTAATACAAATTGAACTAACGGATTTGTACCCATAAAATGGGATAACTCGTTAAATGTATCTGCACTGAAAATTGAAGTAAAATTGATAGTAAAGTGTTGTAGTAAGAAAAAAACTAAGAAAAGTCCTGAAAGTGCCATCGCAACTTTTCTAGCTATTGAAGATTTTATCAATCCACCCATTATTTAAAATGTTTAATTAGTTGTGAAGCAAAAATAGGGTTCAATGCTTTTTTAGCCAAGCTTTACCCTGGGTTTATTTCACTATTTATAATGAATATAAAAAAGAAAGAGGCTTTGTTTATCGTTAAATCCTAAAACGTTTAAAATATAGAATTAACTTTAAACAAAAAACAGCGCTTTTTTTACAATTATGCTAATTTTACCCTATGCAAAATATCAATTCCAAACTTCCGGAGGTTTCAACTACCATATTCACAGTAATGAGTCAATTAGCTCATAAACACGATGCACTAAATCTGTCTCAGGGTTTTCCTAATTTTGAAGCTAGTTCAGAACTAATTGATTTGGTAGCTCATGCCATGCAAAATGGACATAACCAATATGCACCAATGCCAGGATTACTCTCTTTAAGAGAAGTTATTACTAAAAAAACCAACTCACTATACGGTAGTCATTATCATCCTGAAACCGATATTACCATAACCTCTGGCGCTACACAGGCAATTTTTACAATTATTTCGGCTTTTATACATCCAGGGGATGAGGTAATTATATTTAAACCTGCCTATGATTCATACGAACCATCGATCAAATTATACAAAGGAACGATTGTTCCAATTCAATTAACTGCCCCTAATTTTAGTATCGATTGGCAAGAGGTGGCTTCTAAAATCACTTCTAAAACTAAAATGATTATTATCAACACACCTCATAACCCTAGTGGAAGTGTTTTATCTAAAGAAGATATGCTTCAGTTAGAAAAATTAATACAGAACACAGATATTATTTTATTAAGTGATGAAGTTTATGAGCACATCATTTTCGATGATCAGAAACATCAAAGTGCTGCTCTATTTCCCGGATTAGCCGAACGTGCTTTTATTACTGCTTCTTTCGGAAAGACATTTCATACTACCGGTTGGAAAATGGGGTATTGTCTGGCTCCCAAAGAATTAATGGCAGAATTTAGAAAAATACATCAATTTAATGTGTTTTCTAGTAGTCATCCTATGCAATATGCCTTGGCCCAATATTTAAAGGTTCCAGAACATTATCTTTCTCTTCCTGACTTTTATCAGCAAAAACGAGATTTTTTCCTATCCATGATTAAGAATTCTCGTTTTAAGTTTATTCCAGCATCCGGAACATATTTTCAGGTATTAGATTATTCTGCTATTACTGATGAAAGTGATATAGCTTTTGCCGAAAGGTTAACCAAAGAGCATAAAATTGCATCTATCCCGGTATCGGTTTTTAACTTAAACCAGAAAGATGATAAAGTACTGCGTTTCTGTTTTGCTAAAACCGAAGAAACGTTAAAACGAGCCGCAGAAATTTTGTGTGAGATTTGACCTATAATCCCCTCAAACCGAGTGATTAGACTAGAAAAGAGGATTGTACTTTGGCAAGCTCAGTAGAGCTATTGAAAACAGTGGCTTTTGTACTAAAAAATCTTTCTTCATGTATCTTTTTTCATTTTATTGTGAAAAACACCAGAATTGATACTTTTTAAAAATCAAACCGTAACTGAATAATCTCTACCTCTTCTTTTTCTTTTTCCTTTTTTTTCTCCTTTCCGGTATTAAGGTTAGAGAGTGAAATCCCTAATAATCGAACAGAATCCTTCATTTCATCTTGATACAACAACTCTTTTGCGGTTTCTAATAATATATTGGTATCACTTACAAAATAAGGTAAGGTTTTACTACGGGTCTGTAGCGTAAAATCGCTATACCTAATTTTTAGAGTCACCGTTCTACCAGCAACTTTACTTCGTTTAAGACGTTTTTGAAGTTCTTCTGCAATACTTTCTAACCGCTCGAGCATATAAATTTCTGAAGCTATATTTTCGCTAAAGGTGCGTTCTGCTGCCAAGGATTTACGCTCGCGATTTGGTTTTACTTTGCTTAAATGAATTCCTCTTACAATACGATAATAGTGTCCTCCTGATTTGCCAAAATGTTGTGTAAGAAACTCTTCAGATTTTGATTTTAAGTCTTTTCCGGTATAAATACCCATTTGATACATTTTGGCCTGCGTGACTTTACCAACTCCATAGAATTTTTTAACATCTAAGCCTTCCAAAAACTCAATTACTTCTTCGGGGTTTACCGTTTTTTGCCCGTTAGGTTTATTATAATCACTTGCTACTTTAGCAATAAACTTATTGATCGATATTCCTGCAGAAGCAGTTAATCCGACCTCATCAAAAATTTGTTTTCTAATTTCCTGAGCAATAAGCGTTGCACTGGGATTTCCTTTTTTATTCTCGGTAACATCCAGATAAGCCTCATCTAGCGATAAAGGCTCTACCAAATCTGTATACTCAAAAAATATCTTCCTGATTCGAGAAGAAATTTCTTGATACCGATCAAATCGAGGTCGAACAAAAATCAGATCAGGGCAAAGTTTCCTTGCTTTAAAACCAGGCATAGCAGATCGTACACCAAATACGCGGGCTTCATAACTAGCTGCACTAACCACACCTCGTTTTCCACCGCCACCAACAGCTAACGGCTTTCCTCTAAGTTCGGGATTATCGAATTGCTCTACCGAAGCATAGAATGCGTCCATATCTACATGTATAATTTTTCTATATGTACCCAACTCTTCCACAATACAAAAATAATAGATATTGATGATCCAAATTATAATATCTTTATCTCTGATTATAAAACATCTCTACATTGTCTGAAATAACCGAATACTTAATCATGATTGAAATCGAACGTAAATTTCTGGTAACTTCTCAAGCGTTTAAAAATGAAGCACAAAAAAGTACGCTCATCAAGCAAGGATTTCTAAATACTGATCCGGCACGAACGGTTCGTATACGAATTATTGGAGAATACGCTTTTATCACCGTAAAAGGAATTGGTAACACTTCGGGAACTTCACGATTTGAATGGGAAAAAGAAATCGATGTATCAGAAGCAGAGCAATTAATGCCTTTATGCGAAAAAGGAATTATAGAAAAAATACGCTACGAAATCCCTATGGGAAATCACATCTACGAAGTTGATGAATTTTTTGGAGAAAACAAAGGTCTCATCATAGCCGAAATTGAATTAGACTACGAAAATGAAACATTCTTAAAGCCAGATTGGTTAGGAAAAGAAGTTACAGGAGATAGAAGATATTATAATTCTCAATTAAGTAAAAAGCCATACAAAACCTGGTAAATATTTTTTGCTATAAAATATTTTAAAAACTAATAGAATGAAAAAGCTTTTAAATCTGATTATCTTACTGTTTATTATTCTGTCTTTTTTAAATTGCAAAGATACCAGAAGTACAAAAAACCAGCAGAGTGAGAATAAAGATGATTACCAAAACCACATAGAAGTAATTTCAAAAAAAATAGACAATACTATATTTCATTATGTAACGGCTATTAGCGGACTTAGTGTACGAAAACAGCCTGATATTAATTCTGAAAAGATAAGTACTTTGGATTATGGAACTCCTGTTGAAATTATTGAAGAGACACGCCAAACTTTTCAGGTTAAAGAAGATACGAAAACAATTGATGGTAAATGGGTGCTAATAGATTCAAAAGAAACTACCAGGATAAAAGGCTACGTTTTTGATGGGTTCTTAACCACAGAAAACCCAATGCCATATCGATTATCTAACTCTGTTTTTTCATTTGGATTAGTCTATACCTCTAGATAGCACATTTGATATAGAATAACGCCCATCAAATACAATATACTTTTGGTGGGATTATCGAACATATATAAGTTTGATAATAATAGAAACCTAATGTATAAGTCAGACACTTTCTAATAATGATTCTAATTGGTTTTCATTAATGGGTTTAATGATATATCCAGAAACTAATTCGAATTTTTTAGCTCTTTCTTTATCCTTAGGATTTTCTGACGATGATAAGATGTAAATAATAATCTCTTTTTTGATTTCTGGAGTGATTGTAATAAATTCTTCCAAAAATTCCCATCCATCCATGACAGGCATATTTATGTCCAATAAAATTAAATCTGGTAGCTTTTCTATTTTACCAATTGTTGATCTTATGAAATTAATACCTTCTTCTCCATTAGAAAATACAAGTAGTTTTTGGTTAGAGCTAAGCTTATTTACAATTTTTTTTATGATAAACTGATGAATATCATCATCATCTATAAGGCATAAAATATGGTTTCCTTTAATCATAATACAATATTTATAGTAAATTTAGTTCCTTTATCAAGCTCGCTATCAATAGCTATTGTCCCTTTTAAAGCTTCAATTTGAGATTTGATTATAAAAAGCCCTAATCCTTTGGCACTTACATTTTTATGAAATGTTTTTCTAAATCCGAACACTTTTTCTCCATACTTCTTTAAGTCAATACCCAATCCATTATCTTTAAATATTAATTGTATTCTGTTATTTATTTTTTCTGAAGAAATATGAATGACAGGATTTCTTTCGGAAGAGCAATATTTTAGAGCGTTTGAAATAAGATTAAGAAATATACTTCTTAAATAGACTATCGAATAAGAAATTTCTTCAACTTCAAAATTAGTAATAATTTTTGCTTGAGTCTCCATGATTTTCACACTTAATTGTCTTTTTACTTCAGTACACATTTCTTGAAGAGAAATATTTTGAATAATTATATCTGTAGATTCGTTAATCTGAACCACATTTATCAAATCTTTCATTGTTTTATTAAGTACCTCTGCAGAATCTTTGATCATATCTGTATAGTTCCTTTGTTCTTCGGTAAGCGTGGTTTCTTCTAAAAATTTGGTAAGCATAAAGATATTAGCAACTGGTGATCTTAAGTTATGAGAGGTAATATAGGCGTAGTCCTCTAATTGCTTATTTTTTGCTATTAATTCTTGTAATGTTGCTTCTATTTTTTGTTCTTGTCTTATTACTTTTGTAATATCTCTAGCTATTGCAAATACTTCTCCGGTATAATCCACTGCGGTAGCGTTCCAATCTAACCAAACAATTTCTCCCGTTTTAGTAAGGTATCTATTCCTAAAATTAAATATCGTTATACCATTTAGTTGTTTTGCTGCTTCCGCAACAGTACTTTGTTGATCATCTGGATGCACAAATGTTAAATAAGGCTTATCCATTAACTCTATTTCGGTATACCCCAAAGTTTTACTCCATTGTGGATTTAGCTTAGTAAAATACCCTTCGGAATTCGCAATCGTAATTAAATCCTGACTAAGATCAAAGAGGTCTTCTAATTTTCTACTTTTAAGTTTTAGAGCAATTAAATCTGCTTCTACAGAAGTTTTTTCTATTTTTTTTTGAGTTATGTCCTTTGCAATTAGCAAAAAGCCCTCTTCATATCCTATCTTGGCTATAATAGATTCTAACCATATGATATCTCCCATTTTACTAATAAGTCTAACTATGAATGGTTTAGAATTAGGAGTTTGTAATCGGTTTTCGATTGCACGTTTGGCTTTACTTCTATCTTCATGGTGTACAAAAGTTAAATAAGGAGTACTTAATAATTCCTTTTTACTGTATCCCAATAAAACAGACCACCTAGAGTTTGACTCAACAAAATACCCATTATCATTTACTATTGTTATAAGATCATTATTGAGTACATTTTTTTTTATATATACAGAACTTGTTTTCATCGTATTGTCATTACAGCATTAGATAAAATTTTGACAATGAAATTTATTAATGAGGTAGCCTAATACAACTATTACTGTAGTTATTTTGTTTTAATACCTAAATATTAAAACCGGTCTCAGGGTAAGGTAAAACATTAGAATAACAGGGATATAATGTTTATATTAAAGTTACTACAATAACACAACATAAACAACTGTAAATCAATAATAAAAAATAAAATTTATATCTTCTAAAAGACATGAATAGAAAATTGTATTATTTGGATATAGCACCAAATATTCCTGATCTATTATAAACCTAAAGTTTTCTGCGTATTATAGTACTAATGACAGTTATATTCATGCAGATATGAATATGATTTTAATTGGTTTAAGAAATATCATTTTTAATGCCTCTAAAAAGGAAGAAATAGTAACTATATAGGTTTAAACTACCATCTAACCCTATTTTGATCGCTAAATAATCCCTTTAAGTTCAAGTAAAATTCATTATTTTAATCCCACAAATCGCTAAAAGCTTCATTAACATGAAAAAACTACTCATATTTTTTGCTTTACTATTCCTTTTCTCTTGTAAACAACAATCTAAAGAAGAAAGTATCCCACAATCAGAGAGTACTAAAGAGGTTACTGAAGAAATAAAACCTTCAGTAAAATCAATCAGAGAAAAGTTGAAAAAAGACGGGTTTAAGATCTTTGATTATATAGATGAAGAAACCGGAGATACCGTAATTATGCAACAATACTTTATTGCTTTCTTAAAAAAAGGCCCCAATCGTTCTCAAAATAAGGAAGAAGCAGATAGTTTGCAAAAATTACATCTTGGACATCTTGGTAGAATGTATAAAGAAGGGCATGCTGATATTTCGGGACCTTTTGGAGATGATGGTGATATACGTGGAATCACAATTTACAATACACCAACACAAAAAATGGCAGATAGCTTGGCTAATATGGATCCCATGGTAAAATCCGGCCGTCTAATTATTGAAATACATCCTTGGTGGGCTGCAAAAGGGTTTCCTTTGAGATAAATAAATTAAAAAGAGTGAGTTCCTAATAAAATTCAGGAATCCCACTCTCTTTTTCATATTTTACATACTAAGCTAGCTAGTTTGATTTTATCGCTTCACAAAACGTTTAGTATATTGATTTTTTCCATCAGTAAATTTCAGGAAATAGATTCCTTGTTTTAAATTTCCGACGTTTATAGTTGATCTATTTTTACCTGTTTCCGAGATAATTGTTTTTCCTAAAATATCGATTACCGAATACGAGACTTCTTCAGCCTCTGAGTTAAATGATACATTAAGTATATCTCTGGCAGGATTAGGATAAAGTGTTACATTATTATTTTGTTTTGCAGCAACAGATCCACCAATCACAACAGTATAATCTTCGACTTCTCCATAATTAAATGATCCACAAGGAGAAGGAGATGTATTATACCTCATAGTAACTCGCATTCTTGTAGCTCCATTGCTAGCAGACGAGGGTACTGTAAAGCTTCCACTTACCGTTGTGTTTTGAGTTGCAGATTGCGTCCAGACTTGTTCTCCGGCATCTGTAAAATCACCATCTTGATTATAATCTATCCAAACTCTATATGCTTCACTATATGTCGTGCCTGTCCAGGTAGGTGTTACCGTAACCGTATATGAACTTCCTTTGGATAAATTTGTAGATTCTGATGTAAAATCGCTATATCCTCCACTTCCTGCGGTAGAAGTTTTATCAATAGATCCTAGTTGAACTCTACTAATATATTCTTCAGAAGCATTATTTCCATTTGCAGAACAATAAGTAACTCCACCACCACCTGTAGTGGTTATATTAACTGTATTACTAAATCCAGAAATGTTTCCAGCTGCATCTTTGGCCTTTACTCTAAATTGATATGCCGTATTAGCCGTTAATCCCGTAATATTTGCTGAAGTACCTGTTACTGATGTAGCAATTGAGTTTCCTTGATACACATCATACCCAGTTACACCTACATTATCGGTAGAGGTATTCCATGAAAGTGATACCGAGGTTGCTGCAACATTAGAAGCGTTTAATCCAGCAGGAGCAGAAGGCGCCTGTGTATCTCCACCCCCACCGGGGTTATATCCATCCACTATTTTGGTAGAACATCCAGGAGCCAGCCACTGGCAAATATTTGGATAGGTTACAGACAAACGACCATACCAATCACCTCTGTCGTTGCCACAAGCAGCATATCCCCCATGTAGTTGTCCTACAATTCTTTTATTTTGATCAAAAAGAGCAGACCCAGAAGATCCTCCTTCTGTGGTTCCATCATTCCAATCGGTAACTTGCCAGTGTGTGCTTCCAGAACCTCCTAAATATCCAGAAATAGAAGACGCATCATTATCAAATGATATTTTTTTAACGTCTCCCGCAGGATGATGAATTCCTGTAGTTTTAGTAGGAATATTTCCTGTAGCATCCCATCCAGAATAATATACATTATAACTTGAAGGTGGTGTAGACGAAAGTTTTAATAATGCATAATCAGAACTTGATCCGCTGTCCATCATCTGTGAACCAGAAATAGACTGACTTGTTGATCCATCAGAGTTATTGGTACACCCGGGAGATTCATAATTAAATACAAAAACCCAATTGGTCACATCACGACCTGATGTACAGTGATTTGCCGTTAAAAAATACGGAGTTCCGTTGTTAGCAGTGTTATTTATTAAAGATCCAGAGCACCATCTGGTTCCGTTTCCTAAAATTACTAATGCAACAGATCTAATCTGATCTCTCCATGGATCTCCTTCAGAACAAACTACATTGTTATTACAAGATCCAGAATCTCCAAAGTTTTTTGCCATGCTCATTATTCCTCTATAATCATGGGCAACTGTAGAAATATTTAAATCTGGTTCTTGTTTTACCTGAGCCGGTTGAAAATATTCTACTATGATTTTATCTCCTTTTACAGGAGCTAAACCTAATCGTTTTGAGCTCTTATTATTAGCAGAAGTAAATGCTCCACGAACATCAGATTTGTCTCTGTTATAGACAAATAATTTACCTCCTTCTGGAATTTTGAAACTCGAAAAGGTGAGGTTAAGTGACAGTGCTCCCTTGGATTCAATCTCAATCAGCCAATACCGGTCACCTTTTGAATTGGTATACCATTTTCCAGAGTTATTTGGGTTAAAATTCGTTTGATGAGCATACGCAAAACGCATTGGTACGTCTTTACTTGATTCTAATGCATCTTCTTTTAGTAGTTTAGCTACATCTAATTTAGGTAATGTTACACTAGGAATTTGGCTTGATTTTGAAACACGTTCATTCGAGAACAAAGGTTCTCCTCCTTGGCCTATTTGGGAATAGGCGGTAATGCTTGAACATAATCCTATGACAAGCAATAAAATTGCATTTTTCATTGGTTTTAAGAGTTAAGTTGAGTTATACGTTAATTATTAACGCTAGCTAGTCTGTAAAATGTTGATTCTAAGATAATAAGACAATTGTTCAAAATTTAACAAATTCATCAATTTAACATAAAATTGCAATATTTTATGTTTTAGTTAACAAATGCATTTTAACTACTTACGGAAAAAAAGTAAAGTAATTATAGCCTTAAATCAAAATCATTCTTTGATTTCTATTTTTCGTGTTAATTCATTACCTTTTTCGTCTAAAATGGTAATAGTGTGTACTCCTGGTTTAGGAGCTACAGGCATTTCATGAAATTGCTTTGTTGTGCCAACAAATTGATGATCTATATACCAAAAAACACGGGTTTCGGGATTTGCATGTGCAATTTTAAGAATTATCTCATTAGTTTTACCATCAAACCCTTTAGGTAAGTACACACTGCTATTGGCTTTTGGGAAGATAAAATCCATTCGTTTCTGAGGTTCTTTTATACAATCGGGTCGATAAGGTGGTAAAGAACGATAATCTGCATTACCCGTTTTAAAAAAATACTCTTGTAGCGGTGGTAGAACGAACCAAGATTCATGAATCATATTACCAACAGATTCACAAGAAGAATTTACCCTGTATTGTCTTGTCTTATCCAAGTGTACTAATTGATGGTATGGGCAAGGTTTAGTCCTAGTTTCAGAAACAGGAACATCCATTAGTTTGGTTGGGCAATTGCTACCCGCCAAAAAACCACTTTTGGTACAGACCGTTACAGGAATCAGATCATCATAGGGAGCAGGGAACCACTTAGATTTTGGCAATAAATTGTATACATCAAATAAAACAGGTGCGGCCGAATTTAATCCTGTGAGTTCTGGCCGACCTTCTCCGTCGGCATTACCAACCCAAATCCCTACTACATACTTTTGACTGGCACCGATTGCCCAGGCATCTCGGTTACCATAACTGGTTCCTGTTTTCCAGGCAATCTCTCTAGAAGAATCATAAAACTCCCAGGCTTCATCACCTTCTGGTCGGTTTACTTTTTTCATAGCTTCAAAGGTTAACCAAATACTACCAGCACCATACACTGGTTTTTGTTGTGTTCTTTTGCCAAAATCTACTTTCCTTTCAGCCAGAATAATTGGTTCGGTAAATTCTTGAGTAAAATATTCACTAGAGGTACTTTGATAGTGATTTAGCGTCCCTGCAAAACCTGCATACGTTTTGCTAAGATCCCAAAGGTTTCCCTCTGCTCCTCCAACAATCAATGACAATCCATAATGATCAGCTCCATATCTCAAATCTCTAATTTGAAATGCATTCATTTCATCTCTAAATCTCTGTAATCCATATTGTTGTAATAATCGAACTGCTGGTATATTTAAAGAACGTGCCAAAGCTCGATTTGCCGGGGCAGCACCGCTATAACCTTCATCAAAATTCTTGGGGTTATATCCCGAAATTACAGTAGGAATATCAGAAACCAATTGTTCTGGTAACAATTCTCCTTTATCCATCATTGCGGCATATAATAATGGTTTTAATGTACTTCCTGTACTACGTCCTGCCTCGATAATATCTACATCTTTTTGATGTGCTTTATCTGTTGGTGAATTTCCTACATAACTTAGTATTTCTCTGGTTTCGACATCCAAAATCAAAACTGCCATATTATGCACTTCATTTTGTTTTAACACTTCATAATGTCGTTTAACCACTCGATTCACCTGTTTTTGTAAAATTAGATCGATTGTAGTTTGCACTCTTTTACCTTCATGCCTTTTTGCTAACCTATCTAACAAATGCGGAGCAGTCTGCGGTAAAAAATAAGGTTTCTGAGGTAGTGTTTCGCTTATTGATAGCTCATATGTTAATGAATCTATGGTTTCTTCTTCTAAAAGTGTAAGGAGCAATCGATTTCTTTTCTTTAATAATTTAATTTGATTTTTTCCCGGATAGATTAAAGAAGGGGCGTTAGGTAGTACTGCAAGTGTTGCTGTCTCTGCCCAGGATAGTTGATGTGCTGGTAATCCAAAATAGCGCCAGGCTGCCATATCGATTCCTACAACGTTACCACCAAAAGGAGCATGAGAAGCGTATAGTTTTAAAATCTTTTCTTTAGAAGCTCCGAACTCTAATCGTGTAGCCAGTACTAATTCTTTAAGTTTTTCAAAATAAGTACGCCTTTTACCTTTTCGTGCCAAACGAATAACCTGCTGAGTGATCGTACTTCCTCCTCTAACCACTTTTCCTGCACTACTATTTTCGATAATTGCTTCTGCCATTGCAACAGGGTTAAATCCCAAATGTCTATAAAATTGCTGATCTTCAAATGCAATGATACATTGTTTGAATTTTTCGGGTACACTATCGGTCTCAGGAAAACGCCATTGTCCATCAGATGCAATTTTAGCACCTAATAATTCACCGCTTCTGGTCTCAATTACTGTTGCAGTTGGATCATCAAATAATGGTCTTGGTAATAAAAAGTAATATACAATCAACGCTACTCCAAGAATTAAGAAGCGTTTTGGGTGGGTTTTTATATAATTTTTTATGTCTTGAAACAAAGTCTTTATTATTCTAGTGAAATCTATCTTATATCAAAATGATACATTAAATCAAAAATGATTGATAGTGTTGCACTATAGGAAAAGGGTCATAAAAATGATGTAATAATTTTTTCCATTGTTGATACTCTTCAGATTTTCTGAAACCTGTTTCATGATCCTCTATCGTTTCCCACTCAACCAACAATACATATTTATCATTTTCTTCAATACATTTTAATACATCATGCCTGATATATCCTTTCATGGTAGAAATGATTTTTTGAGCTTCTTTGAAAGCTTTCTCAAAAGCTTCTGATTTTCCTGGTTTTATATGTAAAATTGCTTGCTCTAAAATCATTATTTCATCCCCTAATTTTTATTTAAGATAGTTTCTATTTTATCTAATGAAATTTTATTTATGTTTTTAGTATATGTCCCATAGACCATCTTTTTTTTGAGATCAACATCCAAAAAACCAACTTCGCATGCAAAGAAATCATAATCTCCTTTTTTTCCATTTTCAGAATCACTCCAAATTTTGTTTGGAGCAATTAAATAATGGTTACCAATTTTAAAATAATCGGTATATGGCCGACATAGCATGCCGTTATCTCCCCAAATTTGTATGATTTTACGGGTATCTTCACCTTTGTATTTTTTTATAACTTCTACTTTCATCGCCAAAGGCATTTTCTTGAATTTCCCATCATCCTCATACTCCAAAAATTCAGAATACTCAATTATTTTTACCAAAGCAACAAATCCCCCTGTTGAAACTGAAGAAAACGAACAATCCTCATCACAGTGACAATCACATGCAATAGATTGAGCAGAATATAATCCCAGTACCAAGAAAATTATATATTTAAGTGTATCTTTTTTCATAATAATTATACCTTTTTCAGTCACGAATAAAACGATTGTTCTTCAACCAAACTTTTAAGATCATTTCTAAAACATATCTCAAATATACAGATAACTATACATCTGCAATGAGAAAAACACCTCTTTACCTATAATAAACTCTCCTTACACCTAGAAAATGATTATCTACATTAGAACAATGAACATTTACATTAAGACAAATCCGGTCTATATTAAAAAAATAGGCACTTACATTGAAAAAATATACATCTGCATTAAGAAAACAACCATCTACATTAAAAAAATAGGTACTTACATTGAAAAAATAAAGGTCTACATTAAGAAAACTCTCTCTGGCACGTAAAAACCCAACGTACCACCCCAGTTCTACTTCACTACCTCAACCCATTTTCCTTTACTTCTTACCAAATAACTATTATCATACATCGCTTCGCATTGGATACCTGGCAGATAATATTTACCAAGGTAAGATGCATTTAATAAAATGGTCATCGTTTTACTCTCATTTGGTTTTAGATCAAAATAGAAATTCACTCTATCATCACGGATATCGGTATGTGTTACGGCATTGGCTTTAAACGATCCAAAATCTGTAAATCGAGTATTGACTACTTCCCACCCAGATGGGAAAATTTCGGTTAATGCAATGTCTTTTACTTTAGAACCGGTAGTATTCGTAATAGTTACTTCTGCAACAAAATCTGTTCCTTGAGTTAGTAGTATTGGGTTAATAATATTACCATCTCTGGTTTTATAATCTATAATTGCTTTAAACTTACTTTGAATTACTTTTTCCTCACCTACCGGTAGAATTCCACTGGTTGCGATTTGCACAAAAATGGTATTATCCTTATTATTTTTAAGAATTAGTTTATTGTCTTTTAGAATGGATAGTTCACCAGAAGTTGCCAGTGTTTTATCTGTATTGGCATTTGTTGATTTTCCGTTAAGAATATAGTTTATGTTTACTCCTTTCCCGCCTACATAGGCTGCATACTTAGCCATTGCCATTAATGCGTAGGATGTAGTTTGTGTACTCATCCAGTTTTTGGAAGATAATTCTTTTGCCAGATCTACTGCTACTTCCCGGGCTTTCGCTTTTTGATCCAAAGCTACGAGAGTTTCTAATGCCATTGCCCGGTTTCGATTAGTAGATCCATAAGTATACTGATTACTATTTCCGGGCTGAAAATCAATATTTGCCGAATTAAGCAATTGGTTTGCTGCTTTTGTCTGAGTGATTAATCCATAAGCCGCAGCTAATCTCAATTTGGCATCATTAGATAACCCTGAAGTTTCCCTTAACCTGTTCATTGAAGACAGATCAGGACTACCGGCAAGTGCTAATGTATATAGTCGATAGGCTTGTGCCAGATCATTATTGCCACTTCTCCATCGTTTGGCCTGTTGTTGTTGATAATTAATCCAGCTACTTTTAAAACCTATTGGTAATACATATCCTTGTTTATTTGCCTCGAGCAAGAAATGACCGGCATAGGTTGTTCCCCAATCATCTGGGTTACTATATCCGGGCCAATATGACATCCCTCCATTAGGTTGTATAAAACGTTTTAGTCTATACATTGCAGCTTCTATGTTTTTCTGTATTTTCTGCTTTTTATCCGATGATAAACTAAATACATCACCAAGGTACAATTGCGGAAATGCTGCCGAAGTTGTTTGTTCGACACAACCATGTGGATAACGAATCAGATAACTTAACCTACTTTCAAAATTCATTGGTGGTAAAGATGAGAACTCAATCGTCGCACTATTGCTTCCATCAATTCCAAATGTTGCAAAATCTACTTCCTGTTCGCTATTAGGTTCTAAAACTATCGAAGTAACTTCTGTTGTCATTGGATTTGGGTTCACTATATTGATCGGAACCTTGTACGATGCTTTTTCTCCACCTCCACTTGCCACGACTTCAATATCTGTAAGAGAAGCCCCTTCTAGCACTTCGATATCAAAATAGGCCATTTTCTCGTCGGGTTGAGGAAACGATAGTTTTTGTTGTGCCTCACCAATTACTGTAAATCCTTTATTGGGTTTTAAAGTTACGGTTACATTTTTCACTTTATTTTCCATTGCAAAAACGGTAACCGGAACGGTTACTTTTTCTCCAGGAGTAATTTTACGAGGAATCGAAGTCAGTACCATTAGTGGTTTACGTACAGGTGTAGTCTTGTCTACACTACCGTAGGCTGCCCTTTCTGCATCTGAAGCTACAATCATCGTGCGTACAGATCCTACATATTTAGGAATTTTAATTTTATGAGCACGTGTTTCTCCTTTTTTAAGTTCAAATGGCCCTTCAAAGACAACCATAGGTTTAAATCGATTCGCTTTTTTCGATTTACTACCACCTGCTTCGGCATCACCTCCAATACTAAATACCTGATTGATGCTTCCGCCATAGGCCCCAATAATATCATCATATACATCCCAGGTTTTTACTCCAAGTGCTTCACGGGCATAAAAACTATTCCAGGGATTTGGTGTCTTAAACCGTGTTAAATCTAATAAACCCTCATCTACAATAGCAATAGAATATGTCATGGGTTTACCATTATTTTCTCCAACTTTTAGTGTGATTGTTTCTTCTGGTCGCAATACATCTGGCATCGTTAGCTTAGGTTGCACCTTAGTATTTGGGTCCTCAACAGAAATCGGAACGACACCATACAAACGTATCGGTAAATCGTTTGCAGTATCTGCATGTGGTTGTAATAATGTAATATGAATATACACATTAGGAGTATATAATTCTTCGATGGGTAATTCGAACTTTGTTTCTCCTTTTTGCGCAGTTACCCATTGCGAAGATAGTACCTCGGTACCATTTTCTACAGTTACTAATGCTCTTCCTCCTTCACCAGACGGGAAGGTTACAATAGCTTTCTCTCCTACAGTATAAGTGTTTTTATCTGTCGAAAATACTAACATTGTTGCTGCCGAAGGATCATTTTTGCGTGATTTGCCTGCCCAACCCGGCCAATCGATATACATTATTTTTCCGGTAGCATGCCCTCCATTTGGATCTACTACTCTTACCAGATATCTTCCCCACTCTGGGTATTTTAATTCAAAATTAAAGTTTGCTTTACCATTACTATTGGTTGTTACTTTGGTTTTGAATATTTCGTTATGATATGATCCTCTATTATAAGAAGACAGATTATCTTCTGATGTATCCCACCACCATCTCCAATCGACTTTATAGATAAAGACCTCAAGGTCTTTGACCGATTTAGGATTTCCTTTGTCATCTACAGAGACCACTTCAAAATTATGTTTTGTATCGGTTAATAACATCCCTCGTGCTTTATCACCTTTAGGAACATTTACTCCGATATAAGTACTATATGGAGAAAAGTCTTTATTAATGACATCGGTACTAAAATCTCCTCCGTTTTCATATACCTTGGTAATAAAAGAAGCTTTTAACATTCCTGCTGCTTTATTTTCAAGTTTTGGTCTAAGGTTAAAACTTGCTTTTCCTTCGTTAGAAATTTGTCCTTGAAACACTTCTTGTTCTTCAGTTCCAAACCTACGGGTTGGATCATCAAAAACATATCCCGGGAAGGTTTTAAAACTAGTTGTTTTTGGATTGAACCGAACATTAATGTCTGTTTTCAGGTTTTTTGCGATTGCACCATGTAACCATAATACTTCGAGATTACCTTGTATGTTCTTATTAACTCCCAAAACTTCATCATCAAAAGTCGTTTTGATTTTAAGACGATTAGGTTTTATGGTTTCGATTTTAAGTGTTTTGCTAAAACTAGCTCCTCCTACATTAACTTTGGCTTGCCAATTACCTGTAGGTGCTTCCTCAGACGTATGTACAACAAATTTGTAGAAATTGTTGATACCGTTGGTCTTTGTTTCCTGGTAAGTCACTTTACCATATGGATCACGTAATTCGAACTTTACCGGATGTCCTTTGGGTAATTTATTTGCATTATCATTAAGCATAAAAGATAAAAACAAGGTGTCCCCAGGCCTCCAGACACCACGCTCTCCATAAATATATCCTTTAATTCCTTTTTGCAATCGCACTCCAGAAACATCAAATTTACTTACAGATAGTGCGTTCCCATCGTTTAATTTTACATAGGTTTGCTGTTTTCCGGATTGAGCAATGGCAAAATATGCAGGGCGATCTGCATCAAAACCAGTTATTCCTTCTGCATCGGTAGTTGCCACTCCCATTTCTTGTTGCTGATAATTGTAAAAAGTTACTTTTACATCTGGCACAGGGTTGGTTGTAATAATATCATTAACCGTAACCATGTACGCATTATTAAGTCCTTTTTTAACAACTACTCCCAGATTAGAAGCTAATACATTTGCACTGATCTTTTTATCTCTAAAGTAAGAAGTACTACATGGGTTTTCTCTTTCTTCCCAATTGTAGTCGTAGTACTCATCATAATAATATTGAGAACTATCCCAAAAACTAGATTCCTCTTCTTCGTCATAATTATCTGTTAACTCATCAATCGGAGTATCATCTGCAGCTGCACCATCACATTTGTACAGCGAATATGCTTTACGGTAATTTAGTTCTACTCTATAGATTGCTCCGGGATCTGGTGTAATCAGCTTTTTTAAGTCAATTGCAAAAGCATTCCATTTGCTAAGGTTTAAAGATGGGTTTTCCTGAAGATTAATTAGTTTTTTGGCAATTGGTCTTGCTACACTTCTTAAATCACCAGAGCCGTTAAGGTTATTGTTTTGTAAAAACTGAAGAACGTTATTTTCAAAAACTTTAACTACCTGTACTTCGACAGCACGAAGGTTGATCGCTTCAAAATTAAATTTCAGATTATCCGAAGTTGGTAAAATCACTCCGCTTTGCAATAAACGAATCTCTGGATTTGGTTGTTGAAAAGATACTTTTTCGGTATATGTATTTTTTAATTTATAATTATCTGTACTTTTAATCCCTTCAAAAACAGTTATCTCTAATGTTCCTTTAAGTTCTTGTTTTGGATATACCTTAAGGACGTTGCCTTGCACAGTATATTTTAAGTTTTTAGCTCCAGAAATGGTAACCAGGCCATTAAAGTTTTGATTTTTCTTAAGCGGATCAGAAAAATTGATTTCGACATATTGATTATCTACATTAGCAACTGAAACACTAATTATAGAAAAATTATTCTTCCCGGGAATGGATAATACATCTTCACCTTCTGTATCTATATCGAAAGATTTACCAGACCATTTAATGGTAACTTCTGAATCTTCTTCAAAACGTTGAATACTATCTATTCTAAAACTAAACTGACGGCTTTTATTGATGGATTCACTAAATTTTACAGCTACTTTCTTTCCTTTTTGCGATGCAGTAATAAGTTGTTTTGCAACATCAAATTTCATTTGATCGCTAGATGTTATTGTTCCATCTATATATTGCCAATCTTTACTA
Organism: Bacteroidia bacterium; assembly: GCA_030427585.1. GTDB lineage: Bacteria > Bacteroidota > Bacteroidia > Flavobacteriales > Flavobacteriaceae > Aquimarina. Next base: position 59,008 of record JAUIBW010000011.1, read on the forward strand.
TATGACTGAAGATTATCGGTAATTATAGAAAACTGTTGCTTTAATGTTTTTACTGTAAAGACAAATTCTTCATCTAGATCGTCCTTAAAATCCTTAACTAATTCTTCTAGATCTAGTGTAAAAGTATAAGCTGTGTCCTCATCAAACCCTTCTTCTGGTCGAAAAGAAATAGTTCGATTATTTACGGCAATAATTTTACCTTTTACTTTTGGTGATACGGTGAGTATATCTTTTGGTAGTTCTTGATTATCATCCCAACCTTCTACCGGTGTTTGTAATACTACATACACATTATCTAAAACCGAAATTACCCCAGAAGACACATCTGAGATATACTCTTGATATTTATTTAATTCTGAAGCATTTGCCTCAGCTATGGATTGGTCGTCCTTTTTTTTACAAGAAAATGTGAATGCTACAAAAAGTAACAGATAGAGAATTCGTGATAATTTCATATTAGTCGATGTTTAGCGGATTAAAGGTAGTAATTATTAACTGTATTCTACACTATCTTAACCTGCTTAAAGTTGTAAATTTCAATTTTATTTTTTAATCCTTCTTAATCTATCTTTTTTGGTACCTATCCCATATCTATAAATATTCTTTTCATTAATCTACCATTTATTACATTGTAATTATTTGATAAAAGTAATGAGATTTTTGGTTCTATTTCCCCCAGAAAATAGTGAATTTGACTGTTATTGTTTTATATCAAATTTTATGAATTACTTCTAATCATTTGATAATATCAAATATATGACATCGATTTATTTTTGAGCAGCTATCGTTATTTGAAAATAATTTATAAATCTAATTTATTAGTCTATTTTTTTATTACCGACATCTATTAAAAATAAATTCTCATCCCTAATTAGTATAGATTCATCACAAATTCGATTCTTGATATCATATTGTTAAGTTCAAAGTTTACATTTATTAAAGATTATTTTAACTATATACATAGTGGGAATGTACAACCCTTTTTTATTGAGTAAATAATTTAAAGGTATATATTCTGGGTGCCTTCAAAAAATGTCCAGAAAATCATTAATTTCTTAAAACTTAAACTCAAATGTTAAAAATCATCAAAAATTTGGCAGGAGCAAAAGAATTGAGCAAAAATTCGCAAACCAAAATTAATGGAGGAGGCCCTTCAGGTGGTGGCGAGGCATGTGGCACTTGCCCTCCAGGAACATACCAGTGTAAGGAATGGGGTCCATGCCTACCTCCTGCTGTGTTTCATCAATGTGTCACTAGCTGTACAAGCAACTGTTGCTAAGTTTTAAAATAATGTTTTAAAACAGTTCAATGAGCATGCTCAAATTTATAGTGAATACTTCCTATAAACTTTGGCATGCTTAGCCTTATAGATTAATCGCATTCTTAATTTTTATCATGATAAAAAGCAATGAGATTTTTGGTTTTATTTCCCTCAGAAAATAGTGATTTTTTGATTCTCAATACCATTAAAATAAAAAACCCTCCTTAGTTATAGGAGGGCAATTTCTTTAAACTTAAAACGATAGTATTATTCTTTATAAATCCCTATGGTAACTTCTCCTTTAGCGTTCATTGTTGCACGATACATTCCTGCTGTATTAAATTCCATCGTTACATTACCTTTATTATCTATTGCTACAATTCCTCCTGTACCACCAAGATCGGTAAGTTTTTTCTGTATTACTTCTTTGGCAGCTTCCTGAAGCGAAAGTCCTTTATACTCCATTAATGCCGAAATATCATGTGCCACCATCGCTCGTATAAAATATTCACCCCACCCTGTACTTGACACTGCACAAGTTGCATTATTAGCATATGTTCCTGCTCCAATAATTGGTGAATCTCCTATACGATTCCATTTTTTATTAGTCATTCCTCCTGTAGAAGTTCCTGCGGCTAAATTCCCATTTTTATCTAATGCAGCACAGCCAACTGTTCCAAACTTAGAGTCTTTTATAAACGGATCATAAAAAGCTGTAGTTTTATTTGCTTCTTTGTTTTTTAGTTTTTCTTTTACACTCTCAAGGGATTTCATACGGTCTTCTGTAAAGAAATATGCAGGATCAACAATCTCAAGGTTTCTTTCTTTAGCGAATAATTCGGCTCCACTACCTGATAATAATACGTGAGGAGAATTAAGCATTACTTCTCTAGCCAGGTTAATAGGATTTTTAACGGTTTTAACCCCTGCTACTGCCCCAGCATTAAGGGTACTACCATCCATAATAGAAGCATCTAATTCATTCGTTCCTTCATTCGTAAATACTGCTCCTTTACCTGCATTAAATAATGGAGAATTCTCAAGGACATTTATCGTTTTCTCAACAGCTTCAAGACTGGTTCCTCCATTTTTAAGAATGGTATGTCCTACTTTTATTGCTTCCTCGAGTTTAGCTTTATAAGCTGCTTCTTTTTCTGCAGTCATATTTTTTTTCAAGATAGTTCCTGCTCCACCATGAATTACAATTCCAAAACTATCCTCTGGTTTTTCGATTTCCTCCTTGGCAGTTTCGACAATAGGTATTTCTGCTGTTTCTTTACGCTGTTCTTTACAAGCCAAAAACAAAATAAAACTAAAAAAGATGAGTACTCTTTTCATAATTAAGATAATTTGTGTTTACAATAATCGATTAAAGCGATTCTTCCTTGAAAGAATCTGAAGGTTAAATGTATACTATTTCCACCATTATCTTCCAAAATTATCGATTTATTTAACTCAATATCATAAGGTTGATGTTGCCCACCTTCAATCGCTATGTTATCGGCATATAATGATATCTTGTTATTTGATTTCAATATTGGTTTTATCCTACCCATAATCCCTGGTATTTCGCCAGATTTATTAAGAATTACAGAACCTGACCCTTTTAATTTTTCGATAGTTACTTCTATATCCTCCTTTGGGTTAATATCTTTAAACAATACAGCCGGATATTCTGGATGTGCAATAAGCACCGTATATAATTTACGTGTACGAATAATAAAGTGGGCCAATCCTTTTTCATCAGAAAACCCTTCAAGGTATGTAGAATTATTAGCGACTAAGACCACTTTGGCATTTTTAATCGATTCTTCCTTTTCATTTATCGCTTTAATAGTAAAAATGAAAGGTTTTGGATTGATCAGGGTAGAAATTTTTGACCATTTACTTTTCAAAAAGGTTTGGTCTTTTTTTAGTTTTTTTTCGATCAACCCTGCAAATTCGTCTGGACTTCTATCTTTCAAGTTAATATATCCTACTGTTTTCAATACCCCAGGAATCTCTGTATCATCAAATCTAGCTGGTAAAATATACTCTCTACTTTCCTGAAATGCCCTTGCTTGCATAGAGGCTCTCTCATGGTTGGTCCATAATTTTTGATTGTAAAACCCAGATATAAATAATACTGTATATCTTGCCCTGTTTTGATAAATCTCGGATAAGTACTCATATAAGTTTTTACCCCATAAGTTTGTTTCTTCAAACAGGTCATAAAACACTTTGACTCCTCTTATCCTGAGGCTATTGGCAACCTCTTCTACATATGCTCTATTCTCTCCAGCAAAAGAAAGCGCAACATCATATTCATAATTCTTGTTTTTCATCACTGACTTCTTTTTCTTTTTAACCTAAAACTGACTAATTTTTACTAAAAACCGCTGTTACAAAATTACTCTGTTTATTTGGAATATTTCCAATTTTTATAGGAAATATTCCAACAAAACTTTTACTTTTAAACCGTAAAAAACGGGGGTGCTCAGAAGCATAAAATCTTTAGTAATAGATGAAAAATTTGTTATCAATCATTCGGAAATATGATAGTAATAACTTTATTGAAAAAGATAGGGATCAATTTTTTAAGAAATAATAAAGATAGTTTTGGGTAAAAATCTGGTACAAAGATTAGGGTGTAAAAACCTGTTTAAATATGATCTAATTTAATTTTCCTGATTTAATAAACTCTCTTTTTATTCCATCAGTTATATCGTGATACGAAACTTTTATACTTTCTTTAGCAAGTACATTAAGACAGACATATTGTACTACATTCATAATATCTGCACCCGTTAAGTCAAATTTTTGTGCAAGTTGTTTTAGGTCAACACCTTTATCTAATTTAAGACTATCAGGAAAAGCTCTCTGCCATAGATATAAGCGTTCTTGTACTCTTGGTATTGGGAAATGAATAATAGATTGAAAACGTCTTACAAAGGCTTCATCAATATTACTTTTAAAGTTTGAAGCTAAAATAATTAGGCCTTGATAAGTTTCAATCCTTTGAAGAAGATAAGCAACCTCTTGATTTGCATAGCGGTCATGAGAATTTTGAACTTGAGTTCGTCTTCCGAAAAGGGCATCAGCTTCATCAAAAAACAAAATCCAATCTCTATTTTCAGCTCTATTAAAAAGGTTGGCCAAGTTTTTCTCAGTTTCTCCTATATATTTTGATACAACCGATGATAAATCAACTCTATAGATGTCTCTATTTGTGTATTTTCCTAGTAAGTTTGCTGTAAGAGTTTTACCTGTTCCCGGAGGGCCATAAAATAAAGCACGATATCCAGGTTTTAACTTACTTCTCATTTTTAATTTATCTAATAATACTTCTTTATATTTGAGCCAGGTAAATATATCTTGTATTTGTGTTAAAGTCGATTTTGGTAATACAAGATCTTCCCAGGTTTGTTCTGTTGTAATTCGTGCTGCGGGAAACTCTGAACTAAAACTAGGTCTTGTCATTTTTCCTAAGGTTATTTTTTCAACATATTCTCTTTCTATAATAAGTTGACCACTCATTTCTGGTTCATTTTTTTCTGGTTCTGCTAATCGTAATATTTGTTTTTTGGCAAGCCAATGGTCTGGAGAGAATAGGTGTTGAATTTGAAATCGATCTTCAAGATTCTCACCAGCCAAAATGAAGAGTGCAGTCTCTCCCGAAGGTAAAAAACCTCTATGCCCCTTACCTCTTACCCCTCCTAAATGAGGAAACGTACCACCATTTGGATACACTCTTTGGATAAGGCGGTCGAAATAATGAGGGCGAATATGCGGAACCAGGGCAAGAGTAATAATTACTAATTCATTAAAATCAATTTTTGACACAGGAAAATGTTGGATTAGTGCTGAAGACCAAGAGTCAAAATCTTTAAAATCAACTTCAAAATTTGTATTGGTTTCAAAAGATTTTAGTCTACTTAATATTAAACTCTGTATTCCTAATAAAGCATTTTCTAATGAAACATTAATATCCTCAGTAATCATATATTATCCTTTTTGTTGTACCACATGAGTTAGTTCATGAACCAATAAATGTTTCCCTTCACGGGAATAAGGATCGTATTTCCCGATATTAAAATAAATATCATAACCATGGGTAAAAGCCTGAGCGTTTAACATTGCAGATAATTCAATTGCCTTTTCATCTGTATGAATACGTACATTAGAAAAATCAGCCTTCATCTCTGATTCTAATTCTACTTTTATCTCTTCTGGTAAGGGTATACCCTGTCCTTTGGTTTCTTGAATCATACTTTCTACAGATTCCATGGTATTAGCTTCACCTATATTTCTTTCTTTTTTATCTGAAGATTTGCTCTTAGTTTGGAATGCTGCATCCTGTTCTTCGGCTTGTCGTTGAATACGTTTTGCTGCGGGTTCTTCCTCCTCTGCTTGCCTCTGAATACGCTTAGCAGCTGGCTCCTCCTCTTCTGCCTGTCTTTGAATACGTTTAGTTGCTGGCTCTTCTTCCTCCGCTTGACGTTGAATACGCTTTGTAGCCGGCTCTTCCTCCTCTGCTTGTCTCTGGATTTGTTTTGCAGCAGGTTCTTCTTCCTCGGCTTGCCTCTGAATACGCTTAGCAGCTGGCTCCTCCTCTTCTGCCTGTCTTTGAATACGTTTAGTTGCTGGCTCTTCTTCCTCCGCTTGCCTCTGAATACGCTTAGTAGCTGGCTCTTCTTCCTCCGCTTGTCTCTGGATTTGTTTTGCAGCAGGTTCTTCTTCCTCGGCTTGCCTCTGAATACGCTTAGCAGCTGGCTCTTCCTCCTCTGCTTGTCTCTGGATTTGTTTTGTTGCAGGTTCTTCCTCCTCGGCTTGTCTTTGTACCGACTGTTTCCCGAAGGCTTCTCCGGTAGACTCATCTTTATTGTTTTGTAGCACATGATCGGCCATAGCATCTGCTTCTTTTTCAAAAGGGCTACTAGGATCACCTACCTCTAATTTGGCCTGAAAGAAATTATCACTCCCGGTATTTTCTTTTCCTTTGGTTTCTTTATTCGAAAAAAATGGATCGTTTTCTTCTTTTCTACGTTTGTTTGGTCTACGCGGTCTTATTTTTTTCATTGTTTTTTGTTTTAAAGTTTATATACCCTTAATTTTCTGTGTCAAATGATATAATATTAATTTTTCCATCCATCCCGGAAGTATACAATGCATTTCCGACTCGATCATAACCCAATGATGTTATTTCTCCATCATGTAATTTCTCCATAAATAAAGTTTCACCATCAGTTAATCTATTGATTAGAACATATCCATATTTAGAACCTCTTATAACAAATTTCTCATCAGGATGAAATATGATGTTTTTATAAGCTCCCATTCTCTCATTGAACAACTCGATTAGCGTTCTTGTATATGGTATCCCTGTCCATAAAAAATCTCCATCAGGTATTATACCTGAAACAACTAAAAACTTATATTTTTCAGAAATAAAAACATTAGCAACTTGCAAGGGAGCATTCAAAATTTCTTCTAATGTTTTATTAGTTTTCCAGTTAATTCGTAAGACTTTTCCTGTATTATTTCCACAGACTAATATTTCATTATCGCGATCAGTAAATACCCCCTGTGCAGCTCTATTGAAATATGGCTTATTCTTTTGGTAATCTGGATATTGCCACGTAAACTGAAACGAATCGTATGACCAATTCTTTGTAATTTCTCCTCCAACATAGTTTTTCAAAAACCATAATTTTTCATTTTTTTGCCAATCCCATATTTCCAAATAATTCCCGATAATCATCAACAGATTATCTTTAAATTTTACTTGCCTTATTTTATTGTTAGCTTTAAAAACTGATATCTTTTCTAAGGACTTATAATTAATTATATTGATCTCACTTTCATTTAACACATAACATAAAAGATCGTGTTGAGGCATAAAACTTAAGGTATTTAAAGATTTCATGGAAGACTTTACGATATAGTTGGATTTTTGAGTGTCTAAATTCAAAATAATCAAAGAATTACTTCCATTAAGTTCTAATTGACCAAATGCCATTATTGGGTATTTCTCTGAGATATCAAAGAATGAAATAGATACATCATTTTCTGATTTTATATTTTGAATGGAAAAGTTTTTCATATTTTCTATTAATTGATTTATACTGGATTTCCATTATCATCTGTAAATGGTTGTCCATTAACTGTTCTATCATCGGATTTAGAACTTGTGAAATCTGGACCAACCCAAGTATTATATCTTCCCTTGGGTCTTCTATTATTAAAATCTGCACTAACTAATCTTAAATTAGCTGATTCCGTTAATTGTTGTAACCTTTCTGAGTCGTCGGTATTATTTCCAGCAGTTCCTCCGGTATTACCTCCAGTGTTCCAGCGGTGAGTTAAGTCATCTATATGATCGACAGCATATCCTAATTTCGGAGCGTTAGGATCATATGTGTTTATATCTGCTCCCGGATCAACTTTACCTTGTGCAATAAGGCTTGCCCATACGCTCATATTTTTACTAGTTTTTGCAGCCGTTACGTCAGCTATTAATTGTGTTTGCTGTGCACTTATAATAGAAGCTCTCGCAGCACTCCATCCTGATGAGTAAAAATTCGCCCTTACATCAAACCCTGACGGCAAATTTCTTCTCGCCGGAATAGGTGCTTCTAGGGTAATTTCATATTCCTGGTTATTAAACTTTTCGATAAATGAATCCAAGGCGACTCTTCTTACCACTGTAGTCTCGAGACCTTGTTGTAATGATATCGTTTTTCCTGCCTCATCAATCTGCTTGATTGTGAATATTTTACCATCTGATTTTCTTTTCAATCTCACTCCTGTTGCTAAACCATCAGGTAAAGTTGTCCCCTTAATACCAGTAATTGCATCTTTATCACTACTCGTATTAGGAGCAATGGTCACTGTGAAATCAATATCATTGTCTTCTTTATCAGGTTCTGGTGAAGTAAAACTTATCGTAATTTTAATATTATCTTTTAACTCAGGCTGATAAGTTTGTTCAATTTCTCTAGCCTTTGCTATTTTTTCTGCACGTACCTGATCATATGTTTTTTCTCCTACTTCTCCTTGCTTCATATCGGAGATAGCCTTTTTAATTATCTCTTCATGCTTTTTATCATCTTTACTTTTTAAGAAGTTTTTCGCCTTATTTTTAACCCAAAGAATCATTTTATCCAAAGCTTTATCGATAGGATCTCTTATTTTTTTAAGAATATTTTGTAAAGCCTCTCCTATCTTACCCAACCCAACAAATTCGGCTAAAAAGCTTACTGCCAATACCAGCAAACCTTTCATAGTATTCACAATTTTCATAGCTGCTGGTTGGAGGTTTCCTTCGGCTATCTCTACAATAGAATTTAGGAAAGCCATACCCACCTGAATAATTTTTCGTATTCGCTGTATAAATACTTGAATAGCTCCCCAAATTGATATAATAGCTTGTATAAATCCTGCTCCGGGAACAAAGAAACTTACGATCTTTGCCACTGCTTTAGTTACTACAGTTTGGGTTACCCAATTAATAACTTCACTAATAACTGTATCTTGCAGATTTGAAAGATGTTCCATAATTTTTTCCCATGCCGCAGCTGGTCCTTCAGTAACTAATAACTGAATAAGTTCAAAGCCTTCTTCCAGAACTACTACGGGTCCTTCACCAAGATGTTCAACCAATTTGGCCCTAATATTTTCCCAGGTCAATCCTAATACCGAAAGTATAAACTTTAAGATCTCAACAAAGTCAAAACTTACGGGTATATACACTCCTGCTCCTGCCAAAGTCCCTGTAAGCCAGTCGATCAATACTTCTTTTAGGATCTTGCCAATATTCTCTTTGAAAATATTGAACCCCATTTTACCGGCCTGCAATAAATTCCCTAAGAAACTTCCGGGGTTTTGGAAAATAGATTTTAATGCTGCACCTGCCCTATTAAGGAAAGGCATGGCTCCAGGAGCAACTACTTCAAAAATTATTTTTAGCAACTCCCACATCGCATTGCCTGCCCACGAAATAAAATCTACCGCAAAACCTGCAAAAACACCTACGATTTTGGCAAATGCCCTGGGGACCACTACAATATCTACTATTGTAAGGGATTTTAAGGCATTCATAAAACGGGAAGGAATACTGCTCACTAACGACACTAATGCTTTCATGGCTCCCATGAACCAGGCAAAGGCTCGTGGAATAGCATTCGCTTTTTTTATATTCTCCCAAATTTCTTCTTGGCCAATTAACTTCATAAAGCCTCCGATAAGGGTATCGGCGGTTTGAGGAACGGTTTCCCCGGTGATTGGATTTGTGCCTATTACTGCTATCAATAAATCCCAAGCTGGAGTACCTTCGGCAAGACTGGCCAAAGGTTTTAGAATAGCATCTTTAATGAAATTAAGAATATCCTTAACTAGCCCTTTTACAAAAGAGATGATCATTTTGATTGGGGCTGTAAATATTCGTTTTGCCCGAGGCCATAAACCACCAATATTCCAGGGGGCAAAATCACTTAAACTCAAGGTATCTACAAACTCCCAAAAAGCATCTTTAAGGGCACTACCAATATCTCCAAGGGTATCTAATTGCTGTACAATCCAATTTCCTACCTTATCAAAAATACCATGGTTATTAAGAGCTTCCCAAATCAAATTCCCTCCAGGTAAAAAGCCCATAATACCCCTAAAGATATTCGCTGCATTTCTAGGAACATCCTGGCCATTGATTGGGTTAAAGCCTATAATAACTGTTAACATAGCAAAACCAGGAATATTATTAGCTTTGTCTGCAGCCCAATTTCGTGCTCGTGATATGATACCACGTTGCACCATTGGCGGAGCACTTTGGTTCACATTTACTTTACGCTGAACTGGTGTTTTTGAAGCTCCTCCCTGCTGTACAACATGCGTTAATTCATGGGCCAATAATCGTGTTCCTTCTTTTTGTTCTGGCTGGTAGGCTCCTTCATTAAAATAAATATCACTACCATGAGTAAATGCATGGGCCTGTACCTGGTTATTCATGGCAACAGCATTAGAATCTGTATGTACTCTCACTTTACCAAAATCTGCCCCAAAAGCTGATTCCATTTTTGATTTGGTTCCTTTAGAGAGAGATTTACCACCTCCTTTACTAGCATGTAATCGAGATTCAAACTGGGACGAAGTATCCTGGCCTTTTGCCATTTTACTTAAATTTACTTTCCGTTGGATCTCTCTGGTTTCAATTTCTGTAGTTTCTTCTTCCTTATGCTTGGTTGGAGGAGGAGCAGTAGTAGTAATAGCTTCAGCAACCGCAGAACGTTGCACTTCAGGATTATTTGCGGTATTTAAATCAAGTTCGGTAGGGGTTTCAAAAGCCGGTTTGCGTTGAAAAAAAGATAGTCTTTGTACATTAGTTCCCGTATCCCCAGGAGCGGGAGGTGCAACTGGGGGAAGAAATCCCTCACTTCCAGAATATATCGACTCCGTTACCTCATCTGCTACCCTGTCGGCTTCTACTTCAAATGGGTCATTGATCTTATTGACTTGAAGTTTAGGTTGAAAAAAAGTTGTATTCTCAGAAGTGCTATCATTTTTTGTAGTTGTATGTTCTGTACTTTCTATGATCGCAACACCACGTGACTCTTTAACACTTCTGTGCTGATTAGCAACAGAGGTAGTTGAAGAATCATGTGATGTGCTAGTAGTAACCATATCTATATCATACTAGATTGAAATCTGAATCTATTTTTTAGGTTTTTTGAATTTCTTATTGAGTATCCAAAGGATCACTAGAATTAACAAGGCAATGATAAAAGCTAACCAACCGGGGATTCCAAATGTATCTTCAAGCCAATTTTGAATTTGACAAAGCATATTACAATCCTTTGATTTTCCAAACCCTAGAGTACTCCCCTCATAAACCTTTACCTCTGAAATATGTATAGATATCTCAGGATCATTATTTCCATTAACCGTATCAAAGGTTATGGTATAGCTTCCGTCTCCATTATCAACCGTTTTCACATTGGTAATATCATTACCTTTAATACTAATTCCATTGGCAAAACCCGGCCCTACAAAACGTTGCTTATTTCCTACTGTATATTTCGGGGCATATTGTAATTGAAATGTATTATCCCCTATTTGAGTAACTTGTTGAGGAGATATATTCGGATCTGGATCTCCAAATCTTACGTACACGGTACGCCTCATCAAACGGTCAGTTTTTCCAATAGAATCATTAGAGGCAGATATTCTTGCAATAGTTTGGTAAACTCCAGACACATCGGTATCTGAAAATATTCCTTCATATTTTCCACCACCTGTATGTGACAGGTCCACTACATTCTCACCAAGATTTAAAGAATCTATCAAATCAGGGTTTTGTTCTATAAGCGCTAATAATTTTTCATATCCTACAGATCCAACATCTAAGCTGTCATTAACATCAACTTTAACTTGGGCTCTAGCCAATAAATCACCAATATCTTCTCCAGGTTTAAAAACAAGCACAGAAACATTGGCATCTTGGATAGGTATTTTTCTATAACTTAATTCAGTAAATATGTTCAATTGATCCCCTACTTTGAAATCATTGGCTTCTATATCATAATCATAATCTAATCTGTGATCATCTACCTGCGTTTTAATTTGATACGGTTTCCCTCCTCCGGTACCTGATCTCACCCGTACCGTCCATGTTCCTTTAGAAGTTTGTGGCAGAGTCGCACATCCTGCAAACTTTTTTAAATCTATGATCCCTAAGAGGCTATTGGTACCATTATTTGGTCCAAAGATGTATTTAATGGCAGGTTCATCATTACAAGTACCCGTTATCGGTAACCCATCTTTTTCTACCGTAAAAAAAGGTTCTTGATCTGGAGTGATGAGTTCAAAAAGAATTTTATCGATATTGGCATTAATTTCAAAATTATGCATGGGTGCCGAGGCTGAAGAACCTGAAGTGGATTCAGTACCTCTAGGAACCCTACCATTTTGAACACCTACAGTTTGAGGGCTACTCCCTTTCAACATATTTTCAAATCCAGCATCAAAGAAATTTGCAATACCTGTTGTGGTATTAAAATCGATACCATCACCTCCGGCATTAACTTCCTCCTGTAGTAAGAAAAAACGAGCTGTAGCTCCAGTGGGTGTGTTTTTTGTAGCTATTTCTTCTAGTAGATTGGCAGGAGCCCCCATTGCAGCTGCTCCTGTCGCAATAGTAACAATATGAATGGAGTCATCTGTATTGTTTAAAGATTCTCCATTGTCGGTTTCTTCTCCTATATTGAGACCAGCATCAACAACTTCATCCCCTCGATTTTGTTCTCCATCGGTAAATAGAAAAATAAGTTGCCTACTGTGGGCAGCGGCTGCTGAAAGTTTGTTTTTTCCAGATAATAAACCGTCACCCATTGCTGTCCAACCCCCAGGCGTTAATGTTATAATTTCACTGGTAAAATTAGAAGCATTTCCATCGATTGTAGTGAGAGAAGCTCCAAATCCTGGAGGAGGGGTATCTACTGTGGTATCGAAATAGGTAAGAGCAACTGAATCTCCTGGAACTTTAAAAGCATCTAATTTATTCACAAATAAATTGGCTGCTGTTTGAAGGATATCCATTCTTGTAATAGTACCTTCCCCATCATGTGGTGGATTCCCCATACTCCCTGATCTATCTAGCACAAAGGCTGCCGAAACTGGTTTACGCACAGGTATAACCACTTCAATTTCACTGGTGTCACCTCCGTTTTCAAATTCTAAAAATATAGTGTAAGAATCTTCAACAATTGTGGATAGAGGGACTGTTGGGTCGGGGACCACATGAAGGATTTCTGCAGTACTATTTACAGTTACCTCTAAATCTGGGGATATGAAAGGGTCCTCTCCTCCAACAACCATTTTAAGTCCGCTACCATTAAGCGTAGTGGCATCTACGTTTGTCCAGATTACTATATTGCCTATACCTAATCCGCCTGGAGTAAGTGTAAGATCAAATGCAGCATCACCAACACCATAAGTATTGGCTGTTTCAAGAACATCAGTTCCCGGACTAAAAGGAATATTTTCTTGCCCAAAAAATTGATAGGGCATCATAAAGCTCATTATAAGAATGAGTCCAATATTTTTAATAATTTTTAGTGTCGGTTTCATATATAAAGTTTTAATTGTGAGTAAAATTTTAAATCCAGTTGATTTGTAAGAGTTCTTTCATCCATGGGAATTTTATCATTCCAATTCCCCAAGGTAAATGTTGTAGTAAAACATCCTGTGCTTTTTGCTCTACATAAAGTTGCCAACCTGTTTTCGTTTTTAGGAGTTTGCCAGATCTGTTTATAAACCCTTCCCTTAAACCATCAATAGATGTGCTTTTAAGTGCATCCCAGTGTTCTATAACCGATTTTAGTAATTTATTTGCTTCATTCAATTCGAAAGAATTTAGTTCTATTGAATGATCTATAACTGTATCCCAAGGCAACCCACACAGATGTTTGAACAATACACATTCATATTCTAAGTACTCTATATTTCCTGTACAGAGAAATGCAAGAAGCTGAATTGCTTTTTGGGTAGAATATTCGGTTTTCCAATCGTTACTTTTTAATAGGGATAGATTTTTAAAAAAAGACCCTAAAAAAGGATATAAAAGTACAATTCCGGCGTAATGTACATATACTCCTTCTTCCTCCTCTATTCTTACAGTTGATTCTAACGCATTATATTGCTCTTTTTTTTCATTTAAGGGTTTTTCTTCTCTTTTAACACTGTAGGTATTATAAGTTTTTTCATGTTCAGCAGTTTTTACATTTACGTTATTCTTAGAATGAGCTAAGCTCAAATCTATCTTCACCTCTTCAGCATCTTTATCTTCTAAAAGAATTGAGACTATTTCTTCTTTAAACTTTGTTACCGGAATTTGAGGCCATATCTCTTGTATTTCATTAAAAAAAAGAGAGAATACTTTATCTGAATCAAAATTTATTAAGAACTTCTTATTATGAAAGTAAGTATGTGAAAGCAATAACTTTAAAAACTGTATTTCAGGTTTTTTTATAGTTTTTTTAATGATACCATGATGTACAATAATAGTCTCCCAAAATGCAATTCTAAATTCTTTTTCTTGATTCTTTTGAAAGACAGTTTTCTCAAAAATTTTGTATAGGATGGGTAAATGATCTAGAAATATCTTGTATGGCACTCCCACAGTACTTAAGACAAGGGCTATTTCCTTATCCTGAAAAGTAACTAAAAACCGTATACGGGCATTCGATTTTTTTTGAAGTATAGTGATCAATCTTTCAGTCTTTTTCACGTCCAATTGATGTATATATTCTTTACTAATTTGTGGTAACATATTCAAATCACACCACCATGGGAAGTATCCTTTTTCAAAATAGAATATGAAAGCATTTTCAAGAACATCTATATGAGTGTATGTGTTTGGCAATTTTGAGGATACGTCTACTTTATTTGTTCCCGCTATTGTACCAAACTTATTGGCCAAAATATTTTTAGGTTTGTTTGAAGTTTTTGTAGAAACCGTTTTGGAGTTTTTTTGCAAGAAGAATCTTTTTTTAAGTTGTTCCTGTAAAGCAAAAGCTAAGCGTTCTTTTAAAACATTTTCCCAGTTTGTGGATCTAATATTTCCCAAATCAATTTCTAAACTATCAATGAATATATATTCATTATTGTGATATTTCTGAATTTTATTTTCAATAACAGTACATAATTCTGTTGTGCAATACTGAGTGACATCTTCGCTTAACGAGTCGGAAGATGCATTCTCATTGATATTAATATCGAAAAACAACTGTCTTATTATGTTATCGTATGATTTCATTTATACAGATATTTGATAAATTTCATTCAGTATCATAATTAATTCACTTCTTCTATCACTGAGTACGTTTGTAGGTGTTGATGCATCTTCTTTGGCTTCAAGCCATGCTCTCCATCGAGCTGTAAAATTGTTTAGAGAGGGTGTATTTGCATTTTCAACACCGGTATTGATATCTAACCAGTATATGCCTGCCAGTATATGAGCAGGAGTTTCTTCATTAATTTGTTTCACAACAAGATTTCGAAATTTTTCATTTTGAAATTGTGCCGGAATTGAGGGCATTGGTTCCATTTCTATAGTAAAGTCCCTTTCAAAACCAGAAGGAAGTATAATACTAATCCTCATAGAATACGGATTAGAAATATTATTAGTTTCATTTATCGGAATTTCCAAATCACTTGTATCTCCCTCGTTGGGTCGCAAAAGAATGTGTTCTACAATATATAGTCCACTTCCAATTTCTTTTAACTCTCTAATGATGTGCCTTACGTTTGTTCTTGCTACAAATTCATCATTTGTAGGAGGAAGAGGTGAGGTCGCTACATAAGCTGGTAAATTGCCTGGTTCTGGTTGAAATCCTATTAAATATGTTATAGGAGACACACCTTGAGGTTCTACAGAATAATGATCTCTATTAATACCCTGCCGTATAGTTTCTCTAGCTTCATTTTGTGCGTCTAAAGCATTGGGGTAATTACCAACACTTTGTAATATCACATCACTATTACTATTAATAATCTCGAAAATAAAATTAGGTCCGTCGGAAACAATCTGTATAAAATCATCTACTTCATTATGTAACGTTCTTCTATTCAAATTTCTAAGGCCTAGTGCGCTAAGTAGTCGTTTAGATAATCCTGCTGTATTTTCTGTGTCCCAAGCCTCCTCGCCATAATTTAAAGCTATAAATCGATTTTTACTCTGCCCCGGGAACACACTTAAGTAGTTAATCTTATCTAAAATAAGATCATGAGCTATTTCAAGTTGTCTTAAATTAAGTTGAGATGAATTATCGACCGTTAAAGAACTTTCTTCATACCTGAACGAAATATAATGTTCTAAAGAAGACCCAAATCTTGCCATTAAATGATCGAGAAACCGGTTTCTACGATCTAGAAAAATAACATTAGACTCGAAGATCTCATCTAGAGCCTGTTGATAATCATTTAAAGGATCGTTTTTAAAATCTTCCCAACTTTGCCCGCTATCTAAAAAATCAATCAATAGTCTTTCATAGTAAGGAATATCATATAAAGGATTTTTAAAATAAGTATTAGTAACATTAGTATCTATTGAGAATAGATCATTAATATGATATAATTGATTTGAATAACTGGCCAGTAATTGATCAATTATTGTTAGATATGCTCTAAACTGTTCTACTTTTGCTCTATGTTCTTCAGGATAAGTATCAGATAATACATTTTTTCCCAAACCAAAAGTGGCTGGGAATTCATGTTGAATAGAGTAATAGTCTGATAATGTAGTTAAAGATTGACCAGACGGAATAGCTGGAAGATTAGAAACAGTATTAGAAGTTTGAAGGGTTGTTCTTAATTCTTCTAATAAGCTAATCACCAAATCGTAATTGTAGTTTAGTTCGACTTTTCCATTATAAAATTGTATGTTAGATTTATTAAAACTGAATCTGGGTTTAACCAATTCTGACTTAGCAAGTACCAAACAATCGGTAACTTTTTCTTCTACCACCTTGTTGTTTCTGTAATTAGAAATAGTAATAGATGAAATCGCAATCACTTGATTATCAATAACATTTGTTATTTCTGTAGAGTTTTTTAGAGCAGTTTTGATAATTAGATTAACTAAATCTGATATGTATACTGTACTGTTTCTATTATCAGTACCTCCTCTCGATAGGTCATTGAGTACAGTATCGTCTAGAAAACCATTTGCTAATAAGGGGCCTTCAAAAATGTTTTCATAAGAGATATTCTTGGCTTCTAATTCACTAAGAGATGCAAAAAGTATTGGAGGCCTGAAGAAATTTTCAAGTTCAAACAAAACTGAAGCCAGATATTTTTCTAGATTTAGTGTTTTCAAAACTTCAATTCTAACATCCAGACCAATCTCTTGAATTCTAACCGCCTTTATATCTCGTATATCTTCCCCTAAATTGCGATAAGCTCTCAACTTCTGCCAAATATTATTTTCAATGGCTGAGGCTGCTACTACTTTTCTGTTAAATAAATCGACAAAGGAGTCATTTCCGGTATCAGACAACAGCGCAATGATTTCATTTTCTACAGTAGTAGTTTCTAGAGGATCTGCACCAATTGATGGGTTTACAGATATGATAACCGTAAATGACGTAGTCGAAATGGTATTATAGGTAATTTCTAATTCTGCCGAGTAATCATTTTCTTCTCCCGAAGGAGGTGTTAATAAGATACTAGAAGACCCAGGACTAGTGATATCATCTATAGTAACTATTTCTCGAAAAACATTTGAATCTTCTTCATCCCAAAAAGGAAAGAAAACACCTATCGTAAAATTCTGATCTCCACTTCCTATATTAATGGTAATATTTTTTTCGATGATACTACTATTAATATCTCCCAATATATCGTCTTCGTCCAATTCTAATAATACATCGTACAAACCATTAATATTATCGGTTTCTCCTATAGATAGTGGAATAACCCAAGCATTCCTGACACCTTCTGTATCGATTAGTATTTTTCGATAATCTTTAACTGTAGTTGGGTGAACAGGTAAAATCTCTTCGGCACCAAATAGTACACTAGAAGAATTTTGTTGACTACTAGCCAAAATATCTTTAATATCGAGATCGGCTTTTAATGAAAGTTCGGTAAGCGCAAAACAAAAAGCTTCCAATAGGGTGATCCCTGGATCATGCACATTATGATCTGTCCAGGTAGTTCCCGAATATTGTTGAAGAAGTCGAATCCCTTCTTGTCGTAAAAACGAAAAATCTTCACCCTTTTTTAATATCGGAGATTTAAGAATTTGCTGTTTCGCGTTCATATTCATTCATTTCTTTATCAGACTGTATTTTATGATCATTAAGTGCTAATTCTGTTTGAACCTTGATGTTTTGAATAAGTTCATATACCTGCACATAGGGCATAGAACCTAAAGCTCCAAGTATTTGATTGATTGACCCTAGTGATAAGGACAAATGAATCTTTTTTTGTTCGACCGATTTCTTTGTGTTTTCTGAATTCATGATTGCTTTATTTGGTTGTCTCGTAATTTTTATCCGCCAAGTGCACTTACTCGAGAATCCAATTCATTTAATAATTCTCTTATATTCATTACCTCAGATCCATTTACCATTACTATTTCGCCATTAATAAAAAGATTAGCATTAGGATGATTATTCTGATTTGTATTACTTACAGTTCCGCCAATGACAACATTTCCTGTGTCATCTTCAATTTGCATTCTAACCAGATTTCCATTTTGAGTAAACCGGATGGTTTCGGTTAAAGGAGCATTAATATTTACATCCCCATCTGCTCTTTGTCGTAATGCATATTCGGTATCATTTGCTCTTTCAAAATGACTAAAATGGGCACGATCTGCCGATGTACCAGTGGATCTGTCATGAATCACAGCACTTCCCATCCTTACTTGATTTGCTACGCCATTATTTACACCAATTCTCACTTCAAATAAATAATCTGTCGGTGTAGCATCACCTGTTCCTATACCAACATTCCCTCCATTATAAGCTACGTTTGGGCCATTCGAAATCGGAGCAAATACTCCTCCAGAGCCAGGATCTCCTAGCGGACGCCAATTATTCCCTTCTCTAAACTCGAATACACCTCCAAAAAAGCGTATTGTACCGTTGGTATCGTCACTTGTACTTCCTACTCGTATCGCATTGTCAAATACATAATTACTATCTTCAAGACTTATAGGATCATCTTCATAATTGATAAACGAATCCCATACATCATTAAAAGCATTTTGATCTGGCCGCTCTCCATTAGAAAAAGGCCCTTCAAAAAGATAAGTTCTACTTCGCTGTGTCATGATCTTTACTAATTAATTACTACTGTTTTCATCATTGATAATAAAATCTACATCTATGGTCATAAATCCTATGCCTAAAGATGAAGCTCCTGAGCATTGATATTCATCGGGTCTTAACGGTTGTATTCGATGATTTAATGCCGAAACTAAAATAGAGCGTGAGCTTGTTGCACAGGCCACATTCACATCACTTCCAACTATAAAATTGGAGTTAATCGTCATATCTTGTATTCCTAAAACTATGTCGGGTGATATTTGAAAATCTTCTTCAATAATCAATTCTCCTAACCCCGGTTCTACCTCTCCTAAATGCTTATGATACAATTCGAAATCGACTACATAATCAACATAATTTTTACTCTCTATGAATTGAAGAATAGAAGATTTGTAAATAGCCCCACCAATTTCGATATCTACTCCATCTACAAAGGCCCATGGTGACAAGAATTGCTTTAATTCTTCATTTAATAGATTGCTATAAAACCCTGGATCAAAACCTGAATTAAATCCTATTTTGGCATCTACAAGTATACTCTCATATATAGGAAGCTCTACATTAACTTTTACAAAAGGAGAAATATAGAGCTCTACAAAGCTTTTGATTGCATCTAAAGTAAGTTGACTTGTATTAGGTTCAAAAGGGTTTATACTATCTTTATTTCGAAGATTAGATACTACTATTAATGTTACAGAACCTGCTTCGGTAGTCGAATTACTATCGGTATGAGCAAGACATTTGACTTTGTAAATATTTGGAAAAGCTTCTAAAATCATGCGCTCATAATCCCAAAGTTGAATAGATCTATTCTTATGTCTAAGCCTTTCTGCTACTCGTGTTGTGTATGAAGGAGTGGGTTCATTAGGAAAACCACCTACAGATTTTAAGGGTTGTTCGACTTTTTTTATTTCTTTAACTCGGTTTAATAAGCTTGAAATACTTTCTGCTGGTAAAGGTTCTTTAAGGTGAGCATCATAATCCTCATCTTCAATTTTCAATGTAGCGTTAATCGCATTAGAATATATATTTTTGAGTTTATTGGCTCCCTGGGCAGCCTCAGATATTGTTGCTTTTATCCAGAATAAATTACCGGATAGAAAACTATCGGTGTTGGTTGCATTTTTTGGAATAACCAAAGAAATGATTCCAGATTGTTTAAATCCAGAAGTACCGTCTGCCAAAATCTCTTGTGCAGATAATGGTATCCACGTTTCTTGGGAAAAATAATTCCATGATATATTTTCTGGAGGAAGAATCACCGATCTTTTCGCTGTTCCTTCTTCTATATCAAATAACAAATTAAGTGTTTGCGGAGGTGAAAAACCATCTAACCCTATGATTAAACTTCCCTCATCTTCAAAGGTTGGTACTAATTCCCTATGAAATTGTGCATCTAGCTGTCGAAAACCAAATGGCCCCACCTGAAATAGGTTTTCATATTCATTTTGAGAATTAATAACAATAGTCTTTCTTGCAGTGTAATTAAGAGTAAGTTCTTTTATGGTTGGTGTGTAAGGCTGATTAGGCAATACCGGAGGTGGAGGATTACCAGGCTCTATAGGGTCATATGTAGCTAATGCAATTGCCTGTTCTGTGTATAATTGTGGAAATTCCTTATGCCCAAAAGTTTTAAATGGTTCAACATCCTCTAAACCTAATAGTTCTATTTTTATAAATCCTCTTTCTGTTTGAGTAGTATAAGGTTTTAAATCTTCTACAGATGGGGCGTCTTTATAAGCCATATTTACATCAAATTGAGTGGCTTTTACTTCAATAGTTTTTGAAAGGTTAGCATCACCTGTATTAAACAAAGTCTCCCGAACCTTAAGTAAATTATCCCATGATTTATTTAATAATAAGTATATGTCTGAAATGAAACTATCATTACCAAAATCATCACTAATATCATATTGAGAATAATGATTCACAAATTGTGCATCTGGTATGTCATGCCATAATATCTCTACACTTAATGAAGAAAGTCTTTTTCTGAAAACCTCAGCATTCCCAATATAAAAACTACTATTAACCAATGGTTGAGGACCAAAAGGGAGAAAAGGGTTCTCAGAATTTAAAACACCTATATCGCTCTGGAGTAGGTTGTTTTTTAATCCATTTGCTGCAACATTGATATCTACAGAATCTACTTTCAGATCTTTTAGAGCATCATACCCAGGTGATCCTGTCTTCAAAAATATCTTTAATAATGGAGATTGGGTAGGATATGATTCTTCATGTATTTCAGAATCATAAAAAGTAAAAGCCGGTTGGTCATTATTTATTTTAATTTCCAATCTCAACTGCCTTTCTATCAAAGAAATATCTGCAATATAGGATATTGGCTCTTCCCAACCTTTTTCACCACTATAATATATCGTAAAACTATTGTTTAGTGAGTTAATATTTGTAAAATCAGAATCTGACGAAAAATTAATATCTAAGGTAATATCACGTTCACCTTCTTTTAATAAAAAGGTAAAACTACTTATAGCAAATCCAATAGCGGCATCAGTCATTGTGCGCTCTTCAATGGCGAGTTTATTTTGAGATTCGCCAAATGATGGCCAGAACGAAATGCTTTCATCTAAAGGTTCTCCTAGTCCATCTTTTGAATTTGCAAATGGAGCAATTCGAATAACAGTATTATTTTTTACCTCATCTAAGTAAATGGTTTTAATACTTTGAATTTGTGCTCTAGAAATCACAGATTCTTTATCTGCTTCATATATCAAGGGGTTTCCGTTTATATCTTTTCCTGCATTAAACTGGGTATTTTTTTTTAACAAGAATTCATCAAAACTGTTACTTTTTGCCAAACCTAAAACTAATTGAACTTGATCAGAAATGGCTTTTTGAGGTTGTATTTTCAGAACTTCTTTATAATAGTAGTCTAAGTGTTTTTGAGTAATTGTATTGATTTCATTTTGAGCATAACTATAAAGCTGTGTGAGAACAATCAACAATCCAATATGTGGAGATATATCTTGATTTTCGGGAGCCTTCAAATCATTGATATCAGAGATTCCTTCTAAGATCAATTGCCAATCTCCACTCGTTTGATTATTAAGATCATAATATGCAAGCTCTATAGAAAAACGATACATGAAATCTAGTAGGTCTAGCTGTGATCGTTCATCAATCGACACATATACTTCTTTCAAAAACCTAGATTGGCGTTCTAATTGATTAGTTCCGTCTCGTATGGATTTATTATTACAAATCATATCCTTGAAATGTCAATAGCTTCTTCTAGATAAAATGGATAGACAAAATTGAATCTCGAATTTGTACTTCTAACGGTATATTCTATATCGATTAAAATGATTCCTACATTCAAGTTTTCAGTATTAATATCTATTTCGTTTGTATCAATTCTTGCTTCATAAAACAAAATTGCTTTTCTAACCATGTCTCTTACCAGAGTGATTAAAGTCGCGGTAACTGGCTCGAACAACATAATATCCAAATTACACCCAAAGCTCGGCTGTAATAAACGTTCGCCTGGTCTTGTAGATAATATTATCTGCAAACTTTGTTCGATATCGGTTACTCCCGGTACCATATCTACTTCTTTCTTATTTTGATCGAAAGAAGGAGGAAAACTCCATCCTTTTCCTAAATACAACTGTTCATTATTTTGATCCATATGTTTATTTATTATTATGAACAATGAAGAAGAAATACTTCTTTCTTTTACCTTTCATTACCATGTATACTCTTTAATTCTCATCTTTTTTCGCTCTCCTTCTTGTTGTTTTTTTGTCTACCAACCTTTACCTTTTCTACTTTTAAATTTAATACTGAAGATTTTGAAATTATAGTCAACATCTCCTTGGTATTTTTTGCTTTTTTTATCCCTTTACTTACCGCTTCTTCTCTTTCTATAAGTTCTTTTAGTTGTTTTTTCACTCGTGTTTCTTCTGCCTGGGTGGTCATCCCTGTTAACGCCTGAATTATTTTAGGATCGGAAAACATTTTTTTTCTTGTTTTTTGAAATAATTTCTCAGAGTACCTCTCCAGATATTCAAGTATTTCCTTTTTATTTTCGAAAGTACCTTCTATAAAGTCTGCCAAATCTTCTACTTGCCTAAAAGGAATTTTTTTAAGAGTGAGCATATTATTTTGAAAATTAATATCAATATTCCTGTAAAACCCTTTCGATTTTTGTTTCAAGTCTCTACGGGTTTGCTCTATAACTTCTAGCTCACCATCGGTTTCGACAATATATTTTCCTGGTGAGGCTGAAAATTGATACTTTTTAACCGAAGAATTTGATTGGCGAATCAGTTTTTGATTGCCATCATATACTTTGATAAAAGTTAATTTTTTATTGCCTTTTTGTCCTAACTCAAGAGAAGTATTACCCGATGCTATTTCAACTATTTTTTTCATGATCTTCTAATAAAACTATTATGAACTATCTCTTCATTTAATACCAATTGTTAATTAGCTATATTCATAGCTAGTAAATATGTTATTTATGGTATCTGTATTTATATTCTCCATTTGAACACCAAATGCAGCTACTCTCATTTTTTCATACCCAAGCGGAAGGTCAACCCTTATGTGTTCATCGATAATTGTCGTCTCAGAACTATTAGGAATGGTGAGTGTTTCTTCAGAAAGTACGATGTGATTAAACAAAGTTTTCCCATAAAGCGGAAATGCTTCATAGTCCTCATTAAGATTATCAGACACATACATCATAAAAAAAGTGATAGTAGCATCTCCCGCTCTTCCAGAGTTTACTTCAAAAACTACTCGAATTGTATTTAACTGATTTGAACCCACAGGTATAGAAATGACATCAAGCGCATCAATAGTACCTCTCTCTACATCGATTTCAAGGTCTTTCTCAAGAACAACATTTGTTGTCCATCCTCGGGTTTGAATCGAAGGAAATTTATCATCTGCCAGATTAAACATAGAATCGATAAGGTCTCTAAACTGTCCCGAAGTGGGGCGGTCCCCAACTCCAAAATAACCTCTTAGCTGTGATCTTTCTACAATGGGCATAACTTATTTTTTAGTCTTTTTCTATTTGTCTTTTACACTCAACCTATTAAAACCGTAAACTCTCCTAAAACAATACTACCTCCATGAGCGGTTGAATCTCCTAATCTTGCTGCTGGCATTCCTCCTATAAGCACAGTGCTTGAACCAAGAATAATGGTATCTGGTGGGCCTGTACAGGTGGCCATATCTCCCACCCGGGCCGCAGGCATTCCTCCTATAAGTACCGTAGGTTCTCCCGCAGGTAGAATAGGTCCCCCTACATGAGGAACAGGTCCATTAGATAATGGACAAACATGCATGTCGTTGATTCTGGCAGCTGGTTGTCCCATATCTTTAATTTATTTGCACTAATGATCCTTTTAACACTGCAACGGCACTAGTGGTTACTTCTGCTCCGGCACTTCCCTCGGCCTTAAAACTTGCCCCTGCTTTTAATTCCAGGTTTACTCCTCCTTCTACCTTCAGGTCCTGGCTGGATTTAAGTTCTAGTTTTCCACCACTTTCAATAATAATTCCATCGCTATCCATGATGAATTTGTTGCTATTTTCATCTTCTAGTTTTATAGCTCCTTCATCTTCATCGAGAACTATTTTTTTTCCTGCTGGGGTCTCAATACTTACACTTTTTTTCTTATCATCAAATACAAGTCTGATCCCTTCTTTTGATACATATCCTTTTTCGAAGTTATCATCTGCTGCTTCAAAAGGAGCGGCTTTTGAACTACTATGAAGCATTCCTAGAACAATAGGGTCACAGGAGTCATTATTTAGAAATCCGACGACTACTTCGTCTCCAATTTCGGGTAAGAAAAAAGTACCTCGATTTTCTCCAGCATCTAGTGTAGCTATTCTCGCCCAGATACCGTCTGCATCATTACTTATAATGGGGAGTTTTACTAAAATACGATGTTCCCCATCGGGATCATCTTGTAATTGTGTTACTACTCCTACTCGTAACCCTTTGATATTTTGATATGTATCATAGTTTAATGCTACAGGTGTTTCTACATTCCCAAACATCCATTTTTCAGGGAGGCCAAACTGTACATCGGTGTGCCAGGTTCCTGCTTGTATTTCATGACGAACACCCGACACAAACACAGGACCATTAAATCGATCTCCCAATCCTTTTAATGTAATGAGCGTATTTGGTTTTACACCAGGCGATCCCTGAAACTTAACACGTCCTTTTATTTTAGATAATCGAATGTTTAATAATTGAGCATCTGCCCATGTTTGTAATTCATCTTCAGCTAGATATCCACTATGTCTCAATACAAGTTCCTGATCATCTCCTGTAGAAGCCAAATCTGTCGATGTTAGACTACCGCCTTCTTCAATTTCAGGTTCTACTGCATCAACCTCAACAAGTTCTTGATTTGTATGATCCCAACTACTGGCTTTTACTTTTGCAAACTGTTGACGGGCATCTATCTCTGCATCAAACTCGAGTATCGTGGCTCCGTATGTAGCTGTTAATACAGGATCCTGATCAAAATTTGGTTTTTGGATGAATAAGGTACCATCATCAACAAGACAAAGCAACCCATTTATTTCTGATCTTGATAAAATAAATTTCCAGTCGGTCATTTCATACTGTACCAATTCTTGATGTGTAATTTCTGAAGATGTGATATCGATGCTGAAATCATATTCTCCTAAAATTTCTTCTATAGCCTCAGAATCTTTAACCGCATTAAAATATCTATTTCTAGGAGCTAGCGTGGTTTTAAACACTGTATCTCTACAATCTAATTTGAGCGTAGATGATCCATTTTGTCTAATTTTTATACCTTGTTTTACAATAATACCTTTAAAAATCACATCTTCATTGGCTTGATAACCAACTAATACTTCAATTTCATTTCCAGGAACAAAAAGTTCGTCATTACTTACAGGGAAATCTTCTTGAGCGGGATCACCATCTTTTATGACCATTTTTGCAAACGATATACGATTCACTTCTTTAACCACCACCACTGTTAAAACCTGATAGGTTCTCGGAATATCGTTACCATTTATTCGAATAATCGAAGTAACTACACTAGGTGTTCCGTTTGTAGGTATGAGACGATCGTTATTCATTAATTAAATCTTTACTAATGGTGGAAAAATAATTTTTTGACCTACTTTAAGGTTGCGAAAAGAGATAAGTTTATTTACTCGTGCAACTTCAATATAGTACTTAGGATCTCCATAAATATCTTTACAAAACAAGGGTAGTGTATCTCCTTCTTTTACACTTCGAATATGAGTAAGATCAGGGGATTGATCATTCTCCTGAGCTATTCGCTCATTGGGCTCTACCAATTCTTTAAACTTGGCATCGATTTCGGCTCTTACTGGTTTACCATCTGGACGAAATAATTTATAATTGATTTTCATCCCGGTAAGAACGCATCTGGATAACAAGTCACCCCAAATGATCTCTAGAAATGGTGGCGCATGTTTCTCTCCTACATAATCAAATACTACTTTTTTAAATTGTGCAATTTGAGAGGCTATTCCTTTTTCTCTTTCTTCATCTGTTGTACCTGGCAAAGCCCCTGTACTATCAAAAATGAATTTAAATCCAAGGCTTAGAGGTTCGGTTTTATCGAATTTTGGTAAATCACCACTAGTACCTGATGCTTGATCATCACTATACTTAATCTTATAGTCAAGAGCATACGTTTCTGGATTTATTCTTACTATAAACTCACCTTCTGAGATTTTCTCAGATTCCTCAAATGTTGCTTCTTTATAAGCAGTAATCTTTAATTTCTGAAGATTTCCATCCATTAGGGTTCCATTTTTTCTTTTAACATTTCAACTACCTGTTCTACACATTCTGCAATGATGTCATCTTTATTCATGGCCGAATCACCACTACTCTCACTAGTGGTATTTGCATTTTGTTCAGGACTACCTTGTTCCTCATCGGAATGCACAGTTACCTTTACATACAATTCTTTTATCTGAAGTGGCATTACTGTTCTATTGTGAAATATTGATATTCTAATTCAAGTGTTTCGATGACTAACCCTCCTTTTTCGGCATTAAAATCTGATACTGACCATTTTTTTGGCCATGCTTGTACAATATTCCAGGTCATTAAGGGTTCATGTTCTTCATTCAGCAGGTATACCAACACATCTTTGGGATAAATCAACAATGTCTGAAACGCATCTGTACACCATTCGATCAACTTAGAATTTTTGGTCAAACCTCTCTTCAAAGTCAGATTGGTGTATTTGGTACGTATAGGGAGTACATGCTCAAAACGATGCTCTCCTCCTTCTTTCACCGATTGTGTTTGCATATCTACAGTAAGACCATTAACCGTTTGAAATCTAACATCGATATCTTCTTTATCCAGATCCTGAAATTCTACTTTAAAATGAAATCCGACAGGCGGATAAAAAACTTCCATATTACAAGAATTCAGTGGTTAAACCTTCATGAGCCAATTCCATGGTTTCAATAGCCACTTCATTACCATCTCCTTTAAGGTCTGTAGATTGTATTTTTACGGGCCATGCATTGTTTAATTGCCAGGTCACTACTGGTTGATGTTCTTCATTAAGTAGTTTGATTGTTACTGTTCGTCTCTCTACTTTATTCATTACAATGGTTTTATACCAATCCCCAAAAGACCCCAGTCCTTTAAACATTCCTCTTTTTAAGGTAACATTACTATATTTTACCATTCCTGGCATTTTTACTTTGCTATACTCTGGATTAAAGCCATCTCGATATTCGATCATTTCTATTTCCTTATCTAGCCCCGAGACTTCAGTAAATCTTAAATCCGGTTCGTCTGTATTTCCTCCTTCACCCCATTCTACCTGGAAATGAAACTTGGTTAATGGATAATCTGCCATGATATATTTATTTTAGTTTTTTAAAAAATTGAAAAGATTAACTGAATTATGCTTCTTGCATTTTATGAGAGAATTTCAGGATGATAAACTCTGCCGGACGTACTACTGCCATTCCTATTTCTACAATCATTCTACCTTCTAGAATGTCTAATGCTGTCATGGTTTCTCCCAAGCCAATTTTCACATAAAAGGCTTGATCAGGATTTGCTCCTGCCAATGCCCCTGCACGCCATTGAAGCGTTAAGAAGTTTGAAATCATTGACTTGATCTTGGTCCATGTATTTGCATCATTTGGCTCAAAAACAAAAGGTTCTGTTGCTTTTTTGATTGATTCTTCAGCAAAAATGAAGAACCTACGTACTGGCACATATCGCCACTCGTTATCATTACCAGCCAAGGTTCGAGATCCCCATACCAAAATTCCTTTTCCGGTAAACGTTCGAATTGCATTAATAGACTTTCCTGAAACAGTATTCACATTAAGTTCATCTTGTTCTGGTTGATCGATAGCATAGCTAAGTCCAATGGCACCATTGACACTTACATTTGCAGGAGCTTTAAAAACCCCGCGATCATTATCAGTTTTTGCATAAATTCCTACCATCGCTCCGCTTGGAGGCAATACAGTTGTAGAATTACGTAACTCTGTAATAAGAGATCGATATACCACATGTGTATTAAAAAGAGCATTTTCACCTTCGCTTTCATAATTTCTGGAAGCAGCCGTTAATGAAGCAAAAGCAGTGTAAACTTGTTCAAATAGGTTGATCAATTCTGGTAATGCATTAAGTCTTCTTTCGGTATCGTTAGCACCGGTAAATGGTGCTGTATTGGGTGCTGGTCCTGGAGGGTTTGCCGGGTCAAAAGCATCTCCCCATTCTGCTGCGTTAAAGGTAAAAGTGGCAAAACGGTTATAAGCTCCGCTCAATGCTGTATCTGCTCCTTTGTCAAAAGCAACAAGATTCGTAACAGAAGTTCCCAAACTATCTCCAATCAAATTCGTAGCATCTGTAATAAGATCTGTATTATCTAATTCGGTATTTCCAGCTGCAGGAATCCACCCATCAACAGTTAAAATGATGCTGTAGACATGGTCTAAAATGTTGCGATAATTACCCGGATTATTAGCACCCCGAAAAGTATCTACCAATGAAAGGAATTCTTCTCTAACTCCATCTGCTCCTAATGAAGATACTTCTCCGACTATTCTGTCATTGTCATCTATAGCATTATTGAGATTTGTTAGAATCGTTTGTGCATCAGTACTGTCTGTTAGTGTAGCCAAATCTACAAGTATACCCCCGCGAAATACGCGATCTCTAATATCTCTATAACTAAGGGTGATTCCCAAGTTACTTATAAGGTGGGGAGTATAGGCGGCGGCATATTTAAGATCATTAATACCTATATTATCTCTAAATTCCTGAACACCTGTTGCCCAATCAAAAGCAATATCATCATCCCTGTTTTCTATCAAATCAAGAACTGTAAATCGATCTTGCATTTTGGCACAATGTGTTATTGCATCCCTTTGAACATTATATAGGTTAGTTCCAAGTCCTATAGCGTCTGGAAATAAAATTAAAGTGGGTTCATCATATTTTTCGAGTATTGTTAATGCATCTGTATAATTACCTTGTTCATTGGGATCCTCGTATGATCCAATCGAAACGATATAACAGTTACCACCACCGTTAGCATAGAACATACGTATACTATCATATAAATAATTGACTCTGGACATATCACTGCCGGTTAGCACATTATTTTCATCAATGTTTATCGCAGTTACTTGCATAGAAGGACCAAATCCGAAAAGTTCTTCATATTCGAGTAAAGAACGAACCTTGGTGGGAATCCCATCTAAATCTCCCGGTACTAATTTTTGTGCCTTTTGAGTATAACCGATAAATGCCGGAATTGCAGTAGCTACTTCGGCAACAGATGGTGGAAATTTTGAAATTTCTTCAACATATACACCTGGTGTTTTGTATTGCATAATAATATTTTTTAATTAAACATGTTCCTTTCTTATTCAGGAGGACCAAAACCACCTCCCATATTGAGCTCTGAATATATTCTTCCATTTTCTAGATAAATCATCTGTATATTTGGATTGGGTAATAATTGTAAATCTCCATTTCCTAAAGTCACCCTTATTTCGCGTCCTATTTGAGTAAGTGCTAAAGGGCTTGATGAAATTAAAATTCTATTATTGGGGGCATTTACATCAGGATCTAAATTCTCTAATATCGTAGATGTTAAATCAGGAGTGGTGGGGTAATAATATCTCCACCAAGTAGTTCGATTTTTCCATCTTATTGTATACTCCGGAGTACGCAAACGATTTGAGTCATTTTGATCTAGCCATCTATATTCGGCAAGGTTTTCATTGGGTTCATAGAAGCATTCGATAACGGCAAGTGGACGATTTTTATATATAATATCATCCATATAAAATAGTAATGATAATGCAGGTATAGGAGTTCCCAAATTATCTTGTACCTCTATTTGATAATATGCCGAGGTTAAATCACTTAAATCCAGCTCACATTCTATTAATGATGTTCCCGGTTCAGAGGTTTGATGTTGTATTGTCTTTACAACAATACCGTTAATATCTCTTATTAAGAATATGAGTATTTCTGCTGCTGCGGCTTCAACATCATGCTTGAAAACAGATGGTCTCGATACAATTCGATCTAAACTGGTGACGTACTGAAATAAAGGATTAGCACCAATAAATATCTGTCTCCAATTATTAGTATCAAAAACCCCAGGGCCATTATTTTCTATAGCCTCAAACATCTGAGGATTTAATGGATCTGAGGCATCTATAAAAATCTCACTAGCCTCATAGGCATAAGAATTATCAAAACCTGTAATTGGAGTACTTAGATATAATGTATTATCTATGATATTATTAGCTCTGTTCGAGAAATAATAGATAAACTGATCTTTATTAGCTAATTCTTCCTCTAACCTAATGTTTGTAAAATTGAAGAAATAAGGGTTTATTGCAGTTACTTGAAATTTGAGACTAAAAGCTTCATCCATCGCAATAAAGGGAGTAAATACTCCACCTCCCAAATCACTTACCTGGCACCCTATAAAAAAGCCCCGATGATTTCTTTTAAATAGTAAATGTTTGTCTTTAAGAATTTTTACAGTTTCGGGAGTTGGCTCTATATAAAGATCACGCTCGATATTGTACTTATTGACTTGTTCTGCAAGCACTTCACTCATTGGATTATCTGGAGTATCTTGATAAAGCTCTACCTCTTCGGTGAGATAATAGTCAAGTAACAGCCGAACCGAAAAAAGTTGACGATATTGATGCAAGCTACTCATAGAGATAGATTAATAGATTGTTTTGTTTTTGTTTGAAAGTCCTGAATATTAGCTCCTCTTCTTGTTGTTCGTTCCCTTTGTAGAGGTAATACCCGAGCTTTATACATAACAAAAGGCATTTGTTTTCCTCCTAGAGATCCCCAAAGATGATTTACCTGTTCGAATGTTAGAGGATAAAGTTCTACTGCAATACGTATATCTTGAAGTGAAGGGTTTTGTACAATTTCGGGGTCAGGAGCATTTTGTGGTGTAAAAACATTTTGACTCTGAAAAAACTCAATAACATTAGACAATAATGTTATTCCATTATTATATGGTGTTTGACTGCTACTACCTCCTCCTTGTGGACTGGTGAAATTTGATGTAAATAGTAAAAATAAATTAAGAAAAGTGGGAGGATTCTCTATTTCTGGTTGAAATGAGTTACTTCGATAGGGTGAAGCATTTTTTAAGGTTACTTCTTCTATAAGATTAACCAAGCTCAAAACAATTTTGTCTTGCATATAAGATTCACTTCCTCCTAAAGCATTAGACAAACCAATATTGCCCAACACAACCGGAGGCTCCTCAATATCCTCATTTATCTGAAGAATATAAGTGGTTAATTGATTAACTAATAATTGTAAGATGGTCCTGATCATAACAGTATTTAATCATCAAATAATTGCTCTACCTTTCTTTTTAAAGGATAGCATTTATAATTTTAAAGTAAAATTTTAAAAAGGAGTGACGATGCACACTACACCGTTCAAGTTTAAACAACAATTATACTAACAACAAGGACAATCAAAACTGAGGAAGTCCTTCATAATTATCTTGGGGTTATATCATTATATTAAATGATTCTTATACTAAATTGTATCTTTTTATACCAAAATACAACGGTCATTTGACCAACGGTATCTAAAAAGGAAGGAACGCCTATCCTTGAATAATAATAGGAAACTTGTTGTCTTTTTTAATATTTGATAAAAAACTTTCTTTTCTTCTTCGTGAAATGGGTATTTGGTGCCCGTTATTCATAATTAAACTACCTTCTTTATAGTATTTTTTAATTTTTGAAAGATTGATCAGAAAAGATTTATGAGGAGAGAAAAAGCCGAAAGGAAGAAGTAGTTTCACAAATTCCCCAATGTTATAGGAACTAATAATATTAGAACAGGAAGCCGTAATGAGTTTGGTACATTTCTGCATACCTTCACAGCAAATAATCTGTTCAATAGGTAAAAACTCATAACCTTCCAAAGTAGGAATCCCGATCACATTTTTTTGAGGCCGAATACTAATTTCATTTTTTATATTTTCTTTTTGCAAGAAAATTTTTTCTTGTACGTGTTTAATAACATTTAATAGTTGAGTTTCCTGAATGGGACTATGTAAATAACCGAAAACATTATATTGTAAAGTTGTAATATCCAAATATTTTTTTTCTGTAATAAAAATAACCTCAAAGCTAATATTACTAATTTCTTTTAATACCTGAAGATGTATTTTTTGCTCATCATCAATACCAAAAAAAACCAAATCCAAAGATTTGGTATCAATCCATGCCTTTGCCATATCTTTACAGTTAACTTTTCCTGTTATGGTAATATAAGGACAATGATCTTTAAGCATATTCTCAAGTACATTACATGTATTTGTATCAGAACTAATAAGAAGTGAGGTGATTTTTTGTTGGTTTTTATTATTTATTCTGTCATCATCTTTTTCTTTACACCAAGCTTTTTCGCTATACCTCGTAAAAGTGGGAATCACCTTTTCTACCTGGGTCACCGATGGAGAAAATTTATTAATTTCTTCTTTGTAAACCTCTGGTGTTTTATAATGTGTTGACATAATTTTATCTTTTATATAAATAGTAGTACCATGTTTGAGAAATAATTATTTAACAAATTATCACGAAAACCAAAAAAAGTCTTTCTTAACACTAAATTTTAAAGCTTACTTATCCTTTCTCATGAGATCTATACAGAGTATATAGTTTTTTAGAGTCTCAATTCTACAATTGCAAAATCCAATTTGATATTTTTTAAAAACAAAGACTCTGAAAGCATTAATTATATCTCACTCAAGCAAATGTCTACAGCTATATTTTGATTAGCTATTCACCTGTTTATTAACTACATAAAGTTGAAAAAATATTTATACCGACACAAGGGGGATTTGCCCCCTTTTTTATTTTTAAACCCCTCTTTTTTAATATTATGATTAAAAACATTTATATACCAGAAATGCAATAAAATAGGAATAAATCCTATTTTATTTGGAATTATTCCATAAATATATTTTACCTTTATTACCTTAAATCATTCATTGTAATGAAGACACAAAAGCATATAAAAGGTAGAGGAGCACAAGAAAAAGTTCATAATAGATTTTTTGAACTATATCATGAAACAAGAGATGATTTTCTTAATTATTGCCTTGATGAGGGAGAACCTATCAATAAATATCAAACTACTTATATAGAAACGTTTCCAAAAACGATTATAAATAAAGTTACCAGCCCTGATGTTGGTATGTTATATTCTCTCAACCCATATCAAGGTTGTGAGCACGGTTGTGTATATTGCTATGCTAGAAATTCTCATGAATATTGGGGTTATGATGCCGGATTAGATTTTGAAAGTAAAATTTTGATTAAAAAGAATGCTCCTGAATTATTAGAGAAGAAATTGCGAAATAAAAAATGGAGAGCATATCCTATTTCACTTTCTGGAAATACAGATTGCTATCAACCTATTGAAAAAAAACTTGAAATCACCCGTAAACTTCTTGAAATTTTTCTAAAATACAGGCATCCTGTTGGTATCATTACTAAGAATGCTTTAATCCTTAGAGATTTAGATCTTCTCTCTAAATTATCCAAACATAATCTGGTAGCAGTATACCTCTCTATCACTACATTAAGAGAAGATACACGAAGAATCCTTGAACCAAGAACTGCAAGTATAAAAAAACGATTAGAAACTCTAGAAAAACTAAATGCTTCTGGGGTTCCTACAAATGTGATGATGGCACCAATAATTCCTTCGGTTAATAGTCACGAAATATTACCGCTAGCCAAAGAAATTTCAAAGCGGGGTGCAAAAAGTATAGGGTATACAATAGTAAGATTAAATGGAGCAATCGGAAAAATATTCATCAAATGGTTAGAAAGCACGTTACCAGATCGTAAAGAGAAAATCCTACACCAGATCATGCAGTGTCATGAAGGTAACCTAAATGATAGTACTTTTGGAAGAAGGATGAGAGGATCTGGAAACATAGCTGATCAAATTCACCAGTTGTTTACTATAGCAAGACAAAAATACTTTTCTCAGGAAGAAAGGGTACATCTAAACTGTGATCTACATCAATTTTATAAAGATGAGCAATTGCGATTGTTCTGATCAAGATTTCCCTTTCCATTCTTGATAAAACTGTTCTAGAAACCGTTCCATAAATTGGTGCCGCCCTACTGCCAATTTTCTTCCTGTTTTAGTATTCATTCTATCTTTAAGGAGCAATAATTTTTCGTAGAAATGATTAATGGTAGGCGATGTTGAAGATTTATATTCTTCTTTACTCATCTTTAGATTTGGAGCAATTTCTGGATCATACAGTGTTCTGTTCTTAAATCCTCCATAGTTAAAACATCTTGCTACTCCTATAGCCCCTATAGCGTCTAAACGATCTGCATCTTGTACAACATCTAGTTCGGGGGATCTAAATTTTTGATCTATATTTCCTCCTTTGAAAGAAATATTTTTGATGATCTTAACGACATGATTAATGACTGTGGGGTCTACTTGAAGGTTTTCTAAAAAATCTGCAGCCATTTTTGGCCCTATAGTTTCATCACCATCATAAAATTTTGAATCTGCAATATCATGAAGTAATGCACCTAAGGAGACTACAAAAAAATCAACATCTTCTTCTTTAGAAATTAATTGAGCATTCTTAAAAACCCTTTCGATATGAAACCAGTCATGTCCTCCTTCTGCTCCACTAAGGGTATCTTTTACAAAATCAATAGTTTTAGATATAATCTGATCTTCAATCATACCCAACATTATTTATTTTGCCATTGCAGGTTGCACCCACTTAAATTCAAAAATTTCTTCTGGAATAACCAATCGTTCACTAATACGTTGCATCCTGGCGGGCAATTTCATTAAAAAATCACGTGCTCTTTCTGCTTCATCGGTAAGGTCTATTATTTTATCAATCTCCC
Organism: Bacteroidia bacterium; assembly: GCA_030427585.1. Taxonomy (GTDB): domain Bacteria; phylum Bacteroidota; class Bacteroidia; order Flavobacteriales; family Flavobacteriaceae; genus Aquimarina. The sequence goes on from JAUIBW010000011.1 coordinate 94,525, forward strand.
ACCGATCGATAAGGCGCTGCATAATATCAATATAATCTTGTGAGGTATATACTCCGATACGTTGTGCAGACCACGAAAAATCTTCAAAAGCAGTTCCTATAGATTGGCCAGATTCTCTAAGTAAATGTGCTGGCATCACAATCTTTTTCTTCATCATATCACTAAAAGCAATCATCATCTGACTTGGATCTACCTCAAAAATGCTTCTTACAAACTCACTATATGCATTATGATGACGCATCTCATCTCCTGCAATAATTTTGCACATCTTAGATAATGACTTATTAGAATATTTTCTAGCTAGTTTTGCAACTCTATTATGAGAAATATAGGTTGCCAATTCTTGAAAACTGGTATATACAAAGTTTTTATAAGGGTCTCTATCTGTACCTATATCAAAACCATCATTAATTAAGTGTTGTGTAGTTCTTTCTACTTCAATCATATTTACTCGACCCGACAAATAGAGATATTTATTCAATACATCTCCATGTCTATTCTCTTCACCTGTCCAATAACGTACCCATTTGGCCCAACCATTATCTTTTCCATTTTCATGCTGATTAATTCCTTCTACATCCATTAACCAGGATTCGTAAGTAGGCAAAGCTTCTTCGGTAATAGTATCTCCAACCAAAACCACCCAAAAATCATAGGGAAGTTCTTTGGCCAATTCTCTTAATTCTTTCACTTCTTCATAAAAAGTATCTTCATTTTGTGAATCGGGTAAAAAATCAGTTGGTTGCCATATTTTATCTACAGGAATCAAGAATTTATCTATAAAACCATCTACTTTCTTTTCTAGTAGTTGCATTACCTCTAATCTAATATTATCTAAAGCCATTATGATTGGTATTACGTTCTGATTGCTAAAGTAACCCTTTCTTCTATTTTATCTAATAATATTTCGGGTTCTTTATTAATTGTTATTGGTTCTTGTATTTCTAATGTCATATGTACTCCCACTCCCATAGGGAAATTACCAAATCTAACCAGTTTCCAACTATTATTTATAGTTACTGGTACTATCAAAGCTTCTGGAGCATTCTTAAATAAAATTTTTAGCCCCGTTGGAGCGAAGGATTTAGGTTTTCCATCTCTACTACGAGTTCCTTCGGGGAAAATAACCGCCGAAAAATTATTTTTTGCAATAAATTTTCCAAATTTCGATAATGCTGGAATTGATTGTTTTGGGTTTTTTCTGTCAATTAAAACATTACCTCCATGACGTAAATTAAAAGATATACTTGGTATGCCCTTACCTAACTCGATCTTAGAAATAAATTTTGGTTTATGTTTTCGTAGATACCAGGATATCAAAGGTATATCAAACATACTTTGATGGTTAGATACCACTATTAATGGCTGATCCTGGGGTAACTTATATTGATTTTTAAAACTAAAGGTTACTCCTAAAATGTGTAAACATCGCAATAAACATAGGTTCATAATATTTACAACTCCTCTATGTCCTCTGGGGCCTCCTAGTTTTATACCTAGCCATTGTAACGCATGAAAAATCACCAAGGTTAATCCAAAAAACAAATAGAAAACTATAGAAAGCGGATAACTTAATATCTTTTTTATTGCTCCCATTTTATCTGTATAATTAATAAAATTTAATTTGTGTAAAGGTATTAAAAGGTCTAATATTAGTGAGTAAATTTAATAGATTTATCAAAATAAAAACCGCCTGCAATGGCAAACGGTTTTTATTTTCTTTTAATGTATACGTTTTACTTTTTAGCAATGTTCGTTATACGCATCTTTAAGGTTTTCTGCTATCATTTCTGCAGGGCGCCCTTCAATATGATGACGCTCTAGCATATGAACTAATTCTCCATTTCTAAACAATGCCATAGAAGGTGATGATGGAGGAAATGGGATCATATAACTACGTGCTTTATCTGTCGCTTCTCTATCTACACCTGCAAAAACGGTAACCAAATTATCAGGCTTTTTATCATTCTCTAATGACGCTCTTGCTCCCGGACGAGCATTTGCAGCAGCACAGCCACACACCGAATTTACAACTACCAATGTAGTTCCTTCTTTAGCTATTGCCATTTCTACTGCCTCTTCTGTATGTAATTCTTCAAAACCAATACTTGTAAGATCTTCTCTCATTGGTTTTACTAAATCTGCTGGATACATATTTTTTATCTTTTATTTTCGTGTTTTAATTTTATACAAAGTTACAAATTATGTACCACATAAGAACAACTGACAAGTAGTCTGAAAATTCACTTATGGCTTATGAATAAAATCAAATTGTATATGTGATAATTTTATCTGTTTATATATGGTTTAAAAGCCTGAACCACCTTTTAACCCATATAGAGAATTAATCAATAAGATCTAATATCATAAACTATTTCGTAACAAATTAAAAATACTGCTTACTAATATAATAGAAACTAAAAATTATCTTTTAATAATTAGTTTATCTTTACAACCCAAAAAAATGTTTTGAATGATTAAATGGTTTGCTGCTATACTAGGCTATATGTTTTTTAGATTACCGGGAGCAGTTCTAGGTTTTATATTAGGTAGTTTACTTGATGCGACAAAAATCAAAACCAGTGGTGGGTTTAAAACAGTATTTTCTCAAGAGCCACAAGTAACTCCAGCCGATTTTGAACTCAATTTACTCTCGTTGTCTTCTATTGTTATTAAAGCAGATGGCAGAGTAAATCAAACAGAACTTGATTATGTAAGGCGTTATTTTGTAAGCACTTACGGAAAAGAACGGGCTAATGCCACTTTTAGAACATTTAATGAAATTATCAAAAACAGACATGTTTCTGCACAACGGGTTTGTATGTATATCAATCAACACACCCGATATCCATCCAGGTTACAGATTTTACACTTTTTATTTGGAATTGCAAATGCAGACGGGGCGGTAAGTATCTCTGAAGCTGAAGAGATTCAGAAAATAGCGGGGTTTTTACGAATAAATTTTAAAGATTTTGAGAGTATTAAGGCTATGTTTTTTAAAACTGGTGATCATGCTTATAAAATCTTAGAAATTGATAAAAGTGCTACTGATACAGAAGTAAAAAAAGCATTTAGAACTATGGCAAAAAAATATCATCCCGACAAAGTACAGCATATGGATGAGATCCATATCAAAGGTGCCGAAGCTAAATTTAGAGAGGTACAAAAAGCATATGATCAAATCAAAAAAGAACGAGGGATTGTCTAGCTAATTTTTAAGCATTTTATTTCTACCAGTTGTAAAATAGATCTAATTAAGTTTCTAACGTCAATAATAAAGTACCTCCCGTAGCCTCGTTTCCGTCATAGTCTTCATTGTAATAGAACGAAACAGGATACTTAATATTTAGTTCTGCTAAATTTTCTTTCGTAAAATATTTCTGTACAGCCCTTTTCATAAAATCTTCTGTAAGACGAGATATGAAATAGTACGTTGTTTCGAGTAATTGATGATATTTTGAATCATAGTCATAGTTTTCAATTATACCTTCATCTTCAAAACGCATGCCTCCTTCTCCTATACTAGTAAATATTTCCTCAAACTCATCTATTGTTATTACCTCTTCAGCTGGATCATAGTTCATAGGTACTCCATTTTCATTTTGATGAGCAAATAATGTAATCATTCCATGAGGTTCACTTATTCTGAAATCAAATACATTAATAGTTACTTTTTTGAATCCTGGATTACGATTAAGGGTATTTAAAAAAGTACTAAATGTATTGTGAATACTTTCCTCATCGCAAAACAATTGTATTAAATTATTTAGACCATCCAAAATAAAAGAATCAAATTCAATTTTAATTTCCTCTATATCAACACTCTCATAAAGTTCTTGGATTAATGATCTTTGCTTTAAATAGTAGATTTTTTCTTCTTCTGAAAATAATGTAGAGTTGTTAAACACTTCGCTTAAAGGTTTTGACATTTGTTGATGTTTTAAATGGTTAATAGTGACTACAGCGGGATACTTTTTTGAATCTACATTGGTTACATAAACGTATCGCTTATATTATGTTTTTCTTTGGATCTTACAAGTTCATGCCGGTATAATTCCCTTATTTTTTATTATTTCATGCGAATAATTTATGTATAAAGTTCATGTTTTCAGTTTCTTATATTTAAACTATCAAAAACACCTATTAGGTAAAATTTTTATGTACATGCTCTAGGCAATACTCTTTTGTGCTTGACTGCCAGGGACATTTTCACCCGCGGGGCCAACTTAATGTCCCCAGTAAATATCCTCCTTTAATTTAGTTAAATATACCAAACTCATTTCCTCTTGTGACGGGTTCCTTTAAAATTATTTTGCGCCGTTAATGGAGGTTTCATCTATTTGAATTGGTGTTATAGATTTTTGGAAAGGTACTTTTCAATCGCTACTGCTTTTACTACGTTAACAAGACCTGCAGAAAAATCAAAAGCAATGGTAAAAACACCTTGATCAATACTCATATTACTGGTCTGGGCATCAATAATAGTTATGTGTTTTATAGATTCATTAAAGGCTTCAATAAAATCAGTATCATTTTCAACAAGCAGATTAAATTGTTCAATTTGTTTCGATATACCATCAACAGCCCAAATTGTTTTAATAGCTTCTTTATCAATTTCTGCCCAGTCTATATTTATTTCTAAGGTTGAATGAAAAGTACTTTGTAAGATTTTTTGCAGCTCCTGCATTTTTCTTTTTAAGCCCAAGATTGTTGGTGGTTCCCCAATCCCTTCGGGGAGTTTATTTTCACAGAAGTCTTCTATGTTTTTTTCAAAATTATCTACTCTTATAGACTGAATCCCATGAAAATCAATATACTGTACATAATAGCTTTGATTATCCTGTGAGAAATTCATTAATGTTAGCTGTCCTGCTTTTTTATTTAACCCTATTATGTACCCACGAACTGTAAGTCCAGAGGAAAACATTAAGTCAACTTGAAAAGAACCCCTAAGTGATTTATCAACTAATGATTGTTTATGTATTCCATAAACAATCATTAGAACATCTTCTATTTTTTGAGTTCCTACATAGGAAAGTGCACTTTGAATATCCATTTCCAAAGTAATTATAGAAGGTTTTCAATTTTCGTTCTATAATCTCCTGGAGTAAAAATGCCATTACTAAAATCCTCCCATTTGCCATCTACAGTTAAAACACCATCTGCCAAAGCAACGTTTTTTGCAGAAGCATCATCAATATTATTTATATGGATAGTTGTCATTGATTCCTGTAATGCTTCTTTCCCCATATCATCAGAGGCTATTTTTTCTATTCCTTCGGTAATTCTTCCTAAAGCTTGATGATATATTTCTTGTAATTGATTTACTGTTTCAAAGCTATCCCAATTGATATTGATTTCTATTTCTTTTCCTAGTGTATTATTAAGTCTCTTTTTAATATCAGGGATATTATTTTCTTCGATAAATCTAATTTGTTTTTTTTCTGCTAGACCCATTTTGCTTTGTTTATTACTATTAAAATTTATTTTTTCTCTCATTAGAAACTAGTTCTAAATGACTCAACAAATATAGCCTCGACACATACTTGATACTACCCTGTATTCCGTGAAAAATGTTAAGGTGAATGTTTAAGAATGCCTCAATAGAGCCATTAGAAATGAATGTATAGACTTAAAATATCTTTAAGAAAGATCAGGCCTGTTTCATTAAAAGAGTACACAAACGGCAAATATTCATAATCTTCATCAGTTTTATGGTCTATAATCAAACTATCCTGAGTTTGATTTATGGATTCGACATAAGTAGTCATTACTTCCCGGATTATATAAATGATAGTACATACTCATCTTCATTTGTATAAAATATGGCAATTCATTTGCCATATCAATGTTTATATTATTTAACTTTTCAAAAACAGTTTTTACAGTAAAAATATACTTCACTGTTTTCATGGGTTTATAAACCGAAATTATGATTTTGCCTATGTGCTACTGGTTTTTTAAAAACCAAATGATATTAATTTAACTTAAAAACTCGCCTGCACAATGCTTTTAAAAAATTACCAGCTGGTAGACTTGTGGTAATTTTAATGTCTTCTAATAGTGTAGTTTCTTCGTCTAAAAACTTTAGAATCTTTGTGCTCTTATTTTTTTGAAATAACCTGGAAAACAAGCTAGAGCCTATTCTATTTTCTGTATACAATACATCCAGAAATAGTAAATCATAGTACCAGAACTTCGTTCTTTTGCTAAATCTTGAAAGATCCATATTACTTTTAAGGTAAGAGGTAAGGGTATTTATTTTCTTAAGGGATATGTTAAATGTATATCCTGTACTGGGTTTTGTCCACCCCCCTGCTGTACCAATATGCATTATGTTTTTAGAATTATAGTTTCTAAATTCATAACAGGTCATTGGGATACATCCTTTTTCTTTTTCGGTAATTTTATATTCTTTAACTCCTTTTTCTTTTAAGTATCTTGCTATTTCATCTTCATATTCTTTCTCTTCCAAAAGATCCTCAGAAAATAATGTGTATTCGAATAACGCTTCGGTTTCAGAAATAGGTAGCACATACATAAATCGGGTATTGTTTTTCTGAGCTACTGTAAAATCCATAAAAGTAGCTGTTTTAACATCAAACAGAGCGCTTTGTGTTTTGACAAACCACCCTACAAAATGTTGATTCAAAACAGGATATCGACTTTGATTTTTGTACTCTTTAGATAACAGGACACTATTAAAAACTTTATTGGCAAGATACATTCGGGTGTTTGTTTCAACTCTAACTATATTTCCTTCATCGGTTAAAGAAATGATTTCCTCTTGCAAGATGGTGATGTTAGATTTTTCTTTTAAAATTCTAAAAATGAAATCATAAAAATCTTTACTTCTCACAAGCTTATACTGATAAGGTAAGATCTTTATTTGTTTTGAAAAATGAGTACTCCCAAAATAAATAGTATCCCATTTTTTACTTACAATTTCATCCCAAACACCTATACCTTTTTCCCAAAAACACCAGGTGCGATCATTCTGATTTTTTGGTTCTTTATCGATTAGCAAGATTTGTTTTTTATCAAAAAAAGAATCCAAAACCATATGATAAGCGAGCATCAAACCTGAAGCTCCTAAACCAGAAATTATGTAATCGTACTTTTGCATATATATGATAGTCAAATATAAAATGAAAATTCAGCAATATGACTATATCATTAAGTATTTAGGTTTATTTCTTATATACCTTTATCATCAATTATCTTTAATCATGAAAAAGATCATTTTATTTGTGATTCTCTTTATCCTTTTGCAAAAATAGTTGAGTTATATTGATTGTTTTTGGTTACTCCTCTAGAATAACTACATATCGATAGATAAAAACCATTGGTCGATAGCAATTTTCTTCTCATCAGAATAGTCTCTGTTACAACATAAATCATAGCTACTTTTAGGATGTAAACTTCAAAAACACCTATCATGAAAACCGGGATTATTATTCCTTGCCACAATGAAGAAAAGAGATTAGATGTAACTGCTTTTCTTAATTTTATACAGAAAAAGAACAATATTCATTTATGCTTTATAAATGACGGAAGTGATGATAACACTATAGATATATTAAAAGATATTCAATCCAGTAATCCTCTTCAAACCAGTGTTATTGATGTTAAAAAGAATTCTGGTAAAGCCGCCGCGGTACGAACTGGTGCCAAATACCTAAATAGTAGAGAAGACATTAAATGTATAGAAATACTCCTTTAATAACAGTTTTTTTAAACTTTTTAAAATAGAGTTTGGTTAACTTTCCTTTTCTTTGTCAAATGATTTCTAACAAGATAAAAGCTCATTTGGCTCTATTGAGCGTTAATATTGTATATGGAGCAAATTATCTTGTCGCAAAAGGATTAATGCCTGATAAAATTGAAGCTTCTGCATTGGTATTTCTTCGAATCAGTGGTGCGGGTTTATTATTCTTAATCCTTAAACTCTTTATTAAAGAACAAGTAGAAAGAAAAGATATTGCTCGATTAGCACTATGTGGCTTTTTGGGAGTCGCTACCAATCAGTTCTTCTCTATGAATGGATTAAGTCTTACTTCTCCCGTTGATGCTGCAATTATTATTACCGCAATGCCTATTTTTACAGTAATTATTAGTTACTTTTTGCTTAAAGAGCCTCTAACATTTCAGCGTATTCTTGGGATATCGATAGGAGGTACTGGTGCCGTTTTATTAATTTATTTAGGGAATTCTGGGTTAGGAACTGGCTCTCTGCAAGGAAATATTTTTGTATGTATTAATGCTTTGGCGTTTGCATTCTATTTGGTAATTGTAAAACCTCTAATGTCTAAATACAAGCCTATTACTGTAATTGTTTGGACATTTTTATTTGGTTTTATGTTTATGTTTCCATTCTGCATCGAAAAACTTATTCATACCGATTTTAGCACTTTTTCTACTTCAAACTGGATTTCTTTATTTTATGTTGTGGTAGGTCCAACTTTTTTGGCATACTTACTTAATATGTTTGCTTTACAATTTGTAAGACCTACCGTTTCTAGCAGTTATATTTATGTACAACCTGCGGTTGCTATGATTCTTGTAGCTGTTATCTCATATTTTGTTATAAATAGTCAATATAAAGGAGATATCACAATACCAAAATTATTATGTTGTATTTTGATTTTTTGCGGAGTGTACCTTATTAGTAGCGGCCCATTAAAATGGTTTAAGAAATTAAACTCCTAATGACATCCACAACCTGTACTACCACAAGATTTTGATGATTTTTTTTTTGTAGAAGATATCGAAGGTTTCCAAAAGAATTTTTTAATTAGAAATCCTATTGCTCCAACAAAAATCAAAAGCACAATTATATTTTGGATAAGAATACTCATAGTATATAAAGTCGTATAAAAATACTAAAACTAACGCTTTTATTTTAAAATTTGATATACAATTAAGGCTACACTGTAAGCAAAGATACTCATAAAAACAAGCTGAACCATTGGCCATTTCCAGCTATTAGTTTCTCGTTTTACTATTGCCAAGGTGCTCATACATTGCATAGCAAAGGCATAAAACAATAATAATGAGATACCGCTAGCTAAATTAAATAATGGGCCTCCTGTTACCTGATTGACTTCTGCCGCCATTCTATTTTTTATCGTTTCTTCCTCATCGCTTCCCACACTGTATATCGTTGCTAACGTTCCTACAAAAACTTCTCTGGCAGCAAAAGAACTAATAATTCCTATTCCTATTTTCCAGTCGTACCCCAAAGGAGCCACTACAGGTTCTATTGCTTTACCCGCATATCCGATAAAGGAATATTCTAATTTATAAGATACTATTTTGTTATCTAATTCTTCTTGAGAAAGGTTAGGATGAAGTTCTGTTACAATTTCTTCAGCATTGCTAAAATTTTCATTAGGTCCAAAACTAGCTAAAACCCATAAGATGATAGAGATTGCCAAAATGATTTTTCCAGCCCCAAAAACAAAAGCTTTTGTTTTTTCGATTACATTTATTGCTACATTTTTAAATAGAGGGACTTTATATCCCGGCATTTCGATTACAAAATAAGATTTGCTTTTGATTTTTAATATCCTATTAAGTAACCATGCCGATCCTACTGCAGTACCAAAGCCAAGAAAATACAACAACATCAAAGTAAGGCTTTGATAACCAAATATCCAGCCTATTTTTTCATCGGGAATAACCAATGAGATAATAATAAGATATACCGGTAACCTTGCCGAACATGTTGTAAAAGGAACGACAAGAATCGTGATTAATCTTTCTTTCCAGTCTTCGATATTTCTTGTAGCCATTACTGCCGGAATAGCACATGCAGTACCAGAAACTAAAGGAACTACACTTTTACCACTTAATCCAAACCTACGCATCACTCTATCCATAAGAAAAACTACGCGACTCATATAACCGCTTTCTTCTAATATCGAAATAAAGAGAAATAAAAATGCGATTTGAGGAATAAAAATAACAATCCCTCCTAGCCCAGGAATAATACCCTCTGTAATTAAATCGACAAAAGGTCCAGATGGCAGGGATGCTTTTGTTATTTCACTTAACCAGGCAAAAGCTTCGTCTATTATATCCATTGGGTATGATGACCAATCATAAATCGCCTGAAATATCAATAAGAGTATTGCTAAGAAAATAAAATATCCCCAAAATTTATGGGTAAGTATCCTATCCATCTTTGCCCGTATTCCTGTAGCTGCTTTTTCATCTACGGTAAGGCCTTTCTTAAGTACGTTATTGATAAATTGATATCGCTTAATAGTCTCTTTCTGTTGTAGTCTTTTTAGTTCACTTTCAGATTTTACCTTAAAATCAGGTGAAACAACTATTTCTTGTTTATCAACTTTCCTGAAATTAACATCTTGAGTTATGATCAACCAAAGCTTATATAAAGATTGATCAGGAAATGCTTTTTGCAATCTACCAAAATAATCTGGTGCAAAAGATAATGCATCAAAACAAGGGGTTTTTGATAATGATGTATATGATTCTATTAATTTTTTAAGCTCATCGATCCCTTCTCCCTTACGGGCACTAATCAAAGCTATTTTGGTATTTAGTTCTTTTTCTAATAGTGGAATATCTAATGAAATTCCCTTTCTACGCATACGATCTGCCATATTGATAACCAAAATAGTAGGAATATCCAGATCTTTAATTTGTGTAAAAAGAAGTAAATTTCTTTTCAGGTTTTCTACATCACTTACTACAACAGCTACATCGGGGTAATCTTTGTCTTTTTTATTAAGTAGTAATTCGATCACTACATTTTCATCTAATGAAGAAGCATTAAGGCTATAAGTACCGGGTAAATCCATAATGTGAGCCTTAACTCCACGAGATAATTTACATACTCCTTCTTTTTTCTCTACAGTAATACCAGGATAATTACCAACCTGTTGATTAAGGCCAGTAAGCAAATTAAAAACAGATGTTTTTCCGGTATTTGGGTTTCCAATAAGTGAAACTTTAATTTGCTTAGCCATAAAAAGAATTGCTATTTAAATAATTTGAACTTCAATTTGGGCTGCAATTTCTTTACGGATGGCAAGATGGCTACCATTTATATTAAGATACATTGGACATTGAAAAGGAGCTGTCTGAAGTAATTCGACTTCATTTCCCGGTAAACATCCCATTTCTAATAATTTTAGAGGAATAATATCTGAAGTAATCTCCTTAATCAAAGCACGCTGACCCCTCTTAAGTGTAGCAATTGTAGTCTTCAAAGTTTATTTAGATTAATTTTAAACTACACAAAAGTAATAGAAAAAAATGGTTATAAAAAACCAATTCATACTAAACTAGGCCTAACGATAAGTTAAATAACTACCATCATTCAAGTCATAACATCCAAAAGACAACAGAGGTTTAACTCTCTAATTTAAGTTATAAACCCCAATATTAGTCTAAAATCTTTGAAATTCAAAGATTTCGGACATTCTTAAGGCAACATCAATATAGTTTTGCTCCGTCTAAATTTAGTTCAAGGCGGAAACCGAAAAGTCTTAAAAAAGAGTAGGTAAAAACTCATAAACCCTTATAATTATGAATAATTTAAAATTTGGAAGTTATATAGGAATACTAGTTCTTTTTCTTATTTCTTGCGAAAAAAATCCTGTAAATCAGGAAGAAGCTACAATTTCTTTACAACATTCTGAAAAGTCAGAATTTACTAGCCAACAACCTATTCATAACCTTTTGTTTGAACTTTATGAAAAAAACAATGGGGTTTTCGAAATTAGGGATAGAAGAATAACCAGCGATGTTATTAACCGTTTTTTAATTACCATTGATCATGAGCCACTGAATGATTTAACAATAGATATAGATCAAACCATAGCGAAAGGTAAAAAACGTTGTACTAAATGGAAAAAAGGAAAACGTTTTTGTGTTCAAAGAATAGGCTTTTTACATTGGAAATTCGGACGGGAATATCAATAATTTGAAATTACATCAATAAAATAATTTCTTCCCGCACCTGTATAATATAATCGAGTGATGATTTTTAGGAATAATTTCTTCGGAATTAAAGTAATCCAGAGTATTTTCATAATGCTAAGCAAGGCTTGCAATTTTACACGCCTTGCTTTTTTATTCTATTTTTCCACCTTCAAAATAGTAATATCTTCTATCAATCGATCAATATCTTCTGGATTGGTCCCATCATAAAATCCTCGAATACGTTTCTTTTTATCTACCAAAATAAAGTTCTCTGTATGTACCATATCATATGGCCCTCCATCTCCATCAGATTTGGCTGCCAAATAGGATTTACGTGCCAAATCATAAATCTGTTTTTTATCCCCGGTAACCAGATTCCATTTAGCATCATCCACTCCTTTTTCGATAGCATATTTTTTTAGTCTGGCAACACTATCTATGATTGGTGTCACAGAATGTGAAAGCAAAAGTACATCGCTATCATCTCTTAACCGCTCCTGCACCTCTTTCATATGACCTGTCATAATTGGACAAATTGTTTGGCAAGTTGTAAAGAAAAAGTCTGCAACATAAATCTTATCTTCATAATTTTTCTGAGTTACTTCTTCTCCATTTTGATTGGTTAATTTAAAATCTGGAATTTTATGATATTTGCGAATATACTGCACTGTACTATCTACCAATTCTGTATTCACCATATCAGGTTCATATACAGGTAAAACTCGATTGGGTTTGAGAATTGAATATATTATAGAAATAATAATAGCAGATAATACAAAAAGTACAATCGCAAAAAATTTGTATTTAGAAAAAAACTGAAGCATAGTGATTTATTGTGCTTACAAAATTACGAGGATTATCACTTATAAAAAGGTCGTTTTCATTAAAAAAATCCTAAATCTACCGAACTGTATGGTAGTTTTTTTTCATATACTCTTCTAAAAGGTTACTTTTGCGTGATTTAATTTTGAACAACGACTTATGAGTCCATTTTTTATAAAAGCAATACAGTTACTATTAAGTTTATCTATTCTGATCGTATTACACGAATTAGGACATTTTATTCCTGCCAAATTATTCAAAACAAGAGTAGAAAAATTCTATTTGTTTTTTGACGTAAAATTTTCCCTGTTTAAGAAAAAAATAGGTGAAACTGTTTATGGTATTGGTTGGTTACCTTTAGGGGGGTATGTAAAAATAGCCGGAATGATTGATGAGAGTATGGATAAAGAGCAGATGGCTGGTCCACCACAACCATGGGAATTCCGATCTAAACCTGCATGGCAAAGATTGATCATCATGCTAGGTGGTGTTACTGTAAATATCATCCTTGGATTCTTAATCTATATGGCAATTATATTTACATGGGGAACCAATTATGTTGGTTTTGATGATATGCCAAATGGTTTTGCCGTAGAAGATTCATTTAAAAAATTAGGGTTTGAAGACGGGGATCGAATTCTTGAAATAAATGGCAAGACGTTAGAAGATGTAACACAGATCAATCATTATTTGTTTATGCGTGATGTCAAAAACATTAGTGTTTTACATCAAAATGGAAATAAAGAAACCATCCAAATTCCTGAAAACATAGGAACAACCATGTTTGAATCTGGAGTTTTACGACCTTTTTCTCCTATAAACAAACCTATTATAGATAGTACGTATCTTGAAATAGCTGAGAAAGCTGGTCTTAAAAAAGGAGATAAAATAACTGAAGTAAACGGAAAACCTATACAATATTGGCATGAGTTTAGAAAAACAATTCAAGAAAGTAAAGGCACTCCTATCGCTATAAATTATGTAAGAGATAATGAGACTAATTCTACTTCGATAACTCCAAACAAAGATGGTCTAATTGGTGTTGTAGTTAAAAATGGGTATAAAGTTCAAGAAAAAAAATATTCTTTTGGAGAAAGTATTACCAAAGGTTTTGATTTTGGATATTGGACTTTACATGATTATATAGCACAGTTTAAATATGTATTTACCAAAAAAGGAGCTAGCCAAGTAGGTGGATTTGGCGCTATCGGAAATCTTTTCCCCGATGCCTGGAACTGGAGAGCGTTTTGGGGAACCACAGCTTTTATTTCTATTATTTTGGCATTTATGAATATCCTTCCTATCCCGGCATTAGATGGTGGTCATGTAATGTTTTTATTATACGAAATTATTGCAGGTAGGAAACCCAATGATAAGTTTATGGAGTATGCGCAACTTGCTGGCTTTATTCTTCTTATCGCTCTATTACTATTTGCCAATGGTAATGATATTTATCGAGCGATTTTTGATAAATAAGATTTTTATACCCTTTATTAAGAGATCGAAATCAAGTCAATAAACCAGATCCAGTGATTTATTGACTTGATTTTTTTTACAGCCTAACCTAAAATAGCTTCTTTCATTTTTTAAATAGCGTCTCACAATTTGAGACCAATGCATATTAGTTTTACATCAGTTATCAATTAAGAGATAACATAAAATAATGTATCATTAAATCAATTAAAAAATGAAAAACCTAATCGAGTTAACAAGTTTAGAAGCTAAACGTATTAATGGCGGTACTGAGCCACATTCTACAAATGTATATGATGATGGAACAGGTGGTGGATGTATTCCTCCATTCTTCCCTCAATTTCCTAAACCATTTCCGGGAGGAGAGCCTATTTTATTTTAAACGATTCTTATCTGGGTTTAAAAATAAGAAATACGTTTCTTATTTAACAAAAACCAAGTTAAAAACCTCAACTACAAACATATAGTTGAGGTTTTTAATAAAACAAGCATTAATAATGCAAAATAATATTTATCAAATACTGAATAAATAACTTGAAAAAATCAAAAAAATCTTTTTGAGATATAAAAAATAGTATATATTTGCACTCGCAAAAAGAGAAAAACACTCTATATTTGCAAAAATAAATTCCTCCTTAGCTCAGTTGGTTAGAGCATTTGACTGTTAATCAAAGGGTCCTTGGTTCGAGCCCAAGAGGGGGAGCTTAACAATCAAAGAGTTACACAATTAACAACGTGTAACTCTTTTTTATTTGCATACGATTTGCACAAAAACACTAATAATCTTAACAAAAAATAACAAGATATTAGAACAAAACTAACCACTCTTCATTTTCATTTTTTTCTTAATATTGATGAACGATTAGAACATATATTTAGGAATGGAAATAAATCACTTGGACGATTACAACATAGAATTATCTAATATCTGGAATCATGAAAAAGAGATTTTTTTAGATGGTTTGCAGCAAAAAGAACAAAACAGGTACTTCATCGATCAGGAATACAATATGATCGATTTATATCATAAAGCAATCTCTCTTTGTCTTTACTATGGAAAAAGCTACTTGACAAAGGCGAAATCAGGAAATACATATTTAGAATTTCAGAAAATCTATAAAGAAAAAAAGTCGTTTAAAGAACGAATTAATCTGGGATGGTTTGATTTTAAAGGTGCTTTATATTACCTCCCTCAGACTATCATTATTCCTAGAGAAGATGAAGATTTTCATTTCTTTTTTGCACTAAAAGTTGATCAGTATGATGTAGATGTATTCAAACTGGATAGGTTTATAGGATATCAACTAGAAATGAATTTTGATTGGGATACCACAGATTTAATGGTATTTCTTGAAAATCTGATAGTACAATACGATTTTATAAGTAAAAAGGTACGTAAAAAGTTAAAGAATCTAATAGCTGATATAAAAAAATTACCCCAACCCTCTCCTGGCGAAAAAGAGTCGGTATCTAAAATCTCAAAAACCAAAAGGACTCTTGATAGGTCTTATGTTCTTATAGCTTCTAAAACTGATCCTAATCACTTTATCAAAAACAATCGAAAATTCGTCAATATTTTTGAGCAGCTTAGAGAACAAGACTACATTCATAAAGAGACTAGTTTTACCCAATTCAAAACTCTATTTTCAGAAAACCCTGTACTTCCTGAAAACCGTATTCATTGGACAGGAAAAAGTGTAGATTTAAAAGCATTCATAGATTATTTGTGTAAAAACAATAAGATTGAAAAACCTAATTCGGGAATTTGGAAACTTACCTCCCAATGTTTTATAGATAAAAATAAAAAAGAGTTTAATCCCCGAAAATTAGGAAATAGTGTTCCTTCTAACGATACTAAACTAAAGATAAAGAAATTACTTTCCATATTCCCGTAGCGATTCATAGTTTTCTTTTATAACATTATTCTTTGCCAATTTTAGAGCTCAACAATATAAAATTTAAAATCACTACTCTTTTTTGATGCACGGTGTTATATTTTTTATTCTCACTCTCCTCTACAACTCTAGTACTACTGTACCCTAACAAAACCATGTACCATGCATCCCATGCAATGCCTCTCCATCCTGTTTTTTGCCTTAATATCCTTTGTTATTTAGCATCAGAATTCTAACAAAACAAAGCATTGCGCAATGCTCATTATTAATTATAAAATACACAAATAATGAGTGATGTATTAAAACCATTATATACTCTGACTATCGAAGAGTATACCGAATTAAACAGAAGGATTATCAGACAACAATTACAAGAATTGTTGACAAACCAAGAGCAATTAGTAGTACAAAGGTCTAATAGAGATATCATTTTTATCGATGAAGCCTGCCAAATCACTGGGTATAGTAAACCCACAATGTATTCTAAAATTAGTAAATATGAGATCCCGGTACTATCTCGTGGAAAACCATTAACATTCTCCAAAAAAGTACTGATCGATTGGATTCATAATGGGAAACCTAGTGTCATAGAAGATCTGGAAGCAGTAACCTACCTTAAAACTCCTAAACGATGAAGAATCCCAATGAATTAATCAATCCCGGAGCACTGTTCTTAAGTATAAGTGAGGTAGGAAAACTCTTTAGCCCACCAATATCGAGACAAAAAATAGCACGACTAAAGAAGTCAGGGAAACTCCCTTTACAACCTATTAAACTCGAAGGGAACATCTTCTACTATAAGGCGCATACCATACAGCTTATTTTACAACTTAGTGAAATAGACATTAGCTATGATTTGGATGCTTCTGTATAGTCCCTCTCAACAAGCCTATCATATCGAAGAAATTGCACATAACACTCATATACCCAATAATGGATATATCAGATTAAGAAGTTTTTACAGATATGATAGTGCTTTTGAGTATTACAAAATGTTAATCAAAGAAAATAATAATTATGGAAACTAATAAAATTCTAAATAAAGAAAATATCATCAAACTAACCGACTCCCAAACCTTGTTGAATTATTACTTACAACCCTATTGTAGTCATGGAATCTTAAAGCAGGGAAAACTTATCTCTAATCCATTTCTATCACAAAAGCAAAAAACACCTTCTTTCAATATCTACAAAAGTGCTTCCGGTGTATGGCGGTATAAAGATTTTGCAGATGACAATTGTGATGGGGATGTCTTTACCCTGATCATGAAACTCAAAGGAGTTTCTTTTGTTGAAGCTCTACAACAGATCAATACCGATTTTAATCTTGGTCTGGGAGCTGCTACAAACAAAAAACCTCCCGAAATTCAATTTCATGCTGCATGGAATAAGGAAAATGCTTCCTATTGGAAGGATTATGGAATTATCCCCAAACATCTAGAACACTTTAGAGTATTTCCTGTTTTAAAAGTAACGCGATACAAAAACAATAACGATTCTTTTCATATCCATTCTAGTTTACATAACCCCATCTTTGCATATCAGGTTTCTGATGAGTGTTATAAATTATATAGTCCGCTATCTGAAAAGTATAAATTCTCATGGATAGGGGACAAACCAGAATTTTACACGTTTGGATATTCTCAATTACCAGAGTCCGGAAACCAAATTTTTATCACTGGTGGAGAAAAAGATGTTATCAGTTTATCGGCCAGGGGATATCATGCTATTTGTTTTAATAGCGAGACCTCGCTTCCTCACGCTGGTTTAATACAAGAACTAAAAAAGCGATTTATCAGGGTTATTGTACTCTATGATATGGATAAAACAGGGGTAGCACAGTCCAGGAAAATTGCAGATAAGTTTCAGTTGTACAGAGCGACCTTACCGCAGCTATCTGCTAAAGATGGAAAAGACATTTCCGACTTTTTTAAATGTGGAAAAACACTTTCCAGTGACACTATTCAAATTATTTCTCCACCTACACAAAAGAAAGAAAAAACTGCAAGTAAAAATCTTGTTCAATTACAACAATTGCAGCAACAATTAAGCAAAGCTATTGCTTCAGAAATAAAGGAAATTCCATCATTAATTACCTATCAGCAGGAAGGAGTCGTATTTCTTCAAAGTGTACATGTTATTCAAGGGAAATCAGGTACGCATAAAAGCAGACTAGCGCAGACACTTTGCAGCGTTCTGCTTAAAAAAGAAGACTGTAATAATATCCTTTTGGGTTTTGAGCGTAATCCAGATATTCCCTGTCATGTATGCTATATGGATACCGAGCGTAACCTTGCTTATCAATTCCCTAAAGCCTTACAGCAAATTCAACTGGATGCAGGGTATTCCATAATGGAAAAACCAGTGAATTTCTCCTATACTTCTTTAGTGAATATTTCCAGGGTTGAGCGCTTTGGTGCGCTATGTGAATTCATTGATGATGTGCAAACTCAATTAAAAGATAACCAACATCTCATTGTAGTGTTAGACGTCGTATCGGATTGTGTTATGGATTTTAACAATACGCAAGATAGTCTGTTACTTATTGATATGATCAACCAGCATATCAATCAAAAGCTGGTTACTTTTATAGCAGTGATTCATGAGAATCCAACTTCTACCGAAAGAAAACCCAGAGGGCATTTAGGAAGTGAAATTCAAAACAAATCTACTTTTACCTTTAGAACTGCTTTTGAAAACGAAAAACAACCAGAGCCCTCGGATATGATTCTGCTACATTTTCCTAAAAACAGAAATGGGAAAAGGCCCTTGCCTGCCACTATGGAATTCTGTGAAAATACCAAACGATTGATTCTAGCAGATTCCGATGTTTCACCAACATCTTCAACGCTTCAAAGCAAAAAGGGAAACCTTGGAGAAATCATGGAATTTCTATCTTCCTACTTAGTGGGAATGATGTCTGGAAAAACACTAATCGCTGATCTTTGCGAAACTTTTTCCTGTGGAAGTCGAACCATGCGGGAACGCCTTAAAGAATTATCTGCAAATTATTTTGAAATCCCTAATGCAGACCATGTTCCCTGCCAGCTATCAAAAACCCAAAAAGGCAGAGAAGTTTTTTATTTTTTGCAGCCTATTGAAAACCCTATTTCTGAAATGAACAATGTCTAAAAATTCGTTCAGGCAATATCCATTCCACCCTGGTAAAGTAATATATATTACTTTACCAGGGTGGAATGGATAAAAAAATGCCAAAAAAATTCTTGTCCATGCAAATTAATTTGAATTATCCTGCTTTGTCACTTGTAAAATCTGTTTTTCTGGTCATCAAAAACAGGGGGATGTATCACACCCTATGTTAGTTTGCGTTATATTCGGTTATATTACGTTCACTTATCAAAAAACACCATTTTTTCTGCATTTTTCCAGATACCTTTACCCCAAAATCACGCTTATGGATAATTATGGAATCGACCCTTGGACCAACAAAGAGTTTACCAAACACCGAAGTAATCAAAAATTTTCCTGTAAAGAAAATCAAATTCGTTACAACAATGAAAAAGCAAGACAAAAAAGAGAAGCAATGGCAGCCATTAACAGAACTCTCAATACCAATAGAAAAGTGTTGCAGTCCGTTCTTGGCGAAAATGAAAGAGTAAAACGCAGTAGGGATTTTCTATTGGGGGCAGGATATCATTTTGGAGTATTTACCCATAGTATGAAAGTAGAAGGGGTATTATGGAATTGTGTATATGAATATGGAATTACCGCCATAGAAGATCAACAGTTCATAATCGGTAAAATTGAATAAGTCATGCCTCTAAATCCTAACATACTCGATTGTTCTGAGTTGCAAATAGCACGTGATATCCCAAAAGAACTTTCTTTTTATCAAAGGCAATGCAATACGCTAACTCATCAAAACCATATCTACAAAAAGGCATTGCTAATAACCACGTCCGGTATTTGCCTTTATCTTATCTATAAAACGATACACCACTATGCAAAGAAGAGAAACCAAAAAATATCCTCAAAAAAAGAGAGTGCCAACCAATATAGATAGGATTAGAAAGATGGCTGCACAAAGTGAACCCTTCTTTAAAAAACCTGTAGTAAAGAAAATAACCAATACAATTATCATATCGGGTACTATATTCGGGGTTCTTTATATCTCTAAATATTTCCTTAGTGCCACTGCAAAAATGATACGGTCTTTTAAAGAAGTGAAAGATGCCTGTAAAGAATAATCCATTACCCAATAACGCCTCTTATGAACCCCAATACAATAAATAAACTCGTAGAAAACACTCCAAAACCTGATACCGTTGCCACCGTTGTAAAAGTCATTTTTGGTGCTTTTCTTTTAGTACGTATTATAAAAACAAGTGTAGAGTTGTACTGTACTTTAGAAGATCGAAAAACGGATAAATGTAAATAGTTATGATCTTGTTCTTCCATCTAATATGTAGGTGATTTCATCCAGACATGCCTAAAAAAAACGATGTTATTTTTTAGCACAATACTTATTCATCAATCTAAGCTTTGTATCTAAAAGGATACCCAAAATAAGTCGACATAAAAAAACCGCCACTTGGACGGTCTTTTTGTTATTCTTCATAATCCTCTATCTTTATTTTGGCCTCCAGGTCAAAACCTGCATTGGTTATTGCTTTTTTAAGATCTGGTTCTATTTTAGCTACATCTTCGGTAATAAAAGATACGTTCATATAATTTTCACCTGTACCTTCGTCAATTAACTCGCAAAGTTCATGTCCTTCCAAAACATCACTTAATAGATAACGTTTGTTTACTGTCATACCAAGCTCATCTATTTCTGCCTTACTTAAAGGGATCGTGATATTTACTAATTTCATTCTATTGTCCAGTTTTCTAATCTCCAACCTTTTTCAAGGTTTTCAAATATTAATGGTATACTCCACATTCCCGAAGGAGATAATTTTTTTTGTTCTTCATTAAGTTCCTGAACTACTTTAGAACTACCTCCTTCTAATAAAATTCTCCACCCAGACCCGAACATATTCTTTCTTCTAAAAGATTTAGGAAAAACTATGTCTTTTGGTATCGTAACATTACCTACTAAAGTAACTCCTTTTTCTTTTATACCATGTTTTAAAGGGAATGTAAGAAAGAAAAAATCACCTTTAATTACAGATGCTATATCTTCTGGTCTATCTGTATATATATCATAAAAAAGTCTAATCCCTTCTAAAGTATTGTTGTCCTCTGATTCTTTTAAATATTGAAAGTAAACTTTTTTACCATCTTGCTCTAATTCTATTATATCTCCTAGTGTCATATTTACAAATTTAGTTTAATTAAATTAAAAAGCAAACCCAGCTGCTTCAAGTAATTCTTTTCCTTTTTTTATAGATTCAGCATATACTTTATTTTTTTTAGCGATACTATTAATACGATTTAATAATTGTCCTGTTTGCCCTTTTTTACCGCCCAGACCAAAGTATTCTATTAAAACTTGTTCAACTGCTTTTGCATCTGATCGGGAAAGTTTTGTTAAAGAATTATTTATGTATTCTATCTCGATTCCCTTTTTCTTTAAATGTTGCAAAGATCTCCTTGCAAAATTATTGGTAATCCCTACATAAATAATTTTCCCTCCTCTAACTGACCAATATACCATTGAAGTTTTTCCTGCTTTTGCTCCCATCATTGATAAACCTTTTTTGCCTATTCCCGCAGGAGACATTATTTCCATATAATTCATCATAGGAGGTAGTTCATCTACTTGCTCATAACGATTCCAATAAATTTTATAAAACTCATTATCACCTGCCACATAATAAGTATAACCATCATCACCTACCCAATAGTTATCACTATAGAAGTCAAAATCCTTAGTTGATTTACCATAAGCTTTATTCAATACTTCATTAAAAAGCTTTTTTAGTCCTAGACAACACTCACCTTCTCCTTGTTCTTCATTATTTTCGTTTGACTCTTCGTTTTCTGAATTTCCTCCTGTGAGTATTTTAAATGCATCAATTGCATCTTGGCCAGTAAATTTAATATTATCACCTCCATTTGTCACAATTACTGAAGCACCACTAGGGTCATTCCAAAAAGCGGGATTATTATCAAACGCAGTGTATGGTGATAGTGTACCGTTCATTATTGGATCAATACTTGACCACCTAGCGATAGCTGGATCATACTTACGAACATCCATTTCATATAGGTTTAAGTCTAAACCTTCAGTATATTCTTTTCCATTATATCCGTAATTATTCTTTGAACCTGTAATAAGTGAATTAGGATGTGTCGAACCATATTTCCAAGATAACCCATAAGGATAATAATCCTTAACTTGTCTAATTTCGTGGTGGTTGTCACCATCACCGTCAATATCGGTAAAGTTTCGAACTATATCTATTTTACCATCTTTATCATTATCTGCATATGCTAAACGTACATTTTTCAAGTAATCTTTAAACTGGTATACAAAGGTAAATGAACCATTATTTTCAGGTTCTATGTATCCTTCTGAATTGATTATCATTTGCAATATTCCATTTTTGTACTCAATCCCATTATTGTATTCAGTAACAGTAATGGCTGTACCATCAGTAATTGTCTTTTTTAGTTGTGTACCTGTGGCATCATATACATAATCTATCCTTCTATTAGGGTTATTTTGAAAAGTATACGATTTTGGTAAGTTCAAATAATTATAAGTAATTCCTGTAATCCCTTTGTTTTGATCTTGTATCATATTACCATTAATATCATAATCAAAATCATCATTGGTGTTAGTGCCATCCTTAAAACCATAGGTTTTATTTCCTGTATCGGTAACTTTAAGCAGTTTGTTGCCTGAATTATATTGATAATTCAATATATCCATATTAGTATAACTAGTTGTATTCTGCCACCCGTGACGAGTAAGTGAGATTATATTACCATTTGGATCATAAACAATATTAGAAACATCATAACGACTATCGCTACTTTTTGCACCGGTTAGGTAATTAAGAGCGTTGTATTTATAACCATATGCATGTTTAGTATCGTCATTAGCTGTTTTCCATATCATTTCACTAATGTTTCCATTATATAATGGAGATGCTTCTACATTTTCAGTAGTTCTACTATAATTCACATTGTAAGCGAATAAATCATTACCTAAATTGTTTACATCATTGATTCCTTTTAACCACCCTCTTACATGTAGTTTGTAATCAATAGTTTGCAACCCTGAACCTGTGGTTTTGATTTTTAGCTTCCCTAATTTATCATAAATGTTAGAAACAATAGCTTGAAAGGGTTGATTATTGACTTTTTGGGCTTGAGTAAGCATCCTACCCATATGATCATAAGTAAACGTATCTATCGTAACAATGGCTGCATTGTTATCTTTAATGTGGGTAGTTTTAGTTTCTTCTACCTTACCTGTAAAATCTAGTTTGCTTTCTACTATATCAGTAGTGTTTAAATATTCATTTTTACTGGCTACATAGATAGGTCTTGACTTATTATCATACCTGGTAACGGTAGTAATCCAATCATTGGTTTCCAGTACCCTTACTTTACTTCCTGTAGGTAGTGTCTTGGTTTGATCAGAAATAGTTTCTCCATATACAGTACCAGGATTGGTTAATCCAGCAAGATCAAAATTATAATCATCGTAATAGTTGATAGTAAATACCTTATACATACTTGTTGGATATGCATCTTTAGAATAATACATAGTTGTGCCACCAATAACAATAGAGGAAGCAAGTTTAGACTCATATTGTGGAGTTGTAGCATTATTCACATTATTTTGGATAACCTTTCTATTAGCTCCGTTTATAACGGTTCCTGTATACAACACTCTACCAAAAGCATCATATTTAGTAAACAACCATTGATTCCAAGCCTTACCCGTCATTTCTTTTCTTAAACTGGCATCTTGGGTGAGAATAGGTTGATCTAGTTTGTTGTACACAATGTATTTCCAATCTTTACCAGCAACTTTCATTTCAATAAGCCTATTACGATTATCATATTTGTATTGATAACATAATTCGCTAAGTTCACTCTCCGATACCCCATCTGTTACATTTACTTTAGGCGAAATCACATAGGTAAGTTTGCCAAATCTATCATACACATAATACGTGTCGTGTGCTGATCCTTCATTAAAGTTTCGCTTTAAAACCACTCTACCTTGTTTATCTTTATATTCTTTGGTAGTATGATTATTACCATCAGCTGGAGTCCAGTTCTCATCTTTGGTGATGGCTACATACAACTGATTTGGTGCATAAAATCCATCCTTTACCAGACTAGGGTCTTCCGTATTTACGGGATTGGCAAAATCAACTTTAAAATACACCACCTCATTAGCAGCATTGGTATCCCAGTCAAACTTGATCGTATGATCTATATCACTATTAGGATTAGCTTTCCAGTCCTTACCCGGAGCTCCCTGTTCTAGCACCCGATTAAGAGGAGAAGCCTCAAACACACTTTCTGAATAGGCATTGATCTGGTTAAGATCGGTAATCCCAGGGAAATCACTAGTATAGGTATCCTTATAATACTGGTTGATGTCGGTATTGACATTGATATCTTTATAACTCCCAATGGTATTGTCTGCCTCAAAAGGTAAGTATTGCTTTGCTTGTCTGCCATAGGCATCATACTCGATATGAGTTACAATATCTTTACCATCGGGTGAAGCTTTGATCGCTCTTTCCTGGATAGGCCTACCAAGCCCATCAAAATAGGTAACGCTTTCTATCGCTTTATCTATATAGTTAATGGTAGCGCAGTTTACATTTTCTAGCTCTGCAATGGTCATTCCTACTTGCGGAACTGTGGTATGTATATAGTTCTTGTCTGATAATACTACCTGGGCCTGAAGGTTCCAGCCTAAAAGCAGTAGTATGATATATATTATATGTTTTTTCATTGTATTATATGGTTATAAAGTTAATGTTGGTCTCCGCAATTCAGGCAATCCCCTCCGCCATCCCCTCCAGAGGATTTATTTACAATAATCGGCATGGTTTTTAATACGATTTGTCCGGTTCGAGAATCGGTATACTTTACACTAAGCTCATACTCTCCGTTCTCACTCATTCCTGCTGTAAAGCTTGACCCACTCCCTACATCACGGGTCCATGAGGGATTGCTCATTCTCCATAATTTCCATTGTGTTCGGGTATAATGTCCAGATCCACCACTTACTCCTGTGATCCTAAAAGTGACACTAGGTGTAGAATTAGTAAGGGAAGCATTACCTGGACTCACACTAACACTCATAGGGTTATAGGAGTATATAGTAACACTCTTTTCTTTATAATGCCCTGAAATCCTGGTGTCTACCACACGAAACTTAATGGTATATGTACCTGCACTTGAAAAATTATTGGAGTAGCTGGTACCCGTAGCACTTTGCTTTACATTATTGACATACCATTCATATCTACGGTTCCCTGATCCACCACCAATACTACTAGTTGTAAAATTAGTAGTGGTGCCTTTTACAATATAAGTCTTACTGGCACTAAGATTTGGGGTATTTAAAGGGTTATAGGAGTATATAGTAACACTCTTTTCTTTATAATGCCCGGGAATCCTAGTATCCAACACCCGAAACTTTACCGTATAAGTTCCTGTAGCCGAAAATTGATGCACTAATTTTGTTCCCGTATAGGACTGTTTATTATTATTGATATACCATTCGTACCTTCTGCTACCAGATCCTCCTGCAATGCCAGAGGTACTGAAAGTAAGTGTGGCCCCTTTAAGGAAATAGGTATGATTGGCCGATAATCCCGGGGTAGCAAGTGCACTATATGAATAGACTACTGGTGTGTTAGAGCCAGGGACTGAATAGGATGGTATGGTGTTATCTATAGCTTTAAAACTAATGGTATAAGTTCCTGTAGCTGAGAATGCCTTGGTAAAACTGGTCCCTGTAGCACTTTGCTTTACATTGTTAATATACCACTCGTATCTACGGGAACCTGACCCCCCACCAATACCATTGGCAGTAAAGGTAACCGAAGTTCCTTTAAGAATATAGGTTTTGGTTGCACTTACCGAAGGAATACTTAGTGGATTATAAACATATAATTTTCGTACAGCACTATTTTTAGATTTCCCACTTGTAGTATCAATAACTTTAAAATATACGTTATAAGTTCCTGCTGTATTGGTAGTATACCTAAAGGTCGTAGCAGTACTAGATTGTTTTGTATTATTTACATACCACTCATATCGTAAATTACCTGTTCCCCCTCCTACGCTAGAGGCACTAAAATCAACGCTAGTTCCTTTTACAATATGCGTACGGTTTGCACTTACTGTAGGTACATTGATAGGGGGATAGGCCACTACCACATTTATGGTTTTGCTTACCCTGTGTTTGGTTTGGGTATTATAAGCAATCACCGATACAGCGTAGGTTCCTTCTGCACTAAAAGATTTAGTAAAGCTTGTACTTCCACCGCATTGTTCTTGTGTACCGCCAACAGACCAAGTGAAAAGATCTGCACCACCACTTCCTGAAGTATTGGATGTAAAGGTAACTGCCTGATTGGGTTGTATGGCACTTACACTTGGGCTTATGGCCACATCACCCAAAGTAGCCGTTTGTTCTCCTTGGTAATTGTATCGTACTTGTTGTGCAACATGCTGATTTTGATCCAGCCCGTATTGCAATCTATTAAACTCATCGTATTTATAATAAGCAGTATGCCCTTTAGGATCTGTCATACTAGTTACCCCAACCAGTGGATCGTAGGTATAGCCTGTAATCTGAGCATTTGCAAAATACGCGTCTTCTCTCAGGTCTTTAAATAGATTACGCATCGTTACCTCGTCTGCCGCTGTATCCTCTGTATTTGATGCGGTTTGTAACTGTGTGATTAAAGAACTTGCTGTTGATGGAATCCCTATATAACTGGCATTATCAATTTTGGCAATAGGTTGGGTATCGTTATATCCCCAAACGTACATAATATGTCGGCCATCGGCTAGGGAAACTTCTAATGGATTTCCTTTATCATCATAGTTATGATAGATAACACGATCATTAAGGGTTGTATTTGCTTTAGCTGCCCTTATCTTTTCTAGCAATACTTTTCCCCCTTCCCAAATCTTATAATCGAAATACTCTGTAGAAACTGTTTCCTCTGGAGAAGATCCTTTTTTTCTGGTGGTAATCTTTTCAATAGGTGTATTTATGCGATACAGATCAACTAATCTTTGTTCCGCAGCGGTTTTACCGGTTAAATCTTCTGAATACTTACTTCTATTATAATACCACTCGTTTTGATTGGTTGATACAACCTCTTCAATAGGAAACACATGTTTGTTTGCATTATCATGATAGTTAAATACTTTTGTGGTAACAACTTCTTTTCCTTTATAATAATCTTTAGTAATGGTTTTGTCTAACGTATACCATTCGCTTAATGTATAATACTTATGGCTACTCCAAAAACCATAGCGCATCCCCATCTTTACACCAACGACTTCATTTCTAAAAATATCATTTCGACTTCTAAGATACTTATATTCATTTGTGGTTTCTTTAACTAAAGTATATCCGCTACCTTCTCTTTTAAATGTCCTTTCCTTTTCAAGGTTTCCGCGTAACCATTCTAATACTACCGGAGGTGTAAAAGGAAATCTATCTGTATCAGAATCATCATCTAAATTAAATGAAAACTGATATTCTTTTTTGCCTGTATTGTTTTCCTTAGTCCCAAAGTATTCCGTTACATTGCTATAGCCCACATAACTACTTTTAGTGGTAGTCATAGGGTTGTTGCTTGATGAGCTAATAATATCTGCACTGGCAAGTTGACCATTACTAAAGGTAGCTCCTCTTTCAATAAAAAACGGGGTTGATGTAATCCCCCCGGAACTCGAAGTGGTATTGTCACCATCCCAATCTAAATACTCGTAAGACTTTTCAAAATAACTCGAATCGGTATCATATTTTTTGATGTTCTTTACCCTTAACCCACCTACTCCAAAGTTGACACCATCTGTAGTTAAAGATTCCATATCTAACTTTTCTCCATAAACACGGACACTGAAATCCGGAAAATTACCAAAATCATCAGGGATTATTGTACCTTGTATCGTATAATTTCCCGGGAGTAATGTAAAACTCGAGTCTGTAGTTAGGGCAACCGTAGAACCATCACTTTTAATTAAATTGATTCGAATCCCACAAGTACGCTGTGTAATATCACATGGGTAGTTAACATCAATAAAAACTATATTTTGAATTATCTCTCCTGAAGAAATCGTAAACGGTTTATTAATTTGCAAGGAATTATTTTCGATATCAGAAGTGCCCACACTTACTAGTGGATGTATAACTCTGGGAGCTATTTCATGTGCAAAAGCCAATTGCCCAACAGTATTCCCTTCATATTCATACGTAGAAAATCCCCCTGTGGGATAGGTCAGCTTTTCTAAAACCCCTGCTTTGGCAAAACCAGCATCTGCGGTTCTATCTGCCCCTTCCAATCTTCTTCCACCAATAGTTACAGAAGGTATTAAACTGGTATTATTATGTTTCCCGTTATAATACCCCCATAAATCCCTGGCCAAAGAAAAACGGTCTGGCAATGGTTTTGAATTGTATTGCATACGATAAGGGGGTAAAGATGCCCCATCTTTAGACTGTTGTATAGAAGTTAAGAACATTCTATAATACCGATCATTACCACTACAAGGAACCGCAGGAGAATTTCCGACTTCTCCTACAGTGTTATAGGTAAGATTGATTTTTTTTACCTCTTTCCCCAGCAAGTCTTTAATGATAATTTCTTTAAGACTATAATCCCCTGGTTGATCTAATCGTTCTGTGGTATTTTTGATAAACTCAATCGTTCCGTTTTGACTTTGAATACTTGATATTTTCCAGGAACTAATAAAACTCTCATAATATGTTATGGGTTTAATCCCCGCAGAAAGTACTTGATTATCTATTTCCCCCTGAACATTGAGGTAACGTTGTTGACCTGAAGCAGAACAGGTATTATATGTGTTCTCTTTATAGGTAAACCGTATATGGTTCTTTGAAATGGCATCTTCAATATCCATCAGTTTCCAGCCGTTAATATATCCGGCATTAAAATTCTTTCCTCCACCTTGTGCAATACTTCCCAGTAATGCTTCATATCCTTTTCGGGTTCCATCTTGTGATACTCCACAATAATATCTTACACCATCTGGGGCAGTAATGATCCAGGCTATAATTTTTTTATTGTTATCTTTTTGGTAATTGATCCTAACATCAGTATGGGGCATGGAAACAATCTCCCCCGACTGTTTAAAGAAGAAGCTACCAGAATACCCCGGAATAGTATAATGATACATATCAGGTTCATAGTCCAGCTCTCCATTGACTGCTCTTGTAATAAGATCAGTGACCTGATTTACTTCACTGGCATCAAATTGAATAGCTAAGAATTCTTCAACTGTTTCTGGAGTGTTCAAAAAACCACCGATAGCATCATCGGCAATTCCCCGTACTACTCGGGTTACTGATCCTCCAGCACTTAAATTCCATCCTAATCCTGTCCAGGAAGCTGTTTCTTCTACTTTGATACCTCCTGCATGGTAAGAAAGACTTACCGGTACATTCAAGCTACCACTGGCTGCTTCTCCGATAGGAATAGAAATATTAGGGATACCTGAATATAGACTCACAGGAGTCTCGATAAATTTCCCCAATGATGCTACTTCTGGTGTCGAAGGCGCATAATTTAAATTGTTTTGATAACCACTTTCTCTTTGAGCTATCAAAGGGATAGAAAGCAGCAAGATCAAATAAAACGTTAGTTTTTTCATAAAAGTAATTTTAGTAATGATTGAATTTTTATAGTGAAACCGATACATGTATGATGTGCAAATCAGTAAGAGCAATAGCACTATAGACGATCATTGATTTGATATTAAGAATTGTTGTTATGACACGGGTTGCATAAGTTAAATTGCAGTCTTTTTGTTTTCATAGTTAGATAATTATATAGTTAATATTTAAGTACTCCGTGTGCAATAATAAAGCACACGAGTTTCATTTTTCGGGACTGGGTAAAAAAAGTTGAACGTTTTTTTATTTATATTTTCTACCATAGTATACATCTGGTTCACAGTGCTTTTGTTGGAGTAAAAACCACAGGTGAATTTGACCGACTCTGCATAATAATACTGCTGTGAAGAGGTATCAAATTCTACAGGAGCATTAAGTTGTTTCATGATAAAAAGGGTACGGTATAGTTTGGTTTTAGAGATTTTTAACTTTGCTGCCAGTTCCATAGGAGATCCGGTAGCATGAAGACGGATCAGTTGATCGATACGTTGTATCAATTCGATTTGTTTTAACATGATATTCATAACTCTAAAGTTTTTGCATTCATTAAAAAAATCATCGCTATAGCCATAAGCAGGTGTTCACTATTGGTAGGTTATGGGAAACGGAGCATGATGGTTTGGGGAAACATCAAAACGGGACTATTCATAAGTATATAATTCATCATCTTCTTCAAATTCTTCCTCATCATGCCAAATTTTATCATATTCAATGCGGTCAACTCCCAAAGGATAGTTATGTCTGGTTTTATAGTGTGGTTTCTTATTCTGTACCTGTCTACCTTGTAACAGAGCAATGGCCAAAGAGAAGATGGAAATAATGATGGCTAGTAGCATTACGTTTTTCATAAGTCAAATGGTTTTTGTGATATCATGTACAAAAGCATATATTTTAGCATAGATCATCACCTGTTTTGGGTTATCGTTTAAAAGTTGGTACATAAACTCACCAGTATCAATATGCAATGCTGTTAAAATGCCATTGAGCGTATCTGGTGGTATATCATTTATATCGTCTGGTAACATATTTTCTTAATTAAAAAAGGATACAGGAGCAACCTCAAAAGATGGGGTATTTACACAAACTCAACTTTAATTATGATTTGGATTACTCCTGCTTTTCCTTTTATCTAAGTAAGCAACACATACACTGATGGTTGTTTACTTCTTGTTTTTTTAGATTATTATTTTTTAGTAAGAATACAGGAGTAGCACAACGCAATAGTTTTCTATACGGCTACATATCATAGATGGGGTGCTACGCAATAGTGAACATACTCCCATATTCCTTTTGTACGTTTTGAAATTATGACGATAGAAGTGTGAGTACGTACAAGTCGGGAAAGAATGTTTAAAACATTTTTTAGCTATAAAAAGCTGGTTTTGGTTGATCGTTTATTTCATCGTCTTTTTTTGGATTGTTGTTATGTTTTATTGGGATTTGATACGGTTTTATTTTAAAGATATCAGGGTACTGTACAGTCATGGGATACAAGCATGACCGCTAATACATAATTTGACTACCCTTGCTTATTGAATTATTGGTACGATGCTTATCACTGCAACAGTACCTGATATCTTGAGGTTACATAAAACTTAATTTAAGGTGGATGATTGTACTGTTGTCTCATATAATATCATTTTTGAATCTAAACCTTTTTTTACATTGAGGGATGATGCTGAATTAGTAATCGGGTTAATATTGTTTTTAGTAATTTTCTTTTGGGACTGTGGTAAAGTATGTCTTATAATTCCTATCACGAATTGAATAATTTCATTGTGACGGTATAATCTGGTTGCTATCAGAGCATCTATTTTATTCTTTATACTTTTCTTCTGCGAATTATTTAAGTTGAAATAAACGGGATGTATGCTCAGTCCTTTCATTACCTTTTGATGAAGTCGAGAAACTACAGCAGTATCTTGATTCTCTGGTATTTTCATAGAATTAAGAACAACAAGTTCTCTCCTTTGTAAAATTATGTTGATAGCTTCTTTGAGAGATTTACCTTCATCAAATAGAGTGATAGCCCATTGATAAATTGTGTTTTCGTAGTTTTCTCCATTACCTAAGTTTTGCATAAAATCATCAACATTCATCTGAACAGAACTAATGATTGTAGTAATATATTTACTTCTCTTTATTTCTTGTCTAGAATTTTTCATAGTCATATAGGTTTGGGAAGTGATTGTTAACTTCTTTGTAGTTTAAATACTTAGTATATTCCTACATAGGTTTTTTAACAGAGATCTTTTAAGAACTCTTCAAGTGCTTTAATTATGGAGTTATCTAGTTTTCTGTTATATTTTACAAATTTTTGTATTTTTCCTCTTTGGATATTAACTTTTCGTTCCAGTGCTGTAATGTTTAATACATCCGCATAAGTAATAAGCCAAGCTTCAATTTTTTTTCTACCTTTTGGTCTCAAAACTTTAAATCAATTTTTTGTGGATATTTCCACAGATTATTTAGTCAGTTTTTTTATATGTATCGATATACTTCATATCTTTGTTTATCAGATTCAAATATAATAAAATTATTGCTTACTAATAAGCAAAATGTTTATTTTTTTAAGTTAAAACCCTGCAAATGAAGAAAAAAATTAAAGAAATAATGGATTACTATGGTTTGAATCAGAAAGAATTTGCTACTAAAATCAAAGTTGTTCCTCAGACTATAAGCGATATTTTAAAGGATAAGAGAAATGCAGGGGATAAAATTACACAAGGTATACTTGAAGCTTTTGATGAAATTAACCCTCTCTGGCTCCTTAAAGATATTGGAGATATGTTGTTAGATAGCGAAAAAATGGCAGAGTTAAATAGAAAAAAGATTGATAGAGAACTTCATTTTGAAAGCTTAGAAGAGTTAGCCCTTTTTTGTTCCAATAATGAAGAAGAACTTATGAAGATAAAAACCTTCTCTAATATTATAGACAAAAATGCGGCATATCAAGTTTTAAAAATGGTAAAAGGTATGAGAGGAAATGATTAAGATATAATGTTCAATGAAACATTCTTAACAATAAATATCTTAAATTCAGATAGTGAATTAAATTTAATGTTCACTGCTATTTTTAGTTCTTCAACTACTTGGTCAATTTCTTCTTGTTGTTTTTTTAAGCATTCTTCAATATCTCTTTCAATTTCTTTCTGAAGTTTTCTATTGACAAAAGATAAACCAGTGGCGTCTTTTTTGAGAATTCTTTTTCCTTCCTCGTACTTCTTCATCATTTTTTGGATAGCTTTTCTATTTCCCCTAAGTAATCACTTATATACTCTTGACGATCTTGTTTACTAATGTATTTTCTTTTTATATCAAAGGTTATAAAGCTTAATAAGTTTTGCGTCTTTAACACTAGGTCTATTTGAGACATATTGTATATGTACCTTCCAATAAAGAAAGCTACAATCGTTCCAAGAAT
The DNA here is from genome assembly GCA_030427585.1 of Bacteroidia bacterium. Classification (GTDB taxonomy): domain Bacteria; phylum Bacteroidota; class Bacteroidia; order Flavobacteriales; family Flavobacteriaceae; genus Aquimarina. The sequence continues at coordinate 127,916 of JAUIBW010000011.1, forward strand.
AGAAAATAATAATAAAAGTAATATATATGCCCAATCTGGAATATCAGGGGAAGGGTAAAAAACCCAGATTACATAAAACAAACCGGTTATTAACCCAACAATACTGAAAGAAAGAGTTACTTTTCTAAAAAACAAATCTTCTTCTTTAAAGAATAATAACAAAAGATACAACCCTAGAGCTACAGCCACAACTGGTTTACCTAGGTGGGTGAAAAATATTTTTAAATTTCTAAAACCAAAGACTTTGTCATCAGCCAAAGCAATTTCATATTCTTTTTTCAAAATCTCTGACTCTTCCTTTAGCGTGAGAGTCAGAGGTATTTGAGTTTTTAATGCTATAAGTAGCTCTTCTTCAGAGATTTTCTTTTTGTGGTATTTAGAAAGATAGTCTATTAGTATCTTATCGGCTTCAATTCGTGTATCGTCAACTTTTATATAGGCATTTTGAGCCTTGATAATGGATTCACTTTTTTTTGGAAAGAACACTCCCAAAAAAGCAACAATAAATACCCCTATAACCACCGAAGAAATAGCGACTATTTTTATTGCACTAATTAATTTAGAGTTTTTTTCTTTAGTCTCTTGTTCCTGGAGCTTGAGCATCTTCTTTATCCATTGCAGATATATTTAAAGATGAATCAATATTTTCAATTTCTTGTGTAGGCTCAATTTCGTTTTCTATTGGATCTGATTCACAGCTTGACAATCCAAACAATAAAATAAAGACTACTAATACATAATAAACATTTTTCATGACTAAATTTTTTAAGATTATTTCTCTTAAAGATAAAATATAGTCTTAGTTTACTAATGTATTTTGAAAGCAATTTAATTCAAATTCAATTATAGCTTATTATACTTAGATTCATGGATAAAATTAATATATAAAATCGAGAAAAAATTACGGTTTTACCACAGTTTTTCAAGAAATTGCTTATTGGTAAAACATTAGCTTACGGATTCCCGTAAAACCTTTGTAAACTCTTAGTCCTTCTATGGTTCTATGATTACAGTTAAAGATAAATTTGTGCTAAACAGCACGTATTGATAAAATTTAGTCATTTTTTTCAATAATTTTACTCAATTGAAAACGTCAGAAAAGTGATAATGAGAACAATAAATCAACTTATATGTATCTATTTAATGTATATGTTTCCATAAGAAAAGGATTGGGGCCAGAATGGTTTCAAAAAACCACCATACCATTTTTACGAATCGGACATCATACGATTAAGTTTTAAGTAAAGCTTAATCAAAATCCATCAGATTATCAGCAAACCGCTTTTTAGTATCATCATCAAATCCTGCAAAATAAGCCTGTGTAGTTGCCATATTTTTATGGCCTAAGCTTTCTTGTATAAACTCCATAGTAGCCCCTTTTTGCACTGATAATGTTGCAAAGCTATGTCTCGCCCAGTATGTAGAAATTTCTTTAGGCAAGTCGTTTGCTTCGCATAGCTTTTTTAGATGTTGATTAATCAACCTTGTAAAATTTTGAACTTTTACTTGTTGTTCCTTCGGAGTTAACCCCTCTTCAAGAATATCAAAAATATAGTTATTAGCAGACCTTTCTCTAGCACCATATTTATTGATCACTTTTTCTATAAAGCTATTTTTATAAACTGTTATTTGTTTCATAGCTGTTTTTGAGGTAAACAAAGTTTTTGCTCTATAAAAGATAATTTTATCCTCTTGAATGTCTTTAAATTTTAAATGAGCAATATCTTTGATATTCATCCCATTACAATTAAACGAAAAGAACCAAAAATCTTTTGCTTTTTCTTGATGCTTATTAGCTGGAATCGCACCAAAAAGCTTCTTCATTTGCTTTTTTGAAAGTGCTTTCTTAACCTTTGTTGATGATGGAATTTGATATTTCCTCTTCCCGAATGGATAAAGTTCTTTTTCAATCTCTCCCTCTTCAATAGCTTTATTAAAAACTGCCCTTAAAGATCTCAGATAAATACCAATCGTTGTTATTGAATTACCTGTATTTTTCATATAGGATTCAAATTCCATCAACCAATCTTTATCAATATCAAGCAGAGTAAGCTGTTCATATTTTTTATTCTTTGCTTTCTCAATATAACTTTGAATAGCCTTTTCGCTATATGTATATGATGTAGCAGTGGAAATCCGATTATACTTACTATATTCTAATATTTTTTCCTCGTAATGATATTGCACTTTAATTCCATCGTTCTTTTTCCTATATAACTTCTTCTCGAACTGATTAAAAGTAAAAGGAACTATTTTCCCTGCAACTTCATTTGCTCGATTCTCTACAGATTGAACTTGCAATCTAATCTCTTTAAATTCTTTCCTTGGTTTCGTAGTAAGACAAATACTTCCAAATTCTTTCTCTGTAAAATCGAAAGAAGTTGAGTACAATTTTTGCTTTTTAGGATTGGTTGTAAAAACTCTTAACTTTAAAGGATATTTACCATTACTTTTTGCCCTCCTGGTATCCAGATACATAGATATACTATATTGCTTTTTCATTTCCTCTAAAAATCTTTGTTTATGATTTGCATAATATTTGCATACAAAACTACAATATTTGTATATAAAAAACCAAATAAAGTATTTCAAAAATAGCTAAAAACCTATATTTTACAATACATTTCAAAGAAAATAAAATTTAAGCAAATTATAATATTTTTGACTGTTAATCAAAGGGTCCTTGGTTCGAGCCCAAGAGGGGGAGCAAAAGTCCAGCATTTCTGTTGGACTTTTTTGTTTTATAACTCCGCAATAGTTTTGTTTTTTTTATATAGAACAAAATCAAGAATATTTGCTGTGCATTATTAAGAAGAGATAGATTAAATCTATTAATAGTCAAACGAATCAGGTATGGGTATTTGACTAAAAAGAATCTTCACAGGATCTAATTTACTTATTTCAAAACCTTTATTAAACTCCTTAGAAACAATTAATTCTCACTACTTGGTATATACTAAAACAGAATATTAACAAAATATTATCTTGTTAAAGAAAAACTAAATTACTAGTTTTGCGCTCAACTGTATTACACACATAAAATTACTTACTTCCCCCCTCTTGGTAATGGTAATATAGTACTTCTTAAAACCACAGACCAAGAGAACATAAAAAATGTCTCTAAATTAAATTGACCCTATTATCTCCATAATTGGTTTGCAAAGATGTGCTGCCATTTAAAATTATTAATTGACTATGATATATACAAAAGTATATATTATAAACCTTTGTTTTATACGTTAGAGATCAACTATTTTAAATCTATAGTTATGAAAAAACTATTACTTATTTGTTTACTTTTTCATTTGGGGAATCAGCTCATCTATGCCCAAGCAGACTACATAAGCTGGGAGTTTAGAGGAGGAAGGCTTCTTGCCAACCCAGATGGCACATCTACCGGACCAGGACCAGAACCTGCAGGATTAGATGTTGCTGCTACACCATTAACTCCACCAGCGTATGGTCGTCTTAGATCTGCTGTATTAGGAGATTTGGATAATGATAATGATTTGGATTTTATTTCGGGTAGCCAAGGAGGGACTGTTCATTATTTTCAGAATACAGGAACTGTTACTGCACCTAATTGGGTAGCTGCATCCATACCCACTTTGGATACCATAAAAATAAATACCTATAGCAGCACCAGTAGTCTTAGAAATCAAAACAGACCACAGCTGGTAGATATTGATGATGATGGTGATTTAGATCTATTTATTGGATCTCAATATAATTACGAAGGTTCTACTCTTGATGATGTTCGTTTTTACAGAAATGTGGGCACACCAGAAATACCGATATTTGAATATGTCCCTATGTGTATCCCTGGTCTTTTAGATCAGAATATTGCAGAATTTCCTGGTCTAGGCTTTGTAGATCTTGACAATGACACAGACCTCGATCTAGTTGCTTTAGGTAGTGATAAAATGACATACTATAAAAACATAGGCACCAAAGAGAATCCTAATTTTGAATTGCAATCTGAAGCAGATAGCCCCTGGGATGATGAAAGTGCATACACCAATATGGATGTACCCATACCAGTATTTGAAGATTTTGACAAAGATGGTGATTATGATATGTATTTTATGATAGATACCGGTTTTGTTAGATGGATAGAAAATGTTGGAACTGCAACAGTTCCTAATTTTGCTTCTTCTCCTCAACAACTATTTAATGGGGAATTGACTAATGGGGAAATTGGAAGTTTTCCGACTATTGCTTTTGGTGATGTAGATGGAGATGGCCTTAAAGATGCTATTCTAGGAAGTTTTAACGTTCCGCGATTTGCATGGTTTAGACAAGTTCCTATATGTATACCACCAACCATATCAACAGTTACTGCAACACCTGTAACATGTGAAGGAGAAACTTCTACCATAACTATTACTGGCAATCTTAATATCGCCTCTACCTGGTCGATATACACCGATTCTTGCGGAGGCACATTAGTAGGCATAGCAACCACAAATACTTCTACTATTGAGGTTACCCCCACTGCGCCAAGCACCACTTATTATATTAGAGGGGAAGACAATGGTATCTCTTGTATTGACGAGACAACAGCAACCTGTACAACGATTACTATTGCAGTTAACGCTATCGATGATCCAAGTTTTAACTATGATACAAACAACTACTGCAAAAGTGATCCTAACCCAACACCAACAATTACCGGAACAGTTGGCGGGGTATTTTCTAGTACAGCAGGGTTAAGCATTGATCCCAATAGCGGAACAATTGATATTGTTGCAAGTACAACAGGATCTTACACAGTAACCTATACCACTACAGGAACCTGCCCTGATTCTAGTAATGTTCTTGTAGATATTACTGAATTGGATAATCCTAGTTTTAACTATGATGCAAACAATTATTGCAAAAGTGATTCTAATCCAACACCCTCGATTTCGGGATTGGCTGGTGGAGTATTTTCTAGCGCAGCGGGATTAAGTATTGATCCTAATACCGGGACAATCGACATTGCTGCAAGTACAACTGGATCTTACACAGTAACCTATACCACTACCGGAACCTGTCCTGACTCTAGTAATGTTCTTGTAGATATTATTGAATTGGATAATCCTAGTTTTAACTATGATACAGACAATTATTGCAAAAGTGATTCTAATCCAACACCAACAATTACAGGAACAGCTGGCGGGGTATTCTCTAGTACAACGGGATTGAGTATTGATCCCGGAACAGGAATTATTGATATTGCTGCAAGTACAGTAGGATCCTACACAATAACATATACTACATCCGGAACATGCATTAACTCCAGCACAACAGATATAACGATAAATGCTTTACCTGATGTAACAATAACAAACAATTCTTTAACCTATACAGCCATTCAAACAGATGCAACATATCAGTGGATTAATTGCAACACCAACCAACCAATATCAGGAGAAACAAATCAATCATTTACGGCTTCTGAAAATGGCTCATATGCTGTTGATATTATACAAAATGGATGTACAACCAGATCTTCTTGTATTGTAGTTGATACTATTCAACCAGAAGATACAATATCCAACTTTAAATTATATCCTAATCCAACAGATGGAATTGTAAACCTTACGATTACTATAAAAAAAGTTTCTGTATATAATTACTATGGAAGAAAAGTATTTGAAACTTCTAATTCTACTTTTGATATTTCATCTCTTCAACCCGGAGTATATTTTATGGAGGTTGAAACAAGCAAAGGAAGAACTATAAAAAAGATTGTACGTCGATAAGAGAAACAAATATGAAACTTAAATATAATACAAGGTCTCCCAAAAAGAGGAGGCCTTATATTTAGAAGAATATCATATGATGCTTTGTTTAAAAAATGTGTAATATCTAAATTCCCTTTAACGACATTTTGCTTTTACCTTACTCATAAACTCTGGTGATAAGCTTAAATAAGAAGCAATCATATATTGAGGAACCCTTTGTGAAAACTTTGGGTTACTTAACACAAATTGTTTATAAAGATGTTCTCCCGAAAGACTACGAGTATATTTGGTCTTATTGATATGAGCAATGTGGGTTTTTTCAGTAATTATTCTAAATAATCTATCAATTTTAGGAAGTTTAGCAGATAGCTCTTCAAAAGAATCTTGATGTAGTTCTAATACTACAGAATCTTCAATAGTTTGAATAAAATTTTCTGAAGGATTTTGATTAACTAAGCTATTATAATTTGTAAACCACCATTTATCAATCCCAAAATCAAGAATTCGTTCGAATCCTTTTTCATCAATAAAAGAACTCTCTGCAAATTTGCGGGAATTCTTAAAAATATTCAACAAAAAAGACTGCCTTTTAGCAGCCTTAAATTTAAAAAGATTCGTATTCATTGCAACAACCCTTAGTACGGCATACAAAACCCATAACCATTAGGAGATATAGAGCAATACCAATCCCGTTCTCCTATAGCTTCGAAGCAATCCCTTCTGGTTCTACATCCAACAGGATGTTGTATCCCTCCATTAATAGTTTCTTGTTGTTTTTTGTTTAATTGCTTAACGTCTTTTAAACTTAGAATTTTTGATAACATAATTTTAGATTTAAATTGAATTATAAAACTTACCTACTCTATTAAAAGGTTTTCGGCTTCTCCCTTTATCAAAATATTATTGCTAATAACACTTTGATTTTCTACTCTAAGGTATAATCTAACAAAGAGAAAGAAAAACATAACTCCCTTATATTAGATAAAATGAGGAGCAAAAAAACATTTATAACAACCTATAAACCTAAAAAAATGCAGGAGGGTCAAAAAAAGATAAATCTAAAATACCTCACGCCCGCTTTTACAATTGCAATGACTCTCATGGGATCCTAGATCTTCATCTGTAACCTCACATTCTCCACCTTTTACCATTCTCATTGCACTGAGATTAATTCTGGTGATGGTAATTTTTTTAAGACCGATCCTTTTGTTTTGGTGTTTTTTCATAATTATAATAGTTTAGTATTTATAAAATAATATACTTTCTATATAATGTGAATCATAATTTGTTAACCGCATTTTAAATAAATTGCGGTAGGAATTAGAAGCTAATTATCTATGAAAATACTATCCTAAGTTTTCGATTTTTTTAATATAATACGAAGGGTTTAAACCCGTTTTGGATTTAAAATGTTTGGTAAAAGAATTATCGCTTTTATATCCTATTTCTGAAGCAATTGATTTAATCGAAAAAGACCTAAACTTCTTGTCATTTTTCAATCTTTTTAATGCATATTCCATCCTTAAATCATTGATATAATCATTAAAACTTTTTTCCTTATGTATTTTGATAATTTTTGAAAGGTATGTAGTATTCGTTTTTACTTTTTTGGCCATCGTACTGAGACTACAATCAGATTTCAAAAAATATTCCTGATTTTCTAATCTATCTAATCCCTTTAGCACATTATTGATTTTCTCATCATCAATTATAATCTCTATAGTACTATCTTTGGCTCCTATTATTCCTATTTTTCGTTCAGATTCCAGATGAGATATTTTATCCATCAAATCATTAAATATAGTTTTATTCATTTTTTGTTTCCTGTAAAACAATCCTCCAACTATTATCAACAATACTAACAATATCAATACTACTGTTATTCTATATCTTACTTCTTTTTGTTGTCTATTCTCGAGTTCCTTTATAGTTTCTCCCAGTTCTTGGGTATCTTTTTTATATATTTTATTAACAGTTTTATCCTTTTCTTCCTGAAATTTAGCCTGAAGTACAGTATGCTTGTTAAGCCAATATTTAGATTTTCTCTCATTGCCTATAGCATCATTACAGTCTGCTAATAATCGATATGTTTCTAAAACTCTATCATTTCTTGAATCTTTTTTTTCCAACAAGTTTAATATTCGATCCAAAGATGCAATTGCCTTTCTGTATGCTCCTTGTTTATAATAACAACGGGCAAAAAAATAATGCAAATTCAGTATAGATTTTTTTTGCTTAATCTTATGAGTATTCACAATATCTTCTACCTGATATAAATACTCAAATGCCTTAGGCAAATCGTTTCTATAAAAAAATACTGCCCCTTTTTTAGTGTTTAAATCGATAGTTCCAATATGATAACTTATAGGTTTACTAAGTCTAATTCCTATTTCTGCATAATAAAGTACAGAATCATATTTCTTTTGATCCATATATATTTCACTAATAATAGTAATTAGATTAACATGGTTTTTACCATTTTTAAAAGAAGAGTTCTCTGCAAGTTTTAAGGAATGTTTACACACTTCCAAAGCCTTATCTAATTGCTTCATTCTTCTACGAATCATAGTAATCCCAGAATTTGCAACAATCTCATATTTAATATTTTTATTCTTTTGTGCAATTTCCAAAGCTTTATAATAAGAGTCCAGTGCTTTTTGATTTTTCCAATCCTTGAGATAAGAGTTGCCAAGTTTTAAATAAATACCACATAAAAACAGCTCGTAGTTTGCTTGTTTTGCAGCCTTTGCTGCATGGTTAAAATAATATGCGCTTCTTTCAAAGTTTCCCGTATTGTAAAAAGAAAGTGCTATATAATAATACTCATTGGTCTTGGCGCTATCTTGATTCTTGAGACTAGAAAGTGCTATTTCATAAATTTTCGCATCTTCTGGTGTAGATTTCTTTATAAATACCCCTAATTCTTTAGAGGATTTACCAACAAGACTATCAGGCACTAAAACATCTTTTGTTTGAGCAAACATTCCGGCTGTTAAGAAAACAGGTACTCCAATAGAAAAAAATAAGGGTATTAATAAAATTCTTTTAAAAAAAATCATTGTTCTGGATATGATACAACCATCCAAATGTAATAATTACTTTTTTAAGATATTAGGTTCTGGAATAATAAGCTAGAAGGTAACTAATTTAAGTGATCCTGGTCGATTTTATTTCTTTTTACTACTTTTTGCAAAAGGGTTGAAATTCAAACATAATTGCACCCAATACTCAAGATCTTTATCCAAATCAAAACCATCGGGGGTAACAAAAACAAAACCTTTCATGGGTCTGCCAGTAAAATCCATGGGTTGGCATCCCTCCTTTTTCATAGCCTCTTCGGTTGCATCTATTCCTATTCGCGCCATTAGTAAATCCATTTCTTTTTTCTTACTAAAATGGATTCCGCAACACATTTTGTTATCGACCATAAAACATAATCCTCCCATCATTTTCTTTTCATAGAAATCTGCCTTTTGTTCTCTAAAAATCTGCCGAATACGATCTGCAATAAATTCATTGTATGCCATAATTACTGAATTGCTTTTGATAAATATTCATTTACAGGACGCATCGTTTGCCAATATCCCATCATTTCTTTGATTAAAGCATCACTACTGATCAAACCTGGGGCTTCTTCTCCAACAAAATAAAACTGTTTATTAGCAATTAATGGTTCTTTTTTATGTGTGTCTTGCCATTCTTTGGGAATACGTTTCATTGTTTCACCTCTAATTTCTCCAAATTTTTGTACAAAACCTTTCTCTTCTAATAAATTTCTAAAAGTATTAGGTGATTTATTTATCGTAGTTCTTATTTTATACAATTGTTCTTTTGACGGGCCAAAACACCCTCCCATAATACCTATCATTTCTGGTGAAAATCGCAAAAATATACCAGGAATACTTTTGTCCTTGCGTCCACCATGTGAAATGAAAGCGGTATAATGTAAATTATAGGGAGATTTGTCTTTAGAAAAACGAATATCTCTATTAATCCTAAGTACACAATCCTTAGGTTCAACTTGCAACGTCGGATCTAATTTTTGTATTTCTTTAATCAAAGAATCGACAAATATTTCGAAAGGTTTTTTTATACTGGTCTCATATCTTTTTTTGTTTTCATGAAACCACTCTTTATGATTATTCTTTGACAGCTCCTTAAAAAAAGCCACAAAATCTTCTGTAAAATAATGCATGGATATGTAATTAAAATTAGCAAAAGAACAGGGTAAATATCTCTTATCACATTAAACTTTTTCAGACTGCTTAATATGACAAGAGATACAAAATACTACTTCATAGAATGAAAAGCCACTCTATTTCCTTCGGTATCCAGAAAAATCGCCATATATCCATTTTCTCCCAATGAAGTTTTCGGCATCAAAATCTTCCCTCCTGCTTTTTCTACGCGAGCCAAAGGAATAGATAAATCATCACCACCATTAAGGTAAGCAAATGTACCTTCTTGTGAAGGTTTATTACCATTACCATGGGTAATACAACCTCCTACACCTCCATCCTTATATGGAAAAAAAGCCATTTTAAAATCCACCTCCATAGGTTGCAGTTCTGCTTCTAAAATTACATTATAAAATTGTATTGCTCTTTCAAAATTAGTGCTTGGTATCTCAAACCAGCTAATTGCATTTGACATGATATTATAATTTATTGATTTCTAATATCTCAAAGGTAAGTGATCCTATGTGTCAAAAAAATTATATTTTTACAAAAACATAGGTTTCTAACATGAAAAAAAACGAAGAATTATTTTACCTTATCCAATCGTTATCTAAAAGTGAAAAGCGATATTTTAAATTAAGCGCGCAAGGAAATGAGTCTTCAGAATACTTAAATCTTTTTGATGCAATAGAAGCTCAAAAAGAATATGATGAAGCTCAAATTAAAATTCTTTTTAAAGACAAAGCATTTGTAACACAATTAACTACAATAAAAAACTATCTAAAACAACGCATTCTTCAATCATTACGAAATTACCACTCTAGAATTTCTAAAAACGCGGAGCTTATGGACATCATTCGTAATGTAGAAATCCTATTTCATAAAGGTCAGTATGCTATCTGTTTAAGCGAATTAAATCGAGCCGAAAAAAAAGCAAAAAACTTCCAACAATATGTTTTGCTTTTTCATATTCAGGATTGGAAAAGAAAAGTACATCAGGCTTTATATCCCCAGGATTTTGAGACATTTAAAACTATTATTCAAAAACAAAAAGAAACACTCGAATCTACGAATGAATATATTAGTCTTTTATTAGCCAATATAGATCCCACTCAATTCTCATTATCACACAAAAAAAGTGTTTCGTTACAAAATAAAACCCTTAAAACACTACATAAATACAGGAAACAACTCCTGGCCAAACATACCGATAAAGCAAAGCAAACTCTAGAAGACCTTATCAAAGAATGGGAACAAAATCCCGAATTGTTAAAAGAATACTTTGCGATGTATTTTTCTGTAAATAACAACCTTCTTGGTTTTCTTGTCTTCAAAAAACAATATAAAGAGGCTTTTGTAAGAATCTTACTGTTAAAACAAAAAGCACAGGCTATTGGAACTATCTCTGCAGCTTTGATTAAAGAAAAACTAAGGCTCTATAACATAGAACTCGAAATCCACAGGAATCTAAAAGAACTACATACCACTCACGAAATTATTGATGAGATTCAAAATTTTATTGAGCTTCATAAAAGCCTTGTCCCAAATAATTATTGGCTATCTTTTCGTTTTCAGTTTGCAAATATTTACTTCCTAAAAAAAGATAACAAAAAAGCATTACAATGGATCAATGACATCCTTAATCATCAAACTAAAAAAGACCGAAAAGATCTAATCACCTATACCTATTGGCTAAATCTATTGGTTCACTATGAGCTTGGCAATGGGTTTACACTAAGATATTTGATAAACTCTATAAAAAAGCATCTTAAAAAGCAAAAAAACATAGTTTCCTATGAAAAAAGCGTGTTAAAGTTTTTATCAAAAACTGTCGAATATGATATTATAGAGAAAAGAAAAGCTCTTGCAATACTTAAAAAACAACTTGAGGAACATCCAATTCCTGATCATATACTAGGATATGTCGATTTTGAAGAGTGGATGAATAGAGATTGCTAACTTTTTGAGAAAAATCAAAAAGAGATGTACATACAATGTTATGGTTTTCTTAGATACATCTCTTTTTTATCATCTTAATTCTTATCTAGTAAACAGTAAGTAAAACACTAATAACAATTTGAAACACAACATCATGTTATCTTAATTACCTCTTTATTATAGTAAACCCAATTGGCTAATTATACCATTTCCGACTTAAATTTACCCACTAAAAATTTGCCCTTTTTCACTTATGCTTCAAAATAAAACTAAACCGTAGCTAGGGCTATGCTCGATTTTTCTTTTTTCGCCCAATCAAAAAATGGCTGCTTTTTATTTGAGTATTTTAAAATCAGAACTGGTATTATAATTTTTTATAAAAAAATTGTGTAACCGAATGATTACATTTATATTTGTAACCAATCGGTTACTTAAAATTATGAGAAGAGATGTCTTTCAAGCAATAGCTGACCCTGTTAGAAGAGAAATTATAGAGTTACTTGCAGACGAAACATTAACCGTAAATACGGTAGCTCAAAAATTTGATGTTAGCCGTCCTGCAATTTCAAAACATTTAAAAATCTTAAAAGAATGCGGAATAATTACTATTAACAAACAAGGCAGAGAGCGATTTTGCCAAATCCAACCTAAAAACCTTATCCCTGCTTTCTTATGGATAGAACAATATCGAAATCTGTGGGAAGACAGACTCGATTCTTTCGAAAATTATTTAACCAAATTACAAACAAAAAATAAAGAAAATGAGTAATCAAAGTGAAGCAAACAATCGAACCGTAACCCTAAAAAGAACCTTTAATGCCCCTATAAAACTAGTTTGGGAAGCCTGGACTCACTCCGAACATATTGCTCAATGGTGGGGACCAAAAGGAATGAACACAAAAGTAATTGAGCATGATTTTAGGGTTGGGGGTAAGTGGAAATACGCTATGCAAATGCCAGACGGAAACGAATTCATTTCTGACGGGGTCTATTTAGAAATTGTTGAATTAGCAAAAATATGCTCCTCTGCAAACTTCAAACCCATGACCGAAGGTGTAGAAATACAAGCTCTATTTGAGGAAAATGGAGATAAAACTAATTTTACTTTTAACGTGGTACATCCAACAGAAGAATATTGTGAGCAACAAACAAAAATGGGTATTATGAATGGTTGGGGTTCTGTTTTTGATAGACTTGGAGAGTTTCTTGAAGAAAACAGGCAAAAGAATTGAAGAAAGAATAGCCCAAACCTACAATACCTATCAAAAATGTGGTAAAAATCTGTTTACTACTGGTTTTAAAAATTAGTTTGTAGCTATTTATAACCGGCAGTACTATAAATAATTTATTTAAGATATTACAGCGAAACAAGAAATAAAAAATGCCATACACTCTCCTAAGAGAAAATATAGATAAACACATTCAGTTTTCTGATGCAGAATTTGAAACCTATAGCTCTTTCTTTTATCCTAAGACAATTTCTAAAAAAGAATATTTACTTAGACAAGGTGATATATGCCGGTTTGAAGGTTTTGTAACCAAAGGCTGTTTTCGTGTATACACTATAGATAATGATGGTAATGAAAATGTTTTATATTTTGCTGTCGAAGATTGGTGGGTAACCGATATAGATAGTTTTACAAATCAAGCTCCTGCTCTTTTATCTATTCAATCTTTAGAAGATAGCGAAGTTCTTCTGATCAATAAAAAAGACAAAGAACAACTATATCAACAAATGCCTAAAGTAGAAAAGCTATTTCGTATAATGACTCAAAAAACTTTGGTTTCTTTACAAAGAAGACTGATACGAAACCATTGTTATACAGCAGATGAGCGCTATTTGCATTTTATAAAAACTTATCCAAAAATAGCACAAAAACTTACCAATTTACAGATTGCCGCTTATTTAGGAATCTCACATGAATTTGTAAGTAAGATTAGAAAAAAGATCGCTTCAAAAAAATAATCAAGATACTCGCAGTTATTGAACTAGTTCAATGTTTTTAAAAACAGATGCATGCAATTTTGTACCATCATATAAAAGAACATTAAAATGAACAAAATCAATTTTTTAATAACAATACTATTAATTTCAATAACAATGAGTAGTACAGCACAAAGCCTAGAGTACAAAGTATATCGGGCAGACGAAAACAGTTTTCATATCGCTTCTGTTTTAATTTATGGAGAAAAAGATGCAGTTCTTATCGATGCGCAATTCACACTTTCTGATGCACATAATGTAGTTGCAGAAATCCTGAGAAGTGGTAAAAACCTTACAACTATTTATATAAGTCATGGAGATCCTGATTATTATTTTGGGTTAGAAGTATTTAAAAATTCATTTCCAGATGTAACCATTTATACCAGTGAGTATACACTATCACATATCAAAAAAACGTATGAAAAAAAATTACAGGTCTGGGGTCCTAAACTAGGAAGCAATGGAACGAAAAAAGTTGTTTTTCCACAAGTACTAAAAGGAAATACGATAAATCTAGAAGGACATTCTATTGAAATAAAAGGTCTTAATGGTCTAGCTCCAGAAAGAACATATGCTTGGATCCCATCTCTAAAAGCAATTGTAGGAGGTGTAAATGTATATGATAATTTACATCTATGGATAGCAGATGCGAGCACTACAGAAAAACGTATTGTCTGGTTATCGGTTTTAGAAGAAATGGAACGTCTTAATCCAGAAGTTGTTGTCCCTGCTCATGCTTTAGACAATAGTAACTTAAATCGTAACGCTATTACATATTCTAAAAATTATTTAATTGCGTATCAGAAGGAAGAAACAAAAGCAAAAAATTCTGAAGAACTTATTGCTGCTATGCAAAAACTATATCCAAATGCAGGTTTAGGTATTGCACTTCAATTAGGCGCAAAAGTGGTAAAAGGTGAAATGCAATGGTAAACTCATTACAATGAAATACATCCTTTTAATTATTTATATCCCGGTTATATTATTGACTATGCCGGGATGTAATACTTCTAAAAAAACAATGAATACTCTAGATATCATAAAAAGCACCTACGAAGGAAAAACCGCTGAAGAAAACGGAAAAAACTTACAAAAACACCTGTCAGAAAACATAAACTGGACAGAGGCCAAAGGATTTCCATATGCAGGAACTTATACAAGTTACAAAGAAATTGTAGATCATGTTTTTTCGCGTTTAGCAACAGAATGGATTGATTATAAATTTACAGTTGAAGACTATGTAGCCGTAAAAAATAAAGTAGTTGCCTACGGAACATATTCTGGGACTTATAAAAAAACAAATCAATATTTTGAAGCAAGAGTGGCTCATATATGGAAATTAAAAAATAATAAGATTATTAATTTTGAACAATTTGTAGATAGCAAGAGTGTTGTTGATGTTATGAAAGAATAGAACTTCTAATGATTAATATCTACATCTAATCAATAGTAGTTTAAAGAATTTATTAAACTGCTATTTTCTTTTAATTTCGGTATTTTGTATGCTTACAAGTAATAGATTCGATTATGTTACCGAGCAAAGCTAAAAACATTGAAGTATCTAAAGAAAACTATAAGATCTCAACAGATAAAAGTAAGTTGGATGTTTTAATGATACATGATTTTCTAACCAATGAATCGGGATGGAGTGATGGGATTTCGTATGATATTGTGAAATTATCAATAGATAATTCTCTCAATTTTGGAATATATGATAATGAAAAGCAAATTGGATTTGCAAGAGTGATTTCTGACTATGCAACTATCGCCTATTTAGGAGATATCTTTATCCTCAAAGAATATAGAGGATTCGGATTAAGCAAGTGGTTAATGGAAATCATCATAGGGCATCCCAATTTACAAAATTTAAGGCGCTGGATTTTGCTAACAAGTACTGCCGAATGGCTATACAAAAAGTATGGATTTACAAAGCTTCCCAAACCAGAAATTTATATGGAAAAATTTGATCCTAATGTGTATATAAAATAAACCGCAACGGTCAATACTAAAAAAGCTACTTAGATAGTACTCGATCTCTGCACGTGGTTGCTTTTTGAGTTGTTATCTTTACAGAAAAAGTAATACGGGAGAGACCGCCACAAAAAATGAAAAAAGCAATATTCATACTTCTTATATATTTGATAGCAGCATGCCAGCAAAAACAAGAAAAAAAATTAAACATTGCTGTAGCTGCAAATATGCAATTTGCGATGAAAGAGCTATCCAGAACGTTTACGAATCAAACAGGCATTGCTTGTGATCTTATTATAAGCTCATCGGGAAAATTAACTGCGCAAATTAAAGAAGGTGCTCCTTTTGATGTATTTGTTTCTGCAGATATGAAATATCCAAAAGAATTATTTGATACAGGTTTTGCAACCAAAGCGCCAAAAATATATGGCTACGGAAAATTGGTTATGTGGTCAATGATTGATACTATTAATCCTTCTCTAGAAATTCTTAAGAATTCGAGAATACGCCATATCGCACTGGCAAACCCTAAAATGGCTCCCTATGGCCTGGCTACAATAAAAATTTTAAAACAGCATAACCTTTATGAAAATGTAAAAGATAAATTGGTATATGGAGAAAGTATTTTACAAACTAATCAGTTTATTATTTCAAAATCAGTAGAAATTGGTTTTACTTCAAAATCCGTAGTTTTATCCTCAGAAATGAGTAATAAAGGCAATTGGATGGATCTAGAACATACTGATTATAATGCAATTGCACAAGGAGTTGTTATTCTTAACCAAAAGAATCAAGAGGATGCAGAAAAGTTCTACAACTTTTTATCTTCTGCAGACGCAAGAAAAATTCTCGAAAATTTTGGTTATTCAACAAAAAAATGATCTATGAATGTCCTACAGGGAGAAATAACATCTATAAAAACCAATGGTAGTTTATCCTTGGTTACTGTTCGTGTGGGAGCTGTTTCTTTTAATACTATGATAATAGAAACACCCGATACAGCTCCCTATTTAAAACAAGGAAATCATATTAAAATGATTTTTAAAGAAACAGAGGTAATTGTTGGAAAAGGGGTAGAACATTCTTTAAGCATACAAAATAAAGCTATCGGAGAGGTTATTAATATAAAAAAAGGAGTATTATTAACTACGCTGACTATTAATTCTACTGTTGGGCATCTAACCGCTATCATTACTTCTGATGCTGCAGACCAATTACAATTAGAAATTGGCGAAAAAATTACTGCTATGATTAAAACCACCGAAATAATGTTATCAGAATGATGGATTGGCAACCTTTAGTATTAACGTTTAAACTGGCATTAGTTACTACGCTTTTGCTATTGGTTATTTCTATCCCCTTATCGTATTGGCTTGCTCATACAAAATCAAGAGTAAAACCATTCTTAGAAACTCTGGTAAGTATGCCTTTGGTTTTACCTCCAACAGTTTTAGGGTTTTATATGTTAGTTGCTTTTAGTCCTGCAAATGCTTTTGGAAATTGGTTAAACGAGTATCTTGGGATACAACTTATTTTTTCATTCAAAGGACTTGTTCTTGCATCGGTTATTTATAGTTTACCCTTCATGGTACACCCTATTCAAGCTGGATTTTCAAATTTACCTTCATCAATAACAGAAGCATCCTATGTATTAGGAAAATCTAAAATCACAACTCTTTTCAAGGTATTACTTCCCAATATAAAACCATCATTGCTCACCGGAGTTGTATTGGCTTTTGCTCATACTATTGGTGAATTTGGTGTTGTATTAATGATCGGCGGCAATATGCCCGGAAAAACAAAAGTAGCTTCTATTGCTATTTATGATGAGGTAGAAGCTCTTAATTATGATGTCGCAAATTGGTATTCGCTTATTTTGTTTGCAATTACATTTAGCATTTTATTACTGGTATATCTGGTTAATGGCGGGTATTTAAAACGATTCTGGAAATGATACATATAGCTTTGCAAAAAGAATTAACGGCAGCAAACGGAACGATGCAGCTTGATGTTAGCATCAATATCGAGCAAGGTCAATTGGTTACATTATATGGAAATTCTGGAGCCGGTAAAACTTCTATACTTAGAATGGTTGCTGGATTATTACAAGCAAATGAAGGACAAATTATAGTAAACCAAAACACATGGCTTGATACCAAAAATGGGATTTGTCTAAAACCTCAACAACGAAAAATCGGATTTGTGTTTCAGGATTATGCCTTGTTTCCCAACATGACAGTAAAAGAAAATCTTCTTTTTGCATTAGAAAAAAAACAAAACAAAGAAATTGTTAATACACTCATAGATATTATCGAATTAGGTGATCTACAAGATCGCAAACCCACAAATCTTTCGGGGGGGCAAAAACAAAGAGTAGCCTTAGCAAGGGCATTAGTACGAAAACCAGAAATTTTGATGCTTGATGAGCCTCTTTCTGCATTAGATATAAAAATGCGTACAAAACTACAAGACTATATCCTTAAGGTACATAAACAATTTAATTTAACTACTATACTTATAAGTCATGAGATAGGCGAAGTCATAAAAATGTCTGATACTGTATTTATTATTAAAAATGGAAAAATAATTAAACAGGGAAAACCAATTGAGGTATTTACAACGAAACAAGTAAGTGGAAAATTTCAGTTTTCAGGAGAAATCATCCAAATTGAAAAAGAAGATATAATATATATTGTTACCATTTTGATAGGGTCAAATTTTGTAAAAATAGTTGCTGAAGAAAACGATATAAAAACAATAACTGTAGGAGACAAAATAATTGTTGCTTCAAAAGCATTTAATCCTTTATTACAGAAAATAAATTAACCCTTTTTATATAAAATTATATTACACATTATTTCTCTTCATCCCAGAAAAGAATAAAATAACACAAAAGTTAAAAAGTGAATTCAAAAAAAACAGCTATAATCAAATTATTGCTATAGCCGTTTTTAAATTCTGTAGATTAATAATAAGTGAAAATCTATTTTTTTAGTTTTTCATCGTTCCCTATTCTTTTACAAACCGAGTAACCTGCTGTGTTTTATCAGAAGTAACTTTCAAAATATATGTTCCTGCTTGTAAATGATCTATCTGAACAGAAGACTTAAAAGGGCCACTAGATACTATTTCCCCTAATAGATTATAAATACTATAGGTAGCTCCTTGTGAAGGATTGAAAACAATATTTAGTACACTTCCTCTTACCGGATTGGGATATGTACTCATTCTTTGTGGTGGAGCAACTAAATCAAATTTGTTTGCTTGTTCACTACAAGAAGAAACCAGTATCCATCTTGTTGCACGACGTTCCCATAGATTACCTCTATATATCACTTGATCTCCTATATTATAACGTACTCCAGACACCCAAGTATCTACTCCTTCACAAAGACTAGCATTACATTTCCCTAGTTTTATCCATCCGTTAGCAGTTCTTTCATAAACATACCCCCTGTAAATTACTCGCTCTCCAATAGCATAATTTACTCCAGATACCCATGTCTGTGCTCCTTCGCAGATATCTGTTGTACTTTCTTCTTTTGTAGTAACCGATACTGTATTGCTAAATCCAGAAGTATTTCCCGCAGCATCTCTAGCCTTTACTTTAAACTCATAGGTAGTATTCGCGGTCAACCCGGTAACATTGTAAGAAGTACTACTAACACTGGTAATCTTCACATTTCCCTGGTAAACATCATATATTATTACTCCAACATTATCTGTAGAGGCTCCCCATGATAAAGACAATGAGGTTTCTTCAACATTTGAAGCCGATAAATTCGTTGGAACACTTGGAGCTTCGGTATCTGTAGTTTCTTTTGTAGTAACCGACACTGTGTTGCTAAATCCAGAAGTATTTCCTGCAACATCTTTGGCCTTTACCCTAAACTCATAGGTAGTATTTGCAGTCAACCCGGTAACATTGTAAGAAGTGCCACTAACAGTGGTGATCTTAACAGCTCCCTGGTATACATCATACCCGGTTACTCCTACATTATCTGTAGA
>JAUIBW010000061.1 GCA_030427585.1 Bacteroidia bacterium
TGGTTAATTTTACTAAAATCAATATCGGAAATATGCGTACATACTGCATCCAAAAAGTGACGATCGTGAGATACTACAATAACTGTATTATCAAAGTTTGCTAAAAAACTTTCTAACCATGAAATGGTTTCATAATCTAAATCATTTGTTGGCTCATCCATTATTAAAACATCTGGATTACCAAACAAACATTGCGCTATCAATACTCGTACTCGTTGTTTAGTATCAAGATCAGACATTTGTGTATAATGCAGTTCTTCTTTGATACCCAAATTAGAAAGCATTGCTGCTGCATCACTATCAGCATTCCAGCCATTCATTTCTTCAAACTGCACCTGCAACTCACCTATTTTCTCTGCATTTTCGTCTGTATAATCGGCATAAAGAGCATCTATTTCTTTCTTTATTTTATAAAGAGGTTTATTTCCCATAATTACTGCTTCTAATACAGTATACTCATCATATGCATAATGGTTCTGTTCTAAAACAGACATTCGTTTCCCTGGCTCTAGATGTACATGCCCCGATGTAGGCTCCATTACACCAGAAAGAATTTTAAGAAACGTAGATTTCCCAGCACCATTGGCACCAATAATACCATAGCAATTACCCTGTGTAAAAGAAGTATTTACTTCATCAAAAAGTATTCGTTTACCAAATTGAACAGAAAGATTAGAAACTGATAGCATGAGTATGAAAAATTGTTAGGTTTAAATTTGCCGCAAAAGTAGAAAAATGGATTCAGAACCTGAAACAATCTATCATTAATTTAGAGGTGTAGTTTATTTATCATTAAAAATCTAAAAATTGAAAATTTAGATCACCCAATTCGTTAATATGTATAGAATTAACTTATAATTAACAACCGTAATAGGTGATTCCCTTTATTTTTGGACACAAAGTAAGTTAATTTTATAGCACCAAAAATGCAATTTTCAGTATTAAGATATTTTATCCAAGTTTCTTTTTTATCATGCTTTGTATGCAGTTGTGGTCCTTCTAACAAAGACAATAAAGAATACACTTATTTTGGTGGTGAAATTGTAAATCCTAATACGAACTATGTTGTTTTATCTAAAGGTTATGATTATAGAGATACTATTCAATTAGATAAAAATAATAGATTCCTACATAAAATAGAAAACTTAGAAGATGGGTTATATTCTTTTAAACATAATCCAGAATATCAAGTGGTACTTCTGGAAAAAGGAGATAGTGTATTAATTCGTTTAAATACATTAGAATTTGATGAATCTCTTGTTTTTACAGGTAAGGGTTCTGGAAAAAATAATTTTTTAATCGATTTGTTCCTACAAAACGAAATTGAGAGAGAGCATTTAAAAAGAACAGGCTTTATGCAGTCTGCTTCGTATTTCAAAAAAAATCAGGATTCATTATTAAATATAAAATCTGCTGCTTTCGAAAAATTAATCAACAAAAATGAGTTGAGTAATTTGGCAAAAAAACTTACTCAAGCTAGTTTTATATTTGATTACTATATGAGGCATGAGTACTATTTTACCAGTCGTTATAAAATGAGAGGTCCAGATGCTACTAAAGAATTATCTGCTTCCTTTTTTAATTATAGAAATCAGATTGATTTTAATGATGACGAATTAAAAAGACTATATTCATATAATAGATTCTTAAATTATTACTTTGTAAACGCTTCTCGTATTAATTATGTAAATCAGTTATCACAATATAATAATAGGGTAGGAAGTACTATATATCAATTAGATTTAATAGATAGTATAGTAACACATCCATATATCAAAAATAGCCTACTTAGAAGGTGTACTATACACTTTTTACTTGAAGAAAGTAAAAATAACCAAGAGTCTGATGAAGTCTTAAATCATTATTTATCAGTAAGTACCAGTAATCGATCGCAAAAAGAATTAAAAAAACTTGCCAGACATATTTCAAAATTGAGGCCTAACAAAATTATCCCTGATCAGGATTTAATTACTTCAAAAGGTGAAACCGTTAAATTATCTTCACTCTTTAGTAAACCGATTACTGCACTTTATTTCTGGTCGATAGAAAGTAAAGATCATTATGTAAAAGCTCATGAAAAAGCAACTTACCTTAGTTCATTATACCCTGATATCGAATTTATTGCTGTAAATATTGATCCTGATCAAACAAAAAACTGGTTAAAAACCATAAAAAGACATGGGTACAATTTAGATAATGAATACGAATTTAAATATCCTAAATGTTCTTCAGAAGAATTAGTAATTCATTATAGAAATAAGGTTATTCTAGTAGATCAAGATGGTAAAATAATAAACCCAAGTACAGATTTATTTGCATCTGTTTTCGAAAAACAACTTATGCAATATACCCAATTGGCAAGTTTAGAAAATTAAAAAGCTACTCTTATCGAGTAGCTTTTTTTAAAAAAAATTTTGTGTGTTTGGGAAATTATATTAGTTTCCTTTTTTATAATCTGCAAGAAACTTAGCAAGACCAATATCGGTTAATGGGTGTTTCAATAATCCTTCTATAGAAGAAAGTGGCCCTGTCATTACATCTGCACCTATCTTTGCACAATCAATTACATGCATCGTATGCCTTACCGAAGCTGCCAAAATTTCTGTATCGAATCCATAATTATCATAAATCAACCTTATCTCTGCAATAAGATTAAGTCCATCTGTAGAAATATCATCTAATCTACCAATAAACGGAGATACATATGTCGCTCCAGCTTTAGCTGCTAGTAAGGCCTGCCCAGCAGAAAACACCAAAGTACAATTGGTTTTAATCCCTTTATCACTAAAGTACTTGATTGCTTTTACACCATCTTTGATCATAGGTACTTTTACAATAATTTGGTCATGAAGTTTAGCCAGCTCTTCTCCTTCTTTAATAATACCATCAAAATCTGTAGAAATTACTTCTGCACTTACATCTCCGGTTACGATTTCACATATCTTTTTATAGTGATTAATAATATTTTCTTTACCAGTGATACCTTCTTTAGCCATCAAAGATGGGTTTGTAGTTACTCCATCAAGAACTCCTAAATCTTGTGCTTCTTTAATCTGATCAAGATTTGCAGTATCAATAAAAAATTTCATAGTATTGTTTTTAAAATTGTTGTGTTTAAATTTTACCCTTTTATAGATCGCGAATATAAAAATAATCGTTGTAGGCTAATAAAATCTTTTTGTTAATTAAAAAAATATCATTCTTTAGTTTATAAAAGCTTCTTTATTTAATTACAGAAATGTGAATCACAATTTATAATGATTCATCAGCATTTTCTCATATAGTCTATCTGGTAATATTCGTTTTAGCACTATAGAAAACTTTTGCATAAACGCTCCTACTTTATAATGTACTTTTGGTTTTTTGGTTTTTATAATCTTAAAAACGGCTTTGGCCATTTCTAAAGGATCATTACCCAAATCTACATGGCTATCCATAAGTTTCAATGTATCACCATATGGTTTTTCATATGGAGAATTTTTAACCACGGGAGCATGGTAACGTCCTGCTGCAATATTGGTTGCAAAATCTCCCGGAGCCACATTAGTCATTCTAATATTAAAATCTTTCAATTCCATTCGCCAGGCCTCAGTAGTCATCTCTAACGCAGCTTTAGAAGCACTATAAATTCCTCTGTATGGTAACCCCATATATCCTGCAATAGAAGTAACATTAATAATTAATCCACTTCTCTGTTTTCGCATGACTGGTAAAACCGCTTTGGTGACATTAATTGGCCCAAAATAATTTGTAGTAAAATTTCTTACTATTTCCTCATTTGGTATTTCTTCTATTGGACCAGTAATACCAGCACCGGCATTATTGATTAATACATCTAACCTTCCGTGCTTTTGTTCTATTGTTGTAATAGTAGAATTGATACTATTAGTATCTGCTACATCTAATTTTAAAAGTGTAAAAAAACCAAAATCAGGAAACCGAGATGGGTTACGACTCGTACCGTATACAATATATCCTTTTTCTGCCAAAAATATTCCTATTGATTTTCCTATCCCAGAAGATCCTCCTGTAATCAAAACTACAGTATCTTTTTGATTTGCGCTCATGATCGCAAATATACAATTCTGATTAACGATCTACTAATCTCAAAATATAAAATGATGGAAAACTATGATAATTTTTTAAGTGAACTTGGTTATAAACGCAAACCAAAATCATTTCAAGTAAAGAAAACCAAAAAGAAAATTGATGTAAAAACTCCTGATGAATCAATTACATTTTTTGAGAATGGTGAATGGGAATTCACAATCAAAGGTACACCAATTAAAGCAAAATATCCACTAGGTATGC
>JAUIBW010000046.1 GCA_030427585.1 Bacteroidia bacterium
TAAATGCTGTAAGAAACAAAATAATACACATCATTTTTGCATTAATCAAAAATCAAACTTTTTATCAAAATCGTTTGGTTACGTCATAGAAATCAAATTGACGGTTTTTACGCCCCTTGAAATATTAATCGAACTCAGGTTCATAGAGACATACTCTTCAAAAAACAGATCAATAATCGTTGCTACAATCTACCAATCCTATTCGTTTATTACTGCGCTGGATTTATGAAACAATACCTTCATATCTTCATACACCGATTTTGAACCGGGTTCATTTTCGCCTGCCAGGTAACGTACCATTCGATAAAAACTTAGAGCGTTATTATAATTGTCATGATCTAATAAGGTTTTGGTATCGATAAGTTGTTGTGACAAATTCTCTAATTGCTGTACCCGGCTTTCTATTTGGGTACGAGCCTGATAATCCTTATCAAATTCTTCTTTATCTACAAATCTGGGTATCCAATGAGGATGTTGTTCCATATAATTTTTTGATTTATCTACAATGAGTTTATTTTGATTAGCAATTCTACCATATTGTTGCCTTTGATCCGCAGTAAGGTTTACGGTCTTACCTGCTAGTACTTTTTTGATACCATCAATATGGTGATCTAATGTTTCTAATTCTTTTTGTGTAAAGCTTATGCTAATTAAGTTTTCTAAAGCCATTGATATACGTTTTAAAAGTTAAAGTTATACGATAATTTGTATCACCTATATCCTTGCAAATGTCTGCCAATCGATATTTTTACCAAAATTATGGCCTACCCATAGCAATCTTATGCCAGGTCTAAGTGATGTGTAATTTTGACAAGGTGAATACATACTGCTTACAGGGGTGTTATCGTAAACAGATATAAGTTACTGTTTCTTATAGGGTTGAAAACGCAGTGTCATCTTTTTTATTGCTAATCCAAAATATTTTTCCTTCAACTTCTAACCTCCAGCTTCTGGCCTCCGACTTCATCTCCTCATTCTTTTTCAAAAAAACTTTCATTTTTTTTTCTCAGTTCCGAAAAATGAAACTGGCATGCTTTACTATTGCAGTATGAAATGATCGCAAATTAAAACAAGAAATTCATTTCCAGTTCTTTACCTATAAATGCATAATTCCTTAACAAAAAAATAACCAAAAACAGAGGGAAATATCTCGTTTGAGGCACTGATTTTTGTAGGTTTTTACTATAGGTTTGTCACTGAAAAATTAAGTTAGTCACTAAATATTTTATCTATGAACAAAGCAACAATAGTACTCTTCCTGTTTTGCTATGGGCTCTGTGCCCAAACTCAAGAAGAATTTAAACCCGATTATCTCACCTACCATGCCGAGTATGTACCAGAGACGCCTAATGCATCTACATTTACGATTTATGGAAACACTCCGGTAAATCATGCTACGGGGATTCCGCAGATAGAAATCCCTATATTCACTATACAAGAAGATGGAAACTCGATTCCTATTTCACTATCGTATCATGCTTCTGGGGTTAAGGTCGATGATCTGGCCAGTGTTGTGGGGTTAAAATGGACCTTAAATGCCGGTGGGGGAATCTTTAGACAAGTAAACGATAAGATCGACGAAGAGGGATGGTTAGTTCCTGATTCTAGAGGGATTGTAACTCCCGATTGGTTAGCCTCACAAGGACAAATCAATACTCTAGCTGTTCAACGGCAAATAGGAAGTTCTGATTATTATCACGATTATTATCCCGATGATTTTAGCTATAGGTTCTTAAATCACTCAGGAGCTTTTATTTTTAATCAAGACGGGACCACAGCGCAAGAAAAGCAATCTTCTATGTTGATTCAGAAAGTTGCAGGAGCGGGAAACTCAGTTTATTTTAAAGCTTTGGATGAAATGGGAAACACCTATTATTTTGATCATGATACCGCGAGAGAGTTAAACGCCAAACAAGTAGTTACTGCTACCAACGAAGGAAATGTAAGTACGAATTTAGAATCTTATCCAACGGGTTGGATGCTTAATAAATTGGTTACTAAAAACAATAAAGAAATCAATTTTACCTACACTCCTTATGATTTGGATTACACTATCAATAATGCTTCTCACTCTATAGATATTGCCCCGGGATGTATTGAATTTAACCCTGCATGCGGATGTTCTGGACAAGGAACAGGTAATAACACTTCGGTTTCTACCACAACTATCGGGTATTCTACCAGAAATCAACTTGTCCATACCATAGAGTCTACTAATATCAAAGCAACTTTTAATTACGCACAAGATACTTCGTTATCTACGTGGCAAAAGAAGTTAACCTCTATTACTATTTTAGATAAAATAGCCAACAAAACAAAATCTTACACTTTTACTTACGGTAAATTCTCTGGAGACGCACGTTTACGATTAGATCAAATCCAGGAAGTAGGTTTTGATGGGAGTACTAAACCACCATATAAGTTTTATTATCAAGAGGGTAATCTTCCTTCAAAAGGAAGTATGGCAAAAGATTATCATGGGTATTATAATGGAAAAAACAATAGTACTTTAGTCCCCTACTCTCTCAATGCCTATAACACCATAGCTACAAACTATCGCAGTAGTCTTGCAGATCGTAGAGAAGATTTTAATTTTCTTAACATTGGGGTTTTAAATAAAGTTGAATACCCTACAGGAGGCTCGACTACTTTTACGTATGAGGCCAATGCTGTTCCTTCAACAACCAATAATGATCCGAGATATGTACCTAAAGGAGTTTCAATACATGCTTCTGGTGACTATTTTACATCGGGAGGATATCGAGTGTTTAGAACTCCTTTTTCTTTGATCGATGATTTACAGGGTAATTTAGGAACTCCCGTTACCTACGGGTCTTCTTCGACAATTTGTAGTAATGATCCTAATAATTCAAACATAGATTGCTCAAGGTTTAATATCTACCCAAAACAAAGTGATGGTAGTCTGGGAACACCAATATTTTCTCCCTTTAAAGTGATTGGAGCAGAAGGGAGTAAAAATCTTTTTAAAGGAGATTATGTTTTAGAACTTCAAGTAAAAGAATCAGAACTCACTGCTAATCCTACTGCACGAATATCAGTAAATCTAAGCTGGAGCGAAAAAGAAACGTCTAATACCCAAACTACACGTTATGCAGGGGGACTTAGAGTAAAATCTATAGTAGACAAAGATACGAATGACAATGTTACCGGGGAGACCCAATATACTTATGATGGACTCACTGGAAACAGTTTAAATATCAACAATACCATTAAAAGTTATGGGGAAAGAACAGCTTTTTCTGCAGAAAATATTGCAGTAAACCCGGCTTTAATCAAATCAGGATATTTCTACAAACAGGTTACTATTAATAAAATAGGAACAAATGAATCGATTAAAACTATAGAAAAATATACCGATGTTTTTAAAAATAAATCTTATGAATCTCAATTGTTAGAACAAGAGCTGTATAACAAAAATGATAAGGTAAAAAAGATCATCTATGCTTATGATAATGCTGTTATAAAGACAACACAATTTTGGACACTTAGTGATAAGACACTTTGTTTTACTCCTCTTGGTAGTAGTAAACCCAGTCTTGGATATACCAATCCTAATTCGACTAATTATTATCATCGTAAAAATGTACTTTCTCAGAAAACAGAGATCGATTACCTTCATAAAGCCGGAGAACCCTTTAAAGTTTCGGTTGCCAGATACAAGTATGAGTATACTAATGATATCCTGGTTACCAAACAAGAATTAGAGGGAAGATTGCACGCAGATAGTGAACAAGCTATTCTGGATGATACCTATAGTACAGTACCCGATGGCAAGCATGTAGAAATCAGGTATACCTACCCTGTAGATCATCAATCAGAAAATACTACCATTGCTACGCTATATAATAACCACCAAACCGGTTTACCGATAAGCAAAAAAGTATATGTGAACAGTGATCTTATCCAGGGGCAATACATGGATTATGATCCTAAAGGTAATGTGATTGCTACCTATAGATATCATAAAGGACTATCTACCCATCAATCTGCTGCAGGGCATATCCCATCGAATTATGAATTATACCAAGAGTTTACACTTGAAGCAGGAAAACCAGTACAAGTACAACGCAAAGACGGAATCCCTACTGCTATCTTATGGGACACCACACATAATTATGTTTTGGCACAACTCATAGGAGTAACTAAAACCGAATTAGAAGGAGTAACAGCAGCTGTTAATCTAAAAACAACTACCGATAGTCAACTCAATACCTTGTATAGTACTTTACGAAACTCTTTTACCAATGCACAGATCACCACTTTTGTTTATGATCCCCTAAAAGGAGTTGTAGCAGTAACCGATGCAAGAGGATATACCACCCAATATGATTATGATGGACTAAGTCGATTGACTTTGGTAAAAGATGAAGACAACCACCTGATCTCAGAACAAAAGTATCATTATAAAAATCAACAGTAAGCACTACGAAAATGAAAGATATAACACTAAAATATATAGTATTTCTTGTTACCCTGTTTTGTGGTATGCAAGGATATTCGCAAGTACCAATTGGAGATGGAGACGGTAATAATGCCTACTACTTTGATGGGGACCATGATGGTTATGGAGATCCTTCTAATCGTGTAGTTCGAGCTACACAACCTCCAGGTTATGTAACCAATAATCAAGATCTTGATGATAGTAATGCTTTAATTACCAATGTTGCTCCCAAATATTTCTATAAAGATAGTGACGGAGACAATTACGGGGTGACCAACATTACAGTATATCAAAGTGTACGCCCTACCGGTTATGCGATTAATTCGGGCGACTGTAATGATAATAATGCTGCATTACACCCCAATACCGTATGGTATCGGGATGGTGATAATGATACCTGGGGAGATTCTGGTGTAACCAAAAAACAATGTAGCCAACCTTCTGGATATATTCTTAGAGCAGGAGACCTTAATGATGGTGATGCACTGATCACTAATATTACACCAAAGAATTTCTATCGCGATGCAGACGGGGATACCTTTGGAAACCCTAATATTAAGACGTATCGAAGTGTTCAACCTTCAGGTTATGTTACCGATAATGGGGATTGTGCAGATAATAATGCTGCTATTCATCCCAATACTATATGGTATCGTGATAGTGACGGTGACGGCTGGGGAAGTGATCAAGGGATTGGAGGAATAGGAGATAACACCCCTCCTACCATACAACAATGTATACAACCTATTGGGTACGTTATTAAAAAAGGGGATCTTAATGATGGTAATAACTTGATCACCGATATCCCACCAAAGGACTTCTATCGGGATGCAGATGGGGATACTTTTGGTAATTACAGTACAAAAACCTATCGTAGTTATCCCCCTAATGATGGTAATACCTATGTCCTTATTGCTGATGATTGTGATGATACCAAAATAGAAATACACCCTAATACGGTTTGGTTTAAAGATGGTGATAGTGATACATATGGAGACCCTAATAGCACCAAAATACAATGTATACAGCCTTCGGGATATGTTCTTAATAATAATGATTATGATGATAGCACTGAATTTATCACCAATATCCCGCCCAGATATTTTTATAGCGATATAGATGGCGATGGTTTTGGGGATCCTAATGATAAAATCTACCGTAGTGTTCAACCCGATGGATATGTTGATAATGCAGATGATCAATGCCCCAATGAATTTGGTAAAAGCCAGGGATGTTTATTCTCACCAGAAAATTATATATACACTAGGGTGTACCAAAAACCTGTAACTTCTTCTCAATCTACAGATATCATAGCCAATATTGCTTTTTATGATGGACTGGGTAGGTCAAAACAAGAAATAGCGATCAAAGCATCACCAGATCAAAAGGACATTGTAACTCATATAGCATATGATGCATATGGCAGACAGGCCAGGAAATATCTTCCTTTTGAGCGAAAGGATACCCACCCGGGCAATTATAAAGATGTAGATGTTACAAATGATATCAATAGCTATTATGCAACTGCTTATGCAGATGATTTTACAGGAGTATCTTTATCCGATATTAATGCATATTCTGAAAGTGTTTATGAAGCCTCTGCACTCAATCGGGTGTTAGAACAGGGAGCGCCGGGAAAAACCTGGAAAGCTAACAAAGAAAGTGATACTGATCACACCATCAAATTTGAGTATGGATCAAATACTACGGCAGAAAATATCGTGTATTTTAAGGCGGATTTTGCAAACCCTGGTGATACAGAAGTACCTAACTTAACAAAAGTTAGGAATTATGTTGCCGGAGAATTATATGTTACGATCACCAAAGATGAAAACTGGACTCCTGAAGATGGGAATCTACATACCACCAGAGAATATAAAAACAAACAAGGACAGATCGTATTAAAACGTACCTATGCTTCGACAGGCTCAGCAGTACCTTCGACAGACCCAGCAACACCTTCTACAAGCTCAGCGACAGGGGCGCAGGGCATAGCCGAGGCGCATGATACCTATTATGTATATGATAAATATGGTAATCTTACGTATGTAATCCCACCAAAAGTAAATGTAACCGATGGGGTAAGCCAGAGTGAGCTTGTCGAACTCTGTTATCAATACCATTATGATTACAGAAACCGATTGATCGAAAAGAAGGTTCCTGGTAAGGACTGGGAGTATATTGTATATAATAGACTAGATCAACCGATCATGACCCAGGATGCAAACTTAAGAAAAGAAAATTCTGGTAAACCCTGGGATCAGTGGTTGTTTACAAAATATGATGCGTTTGGAAGAGTAGTATATACAGGATCAATAATTAATGGAAGTACCAGAAAGGTATTACAGGGAAGAGCTAATGCTTCGACTGATCCACAGTATGAAACCAAAAGTACTACCCCTATTAGTATTGCAGGAACACCAACATATTATAGCCTGGATGCCTATCCAGATAGAGGGCTGTATAAAATATATACGATCAATTATTATGATGACTATACTTTTGATATCGCTGGATTGACCAACCCGGGAACAGTATATAACGAAGCTATCACCGATCGAACCAAAACACTAGCTACCGGAAGCAAAGTACGGGTGTTAGATACCAACGATTGGATCACCACGGTTACTTATTATGATAAAAAAGCAAGACCTATCTATGTAGCCAGTACAAATGAATATCTTAATACCACTGATATTGTAGCAACCCAATTGGATTTTGTAGGTAAGGTAGAAGAAACTACTACTAGACATAAGAAAGGCAATAATACTGAAATTGTTACCATAGATACCTTTACCTATGATCATATGGGTAGGATACGTACTCAAACCCAAAAAATCAATGATCAGGCGGTTGAAACTATTGTTGAAAATACCTACGATGCTTTAGGGCAATTAGAACGTAAACAAACAGGAGGAGGATTACAAGAGGTAGATTACAAATATAATGTACGAGGTTGGTTGACCAAGATCAATGATCCTGATATAGCTCTTGGTAACAAACTGTTTGCTTTTACCATCAATTACAACGCACCACAACATGGGGCTACCGCTTTATACAATGGAAATATTGCAGAAACAAAATGGAAAACCGCCAATGATAATGTAGAGCGACATTACAAATACAGTTATGATGCTCTCAACCGGATTACCGGGGCAATAAGCAATGACAACCGCTACAACGTATCTAACATCCACTATGACAAGATGGGGAATATTATGTCCTTAAACCGAAAAGGGCATTTAAATACTGCAGCTAATTCTTTTGGAGATATGGATATCCTGGTATACACTTATGATAGTGGCAATAAACTCTTAAGAGTGACTGATACCGGGAATACAACTTTTGGTTTTAAAGATGGTACCCATACCAATGATGATTTTGCGTATGATGCCAATGGCAATATGACCCAGGATCAAAACAAGGGGATTACCGGGATTACTTACAACCATTTAAACTTGCCCAAAACAGTAACGGTAAATAATGCTTCTCATACCGGAAATATTACCTATATTTACGACGCCACTGGGGTAAAATTAAAAAAGGTTAGCACAGAGGGAAGTTCTTTAATTACAGAGTATGCCGGGAATTATGTCTATAAGAATGGCGACTTGGAGTTCTTTAACCATACAGAAGGGATTGTAGAAAAAGAAAATGATGGGTATAAGTATGTATATCAGTTTAAAGACCATTTAGGGAATATCAGACTATCCTACTCAGACCGTGATAATGATGGTGCTATAACGCAAGATGAAATTATACAGGAGAAACATTATTACCCCTTTGGTATGACCCATTCCGGATATAATACTACACTACGTGGTAGGAATCATCAGTATGGTTTTGGAGGAAAAGAAGAACAAGATGAACTAGATCTTAACTGGATAGATATTACAGCACGTAACTATGACCCGGCATTAGGTAGGTGGATGAACCTTGATCCATTAGCCGAAGCAATGCGGAGACACTCTCCTTATAATTACGCTTTTGATAATCCTATTTTCTTTGTTGATCCTGACGGAATGATGCCTTTTGCCAACGATGGTGGGGGTAAAAACCCTAGACCAAACACTACTGGATTACGTATGGGTCGAGCAGCATTACGAAAAGTTAAAAGTTTATGGAGCTCTGTAAAGGCTTTT
Source organism: Bacteroidia bacterium (assembly GCA_030427585.1). GTDB lineage: Bacteria > Bacteroidota > Bacteroidia > Flavobacteriales > Flavobacteriaceae > Aquimarina. The sequence continues at coordinate 8,605 of JAUIBW010000046.1, forward strand.
GCTAGTAGAAGTGCCGCTCAAAATGCTGCAGTTATTATGGTTAGTATAGGAACTAATGAAAATTTAGGGAATGGTGTTAGAGCTGCGGCAAACGGTGATGTAAAAGGTGTAGTAAATGCTGTTAACAAATCTGTCAATTCTTCAATTGATCAAATAGCAGCAACAGAAGGAATAAGTCGACAAGAAGCAGGTTTAGATTGGGCAGCTGGTGCTGCTGTTGATGTAGGAGTTGGAATAGCTACAGAAGGGTTAGTATCAGGTTTAGGAAAAGGTGCGGGATTAGCTGATGATGTAGTATCTACTGCTAGTAAAGTAGCAAGTACTTCAAATTCCAGTAAAGGAACCGTATCAAGTTTTGCTAAGAAAAATAATATTTTTAGTGGGCAAAAGGGGCTTAATTCATCAATAGTTGATGATTATTTAGGCCAAATGAGAGATGGCTCATTTGATTCTTCTTTAGGAGCAGGAGGATTAATTGATGACGGTGGTAGATACATACTGACAGAAGGAAATCATAGAATGAATGCAGCTATTGAATATGGTTTAGAAACAGGCGATCTAAAATATGCTCAACAACTTATTGATAATGGAAATTTTAGAACAGGGAATCCTTCTGATTATGGTATAGAAATATATGATTTACCAACTAGATAACTAGATAATAAAATAACTGATGAGCAGTACGATAGATAGTTTTAAGTTAGATATTGATAATAAACTAAACAAAGGAAAGGCATATTATGTCATATCTTCTTTTGATAAGGTTGAGTCTAAATTTATTACAATTAACAATAATTATGTAATATTCAATTCTTTTTCTGATAAACATGAAACTGTTTTAGTATCAGACTATTTTAAAGAAAATGAATCTTTTTATAAGGAACATGAAATTAATTTTTATGAAACAGGTCTTAATGCAAGATTTTTCGAATTATTCTTCATTAAGGAAATAAATAATTATGATGTTTTTTGTATAAATTCAACAGGGTTGAGCTATTCTAGTATTATGCAATTAACAGAGTTTTTTTATAAAAAATTTATAAATATTGAGAAAAAGACATTGTTCTTTATACACAATGTTGACTCCTCAATAGATTCAGAGATTCTTCTTGTAAAAGAAATCGATTCAGAGACTTCTATAATAATAGAAAATGTTTTAAAGAAGTATAGAAAAATAAAACCTAAAACATTAAAATTTTAAGAAAATCCCCTAGCTCTGCAAAGTCTCCTGACTTAGCGGGATGATCAAATCAGATATATTAATATAAAGAATCCACAGCATTAGTGTTGTGGATTTTTTTAATCCATATCCTGTAATACATTTTTCAGGGTGCTTTTAAGTTTACGTTTAGTTACAAAAGCATCAAGGATAGAAAAGATAGTATTTTGTTCCCCCGCTCCCGCTAGCGTCTCGCTAGTGGCGTCAAAGCGGAGGATAAGAATATATAAATGACAAGAACCAGATAGTACATTCTATATATTACTTTTGTACTAACGATAACTTCTTGTTCTGATACATCAAAAGATATCGTTAACCAATTATAAAATAATAAGATGACAAAGAAATGTAATCCAGTTGTTTATCTTGAAATCCCGGTTACAGATATTGATAGAGCCATTAAATTTTACAAATCTGTATTTAACTTCACTTTTGAAAGAGAAATTATTGATAATAACGAAATGGCTTTGTTTCCTTTTGTAGAAGAAAACACCGGAATTTCGGGAGCACTGGCAAAGGGAGAAATCTACAACCCAACACATAACGGAGTTGTAATTTACTTCAATACAGAAAACATAGACAAGACCTTAAAAATCGCAATCGAAAGTGGTGGACAAATGTTGTATCCAAAAACATCAAATGGAGACTTAGGTTTTGTTGCAGAATTTGAAGATAATGAAGGAAATAGAATTGCTTTACATCAACCACTAAATTGAGGTAAAAAAAATAACAACTACTAACATTATTGCCCAATACCCACTTACACAAGTGGGGGTGGGTACTTATATAAGTAGGTATGCTCATGGTATACACGCTACAAGGGGTACTTATGGTAGTGGGTATAGATTGCTATGATCCCGGTTAAGGGTACTTCCATCAGAGGAGTGGGGTACTAAAAACAGAGGCAGCACCTCTGTTAAACACAAGTGCTACCTCTGTTGAACATAGGACTGGCCTGTGTTTACACAGGGGGAGAGGTACTTCTGAAGTAGGGAGAGGGTACTTGCGAAGTACCCTCTTCTATCCTTCTCTGTATAAATCCTATCCTGTAATATGGTGGTTTAACCTACTATTTTTACGTTTTCAAGGCGTTGCAAAAATCCTTTCGCTATTAGGTATGCGTAATAGTTCTAAGAATACAGGAATAAAAACTCGAATTCTTCCCTACGCTAACACTTCGCTATCTAAAACTGGAAATAAATAAAGGGTTGAAAATCGGCTGCATAGGTTTGATAACAGACAATTGCTACCGCTATCACAACTACAGCTTTAACAAGCATATTGCTTTTAATAAATGCGTTTTCTATCCAACCTTTGGTACGATACGGTAACCAATGGGTAACATACCCCAAAAGCATAACGATAAATACAATACGATATTCCCATAGTACGGCCAGGGCATTCTGCCAATCCATATTAGTGGCTATTTGCTGATAAAAGCGATCAATATGATCCATACTGTTTCCTCTAAAATAGATACGGGTAAACGTAATAAACACAAAAGTAAGTGCAATTCTCCATAGCAAGACATACCATGCTTTAGATTCTTCATACGGGCTTATCTTACGCCAATATTTGTAAGCTACAATTCCGATACCATTTAATCCGCCCCAGATTACAAATTTCCATGAGGCGCCATGCCATAATCCACCGACCAACATAGTAATCATAATATTAACATTTCTATTAAAATGCCAGGCTAATCTGGATGAGAACAATGTAACAATGAGCATAACCCCAATTCCCGAAGCGGCCAACAGCGCTATCGAATAATCGGATATTGCAAAAACCCCTAAAAATGTAAAAACCAATATAAATGTGTAGGAAAAAATAGAGCCATTACGATTACCCCCAATAGGTATATATAGGTAATCTTTAAGCCAACTGGATAGTGAAATATGCCAACGTTTCCAGAAATCACCACAATGAATCGCTTTATATGGCGAATTGAAATTAATCGGTAGTTTATATCCCATAAGCAGTGCTAACCCAATAGCAATATCGGTATACCCAGAAAAATCGCCATAGATCTGTAGTGAATACCCAAACATCGCCATGATATTGGTAAAACCAGAAAACATCTCGGGGACATCAAATACCCGATCCATAAAATTGGCTGCAATATAATCGGCAAATAACATTTTTTTGATCAAGCCCTTTAGGATCATAAAAGTCGCCTGGCCAAATTCTTTTTTGGTAATTACTATCTCTTTTCTGATCTGGGGGACAAAATCAGCAGCTCTTACTATGGGTCCGGCTACCAACTGCGGGAAAAAACTAACAAAAAATCCAAAATCAATAATCGATGTTAGAGGTTTGATTTGTTTTCTATAAATATCTACACTGTAACTAATCGTTTGAAATGTATAAAAAGAAATCCCTACAGGAAGAATAATTTTATCTACTGTAAAGTAATCCACCCCACTCCAGGTATTAGTCCATTGCGCCAGGTAATTAATAACTTCGTAATCGGTCTGAAAAAGGAAATTATACGACTCTGTAAAGAAATAGGCATATTTAAAATAACAGAGTGTTCCCAGGTTAATAATCACACTTATAGCAACCAACATTTTTTGAACCAATACCGATTTGCTATTATAGATGGCTTTACCCAAAAAGAAATCATTAACTGTACTAAATAGTAAAATCCCAATAAAAAGGCCGCTGGTTTTATAATAAAAAAGTAGGCTTATGGCAAATAGATAAGCACTTCGTAAACTTTTTTTGCTATACACTATAGCATAAATAAAATATACAACTGCAAAGAAAATCCAGAAGTTCGCCTGTGTAAAGATCAACGGAAAATCTTCTGAAAAAGAAAATATGTCAATAAGTCTATTCATTAATTACCTGATTCAAAATAGAGTTGGGCTCTAATTGCAATTCGTTTTCCCATGAATGCGCCAGTGCCTGTAACAAAAGATCTGCTTTTATACGATATCCCATAACCGTAAAATGAATACGATCTCTAGGCATTAGTTTATTTGCATACCAATCTTTTGAAGAATTAAAACCTCCCATGATTTCATAAAAATCCCAAACCGCCATTTTTTGCTCTTTTGCCACTTCATAGATAATCTTTTGAGCAATTCTGGTTCTCGGGTTTGGAAATTTCTTTTTATAATACGAATCATTAGGTACAGTAAGCAATACAGCACAATCGGGATTTGCCTTTTGTATTAGCTTGATTAAATCTGTATAGTATGTTTTATACTCATCTGGATTAAAATCGGGGTGATATGCATCATTGGTACCAATGGATACTATAAATAAATCTGGCTTGTAGAGCAATAATTGGTCATCAAAAAAGCGGCATCTTTTATAATACGAAAAACTACCACCATTTACCCCAATAGAAGTATATTGAATCCCATTATTGTCGTTCATCAATTCGATACCCATCATCAAAAACTCGGCTTTTTCTTCATCTTTAATTTTGCGAACACAAAACTCTATTTCTTCAACACTTTTATGTAATGTATATTCTATAAAATGTGCTTCTTTATTTTCTTTAACTGCTGATACCAGCGAATCTTGTTTGAAAGATATTTCGTAGTCATCGCTCCAATTATCATAAAAAATCCTGATTTTATTAAAGTCATACATCTTTTCATGATAATTATTTCCATTCGCTATTATTTTCACATTCGATATACTATCTTTAAAAACTGCTGTTACTCCTGATAATCCCCAGGCAACACTATCCTTTTTAACCGAACATCGGTATCCTTTCCATTCGCCATCATACTTTACTCTATAATTACCAGGGTTATTAGTTTTGGCAATACTAAACGGATAAATAAATCCTCGCTGCCCTTTTGCAGTAGGGCTCATCATCTGGAGGTATGATCGTAATCGATTCGAATAAATATCTGCTTGTATATGAGATCCCCCGATATGAAAAACGTGCAAATCTTTTTTTCCACCTTTTGCAATTGTGTCTAATTTGCGAAAAAGTGTTTTAAATGCCGGTGAATTTTCTGCCATTTTTATGGTATTAGCTTTCCAATTAACAAAAGGGTATTTATGCTGTATGGTATCTATAACATAGGTTTGTGCCATCAAAGGCAATGTTAAAAGCCATACATAAAAGAATAATTTGTTACGTGTCATCATGGTTATTAGGTTCTTTGAGGTCAAGGTATAGGGCTGTAAAAAATAGTTCTGAAATTATTTTGGTTCCTTTCCATGTAAAATGCATATAATCTTTGGCAGTTAGTTTTTCGTCTACCCATAATTTCATTGCTCCTTTTCCGCCCATAGCATCATACATACTCCAGTAGGCTACATTATTTTTCAGGCAAGTTTTCGTTAATTCAGCATTAAGATACGGTAATAATGGGTAGGTTTCCATTTTACCGTTTACCGGAAGACACATATCTGTAGGCCCTATAAATAAAACATTGGTATTTTTTGCTCGTCTTCTAATCCAATCTATCTGCTTGGCAATTCGTCTAGTATACTTGGTTACATCGGTAGAATCTTTAAGATATGGCATTGTATTGCCCCCATATTGCATAATGATAATTTTGGGTCTTAATTGCCTCATCATCTGGCTATAGACAGTAGTATTAGAGCTTGTAAAAACGGTTCCCGAAGCACCACGCATCGCTACATTATCGATTTGCACCTTAGCTTCTCCATCTAATGTTAATCCATAAAAATCGGCACTCACCTTGCCTTCCAGTTCAATTTTAAGATCTGTAGGTGTAGTTGCTGTTCTTATTTTATATTGATGGTATTTACCATCTGCAATCAAATCATCTTGCTGAATTAAAACTCCGCCATTATATACCGATACTTTGATCGGAAAGTTACAATTACCATAATGCAAACCAATATTGGTAAAATACCTGAATTTTGCATATGCTTTCTTAGACTTCCCTATTTTCACAGAAGCTTTGATGATTGGTAAAGAATCAACCATAGTACTATCCGGAAGCTCTTTTTGATATGCTGTAAAACGAGAAGCAGAAAGATATGCTCCATATTTTCGATGTGAAAACTTTTTTTGGGTTGGATCAAAAAGCGCATGACGTTGCCAATTTTCGCTTGGTTCTATAATAGCACTTATTTGGTTATACACAGGTAACACAGGAAGAAACCCAGGGCCACTACCCCCATACATCCCCTGAAGCCTGTTACGAAGATATCCTGTAATACGATCTCCTTCGATCTGAGAATCACCATAATGTATAATTCTACACGATCTGGAAGATAGCTTTTCTCTCAACTCATTTGCAAAATCGGGATTACTCTCGGGATATTTGATCCTAACGATACGCGTTGTATCAATTTTTGAGAAGTCAGGAAGCTTTTTGATTTCTTCTGTTAAGGCAATATCATTTTTATTTTCATCGGTTTCGATATCCAGAGGAGTTACAATCTGAGTAACTTCAAGAATATCTTGTCTTGTAAGTGATGAATCTTTTTCTAACCCCAAAAATGTAGTATGCGTGGGATATTTAACCGAAATCCCTTCATATGAGAATCCATCATCCTGTGTTTGAGTTTTTTGAACACCTCCTTTTTGACTTAAAAACATGAGCCCAAATAATGCTCCTAATACGAATAGTATAAATAATGATATTTGAATAGGCCTGATTCTCAATGTTTCCCGGAAATGTTATTCTATTGTAAAAATAGAAAGATTTTCTAAACTACAAAGAGATCTGATAAGTAGTTACAAACGAATAAAGGGTAATTTAAAACCTCACAGGTTTTAAAACCTGTGAGGTTTATATTTTCTGTTATACATTAAAATTAGGAATAATATAAAAACATGTAAACTATTTAAGTATGATTACCAAATCATCTGCATTAACCATCGTACCTGATTTAAGAACGATTTTCTTAATCACTGCATCTTCATTGGCCGTAATGGTGGTTTCCATTTTCATGGCTTCGATAATAAATAGTGGATCATTCTTCTTTATTTCCTGACCTGTTTTTACTAATACAGAGGATAATGCCCCTTGTAAAGGAGCACCTATCTGTTTGGCATCTGCTTTATCAATTTTGGCGTGTATTACTTTATCTACTTTAATCGAATGATCTTGTATCTCTACATTTCTGGTTTGACCGTTTACTTTAAAGAATACGGTTACTTTTCCTTCATCATTAGGTTCTCCTACCGATATTAATTCTACCAACAGTATTTTTCCTTTATCCAGTTTTATAATGATTTCCTCTTCGGGAACCATTCCGTAAAAAAAGTTTTTGGTCGGGATTGTCATCACATTACCATATTTTAAGTGATGATTATAGGCTCCTGTAAAAACTTTTGGATACAGCTTGTAGGAAAGGAAATCTGTAATATCCAGTTCTCTTCCCATACCTTTTTTAAATATTTTGACAAATTCTGCAAATTCGGTTTCAAAGTCAACAGGTTCTAGGTGTGCATTGGGTCTGTTTGTAAATGGTTTTTGATCTTTTAGTATTGATTTCTGAAGTTCTCTTGGAAATTCGCCAACAGGCTGCCCTAATTCACCTTTAAACAAACTAACCACCGATTGTGGATATGAAATAGTATCTCCCCGCTCTTTTACATCTTCAATGGTTAGGTTATTACTCACCAGATATTGTGCCATATCCCCTACTACTTTAGAACTTGGTGTTACCTTCACAATATCTCCAAAAAGCTGATTTACCTCTCCATACATTTTAGTAATTTCATGAAAACGATCTGCTAATCCTAACCCCTGCGCTTGTGGTTTTAAGTTAGAATATTGTCCTCCCGGAATTTCGTGTTGATATACCTCTCCTGTTCCTGCTTTTAATCCAGATTCGAAAACATAATAGTATTCACGTACAGCCTCCCAATAATTAGAATACTCATTTAGTTTGGAGATATTCATAACGTTCTCACGCTCATGAAACCTCATCATTTCTGTTATCGCATTAAAATTAGGTTGTGCTGTTAATCCTGATAATCCCCCTAAAGCAACATCTACAACATCTACACCTGCTTCAATGGCCTTGAGATATGTTGCCGATTGTACAGAGGAGGTATCGTGAGTATGCAGATGTATAGGAATATTAATTTCGGATTTTAACGCCGAAACCAGTTCATAAGCGGCATATGGTTTTAGTAACCCTGCCATATCTTTGATCCCCAGGATATGTGCTCCTGCATTTTCGATATCTTTGGCCAGCTGAATATAATAATCGAGAGTATATTTTGTTCGATTTGGATCTAAAATATCTCCCGTATAGCATAGGGAACCTTCGGCAAGACCCTGTGTTCTGGTACGTACATATTCGATGCAGGGAGCTATAGATTTCATCCAGTTTAAAGAGTCGAAAATTCGAAATACATCTACTCCATTTTCCCAGGATTGTTCTACAAATTTTCCTATCAAATTATCAGGATATGCGGTATACCCTACAGCATTAGAACCTCGTATCAACATTTGAAGCAACAGATTAGGCATTGCTTTTCGTAGAGAACGAAGTCTTTCCCAAGGATTTTCTTTAAGGAAACGAAGACATACATCAAAAGTAGCTCCTCCCCAAACTTCCATACTAAAGATTTCGGGATGGTTTTTGGCAAATCCTTCTGCTACTTTAATCATATCAAAGGTACGCATTCTGGTTGCCAATAAACTTTGATGCGCATCACGCATTGTAGTATCTGTAAAATGAATTTTCTTTTCATTCCTAAGCCATGCTGCAAACTTTTCTGGTCCTAGCTCGGTAAGTATATCTTTGGTTCCCTTTGTATATTCTGAGGTTTCATCAAATTTTGGAACAACAGGTGTTACAAACGTTTTGGTATGGTCTACCTTCTTAACATCTGGATTACCATTAACGATAACATCTCCTAAGAAATTGGCCAATTTGGTAGCCCGGTTACGAGGTTCTTTGATCGTAAATAAGGATTTTGTATTCTGAATAAAATTAACGGTCACTTCTCCTTTTCTGAAGGTTTCGTGTCTTAAGATATTAGCTAAAAATGGCATATTGGTTTTTACACCACGTATTCTAAACTCAGATAGTGCTCTTAACATTTTTCTACATGCACCATCAAGAGTTCTGCTATTTGCCGAAACTTTAACCAACATCGAGTCAAAGAATGGTGAAATGGTTACTCCCTGATACACACTACCGGCATCTAACCGAATTCCAAACCCCGAAGCGCTACGATAAGTTGTAATAGTCCCGTAATCGGGTTTAAAATCATTCTCAGGGTCTTCTGTTGTAATCCTACATTGTAATGCAAACCCTGTTGTTTTTATACTCTCCTGACTTTCAATTTTGATCTGCTTATCAGATAATTTATACCCTCCTGCAATAAATATCTGAGCTTTGATCAGGTCTATCCCCGTTACAATCTCTGTTACCGTATGTTCTACCTGTACACGAGGATTTACTTCAATAAAATAGATACTTTGATCTTCATCTACCAAAAATTCTACAGTACCAATATTATTATAATCTACTGCTTTACATATTGCAAGAGCATATGTATACAAATCCTGTTTTATAGGTTCAGATACTCCAAAAGAAGGTGCATACTCAATTACTTTTTGATAGCGTCGTTGTACCGAACAATCACGTTCAAAAAGGTGTACCATATTACCGTGATGATCTGCTACGATCTGTATTTCGATATGCTTTGGGTTCTCTACAAACTTCTCGAGAAATACGGTATCATCTCCAAATGCATTTAAGGCCTCTCTTCGGGATTCTGGATATGCTTTTTCGAGTTCTTCATCATTTCGAATCACCCGCATTCCTCGGCCACCACCTCCAGAAGCGGCTTTAAGCATTATCGGATAACCAATACGCTTGGCTTCTTTTAAAGCAATTTTTACATCTGTAAGATCCTCTTTGTTACTCTCTATGATAGGAATACTATTCTCGATCGCTACTTTTTTTGCCGTGATCTTATCCCCCAGAGAACGTAAAACCGATACTTTGGGCCCAATGAATATAATATCATTTTCTAAACATTGTTGTGCAAATTCTGCATTCTCTGAAAGAAATCCATATCCAGGATGAATTGCATCTACATTATTGTTTTTAGCAACCTTTATAATGGCCTCTATATTTAAATAGGGCTTTAGTGGTTCATTATTTTCACCAATCTGATATGCTTCATCTGCCTTGTACCTATGTAAAGAATATCGATCTTCGTAGGTATACACTCCTACTGTTTCTAATCCAATTTCTGTACAGGCTCTAAAAATACGGATTGCAATTTCCCCCCGATTAGCTACTAAAACTTTTTTGATTTGCATGATATAAATTATGAGTTAAAAACCATTTTTAGCGAACATTCGCTACGAAGATATTCATAAGAAAAATGCTGTGCAACAGTAGTGCTAAAATTGATATAAATAAAACTAATCTGTGATATCTTTAACAAGATTTCAATCTTAATTGATTCTGTAACAATAACATCTTATAACATAACCTTAACACAAATTAACTACACTCTTTATAAGATTCTGCAGGTTATAATCGTTTACTGATCATACGTCACAAAACAATTTTTCAATTTATTAATTAAAACCTTTAACAATGAAAAAAAGAGTTTTTGCCTATCTGGGCCTGTTATTCATAACCTGTAGCTTCTTGCTAAGCTGTAATAATGACGACGACGAAACACAAGTACCAACTACTGCGGTTACGACTTCTAAACAATATAAAGACATCACATCGGCTAATAAAGAAATTAATTCTATAGTAGAAAATGTTTTCAATACCGAAACTAATATTGGTAATAAATCTTTTTCTAACGTAAAAACACCTGAGTGTGCAACTATTACTTCTGAAGTAACAGATGAAAAGAAAACAGTTACTATCGATTTTGGAGACAATTGTGAATTACCTAATGGCGAAGTAATTTCTGGTAGAATTCAGATGAGTTTTAGCCTTAAACTAGATACAGAGAGTAAAATAGAAATTAGTTATAGTTTGGATAAAATTGTCTATAAAGATATTACCGTAAGCGGTACTGCAACTACTATATTTTCTTATAACAGTGATGCGGGAAATACTAAATTTACTACAAATTCTGACTTTGCATTTGCATGGAAAGATGGACTTTCGGCAACGAGTAAAACAAATTTTGCGACAGAATCTTTCTCAGGAAACAGTAATCCAGATACACCACCTAATCTAATTTTTTATAGTTTAACTACAGGTAGTAGCCTCACTCAGTTTAGTAATGGTGATCGATTTGCTGTAGAGATTACAACTCCTTTACGTGACGAAAGTTCGTGCCAATATACTGTGAGTGGTGTTATGGTAACTACAGAAAATAGTGCGGTAATTACCTTGAACTATGGTGATGGAGAATGTGATAATATTGCTACTCAAACCGATGCCGATGGTAATGAAACCACGATAGAATTATAGCAAAACACTCTATTAAGTAAAAAAACCGTTTCAAAAAAGTTCTTCGAAACGGTTTTTTTGATCATTTTTGTATTTTATTATAATAGGCTTTTTCTGTTACTTCGGACCATCTAGAGATCTTTTTTTGAAAACTAGAATAGCTTTCATATACTTCTTTAGAAAGTGGGTCATCTCCTATCATTTCCTGAATGGCTTCATCAGTAAATCCTCGCAGGGCATCTAGAGTTTCTTTAGAAAATTCACGAATCTCAACACCTTCTTCATTCACTAATTTATCAAGATAAATACCATTTTGTCTATCAAACTCTGCCAAAACCCATACTTGTGCTCGCTTAGAAGCTGCTTCTAAAACTGCTTGCAGATGTGGGGGCAAACCATCGTATAGGTTTTTATTAATAAAAAACTCAAGTTGTGAGCCAGTTTCGTGCCATCCCGGGGTATAGTAATATTTTGCAATTTTATGAAACCCCATTTTATAATCATGATACGGGCCTATCCATTCGGTAGCATCGATAACTCCTCTTTCTAAGCTTGTATATACCTCACTACCCGCAACCAAAATCGCTGCTCCACCAGCTTTTTCTAATACTTTTCCTCCAATTCCCGGTAAACGCATTTTTAATCCTTTAAAATCTTCTACAGAATTGATTTCCCGGTTAAACCATCCTCCCATCTGCACCCCCGTGTTCCCTCCCATAAAGGGTACAAGGTTAAATTTGGCATACGTCTTTTTCCATAATTCATACCCTCCTCCTGTTTCTAGCCAGGAGGTAATTTGTTGGCTATTCATCCCAAATGGTACGGCTGCAAAAAATTGCGCTGCCGGGGTTTTTCCTGCCCAATAATACGCTGCTCCACATCCCATCTCTATAGTTCCCTGGGATACTACATCAAAAGCTTCTAACGGAGGTACTAATTCCCCTCCACCATATACTTTTATTTTTATCTGCCCATTAGACAGTTCATCTACCCATTCTGCGTATTTCTCTGCAACTTCACCTACTACCGGAAAGTTTGGCGGCCAGGTAGTCGTCATTTTCCAATAAAAAACTTTATCTGGTTTAGTCACATCATACGAAGCAGTACGCATACTTGCCGGCGGATCTCCCAAGCAAGAAAGAAATAATACTACAGTGGCTACTAAGGTTAAATACCTTAACATTTTATGTTTTTGGATAATAACAAATTTCATAAGACTTAGTACTATATTAGTAAATATCTTTAGCAATAGAAAAAGGATATTCTTTTATCGTTTCTAAAGGCTATATGTTAAGTATTCTATTTTGATATAAAAATAATTTCAGGAAAAAATACAACAACACCAACAATAATCAATTGAATGATAATAAAAGGTATAATTCCTTTATAAATCTGACTGGTTTTTACATAATCTGGTGCCACACCCTTAAGGTAAAACAAAGCAAAACCAAATGGTGGTGTTAAAAACGACGTTTGTAGATTTAATGCTATCAAAATTCCTACCCATAACATATCCATACCAAAAGCATTAAAAATAGGAGTTACTACTGGTACTATAATAAAAACGATTTCAATAAAATCAATAAAAAAACCTGCAATAAAAATCACTACCATCACCAATAGTAAAAACATAAGAGGTGTTAAATTAGATGACATAATCAATTCTTGTAAATATGCATCTCCTCCCAATGTTCTAAACACTAAGGTAAATGTAGTTGCTCCTAAAAGAATAAAAAACACCATCGATGTTAGTTTTGTAGTTTCCTGAGCTACTTCTTTTAGAATTTTA
>JAUIBW010000012.1 GCA_030427585.1 Bacteroidia bacterium
AGAAGCTTCTGTGGGAGAAGCTATACCAGTAAAAATAGAACCCAATACCAATACAATTAAAAGTATTGGCAAGAAGAGTACTTTTAGAATTTTTGAAGTAAAATTAGCTCCTCTAAATGCCGCAATCTCCTCTGCAGGAATACTGGGCGCATCTTCTTTGTGAAGAAAAGACTTTATCAAAATAAAGACAATATATAATCCCACTAATATCAAGCCGGGTAGTAATGCTGCAGAAAATAATGCTCCCACATCTACAGAGGCCGACCCTCGCGACGAACTATTGATGGTATCTGCTAATAACACCAATACAATCGATGGTGGAATGATTTGTCCTAATGTTCCTGAGGAGGCTATTACTCCGGTTGCCAATTCTGTTTTGTACCCTCGTTTAAGCATTGTGGGCAGGCTTATTAATCCCATTGTCACAACTGTTGCCCCCACAATCCCGGTAGATGCGGCAAGTAAAGCACCAACAATCACCACAGAAATTGCCAAGCCACCACGTACCTGTCCAAACATCATCGCCATAGTTTCTAATAAACTCTCTGCAAGGCCAGATTTTTCTAGCATAATTCCCATAAATATAAACAGAGGAACCGCCATTAGCACATAATTATTGACTACACCCATTATTCTTGCAGGAAGCAAATAAAATGTAGACATCTGGAAGGCTTCGGGGGCAAAAATAGATACCCCAAAGGCAAAAGCTACCGAAATTCCTCCTAACGTAAAAGCAACCGGATATCCCCTTAGAATCAGAATGAAGATAATTACAAATAATACTATTGCCAGGTATTCCATTTCTAATTCTTATTAAAAATAATTTGAATTGATTTCAACATATGGGATATTCCTTGAAGTAACAAAAAAACAAATCCCAGAGTAATACAAAACTTAAGTACGTAGAGCGCAGGTAAGCCCCCGGGTTGGGGAGAACCTTCTCCTATCATAAAAGAAGATAACCCATAATACCAAGAAGAAACAATAACTACATAGCACCAAGGAATAAGTAAAAGAGCTCCACCTAAAAGGTCTATCCAGGCTTTTCCTTTTCTAGAAAGTTTGGTATAAAAAACATCTACCCGTACATGTTTCTCGTACTTAAATGTATACCCAGATGCTAGAAGAAATATCATCCCAAAGAGATAAATCTCTATTTCGATCATCCAGACATATGTAAACTTGAAGATATAGCGAATAATTACATCAAAACCAATGACTATAGCCAGTAACGCTGCTACCCAACTAACCAGTACTCCTATTTTCTCACCAACGCTGTCGAGAAAATTGATAATTTTTTGCATCTAATGATTTGTGTTACTAATATCTGGGTTGAAGATACTAAAATTAGATGCATTTGAAAACGGAAGTTAGCAATTGAACTTATTTTAAAGGTTTCCGATACTCACATACGTATTAAAATTATCGTATTAAATTACCGTACAAAAACCAATTCATTAGGCTTAGTCGTATATTCTTCGCTAAACCCGTACCCTTCATAATTAAACCCTTTTAAATCTTCAATAGTTTCTGCACCAGTATCTATAATATAACGAACCATCATACCTCTAGCTTTTTTGGCAAAGAAGCTTATCATTTTAAGTTTATCTCCTTTCCAATCTTTAAATTGTGGAGTAATCACTGGTACTTTTAATGCTTTTTTATCGATTACGCTAAAATATTCATTACTTGCCAGGTTAATAAATAATTCATCATCCTGTAATTCATCATTGAAATACTGGGTAATTGTTTTTTTCCAAAACTCGTATAAATTATTTTTTCGACCCACTTTTAATTTAGTCCCCATCTCAAGACGATAGGGTTGCATTAGATCTAAAGGTTTTAGAACTCCGTACAATCCAGAAAGTATCCTTAATTGATCTTGCAATGTGTCTAATTTTTTTTCGGGAATAGTATACGCATCTAATCCGATATACACATCTCCATTAAATGAATATACAGCAGGTCTTGCATTTTCCTTTGTAAACGGAAGGTGAAACTCCTGATTACGTTGCCAATTAAGTTGAGCTAATTTATCACTTATACTCATTAGCTCAGACAATTTTTTGGGTGTTTTTTTCTTTAATACACCATTTAACTTTTCTATTTCTTCGAGAAAAGCTGGAGTTGTATACTGCTGAGTAGGTAATGTGGTTTCAAAATCTAATGATTTAGCGGGAGATATTACAATTTTCATGTAGATGACTTTTTTGTTATTCAAAAATACAATTGTCTATGGACAATTAAAACCTATATCTGTATTTCTTATCTATTTAGGTATTGGTAAAAGTTATTTTTAGGATTAATATCTTTTTCGGGACCAGACAGTACTAAAATAGAAAAAGCCTGTCTAATCGACAGGCTTGTGTTTTAAAAAAATCAAATGTATATTATAATACTTTCACGTTTACCGCGTTCAATCCTTTTTTACCTTCTTGTAGATCAAATTCTACTTCATCACCTTCACGCACTTCGTCGATTAAACCTGAAATGTGTACAAAATGATCTTTGTTTGATCCTTCTTCTGTTATGAATCCAAATCCTTTGGAGTCATTAAAAAATTTTACTGTTCCTTTGTTCATTATAATTTATTAAAACGCGAAGGTACTATTATTTGATCAGTAATCCTTATATATTTCAAAATAAAGTTTTTAATAACCATTATTTAATACTCTCTAAATATGATAATAATGAATGAAATAATTGTATTAGACATCATTTATTGATTAAAACATGAGGGTTTTACTTTTCTTTTTTCTTTTTAGAACTATATTCTTCTTCTACTTCTTTCAACATAGTATTTAACTCATTTCTTGCTAACCATTTCCCTTTAATCATGACGCCTTCAATACTTCTTGTGTTTCTAATATCTTCTAAAGGGTTTTTATTAAGTAGCACCAAATCTGCTTTTTTACCTTCGGTAATTGTACCACTTACAGCAATTCGATCCAAATATCGGGCAGGGTTTACGGTGGCTGTTTTTAAAGTTTCGTAAGGTGAAAGCCCAGCACTACAGATTAATTCCAATTCTCGATGTAATGAAAAGCCTGGCAAAAAAAGACCATAAGTATCGCTTCCGGCTAGTAAAAACACTTTTTCATCATTTAATATTTTTGTAAATTTCTTCTGCCACTGTAATTCTTTATTGAGACGAATAAGAGATTCTGGTGCAGTAAACCAGGTATTGGTACGATAATGAATACTATCAGAAGTACAATATGCCACATATGCCTTGGGAAGATATTTTAACTCATCGCTTTTTTTAAGTATTTCGAATTTTTTATCATCTGCATATCGACTAATCATTTCAAAAACACCCAGAGTTGGAGATACATATACTCCACTTGTTTTGATCTGTTTGGCCGCTTGTTTCAGATAATCTGTATCTGCTTTTTGCGAGGTATTAAATATATTCATAAACTCTTCTATATGGGCTATAGATCTCATTCTAAGAGAATATTCTAATGGAAGTTTTCTTTGACCATGACCAATAACAGGAATATTATATTTATGAGTCTCTTCCATCAATTTGAGGTATATTTCTTTAGGAAAATTGTCTGCTAATTTTAAAAAATCATATCCTTTTTCATGGTGTTTTTTTACCATACGAATTACATCTTCAATAGTTTGCAAATGATTAGCTTTTAGGTAAGGCCCGGTAGTAACATAATAAGGGGCTAATATTTCATTAGTATTTGCTTTTTTACGAATGGTAATTTGGTCTTGTCCTTCATACTCGGCCATATTTCGGACCGTTGTTACTCCATTAGCTATTAAAAGTTTAAACTCATTCGTTACATTATTTTCTAGGTGAAAGTGCATTTCTGCTAAACCAGGAATCAAATATTTACCTTTAGCATTAATGGTTTTATTGATGTTTTCTGAAGGTTTTTGAGAAGCTGATTCGATTGCCGCTATTTTTCCATCTACAATAATCACTCTTTGGTTAAACAATACCTCCTCTTTATGCATTGGGATTACATGTACATTTTCAAAAGAGATGGTTTCGGTTTGAGCTTTGCCCACAACAGCAAAGAAAAAGCAACATAGCAAAGAAAATACTATATGACTATTTGATTTACACATATTTATTTGTTTTAGTTTATATGCTGCAAACCTATCTTGATAGTATATTTTTATTGTTCTGTATTGTCAGAATATGAGAAATCCGAACCTATTGATTTTGTTTTTTAAACTCGTTAGGAGATAGTCCTGTTTCCTTTTTAAAAGCTGTATAAAAAGTAGTTTTAGAATTAAATCCCGCCTCCAGACCAATGGCAAGAATACTATATTTATCGAATTCAGGGTCCAGAATCATTTGTTGTATATCTTTTACCCTGTAACTATTTATAAATTCTGAAAAATTTTTATTACTTGATTTTTTGATTTGTTCTGAAAGATATCCACTACTAATCCCTAGCTTTTGGGCCACGCTATCCCGGCTAATGTCTGGGTTATGATGAATATTTTCGCGCTCTATCAATACCAGTAGTTGTTGTATATAGGAGTTTACTTCTTTTTTAGGTACTTTTTTGTTGATTCTAGACTGTTGTAGTTGATTTCTAATTTCATACTGATCGTTAGATAACTTAAACTGATAAAGTCCTTTATAAATAAGCCAATACATAAAAACAGAAACCCCTACCCACAAATACGTTAATGGCTTTTTATAATCATATATAAACCTATATATTTCTAAAACAACTCCATAAATTTCTAAAAGAGAAATAAAAACCCAGATTCTCTTTATCCATTTTATACTAAACGCTGTTTTTGAATAGAATAAATACCTAAATGATATTACCATAAAAACGATTGGAAAAATAACGGATATTATGCTTATTGTTTTATAAAAGAAAAAAATGATTTCTTTTTTATTAGGTATTGTGATTTCATAGAGACCAAAAATCGTATCCAGAGATATAATACTATTAAGCAGGCTTAAGACAAAAAAAGGAATGTACAGAAAAAAAGTTGTACTGCTGCTTGCCAGGGGATGCTTTACTTTTTTTATAAAAAATACCAATAAAGTAACCGGATACAGAAATTGCCATAAAAACAGATCCAATATTGAAATCAGTACTGGGTTTTTTCCTAAATCCCAAAACCAATTATTTAATCCTATAACAGATAATATAATTAGAGTATATGCCAAATAGGCGTTGTCTTCATTTTTAAAAAACCTTGAAAATAAGATTATTAATCCCAAGACAAAACCATGAATAACTCCTATAAGAATAAAGATTTCTAAAAAAGAAATTTCCATTATCTGGATGTTTTAAAGGCTAAATTTTTATTTGAATATCAAATTTAGGGAGTACATCTTTATTCCCCTGATAATTGATTTTTAGCATATTTTTTCCAGCGTTCTATACATTGTTGCATATCTTCTGGAATTGGGGTTTCAAAATACATCTGCTCTTTAGTTATCGGGTGTTCAAAACCAAGAGTTCTGGCATGTAAAGCTTGTCGGGGTAAAACTTTAAAACAGTTTTCTACAAATTGTTTGTATTTTGTAAACGTAGTCCCTTTTAATATTTTCTCTCCGCCATAGCGTTCATCATTAAATAATGTATGGCCAATATGTTTCATATGCACTCGAATCTGATGTGTCCTCCCAGTTTCTAATCTGCAAGATACTAATGTAACATATCCAAGTCTTTCTATAACTTTATAATGTGTAATTGCCGGTTTTCCTTTATCGGCTTCATCACCTTCAAAAACAGTATTTTGTAATCTATTTTTAGGATGTCGTCCTATATTGCCTTCTATTGTACCTTCATCTTCGGTTACATTACCCCATACAATCGCTACATATTCGCGTTTACTGGTTTTATCAAAAAACTGTTTCGCCAGGTGTGTCATAGCTTCTTCTGTTTTGGCAATTACTAATAACCCACTGGTATCCTTATCAATACGATGTACTAACCCTGGTCGATTACTACTATTATTGGGAAGATTATCAAAATGATAAATCAGTGCATTAATTAAGGTTCCCGAATAGTTACCATGACCGGGATGTACCACCATTCCTGCTGGTTTGTTAACCACCAATAACACATCGTCTTCGTATACAATATCTAAAGAAATGTTCTCTGGAGTTAGTAAGTTTTCATAAGGAGGGTGAGAGAACAATACCCGAACAATATCATTTGGTTTTACCTTATGATTTGATTTTACCGGAATATCATTTACAAAAACACTTCCATTTTTTGCGGCTTGCTGTATTTTATTACGGGTTGCATTTTCTACAAAATTCATTAAAAATTTATCCACCCTTAGTGGTACTTGTCCAGCTCCAGCCACAAACCGATGATGTTCATAGAGGTCATCCTCACTAGCATCAAAACCTCCTGTATCTTCGTTTTCTTTCACAATTAATTAGATAGGTTTATCGTTCCTCCTTCTCCGTTCCCCAGAACCAAATCTATAACAGAAGTCTTCATTAATTTTGTTCCTGGTTTTAACCGTTTACCATTATGCCTTAATTCTAATACCATATCTCTAGCAATATTGGGTTGATAGGTAACAGAACCTATTTTAAAACCTAGGGCAACCAATTTTGGTTCTGCCTGTCTTCTGGTTCTTTGTATTACATTAGGGACTTCTATCTTACGGTAACCCGATGGGTTTAAGGTAACATATATCTTACGATTTTCTTTTACCTCGCTACCCGCAACAGGGTTTTGTTCTAATACAGAATACCTTGGATAATCAGGATTAAAGTTTGCAGAGTCCTGAACTTCGTATCTTAACTCTTTTTCTTCCAGTATTTTCCCTACCTCATCCAAAGTCTTTTTACTTAAGCTGGGGACTACAATACGTTGATGATGATTTGTTGTACTTTCTAGCCACTCTAATGCTACATAAGATATAATAGCGAGCATTGCTACCGCTATAACCAGTTGTATCAAAAATATTTTACTATACATAAATTTGAATAGACCTCTAAAGAAATTTATAAATGCACTCATCTGTTTTATACCTGTTATTGTTATAATCAAACACAATCTTCCTGATCATGTAAGCAAATTTTACCAATTAATCACGCTAATTATCACTACTAACGTTATTGTAATGGCTTATTTTGATAATTTGGACAAATATATAAAAACGGAAAGTTTTAAGCTTTTCTTATAAGATAAATGATATTTTTGTTTTCAAATATGAAAACATGAAGAAAAATATTGCCATTCTAATGGGTGGGTATTCTAGCGAGTTTGAAATCTCGATTCAAAGTGGAAATTTGGTATATAAATATCTGGATAGAGATTTATATATTCCGTTTCGTGTTCATATAACAAAAGATGGCTGGTATTATGTAGATGACCACGATCAGAGGTATAGTATTGACAAAAACGACTTTTCGTTAACCTTAGAAGGCTCTAAAATTACTTTTGACGCTGCTTTTAACACGGTGCACGGTACCCCAGGTGAAGATGGTTTGCTACAGGCATATTTTGAATTAATCGAAATCCCACAAACAGCTTGTGATTTTTATCCTGCAGCACTTACTTTTAACAAACGAGATTGTATTAGTACTTTAAAACCTTATGGAATACCTACTGCAATCAACTATTTTTTAAATAAAGGAGATACTATAGATAGTAAAGCTATTATAGATACGGTAGGATTGCCCTGCTTTGTAAAAGCGAATAAAGCTGGTAGTAGTTATGGAGTTTCTAAAGTTAAAGCTATAGAAGATCTTCTACCCGCAATAGAAGTGGCTTATAAAGAAGATGATGAGATTATTATAGAATCTTTTTTAAGCGGAACCGAAGTGTCTGTAGGAGTTATCCAACATAACGGAAAAGATACAGTATTACCCATAACCGAAATTGTATCTGAAAATGAGTTCTTTGACTACGAAGCCAAATACATGGGGAAATCTGAAGAAATCACTCCTGCCCGTTTATCTGATGAGGATACTCAAAAAGTTAAAGATCTGGCCTTAAAAGTATATCAGATTTTGAAAATGAAAGGATTTTCGAGAAGTGAATATATTTTTCATAACGGAGAGCCTTATTTTGTAGAAATGAACACTAATCCCGGATTAAGTGAAGCCAGTATCTTACCTCAACAAGCAGAAAAAGCCGGAATTAGCCTAAAAGAATTATTTTCTAATGCTATAGAATCCTGTATACGTTTACAAAAATAGAAGTGCAATCTATCAATGTATAATTTGAAGTATCTTTGTAAATACAATAAATAATTAATAATCACCAATGAGAAGAGCTGTTTTTCCTGGATCATTCGACCCCATTACATTAGGACATTATGACATTATCGAAAGAGGTCTTACCCTATTTGATGAAGTTATCCTTGCTATAGGTGTAAATTCTGAGAAAAAATATATGTTTTCTCTTGAAGAACGAAAGCAATTTATCGAAGAAGCTTTTAAGAATGAGCCTAGAATTAAAGTAATGACATATAAAGGGCTAACTATTGATTTTTGTAAACAGCAAAATGCCGATTTTATATTAAGAGGCCTTCGTAATCCAGGTGATTTTGAGTTTGAAAAAGCCATCGCGCACACCAACAGAAAAATGTCGGATATCGAAACAGTATTTTTATTAACCTCTTCTGGCAAAAGTTATATCTCCTCTTCTATTGTTCGTGATGTAATTCGTAATGGTGGAGATGTTTCAGAATTAGTACCAGATACAGTTCGTGTAAAATAACACGCCGCTATGGAAAGGAAAATAGGAGCTATTGCTCTGGTTGTAAAAGAGTATGATGAAGCTATTCGGTTTTACACAGAAAAACTCAATTTTAAACTTATAGAAGATACCAGACTTGATGACAAAAAGCGATGGGTTGTTATTGCTCCTAACAATCAAACCGAAACGACTATTCTTTTGGCTCGGGCAGCTACTCCCGAACAGGAAAAAGCAATTGGAAATCAGACAGGTGGCCGGGTTTTTCTGTTTCTTCATACCGATGATTTTTGGAGAGATTATCATGCCATGAAATCTAAAGGAGTTTTATTTCTTGAACAACCACGAGAAGAACCCTACGGAACCGTTGTCGTTTTTGAAGATTTATACGGAACCAAATGGGACTTACTTGAGTTAAAATAATGTAAATTGTAAATCCTTCCTGACATACCTTTGTCACTATCTGCATTTAGTTTTGTCGTACTATTAATCTCTAACATCAAATAATTATGATAAAAACAAAAATCGAACCTTTCTGGATCGTTGGAATTTCGGTACGGACAACTAAAAAAAACGAACAATTTACAGAAGACATTCCTAATTTATGGAATACTTTTATGTCTGAAGGTACAATGCATAAAATCCCAAATAAACTTGAAGATTCTATCTATGCCGTATACACAGATTATGAAAGCGATCACACCGAAGCATATACAACTATCATAGGATGTAAGGTTGCAAACTTAGATACTATCCCACCAGGAATGACAGGTGTAAAAATCGAAAGAAGTATCTATTCTCGATTTACTGCCAAAGGAGACATTACCAAAGGTGTCATTTATGATAAATGGACCGATATATGGGAAATAGATCTGGATAGAACATACACTACCGATTTTGAAGTATACGGAGAAGATGCCGTAAACCCTACAGATGCCGAAGTAGATATTTTTGTGGCAATTGAATAAAGTTATATAAAAAAAGACTTCACAATGTTAACATTGAGAAGTCTTTTAAAGTAATATTTTTACATAAAAAAGTCCTTTAATTATAGTTGTGATACCACATCTTTTTTATATTTTTTCAAGAGTGCACGTGTCATCCCAAGATTTGCTTTTGTAGAATCAACCGCCAAATAAATAAAATATTCACCGTTTTCGGAAACATCGATGATATGAATTTGACCCTCAAGAGTAATTATAATATCCTGAATTTTCGATTTCAAACCTAACGCCTCGATAGCATTTTTCTTTGCTTTTACAACTTCCAAGTTATAAGCTGAAGCAATTTCGGGATCAAAATCTTTTTTATCAGAATTAGACGCATAACATACACCTGTACCTACTTCAGTAACAGTAACTGCAATATAACCCGGTACATTGGATTTAATGTCTTCGACGAATTGTTCTAAAAAATTTGACATAGTTTAATTTGATTTAATTATTAATAATGTTTTCTATAAAATTATTTTTCTAAAGAGCTCATATATTTAAGGAGTAGCCCAAGTTTTGACATGTTTTTAGATACAACTAATATGATCGAATCAGATTTAATCCTATTTGCAATAAGAAACCCTTTTGAAGATTTAGCCATCAATTGATCAAGATCCCCTTTAAGTAAATCCTTGACCATATCATCACACATCGAAAAAGCTGTTTCTATCATCAAGGCAATATTAGTATCATGCTTTGTGTCTAATGCATCTATTACATTACCATCTTTATCTGCAATAACAATGCTATCAACTTCGGTATCTTCTTTAATTTTTTTTAGATCAATCATGGGCCTAAAATTAATGTGTTTTTTATTATCTAGCGGGTAAATATAGAAACAATAATCTTTTAAAAAAATTCTTTTGTCGTTTTTTTTTACTTTTAAACGATTATTTGTATCTTGCACCAAGTATTTTTTGTAGAAAAATTCCTACAAAAAATACATACAGATCTAACAATATAAAATGATATCATAAACTATGACGCTAATTAATCTACCAAACTCTGAATTAAAGGCTATTTTAAAAACCCGAAAAGAAAAGTTTAATTCCTACAGGGTTGGAAAAAAACAAGTTTCTAAAAACATCGAGGATGTTTCTACTGAGGAGATTTCTGAAACAATAGAACGATTAACTCAAAAGGAGGCAGAAATTTCTTCTAAAAAGAACAAAAAATCTAACATTAAGGATTCTACAAATTCGATAGACACCACCAAAGCTACAAAAACATATACCGAAAAAATAAAAGGAGGCTATTTTGGAAAAAGAAGAAGTCGTTTTTAGTATAATTTAAGAAATCGTTTTTTATAAACAAAATTAAGGTTTGGCTTACTATAAGGGTATTACAATACAATACTTATGACGGTTTCATCTTAAAACCCAACCATAAGAGCTCCACAGATTCCTAACCCTACAACAAGGTATATCCCAGCCAGGATAAAAAAAATTTTCCCAGCTTTTCGGTTTTTAGTTTTGAATAAGATTAGGCCGATAATTGAGAGAAATATCGGAGGCCCTAAAAGGATTAAAAGAATTAAATACACTAATCCATCGAGGTTACCTACTTCTAAAAAAATGGTATTTGTAATCATATCGTTTCTTTTCTTAATTGTTCTAAATACTCCTGCTTTTCATCCCTGTAGAACAAATTCATCGTTTCAAAAGGAATAATTTTGTAATCCTTATTTACAATATGCACACAAGACTTTTTAATCGCCCGTACATCAAAATTATAAGCATCAATAAATTGCATAATTATAATTCTAAATAGATTATCATATCCCAAATCCGGAGCATCAATCTCTGGTAAACAGCACAGTATAGATTTTAGATTTTCTGAAGCTGTTGCTACAGAATTTCCGGTACTGAATAACTCCAGGACTTTACCATGTAACGCTTCGTCCTGTTCATATACAATCGTATTTTTGCCATTATCCAATAGATCTGCCGGGTTAATATATCGTGTAAGAGGTAAGATTCCATCTTCATTTTTTAAAGCATACCCCATAACCAAAGCATCTGGATTACAAGGTACAGGGATAAGGTCATCGGATTCAAAAACAGGAAATTGCTCTAAAATCTTTCTTCGTACTTCGGTCAACGTGATCCTATCGGTTTGTGTATCAAAACCTTCTAATCGTCCTGCTACTTGAGTAGGCTGAAATGTAACTCCTCTCACGCATTTTTGTTGTGTGGCAAATGTTAGTATATCACCAATTAGTGTATCATTTAATCCTTTTTCTAAAGTCACCACCAGAGTAGTCGATAGATTTACACTATTTAAGTTCTCGATTGCTTGTTTTCTAATTTTGGTAAGATCTTCTCCTCTCAATTTTTTCAAGACTTCGCCATCTAATGCATCAAACTGCAGGTAGATTTCAAAATCTGGCATATAGCTTGCTAATTGTTGGGTAAATTTAATATCCTTTGCAATACGTATTCCATTCGTATTTACCATTAGATGTCGGATGGGCAATTGTTTAGCATAGTCCAGAATCTCAAAAAACTGAGGGTGTATTGTAGGTTCTCCCCCGCTTATTTGTACTACATCTGGTTCTTTTTCATTTTTAACTATGGTATCCAACATCTTCTTTATTTCATCTAATGATCGATGCCTTCCATAGTGCGGGGATGAAGAAGCATAACAGGTAGGGCAAGTCAAATTACATCGATCTGTTACCTCTATAATCGATAAACACGAATGCTGTTCATGATCGGGGCATAATCCACAGTCATAGGGACATCCGTAATCTGTGGTGGTATTAAATTTATAAGGAAACTCAGAAGGTTTATTATAATTTCTAATGTTCTTATAATAGGCTACATCATCTGCAATCAAAACTTTAGATCTACCATGCTCTGGGCATCGCTTAAGCATAAATACTTTATCTTCTTCAAAAACAATTTTGGCTTCAATTCTTTTTAGACAAGTAGGGCATAAACTTAGTGTAAAATCGTAATACGTATAATTTCTAGTGGGCATGAAAGAGATTTCGAATGGTTTTTTGATAATAAATCATGCATAAGATACATAAATACTGAATACTACTAAGACCTATTACAAAAAAAGTATTTGGTTTCAGAAATTCAATACAAAATCTAAATAAAAAATAAGAAATCATAAAATACTTAAACAGCAATCCACTTTCCTTTTTAGATTTTGTTTGAAAACGTTTCAGAATTCTCCATAAAACCAATAGAAAAACAACTTCAAACAATGCTATTGGGTATCTATAAAGACCATCTCCTAAATCCATTCCTAGAAAAGAAGTGGTTTGCTTACCGTAGGTAAATTCTTTAACTCCAGCCAAAAAACAACCTATTCTTCCTACGATAATTCCTAATATAATGGGAAAGGTAAATAAATCACCCGAAGAATGTTTCTCGCCGATTATCTTTTTAGCCAACTCTACTCCCAATAAACCTCCAAAAAGCCCTCCCATTATAGTTTTTACACTCAATAGCCGAACCACATATTCTGGATCGAAAGAAAAAGCCGGATGTTCTAAAAAACCAAAAAAACGAGACCCAAAAAATGCCCCAAATACTGCCCCAATGATTATAGATAACCTGTTTGATGATGAAATAGGATCTAGAGTACGTTTTTTAAGATATACATAATATCGAAACCCAATAAAGAAAGCTGTGTATTCTAAAATTAGATGGATATTCACTTTATAGCCAAAAACAATAGGTTCAAAAGGGATCTCCATGTAGTACTTAATTCGATTTTATAACCGAAATATAAGTTTATTTATAGAATTCGAATAATTAAAATCTATTCTAAACAATAAGTTCTTCGTATATAATAAAATAATTCAGGAGAAATTTCCCCTAAAATACATACTTCTAACGATTAATTTCGCACTTTATCAAAATCTATGAATACCGCTTGTAAGAATAAACCTATTTATTTAATTTCCAGTAATATACAATAAAAATTCTATTTATTTATTTAGTTTTTTTAGCTCCAGAAATACACTTTTTTGTTAGTTTTGCCGCACTAATTAATTAAAAACACTTTTATATGAAAACAAATTACGCATTGGGGTATTGGTTCATTGCTTTATTTTTAATTTTCTCTTCTTGTAGTAAAGAGGAAAATGAAGTTATTGTTGAATCTGAAAAAACTGCTATTGAGCCAGATTTTATTAAAAATGATGGTTCTGAAGGGATAGAAGATGAATTACAATTAGAAGAAGAAGAACCTATCCTTACAACAGATATTAGTTCTAAAAGCTATACACATTGTGATTACACATTACTTACACCATCAGACGTTGATGTTGAAGCTTGTGGTGAAACTACAACTATGCCGCTATTAGTCGGAACTAGAAAACTAGAAGTTGGTAGCGTTACCGTATCTAATGATGGTGAAAATCTATACTTAAATTTTGAGGCTAACGACCGTAACCTTATGAAGAAAGTGTACCTCTACATAGGAGCAAAAGAAAATATACCTTTTTACTCGAATGGGTTTCCTAATCTTCGTAAATTTAATTACAAAGCTTTTCCTTATTACTATGGGGGGATGAAGAAAGCTACTTATGTTATTCCGTTATCATCAATAGATCTTGATTGTTTTGAGATTGTAGCCTATTCTAAAGTATACAACAAGGATAGCCGTTGTTACTATACATCTTTTGCTTACGACAAAACTTTAGATCAGCAATATAGCTACTACGGATGGTGGAGTTGTGTTTATTATGGTGACTGGGTAAGATCATTTAGCTATTGCAAACAAGAATGTAAAGTTGAATGTATCCAAGCATATGGATTTCATGCCGCTTGTGGATTTTGCGAAAACAATGTTTTCACTACTTTCCTAGCTCATACTTTTATCAATAGTAAAGGTGACGAAGGCGTTGACATAGAACTTCTTATTAACCCTGATGGATGTGATATCACAAACAGTTCTGATGTAGGACACATAAATATAGCATCAATAAGTGATACGAAGTTAAAAATTGAGTATCAATTAAACACAGGTTATGAGATGTGTGGACTAAGTTTTGGTTATGGAGGTTCTAAGACTAGCATTACTAGCGAGTATTCTAAACAATTTGATACTTCTACGACAGCTCACAGTTTTGAAATTGACAAGCCTCTAAGTGCTAACATTTACATGATTAGCAAAGCAGAAATTACTCCAAGTAATTAAAAAAACAGATCATTGTGTCTACAAGACACCAATTTGTATATGAATAAAAAACAGGGGTATGATTTAAAAATCATACCCCTGTTTTCATTTACTAATTTATCTTTTTTCTCTGTTAGTAAGAAACCAACATTTTACTCCATTGTTTCTGCCATTACATGATATCTCGGATCATCAATATCATGCTCTATAACACTGGCCAATCTGGGAGAAGCCTTTATCATAAGAGCCTGGCACTCTTCACTAAGATGTTTAATTTTTACTTTCTTTCCTGCATCTTCATATTTCCCGACAAGATTAAAAATAGCTTCTAATGCCGAGTGATCACTAACACGTGATTCTATAAAATCAATCTCTACATTTTTGGGATCATTTGCGACATCAAATTTATTATTGAATGCTTGTATACTTCCAAAGAAAAGCGGTCCCCATATTTCATAAACTTTGGTGCCATCTTCTCGGATATGTTTTCTTGCTCTAATACGTCTTGCATTTTCCCAAGCAAATACTAAGGCAGA
This sequence comes from Bacteroidia bacterium, assembly GCA_030427585.1. Lineage (GTDB taxonomy): Bacteria > Bacteroidota > Bacteroidia > Flavobacteriales > Flavobacteriaceae > Aquimarina. The sequence continues at coordinate 15,325 of JAUIBW010000012.1, forward strand.
CATAATAACACCTGCTATTACTGCTATTGCCAAATCAAAGAACACCGTTAATGAAGACACTGCAATCAGTACAATAGCATCTGCCAATGGAATTTTATTAAGGATTCTAAAACTAGACCACGCAAAGGTTCCTATAACTACCATAAACATTACTCCAACCAGTGCAGCAATAGGAACTTGCTCAATTAATCCCGAAGCGAATAGAATAAATAACAATAATGTTACTGCAGCAACAATACCAGAAAGTCGTGTTCGCCCACCACCTTTAATATTAATAATTGATTGACCAATCATTGCACAGCCTCCCATTCCGCCAAAAAGTCCAGTAATGATATTGGCGCCTCCCTGGGCCATACATTCTCTATTCGAGTTACCTCTGGTTTCAGTTAATTCATCAATCAGATTTAAAGTCATTAATGACTCTATTAATCCAATTGCCGCAAGAATTATCGAATACGGTGCTATAAAACGAAATGTTTCCCAGGTAAACGGGATTTTCTTAAAAATATCGATCTGAAACTGTGGCAAACCTCCTTTAAGGCCTTCTCCTCCTCCATCTCTAATAAAACTACCCACGGTAGCCACATCCAATTTTCCTACGATTACTATAGCAGAAACTACAATAATTGCCAATAATGCTTCTGGAAGTTTATTGGTTAATTTAGGCAATCCCCACATGATTAATATTGTAAGCAATACCAATCCTAGCATTAACAATAATTGATTTGTAGGTAACCAGGATTTTGCTTTCCCTTTTTTTGCAATACTATAAATCACATTATCTTTATAATTAAAGACTACTTCTTTGGTATTGAGGTCAAAAACCTGTCCCTCATACACCATATATTTTCCTTCCTTAGAATCGATATCAGACAACCTATTGTTTTCAAAACTAAACAAAGCTTTATTTGTCGTTATATCATATACAATATTATCTGCTCTAATTTCAAATTTTTCCTCAAGAGATTCTGTAACGTACTTGTTATTATTAAATACATCTTTCTCAATTTCTTTAAACATTCCTAATTGCGAAAGGAAGATCACAATTGCCAAACCATTTACAAACCCCATCATTACGGGATGCGGGATCAAACGTACAAATTTACCCAGCTTAAAAGCTCCGGCAAACATTTGTATAATCCCCATGAGGATAACGGTTGCAAAAAGATAATATAGTCCTAATTCTTCTCCGGGAGCTCCCATTTCATTTCCTTCTGCAACAAGGGTAACCATAACAACTGCTAATGCTCCTGTAGCACCAGAAATCATACCAGGGCGTCCTCCAAAAACAGAAGTGATCAATCCGATCATAAATGCGGCGTATAACCCTACTAGTGGATCTACCCCAGCCACAAAGGCAAAGGCAACGGCTTCGGGAACCAAAGCTAACGCTACCGTTAACCCAGATAAAATATCATTTTTAGCATTCGCTACTCTTTTTCTTACAAACTCTGTCATAGTTGTGATATTTTGAGGGTGCAAAAATACAGTTATTTTATAGCCCTACAAGTAAAACAGGGTTCATAATCACATATCTCATAAAATTATACTAAATCCTTACATAGAATTTTAAACCTTGAAATCTTTAGTATATTTAGCCTTCTATATATACAATACAGATGCGAAAAATTACTCTCATTGTTAGCTTTCTAAGCATTATTTCTTGTAATACCTCTGAAAAGCAAAATTCTCAGGATTTTGATTTCACTACTGTCTTTGAAAAAAGTAATGGAACTGAAACTCCGACATATCCAGAAGTTATTGCGTTTTATAAAAATTTGGCAGAGGCTTACCCTTCAATTCATATACAGGAAATCGGAATGACCGATAGTGGAAATCCACTACATATCGTGACACTAAATCCCGATGCTGTTTTTGATTTTGAAAAAATTAGAGAAACAAAACGTGTACTTTTAATTAATAATGGGATTCATCCTGGCGAGAGTGATGGTATTGATGCTACAATGTTATTGTTTAGAGATATTGCCCAAGGTAAAATTAATGCTCCTACGGCTACAGTTTTGGTTACTATCCCTATATATAATATTGGCGGAGCCTTAAATCGAAATTCGGGAACGAGAACCAATCAAAATGGCCCTAAGGCATATGGTTTTAGAGGTAATGCACGTAATTATGATTTGAATCGGGATTTTATAAAAAATGATACTAAAAATGCACAAGCTTTTGCTAAAATATTTCATGTAACAAAACCGGATGTTTTTATTGATAATCATGTAAGCAATGGTGCAGATTATCAATACACGCTTACTCATTTATTTACTCAGCATAATAAGCTAGGTGGCGAATTAGGAAATTATTTGCATAAAGAAATGCATCCGCAACTAGAGACCTCTCTACAGGCAAAAAAATGGGATATCACACCCTATGTAAATGTATGGGGAACTACTCCCGAAAAAGGTTGGACTCAGTTTATGGACTCTCCTCGTTATTCTACCGGATATACAACCTTATGGAATACTTTGGGGATGATGGTAGAAACACACATGCTAAAACCCTACAAACCAAGAGTTGAAGGCACTTATGAGCTTATGAAATCTATGATTGAAATCACAGAAAAAGATGGTGTTAAAATTCGTTCATTACGAGAAAAAACCTTTGCCAAACAAGCCAAACAAAAAGCATATCCAATACATTGGAAAGTAGATACTACGAAGGTTACTACTTTTGATTTTAAAGGATATAAAGGAGAATATATAGATAGTGAGATCACAGGAGCAAAACGATTAAAATATGATCAGGATAAGCCTTATACCAAAGAAGTAACCTATAAAAATTATTTTACTCCTACTACCGAAATCAGTATTCCGAAAGCCTATGTTATTCCCCAGGGTCAATGGAAGGTAATTGAGTTATTAACTCTTAATCAAGTAGCGTTTAAGCTATTAGAAAATGATTCTACAATTACTGTCGAAGTATATCATATTAAAGATTATAAGACCAGAACATCGCCTTATGAGGGGCATTATTTACATTACGGTGTTTCGGTTAAAAAAAATATTGAGAAAGTTGTTTTAAAAAAAGGAGATCTCATTGTTAAAACAGATCAAAAAGCATTTAGATATCTTATAGAAACTTTAGAACCAGAAGCCCCGGATTCTTTCTTTAGCTGGAACTTCTTTGATGCTATCTTACAACAGAAAGAAGGGTTTTCTCCTTATGTATGGGAAGATAAAGCTGCAGAATTATTAAAAAACAACAATGAATTAAGAGTGCAGTTTCAGGATAAGAAAAAAGATACAGCTTTTGCTAATAACTGGTATGCGCAACTAGATTGGGTACACAAACACTCTGATAATTATGAAAAAGCACATATGAGATACCCAATATATCGAATTTTGAAGTAGAAGTGGTTTAAACTTTTTTCAATTTGCTAAAAAAATGTCTTTTTGCACTCATATTTCACAATTTTTGACTTCCATAGCTCTGCTATGCAACTAAAAAAATACTTCATCTGAGCACAAAACCACTATTTTTCACTTAAATCAAAAAAGTTTAAACCACTTCGTAATGTGAATAATGGGTAAGAAATTTTCGCCAATAGCAGACATCCTGTAAAAATTTTATCTAGTAAATAAACTATAGGCCTTACAGGTCTTAGGTTCCTGTAAAAAGAAAGAAAAACGTATGATACGTTTTATAAAAACACTCTAATTCTTCCTCTCATCCAACCACTTTAGAGTTCTATAATATGTTGTTTTTGATAAGCCAAATTCATGACAGATGTGCCCCCTGTTTTCATCCGGATTAACCTTTAAATACTCCCAATTTCAATTGCTTTTTGTACAGATTCATTTTTGGGTCGGTCATGTCTACCCGATTTGCTTTTTCTTTTACAGTATGATCGTCTTGTAAGACGGTTAAGATCAAAAATAGCATCATCGGCTTCTAGTTTCTCCATTCCTCTTTTGGTTTGTAGTACCCTAAAAGTCATGGATAATATTGTATTGGCATCATGCTCCTGGATATGGTTAATAAAATATTTTTTTAAATAATTGAGTAACAAATTAATAACATAGTACATTAATAACCAATACATAACATAAATATATACCAATGAGAAATATTATTCAAGATTTACTTACACAAGACGAAAAAAAGAAAGCAGAAAAACTGGTTGCAGAATTAGAAGCCATATTTATAGATAAACTATCTGCATTAACAGAGAAACAACGCAGGGACTATAAAGCGATCAATGAGAAAAATAAACTGTTTGTCAATAAAATCTGGGATTATCGACAGCATAGTAGTTCTTTAAGTTCACCAGATGTAGATTGGGAGGAGTTTGAGAAAGATTATAAAGCCAGAGTATTTACAGAAAACCTTTTAGGTCGTGTAGAAAGTTTGGCATATCGTCTGGAGAGTACCAAAATACTACATGATTATGATAACTATCAGGATGCATTAAACGATTATGCCTATTCGCAATACAGTAAGGGAGCAGGAAAACCGGGATTTACTGAAAAAGTAGCAGAATTAAAACAATTTTTTGCCCGTACCAAAAGTATCCCTACAACCGATGAAACAGAAGAATAACCCTGTTTAACTCAAAAGACCTTCTCACGGGTTAAAAAGACGTTCCGTTTAACCAAAAAGACGAAGTTTTTAACTCAGGTAGTGAAAATTTCAGCTAAAGAAGTTAAAATTTCAGCTCATCTTCTTAAAATTTTAAGCCAATGCTTTAAAAATTAAGTAAATCGAGCTAAACACTTCGTCAAAAAGACGCGTGAGAAGGTTAAAAAGACGTTCGACATGGTCTTTGTGGTTAAATGGTTTATAGATTTTACCAAAATTTTAAGTTTAAAGGTCAAAAATTCTGTAAAAGAGTTTAAAAAAATCATCCCAAATAAAATGACAGGTAAAAACGTGCATAAGTTGAGTTTGTGTAGTGACCCCAAAGGATGTCGGGTGCTTTGCTTTTTTTGCCTTATGTATAAGAACAAAGCACCTCGATTCCTGATGTACTATTTAAACCTATTAGTACATTTTTTAGCTTCCCCAAAGCACCAAAATTTCACTTATGATTTCTTTAGCTGTTTTTACAAAACATTAACACTATCAACATAGCTGAGTTCCGAAAAATGAAACTCACATGCTGTATTATTGCATCAAGAATATCAATTTTAACAACCTAAAAAATCCAACTTATGATAACAAAACAGCACAGTCCTCACCGACAATAATATCCCAAAAAAATAGAAGCCATGAATGGTTCACATTCTAGACCCTAGAGCCGTGTTTTTGACTTCTTGATCAAACGTTTGAAACAGGAGTACAACTCCTAACCGCCATGTGGATCTATATCCATAGGTAAAGCTTTCGTGTACACAAATTAGCATAATACCAATAATTTATTAACATCTTAAAATTCATTAAAATGAACACATCATTTGTATGGGGCTTGCTATGCCTTGCCTTACTATTGGTGCATCAAAGTTATGCACAAGAACTGACACCTATAACTTGCGAACAAAAAGCAGAAGTTATCCTAAAATTTAAAAATGATTTTAAAAACTATCCTCCAGCATTGATCGATGAAATGATCAAGTATATTACTCCTTGTGCCGAGGAATCCTATGGTAGAACCAACCCATCATCGGCTTATGCCAAAGGGTTGCTTCATTTACAAAAAGGGGATTATACCACTCTTTTTGGTAAAAGAACAGAACTTTCCTATTTACACATTTTTAGAGCATCGTATTATCAATATCCTCCTGCCATGCTTACGCATAGTATTAATATGTTAACCAGTGGGTATAAAGACAAACGTTATATTAATTATAGTACAATATCTAGTGATCTTGAAAAGCTGATTACCCTTGATTATAAAAAGGATATTGCACATTATATATTAGGGTATCTCAACCTAAAAAACCTGGTGACTACTAATGATTTTACTAATACATCTTTAGTGACTAAAGCCAAGACCCATTTTGAGAGTAGCAATCACCCTATGGCAAAACACTGGCTGGCGATTATGCAGTATTATGGGTATGGGATGCCTAAGGACAAGGTTAAGGCATTACAACTATTATCAGAGAATACTATCTTAAATAGCCGAACCTTAAAACAATCTTTACAAAATCAAAGTAATGACTGGATACCGATCTCGGCAGAAGAACGTTTGGCCAGTATTGATAACTATAATACACATCGTAATCCCATAACACTTATTGGAGAAGGAAGAACAGATTTTCAAGGTCATTTTATAGAGTACGACTGGACTGCTGCGGGGGTAAAACGGTATATCCCTGTTACCCTATCTGTTACCAAACGACAAGACCATGGTACCTATGATGATGTCAGGCTCGAACTCACGATGAAAGGGGAGACAAAGATCCATGATATTAGGTTAGCTAAAATTACCAGTACTACTTACGAGAGTGGTTTTGGCTTTGGTCAGTTTGTGCCTTTGATACTACCTTCTTTACAAAATGAACTACAAGACCACCCAGACAAGAGTACCCTTACCTATAGTATTGAAGGTTTAAATTTTAAACAAGCCCCTGTAGATGGTAAACAGGCATTGATTGTTAAGGCAACCCGGTCTACAGAAATAGTGGAATTAAACGAGAAGGTATATACCCCATTAAGAATGGTTCTGTATCCTGTAACTACAGTACCAACAGCTTCTATTGCCGATACTTCTCTAAAGGCAGCAACACCTTTGATATTGGATAAAAATTTTGCAACCATCTCACCCAACCCCATTGGTAATGAGTTTACGATTACTTACGATTTAGACCGAGAGGCAGATGTAGAGGTGGCTGTATATGATTTCTATGGCAAACGAAGAATAAGTGTGCCTGGCCAGAAGCACCTTGCAAAAGGTACTCAAACTATTAAAATTGATAGTTCAACATTACCCAGCGGAACTTACGTAATCCAAATGATGATAAACAACTCTCCTTATTCTAAAACCGTTGTAAAACTATAAACCACCTTATATATGCTAATTCTGTACAAAGAGTTACATCATCAAAAGTCGTCGGTTCGAGTGTTTTTCTGTAATGTAATGAAAGAAAAATGTATCGAGAATAGGCTTTTGAATCAAAATTAAGGTCACAAAATATTTATATATGAAAACACTATTTAAACTATTGATAATGGGTATGCTATACCTGCTATCAAACACCACACAAGCACAAATTGTTCAATATTCAGAAGACGGTACACAAAGCTGTATTGATTGTGAGGGGAAAAACTCTGAAACAGTAGAAAGTTGTTATTGTACACAGACTATTCATATTTCATTATTTGACCAGCATCTAAATGCACAAGCCAATCATTTAAAAGAAAGCTGGCTTAGAAATCAAGAGGCAATATTAAAAAGGACAATGGATGGTAATCCCAATGACAACTTTAATGATGTCCAGGATAAATATTTTAAGGATAATTTGACCAATGAAGTGGTTAGGGTTGAAGGTCTATTAGATAATCACTTTAAAAGCTTATATAATTATGATGAGCAAACCATCGATAATGTTTCTTTAAATGCAAACGTTCTTAACATTCGAGTAACGGATGGAGTAGGCACTCTTAATAAATATGGAGATCTTAAATATAATGGTAAGCTTTTAAGAGAAATGACCGATCAGGAAGCTAAAAATTTATTTGACGAACAAGTAGGTTTAGTTAACGGACAACATGGAGGTTATGTAAATTATTCTAAAAGAAGAGATCAAATAGATTATGCTCTTGCTAATAATCAGTTTAGAGATTATTTAGCACAAGAGTATATAAATCATTTTAACAGATCAGATTATGAAGATGCTATTCGTTTTATGACAGGATATATCTTATCAGTGAACTTAAACAATCCGGCAGTTCTTGATATACAATTTGGAAGCAATCCTAATATTTATGAACCAATAAAAAGAAACCATACTCCAGCTTTAGCAAATCTTATTGCCAACAATCCTTTTGATAATAATCCCCCGCCATATCCAACAATGTCAGAAGACGTAGCTTTATTTAGATACGCTTTGAATAATCATATTAAGATAGACGATAATTGGTTTAACGGGAGAGAACACCTGAAAAGTGATCTTAAAAAACACTTAGAAATGGTGAGATATTATGGCCATGCTTTAACTATGCATAAGAGAATTTTTGATCAATGGATTCTAGATCGTTCTTATGGTTCTGCTGACATTAATTTTACAGCAGAAAACAACACTCTTGTTTTTCAAAAAGAAACCAATCAATCTTTAGCTATGAATGTAGTATTTCCTGAAGATACATGGACAGGTATAAGTTTAAGAGGGTATAACAATGTTTTAAATAGTTTGTTTGACAATAGAATCCCTCGTCCAGAATTTGAAGGTGAAGCTATTAAGGATGTTTTTGAAGACAATAGCATAACTATACCTACTTTGACATATGATGAAATTGCAGCAATTTTTGATGTAGGACGTTATGACTATCCAATTATTGGCCCACCACAACTACCCATAGTTTTTAGTGGTACTATAGGGCAAACATTATGGAATGCAGGATTACGTTTTCCAGATATGCTACAATACCCTTATGTAATAGAAGGTTTTCAGGCCCTTGCCAGAGGAGAAACTTTTGACTTTGCTTTTAGAAAAAAAGTGTACGATCTTTCTAATGCTTTAAGCCTTAATCAGGCACAAACAGATTGGTTGGTTACTCATAGAAGTAAAACTGAAAATCTTTATAATTACTATTCTACTCTTAACAATGCGGGCACTTGGTCTAGCGACGAGGCAATTTTTGTTACAAATGCTATTAATGTGATGATGGCTAAACCAGATGTGAACCCACTACTAGGAGCGGATTGTAGAAGTTTTGAATATGCCCAACCACCAGGAGCATTACAAAAAGCATGTGCAGTAAAGGATTTTGACCATAGGTTTTATACTGCTGGTATAAGACCTAATGGTAGTCCGTATCTTGGTGATATTGAAATTCCTATAGATCTTATATATTTTACTGCACCAAACTGGATGAACAATGGTCAAGCTGCTAATGCTACTGCGGAAGCTGTAACACTTGCGATAAAGGCAACAGATATATATTTTTATAGAAATCCTGATGTTACTAAATTTGCACTAGCGGATTTTTTTAGAGATGCAATTAAAACTGAATTAGCAATATTTGGTGGTGGTATTACCTTTAGTGAACCTTTTCCAATACCTAGTCCAGCACCTTATATAACCAGTGTTTTAGGGATAGGTAATCCGTTTGATTGCGAGTGATGAAAAGTTTTGTTAATTTAGAATAATGAAAAGTTTTATAAGTATATTATTTGCATTGACTCTTAACCTAAACACTTATTTTGTGGATACTATTAAATTTGAAGAACTATTAGAGAAACATCTTTCTGTTGTTGAAAAAATTGTGGGTAGCAATTTTAGAAAAAGTAATTTTGAACAAGTCAAAGTTCGCTTATACAGTAGTCAATATTTGAATATGGATTTTTATGGTATGTTTTCTCACCTCCTTTCTATAGAAACTGACGAAAATGATAATGTTGAATCTATTACTATTCATTTCGGGAAAGTTATTAACCGTCAATTTTATAATTCGTTTGTTGAAAAGTATGGAGAACCAAATCATATATATGTAATGTCAAATATTAAAGTGATAAGTGAAACTAGCCCGCACGAAAGTGATGATCCTTTTCATCAAAATTTAACAAAACGAGAAGGAGATTTAATAGAAGGGACTTTTGATGAAAAACCATTGTTTGTGATATGGAAAAAAGAAAATTTCTACATTCAAGCATTTTTACGACATAAACAGAATATTAGTGAAATAATATTTAGTATAGATAGTCCTCCTTTTAATGTAAAACCAAGTAAAAAAAATTAATCTCAGTATTAATTTGATAAAAGCCACAGCACTCGTATGTTGTGGCTTTCTTTCCTTTTATTATGGCTTTATTAATCTAGTCAAACCTTAAATTATGAGAATTGTTATAACAAGTTTCTTACTATTATTTTCTATGTCAACAGAAAAGAATTTTGAAAATTTCTTAGGGAAGTCAATTATTGAATTTAAAGATGAATACTCTTTTCTAGGAGGCTTTCGATTAGATGAAAATTTGCACACTATAGTTATGGAGGATTTTGTTTTCTGTGATAGAAAATTCAGCAGCCTTCATCTATATGTAAATGAAGAAAAAAATATTCAAAGTGTAATTTTTGGTTTTCCAACAATAATGGATATATCATTTTATGAAACTATAGTGAATAAATATGGTAATCCATCTGAAATGACGAAAATGGATCAGATGACTCATTATAGTGAGCCTAATAAATCAGGAAATGGTACTACATCTCAGGAAATTAATTACACCCTTAAGGATTGTTCTTTTGAAGAGAATCCATTGTTCATAATTTGGAGCAAAAATGGATTTAAAATAAAGGTTACACTCAAGCAAAACCAACAATTCACTGAGGTAACATTTAGTAATTTGCATAAATAGCAAACACAATCATTTGGAAACGTTCTCACATTCTTAATAAACAAAACACCCTGCTAGAAATAGTAGGGTGTTTATATATTGGATAATCAAATCATTATTCCTCGTGAAGAACCTAATGATGTTAATATTATAGGTAAGTGTTAAAACTACTAATGCCACAAGTGGTTTCGGGAACATTAAGAAGAATATTGATGACTTAATAACGTATGTAAGAGGAAGTGCCACCAATGGAGGAATTATCATTGATGATGTGGATTTAGATGTATGGGTGCCTGAAGGGTATGATCGAAGTTTGCTAAATGAAGTAATAGATTTAGCAAGAGAATTAGACATTAACTTAAAGATATTAGAGTTTAAATAGTACATATGAATAAAAATTTTATAGAGATTGTAATGTCTTTGCCCGTAAATACATTTACGGGTGAAGATATTCACGATATTTTTTTGAAAAATTTATGGTTTAATCCTGCTAAATTTGCTGGAAACGGTATCACTTTTGGAATTAAAGCATTTAGAAAAAAATATTTCGACGATGTAAGAAACCTGATGGTATTGAACATGCTACAGATATAGTTTTTACGCAACCTCTATATTTTACTACTCCAAGGTTTCATAATGATTATGGAAATAACAGGAGGAGAAGGAAAGATGAGATCAGCTAAAGCAATAGCAGCTGCCCATTCTCGTGCAGTTGCCTATTTTTTAGCTACTAATGCGACTGAATCTCAGTTAAGGCCAAAAATTTTAGAGTATATAAAAGACAAATTCAAAAATGGAACGTATCTTTCATGAGTTTATTGAATTGGTTAAGGCAATAAATGAAATTAAAGAAGAAAAGACAATAAATCTTTCTAAAATTAATACTTCTATACCTTGTAAACTATTCTATTTATAAAGCATTAGGCAATACTAAATACCCATTAGAATATTACATGGGTATAGCTGGGTGGGTTGAGAGCCTATGATTATACAGGCATTTTATAGCGCATCAGGGTTTCCATACACTTCATAATACAACTCATGTTCTCCTGATACCGGCATATACACCTTACACATATTCTATATTCGTTTTACATAAAAAATAATAAGATACTACTTATCCTCTCCAAATTTATCAGCCAGCAATTCCCATAATTCGGTATAACCATGATCATAGCCCAAAGCCCATATTCCTACTCCAGCTAGTTTTTTATGTTTAATCCAATCATATTTATAGGATAACGAAAGGCTATCATCAAACCACAATTGTTTTGTCACTCCTTTTTCTTTATATATGCCATACTGTGTAGCACTAATGGTATCAAAACTTATTTTATATTTTTTTGTATCAAGCAATTCTTGTGTTGTGCTATACATATCGTGAGAAAGAAATTTTTCGGCTTTGCTTGGTATAGGGGTATTTTGGGTTTTCCACTTACCACCATAATAAGGGAACCCTACTATTAATTTATCTGGTTTAACACCTTCATTTATATAATACTTTACAGAAGACTCAACACTATGATCCCCCCAAAGCTTACTACTTTTTAATGGAGAAACTGGTCCTGCATGCTCACTAAACCCTCCATAATAATCATATCCCATAAGTGTATAAAAATCGATGGAAGGATCAATTGTTCTTATATCGAATATTTTATGATAATCAACCGCATATAATGCCACTGAAACCATATAATCAGGGTTTATCTTATGTAACCGGTCTGATAATATAACAATAAACCGGTTAAATTCTTTTTTGTTTTTTGAGGACACCCCTTCAAAATCTATGTTTATACCATTTGCTTTTCTAAGGTCCAACAATACACTTAAACTATCTGCAAGAGTTCTTTGGGCCTTTGGGTTCTTTAAAAACTGAGCATTTCTTTTTTCACCAAAATTAGATACCGTAAGAAACACCTTACAGTTATTCACTTTTGCACTATCTACCAAAGCGGTCGTTTTCCATTGATGAATATTCTCATAGCCCCCTGTTTTGGCATTAACCATATACGAAAAATAAGAAACACCCCATAACAGCGAAAAATTATAACTCTTATAAGCAGATCCTTTAGAAAATATATGCCACCCAAAAGTTTTATAATCTTTATGAATATTATATCCAGATGCTGGTTTAAAATGATGAGTCATATTATTTAAACTATCCCATTGCTGCTCTGTTGTAAAGTTATAGTCAGAAAATTGTGTATACTGTGAATAATTAGGGCCTATATATGTATTAGTCGAACCCGGGTCATTAGATTTGTTTTTTTCTTTGCTTTCTCTGATATTACAGGCTATAACACAAAAAAGAATTAGAAAAAGTAGTGCTAATATGTTAATTTTCATTTTATTATCGAGTATCAAATTTTAAAACTAATTACTCCATATTAAACAAAAAGGGAGATAACAACCTCCCTTTTTTATTTCATATTATATCTAATGTTATATTAGCTCATTACAGGAATTCGTAATGTCTGCCCTGGGTAAATCTTATCAGGATGCTCGAGCATTGGTCGGTTTGCTTCAAAAATAACATTGTATTTCATAGGATCTCCATACACTTCCTTAGCTATTTTTGAAAGTGTATCTCCACTCTTAACTACATGAAATTTAGCTTCAGGTTCTGGATTAGTCACAGTAATATTATCCTCTACACAACCCACACAATCAATATTACCCATTGCCAGAATAATCTTTTCTCTATCTGCATTAGTTTCTGTCTGTCCTGATACAGTTATCATTTCAGAAACAGATACATCAAGACCAGAAACAGGTATTCCTAATCGATCGATTTCGGCTTTTAATAAATCGGTCTTACTTTTTGGTGTTACCACTTCTTCTTTAACTGTCTCATCTTTAATACCAAATAGCTTTTTTCCTGCTCCTTTAATAAATGAAAATAAACCCATAATGTTTTGTTTTAGTTAGTAATTGATTATCTAGTAAAAATATTTTTAATAAAATTAAAAAACAACATTATGACAAATAATCATGAGAAAACAACAGCTTAATATTCGAATAAGAATCTTGCAAAGCTTTTTTAGCTTTTTTAGTATTTTTCCATCTTACTTTAGTAATTCCTTCATTTTTTTGTGGTACTAACTCTCCGTTATAGTTCGTTTTCATCTCAAACCAGTAGGTCACCTTTAGTCTAAACTCACCATTTCTTTTAAAGATATGATAACTTCGATATAAGAATTTGGTAATTTCTAATCCCGAAACCCCTGTTTCTTCCTCTACCTCTCTTATTGCTGCGGTTTCCATATCTTCCTTTTTTTCAACTTTACCTTTTGGCAGATCCCATTTTCCATTACGGCGAATAAACAAAATTTCTTTATTTTCATTATACACCTTTCCTCCTCCTGCAATAACTACTGGTAATTTCGAATATAAATGTTCTATTAGTTTATCTTCTTTTTTATGATAGAGATGGTATTTTGCTTCTTCATGTATTGCCTCCTTATTTAGAATATCCCTTATAATTGTCGGAAAACTAGCTTCTTTTATTGGGATCATTTTATAATCCTTAACTGACTTTTTTGTAGATAGAATAATAGGAGTATTATTCACAAAAACTTTATACATTTGCAACTATGATTTTTGATAAAGATACAGCAAAAAAAACTGCTGAACTACTACTGCAAATTAATGCAATTAAATTAAAACCACAAGAACCATTTACTTGGGCATCTGGATGGAAATCTCCTATTTATTGTGATAACCGGATTACACTTTCTTATCCAGAAATTCGAAATTTCCTGAGTAAGCATCTTGCTAAGTTTATAGAAAAAGAATATGGTAAACCCGATGTAATTGCCGGAGTTGCTACAGGTGCTATTGGTATAGGAATTCTCGTTGCAGAACAATTAGACCTTCCCTTTATTTATGTGCGCCCTGAAGCAAAGAAACACGGTAGAAAAAACCAAATAGAAGGTATCGTTCCAACCCATAAAAATGTTGTGGTTGTTGAAGATTTGATCAGCACAGGAAAAAGTAGTCTTAACGCTGTAAAAGCATTAAAAGAGGCTGATGCTAATGTAAAAGGAATGGTAGCCATATTTAACTATGGTTTTGATATTGCAGTAGAGAATTTTAAAGAAGCGGCATTGTCTTTGCATACATTAAGCAACTACGAAAATCTTTTGGAACAGGCAGTTGATACTGAATACATTACAAAAGAGCAACAACAAACACTACAAAGCTGGAGAATAAATCCTGCCGAATGGAATATATAACAATTTAATAACATTATGAACTTAGAAAGCCCTACTGTTACTGTAAATAAAACAGCAGAAGACGTGTTCGAATTTTTGACTAAAGTTGAAAACTTTGAGCAACTTATGCCAGAAAGTAAGCAAAAATTTGAAAAAATAAGTGATTCCAGATTTCTTTTCCAATTAAAAGGAATGCCAGAATTAGTACTAGACCAAAAACAAAGTACGAGCCCAAGTCAGGTTGTTCTTGGAGCTGCTAGTGACAAGCTTCCTTTTACATTAACTGCAGATATTGTTGATTCTGGAGATGGAAAAAGTACAGCAAAACTTACTTTTGATGGGCAGTTTAACACTATGATGTCGATGATGATTAAAAACCCTATCCAAAATTTTATCAATACACTAATAGAAAATATAGGTAAGCTGTAATTAATACAATAGTTTAATTTCTTTGAGGTCAAAATCCGAGATAATTTCGTCCTCTATTAAAACTTGAAGTTTACCTGCTTTGGTAATAGTTTGAATAATTCCAACAAAAGATTTGCCCTCTACATCTAAAAATGTAGAGGGTTTATTTTTTCTAAAAAGTAGTGCTTCATATTCTTTTTTAAGTTTTGCAAAATTAGAAACATACAACTCAGAAAATCGTTTTTCTAACCGAACTAATAAAGATTGTAAAACTTCTTCAATATTTAAATTCTGACCTAAAACTTGTTTTAAAGATCCTGCTTGAGGTAAGTTATTAAATTCTGTTTGATTAATATTAATTCCAATCCCAATAATAGCTCCGATCATACTGCCATTCTTTACCATATTTTCTATCAAAATACCACACAATTTCTGTCTATCTGACAGAATGTCGTTAGGCCATTTTATAGATAATTTAGGTACCATAAGACGATTTAAAGTATCACAAACAGCCAGTGATGTGACTATAGAAACATAAAACTGATCTGTTAACGACAATCTCTCAATAGGCATAAACACACTGCATGTAAGGTTTTCGCCTGGATTACTTTGCCAAATTGTACCCATCTGCCCCTTACCGGACAGTTGCTTTCTTGCTATTACGCAAACCGGAGTTGTAAAATGCTTTTCACGATTTAGGTCTCTTAGAAAAGTACTTGTAGAGTCAATGGCATCAACTTTGATTATATGCATGTGTATGGTGTAAAAGTTTTACAAATGTCCGACTAATACAGACATTAAAATCATAAAAAGTAATAACTTTACACAAATTAAAAAAATGCATGACTAAAAAAGAAATCGGTAACGATCAATTAATTACTCAAATATTAAAAGGTATTGAAGAAGTAAAAGGTAACGATATCAATATTTTAGATCTAAGAGATATTGAAAATACAGTATGTAACTATTTTGTAATCTGCAACGGGACTTCTAATACGCAAGTAAACGCAATTGTAAACTCTATCCAAAAAACGGTAAGTAAAGAACTTAAAGACAAACCTTGGCATATCGAAGGTAGTGAAAATGCAGAATGGGTATTGATTGATTATGTTAATGTTGTTGTTCACGTTTTTCAAAAACACATTAGAGAATTCTATGATATAGAAGGACTTTGGGGAGATGCAAAAACTACAGTTATCGAAACGAATTATTAAAAGAAAACCGTAAATGGCGAAAGAAAATAAAAAAACAGAACCGAATAAAAAACCAAAGTTTAGTGCATATTGGATTTATGCAATTATTATTGTTGGTTTTTTAATATTGAATTTTATGGGTGGAAGTGGATTAGGATCTGCTCCCACTACCTCTCCTTCTGAATTTCAAGATTTTTTAAGTAATGGAGAAGTAGAAAAAGTGGTGATTATAAATCGCCGAAATGCTAAAGTCTTCCTTACCAGTGAAGCTAAATTATTAGATAAGCATCAAAAAAATAAGAATAAATCTCTATTACCGGCAAGCCCTAATGATCCTGACTATCAATTTGAATTTGGTGACTTACAGAATTTTGAAAATAAAATTGCCACAATAAAAAAAGAAAATGGATTATCAACTCAGGTAAACTATGATACCGAAAGTAATGTATGGGGTGAAATTTTTATTACGCTATTACCATTTGCTCTTATCATCGGAGTATGGATATTTATCATGCGTAGAATGAGTGGTGGTTCTGGTGGTGGTGCCGGAGGGCAAATATTTAATATCGGAAAATCTAAAGCTAAACTTTTTGACCAAAATACCGAGGTTAAAGTTTCTTTTGAAAATGTAGCAGGTCTTGAAGGAGCAAAAGAAGAAGTACAAGAAATTGTAGATTTTCTTAAAAACCCAGAAAAATATACCTCTTTAGGTGGTAAAATCCCCAAGGGAGCTCTGTTAGTAGGACCTCCGGGAACTGGTAAAACATTATTAGCAAAAGCTGTAGCTGGTGAAGCAAAAGTGCCATTCTTTTCTCTATCAGGATCAGATTTTGTAGAAATGTTTGTTGGTGTTGGAGCTTCTCGTGTTCGAGATTTGTTTAAACAGGCAAAAGAAAAATCTCCCGCTATTATTTTTATTGATGAAATTGATGCTGTAGGTAGAGCCAGAGGTAAAAGTAATTTTTCGGGATCAAATGACGAAAGAGAAAACACACTAAACCAGCTACTTACAGAAATGGATGGTTTTGGTACTAATACCAATGTAATTGTTATAGCAGCGACCAACCGTGCAGATGTACTTGACAAAGCATTATTGCGTGCCGGTCGTTTTGATCGCCAAATATATGTAGATCTTCCAGATATTCGTGAGCGTAAAGAAATATTTGATGTTCATTTAAAGCCATTAAAGAAAGTTGAAAATGAACTCGATACCGAATTCATGGCAAAACAAACTCCGGGATTCTCTGGTGCTGATATTGCAAATGTATGTAATGAAGCTGCTTTGATTGCCGCAAGAAAAGGTAATAAAGCAGTTGGGAAACAAGATTTTCTTGATGCAGTAGACCGGATCGTAGGAGGATTAGAGAAAAAGAATAAAATTATTACTCCAGAAGAAAAACGAGCTATCGCTTTTCATGAAGCAGGTCATGCAACTGTAAGCTGGATGTTAGAACATGCTGCTCCATTGGTAAAAGTTACTATTGTACCCAGAGGACAATCTCTAGGTGCTGCCTGGTATTTACCAGAAGAAAGGCTAATTGTACGACCAAATCAAATGCTTGATGAAATGTGTGCCGCATTAGGAGGTCGTGCTGCAGAAAAAGTTATATTTAATGAAATTTCTACTGGAGCCTTGAGTGATTTGGAAAAAGTAACCAAACAAGCCAGAGCCATGGTTACCATTTATGGGTTAAATGATAAAGTCGGTAATTTAACTTACTATGACTCTTCTGGTCAAAGTGAATACAATTTTACAAAACCATATAGCGAACAAACCAGTGAACTTATCGATAAGGAAATTTCTAATATAGTCGAAGAACAATACCAGCGCGCTATTAAATTATTAGAGAATAACAAAGATAAGCTCACTGAATTAGCGGAAGTTTTACTAGAAAAAGAAGTTATTTTTAAAGATAACCTCGAAAAAATTTTTGGTAAAAGACCATTCGGAAAAGAAGAAGAAGAAGTCATTAAAGAACCTTCATAAGCATATTATTTTTACTTGTAAATTGAAAAATCTTAACCTAACGGAATATTAGGTTAAGATTTTTTTTATCTTTGGTGGTAATGTAAAACCGTAATTTCCCAATCCCAATCTAAAACATGAGTCTATTTAGAAGAATATTTTCCTCAAAATCTAAATCAGACCAAAAGAGTAAGGAACGTCACTTAGATGATCGCAGTAAGTATATGCCAGAAATTGATCTACCGATTGATGAAAGCTTTATGATAAATTTTAAAAGAAACGGCGGTAAGTTTCTTTATTGCGATGATGAAAATGAAGTCTCTGATTCTTTTGATAAGATTCTTTTGGAAAATGATTGGTATGAAAAAGACGTATGTTGTTTTGATATCGCTTTAGAACATAAATTCTCTAATTTCAATCTAAATTATGTTAAAAGCTTTTCGGCTTCTTTCTTTTTTGCTACTTGTGAATATTTAATTGCCGATAACGGATCTATATTAGTGTCTTCAAACCAGCTTAGAGAGAAAAAACTTACCGAACTTCCTGACAATTTTGTGATTTTAGCAGCTACCAGCCAACTAGTTAAGAATATTGGAGAAGGATTAAAAGGTATAAAAAATAAAAATAGAAGTTCTATTCCTTCTAACATTACTACAATCAAAGATTTTGAGCCGCAAAAAGAAAAGGATTTCTTAAGCTATGGAAATAGTTCAAAAAATTTATATTTGCTGCTGCTGGAAGATTTATAATATGAAGGAATTGCTTACAAGATCTTTATCGGGGCTTTTATATGTCTCTATTTTACTACTATCTATATGTATTAATAGATACACCTTTATTGGGATCTTTTTGATTTTTGGAGTAATCGCTATATATGAATTTCAAAAATTAATTCATCTTAGAAATAAAAGATTGTATGTAATATTCATTAGCCTTTTAGCGGTGTTAAATATATTTCAGGATAAGCTCTATTTTTACCTCATCATACCTGTTTTGGCTCTTACCATTATTACAGAATTATTTTTGGTAAAAGATTTAGTTACCATTCGTATTATCCCAATGTTCGAGAAACGAAAATATCATACCAGTATTTTTTATCTAATTACATCTATTGTGTTTTTAACTCTTGTACCTTATTATACAGGAGAATACCAACCTTTTATCATTGCAGGAGCATTTTTAATCACCTGGATCAATGATACTTTTGCTTATTTGGTTGGTAAAAATTTGGGAAAACATAAATTGTTAGAACGAATATCCCCAAAAAAGACTATAGAAGGGTTTATCGGAGGATTTATTTTCTCATTATTAGCTGGATATTTAATCGCTATATTTACTACTACTTTATCAATAGGCATTTGGTTGATTATAAGCATAATTATGAGTATTTTTGGGACTCTAGGAGACTTAATCCAATCTAAGTTCAAAAGACAGGCTGGAGTTAAAGACAGTGGCACCATAATGCCAGGTCACGGCGGCATATATGACAGACTAGATAGTGTTATATTTGCCAGCCCATTTTTATATGCATTTTTACAAATATTAAAGCATGTTTCATAAAGAAGGATATAAAATAATATCAGTAGCACTTGTATTATTTCTAGGTATTAATTTGGCCTCATACGTAGCTATTCAGATCGATGAATGGCAAATCGCTATATTTTCGGTTACATTGGTGTTTCTGATCTTGATTTTGCAATTTTTCAGAAACCCTAAAAGAAATACAATAATAAATGATAATACTGTAGTAGCACCTGTTGATGGAAAAGTAGTGGTTATTGAAGAAGTATATGAAAAAGAGCATTTTAAAGATCATCGCTTACAGGTATCAATTTTTATGTCCCCGATAAATGTTCACGTAACACGACACCCAATAAACGGTGAAGTTATTTTTAGCAAATATCATCCCGGCAAATACCTTGTAGCCTGGCATCCCAAAGCTTCTGAAGAGAATGAAAGGACT
The DNA here is from genome assembly GCA_030427585.1 of Bacteroidia bacterium. Taxonomy (GTDB): domain Bacteria; phylum Bacteroidota; class Bacteroidia; order Flavobacteriales; family Flavobacteriaceae; genus Aquimarina. The sequence continues at coordinate 35,519 of JAUIBW010000012.1, forward strand.
ACCGTTGTCGTAAAAAACAATAACATAGAAGTACTTTATCGACAAATAGCAGGAGCCCTTGCAAAAAGAATCGTAAATTATGCTAAAGAAGGAGAAAAAGTAGTTCAAGGCTCTGATAGTGGTTTTATTAAATTTGGATCAAGAGTAGATGTGTATTTACCTATAGGAACAGACGTAAGTGTTACTTTAAATCAAAAAGTAAAAGGAGGAGAAAGTGTTATTGCTAATCTTTAATCATGACCGAAGAAGAATTAAATATTGCCTTCGATAACGCATACGAGCGCGCCTGTAATACTAAAATACAATTGCCTCCTGATATCATGCTTCATTTCTATGCGTATTATAAAAGAGCAACACATACAGAAGGTTTTTTTACCCCATCAGGAGATAGTGAACTTAGAAATGCATTTAAATTAAATGCATTTTTTCAAGCAAAAAGCCTCACCCCAAAAGAAGCTAAAAAAAAATATATAGAATTGGTAAATAAATATATTACCGATTAATAATAAAAGGTCTTGATTAATTAAGACCTTTTATTATTATTAATTGTATTAGAAATACTAATTATGTAAACTCTTTAGGCTTGATTTTATGGTAGCAATTTTAGCTTCTGCATCAGCTTGTTTCCTTTTTTCGTTAGCAATAACTTGTTCTGGTGCATTGTTTACAAAACGCTCATTTTGTAATTTTTTCTGAACAGATTTCAAGAACCCCTCTGTATATGATAACTCATCAGTCAATTTTTTAATTTCCTCCTCAACATTGATGGCTCCAGAAATCGGAATAAAATATTCATTAGATTTCACTCTAAAAGAAAGTGCCCCTTCAACCTTTTCATCTACATAATTTAATGTTGATAGGTTTCCTAATTTACTAATTACAGGATCAAAAGTGACATTATTGTTTTCACTATTCAATACAGATAATTCGATAGTTTCTTTAAACGCTATATTTTTCTCCTTTCGTATCGTTCTAATTCCAGAAACAACATCTGCAGCAATCCCGAATTCTGCAATCAAATTTTCATTAATTGCTTGTGATTCTGGCCAATTAGCAATAATTAATGCTTCTTCTGGTGTTCTATCTGTGACTTGTTGCCATATTTCTTCAGAAATAAAAGGAACAAAAGGGTGTAAAACCTTTAAGTTGTCTTCTAAAATTTTGATTATCTCCTGGTAAGTTTTACCATCAATAGGGTTACCGTAAGCAGGTTTAACCATCTCTAACAACCAGCTACAGAAATCATCCCATACCAATTTATAGGTTGTCATTAAAGCGTCGCTAATACGATATTTGGAATAGCTATCTTCTAGCTCTAACAATGCCTTTTGAAATTTTGAAGTATACCATGCTATCGCCATAGCTGAAGCTTCTGGTTGATCTATGGTATTATCAACTTCCCAACCGAGAATAAGTTTAGAGGCATTAAATATTTTATTAACAAAAGCACTACCTTGTTTACACAAGTCTTCATCAAACATTAAATCATTTCCTGCAGGAGAACTTAACAGCATCCCTACTCTAATACCATCTGCTCCATATTGGTCAATTAAATCTAATGGATTTGGAGAATTACCTAAAGATTTAGACATCTTACGGCGTTTTTTATCTCTTACAATACCGGTAAGGTATACATTAGCAAAAGGCTTTTCTCCTCGATATTCGTATCCAGCGATGATCATACGTGCCACCCAAAAGAATAAGATTTCTGGAGCAGTAACCAAATCATTAGTTGGATAATAGTAATTAATCTCTTTATTATCTGGTTCTAAAATACCGTTAAAAACACTCATAGGCCACAACCAGGAAGAAAACCAGGTATCTAAAGCATCAGGGTCCTGAGTAAGATCTGCATTAGTTAACTCAGTATTTCCTGTTTCTTCTTTGGCCAAAACCAAAGCCTCTTCTCTACTTTCTGCAACTACAAAATCTTCTTTACCATCTCCATAAAAATATGCCGGGATTTGATGCCCCCACCATAACTGGCGAGAAATATTCCAATCTCTAACATTTTCCATCCAGTAGCGATAGGTATTTATAAATTTTTCGGGAACCAGGTTTACTTCTTTATTTAAAACAGAATCTAATGCTGGTTTAGCCAGGTCTTTCATTTTTAAGAACCATTGATCACTTAATTTTGGTTCAATCACAGCTTTGGTACGCTCACTTGTCCCCACTTTATTAAGGTGTGTTTCGGTTTTTGCAAGTGCTCCAATACGATCTAACTCCTTTACAATCTCTTTACGAACCACAAAACGATCTTTTCCTTCATACTGCAACCCATAAGAGTTTAAGGTAGCATCGTCATTAAAAATATCTATAACTTCTAGATTATGTTTATCTCCCAAAGTCTTATCATTAGGATCATGAGCAGGTGTTACTTTAAGGCATCCGGTGCCAAACTCCATATCTACATATTCATCTTCGATTATGGGTATAATACGATTAACAATAGGCACAATAGCTTTTTTGCCTTTTAGGTGTGTATATCGATCATCGTTTGGGTTAATACAGATGGCAGTATCTCCCATAATCGTTTCTGGACGCGTAGTTGCAATAGTTAGCATATCTTCTGTACCTTCTATTGCATAATTAAGGTAATATAAATTTCCTTGTTTTTCTTCATAGATCACTTCTTCATCAGACAAGGTGGTCTTAGCCTGAGGATCCCAATTTACCATTCTATACCCACGATAAATCAACCCTTTGTTATACAGATCTACAAAAACCTTGATTACAGATGCAGACAAATTGTCATCCATAGTAAAGGCAGTACGTTCCCAATCACAGGAAGCCCCTAGTTTTTTTAACTGCTCTAGGATAATTCCTCCATGCTTATGAGTCCATTCCCAGGCATGCTCTAGAAACTCTTCTCTGGTAAGGTCGTTTTTATCAACCCCTTCCTCTTTTAATTTTGCAACAACTTTAGCTTCTGTCGCTATCGAGGCATGGTCGGTTCCTGGTACCCAACACGCATTATATCCTTTTAGACGGGCTCTACGGATCAATACATCCTGAATGGTATTGTTTAACATATGTCCCATATGCAAAACACCAGTAACATTTGGTGGTGGAATAACAATGGTATATGCTTCTCTTTCATCAACCTCTGAGTGAAAATAGTTATTTTCCATCCAGTAGGCATACCATTTTTTTTCTATCGATTTTGCATCGTATTTTCCTGCTAAAGACATACTTTGGTCTGATTTTTGAATTTAGAAGTGCAAAAGTACTTATTAAAGTATGAAGTACGAAGTTAGAAATATGAAAATTTTAAAAAAACCTGAGTAATAAAGTTATAAAAATACAATAGTTTATATCATGTACTATATGAAAATTTATAACCTCACACCACTAACTTTTAACCTCTTACTTTTGAGTATCATTTTGCAGTTGAATAAAAAGTAAGTACTTTTACGTTTAACAAAAACCTACATCATGAAAAAAATAATGATAATTTTATTTATTGGTTTTCTTGGCACAACCTTAAATGCACAAGACACTAATAAAGCGCAAATAAAATTTAAATCCGAAGTTATTGACTATGGCGAAATCGCCAAAGGTAGTGACGGTGTTCGTCAATTTGAATTTACAAATACGGGAAATGCTCCTTTAGTTATCTCTAGAGTATATTCAAGCTGCGGATGTACCATTCCTAAAAAACCAGAGCAACCAATTGCTCCAGGAGAATCTGGTGTTATCGAAGTTAAATATGACACCAAAAGAGTCGGACCAATTCGTAAAACTATTACAGTAACATCTAATGCAGGAGACTCTCCTACAATGGCTATAAAAATTAAAGGAACTGTACTTGACAAAAGTGTTTTAGAAAAGAAAAACTAGAACTAGTATAATTAATAATAAAAAAAGGATACTCTAGAGTATCCTTTTTTTATTATTAGATTACTTTTTTAAGTGAAAAATTGTAATTTATTTCTATTCCCAATCGTTCTATTTTCATCTTAATTCTCCTACCCTCTTCAAAATAAAACATATCATTTAACTCAGAAAGTTTATATCTATATGCGTTTTTACCATTTACTTGTAAAATAACATCTCCTTTTTTTAAACCTGCAAGATCTGCTGGTGAATTAGGTCTAACATCCAAAATTTCGTATTTAGGCTGAAGAATAAAGTTGTTTGTTAACTCAATCGTTTTTTGATTTACTAATTTATTTAGCCCTAAATATACCCTATCTTCTTCTTTATAATTTCTTACTGCTGTAAAGCCAGTATGTTGAATAGTAAGTCCACTCATATTATAATGAAAAGGTTTATTAAAAAAACTATTCTTTTTAAAAGTTATTTTCTGTCGGGTATAATCTAAAATAAGATTAAATCTCCTTAGGACATTACCTCCTAATGATCCTTGCCTGTTATTTAAAGATATTCCTTGTATGTATACAGAGTCTGGAAATGAAGCTGTTACTTCCTTCATTTTAAAATCACCGATATGAAGTTCTTTTATTTTAGTTTTTTCACCATATATATCTCCGCTAAAACCTTTACCTAAAAAATCTCTAAAGGAATTATCACCGACATATATTCCTTTTTCTTTATTCTCAAATAACCATAAAGAAGAGCCAGAACCCGAATCTAATAAAAGATTGATATCGATCAACCCATTGGCAGATTCGTATTGAGCTGTAATAAAAGGTCTTTTCTTCTTTTCTCTAAAATCAATTTTGGTTTGATAGCACTTTTTACACTTTTTGTAGGTATACGATCCTGGATTATGTATTTTTATATATTGTTTTGCATAATTAATATCCAAAACAAAGTTCTTAATAAAATCATGACCTATAATCCCATGTACGGGAAATCCCATTCTGGGAGAAAAATTAATCGACTCATCTAAAACCAAATAAATCTTGTGATTAGTACTTATAGCATCACCTATCCTAACTTCATTATTAATTGACTTTATAGCCTCTACAGGTTCATTATCACCTAACCCTCTAAGATAAATTTTTGATGCATTTTTAAGCTCTAATGAGCTTTTATTATCTACACTAAAGATAATTGTGGATCCAACACCAGTGTCTAAAATAAAGGAAAGTTCGACGCCATTTACAACAACAGGAACAACAATGAGGTTATTTGCTAATTCGAATCTAATCTTATCACTTTTTTTCCCAACAGGCAACCGGAAGTTTTCTTGGGCAAAAAGAGTTGTACTAAAGATTAGAAACAATACTAAAATCTTACTTTTAGAAAAATGACAAAAATCTAGTGATACAATCTTCATTACTCTAAATATAAAAAATATAGTTGAAAAACCTACAAACTGATAGGGATTTACAAATTCAAATACATTATTCTTTTGTTAGATTATCTTTTTTAGATAGAACTTGCACTTTACCTCTATTCCCAATCGTTTTATTTTTATCCTAATCTTTTTACCTTCTTCAGAAGAAAATAAATTATTAAGATCCGAAAGTTTATATTTATAAGCGTTTATTCCATTCACCTGCAAAAGAATATCTCCTTTTTTTAAACCCGCAAGATCTGCCGACGAACCAGGCCTTATATTTGTAATCTCGTATTTGGGTTTAAGTACAAAGTTATTTGAAATCACTAGTTTTTGTTCACTTACGATATTATCCACTCCCAAATAAGCTTCATTTTTTTCTGTAAAAGATTCTTTTTTTATACCATTGATATCATAATCATTGATAACTGTATAACCTCTATGCTGAACAATCATTCCACTAATACTATAATAAAATGGTTTATTACAAAAGCTATTCTTTTTAAATGATATTTTCTGACCAGAATAATCTATAATAAGGTTAAATCTATGTAAAATATCACCACCTAATGATCCTTCTCTATCAATAAGAGATATTCTCTGAGTATAAATAGAATCTGGAAAAGAAGCTTTTACTTCTTTCATTTTAAAATTACCAATATGAAATTCTTTGATTTTAGTTTTTTCATCATATACATTTCGTTAAACTCTTTGCTCAAAAAATCTCTAAACGATTTTCTAGTTATTCGAATACCTTTTTTAACATTTTTAAACAACCATAAAGAAGATCCAGAATTTCATAAATGGTATGATTAATACTTATCACATCACCTATCTTGGCTACATTATTAACAGTTCGCATCGCTTCTACCGGCTCATCATTCCCTAATCCTCTAAGTTGAATCTTTGAAATATTTTTATGTTGTAAAGCAATTGTATCATCAATACTAAAAACAATTGTAGAACTGATACCCGTATCTAGAATAAAAGAAAGTCCGGTGTTGTTTACAACAACAGGAATAGCAATAAGATTGTTTATTAATTGACATTTAATCTTAGTGCTATTTTGTTTAAAAGGTAATCTGAAATCATTTTGCGAATGAAGAACAAAATTGAAAAGTAAAAAGATTATTAAAAGCCTACCTTTTATAAAATAACAAAATTAAGTTATAAGGGCTTAATTGTATTAAATATAGAAAATAGCTAAAAAAAACACCTCAACAACACCTCTATTCCTAAAATATTTAAGAAATTTACCGCTATTTTATTTTTTTAAATCAGATTAGATGCCAATAATATCGCATAAAGGCAAAGCTATGCCAGAATCACCAATTCGAAAATTGGTGCCTTTTGCAGAAAAAGCTGCAAAAGAAGGTAAGCATATTTACCATTTAAATATCGGTCAACCAGATATAAAAACACCAATTGAAGCCATGGATGCTATACGAAACCACAAATTAGACATTCTAGCGTATAGTCACTCTGCCGGATTTGAAAGTTTTAGAAAAAAATTAGCCAACTATTATGCAAAACATAACATTACTGTATCTTCTGATGATATTTTGGTCACCACGGGAGGTAGTGAAGCATTAATTTTTACCATGGGCAGTATTACAGACCCGGGTGATGAGATTATAGTTCCCGAGCCTTTTTATGCAAATTACTATAGTTTTTCTACACAATCAACCGTTAAAGTAGTTCCTGTTATATCTAAAATAGAAAACGGATTCGCTTTGCCATCGATTGCAGAATTCGAAAAATTGATTACAAAAAAAACCAAAGCTATATTAATCTGTAACCCCGGTAATCCAACAGGTTATCTTTACAGCAAAGAAGAAATAAAACAACTAGCAGAACTTGCTATCAAATATGACTTATTTTTGATTTCTGATGAAGTCTATCGAGAATTTGTATATGACGACTCAAAACATTACTCTATTTTGCAAGAAAAGGGACTTGATGAATATGCCATTATTGTAGATTCTGTCTCTAAAAGATACAGTATGTGTGGAGCCCGTATCGGATGCATGATAAGTAAAAACAAGAGTGTAATGGAAACTGCTATGAAATTTGCTCAAGCGCGACTAAGCCCTCCTACTCTTGCACAAATTGCTAGTGAAGCAGCATTAGAAGCGCCAGAATCTTATTATATAGAAACGGTTGAAAAATACAAATTAAGAAGAGACACTCTCGTTGCCGGACTTAGAGAAATCCCAGGAGTAAAAGTAGGAGTTCCCAAAGGCGCTTTTTACTGTATTGCCGAATTACCAATCGAAGATGCTGATCATTTTGCACAATGGCTTCTAGATGAATTTGATTTAGATAAACAAACTATTATGGTGGCACCGGCTTCTGGATTTTATTCTGGACCTAACAAAGGGAAAAATCAAGTAAGAATAGCATATGTTCTAAATCGAAGAGATCTTAAAAAGGCAATTGAAATATTGAAAATAGCTCTTGAAAAATATAATGGTTAGCGAAACGAACATTAAAAAATTAAATATACTTTCCAAAAAAGAAATGTTTAAAATTTTTAATGAGAGAACGTAGTGATTACACATATTCTCAATTTTATAATTAATTTATCCTCAAATAATTACTAAAATTTAAACGTGTGAAAATTGAATATAATAAATCCTTAAAAAAATACAACACTTTCGGGATTGATGTGGTTGCAGCAGAATTTGTGGCTATTACATCAGAAGCTGAACTTGATACAATGCTTTTAAAAAACAATAAAAATCCACTTTTTATTTTGAGTGGTGGAAGCAATATGCTATTAACAAAAAATCTGGATATGTTAGTGTTACATATTGCTATAAAAGGAATTACAGTTATAGAAGAATCAGATAAATATGTATCTGTATCTGTAAATGCAGGAGAAAACTGGCATGATTTTGTACAATACTGTATCAAAAATAATTATGGAGGCTTAGAAAACTTATCTCTAATTCCCGGATATGTTGGTAGTGCTCCTATTCAAAATATTGGTGCTTATGGCGTAGAACTTAAAAATACAATGACAAGTTGCGAAGCAATCAATATCAATACCCGAAAGAAACGTATCTTTTCAAATAAAGATTGCAAATTTGGATATCGCAATTCTATTTTTAAAAACGACGTAAAAGGCGAATACATAATCACCAAAGTCACTTTTAGATTAACCAAAAAAGAACATACTCTTAATACAAGTTATGGTGCTATAGAAAATGCTCTGGCAGATAAGGGAATTACACACCCAACAATTAAAGACATTTCTGAAGCAGTGATTGCTATACGAAAAAGCAAACTTCCCGATCCCTCACAAATAGGAAACAGTGGTAGTTTTTTTAAGAATCCCATTGTTAATGGTAAACATTTTGCCAGGCTTCAAAAGATATATCCAAACATTCCTTTCTATAAAATAGATGAAGAACATATTAAAATTCCGGCAGGATGGCTCATTGAACAATCTGGTTTTAAAGGAAAACGTTGGGGTGATGCAGGAGTACATAAAAAACAAGCTCTGGTTTTAGTAAACTATGATAATGCTTCTGGAAATGAAATTTTGGAGGTATCTAAAAGAATCTTAACCAAAATAAAAGAAAAATTTGATATTCTTCTGGAAACTGAAGTTAATATTATATAATACAATATTGAGATATTAATAAGGATATCTAATCAAAAAAGGTTAATATTAATCAAGAATTGACACATTATTCTTAATTTTTTGTTTAATAGCTTCTTAGCCATACATTCTTTGTATCTTTGTAATCAATTTTGATTTTTTATATTATTATGAAGCTTTTATTACTTACAATTGTTTTATTACTATTAGCATTTGGTGGTATCGCAATTAAACTATGGGCGAAAAAAGATGGTAAATTTGCTGGTACGTGTGCAAGTCAAAGTCCTTTTTTGAATAAGGATGGCGAATCATGTTCTCTTTGTGGCAAGACTCCGGATCAGTACTCGAGCTGTAACGAAGAAAAACACGCTAAATAGTCTCTTATCAATTATCTATTTCACTCAAAAACAATGTATTGAAAAAAGAAGACGCTATCCTCTTAGAAGATCATATCAAAAAAGCTAAAGAAGGGAAACAAATATCTTTTAATTATCTTCTCGATACTTTTTGGAATGATGTTTACAATTTTCAGTTAAAAAAAACTCAAGACGAGTATGAAGCTGAAGATATCACTATACAAAGTTTTTCTCGAGCATTTGATAAAATTAATACATTTAAAGAAGAATACAACTTTAAAACATGGTTGATTCAGATATCAAAAAACATCCATATAGATCTATTGCGAAAAAAAAACGCATCAATACAGTCAAAAACTACAACACAAGTAGATGATGCTGTATATAAGATCATCGATCATACCCCAACCCCAGAAGACAAGCTAATTACAGAGCAAAATTTAGCTCAATTACTCCTCTACATTAAACAACTAAAACCTCATTACCAAAAAGTAATCAATCTAAGGTATTTTCAGGAATTGAGTTATAAAGAAATTGCTGATCATCTCAATGAACCTATAAACAATATTAAAGTAAAGTTATTGAGGGCCAGAAAACTACTTTCTGAAATAATTACCAATGCAAGCACTAATTTATAAACAAAAACTATCGTAAGGTAAAAGAAGTAAACCTTTTAATAGCACTGTATAACGGATCAATCCATTTATCATTGATCTTTTTATCATATTTCACAAACTTTTGTATCAATCCTTTTGGCGCAGAAATCTCTTTTTCTATAGCAGTGATGTTAATATATTTTTGGTTATTAAGTAACCATTTTTCTACACGCTTTCGATTGTTTTTTGTTTTTTTAAGACTTATCAATTCTTCGGGCATGATTTTTTCTCTTTATCAAAAAATATAACTGTCAAATTCAAAAAAAATTTTACGTTAACTTAATTTTAACCTGATGTTAAGACTTTGTATAGATATGGTTTTACTGTAAGAAGAAATGTATAAAAATTATTATCCTTAATTTCCTTACAATATGACGTAGTTTAAGAATCTACTTCTTTTTCAAAATCAAGATACCTCTCGTAATGATGTATTAACTTTATTCAAAACTTCACTTTAATCTAAGCTTTCTTTGTATTTTTGCTAAAAATATTGCTTGTATGAATAATAATATTGCTAGTGTAGCACCCCCTAAAGGAAAACCAAAATGGTTACGTGTTAAACTTCCTACAGGAAAGAAATACACAGAACTTCGGGGATTAGTAGACAAATATAACTTGCACACTATTTGCACCTCGGGGAGCTGCCCCAATATGGGAGAGTGTTGGAGTGAAGGGACTGCTACTTTTATGATATTAGGTAATATATGCACCCGTTCCTGTGGTTTTTGTGGCGTTAAAACCGGAAGACCAGAAACTGTAGACTGGGAAGAACCTGAAAAAGTGGCTCGATCTATAAAATTAATGAAGATCAAACATGCTGTTATTACATCTGTAGATAGAGATGATCTACTAGATGGTGGTTCAATTATCTGGGCAGAAACCATTCAAGCCATTCGCAGAATGAATCCGGAAACTACATTAGAAACATTAATTCCTGATTTTCAAGGAAAAACAAAAAATATAGATAGAATTATTACCGTAAAACCAGAGGTGGTTTCTCATAATATGGAAACCGTAAAGAGACTAACTAGAGAGGTTCGCATCCAGGCTAAATATGAGCAAAGTTTACAAGTATTAAAATACCTTAAAGAAAACGGTATTGAACGTACAAAAAGCGGTATCATGCTGGGGCTTGGCGAAAAAGAAGAAGAAGTTATACAAACACTAAGTGATCTTAGGGCAGTAGGTTTGGATATTGTTACTATAGGGCAATATCTGCAGCCAAGTAAAAAACATCTTCCTGTAAAACAATTTATAACTCCGGATCAGTTTAAAAAATATGAAGAAATAGGTTTAGAAATGGGATTTAGGTATGTAGAAAGTAGTGCCTTGGTGAGATCTTCATATAAAGCTCAAAAGCATTTAACTTAATCCAAAAACAGTAGTAAGGATTTAATGAATACACCTATTAGAATTGCCATCAACGGTTTTGGAAGAATAGGCCGTAACTTGTTTAGATTATTAATTAATCATCCTAGTATACAAGTTGTAGCAATAAACGACCTTGCCGACTCAAAAACTTTAAGCCACCTTCTTAAGTACGATAGCATACATGGTATTTTATCTTTTGAGGTATCTCATACCAAAGATCATATTATAATACAAGATGTATCTATACCTTTACTTAATGAGAAGGACCCAGAACATTGTAACTGGAAAAAATATGATGTAGACATTGTGATCGAATCAACTGGGAAATTTAAAACTAGAGGTGATGCAGAAAAACACCTTAAGGGTGGAGCCAAAAGAGTTATCCTATCTGCTCCTTCTATAGAAGATAGCATAAAGACTATCGTTATGGGTGTAAATGATCATATCCTTGACGGGTCAGAAACCATTTTATCTAATGCTTCTTGTACCACTAACAATGCAGCACCAATGATTAAGGTAATTAATGACTTATGTGGAATTGAGCAAGCCTATATTACTACGGTACATAGTTACACTACTGACCAAAGTTTACATGATCAACCTCATAGGGATTTAAGACGGGCACGAGCAGCAAGTCAATCTATCGTACCTACAACAACTGGTGCAGCAAAAGCATTAACAAAAATTTTTCCCGAACTAAGTGATGTAATAGGAGGATGTGGCATCAGAGTTCCTGTCCCGAATGGATCACTTACAGATATTACCTTTAATGTTAAAAGGCAAACTTCTATCCAAGAAATTAATACCGAATTTAAAGAAGCTTCCCAAACCAGCCTAAAAGGTATTTTGTCATACACAGAAGATCCAATCGTATCTGTTGATATACTTGGTAATCCATACTCTTGTACATTTGATTCTCTAATGACCTCAGTGATAGGAAAAATGGTAAAAATCATAGGTTGGTATGACAATGAAATAGGATATAGTAATAGAATAATTGATTTAATTATTAACATTTGTAAGAAATAACTATCTTAGTTGAGATATTTCAGAGGAAAATGCCAACCCAAATCAAATATTTTATAACGCTTTTTTTACTTATTTGTTGTTTTTTTGGTTCTGCACAGACGACTGAACTCTCAGAAAACAATCAAATGAATGACTCTATTGAGAGTTATTTAGAAAATGCTTCACAAGCTATTGATCAAACCAGATTAGAACTTGCACTTTCTAATATTATTAATGCAAAAGAACTTGCTTTACAACAACAAAATAAAACCTATATCGCAAAGACCAATATGGTACTTGCTAAGCTATACCGCGAATTAGGAGATCTAAAAAAAGCTGAAGAGCAAATTCTGGATGCTATTGCTTTTCAGAAAGAAACCAATGACGAATTTATGCTTGTTTCTTCATATACAATATATGGATCAATTGCTACAAAGCTCGGGAAATATAAAACAGCATTAAAATCCCTTCAAGATGCATTAATAATAGCCAAAAAAAATGATTACAAAAACCAGGAAGGGCCTATAAAATTAAATCTTGGACTTTTAGCTCTCGCGCAAGAAAAACCTAAACTAGCTATACAACACTTTAATAGTGGGCTTCCTATCATAAATTCATTTGATCAGTATTATTTCAAAGCAAAACTCTACACAAACAAAGCCAGAGCACAATTATTGATAAACCAACCCGATGAAGCCATGAAAACTAATGATTTGGCTATGCAAATTGGTAAAGATATGGGATATGCAGAAATACAATCAGAATGTTTCGAACTGTATAGCCAGATATATGAACGAAAAGAAGATTATCCCGCTTCTCTTAAGAACCTTAGAGCGCATGAAAAAATAAAAGATGCTCTTTTTAACACTAATAAAGAAATTATAGCTCAGGAAGCAGGCGCAAAATTAAATCTAAACGAAAACAATGTTTTAATAGAAGAGTTAACAGAAGAAAATATACAGCAACAAAAATCTTTAAAACTAGGACGTCTTACAACTATTCTAAGTATTGCTTTAATAACAATACTATCTCTTTTAACACTTTCTCTATATAAAAATAACAACCTAAGAGCCAGAGCAAACGAATTATTGCAAAATAAAAATACAGAACTTATACTAGCAAAAGAGAATGCAGAAAGAGCTAGTGAGGCCAAAGTTCAATTTCTTTCTACAATAACACATGAGTTAAGAACACCATTATATGCTGTTACAGGATTAACACACCTGTTACTCGAAGAAAGCCCTACTCCCAACCAAAAAGAACACCTTAATTCCCTCAAATTCTCTGGAGAATATCTTTTATCACTAATTAATAACATTCTGGATCTCAATAAACTTGAAGCTAATAAGGTAGAATTAGAGAACACATCATTTAATTTAAAAAAACGAATAAACGATGTATTAATAGCATTAGGTAAATCTGCAAAAGACAGAAATAATAATTTACATTATGAATTTGATGAGTCTATTCCTTCTAAACTTAAAGGAGACCCACTCAAAGTTTCTCAAGTCTTGATCAATCTTATAGGAAATTCTATAAAATTTACGCAAAACGGGGATATTTGGATACGAGTAAAACCTATTAATCGAATTGATAATAAAGTTTCGCTTAGTTTTGAAATTGAAGATAACGGAGTAGGAATATCAGAAAAGAAACAACTTAGTATTTTTGAAAACTTTACTCAAGGCTCAGTACAAATTAATAGAAAATTTGGTGGTACGGGTTTAGGACTATCAATAGTAAAGAATCTATTATCCTTAATGGATAGTGAAATCAAACTAGAAAGTGAATTAGGGAAGGGCTCAAAATTCTTATTTGATCTTACATTCGAAGTTTTTGAAGACAAAAGTACTAACTATGCTGAAGAAGCTAAGAAAATTGATTACAGTATAATGGTTGATAAACACATACTGGTGGTCGAAGACAATAAAATTAATCAATTAATTACCAGAAAAATCTTAGAAAAGAATAAGATAAAATGTGATGTTGCCGATAATGGTGATATTGCAGTTAATAAAACAAAAGAAAACACTTTCGACCTTATTCTTATGGATATTCATATGCCAGGAATTAGTGGAATTGAAGCCACCAAACAAATAAGAAAATTCAATAAAGAAATTCCAATTATAGCATTAACGGCGGTTACTCTTGATGATAATCTGGATGAATTCTATGATAATGGATTTAATGATATCATACCAAAACCATATAAAACCGAAGAGTTTTTTACAAAACTGCATAAAGCATTGGTAAAAAAACAAACCACTGCTTAGTGATTTGGCACGGCTTTTGAAAAACAAAGGTTAACCGGGTTTATATACATAAACTTATTTGAGTTAGCCAGAATTAAAAAATAAGATCCTACTAAAGGATCTTATTTTTTTCAATAAACTTCAATATTTTATCATTAAAAGAAGCAGCTCCTTCTACAAACTTCACTTCTATTGGTTGGTACCATAATTTCTCTTCAGAAATATCCGAAGCTAATCTCATATAATCTTTTTCTGTAGTAACAATAAATTCAAGGTTATTTAATTTATCTAGTTCGGCATCAGTAAAATTATGATGATCAGGAAAACTAATATGATCAAATATTAACCCTAAAGAAGTATAATAATCTAATAAAGGAGTAGGATTAGCAATACCAGTCACCAAAGTAAAATGAATATTTTGTAAGGAACTGATTGGTTTTGTTTCAGAAACATTTACGATATTATTTCCATAATCAATAGTGGTAAAAAATAAATCTTGATTGGGTTTTATCGCAAGTTTATCTGTAATTCTTTTTCTTTCTCCAAAAGACAATGAACTAGGACATTTTGTAACTATAATAATATCTGCCCGATCAGCCCCTTTTTTGGGTTCTCTTAAATTTCCTGTAGGCAAAACAATATCATTACAGTAAAGATCATAATATGCAGTAAGCAAAATATAGAATCCTGCTTTTACCTTACGATGTTGATAAGCATCATCTAATAAAATTACCTCTGGTTGGGGTGTCAATGATCTTAAATTAGAAATTCCACTACGCCGATCTGCATCTACCGCTACAACAACATCTGCGAATTTTCTTTTAAACTGAAGTGGTTCATCTCCTACTTGTTTTGCTGTAGAAGAAGTAGCAACCAGCTTAAATCCTTTGGTTTCTCTTTTATACCCCCGACTAAGTGTTGCTAATGATACCTTATCCTTAAGCAAAGTCACTAAATATTCTATCATTGGTGATTTACCTGTTCCTCCTACACTAAGATTCCCAATCGCTATTATCGGAAAAGTATATGTAGTAGATCTTTTAATTCCCAGATCATACAATTTATTTCTCAACCAGGTAATCAGATAATAAAAAGGTACAAAAGGTAGAAGTATTTTTCGTAGTAAATTCACACGTTTAAAATTTTCAATATATCACTGCAACAAAAGTATAAAACGAAACTTTGATTATTGATAAAAGTTTTTTTACATTCAATTTTTATTCAAAAACATATTATAATGCAAATAAAAGAGGTTATACAGCATCTTGAAACTTTAGCCCCAATCACATACGCAGAGGATTTTGATAATGTTGGCTTATTGGTAGGTAATCACGAAACCGTAGTAACAGGAATTCTGGTAACTCTGGATACTCTCGAAAATATAATAGACGAAGCGATAGAAAATAACTGTAATCTCATTATAAGTTTTCACCCTATCGTATTTAAGGGACTCAAAAAATTTAATGGTAGTAACTATGTAGAACGAGTAGTAATGAAAGCCATTAAAAATGATATTGCCATTTTTGCTATTCATACTGCACTAGACAATGCGATACATGGGGTAAATAATATGATATGCGAACAGTTAGGACTTATAAATCGTAAGATTCTTATCCCGCAAAGCGGAAATATTAAGAAATTAGTCACTTTTGCTCCTACTGCTGAAGCCGAAACACTACGCAACAAACTATTCGAAGCCGGAGCAGGAAGTATTGGTAATTATGACAATTGTAGTTTTTCTTCTGAAGGTACAGGAACATTTAGAGCTTCTGATGCTGCAAACCCTTCAATTGGCGAAATCGGAAAAACACATCACGAAAAAGAGACTCAGATTCAAGTTACATACCCCAAACATTGTGAGGGCAAAATCCTTAAAGCTCTTTTTGAAAATCATTCTTATGAAGAAGTCGCTTATGAAATTACTACACTCGAAAATAAAAATCAAAATATTGGGATGGGTATGATTGGAGAGCTACCCAACCCGGTAGGAGAACTCGATTTTTTAAAGCATATCAAAAATGTTTTCAAAACCGGATGTGTACGACACTCGGCATTACTAGACAGACCTATAAAAAAAGTAGCTGTTCTTGGTGGTAGCGGTAGTTTTGCTATTGCTAATGCACATCGGGCAGGTGCAGATATTTTTATCACTGCAGATTTAAAATATCATCAATTTTATGAAGCCGAAGGGAGATTAATATTAGCCGATATTGGTCATTATGAAAGCGAACAATACACAAAAAACCTAATTGTTAGTTATCTTAGAAAAAAAATCAGTAATTTTGCAATCATTTTATCGGATAAAAATACCAATCCTATTCAATACATATAAAATATGGCAAAGAAAGAAGTTACTGTTGAGCAAAAATTAAGAGCATTATATGACTTGCAATTAATAGACTCTAGAGTTGATGAGATCAGAAATGTACGCGGAGAATTACCTTTAGAGGTTGAAGATCTTGAAGATGAAGTAGCCGGATTAAACAAAAGATTAGAAAAGCTAAACAATGATCTTGAGACTATAGCTGAAGGTATTAGTAACAAGAAAAATCTAATTGAAGAAGCTAAGGCGCTAATCAAAAAATACGGAGAGCAACAAAAAAATGTTCGTAATAATCGCGAATACAATTCACTTAGTAAAGAAATTGAATTTCAGGAATTAGAAATTCAATTAGCAGAAAAGCATATCAAGGAACACAAAGCCCAGATTGTTCAAAAAAACGAGATCATTGATCAAACCAAAACAAAACTTGAAGAACGTAACGCTCACCTTTCTCACAAAAAAGGAGAACTTGATGCTATTTTAGCTGAAACTGAAAAAGAAGAGCAAGCTTTAATTTCTAAATCTGAAGATTACCAAAAAGAAATCGAAGATCGTTTAATCAATGCTTACAAAAGAATACGTAGTAATGTAAAAAATGGACTTGCTGTTGTACCAATTGAGCGTGGTGCTTCTGGCGGATCATTCTTTACCATACCACCACAAGTACAGATGGAAATTGCTTCTCGCAAGAAAATCATCACAGATGAACACAGTGGTCGAATTTTAGTTGACCAAGAACTTGCAAAAGAAGAAAAAGAAAAAATGAATGCACTTTTTGCAAAACTATAATAAATAATAGTTAAATGACATATAGCCTCAGTAAAACTGAGGCTTTTTTGATTGCACAAACAATGAATCATATCCTCATCATAGGCTTTGTTTGGCCAGAACCCAATTCTTCTGCAGCAGGAAGCAGAATGATGCAACTTATAGCATTATTCGAGACTCAAAACTGGAAAATCACCTTTGCCAGTCCTGCAGCAGAAACAGAGCATATGGTAAATCTCGAAAATACAAACATCTCTAAAGCAATAATAGAACTTAACAATTCTAGTTTTGATGATTTTATCAAAAAACAACAACCAGACATAGTGATGTTTGACCGATTTATGACCGAAGAACAGTTTGGATGGAGAGTCGCAAAATATTGCCCTAATGCATTAAAAATATTAAATACAGAAGACCTGCACAGTCTTAGAAAAACCCGTCAGCAATCATTTAAAAACAATATAACCTTTAATAACAACACTCTTTTATCAAGTGATATTACAAAACGAGAGATCGCAAGTATATATCGATGTGATCTATCCCTAATTATTTCTGATTTCGAAATAAAACTTCTTAAAGACGTCTTTAAAATAAACGAAAATCTATTATTCTACTTACCTTTTTTGTTTGACCCTATTACCACAGAGGTAAAAAAAAGATGGTTAGAGTATAAAAACAGAAAACATTTTGTAACTATAGGAAATTTTCGCCACGAACCAAACTGGAATAGCATAGTATACCTTAAAGAAATCATTTGGCCATTAATCAGAAAAGAGCTTCCAGAAGCAGAACTACACATCTATGGATCATACCCTCCTCCTAAAGCAACACAACTACACAAACCAGGAGAAGGGTTTCACATTAAAGGGTGGGCAAAAAACGCAATAGAAATAATGTCGCAAGCCCGTGTTTCTCTTGCCCCTTTAAGATTTGGAGCAGGAATTAAAGGAAAACTTGCAGAAGCCATGCTTTGTGGCACACCAAGTGTAACCACTTCTATTGGATCTGAAGGAATGCTCGATGATGAGGAAACCGATTGGAACGGTTTTGTTATCGATGACTCTTCAAAATTTGCCAAAGCAGCTATAAGATTATATAATAACGAAAATCTTTGGCAACAAGCACAACAAAACGGAATAGAGATTATAAATACACGGTTTCAGAAAAAAAAGTTCTGTAATCCATTTCTGGATCGGGTTTCTAAACTTCAAAAAGACCTTAATAAATATCGTGCCGAAAACTTTATCGGTAGTATGCTACAGTATCACACGCTACGAAGTACCGAATTTATGTCTAGATGGATAGAAGAAAAAAACAAAGCCTAGTCTAGCATCCTGCAACACTTAATCATTATAAAACATTGTAAATCAACAAATACCCCCTTTTATTGAGGTTAAAATATTTCTAACTTTACTATACTAACAAAATTAATTTTAGAAGGAATCAGAAAATCCTCTAACAGAGTATGAACAACCAGTGCTGGTTTCTATTATACCAATTCTGATTTATAAATACTCAATAAAAAGCAGTTTATTTTTTGATTAGGCGAAAAAAAAGAAAAATAAAGCACAGCCCTAGCTACGGTTTAGTTTTATTTTGAAGCATAAGTGAAAAAGGGCAAATTTTAGTGGTAAATTTAAGTCGGAAATGGTATTACTATATAAATTCGGCCGAAACTGGTATAAATCTTAAAACCTTATGAAAAAAATTGACACTAACCATCTTAGCGAGTTTTATGTTACTATTATTCTCATCTTGTGAAAAAGAAGTTAACACCATAATCGAAATCCAAGAAACAAGTACTTAAAAAACATCACCAGCATCAAGAGATCCGAAATGCCTGATGACATTAAACTGGATTATCATGAAAAATATGGTGTCATAGGAACAGATGAGTACTCTATAAAATGTAGAGATACAGAAATTACTTTAGAAACATTTTTAGAAAAAGCAAACCTCAAAAAAGATGATTTTGCTGACTACAGGATCACCGAAAGGCAATTTTCTGGAATTAGACTAGCCGAGCATAGAATAAACTGAGAAGTAATCCAGATTCATCACGAATACAAAAACAAACCTGTAACTGCTTTTGAAGGAGTTACACACAAAGACAAAAGAGTAACAATAATCATCATTATCGTCTGTTTTAACAGACTTGTTATTGTAATTATTTTCTAAATTTCTTAAAAAATAATTCTGATAATAAAAAAAATCAGGAGTGATACATTATGGCATTACTCCTGATTTAATATTATATAATAAAAGTACTGCTATTTAAAGTGCAGCTACGTGTTTTGCTAGTTGTGATTTTAAGTTAGCTGCTTTATTCTTATGAATAATGTTATTTTTAGCTAACTTGTCAAGCATAGAAACAACTGTAGGAAACAAAGTCTCTGCTTCTTTCTTATCAGACTCACGCAATTTTTTTATAGCATTACGTGTAGTTTTATGCTGATATCTGTTTCTAAGACGTTTTGTCTCGTTACTTCTGATTCTTTTTAATGCTGACTTATGATTTGCCATCTTTTTGCTAATTAAATTTCTTACTATAAAATTTGTAGCCCGTAGGGGAATCGAACCCCTCTTACCAGGATGAAAACCTGGCGTCCTAGCCG
Source organism: Bacteroidia bacterium (assembly GCA_030427585.1). Classification (GTDB taxonomy): domain Bacteria; phylum Bacteroidota; class Bacteroidia; order Flavobacteriales; family Flavobacteriaceae; genus Aquimarina. The sequence continues at coordinate 55,726 of JAUIBW010000012.1, forward strand.
ATAGACGAACGGGCCATTTTCCCTTTTCAAGGATTGCAAATTTATAGCTTTCACTTTAAATTTGCAATTAATTTCATTATTGTAGCCCGTAGGGGAATCGAACCCCTCTTACCAGGATGAAAACCTGGCGTCCTAGCCGATAGACGAACGGGCCATGTTGCCTAATTGCGGATGCAAAAATACAACTATTTTTTAATGCTGCAAGTGTTATTTTATTTTTTTCTAAAACCCTTAATATGCCTTAGCAAATAACACCCTCATTTTTGATGGTCTATTACTATAAACACAGCTTCCTTCCTCTTCTTTTACATCAAAAGGAATACATCTTATTGTAGCTTTAGTAAGTTCCTTTATTTTTTGCTCTGTCTCTGCAGAACCGTCCCAATGTGCCGAAATAAACCCTCCTTTATTTTCTAAAACGTCTTTAAATTCATCAAAAGAATTTACTTCTGTGATATGCTCATCTCTATATTGAGTTGCTTTTTGATGCAAACTTTCCTGAATCTCTACAAGCAACAACTCTATTATTGCAACAACCTCGTCTTTACCTACAAATTGTTTTGTTAATGTATCACGGCGAGCAAGTTCTACAGTTCCTTTTTCTAAATCCTTAGGTCCGATTGCAATCCTAAGAGGAACTCCCTGTAGCTCATATTGAGCAAATTTAGCTCCAGGTCTATGCGTATCCCTATTATCAAACTTAACAGAAATATCCTTAGATCTTAAGTCAGCGACTAATGCATTAGCAACCTCAGAAATTTGATTTAATTGCTTTTCTCCTTTATATATAGGAACAATCACTACCTGAATAGGAGCCAAATTAGGTGGCAGCACCAAACCGTTATCATCACTATGAGTCATAATTAATGCACCCATTAAACGAGTAGAAACTCCCCACGAAGTAGCCCAGACATAATCTAATTTACCTTCTTTTGAAGTAAATTTTACATCAAATGCTTTTGCAAAATTCTGTCCTAAAAAATGCGAAGTACCTGCCTGTAAAGCTTTTCCATCCTGCATTAACGCTTCAATACAATATGTATCTTCTGCTCCAGCAAAACGCTCACTCTCTGTTTTTCTTCCTCTTATTACAGGAATAGCCATAAATTGCTCTGCAAAATCTGCATATATATTATTCATTTGTTCTGTCTCAGCAATTGCTTCTTCCCTTGTCGCATGAGCTGTATGCCCTTCTTGCCATAAAAATTCTGCAGTTCGAAGAAATAGCCTGGTACGCATTTCCCATCGCACTACATTAGCCCACTGATTCACCAACAAAGGTAAATCTCTATACGACTGTATCCACCCTTTATACGTATTCCATATAATAGCTTCAGAAGTTGGACGTACAATCAACTCTTCTTCCAACTTAGCTTTGGGATCAACAATTAATTTAGAACTATCTTCTGGGTCTGTTTTTAATCTATAATGAGTAACTACTGCACACTCTTTTGCAAATCCTTCAGCATTTTTTTCTTCTGCTTCGAATAAACTTTTAGGCACAAATAATGGAAAATAAGCATTTTGATGCCCTGTTTCTTTAAATTTTTTATCTAATTCTGCCTGCATTTTTTCCCAAATAGCATATCCATATGGTTTGATTACCATACATCCTCTTACTGCCGAATTCTCGGCCAGATCGGCCTTAACGACCAATTCGTTATACCATTTTGAATAATCTTCGCTACGCTTTGTTAAATTCTTACTCATAAACTTCTATTTGGCACAAATGTTGTGGCTTTGTTAAATATAATTTAGTTAGCGCAAAACTAACTAAATTTGTAATGTTCAACAATAAAATAAGAAGATATGCGACTTAAAAATTATTTTCAGAAAAGTGGGGCTTTAGGTTTTTTACTTTTAGCTGCCATCCTTATGTTGACATCTTGTGGCTCGTATGAATATACTCCTTACAGAGATGGTATTTATGGTGACGCGGGAAGCCAAAAAAACATTGAGACCCAACCTGATAATACAGATAAAAAATCTAATTATTATTCTAGTTATTTTTCTGAAAAATCTGCACAAATCGATACTGCAATTGAGGAAGATGTAATTTTTACTGATATTGATTCTTATTCTAGCGAAGGTTATGATGCCGCAGATACTACTGCCACTGCATTAAACTACGAAGTTGGACAACCAGCATGGGGCAGCAACCCTACAGAAATTAGCGTTAATCTTTACAATACCGGCTGGAATAACTGGGGTCCTGGATGGGGATGGAACTCTGGATTGGGATGGAATGGCTGGTATGGCAATGGATGGGGATGGAACGCCGGATGGGAATGGAATGGCCCTGGATGGGGATTTGGCTGGGGTAATCCTTATTGGTATGGTGGCTACTATTGTCCTCCTTACTATTATGGAGGCTATGCTGGGTATTATAGAGGATATTATCGCCCTTATTATAACAGATATCCATATTATGGAAGATCTCGTTATAGAGCATATAACAGAAGTGCAAGAAACTCTTATGCATATTCTACCAGAAGTCGAAGAGCTTATAATAATTCAAAATACAACACTAGGTCACGAAGATCTTCAACTTACAGCAGAAGTAGGCAAGGATATAGCAGCAGAAGAGTTGATGCTGCCAGAAGAACACGATCTTCAACAAACAATTATTACAACAGATCCGGATCTTCAAATAACACATATTCTCGTTCGCGATCATCTTCGGTTGGAAGAAGCAACTCGACAAGATACTCCAGACCAGCCACTACGACAAGATCCAGAAGTAATTCAACGAGAAGTAGAGGATACTCTCCTTCGTCAAATAATTCTTCAAGAAGTAGAAGCTCTGGGTATTCAAGAAGTAGTGCACCTCGTAGCAGTGGGTATTCACGATCAGGAAGCAGTAGCAGATCCAGAAGTAGCGGGAGTCGTGGTGGTAGCAGAAGTCGCGGAAGAAACTAAGAAACTACTTAAACCTTATAAACAATTGTTAGATAATTTTTCCGAATATCTTACTTATTTTTGAGGTATTCTGTAATTCAAAATTTAAAAATTGATGAAAAAGCTATTCTTATTCATAGGTATACTATCTATGTCTTTTATGAGTGCTCAAGATATGACCGATGCATTACGTTATTCACAACAAGATATCCTTGGTACCGCACGCTACAGAGCTATGAGTGGTGCTTTTGGCGCCTTGGGTGGTGATTTGTCTGCATTGCAAACCAACCCAGCGGGGTCTGCGGTTTTTTTAAACTCTCATGGATCTGTTACCCTTTCTACAAGCCACATTGATAACGACATAAATTACTCTGATCGTTTAACCAATCGTGATTCTAGAAATTTAAATTTTAACCAGGTAGGAGCCGTTTTTATTTTCGATCATTATAATGATGATGCGATCATTAATAAACTTTCTTTAGGATTAGCGTATGATCAAACTGCAAATAATACTAATAAATTTGTTGCTTTCGGAAGAAGCTCTAATTCTATCGATAACTTTTTTCTTGCCGAAGCACAAGGACTGCCTCTCGATTTAATTTCGAGAAGAGCAGGAGAATCTATTGACCAGCTTTATAGTTTTCTTGGAGAATTCGAAGGATATGCTACTCAGCAAGCATTCCTGGGTCGCGAAGCTTTTGTTATAGAAGCAACAGATGTTGATAATCCTAATAACACTTCTTATTTTTCGAATATTGCACCTGGTATTTTTGATCAGGAATATTATTATAAAAGTACTGGTCTAAATGGAAAATTCACCTTAAATGGAGGTGCACAAATTAATCAAGTTTTTTATGTAGGTTTTAATATTAATTCTCATTTTATTAATTATGACAGAGTTACTGAGTTTTTTGAAGGAAACAACAATGCTGGCAGCAATGTTAATGAAGTAACATTTACCAATAAATTATCTACTACCGGTGGAGGGTTTTCTGCTCAAATTGGAGGTATTGCCAAAGTATCTGAAATGATCCGTTTAGGAGCTTCTTTTGAATCTCCTACATGGTACTATATCGAAGAAGAAACTACTCAACGCCTCGAAACATTTAGCGATACAGACGGAAGATCTATTGTTGATCCCGATGTTATCAATATTTTTCCAGAATATAAATTGCGTACACCAGCAAAAGCAACAGGTAGTATTGCTATATTATTTAAACAACATGGATTAATCAGTCTTGATTACTCTTATAAAGATTATTCTACAACAAAACTAAGTTCTGACGAAAACATTAGCTTTTCTAATCTTAATAGAGAAATTAATGACAACCTACAAGGTGCCTCTACCATAAGAATAGGTACCGAATGGAGAGTTGAAAACTGGAGCATTAGAGGTGGATATCGTTTTGAAGAAAGCCCTTATAAAAATGATTTGATCCTTGGAGAAAAAACAGGATATTCTGTTGGAACAGGATATTCTTTCGGAAAATTCAAAATTGATATTGCTTATGATTATAGTGAACAAGAACGCACCGAACAATTTTATCCTAATTCTGGATTTAACAATGCAGCTCTTGTAGATAGTCACATGCGAAATCTTACATTCACTTTTGGTATGAATTTCTAAAACAATATTTATCATACAAAAAAACCGAGATCATAATATCTCGGTTTTTTTGTATAACAGTATTTTATCGTATTAACGAAAAGTTACCTGCAAAAACTCTACGCCGCATATTCGGATCTCTGGGTTCATTAAACTCTACCCTAAACCAATAATCTGAAGAAGGCATATTTTTTCCATTATAAGTACCATCCCATCCTGGACCTCCTGCTCTTAGTTGTTTTAACAGTTTACCATATCTATCAAATATATAAATTAGTGCAGTAGGTTGGTCTTCGATATTAATCAGACTCCAGGTGTCGTGAAAACCATCCCCATTTGGTGTAAAATATTTAGGATACCCTAAAATCGTAATAACCTCAGATATTTCTTCGCTAGCGGGACAATTTGCATATCTGGCTGTAATAAAATAATCTCCTGGCGGAACATTAGTAAATACTGGTGAAGGTTGAAAAGGCCTATATTCTAAAAAACCATTTCCTATATCCCGATCAAGTCTATACTCAAAATCATCAAACCCTGCAGCTTCTATATCAGGAGCTGCAACTACTTCTGCCGTAATAGTATACCCTCCTGCAAAAGACTCTTCTGCAATAGAATATCCTACAGAAACAACAGCATCTGAAACATCCAGTACTACTAAATCATCGGGAGAATCAGGAACCTCTGCTCCTGTTTCATCAAAACCTCTTAATTGGTACACTCCTTCTGTAGTAACTTCTAAAAATGGTATTACTCCAGGAGGCCCCGGAACATTTACAAAATTAGTAGTTCCCACATCTGCTCTGGCCCATTGATACGTTACAGCTCTAGGGAATCTTCCTTCTATAGTAATCGGAAATTCTCCACAAGTAGCAATATCAGGCCCTACACCTGGTTCTAAAATGCTACAATCTGTAGTTCCTGCATTATCTTCGTTAAGATTAGTTTGCTGAAGTTGAATAACTCCTGCCTCGTCTGCAAAATTAGTAATTAGAATAATGTAGTACTCACCAGATTGCGCATTAGGTATCGTTAGTGTTTCTATATAAATATCATCATCTGGTGTTCTTGCATAACTACAGTCTATAATATTAGTATTATCCATATTATTAACATAATAATCAGGATCATCGACATTATTGACACATTCTGCAGGACGTATATTGTCTCCGTCCCCATTATTATCACATCCCTGAGAAAGAATATCACAATTCACAAACGAAGTGGGAAAAGGTCCCCAGGCAATAAAGTCTACATCAAGTTGTCTTTCTCCCCTATCTAAATTATTATTATCATTACTATCGACCCACTGCTGAATATCAAAAATCAATTCTCCTGGTTGATCAATACGAATAAAGTACCATGCCGGATTAGGAGTAGTATTTAAACAACCTACTTCACCAAGGCCATCCATATCACCAGTTACATTAGGGAATGTCAATTCTAAAGAAGCATCAGAACAAAAAGGCTGAGCAGCTCTACAAGCTACATCAAAGTCCTGAGCATAAAAAAATGTACTTTTAAAAACAAGAATGCTAAAAAGTAACAAAATTTGAGGTAATTCTTTTGCCATTTTCATATAACGTTAAAACTTTATTTTTCGTGTGTTACAGTTCAATTTGGGACTTAAATATACAGAACTTCTCTAAGAAAACTAATATCTGCAATTGTTTAACATAGCTTTTACTAAGTAAAACAACAAAATCGTATCTTTGCACACCATAATTATAGAAGGTATTCATTAATACGATTCTATTTATGTTGCAAAAAAACAAAAAAGTAAGAATTGACTAAGAAATACTTCTGTATATGACTCTTTTTACTTTATTATTTTGTGAGAATTTTGATAAATTATAAAATTTTGAAGTGTGAAAATTGACAAGGCCCTCGAAGCTATTGAAGCGCTAGGTGATAATCATGTTGCTACTAGCGCTACCACTCCTCTTAGAGAAGATGCCTTTAAACTTAGTGATTCCGAAAAAATTGCTTTGATTAAAGAAGATGTAAAACATATTATGGAAACTCTGGGACTAGATCTAACAGATGATAGTCTTAAAGGTACTCCTCAACGTGTAGCAAAAATGTTTGTAAATGAGATTTTTTCGGGCCTCCATCCTCAAAGAAAACCAGATGCCTCTACATTTGACAATCATTATAAATACGGAGAGATGTTGGTAGAGAAAAACATCACCGTATATTCTACCTGTGAACATCATTTACTCCCAATTGTTGGTCGCGCCCATGTAGCATATATTTCTAATGGCACCGTAGTTGGATTATCCAAAATGAATCGTATTGTTGACTATTATGCAAAACGTCCACAAGTACAGGAGCGTCTAACTATGCAAATTGTTCAAGATTTACAAGTAGTTCTAGGAACAAAGGATGTCGCTTGTGTTATCGATGCAAAACATTTATGTGTTAATTCACGAGGAATCAGAGATATAGAAAGCAGTACAGTTACCAGCGAGTTTGGCGGTAAATTTAAAGAACAGTCTGTAAAAAGAGAATTTTTGGATTATATCAAACTAGACACTACCTTTTAATTTTATTTTCAACAAAATCATAAGCATCACTCTACATCATGGCAGCAACTTCGTTGTATAAAACTCAGGAATTAAAAATCTATAATTCTATTTCAGGTAAAAAAGAAACATTTAAATCTATTATAGAAGGTAATATAGGAATGTATGTCTGTGGCCCTACGGTTTATAGCAATGTACACTTAGGAAACTGTCGTACATTTATTTCTTTTGATTTAGTATTTAGGTACCTGAAACATTTAGGGTATAAAGTTCGCTATGTTAGAAATATTACGGATGCCGGTCATCTTGAAAATGATGCAGATGAGGGTGAGGATAAAGTGGCTAAAAAAGCAAGGTTAGAGGAATTAGAACCCATGGAAATCGTGCAGCGATATACCCTAGACTTTCATCATGTTATGTCTAAATTTAATACAATATCGCCAAGTATAGAACCTACGGCAACAGGACACATTGTAGAGCAAATTGAAATTATCAAAACCATTATTGATAATGGCTTTGCATATATATCTAATGGTTCTGTATATTTTGATGTTCAAAAATTTAATGAAACCAATCATTACGGAAAGTTAAGCGGGCGTAATCTCGAGGATATGATTGCAAATACCCGCGAATTATCCGCTCAAAGTGACAAAAAGAATCCCCAGGATTTTGCGCTTTGGAAAAAAGCAGAACCCCAACACATTATGCGTTGGCCATCTCCGTGGAGTGATGGTTTCCCTGGTTGGCACCTAGAGTGTACTGTAATGAGTACTAAATATCTTGGTGAGCGATTCGATATTCACGGAGGAGGAATGGATTTAAAATTTCCCCATCATGAGTGTGAAATTGCACAGGGAGAAGCCGCTTGCGGTCAAACTCCTGTAAATTATTGGATGCATGCTAATATGCTTACTCTTAATGGTAAAAAAATGTCTAAATCCACAGGAAATACTATATCTCCGGGAGAATTATTTTCGGGAAATAATGATTTTTTAAATAAACCATTTGACCCAACCATTGTTCGGTTTTTTATGCTTCAGGCACATTACAGAAGTATCTTAGATTTTTCTAATGATGCATTAGAAGCTTCAGAAAAAGGTTTTTATAAATTGATAGACGCAATACAAACAATCGATAGACTGTCAGTTAGTGCAACTACCGAAGGATTTGATGTACAAAACTGGAGGCAGGAATGTTATGACGCGATGAATGATGATTTTAATAGTCCTATCCTTATTGCGAAATTATTCGATGCTGTTAAATTTGTAAATACTGTTAAAGAACAAAAGGCTACAATTTCTGCCTCTGATCTTGAATTATTAAGTAAAACTATACATAGTTTTGTTTTCGACGTTCTTGGATTAGTGAATATAAACGAAACTGCTTCTGATATAAGCGATAAGCTTTCTGGAGCTGTAGAATTATTGATCAACTTAAGAGCAGAAGCAAGAGCCAATAAAGATTTTGCCACTAGTGATAAAATTAGAGATGAACTTATCGAAATTGGCATTCAGCTTAAGGATGGCAGGGATGGTACTAGTTTTTCGTTAAATTAAACCATTTTGGCTTTTAAGACCACCATAAAACAAGTTTTAATATTTCCATTTGTGGTATTGGTAAAGTTGTATCAAAACCTGATATCACCGTTAACTCCAGCTACCTGCCGTTATCAACCTACTTGTTCACATTATACTCTTGAAGCATTACAAAAACATGGGCTTTTTAAAGGAGGAATGCTTTCAATTAAGCGTATTTTTAGTTGTCACCCCTGGGGAGGTAGTGGATATGATCCTGTTCCTGATGTTGATAATGAATCCATAAAAAGTGAATCATAAAGATTCTTTCATCATAATTGTATTTATAAAACGAATGGTCATTTTTTCAATATATGAATATGTAATACGTTTCTCATATAAATACCTATATTTACTTTTAAAAAATAAAACTTGCGCATGATATTTACAAAAATAACCTGGAATCCAGTTGAGGGAATAGATCTCGGCTTTTTTGTTATCCGTTTTTACAGCTTAATGTTTGTAATTGCCTTTACACTAGGGTGGTACCTAATGAAAAAAATCTATATCCGGGAGAATATCTCTATGGAAAAACTAGATTCTGTATTTATATATGCCGTTATCGGTACATTATTAGGTGCCAGATTAGGGCACGTATTTTTTTATGACTGGGATTATTATAAGAATAATCTTTTAGAAATTCTTTTACCCTTTAGGTTTAAGCCAGCGTTTGAGTTTATAGGTTTTCAAGGATTAGCAAGCCATGGAGCTGCTATTGCTTTTATAATTGCAATGTACTATTACTCTAAAAAAGTATTACACAAACATCCGCTTTGGGTTTTAGATAGAGTTACCATTCCCGCAGCATTTGGAGGTATTTTTGTTCGATTAGGAAATTTCTTTAACTCTGAGATTATTGGAAAAGAATCTGGTGATTCTTTTTTTGGAGTAAAGTTTATACGCGATGGTATAAGTAAAAGAGAAGCTTTAAAAGAAACCGGAATGGATAGCGTTAATAAAGCGTATTCTGCAATCGTAGAAAACCCTAAATTCTCTAACCTTCTAGAAGCTATTCCGTATCGTCATCCGGCTCAATTATATGAAGCTTTCGGGTATATATTTGTATCTCTTATCTTATGGTGGATTTATTGGAAAACTGATAAACGAAAAAATAGTGGATTTCTTTTCGGAATGTATTTGATCTTAATATTTACAGTACGTTTTATTGTAGAATACGTTAAAGCAAGTCAAGGAGGTTTTGAAAATGCTTTAGGTTTACTATCAACAGGGCAATGGCTTAGTATCCCTTTTATTATTGTTGGTTTGTATTTTGTAATACGATCCCGAAATAAAACAGAAGTTAATTAAACAGAAAATAGTATAAAAAAATCCGATGTATTGTACATCGGATTTTTTTATACGTTTAGTTTTATTTTAAAAAATCTCGTTAGATTCTTTTAGTTTTTCTGTATTAGCTACTAACTGAAGTTCATCGATAATTTTCTGAATATCCCCATCTATAATATTACCTAAGTCATATAAGGTTAAGCCAATACGATGATCAGTTACCCTACCTTGCGGATAGTTGTAGGTTCTAATTTTTGCAGAACGATCTCCCGAGGAAACCATACTTTTACGTTTCTCAGAATCTGCTGCTTGTTTTTTCTCCAATTCTAAATCATATAATCGAGAACGTAATACTTTTAATGCTTTTTCGAGGTTTTTATGCGACGATTTCTGATCCTGGCAACTTACAATCATTCCCGTTGGTTCATGATGTAATTTGATTGCCGAATATGTAGTATTTACAGACTGCCCTCCTGGTCCTGTAGAAGTAGTACGTTCTATACGTACTTCTTGCATATCGAGTTCGATATCAAACTCTTCTGCTTCAGGCAAAACCATTACGGTTGCAGCACTGGTATGTACTCGACCTTGTGTTTCGGTCTGAGGAACTCGTTGTACACGATGTACACCAGCTTCAAACTTTAATGTTCCGTAAACATCTTCACCATTAACTTCAAAAATAATCTCTTTATAACCACCACTGGTTCCTTCATTAAGATCTACAACACTGGTACTCCACCCTTTACCTTCACAATACTTAGTGTACATCCTAAACAAATCTCCTGCAAAAATACTTGCTTCGTCACCTCCTGTTCCTGCACGAATTTCGACCACACAGTTCTTAGCATCTTCGGGATCTTTTGGAACAAGCATAAAACGAATTTTTTCTTCCAAACCAGGTAATTCTTCTTTAGCTTCTTCTAGTTGCATTTTGGCCATTTCTACCATCTCTGCGTCACTTCCATCTGCAATAATTTCCTCGGCTTCCTGTTGATTATTAGTGAGCTCTATGTATCGCTCTCTTTCATCCATTAGCGCTTTGAGATCTTTATATTCTTTATTAAGCTGTATGTACTTTTTTTGATCTGCAATAATATCTGGTTGAATGATTAAATCACTCACTTCATCAAATCGTTGCTTTACAATATTTAATTTATCAATCATAGTGTATTCTTCCTAATCTGTAGAATTTACAAAAGTAAGCTTTTTTGTCTAAAACCCATACCAACCTTATGAATCTAAATTTTCAATTTCTTCTTAAAAAAATGTATTTTTATGTTAAGGTGAAAGAATATAGATTTATGTACCAAAAACTTTATGTTTTAAAATGGTTGTTTACCGTTGCTGTTTTATTTGGCATAGGAGAATATTCTAATTACACGCAGCCTGTTGATTTTAAAGGAACTATTGAAGTACTGATTTTGTCTGAAGAGTTCTCTTCACCTCAAAATAGTATTCTTTTTACTGATGTTATCGATCCAGAAAAAAGCAGTTATTCTCTATACATCGAACATAAGTATTTGGTTTTATTATCATTAAACCAGACTAAGCTTAATAGGGTATTCAAAAAAAATCAATCTGTTTTTGTTAGTTTGTATAACAAACATAAAATAATTAGCACTTCGCACAATTCTTCTTACAGCAATAAAGAAGATATTTTTCATTTCAGTTTTATAGGATAAAACCTTATCCCGCCTATTTGTTTATAAATAATCTATTAACAACCTATTTATTTCTTACCAATAGAAATGAACGAGCATTACTAATTCCTTGAAATGAAAAAATTCAAAAAAACACTAAGACGCATAGCCTTGATCATATTTATTATAATGGCTTCTTTACTTCCTGTTCCTGTTTTTCTTCAAAAGAAAGATGGAAAGTTTGATGATGATCATATTATTGAGCATGTAGATGTAAAAGAAGATGACACAGAAGCAAAAACAAAAGTCATCACTACATTTAAATCATAAAGGCTTATTTTTTTAGCACATGACAAAACAACAACAAAGATTTAAATTATACGTTTTATTAGACCTCACAGGTTTAAGAAACCTGTGGGGTATTTATATTTTCAACACAACAACTTCTACCAATTTAAAGACAAAGCTTAATCCAGAACTACTAATGTATTCCTGCCATTAATTTTTTGATAATTGGTGAAATTAGAATAGCAACTATTCCTATTCCTATAGTAATAACTCCAAAATTGGCATATACAGATACATAAGAATATAATTGCTGAAAAGCTTCTGTATTATTACCTTCTACCAACGTATTGGATAACCCAGTAATTGCCTCGCTAATGGTTCCTGAGAGGCCTTCTGAGAAAATACTAGCTTCTCCTTCTTTTACAGTTGTAAGCTTTGCTATTTTTCCTGCAAAAAAATGCCCATAGAAATTTGCCGAAAACCAAACTCCCATAATGAAAGTAACATATTTTACCGGTGATAGTTCTGTTATTTTAGAAAGCCCAATTGGAGATAAGAATAATTCTCCTACAGTTAGCACAAGGTACCCAAAAATCAAATAAAACATTGGGGTTCTGGCATACTCATCAACTTCTTGAGCAGACATCCCAAAAATTAGAAATCCCAATCCCAGGAACAACATACCCAAGCCAAATTTAACAGCCGAATTAGGGTTTGCCTTTTTCTTGCTCAAAAATGTCCATAGTAGTGCAAAAGGAATTGCTAATACCACTATCCATGTAGAGTTTATACTATTAGTTTGTGCCGCATTAATCCCGATAAGATTTACATTTCTATCTGCAAATAATGTAAGTGAGCTTCCGGCTTGCTCAAATACTGCTGCAAACAAAGCATACAAGCTAGTAAAATATACTGCAACCAATAACCTTTTTCGTTCTTTGATTGATACTTTTGTTAAAATATAGGTTATATATCCTATCAAAAATAGAGTTGCAATCCAGACCAGATAATGTTCAAATTCATTAAATCTCACGATTAAAGCAAATACCGGAACGGATAACCATGCCAAAAACCATATTCGATCCCCTTTATTAAGACCATATATTTTCTTTTCATAGTTCTTGATATCGGGTACTAGTCCTTTATCTCCAAAAACAGCTAGTTGTGTTCCGCGTTTAAAAACTAAAAGTCCAACCAACATTCCTATTCCTGCTAGTAAAAATCCATAGTGCCACCCGTATAGTTCGGCAAGCCAGGCACACATTAAAGGAGCTATAGCTCCTCCCAGGTTAATCCCCAGATAAAAAATTGTAAATCCAGAATCTCTTCTTCTATCTCCTTCTTCATACAATGTACCTACCATTGTTGATATATTGGGTTTAAAAAAACCATTACCAACGATTATTAAAGCTAGCGAGCCATAGAAAAAAACTGGGGTTTCAATAGTTAGAAAAAAATGGCCTGCTGCCATTAAAACGCCTCCAAGGATGATTGATTTTCTATATCCAATATATCTATCTGCTATAATACCACCAATCATGGGGGTGACATAGACTAGTGACATGTATGCCGCCATTACTCCAAACGATTTGTCATCAGAATATAGAAGATGTTTAGTCATGTACAACACCAAAAGTGCTTTCATACCGTAAAAAGAAAACCGTTCCCATAATTCTGCAAAAAACAGATATAATAATCCTTTAGGGTGTCCGAATACTTCCTGCCTATTTACTTCAGTTTGATCTGAGTTCATGTTATGTGTTTAAAATTATTTTAAACACAAAGCATCAATAGTTTATGAATAACTGAAAGGAAAGTTCTAAAAAATAGTAATTTATATCAAATTGTTATTCTCTAACAAGTAGTTACAAATAATTACAATTTATATTTATGAAGTTTTATTGAACTCTTCTAGTAGTGTTTGGTCAATACTAATATTTTCGGGTATAACCCGAAGCCTGTATTTTCCTTGCCCCATAAATGTGAACAAGTCTTTTCTTTCTAGTTGTGACACAGGCTGCAATCGAAGTATAGTATTTATATTTTCTATAATTCTGCTTAAATAGGTTTGGCTCTTTATTTCGCCTCCAGAATTCACTACCAAATACTGCCCTTCTCCTGCTTCATATTTCCTTTTTACAGCAAACCTTAATAAGTTTTTGTATTGTGTAGTTTTGGAACCAAAATCTATGGTTTTATCATAAATCTCCTTAGATGGGATTGTTATTTTAACCAGTGCCCAATCCATAAATTTAATAGTCATCTCACTGGGTTTAGGTGTTAATGCCAATTGAATAACCCAACTTGTAGCCAATACCAGAAAAACAGAAATAAACGTTGTTTTAGCAATAATCTTTATTAAATGGCCATATAATTCATTACTCATTACCACAAAAACATCTGGCATTTGTGAGATTAACATTAATAAAAAAGCTAACACAGAGATAATGGCTACTAGTCTTAGCCCTCGATTCATGAAAGTTCTATAAAACGAAACAATGAGTAACCAGGTGAGCAAACAAGAAAACATCAAATCTGGCACACTACTAATTCGTATTCCGTTTATCACCGGAGTATCTTTAAATGTTTGAATCAAAGCAAAAGTCACAATAGAAACTACTACTGCTATACCAATAAGAATAAGGGTATTTCTTTTATTTTTTGATAAAAACTGAGGTGCAAAATCAAAGTAAAACAGTGCCATGATTAAAACCAAAGTATTGAGCACCGAAAAAAGGCTATATCCTATATCGTAGATAATCGTATCTGTAAACAAAAAAAGGTTTCCCATATAAATCCATCCTCCCGAAAACACCCATACAAATAATGCCAAGCTTAGGTATAACAGACCTTTATCTATTCTTTTTTGGGAATCATCCTCTTCTAAAAATTGTCTAAAACGCTTCCTTATATTATACCATATAGCCAATAACAATATCCCTCCTATCAAAGCGATACATATGTGTGCCAGGCTATAAAACTTAGTAATATCTGACATATCTGATTATCTGAACGATAAAGGTAATCACATATTCGATTTAAAACAAGACTATTTACCTTTTGATATGACAATCAAATAATATAGTATTACCAATCAGAAATATGTGGTTATTATGAAATCTTTTATGAGCTTACCAGCTTTAAAATACTATCACAGTGTGTAATGGCTTTTTTGGTTGCACTAATCTGGATGGTATATGCTCCCCCAAGGCTTTGAACAATCCTTTTTAACAAACGAACATCTTCAAAAGGGAACTCCTTTTTTTTCATTTTATCAAAATCTGAGTTATATATATAATACTTTCCCAAATACTCGCGGTGAATGATTTCCTGCCGCTCATAAGCTTTAGTTACCTTCTGTAAATCTGAAGAATAATGTTTCTGAATAGATGACTTTAAAGATATATCATTAAAGAGAGTAAAATCTCCAGAATTGACCAGGGTCTTATAAGTGATGTCTTGAGGAGTAAACTCTATTAGCGGAGAAATGCTAAACACTTTTGTGGTAATTGTATAATTTTCTATAGTAGTATCATTAAGCACTTTTGCAATAGTTTCGGCTTCTTTTTTATATTTTACTAATGTCTTTAAGTTCTTTGTTAATTCTTCTTTATCGGCAAGGATATCTATCTTTAAATTTTCAAGATACGTGACTCTAAGATTTTTATCTTTTTTCTCTTCTGCACATTGATTAAGATTAAATGCAATTGTGATACCAACAATAACGATTAGAATTTCTCCTAAGGTATACTGCCAATTTATTTTTTTCATTTGACATCCAGATTAATTATTCAGTAAAAGATAATGATTTAATTTTTATAGTATTAGTAGATCTATATATTTGAAATACTTTTTCTAAAACCTCATCTGATACCCTACAATAATTCTTAGCATAAACTTAATAGAAAGTAGTATTTAGAAATTCTAACCTCAAACAAAATTTTTATAATCTTCTCTTACTGGGCTAAACGTATCTAAAACACTACAATTAGTCAATGCAACTCCACTATGGGGCACATTTGCAGGGATTACAGCAACAAATCCTTTTTCATAAACATTTGTTTCCTCACCTACGGTTAACTCTAGTTTTCCTTCTAAAACTTGTGTTGTTTGTTCATGAATATGAGAATGTAATGGTAAGACCGATCCTTTTTTTATTTCCCAAAAAGCAAGGGTTGAATATTCGGTATGAATAAATCTACCTTTAAAACCTTCCATTATCTCTTTTTCTTCGATTTTTGAAATATCTATCATATGCTTAGGGATTTAGTTGAATATATTACAGAGATGGTTTAATTTTTTTCTTTACTATAACATGTTTTTTCACAGTGTTTAGGTACTCTTCCACAATGCACAATTGCTCTTCCACAATGCACAATTGCTCTTCCACAATGCACAATTGCTCTTCCACAATGCACAATTGCTCTTCCACAATGCACAATTGCTCTTCCACAATACACAGTTGCTCTTGCACAATGCACAGTTGCTTTTCCACAATGCACAGTTGCTTTTCCACAATGCACAGTTGCTCTTCCACAATGCACAGTTGCTCTTCCACAATGCACAGTTGCTCTTCCACAATGCACAGTTGCTCTTTCACAATGCACAGTTGCTCTTCCACAATGTACAGTTGCTTTTCAACAATGTAAGATTACTCTTCTACAATGTTTCGTTATTCTTTTAAAGATTACTGATAGGTATAGGTTCCAAACTCACTTTTGATGGTAAGTTTCTTCTCTTCAGAAGCCTCGACACGACCAACTATTTGGGCATCTACGTTAAAACTTTTTGAAATTGATATGATTTCTTCTGCTATTTCCGGAGCAACATATAACTCCATGCGATGTCCCATATTAAATACCTGGTACATTTCTTTCCAGTCGGTCCCGGAGTTTTCCTGAATCAATTTAAATAATGGAGGTACATCGAATAGGTTATCTTTTACGATATGCAGATTGTCTATAAAATGCAGAATCTTGGTTTGTGCACCACCACTGCAATGTACCATTCCATGAATGGTTTCTTTATCAAAGTTAGCTAAGATTTTTTTAATAATAGGAGCATATGTTCTGGTAGGTGACAATACTAATTTACCGGCATCGATAGGTGCATCTTTCACAGCATCGGTTAAACTTGTCTTACCCGAGTACACCAAATCTGAAGGTACAGAAGGGTCAAAGCTTTCTGGATATTTTTCTGCAAGTGTTTTACTAAATACATCATGACGGGCAGAGGTTAAACCATTGCTTCCCATACCACCATTATATTCTTTTTCATAGCTTGCTTGCCCAAAAGAGGACAATCCTACAATGACATCACCTGCTTGTATATTCGCATTATCAATTACATCTTTTCGTTTCATACGAGCAGTTACTGTAGAGTCTACAATAATCGTTCGTACCAGATCTCCTACATCGGCAGTTTCCCCGCCTGTAGAATGAATTTCGACTCCAAACTCTTTAAGTTCTTTAAGTAACTCTTCGGTCCCATTAATGATTGCAGATATCACTTCACCTGGGATCAGGTTTTTATTTCTTCCGATTGTAGAAGACAACATTATATTATCGGTTGCTCCTACACATAATAAATCATCGATATTCATGATAAGTGCATCCTGAGCAATTCCTTTCCATACAGAAACATCTCCGGTTTCTTTCCAATACATATACGCCAGAGAAGATTTGGTTCCTGCTCCATCAGCATGCATGATCAAACAATATTCCTGATCACCGGTTAAATGATCTGGTACAATTTTGCAAAATGCCTTTGGAAAAAGTCCTTTATCAATATTTTTAATTGCACTATGCACATCTTCTTTAGACGCAGAAACACCACGTTGTGCATAACGTTTACTTACTTCTTGACTCATTATATTAGAAATTAGAGCGCAAAGATACTTTAATTAATTACGAATTGCGAATTACGATGTATGAATTATAAAGTCTAAATTACTAAGCTTAACATCATACGTGTATTATAATTCGCAAGTCAAAAATCAAAAATAACACTATTCCCAATCTGGCATTGCTGCTTTTGATACTATTGTAGTTCTTCCATCTAAATCAGCAATCGGTACGGTCAATATATTTTTTTCAGAAATCCCATCATTAGAGGTGTTTACAAAAATGATAGTAGCTTCATTTGGCGAAAATCTGGCATCCAGATCATTGGTTCCTGCTGTTTTATCTATAGATAAATCTGTACTCACCATTGTACCAAAATCATAAATAAACACCCGAGAATCTAATTGACGATAATTTGGATTTTCTGCTCCAGACATATCTCGACTATATAATAATTTGGTACCGTCTACCGATAAATTGATACTACCTGCAGCGCCATTTTGACCTGTAAGAACTGTATGTTGAACCACTCCTGCTCCATCAATGGTAAAAATTTGTACTCCGTAGCCATCTAAATTATTAGTTTTTATAGCAGTCATACCGGTACTTTCATTTTTATCTACTTCGGTAATCAAATCGCCAGTAGTTTGATATATCAAACTCAAACCGCTTCCATCTACATTAATAGAATATAGTTTATCCTGATTGGGAAACAACAATTTTGCACCGTTGGCATCCCATGAAAAATCTACTTCTTCGAGATTAAATCCAGAAACTCCAACTGTAGAGGTAATTTGTTTTATTTCTGAGCCATCCTGATTCATTGTAAACAAATGAGTTTGTGAACCCACCGATTGTAAAAAAGCAATTTTTTTGGTAGTCGCATTTCTTCTGGGTCTAAAACTATTCTTTGATACCGAAGTAAGCGCTATTTCTGTTCCTCCGCTCTCATCTGCAGAATAAATAACACTATTACCACCAACTAATTTGGTATACACAATTCTATTGTTTGGTGGTCCTGCAGTCGTAAAAGCAAAAGTTGTACTATTAATCGGATCATTGATATTATCACTAGAACTTACCTGCCAAAAATACTTTGTAGCAAAAGAAAGTCCTGACACGGTATATGTGGTATCAGTAATGTTTTCAAAAACTTCTACATTAGAATTTTCTTCATTTCTTAGACTTACCTTATAAGTAAGTTTATCTTTATCAGGATCCTTGGCACTCCATACTAGTTTAAGTTCTAATGGCTGATCGACAGCATTGTCTACTGGCGTTACTAAAGTTGCAGCTTCTGGTGGGCGATTAGTAGCTGTTGCTATATCCATTTCGAGAACTACTTCGAGTTCTTTATCTGCTAATACTGTAATTGCTTCGAAAACTGCTAATAGTCCTTCTCGTTGACCCGAAAGAGAATAATCTCCCGAGGGCACACTCTTTAAATGATAGACTCCATCTTTATCTGTAAAGACAGTACTTGAAGCAGGGTTTGTTGATATTTTTACATTTTCTAAAGGTTCATTAGTTCCTTTTTTAACTACTTTTCCTTTAACAGATCCCAAACCTTCAGAATCAATAGTATCCTCACTACAAGAAGCCGTAGCCAAAATTGCAAAAACACTTATTATTATTTGTATGATAATTTTTCTCACAATCTATTCGTTTTTATCCTCTCGGATTATACCGTCTTTTCTTATTTTTCTATTTCTTTTTCTTAGCTTACGTAATTCTATATTTTGCTCTTGTTTCTGTAATCTTAATTTTTTACTTGCCTTTGTGGGGTTTCCAAAATACCAATTAAGTCCAAAAGAAAAATTAAAATATTGATCATCTCGTTTTCCCTGTACTACACCATCTAATTCGTCGCTAAGAACAAGGTTATGAGTAGCCTCAACAGAAATACCTATTTTATCAGAAATTAAATATTCTACACCACCTCCGTATTGAAACTTAAACAATGTAGTATCAAAATCATCATCATTCACAATTCCTACTCCTCCTAATAAGAAAGGTGATAATTTATCAAATGGCAAAAGGTTTAGCTCTGTATTAAGATCAAAAGCGTTAAATCCTTTAGAAAATGCATTTTGATTAGTGAGTTCAAATTTATTAATGCTTCCGTTAATATTAAGATATGGATTAAAATACCATCTCGCACCAATCTTTGCAGAATAGGTAAACTCTGGGTTATTATAGTCCCCACTCACTAAAGCGGTTCCTCCTTTTAAAAATGCAGAAATATTAGTTCTTCTTTCTTTAAAATACCTATCGTACAATGCCGTATTTTGCGCTTCATATTTTTCTACTTTGTAATTTTCTATCAATGTATTTACAACTTCTGGTTCTGCCTTAACGGCCCATAACTTATCTTCAATTCCTTCTACAATTAGAGATTCTACTGCTTTCTCTATTGCTTCTGATACTGCCATTTGAGCAGGTTCATTCTTAGTAAAACCAGTTTCGGCCTCAAGCAATCTTTTAAATTTTATATACCTAAAGAAGTTTGCATCTAGTGCTTGTGACAAAATAGTTTTAGATACATATACTGTTTTTAAGATTTTACCACTCGAAGTAGAAACAGCTCTTAAATAAATTGTAATTCTATCTTGTCTATATTGAGTAGAGGCTCCTACACCAAAATATCTTGCTCCCAATCCACCTGTGATGATATTAGAATCATAAGATACAATCCCTCCTTCGAGGATAATCCCTGCATATAGTAACGGTGGTAATTGCGGTTCGTTGGTGTTTTTGGTTTTTCTATATTCTTTTCTTGTAGAACGTATAATATTACGTTCGTTAAGCAAGTTGCTTAGATTTTCTCTTTCGATAGGCACAAACCACTTAGAATCCTCGAGTGCTTTGATCAAAATTGTTGTTGCTCCTTGAGTAACGGCTGTACTAAAAGTACTTCCATTCTCTGTAGGTTTATATTGTCCTGTTTGGTCTCTAAATTTATACACCCCAACAACAACAGGTTCTACCGGCGGCGGGAAATCCCTTAATGTTTTTGTAACTTCTGTATCTTCTCCTATTCTGGCATTTTCGATGGTTATAGGTTGATTAAAATACGTCCCGCATCCGTGTAATAAAAATACGCAAAAAATTACTGTGATTACTTTATAAAACTTATGATACATTAAAAATTAATTAGGAATTATTACTTGGGATTGGTCTCCGGTGCTTGTATCTAAAATATTGATTACCAACCCTTCTCCCGAAGGAAAAATTTCTATGAATAATGACCCAAAACTATACGTTCCTTCGGTAAGACCTCCTTCTCCAAATTGCTCGGTGAATAGTGTTCTTGATATCTGACTTAATAACTGGTTATTCAAATTTTCTGTAAATCTTTCTACATCAGATCTTTGATCTCTAGACTCAGTAGGATCTGTAAATTTATTCTGAGCTTCGGCAGAACTAAGGAGCCATTGATAATTAAATGTATCTCCTCCAAAAGCAGGATTTACAGGTTTATACACCAAATCTTGCCCAAAAGAAAAGCTACATATCGAGAAAACAAGAAAAAGCGTTATTAAAATTGATTTCATCTTGACTGTTTTAATACTGAAAAATATCGTTCTTCTGTTTTTTTATATCCTTAAAATATTTGTACACTTTTCGAATTGCAATTTTCGACATTTGTTCTAAATATTCCAAATCTGGTTTTCCTATAAACTCATGAATGACATTATCCTCTATTTTTACTTGAATAATAGTACTACGACCAAAGCTTAGTTTTTCATACACTCCAACTACTTTATTACCGTTTATTTGGTTTAATGTATAGGATGCATAGAAAAATTCGTAAAAATCTCTTCCTGGCTTGGTCTTAGTCTCTTCTATTACTATTCCTTTTAATTCAATCCCATCATCAGAGGAGATATCGTCTTCTGTTGAATTAGGTTTCTGATTAGCTTCTTCATTAAAAGCAAGTCTATCTTTGCCTATAATCTTATCCTCTTCATAGATTAATAAGAGCAATACTATTTTATCACTCACATCCACACTAATTGCCCCTCTAGAGAGTTCTTTACTTTCGTTTGCTTCTAACGTAAATCTTCCTTCCTGATTATTTTTAGATATATTATTATTTGCATCTGTTCGAAAAACGGTAATAGTATATTGCAAACTTTTATATACTTCTGTAGTATTAGTAGCAGTAGCAACCACAGAAATCATATCGTCTATAGTTACCGTTTTAATTTTTGCAACTACATCGGTATTTGTGAACTGTGCAATTGAAGTCTGAAAATACAAAATTGCAAGTATGACAAGTTTACACTTCATACTCATATATGTCTGTTATTAAAAACTTCTAACAATTATAGTTCTGGCATCTCCAGACATTTTAAATTTCAAATTCTTTGACAGTTCATTACTGCCAAATCGTTCAAAAATCAGGTTATTACCTTCTTGTATAAGTTCTAAATTAGTTGATATATCAGGGTTAAAAGAAAAATCAGTCACAGTATTGTTACTTCCTGTTTGTATTATTGATTTTTCTATTTCTCTGGCAGATTCATTTATCTCTACTAGATTTTGGTCTCCTTTCTGAAGTATTTTAATATCTGAAGATTCTGCATTAATAGTAGAAAGCACAGCATTACTCGTTCCTATTTGCCGAATAAAAACTGTGTTTACCCCATTAGAAAGAGGTGACGATTCTGCTCCTACAAATAACGCATTATTAACCTGAGACAGGGTAATAAACTTATCTTGATCAGTAACAGAAAGCTCGCTTTCACCTTTTAAATTTTGAGCATACCCACTAGAAAAAGTAAAGAAAATAAAAAACACCAATGTCTGTATAATAATGGTTTTGTTCATCTTTTTCAGAATTTAAAAAAATCAAGATAAGAGTTATGCTCAAATTGAACATAACTCTTATAAAGATATTAAAGTTTATTCGAATCTAATTAATTAGAACCATTTTGAGTTACAGTAGCTGCATTGTTTACTCCCGTTTGAAGAATGACACTAGTGTTCATATCTCCTATCTGAGTTACAAAAGTATTGTTACCTGTTCCTACCTGAGTATCTGTAGCGACATTCATACTTCCGAATTGGAAAATATCGCTTGTATTGCTTGCTCCATTTTGAGTTGAAGTAGCTCTATTTTCATCACCAAACTGAATTTGGCTAACAAGGTTATCTTCTCCAGCTAAGTTTAGATCTGAACTTCCTTCTTGAGATGCTTCAGCAACGTTACCGTTACCTAGTTGAAGTTGTCTTGTTGTGTTTTCTCCTCCAAAGTTTATAAGGTTTTGAGTAGCAGAAGCATTGTTTCTATCTCCTAACTGAGTTTGTACTACAATATTATTATCTTCTTCATGTCTTGCAAAAGCTTCGTTACCATTACCAGACTGAAATTGATCTATAAGACCTCCTCTAGAAGTAAAAAATAATCCTCCTTGTACAGCTGTTGCATTATTACCAACTCCTGTTTGACTTTGGATAGCTGTATTATTTGTTCCTGATTGTGTTGTAGAAGCAACATTTTCATCACCAGATTGTGATTGATCAGAAATATTAGTACTTCCATTTTGAGATGCTGTAGCAGCATTACTATTACCATCTTGTACTTGAGTAGCCAGGTTATCTCCTCCAAAAGATCCTAAGTTTTGCTCTGCACTTGCATCATTAGAGTCTCCTGTCTGACTTTGAAGAATAGTATTGTTATCTTCTTCGTGATTTGCGAATGCATTATTCTCATCACCTGCTTGTACTTGCTCTACTCTTCCTCCTCTAGAATCAAAAAGAGTACTACCTTGTACAGAATTTGCAGTGTTACCTCCACCTTCTTGGTCTTGGCTCACAGAATTATTATTTCCCCACTGTCCTGCAGTAGCCATATTAGCATCTCCTATTTGTGATTGCGAAGAAAGATTGTTCTCTCCTACTTGTGTGATAGATGCTGCGTTAAAATTTCCTTCTTGATTAAGTTCACTAAAGTTATCTATCCCTTCTTGACTTGAAGATCCAGAGTTACCATCTCCAAATTGAACCTGAATAGCAGTATTAGTTAATCCTTCCTGAGATATTGTTGCTTCGTTCCTATCTCCTTCTTGAAGTTGATTAGCTACATTACCTCCTCCTTCAAATGCTAAGTTTTGAGTAGCTCTGGCAGAATTACCATTACCCACCTGTACTTGATACACCTGGTTATCAGCCTCTTCATGATGGGCGAAAGCCGAATTCTTATCTCCGGTTTGAGATTGTTCTACAACTCCATTACTTGAACTAAATGCATCAGTACCTTGAATAGCTTCTGCATTGTTAGCCTTTCCATCCTGAGTTGTTAAAGAAGAATTAGTCGCCCCTACCTGAGAAATATTAGCAATATTATCATCTCCTGTTTGGGTAACGTTACTGTTGTTTGACTGTGCGATCATTGCCGTAGCACTTAATAAAGCCGCCAGGCTAAAAATTAATTTTTTCATACGTAATATATATTAAAAGTGATTAAATTGAGTTACTTTCCTAAAAATCTTACAGCATAAGAACGATAAAGATTAGAAAAATCTAATCTTTATTAATATTCAATAAAAACAAATATATTTTGGGATCTGGGGGGGTATAATCAAAAGTATGACGACCATTTTGATATTATCAAATTTAGGAAAATATTAAAGCTATTATTATCAATTCCCCAACTATTCGACGAAATACATGCAAAAAAACCATAGAAAAGTAGATTTCTATGGTTTTTAAAGGGTTTATGAAACCGCTAACTTTTTGTTAAAGTACTATCACAAAAATATTAGTAAGTTAATTCTTACTTATCTAGTAAATAGCAACTCTCTATACTTTGTTAATGGCCACAATTCATCATCTACAAGTAATTCTAATTTATCACAGCTATATCTGATTTCATCAAACAGAGGTTTTACTTTATTACAATAACTCGAAGCTTTTTTCTCTAAATCTTCAAGTTTATTTGCTTTTTTACGTTCTTCGGTCATTTCATTAACCTTTGTATTGATTTTGCCAATATGCCCAGAAATCTCTTCTATGATCTCCATCTGTTCCTTAGCATATTTTCTAAAATCTTTACCATACAGTTCTTTTAACCCTGATACATTACTAATCAACATATTTTGATACCGTATTGCAGTCGGTATTACATGGTTTCGGGCAATATCTCCAAGTACCCTACCTTCTATTTGAATTCTTAACACATATTCTTCAACTTCAATTTCATAACGAGCTTCGGCTTCAATCCTATTCATCACTCCCATTTCCTCAAAAAGCTCCAGGTTTTTCTTAGAAACCTTAGCTTTTAGTGCTTCTGGAGTAGTTTTATTATTACTCAACCCTCTCTTCTTAGCTTCTTTTTCCCATTCTTGACCATATCCATTTCCTTCAAAAAGAATATTTTTAGACTGTTTTATATATTCTCTTAACACATTAAATATTGCCTCATCTTTTTTGAGTTCTTTTTTATCGATCAATGTATCAACTTCTTTCTTAAAATCTACCAGCTGTTTTGCTACAATAGTGTTAAGAATTGTCATTGGGTTTGCACAATTTGCTTTAGATCCTACAGCTCTAAATTCAAATTTATTTCCTGTAAAAGCAAAAGGAGAAGTTCTATTACGATCTGTATTGTCTAATAAAATTTCTGGTATTTTTCCTACTACATTTAATTTAAGATCTGTTTTTTCTTGTGGAGATAATTTCCCATTAGTAACTCCTTCTAATTCTTTAAGCACAGCTGTTAATTGTTCTCCTATAAATACAGACATAATAGCCGGTGGTGCCTCATTAGCCCCAAGCCGGTGATCATTACTGGCCGAAGCAATACCTGCTCTCATTAATTCTTCATTTTCATTAATAGCCTTAATAGTATTGATAAAAAATGTTAAAAATTGAAGATTACTCATTGGTGTTTTTCCCGGGCCTAATAAATTCACACCTGTATTTGTTGCCAAAGACCAATTATTGTGTTTTCCTGATCCGTTTACACCTGCAAAAGGTTTCTCGTGTAAAAGCACAGTTAAGTGGTGTCTTGCCGCTACTTTATCCATAACATCCATAAGTAAGGAGTTATGATCTACAGCAAGGTTAGTTTCTTCAAATATAGGAGCCAATTCAAATTGATTGGGGGCTACCTCATTATGACGCGTTTTTACAGGAATACCCAATAGCATACATTCTGTTTCTAAATCCCTCATATAATCCAAAGCTCTCGTAGGAATGCTTCCAAAATAGTGGTCATCTAGTTGTTGTCCTTTTGCTGCAGAATGACCGAGAAGTGTTCTACCAGTCATTACTATATCTGGCCTGGAATATGCCAATGCGCTATCAATCAAAAAGTACTCTTGTTCCCAACCTAGAGATGCATTCACTTTTTTGACATTTTTGTCAAAATACTTGGCAACCGCTGTTGCTGCGTTATCGACAGCTTGTAAAGCTCTTAATAATGGCGTTTTATAATCCAATGCTTCCCCGGTATACGCAACAAATACTGTAGGAATACATAAAGTGGTACCATAAATAAAAGCAGGAGAAGTAGGGTCCCACGCTGTATATCCCCTGGCTTCAAAGGTATTACGAATCCCTCCATTAGGAAAAGAAGAAGCATCTGGTTCTTGTTGCACCAGTTGTCCTCCTCCAAATTTTTCGATTGCCCGCCCATTACCTATGGTTTCAAAAAAGGCATCATGTTTTTCTGCTGTTGCTCCTGTTAATGGTTGAAACCAATGAGTATAATGTGTTACACCTTTAGAAAGTGCCCATTCTTTCATCGCAGATGAAATCTGATCGGCAATCTTGCGATCAATTTTAGAACCATGTTCTATAGCGTCTATTACACTACTATAAGCATCTTTGGTAAGATACTGAAGCATTGTTGTTTGATTAAATACATTGTTACCAAATAATACAGATCGACGTTCTGCTTCTGTAACTATAACAGGTTTACGATGTAAGGTCTCTTTTAGAGCTTGAAATCTGAGTGTTGACATAATTAAGTGAGTTTTATGCAAAGATAAAAGAAGTTTCTATTGATAATATAAAAAATATTTTCTTTTAAAATTAATAATTATCCAAAATACCCCCTAAAAAAATAGGGTGTTAATAAAATTAATTACAAATATAACTATATAACCCCTATTTCTTAGGTAATATAGAAATAAAAAATTAATTTTGGACTCTATAACAATTCAATTTATAAAGTATTAATTATGAGTAAAGCTAAATTAGAATACATTTGGCTAGATGGTTATAAACCAACTGCTAACTTAAGAAGTAAAACAAAAATTGAAGAAAATTTTAGCGGAAAGCTTGAAGATTGTCCAATGTGGTCTTTTGATGGTAGTTCTACAAGACAAGCAGAAGGTGGTTCTTCTGACTGTTTATTAAAACCTGTTGCTATATATCCTGATCCTGCAAGAAAAAATGGATATCTTGTAATGACAGAAGTTTTAAATTCTGATGGGACTCCTCACGAATCTAATGCAAGAGCAACAATCGATGACGATGATAATGATTTTTGGTTTGGTTTTGAACAAGAATACTTTATTATGG
The DNA here is from genome assembly GCA_030427585.1 of Bacteroidia bacterium. Taxonomy (GTDB): domain Bacteria; phylum Bacteroidota; class Bacteroidia; order Flavobacteriales; family Flavobacteriaceae; genus Aquimarina. The sequence continues at coordinate 82,921 of JAUIBW010000012.1, forward strand.
ATTCTAAAACACAATTACCATTAGGATTTCCTGTTGGTGGTTACCCTGGTCCTCAAGGCATGTATTATTGCTCTGTAGGAGGTAAAAACACACATGGTAGAGATTTTGTTGAGGAACATGCTGATCTGTGTATTGCTGCTGGACTTAATTTTGAAGGAATTAATCAAGAAGTTGCAAGTGGGCAGTGGGAATTTCAACTATTTGCTAAAGGAGCTAAAAAAGCCGGAGATGAAATATGGATAGCTCGATATTTATTAGATCGTCTTACCGAACATTATGGCTATTATATTGAATATCACCCAAAACCTATAAAAGGAGACTGGAATGGTTCTGGTATGCATGCAAACTTTTCTAACGAAGTATTAAGAACTTGTGGTTCTAAAGAAGTTTATGAAACTATTTGTGAAGCATTTAGACCTGTTACCAAAGAACATATTGCTGTATATGGTGAGTTTAATGATCAACGACTAACCGGCGAACATGAAACACAATCTATACATGAATTCTCTTATGGAGTATCGGATAGAGGAGCATCTATAAGAATTCCTATCATTACTGTAGAAAAAGGATGGAAAGGTTGGCTAGAAGACCGTAGACCCGCTTCTAACGGTGATCCATATAAAATTGCTGCTAGAATTGTAACTACTGTTAAAACTGCAGGTGTTGAGACTGTAATGGCATAACAATTTATTGTATGTAACTTAACTAACCAAGTTGGTTAAACACCCAAAACACCTCTAGAAACTTTCTAGAGGTGTTTTTTTATTCTTTATAACTACAATCCTAATTGTTCTCTAAACTTAATGGATTACCTCAGAAACAATATAAGTTTGAGATAACGTTTTTTTCATAATTAAACTTTATATACACAATAAGACAATCAAGGGTCTCCAACCTAAAAGTTGTAAAATCCAAAACCAATGTTTTTTTGAAATCTTTAGTGTATTCAAATCGTAATTCTATTTATTATAACTCTAGCAGTTTTTCCAGGTATCATCTGGCAATCTTTACTTCCTGGTTTTCTAATACTCCTTCATAAGTAACCTTAAAAGCACTAACTTCTATAGTAAGTTTTTGATCTACAAATATTGTTTTATCTACCGTAAGCTCTTGATCTGATTGTTTAGGACTTTTTAAAGTAGACATATAGGTATCTACATCCTTTTTAATTGTAAAAACCATAGGAAGTTCGGTTCCCAGAACCTTAATTGTCCCATTCCAAATCCCGATAATTTCCTGTGCATTTATAATTTGAGAAAGAAAAGCTAGTAACAATCCAATTATCCATTTAGCTAATGACACCATAATTAGTTTCTTTTTGATTTATGATCAAAAATATATGAATCCTTATATAAAATAGCTCAAATTATGAAGAATGGTAAATACGCAGGATAGATGGGCAATAATGATGATCTACTTTTCTAAACAGATTTATATAACATTACCCCAGGCCCAGGTCTGTGGTTTATTTTATAAAAACCATTGCAATAAAAATACAATATGCTACAAAAATCAATAATCCTTTTGGGCGCCCCAGAATCATTTTTTTAGGTATAAAAGCCAATGGAAGCAAAATCATAGCAAAACCAAGCATCCAATAAATATTTACATTCATTAGTGTTTCATCTTTTACCACTATGGGTTGAATTAATGAAGTTATTCCTAACACTGAAGCAATATTAAAAATATTAGATCCGATAAGATTTCCTAGTGATATTGCTTTCTCTTGTTTAAGGGCTGCGATAACAGAAGCAGCCAATTCTGGAACACTAGTTCCCACTGCAATAAGGGTAACTGCTATTACACCTTCACTAACGCCCATTTTTTTGGCAATGGTTTCTGCTCCGTTTACCAATAATTCTGAACCAAAATATAATGCAACCCCACCAATGAGCAACCAAATGATAATTTTAAAATTAGATGTTTTCTGAAGAGAATCATCGACCTCTTCTACAGCAGTATCAGAAGATTTTCTAGCTCTTCGAATCAAGAGGAACAGATAAACCATTAAAGAGAATAACAACACAAGTCCTTCTAACTGAGTTAAAATTGCATCATTATCTAAAAAGAGATACAACACAAACGATAATAATACCATTACCGGCCAATTGAATTTATAAAAATCCTTATCGATAGCCAACGGACCTATTATAGCAGTAATACCCAATACCAAACCGATGTTAGCAATATTAGATCCAACTACATTACCTAAAGATATATCAGACAATCCATCTAATGCTGCCTGAATACTTACTAATAGTTCTGGAGCAGAGGTAGCAAAAGAAACCACGGTTAATCCAATAACCATACGGGACAAATTAAGTCTAAACGAAAGTGCAACAGAGGACCTTACTAAAAACTCCCCTCCTACAACAAGAAGTATTAATCCTATAATAACGTATAGTATACTGGCAAACATAAATTTTAATTTTGTCTGCGAAGATACTATTATATAAAAACTTTTCTCAAAAAAATAGCATCCATATTATCGGGATGCTATTCTAAACAAATTACCATAATCAAAAGAAGGAAAAAGAAATTCTATTACTTCTTATGTACAATTCAAAAAGCATGGTATTAGACTAAACTCAAAAAAAACCTGCTTTTAAAACTTAAGTATATGTATATATCAATATGACTCCATTCATAAATACAGACTAACCATTATACTATCTTGATAGCATGTATCAACTTACTCCCTATATTATTTTAGTTAATAGTTAAAAAATATCTCTATTATCTCTTTTGGTAATAAAAATAAATGATACTAAAACTCAAATTCAATATAGTAATTATCATAACTCAAATATAAGGGCGGTAGTTCTAAAAATCGATCTCTAATACAATAACGGTCATTTTTATTACACAAATTGTTATTATTAAGCAAAAAACTTTCAAAATCAATATCATAATTAACATTAAATTAATACAATTTCATATTTTGTAGTTTTGTATACCTAATTTTGGGAATAATGAGTTTTAAAAAAAATAGATTATTTTTTCTTCCTATATTTTTATTATGGGTTGCTATTTCCATAGGGCAAAATACTATTAACACTACTCAAAAAACATATCAAGATTCTACATTAACCTCTTTATACAAAAAGTTAGAGTTCTTAAAAACAACTACATATAACGATAGTATTGTAAAAAACAGCTTACATCTTATCAAAAAATATATGCGCAAAAACCTAAAAAACAATAATACCGGTGTATTATTTAATTTAATCAATTATTGTGAAGATAATCATAATCTTGAATGCCTAATAGAAGCATGCATTTTGGTTGGAATACAATATCAAAGAAAGGATCTTTATTTAGAATCTTTAGCATATTATAACAAAGCAGAAGAATTGTCTTCTAGTACTGAAAAAAGAGATCTAAAATGGCGTATTTATATAAACAAAGGGCTTTTACTTCGTGAGATATTAGAAATAGAGTTAGCTAGAGAAAATTACAAAAAATCGTTATCCTATACCGATCCCACTAATAGAATTAGAGAAGCTACTTCTTTTTTAAATATGTCTACAACATTCGAGGAAGTAAAGGACCATGATTCTATGGTATATTATGGAAAAAAAGCTTTTGAGGTATTAAAAGAGTATCCTCACAAGAAATCACATTTCATTGCTGCCGTAAACAATATAGCATATGGGTATATTAAACAAAATGAACTTGATAAAGCTTACAAAATTATAACAACTCATATTGATTTAAATAAAGATAAAGAAAACTCAGGCAACGCTTTTCCTTCTTATTTTTATAACACTTTAGGAGAGCTTAATTACAAACTTAAAAAACACGATACAGCTATATACTATTATAAAAAATCTCTGGATACTCTAGATAACGCAAACCCTCCATCAAACATCAAAAATCTTATTAGATTATCAGAAATTTATGAAATCAAAGGTGATTTAAAACTAGCTATTAAATATCTAAGGACAAAAGAAAAATATTTAGAAAAATTTGACCAAATTAGGTTAAAACGAGAAATTGCAAGATCACAATTCAACCAAGTTTTGTACAAAAAAAACAAAATAATCACTACACTAAAGGAAGAAAATTTAGTCACCAACAAAAAAGTGTACAATACTAAGTTAACTACTCTGGGAGTAGGATTAACAAGTTTATTTATTATTCTTATATTTTTAGCAATTCATCAAAAAAGTAGATTAAAAATATCCTATTTAAATGAAGAGATAAGCTTAACGAGATTAAAATCTTTAAAATCAATAATGAATCCTCATTTTTTATTCAATTCGTTTAACACTCTCCAAAGTTTTATATTACAAAAAGATAAGTTTAAGGCTAGTGAACATATGCGACAGCTTTCTCAATTAATACGAAAAGTATTATCAAATTCTGAAAGTCTTTACATTAACTTTAATGATGAATTAGAGATTATAGAAACTTATATTGAATTAGAGAATAAAAGATTTGACAATCAATTCGAACTAGAAAAAATAATTGATAAAAACCTCATAACATTAAATCCCAGAATTCCTTCTATGATTATTCAGCCTCATATAGAAAATGCTGTTATCCATGGATTGGAATGTAAAAAAATTAAAAAATTAAAGCTATCTTTTCAGAAGAAAAACAACATCATACAATGTATTATTAAGGATAATGGTATTGGAAGAAGAAAATCTATAGAATTAAAAAAGACTAAAAAAGGAAAGCATCTTTCTATTGCTTCTACAAATACATCCGAAAGAATAAGTATCCTACAAAAGATTGGATATCAAGAAACTTCTTTAGAAATAAAAGATCTTTTTGATGATCATAACCAACCTAACGGCACAAAAATTATTATTAACCTTCCAATTATAAATTAATGAATATCACAACCCCACTAACATCTATTATTATTGATGACGAAAAAATGGCAAGGGATAGTTTAAAAGTTTTATTGCATAATTATTGCCCCGAAATAAAAATAATTGGAGAGGGGGAAAATTTGGCTTCTTTAAAGAAATTACTACATACACATAACCCTAGTCTTATTTTTTTAGATATTCAATTGAGAAACACTACTATTTTTGACCTTATTTCTAACACCGAATTATCAAGTGTTAAAATTATTTTTATTTCTGCACATGATCAATATGCTTTAAAAGGATATAAATACGATGCTATAGACTATCTTTTAAAGCCAGTAGACCCTATTAAATTGAAAGAAGCCGTAATTAAAGTAAAAAGTCAAATTGAAAAAGAACAGGAATTAGAATATAAAAGAACAGGTATGTCTCCTTTGCGAGATTCTCCTCAGATTGTGTTATCAGATACCAAAGGGTCCCATATCATTAAAACCAAAGATATTATGTATTGCATTGCAGAAGGAAATTACACTGCTATTGTTTTGCACAATCAGCCTCAAATAGTAGTTTCTAAGAATCTAAAGTTTTTTGAAGAAAAATTGAACTCTATAGATTTTTACAGAATTCATAAATCCAACTTAATTAATCTTAATTATTTAAAATTATTAAGTAATGATGATGGAGGACATATTGTAATGAGTGATGGAAAAACACTATCTATATCCAGAGATAAAAAACGCAAACTTCTTAAACATATCTAGAGTTCGCTTTCTATAGTATTTAATCATATCCCGACTTGTCATAAAATAAAAAAGACTGCCTTTTCAGACAGCCTCATCTAATAATTATTCTTTACTAATTTAGTAAAGATATTCTAAAGCGACTCTATCATATTGTCCAAATTCTCCCTCATTATAAGGAAAACAAGCATTCATTATTGAAGAGGAATCATTACTAGCTCCTGGGGTTCCAGGAATATAAATCGCACCAATTGCTCCGGCTGATTCTCCTTGTTGACCGCAAGATTGTCTTGTATTCCAATCTGTATGTCTTAATCCAAAACAATGCCCTAATTCGTGAGTAAACAAGCCTTCTAATAATTGATCATCTCCATTTCTATTAGCTCCTCCATTAATTTTCACTCGCTTAAACGGCTGCCCGGCTTCAGGGAAACCAGCTTCTCCACGAACTCCATCCTGAGCTATTACTGAAGCATTAGTTTCGGCATAAGCAACAATATCATTAGCATTAAAACTAGTAGAAAAAACTAAGTTAAGTTGAATATTAATATTTAGAGCATTGTAATTTGCAACCGCATACTGTAAACCTCTTTGGGCAACAGTGCTAAGTCCAAACCTATCATTTCCATTATACCCCACAACGCGAACTGTTCTTGGCGTACTTACCAAATTAGTAGTTCTATACTGTTTGCTATCTACTCCATCCCCAATATCCATTTTCATGATCTGATCATAAGACATTTTAATATCCCCTTCTAATAAATACATTACTTTTTGACTTCCATCAATATCACTTTCCATTACTTTTTCTGCCCCATTAGGATTAAAATGTAATGAAGTGATTTTGTTTAAGACATCTTTTTCAACTTCCAAAGAGGTTTCTTGCGCTGGACTATCTGTCTGATCTTTTTCACAAGAAACAAAAGTTACCGAAGCAGCTATTGCAGTAGCTGCAAATAGAAATTTAATTCTTTTCATTCTAAAATATGTTAAGTTTGTATTAATTTTAGTGATAAAATTAACATTTTATTTGCTTAAAGCAAATGTTTTTGGTTAAAAAAATAACATTTTACCGTACTCACACTACTGTAATACAGTAGTATATATAAAACAAAAAGTTGCTCAAAAAAATATTTCAATACTTCATAAGTGTAAAAATATCATCTCTTTTCTCTCTTAAAAACTACACAAATAGTTAAATAACTATAAAAATAGTTGTAAAACTAAAAATATAGTTATACTTTTGATTATTATTAATACTCTTTTATGGAAAAACTTACTAATAAAGAAGAAGAAATCATGCAGGCATTATGGAAGCTAAAAAAAGCTTTTGCAAAAGAGGTTCAGGCCGAATTAAACCATGCTGTACATTACAATACTGTATCTACAATTATACGTAATCTCGAGGATAAAAAGTATGTTGGTCACCAAGCTTATGGGAAAACACATCAGTACTTCCCTATTATTACAAAAGAAGAATATCGTAGTACTTTTATAAGTAAAGCCATGAAACAATATTTTAATGACTCTTATAAAAATATGGTTTCCTTTTTTGCCAAAGAAGAGAAAATAACTGCAGATGAATTAAGAGAGATTTTAAAAGTAATAGAAAAAGAAAAATAAGCTATGGAAACCTTCTTAATTTATCTTTTTAAAGCCAGTATTTTACTTTCTATATTTTACGGAGTTTATTTTTTACTACTTATAAAAGATACCTTTTTCACAATAAACAGGCATTTTCTATTGGCCGGCATTATCACTTCTATACTATTGCCATTCGTAGAGTTTACAACTATTAAGTTTATAAAAAAACCGTTTTTTTATGTAACAGAAACACATCTGCCCGCTTCAGAAAATGTAATTCCCGAAACTACAAACTGGTGGTTAATTGGGGTTATACTTTATAGTATTGGGGCTCTTATATTTCTATCTCGTTTTGGCCTTCAACTGTTATCCTTAAAAAAATTGCTAGCACATCATCAAAGCATAAAAAAAGATGGTTTCAATTTTGTAGAAGTTACTCAGGATATCGCTCCTTTTTCTTTTTTTAATACGATTGTATACAATCCTGCATTACATTCTACCGAAGAATTAGATATGATTCTAAAACATGAAAAAATACATGTTCAGCAATTTCACACCCTAGATCTAATCCTCATGAATCTTCTTCTCATATTTCAATGGGTAAATCCTTTTGCCTGGTTATACAAAAAAAACCTGGAGCAAAACCTTGAATTTATTGCCGATCGAGAAGCTATACATCAAATAACATCCAAAAAAGAGTATCAATTAACTTTATTAAGAGTATCATCAAATAATTACTCTACCATTACTAATAATTTTTATCAATCATTAATCAAAAAACGAATTATTATGTTAAATAAACAAAGTTCTCAAAGTAAGAAATTATGGAAAATCACTGTTATTCTTCCCTTGCTAAGTCTATTTCTATGGAGTTTTAACACTGAAGAAGTTGTTAGAATCAACCAGGATACAAAAACAAACCAAAACCCTTCAGAAAATATTGTCTTTCAGAAAAAAGAGGGAAAAATTATTGAATTTATAGTCGACAAAAGTTCTTCAAAAGAAGACCTCAACAAAGTCAAAAACACTTTAAAAAATGACTACAGTCTTGAAGTTAAGTTTTCTGGTATTAAACGAAATGAGGCCAATGAAATTACGAGTATAAAAGTAGACATATCTTCTAAAAAAGGAACGACCAACTATGCCATATCAAATGACACCCCAATTAATTCTTTTGTTATCATATACAATAGTGAAACCGATAAAATCGAAATTGGTCAATCCAGAAATAGTTCAAATTACGTATGGGTTATTGATAAGGATAGTAAGACCAAAAAAGGAAGCACAATGAAAATTCATACCGGAGATAAGAAAAATGAGTTCATTTTTAACAATGGAGATCACAAAGATATTTACAAGATACACACCAATGACAACAAAACTTTTGCTTACATTACCGGGGATAGAGACGGTGAGCCATTAATTTATATAGATGGAAAAAAAACAACCAAAAAAGAAATGGAAAAATTAGATTCTGATACCATAGAAAAGATGAATGTCCTTAAAGGAAAATCTGCTATTAAAAAGTACGGTGATAAAGGAAAAAACGGAGTAATCGAAATTACTACCAAAAAAAACTAACCCTATCCAGAATATAAATCTTTAAAAAACTCACTTCCTTCAAGTGAGTTTTTTGTATTTTTGACCATGCAAAAACATTTCTTTTCGTTTATCGCCAAGCTTAATAAAGCAATTCTACCAAGTTTTACCAAAAAACGCCTGGATCTTGCTAAAGCATCCAAATTACAACTCCTTATATTTGGATGGCGACTATATATTACCAAAAGAGCTTTGGGGTAATACTGTAAACCTTATCTATAAAAAATACTTTTTTTGCAACACTACCAACTCTTCTTCGTAATTAAAGAAGAAGTAATATCATCTATAAATAACCAAAAATATGTAGTATGAAAAAATGGATTATTATAGGGATTAGCATGCTAGGTATGCTCTCCTTAACCGCATTTACAAAAAACTCTGGTAAGGATTTGATAATTAATAATACTCAACCTAACGAAATAACTGCGGTAATAAACAAAGACACCTCTGAAAAAGAATTAGAGGATTTAAAAGCATTCTTTTTAGAGAATGGTATCGAATTGCTTATCAAAAAAATAGAATTTAATGATAAAAAAGAGATTACCAGTCTTAGCATTGTTCTTAAAAAAGGAAATTCGAAAAGTCAATACTCCTCATCCTCTAAGACTCCTATTTCTAAAATAGAATTGGGTTATAAAGATGGTAATTTATATATCTCAAACTCTGGTATGTTTGACATTACAGCCTGGAAAAATCAGTCGGGCTTTAGTCACCTACAAATTGATATGGACAGCATTATGAAGAAACATAATTTTGTTTTTGATTTTGATGAAGAGAATGACTCCTTATTTTACAAAGGTCATTTTGATGCGCAAAAACTAAAGGATCAGATCATGAAATCCTTTACTTTTGAAGAAGATGAAGATGGAAATTTCTTTTTTAATGGCCAGCAAATGCCACATTTTCAAAATTTTAAATCCAAAAGATATAATTTTGTAGATAATCCTGATATCGAAAAATTAATTATTATTGACGGAAAAGAAGCTGATTTCAACACCCTGGATACACTTGCAAAATCAGATAAGTTAGCCGAAGTAGATTTTCTTAAACCAGAAACGGCGATTAGTATTTATGGCGACAAAGCCAAAGATGGTGCTATTATAGCTACTACCAAAAAATAAATGTCCTAAAAAAATAATACAAGCCTTCATCTTTTTTGAAGACTTGTATTATTCTCAATATTTTAAAAGAGCAGATCTGGGAACATCGAGTTTATCTTTTCCGTTAAGAAATTCGAGTTCCATAATAAAATTACATTGTACTACTACTCCCCCCAGTTCTTTAACCAAATCACACACCGCTTTAGCAGTTCCTCCGGTAGCCAGTACATCATCATGAATCAGCACATGTTCTCCGGCTTTGATAGCATCGATATGAATTTCTAATGTATCTTCTCCATATTCTAAGCCATAACTCTTTGATTTTACATCATAAGGTAGCTTTCCTTTTTTACGAACAGGTATAAATCCTGCTTGTAAACGTTCTGCAATCATACTTCCTATAATAAACCCTCTGGCTTCTATACCAATTACCTTATCAATTTTAACACCATCTGGACATAAACCAACCAATTGATCTGCACAACTTACCAAAGCTTTGTGATTTGCTAATAAAGGAGTAATGTCTTTAAATAAAATTCCAGGTTTGGGAAAGTCAGAAATATCCCTGATATAATCTTGTATGTTCATTAGCCGAAAATAATGAAAATAAAAAAAAGAGGCCAAAAAAAGATGAAAATCGCCTACAAAACCGAAATACGTAACAAAACCGACCTACAAAAGTTTCACTTTATAACAATAAAATTGATTTTATATTATATTTATTAACCAATATCAAGACATTACAGTTACATTCTAAAATAATTATCATCTTTTTAATTACAAAATCACAATCACCTTCATAGATTTCGGCAAAAATATTTTGCCCGTAATTTTCTTTCCGATATATTAAAAAGACAATATAGAAATACAACTAATTTTAACTATAAAAACCTAGAAATCATGTAAACAAAACTACTTTCTTCAGTACCAAAAAATTAAATCAATTAATCATTTCTAAAAACCATCTAATATGCTAACATTTATAGGAATCGTTATGATTCTTACGGGAATCATAATGCTCATCATCAAGCCCTTTTTTTCAACTTCAAAAATTATAAATTGGTTCACCAAGTCGCGTAATTTTAAATTAATTGGGTTCGGTTTTGTGCTAAGTGTGATCTCTGGTATGTTTTTTTATGCAGAACCGGGTACTGCCTATGCAGTACAATATCCTTGGGGTAGACAAAAAGCTGTAGTACATCAAGGTATTAATACCAAAATGTGGGGACGTTTGATCCCTATACAATTCGAACTCCCTATCAAATATGTAATTCCAAATAAAGATAGTGGTGAGCTTGGAGAACAAAGCAAATATGCTAATGTTGATGTAGCAAAATACTGGGCATTTAGCGATGCTGTAAAAGCCAGAATTGCAACTTCGGTAGTCATTAGTATTAATACTGCAGATGAATCACAATTTTTATCTGTAGCAGATCGTAATAAAACCGAAAAAAACCTTATTCGATCACGTATCATCCCTAATATAGATCAATCTATTAAAAATACGTGTAAGTTAATGGATGCTCAGGATTATATCTCAGGACAAGCATCTGATTTTGATCGATATTTTAAAGATCAGTTAGAAAACGGTATGTATGTATTAGAAGAGTACATAGCCGACGAAAGTAGAGAATTGATTGGTGATAGTAGTGTAGTGAGAACTATTGTAAATAAAGAATCTAAACAAAAACGTTTTAGAATCAAATATCATAATGACGAGCCCGTAAGAGAAAAAGGAAACTCTCTAAAAGCCTATGGCCTTACCGTAGTACAAGCTGTAGTGACCGAAATTGATTGGGAAAGCACCTTTGATAAACGATTACAATTGCAAAAAGAAGAAGTAGCACAAACGCAATTAGAAAAACAACAGGCAGAGCGAGAATTTTATCGTGCACAAAAAGAAACAGCAAGAGGTGAAGCTGAGAAAGCTGCAGAGCGTGCCAGGCTTGAAAAAGAGCAAATTCAAAAAACCATTGAAGCCGAAACTAAAGCTAAAGTGGCCGAGTTTAACCTGATCGAAGAGCGTAAAAACTATGAGGTAGCTCAATTTAAGGCAAAAACGCAGAAAACACTTGCAGATGCACAGTCATATGAAAATGCAAAACTGGTAAGTGCCGGTCTTACTCCTCAGGAACGTGCAGAATGGGAATATAAAACTTCTGTAAATATAGCCAGGGAGCTTAAAGAGCTAAAACTACCAGAAATTTATATACAGGATGGTGGTAAACAAGATGCTAATGGAAACTTATTACAATCATTAATTGGCGCAGATCTTGCCAAAAAAATGATGTCCAGAAAAAGTCAATAAATTAACTTGTATATAGCATAACTGTGCTTTAACACACATACTATCAAGCTACTCGAACCCTGTTTTTAGATCGTATTTATCTAAAACATATCGGGTAGCTTTTTTCTGCCTGAGAAAAAGTCTATATAAATTTTGCCAGCAATATAAAAAACAACTATATTTGCACCCGCAAAAAGGCCTCGTAGCATAACTGAATAGTGCACTTGATTACGGCTCAAGAGGTTGCAGGTTTGAATCCTGCCGAGGTCACGAATGAATCACAAAAAATGTGAATTACAAAGCGAGTTTCAGAAATGAAGCTCGCTTCTTTTTTGAAACAAAGCCAAGTGATTCTTTTTGTGATTCCCAAAACGGAGCTTTGTCAGGAAAGATTACATCAATCCACGTTGCAGTAAAATAAAGAACTAATAATTTCTACATCATTACAAGGTAATGACATTACGATACTGCTTAGGAATATCTTTTAGCAAACTTTCTTGATTTAATTCTCAGGTATCAGAGTGTGGCTAAAAAATTAATTTTCTTAAACTAGTTTAATTTTTATCAAATTTTACATAATTACCTTTGTAATATTTTTAAAATAAAACAAGAACATGAGAAATATAATGATTACCATAACACTGCTTTTTGTTGCAATTTTTGTGAGTTGTACTACCGAAAAATCAAAAAATAACTTCGAAACCGAGAACACTCATCAAGCAGTCTCATCAACTGATACATTAACAAAGCACTTAAAACCATTTAAATCAGAATTGCCAACAATAGGTCTTCTAATGTTTAATGGTGTATTGCAAGGTGAAGTTATAGCAACTTCAGATGTTTTTGGAAAACCGAATCAAAACTTAGAACAACTTTTTAATGTAATCACCATAGCAGAAACAGAAAAACCAATCACTACCGAAGAAGGTATGCATTTTGTTCCTGACTATACTTTTGATAACTGTCCAAAATTAACAGCTCTGTTTGTTCCTAGTGGCTATGATATGTATGCACAAGTTCGTAACGAAAAAATGGTAGATTTTATCAAAAAGAAAAATAACGAAACTAAATACATCGTGAGCAATTGCGCAGGAGCACAGCTTATTGGAAAATCAGGAATTGCAGACGGACATAAAATTGTTACCTATATTGGCGGTGGAAAACAGCTACAGAAAGAGTATCCGAACCTAAAAGTTCAAAACGACAGTTTGGTAACCTTTGTTGAGGACGGAAAATTTAGTTCCTCCAACGGAAACTTGACGAGCTATATTTCTGCCCTTCGTTTACTAGAAAAAATGACCAGTACCGAACACAGAAAGTTTGTTGAAAGTTATTTATACATAGACCGACTTCAAAATTGGAAAGAATAAATAATTGTGTGCTCGTAAGTATTCAGAAATTTCATTGATAAGGCAAATTCAGAAATTCAAGGAGATAAGAATCAAAATTTACAGAGAAACATTTAATAATAATCAAGGATTTAATACACTCCTTTTTTATAAAATAAGTATCTTTGAGATAGGGATAAAAACAAAAAACGACTAAAAAATAATGGGCATTATACCTCTTATCTTTTTTTAAGTCTATTGGAATTCTAATAATTCATGAATACACAAAAATATATAGAAAATTTACTTAAGTCACATTCATTAAAAAAGACTTCGGCACGAATAGAAATGCTTAAAATATTTCTAAATTATGATTATGCATTATCTGCAAAAGAAGTAATTTCTCATATGAAGGTAAGTCATGATCGGGTAACCATATATAGAACATTAGGCTCTTTTGAAGAACATGGGATATTGCATAAAGCTTCTGAAGACAGTCATGGTATACGTTATGCAATGTGTAGTCATGAATGCCCAGAAGAAATACATTCTGACGAGCATGTTCATCTCATTTGTGAAAATTGCTCGCAGACCTATTGTTTGGAAGATATTAAAATTCCAAAAATAAAAGTTTTAGAAAAATTCCTGGCGCAAAAAATAAATTATACCATTAATGGCGTTTGTAATGCGTGCCTTTCTAGTTTAAAAACAACTAATGGATAATCCCTGGAACACTCATTATCAATATTTTGATCAAAAAAAACACCCTCCATCGGCTACTCTACGTAATGCACTAGCGCTTTCTCAAAAACTACAAATTAATCCTCAAGACAGGCTAGCTGTTGATTTGGGTTGTGGAAATGGTGTAGACACTTTTGCTTTACTACAGGATAAATGGAATGTACTTGCCATAGATAAACAAAATGAAGCTTTATTACGAATTAAGGAAAATACCCCGGATACATACAAACAACAGCTTCAGCTTTGTGTAAATTCTTTTGAAAACATAGATACTCTTCCCGATTCTCAACTCATTAACGCTACTTTTAGTTTACCATTTTGTCACCCCGATCATTTTGATACCTTATGGGCTATCATTACTTCTTCAATCATTAAAAAAGGAATTTTTAGTGGCCATTTTTTTGGTGCCAATGATGCCTGGGGTTCTAATCCTGAAATGACTTTTCACACCAAGAAACAGATCAAAACAATGTTTAATCGTTTCGATCTTATCCATTGTAAAGAAATAGAAAAACAAGGCAAAACCATTTCTGGAAAAGAAAAATATTGGCATGTTTTCCATATCGTAGCTCAGAAAAAATAGACTACTTATGCCTAAATATTTATTATTTCTGAAACACTATTCTTTTAGAAACCGAACTCAACAGTTTCTTAAGTTCAATAGAAGATAGTATCCATAATACTAGTGCATAGATTATATTTTCTATAACAAGCGTATAGTATATTCCATTAATACCAAACATTTTGGGAAAAAACCAAATTAAAGGTAGAAACAAAACAATTTGTCGACTTATCGGGACTATACTGGCTAGTTTTCCTTTTCCTACCGATTGAAAAAAAATAATACTACTCGAGGCAATAGGTAATAAAAATAGTACTGCCAAAATACTTCTTAGATTAAAGATTTCCTGAGTATTTAAAACCATATCAGGGAGCATTAATTGAATACAATATTCAGGAAAAATCAGCACAGGAATCATAAAAACCAGTATGAATAAAACGCCCCCTATTCTAAATGTTTTTATCGCTTCTATACATCTCGATATATTAGATGCACCATAGTTGATTCCTATTATGGGTTGTAAAGGTTGCAATAAACCTAACACCGGTATTGCCAAAAATGAAAATAATCTGAATGCAGCACTAAAAAAAGCAATATCATGAGTCGTACCATACCATGCTAAAGTTCTAAACAAAAAAAACTGTTTTATAACATTAGATAATTGCATAACAAAAGCAGATGTACCTACACTAATTACATCTTTTATGATATCTTTTTCAATCTTGATACTAAATTTTCCAATGGTAAACGATGCTTTTTTCTTAACAAAATAGAGCGAAGTTGCAATCGCATATATAAACATAGCTATGATACTACTCAAGGCAGCACCGGCAATATCCATAGAAAAGGTATGAATAAACAGAGGTGTTAATGTTATATTTAATACAACAGATACTACGGTAAATGTCATTGCTTGTTTAATTTTACCTTCAGATCTAATAAGTCCATTAGCAGAAAGACCGTAGATAGTAAAAAACACTCCCAGAATAGATATTTCAAAATAAGAAACACCATAATCCAGCATAGCTCCTGTAGCTCCCATAAAGGCTACTAATGGTTTAGTAAACAACACACCTATAACCATTAATATTATCGAACTTATAAGAGAAAGCGCAATCATATTAGGGATTACTTTTTGTTGTTTTTCTATATCCTTGGCTCCTATGGCCCTACTCAAAACCGAAGATGATCCAGCTGCAATAAAAACAGTGACACTGGTAATAACCAAGGTAAGCGGAAATAGCAAAGAAATCCCGGCAAACGCTTCTGCATCAATAAAATAACTTACATATATAGCATCTACCAGGGAATTAATAGAAATTACCATCATCCCTAATATTCCTGGTAAAGAAAGCTTAAGCATTAATTTCCAGAGATTATCTTTCAGTATATCTGGTTGTTTCTTCACAATTAAAACTGTTTCAGAAAAGTAATTTTACTAATGAATTGTTGATTCCTGTCTATGGGATCTAACGATGATTTTATTTGGGTATCGTTAAACACCAGGTAAATAAAAGATAAAGGCATATATTCCCAACTAAATCGTGCATTCCACCTTCCTTGTTTGTTAAATGAATTATACTGATAAAAAGTAGATAGTTGCATTCGTGGAGAGAGTGCAAGACGAAGACTGGCAGAATACAAATTAGTTTCTAAATTTTCTCTTAGTATTCCTATTTTCCTAAGATTATTATATTCATAATCTGCGGTTAAAGCAATATGAGGCAAAGGAGCGTATCGCATACCAGCCGTAATTGTATTTCTGTTTCCATTATAGAAACCTCCCCATTCATATTTAAAAGAAGCCGACAACTTTCTTGACCGGTCAGAATTATATCGAACAAATTGTCGGGTATAGAAATACCTTTTTTGTTCGATAGCTAACCCCAGAGGTTGAAAATCAAAATTTATATTTTGCCATGATGGTGTAACCGAGTATTCTACAAAACTGTTGTCTTTAAAAAATACATATACAGGAAAAAGATACAGGCTTGCCTGTTGAAATTTTTCAGGATTTTGAAAATCATGATAGTAGTTTGCAAAAAAACCTGGATCCCAGCGACGAATCCAGGGAAGTTTTTTAGGCCTTATAATAAAATACCCGCCAGGATTGTGTTTTATGACATCATTCTGAAAAACAAAACCCGTACCTGGGTTATAATTCTTGCTCACAAAATTTGTAGACCACCCCCAATACATCTTATTACTCCGATATCCAGAAAAAAGATTCCCTGCTTCTCCCCATTTATTAGTTTGTTCATCATATGTAGAAGAAATTAGATACGAAATTGTCCATCTATTTTTTATTCGAATTAAGCCATCTATAGTTGCGGTTGTATTATTGTTTTCTTCGATATTTAATACTTTACTATTTTCATCTAAGCGATGATTGATCATCACTCCCACATTATTTTCTTTTCCATAATTCTGGAGATAGCGAAATACTCCAAAATTGGCACTAGGCGCATTATCAGTATTTCTTTGATGGATATATAACCCTGCCAGCGTTCTTTTATCGTTTCTGTCTGTAAAACGCGTTCCGACATTGATAGGAGCAGGAACAGCATTAAATTTACCTTCTAACCCAATTTTTCTACTAAAAAAAGGACGAACCAAATTATTAGAGGCTCCTGCCCAAATCCCAGAGTTTTCTAAGAAAAATTGCCTTCGCTCTGGAAAAAATATATTGAACCGTTCAAGATTGTTAACCGCTCTATCTACATCTGCCTGTGCAAAATCTGTATTAACAGTTATGTCTAAGACCGATCGTGGACTTATTGCCCATTTTGCATCTCCTCCAAATTTTAGTTTACTATCAGAGTTTTTTTCTCCTTCTGTGTCAGTTGTAGTGTATTGATATAAAGAATAAGGTTCTACTCTAAGGTTTGCTCCAGAACTGGGAAGTTCTAATCCTTTTAGTTGCGCGGCATATGTCATCCTGTAAGGAGAAAAAGATTGAGGGATAGCAGGAAAAACAGTTCGCTCGTAATCTCTTCTTGCTAATCTGCTAAATGTAATTCCCCAGGTAATATCTTCTTCGCTTTTCTGACTGTCGTACCGAATCGATGTAAAGGGAATTGCAAACTCTGCATAATACCCTATATCGGTTCTATGAGTACGTACCGACCATAGCGCATTCCAATCATTATCGGTACTGTTATCATTAAAATTTTGTAAATCTCGTTGATTACCATACGGAGTGGTTTGAAACGAAACGCAGTATTGTTTGAGATTTTGAGGATCTAATTGAATACCAAAAATATCATTCTCACCATCACTAAAATCTCTTCTTAAATCTTGTACCCGAACTCCTTTTTTTCCTAAAGAATCTTCACAAAACACGCCTACGTATAACTGCTTCTCATCAAATAAAACGCGTACTTCGGTTTTATAAGTATAAGCTCCTCCCTGTCGGGGTTCCATACGAAAAAAATCTTTGGTAACAGGAGCTTCCTGCCAGTCAGGCTCATTTAATTTGCCATCGATTTTTATGGAACCCTCTGCTCGTTTTGCAAAAACCTGGGGAGGATCACTAGGGGGTGGAAAATTTTGATTTGTATGCTGTGCAATACCAACAATACACTGAGCAAAAAGTAATATAGTGTAAAGTAAATTTCTCATATTTTCTTTTTTTTCATGATTATGAAACCTATTCCGAAAAATAAGATCGTTGCGATGCTAATTTTTACTATCCCTAACAAAATAAGAGTACTCCATTTTACTTCATCTGTCTTGATTTTGAAGGATGGTAATCGCGAATAATCCTCACGCTGTATAGGTTTATCCCAAAACAATTTCTGAAAATAGAAATCTGAAATATTACGATGGAATGACTCTATAGAAGTATGAAACTGATGAAAGGTGTTAAGATCTGTTTTTGCAATATGAATAAATATGCTCTGCATATTTACAGCAGGGTTTACCCAATGAAAATCGGATATCCATCGATTTCTCTGATAGACCTGATTGTTATAATGATCTACATCTTTTTTACTATGCATATCTTTTAAGGATGTTAGTGCTGCGTATGCTTTTGCAAGTGTGTTATTATGTATAAGGCTATCAGAACCCTGAAGGTGGGGATTATGTGCCAAAAATTCATAGATCACTTCTCTGGCTTCGTTTTTATCTTCTTCATTTTCAAGACTTGTCCTACGAGTAATTTCTGCTAGTGATGTACTGTCTAATGGATATCTGGTAGTTACCCATACATTAAGTACAGCTGGGATTATGATAAGAAAGAGTAACCATACTCCGGCTGCCGTGATCGCCGTAAAAGACGAATTCATTTTAAGACTTACAATAAAGAATAGTACTGCAAACCAAAATGCACAGTATATAATAACGCCAAGTATCCAAAAAAGAGCAGCCAGGCTATTCTCAGAAGTCATAATATTACCAGAAGTGGTTAGTCCTATCATAGAAATAAGAAGTGCTAACCCTGTAATAAGGAAAAAATATAGTACAAGCCGAACTATAATAATTCTCCTGATGTTTACCGTTTGAATATATAGTAACGGAAGTACACCATTCTCTTTTTCGCCAGAATATAAGCCATAACAAAATGCTATAATCAATAAAGGAAAGAGGTAAATGAGTACAAATGATAAATCAAAATTACCAACGTATAATTTTACGGGATTTGCGATCTCGTTTTCAAAAAGCTGATAATGTAAACTCATTCCGGTAAGGCGATAATAATAGGGATGTAAATCGCATTGCCCAATTGCCAAGGCTGCATAATCATGAGGATGTAAGATCGCATGATAACCATGTCTATGCCATGCATAGGCAGGGTCTGATGCAATTTCTAGTTTCTTTTTTTGTTCTACAGAAGCTAATTCTTCTTTAAAACTTGCCTGGTATTGATGGAACTCGGTTTTTTCAATTTCCATTACATCCTGGATAGTATCCCGTTGTACTTTTATCTCTGATTGTCCATAATAAATTGAATAAAGACCCAATAAAAAAGTACACCCCAGCATTACTATTTGAAAAGTATTTCTGGTAAAAGCAATCCACTCATAACGCAATAATGTTATTGTTACTTTACTCATAATACGGGTTTCTTTTTATGTGATGAATAGTTAAGGAGAAAGAAAATAACCAACCCCCAACAACATAAGGATAATAGTTCTATTAGATATTGGCGTAGTATCTCATACGCAGACATTGTTGTATAGCGAAAATCTTTAACTGTTTTCCATAAATTTTTATCTGCTTTATATTCATAAAACTCGCCATACTTAGAGTTTTGTGCCATATCAAGGTTCATTTTCCTGATTAATTCCCTACGATAATTTTCTGTTACTTTTTGAAAATGAATAGAAGTATTAAGATCGGTAGCAGCAAGCCCCATAGATACATTACGTATGGCTAAATATGGCGTAATAAAACTGGATAAACTACTGATCCGATTCTGATGATTAAAAATATCAATTAATCTTTCCCAATGTACATCATATACTTTATTTCCATAATCTTCTCCGGCTTGCATACGTATTCCTTCAAAATTTAATGGTAGTTTATGAATTGAATCTACGTTATAATGCTGTAAATATTCTTTTTTTAATTGCTGTTCCCGGGCAATTTTTGGATTTTTTCCATCTAAGCCATTTCTAATATCTTTTTGAATAGCTTCTCTATAAATTTTCATAGAAGGTAGAGGATAGAAGCTTTCGCCAAAATTAGCCGTTGTTTTTGGGATAATAATGGTAAAAAGAATCCAACAGGTTAATAAAGTAAGTAATGCATTTCTTCCTGTTGATGATTGCATAGATACCCATACTGAAAAAGCAACAAAAATTGATAAGTATACCGCATATACTATTAGTAGAAATAAGACTCGTAATCCGACATCGGGGATACTACCAGAATCTGTTATTACTGTAGATAAAATAAAAGCGATTACAAAAAACGGAATCACTATGGCAAAGAGAATACTAACATATGCAATTATTTTCCCTTTAATTATAGAGGAATAAGATACTCCCTGACTTATTAATAATTTGAGAGTTCCGTTTTCTCTTTCTTCGGTAAATGCAGTAAATGCCAAAAATATAATGAGTAAAGGAATTAATATTTGAAATACCATTGCTGCGCTAAGTTCTCCAAACCGAATCATACTGCTATGATCTTGTGCTGGGCGGAACATAAATTCATGTTGGTAATGAGCCTCTAGATATACAGAAGTTCCTGTGTAGGTATCTAATCCAAAATCAAATAGGCTTAATATAGTTTTTGGTTTAAATACAAAAGTCCCATAATGAGCGGCTATATGAGGATGTTTATCCCCTTGCCCTAACCATTCTGTCCTATTTTCTTGCTTAGCTTGCTCTATAATGGTCTGTTGTTGATTATAAGCTACATATCCTGTGTATAGAGCGATACTAAGTAATCCTATAATGACTATGGCAAGAGCCGCTATTAACTTTTTTCGTAATGCGATTTGTATTTCTTTTTTGGCAATCAGTAATACTTCATTCATCTTATCAATTGTGCATGTGTTTTAAATACATTTTTTCAAGATCCTGAAAACTAACATCTTTGGATTCAAATTTTTCTAACAACACCCCTTCTTTCATTATACCAATGTGTGTACCTGTATCTTTTGCTCTAAAAAGATCATGGGTTGCCATTAATGTGGTTACTCCCCTTTCTTTCATATGTAATAACAGTTCAGAAAATTCATTACTGGCTTTGGGATCTAATCCAGATGTAGGCTCGTCTAGCAGTAATACTTTTGCTCCTCGTGCCCGGGCCAGTGCAATACCCACTTTTTGACGCATTCCTTTAGAATAGCTACTTACTCTTTTGCGTATAAAATCTTTCTGCAAGCCAGATTGTATTAACAATTCTTCCAGCTCACTTTTGTTTTGATTTCCTCCGCCTAATCCACAAAAAAAATGTAGGTTTTCTAGCCCAGTCAGGTTTTTGTATAGCATCAGGTTTTCGGGAATATAGGATAGCAATTGTTTGGTTTCTTTAATATGTCTGGTCACATCCATATTATTGATCATCGCTTTACCATGAGTTGCTTCTATAAAATTTAGAAATAGATTAATAGTGGTCGATTTCCCTGCTCCATTTGCTCCTAACAGGCAAAAAATATCTCCTTCCTTTATTGTTAGATTTAAAGATTTTAGAGCAGTGAAATCTCCATATTTTTTTGTTAAATCAATTGCTTCAAGCATTTTCACATTATTTTAGAGTGATTAACCCTGTTATATACCCACTGGTACTTTTCATTTTCTTTGAAACATTACCCGAGCTAATTTCATAACTGTACAAGGCATCTTCTTCTGTGCCTGCAATGGCAAAAAGAACCTCATCATCAGAAACTTGTTTCATAAATGATGTTCGGGACGCTGCAAATGTATTGGGTAGAGAGGCTTCTAAATCCCCTAAATCTTTAGCCTTAGAAAGATCAATTTTTCGATATCTAAAAGAAGGACTAGCTCCATCTGTACCAAAAAAGTTATCATCATTTTCAGAAATGGTAGTACATACCATTCCGTTACTAAAATGATATAATCCAAAACACGTATTACCAGTGGCAGCTTTCAGATCGAAAAAATAATCTGTGTCAAATTCTGTTTCTCCTGCTTTAATTCTAAGAACACCGCTAGGTTTGCCACTAAACAGCCCCGAAGCCTGAACATAAATATTTCCTTGAGCATCTGTAGTCATAATTTCGGCAGTAAGTGTATTAAAAAGTGTAGCTGTACGATCATCTGTTATAACTTTACTTAAAGAATTTGTATTTAAATCTACCACAGCAATCTTAGCAGAACCCGACCCTCCAAAATCATTAAGTGTGATAAATAAATTGGTATCCCTTATAATCATATCTGAGTAAAAAAGACCATCCCCGGCATCTTTTAGATTTATTTCTCCTGTAATTCTCATTGTAGCAGGGTTAAATTGAATAACTTTAGATATTCCGCCTCCAACAGTAGCGTAACCTGTAGTTTCATTAAGAATCTCGACAGAAGAAAAAGAATTAGATCCCGGAATTATTATTTCTTGATCCAAAACTGCTTTACCCGTTTTATCAAACACAAATTTTTTCATAGTTGCGGGAGCGCCAAAACCTGCTGTAAACATTGCTTTTCCGTCTGAGTATATAGAAGAAAACTGTCCTACTTCTGTACCGTTAGCATTATCTATCGAAGTTTGATTAAGATCTGTAAGTCCTTGTAAAAATGTAGTTTTTACATCTCCTGCACCCGATACAATGGCCAGACCATGGTTTATTTTTACTGTCGTCTCCTCTGGAGGAACAGAATTATCATCGCTTTTACATCCTGATAGTATACTTATTGTTGCAAAAATAAATCCTGTAAAAAGTATGTGTGCTGCTTTTTTTAATGTGTTCGTGTTCATTACTTTAGTTTTTGTATTATGATTTAAATAGTGAGGTTTTTAATTTAAGATGCCATGATCTTCCTGGTTTCTGAACTCCAAAATTATCATAGGCTTGTTGATCAAATATGTTGTGAGTTTCGAGAGTTACGGTATATTGTTTATGCTTTCCTGTATATGCAATCCCTATATTATGAAGCCATTGGGTTGGTATAACCAGCTTATCTTCTTTTCGTCCGTCGATCTCCCAATACCTAAAAAATTCTTCTACATAGCGGGTAGACCACCATACTTGTAATTGGTCATTAGATCTCATTAAATTATTTTTAGTGATTTGAATTTCTCCGTTTCCGAATAGATATGGTTTATTGGGTAGTCGCGCTCCAAAATAGCGATCATTAGATACCCCTGATGCTTCTTTTTTAGATCGGTTTCGTAAATCCTGAAAAGTGCCATTTAGCGTTATATTTAACCATGATAATGGCCGCATACTAATTTCGCCTTCAACTCCTATAATTCTTGTTTTTAATAAATTTTGATAGGTACTCAAAACAGGAGGGGGAACCGCCTGAAGGATAATAATATTGTCTATTTCCCTAAAAAAACCGTTGGCTTCTATACTCCATGTTTCTTTTTTAAAACTCCCGCCAAGATTAATATTATGGCTTCTTTCGGGTTTTAAATTCGGATTGGCTGCTACTGCGATGCTAAAATCTCCTAAAGTTTCAATTCTGTCTGGTAATCTTGTGGCATACTCATAAGATAGTTTACTTAAAAAATTATGATTCACTTTCCACGAAAAAGATTGGCTTCCTCCAAATTCTGTATTTTGCTGTTTTACCTCATTGATTTCATCATTTTCAATTTCGAAACCTTTTGCACCGTAGTGATATAATTTTATAGTACTGTGACTTACTATTTTTTTATCTAGGAAATCTTTCTCTAGGCCTACCCCACTAACAATTTTATTGATATGCACGGGGTTTTTATAATAATCATTTCCGTAAAACGCAGCTGCGACGGGATCTTCTCCTGATCGTTCAAAAAAAGAAGCCACCCCATTAAAGAGAACTCGTGAGGTGGTATTAACATTATATTGAAGATTAATTCTTCCCGAAATATTATCTCCGGTAAGTTTTAATTTATTTTGAGAAGGTGTGATCTCGCCTCCAGAGGTTCTTTGTCCAATAACTTCTCCTCTCCAATTGTATATATTAAGTGTTGTATCATTAAAATTGGTAATGATCCTATTGTATCCTATGTATAAATTAGCATCAAGATTTTTGATAAGGTCTTTCTTTTCATATTGTAATGCATTATTGTGTACAGATACTTTGTTTAGTGCTTCTCCGTAAGGTTGTCTCATTTCAAAATTATGCTGAATCTCATCATATAAATCTGCATAAGAAAAATTGAGTGCTACATAATCTGCCCAGGATTGATCTATCAATCCTATATCACCTTTTATCATATAACTTCTAAAAGCGTCATGAAATTTCTTTGCAGAAATTGATTCTGGATTTCCTTGGTCATTAATAAGTGTTACATCGTTTAGTGTATAATTATTGTCTGAATACGTATAATACCCTGTTACCCCAGCTGTTAGACCCGAGGACATTACTTTTCTCGCATTTACCGTTGCCTGCCAGGTATTAAATGAACTGTAGGCTGTCGAAGTTTCCAAAAAATCATACTTTTCTTTTCTTGTAACTATGTTAATAGCACCTCCTAACGCATCTGCCCCCATACTTACAGGAACGGCACCTTTATACACTTCCATTCGTTTAATAAGATTAACAGGAAGCATCGCCAGAGATGGGCCTATTCCCAGTTCTTCTACCGGAAGCAAAAAATCCATAGGAACGCCATTTACAAATAGTTTTACTTGCCTGCCACTTAATCCCTGAATAGATACTTCAGTAGCATTTCCAACTCCCCCACTCTGTCTTATTTGTACTCCGGGTACTGTACCTAAAAGATCAGATGTAGTAACAGATCTATTATTAAGCTTTCTGGCTTCTATAACAGATACTGTTGTCGTACTATTTCTAATTTTTGTTGCTTCTGATGTGCTTAATAGTGTTACTTCACCTAATTCATCGAGTTGTTTAGCGAGGCGAATTGTTACGTTTATTTTGGGTTGATTCTCAAGTAATGTTATCGTTTTTTGTTGTGTTTGGTATCCTATATGAGATATTACAATTTGGTAGTCCCCTGATCTTAAATGCTCTATTCTAAAAGCTCCTGAATCATCGGATATAGTGCTTTTATTCACTTCAGGAATATATATGTGGGCGGTGGATAAAGGTTTTCCTTTTTCGTTGGTTATCGTACCAGAAATTACTCCTTCCTGACCTAAAGAACCGATTGGAACTAATAAAAAAATAATTATAAAATATAAGATATATTGCATATTAGGAGTAGTAGACGATTATTGTATTTTAATTATATATTTTTGATGTTTGTAAGAATATAGAAGTCGTTTCTTATAAAGTAATTTCCTGAATCAATTCTTCTGAACTCATTTCTTTAAAAATCACTTTTTCTTTCTCTGACATTTGCTCCTTATGAAGTAATCCATTTGACCTATCCCATAATTGTTTAGTTTCGGGAGTTAATTGATAGGCTTCATCTTTATCTTTTTTTAGCAAGCAGGTTAACCCATCGTTTTTACGTAATTCGAGTATTTGTTGATTTCGCAATAGATAAGATGATGATAAATTGGTTAGAGAAATCACTTCTCTTTCTTCATTGTACAATAAAAATTCTTGATCCGAAGAAAGTTCTAGTATGGTTTCTTGTAGTGGTTCGATTTCAAAAACACGTACTTTAGTTTTTAATTCTTCTTGTGTATTTTGATAACATTCAACGATTTTTACAGGAGTTTTCTCTGGCGAATGATTCATAATTACAGCTTTCTTTTTTTCTCCTTCTATAATCTTATCCAATGTTATCTTTTCAACAAAAAAGAAATCATCGGCTGCGGTTTTAGAATGCTTTATTTCTCCAGAGCTGTGTACTTCTGAAACAAGCGTGTATTTCCCCAAAGACGCATCCTTAGGAATAGTGTATGTAAAATAATAATGTCTTCCGGATTGAATATTCTTGAGTATTTGTATTAATCGTTCTCTTTTACAAGCTCCGCTCAAATAATCTGCTAATAATAGTAATGGAACATTTTTATTTAAATATTTAAGTGTTTGTTTTTCCTGTTTTGTTTCTTCGCTTATAGGATCTGGTAATCCTAAAACATGTTCTTCAAAAAGCATCGTAACATTTC
The DNA here is from genome assembly GCA_030427585.1 of Bacteroidia bacterium. GTDB lineage: Bacteria > Bacteroidota > Bacteroidia > Flavobacteriales > Flavobacteriaceae > Aquimarina. The sequence continues at coordinate 109,329 of JAUIBW010000012.1, forward strand.
CGTTAGGATCTTTGACACCAATTCTAACCCACGGAAACACATGTACATTTTTTAAGGCAGAAATATTAAAATTCCAGTGAATAGTCACAGTCTTACCAGGGATAGCTCTTTTTGGAAAAATACTCATGGCTATTTTCTTAATGCTTTAAGCTGTTCTTTACTATATTGGTTTGCATACTGCCTGAACCATTTTTCAACTGTTTTTTCACCTAAATAATCATAGGTCACAGATAGCAAAAACTCTAACTTTTTCAAATACTCTTGTTTTGCTTTTTCAGGATTTTCCATCATATTTCTCTTACGATCTTCTTTTTCTTTTTTTGAAGCGGGAACATGATGAAAATAAGTTGTGTTAAAGTATTCCTTACTAAATTCGTGGTATTGAGGAGTAAAAAGAATCATATTATGCCACATTTCGTCGATAATTAAAAGATCGTCTGGTATAAAAACTCCCGGAATCTGACTTATGAATAGAAATTTGAGGGTTTCATTAAAAATATCTTGTACTTCTTCGGTTTCTAAGTGGTACATATCATTAAATCTCGAAATGATGTCCTCGTTTCTAAACTGAAGAATATTTGCTAGCTGTGTTTTGTCTAATTTTTTCATGTTCGAAATGTTTCCTTAAAAGCGGTAGTACGACAAATCGTACTACCGCAAAACAATGTCTACAGTGTAGATGTGCAATGTCCACAGTTACTACAATGCGTACCTCCAACTGGATTTGCTGATTTTTCGGCCAGAATCTGAGAGATTAGTGCTTCTTTGTTAATTTTCATGATTACATAAATTAAGATTATACCTACTCTTTTTTCAAGGTTTTCGGCTCGCCCTTTGTTGCAACATTGTTGCAAGATAGAGAACCTCTTTTTTAGAAGCAACATTGTTGCATTTAAAGAAATGTTAAAAAAATGATCCCAAGTGTTAATGGCTTAGCATATTCTATGTTGCGATTACGATAAATTTTAATACCCCATAAATTGAATTATCAAAACTCTGTATTATTTTAAACCTATACTTTTTGAGTAACAGAGAGAATTAATCTTATGTATAAGATTATAATATAGTAATTGATATCTATAGATAAAGTTTTAGCGGTATAGACAGATTATGATTTAAATTTTCTAAAACTTTATTATAATTTGCTCTAAAGTTATGCGTTAATTACAATTAATCAATTTTTAATGGTTTGCATAATTTTCTAAAACGTAACTTATAAAAACAACAATCAATAAAAATCATAAAATATTTATTATCAAATAATTAAATCCAAAAACTCTTAAAAACCGATATTCACAATATGCAGATTAAAAAAAAATACAAAGGGATAATTTTTGATTTAGACGGAACCCTTTTAAACACATTAGGAACCTATAGTCATATCATGAATGAACTTTTGAAAAAAAACAACTTTCCTGTTCATACCATGAAAAACTATCGTGATTTTATTGGAAACGGAGCAAAAAATTTCATAACATTATCAATCCCTTTTGAACATCGAAATGAAGATTTAATAGAACATTTACTTCATGAATTTCATTTGCAATATAAAGATATATACACCCAACATTCTGAAATATATGTTGGCATAATAGATGTATTAATAGATATACAATCTACTGGAACAATACTTGCCCTATTATCAAACAAATTGCATGATTTAACGCTTAAATGTGCAAGTCATTTTTTCCCAAATATCAAGTTCAGTCATATTATAGGTCAGTCTGATAAGTACAAAAAACCAGATCCCAGTGGGATTTTAGAGCTATCGAAATTATTAAAAATCCCTCTGGATCAATTGGTATTTGTTGGTGACACCGATGTTGATGTAATCACAGCGCAAAATGCAGGCATTGATAGTATTGCAGTAACATGGGGATTTAGAGATGAAAAAAGCCTAATATCCTTATCCCCTAATTATATGATAAGAAGCCCTAAAGAACTTATGGAATTTTTACCATTTTCTAAACAAGTTTAAACTGTTTATATCATCATCAGATAAAGATTACATGTTTTTTAGAGCATCAAAACGCCTGTAGAAATCTAACTTTATTAGTTTTAAAACACTTCTACTGTTACTTGCAAGCCTTCTTAAAAAATAACTTTATATAAAATAGTATTAGCTATTTTTTAAGTTCTCTCTTCATTTCGGTTACCGTCTTTCCGCCAACAGCGATATCATCATCTGGAATTTCTTTTATTGAAACAAGAAATAAATCTTTCGGAATTCCTGTAATATCCACTGATATTTCTGTTAACTGTTTAATCAGTTTCTGCTTAATTTCTTTTTCGAGTTTACCCGATTCAAATGATATGTAAGGCATATTGTTTATGTTTTTATTTTGAAAAAATACTGCTTTATTGTTTTTTAATTTTTATTTGTTTTTAACTGGCATTAAAAGCCAAACCTTTGATATTTTCACTTATACGCTTATAGGTGGTGCTATCTTAAAGTTAAACATAGTATTGTTATTAGCCAGGTTTTGGGTTGGAATATCTTGGTAAATACTCCAATGTGCCACAATCTTTTCTTCTTCTAATCTAAAGAGATCATATAATGCAGATTTTTTTCCGGCCAGAATTCCTTCACTAATGGATAGTACAAAATTTCCTTCTCCAAAAACGGCATGTTGTTTTTTATAACGAGGAAAAAATGATTCATCCCGAATTGCCTGAATAAGGTTCTGAACTCCATCAGCTAGTGCCACATTATGTTGATGAAAATTAGTTTGAAAAAAATTAGGTATGATCCCTACTATTGTTTCTACATTTTCGCCTGTTAGTGTATTAAATAGCTCGGCGATTATAGATTTATTACTTTCTGTTTTCTTTAGGTCTTTTATTTCGGTCTCACCGTCAAATAAAGATCTACCAGATAGGTTGAGGTGGGCCATTCCTGTCATAACATTCCAGTGTTCGGCAATTAAGCCATCGTAATCAAAACGAATGATATGAAAAGCTACGGCTTCATTAAAACCAAAAGGGGTAGCATTTATCCATTTGTGATGCATAATTATATGCTGGTCATCTTCTAACATGCGGATATTTTCGATTTTACTACTACACTCCTGTAATTTAGGTATCATAGCAATAAAAGCCGCTCTTCCCGACGGAACCCTAGGATTATGTTGGATATAGTTTTCATGAACCATTTTCTCTATTATTGATTCATTGTACTGGCTAACCGCAGTATAATATGCTATAGCCTTTTCTTTATTATTCATATGTTTTTCTTCATAAGTTGGTTTACATTTATGTATGTAAGTAAGTTAAAATATTATAACGATAGGGTATTAGCTCGTTGTACATTTTAGATTTTTTAATTCGAAATATGTCAATTCGAGAGGCTATTCTTGCAACACCTCCCGAATTGACACTCTTTTTAGTTACACTGTTAATGAAACACTATTCTTTGAGTACGTACAAACAAGGTTTTTAATTAAGAAATCTGTTTGATCTAGTGAACCGACAGATTCGATATAAGAATCTGGTCTAACCAAAATAGTCTGATCCTTATAGTATTTACTTTCTGTCCAAAACCCATGTTGCGAATCTTTGGAATTAATTTGTATTACTTTCACAAAATCTGGTAATTCTACATCTATTTTTTGATTGCCAAAATAAAGAAGTGTAAACCTGGTATAATCAAGAAGGGAGTATAATTGACATTTCTCTTCTCCCCGAATCACTTCGATATCATATACTCTTGTACCAGCCATTCCGTTCTCACTGTAACGAATGCCCATGCCTGTAATATTTCCGGCCCTCTTTTCTACAATCTTAACATAATCTTTTGCATGCGTACCGGTGCTCGAATATTTTGTAGAACGAACAAGTTCTCCAGAACTTTGAATTACACTAAGAGCAACTGGTTTTCTCTCGGCTTCATATGAATTGAGCAGACTTTGATCAGCACCGTGGTTTTTTATCATATTCAATTTCCAAATTAAGTTAAATGAATCTGCCAGGCCTGTATTTAAACCTTGTCCTCCATTCACTGAGTGAATATGACAAGCATCTCCGGCCAGAATTATACGGTCTTGAATGATGTAATTTTCAGCAACAGATTCTTTTACAGAAAACTGAGAAAACCAAACCAGCTCTTTTATCTTAACTGTATGTGGTGCCATGGCGAAGTTAATTTTTTCCATAGTATCTTCTATGGTAAAATCTTTGCGATCCATTCTAATATAAAACCTATCAATGTTCCCTTCTCTGGGAATCCACGCAACATCTGATGTTTCTGATTGAAAAACAATGATTTCGGGAACTTTTGTAAAATCAGTTTCGAATACTGCATCAATTACTGCCCATACAATTTGAGGGCGTGTAATCTCGAAAGGTATATTAAAGTAGTTACGAACAAAAGAATGAGAGCCATCTGCCCCTATCAGATAATCTGATTTTACTACATCACCATTAGAAAGAGTACTGATACACCCTTGATCTGTAACTTGAATATCTTCTAATGTAGTTTGTCTTACTACAGGAGCATTAATTAGTGTAAGTTTTTTATCTAAGAGTTTTTCTATAAATGCTTGCCCCAACATCAAAAAATGTTTATGAAAACAACCTTCGAGTTCATCCCACCAATACGATTGTCGAGATACGAACTTTCCTTTTTCCCATATTGAACTTGTATTACAGGGCAAGCCCAGAGGATAGAGTTCTTTGAATAAGTCAGCAACTTCAAGTAGTTGTAATGTTCTTGCATTAAGAGCATCTGCTCTTCCTACTTCTAGTGGCCCTTCAGATTTATCTATAATTATAGTTTTTAACCCCGAAAGCTCTGCTAGATATGCACAAGCTAGTCCAACCGGTCCAGCTCCTACAATAAAAATATCTGTTTCTTTTGTTATCATTTTGTATATATAAGATGTGGGTTATCTGGTGTTTTTCCTAGTAGTTGTACTCTTCTAAGGTGCCTGGGAGCGCCTTTGGTAAAAGGTTCGCGACCATGTAATAAAGTGCTATTATCAGAAAATACAACATCTCCGGTTTCCCATCGATGTGTATAGAGATATTCTGGAGCATAGAGCGTTTTATTAAGGTTTTGAAGAAAATCTCCGACTTCCTGTTCTGGAATCCCCTCGACTTTAAAGCCAGGATGATTAACAAACGATTCATCACTATGATTTGGAGGTTCGCAATAGCGAATTACAGAGTACTCTTTCTCCTGGTGTTTATTAAGGAGGGGAGCAATCGTTTTACTATCATAAAACTCCATTTTTCGCGAATACACACAACTTACTTTACTCCAAGATTCTTTAGTGTTTTCTGAGACTTCTTCTAAAATCATTTTTGTATTAGTAAAAGTTGTTCCTCCGCCATTATCAATTCCGGGTGAACTTACACAATGAAACACTTGTGTCTCGGGAACTTGTTTACGATACATACCATCCCAATGAAGAGGGATATACGTATTGTCAAAAATATGGTCTTCGGGATTATCCTGAACAACAAGTTCTAGAACTTTTCCAAAAGGCCACAAACAAATTTCTCCAAATTTTTCGCAATAGTCAGAGAAATCTTCGGCATTGTCAAAGCTTCGAAATCCTCTCAAAGCAATTAGATGTTCACTTGATAGAACAGCTTTCAATTCATCTATATCTAAATCCCGAATATCTTCTTTTCCGTTAATGGGTTCGATTAATACCCCAAATGGATTTAATTTTGTGGTTCTAAAATTCATATTTTACTCTTTTAACTTTGTTATTCTAAACTAGCATTCTACACCCTGATTTTGAGGCATCAATTCGTAGTGACTTGAGTGTCCGTTTTCGTCCTGAACTAATTTTGCATTTAACTTTTTTACTTCCCGGTGCTTCATAAGTACAAATTCGTTACCCGTATGTACAGCGACTGCATGCCAGGGCGTCATCCATGTTTCTCTTCCCAGAAGTTGAATTCCAATTTTCTTAGAGCCGCAGATCTGTGGGTGTATCGATAGACGTATTGCTTCGGGAAATTTTTCTGCAATCAAATCGGTCCAGGCATTACTTCTTATAATTGCTTGATACGCTTTTACTTTACATTCTTTTTGAATTGAGCTTTTAGATCTTGTTTGCCCAGGAAACATTAAATCTTCAACAAGAAAGCGTGTAAGTCCGAGGTACATACGATTAGCTTCTTTTTCTTCTGCATTGCTCGATCCCACTCCCCCTTTTTTCACTTTATCTTTTAAGCTATCCAGATCTTGTCCATATTTTTTAACAAGCTCATAACGGGCTTGATCAAAATCACTATTAATATCTATATCATCGAGATTAAAAGTAGAAAGTGCTGTGAGGTTTAACTCTTCGATAAGGCGATCAATTTCAATTTGATAAGAAGTTACATTCTTTTCAGAAATCCCTACAATATCGCTAAAAACTCTACCATCTGAACATATAATTAACTCTGCTCCCGGTTCGTAAATATTTTGAATTTGTTGGCAAAGGTCGTTTAAAAATGTAAGAGCCTGTTTTTCTGCCATGTCTGGAAGATACCCTAAAACTTTTGCCGGATTAGGAGATTTACCAGGAAATGCAGGTAAGACAAATCTAATTTTCTTTTTTTGCTTAATGGCTACAGAAACTTTATCCAGATGTGGTTTGTGACAACTTAAGCAAGCGGGGGAATCACAACTATCTTCAGACACCATCATTCGCCGAAATTGCATGACTTTGGTTAAAATATTTCTAGCTTGACTTGTTACCTGGTCAGAGTAACTAGGTGATGTGTACGATTTACTTAGTTCGTTATCTGAAATTTTCATAATTAAGGTGTTAAGAGTTAATTTTCTATTTTAAGTGTCGATTTTTCTCATCTTAAATTATTTTAATTCATAATCATCATGGTATATATAAAACTCTACATAGAAAGGATATTACTATTCTACATAGGTATGGTTTATGCATATGCCTCCTTCTACATTTTAACGATAGCTGCTAATACTTCTTAAATCTCTTTTTACAATAACAAAGACTTATCCTATACATAGAGTTTTGGTTTCGCTATTTTCAAGAATATTTACTATTTCCTGGTATTATATTGTCAATTCATGCCAATACATACGTCCTTACCTTAAGTACTATCTAAACACCGTTGGATAGTACTAAGGTTAATTTTTTAAACTGCAATTCATACATGAGTCGTACGATTAGAATTCGAATTCTAATCAAAACGATAATAGTGTTGTCTTTTCTTCATAAAAAAACAACCTTGTTCCTAAACTATTGAGTCTAATAACAGAATCCCCGCTATTGCCCGAACATCATGCATTTTTATAGCATACATACTATAATTTTTATACATAAATCTTTCTTTATCGAAAGTATGAGTATATCACTAAATCAATATTTATTAGATATTAAAGCATTGTATATCTTATAAGGTCGTTTTATTAAGACCATCTTTTTTGCACCTAATTATTATAAAAATCGTCATATAAGAGTATTCTTAGTGATTTTTATTTTTATCAATTAATGATTCGTATCCTATAACAAAACGGATATATTTTTAATCAAGCATGCTTTATAACTTGATATGGTCTATTTATCTGTTATTTAGGATATAAATATAGTTTAATTTTTAACTATAAAAATTCTCTTTGCGTTTTTGTAACCGCTATCGGAATATAACTCGTTTTCTATGATAATAGTATAACAGCTCACAAAAATATTTTAATCGACATTTGTGAGTATTTCGGTTTCTAGTCTTTCTATAAGGATTTTTAATTCCTGAATAGCCCTTATATCCTTTTTGTCAATTGCGATATTAATAGCAGATATAATCCTTCCTTTTATTAATTTGAGCCTATCATTTTTTGGCAAAAATAAAGGATCTACTCCTTTAACAAATTCGATATTTCCTTTTTCATTATTATCCAATTCATCTAATTTGTTTTCTATATTTTGTAAGACTTCCTCTTGCGAAATTTTTATTTTATGTCTCAAATCAGATTCGTTAATGATAACCCAATCTTCTATTCCTTTTACCTTAAGTAAAGTATATAAATCTGCTTTCTTAATTTTTATTTCTCCCGACAATATTTGGTTTTTAAGCTTATTATTAGTTATCCCAATAAGGTCAATAGCTTTGGCAAACCTAGAGTCTCTTTTGATAGTACTTTCGCTTACTTTATATTGTTCTGCCAGTATTTTGGATGTTGAAGGTTCAATTTGACCCTTCGAAAGAATATTAGTATATCCTCCTTTTTTTTTCCTGACACTTAGATATTTAAGCCCTCTATAATAACTCAATTGATCAGGGTTAAGGTTTCTACGTCCCAGTTGATGATTTATCATCCACGACTTCACTTCTTCTATCGAAGAAAAAGAAAACTTACTTATACTATAATTTATTCCGTTTTGTTGACAAATTTTATGCCGATTATGTCCATCTATTAACACTAAATCATCTTCTCGTTCCCAAACCGATAATGCTTCTTTACACCCTTCTAAAAGGATATTTTCTTTTAATTGTTTAAACTCTTCTTTAGATAATGGTACAATAAACTCTTCTAATTCTTTTAAAACTCTAATATTTTCTCTATTCATTTTTATTTTGAGTTATTTAAAAAGTGATCTTAGTTTATATCTTCCTTTTTTATAATTTTTTAACGAAACCAAACTAATCTTAAGTCATTAGTATTAAAAAAAGTAAATTCACACCAATATTACCTACTAGATTTCAACACATTAATAGATTTTAGAAATAAAAAAACAGGTTTCTTCTTACATAACGAAATTATTTTTGGTTTTTTGAAATCTATAAAGGATTATAAGTATTTATGTTTCAAAACTATAAACCTATTATATGTAGAACAAAACAAAGATATAATAGAATTAGGGATTTTCCCATATTTACCATTAATTATAATCTTATTTATCACTATAAGATCTTAATTTCTAACCTAAAAACTAATCACTTTTGTAATGATTAACATGAAATATTACAGAATTCCTACGAACAAAATACAAGTTTTAACCTACAATTACATGAGGTTTTTTCTTACAAATAATTATTAAATTGTCGCTGTTAAAAAACCACAAAATAATTACGTTCTTAATAAATGTGAAACAATAATGGCACAAAAGTGCAATACAAATCATCTTCATCTTTATATTTTAGTCTTTAATTAACCTTAAGACCTAAAAAATGAAAGATGTCAGATTTTATATTCGTAATACTGATTCTATAGTTATGATAAGTTAGTAAATAACTTTTCTAAAAGAAGAAACAATATACCTCAACACAATTTTATTGGCCTAAACGATATATTAAGATTCTAACATACAAAAGGCCGTAAAACATCTTTAATTATAATGAGTATTAAAAAAAAGGTTTCATTAGACTTAAAAATTGATGACAATGATCCTGATTTGATTTCGGGCTGTGTAGAAATAGAGCTTAGTACAGAGAAAATAAGACATTACTTCTCTTCGATTACGCTAAAAGAGGCAGATTTTATTCATCTATCTTTCTTTATAGAGTGGAAAAACTGCTTATCTACATCTTGTTGTTGCTATACCGTATTTTCTGGGTCTGTAAATTTAACACAGCAACATTTTTTTGATCTAAAGTGGATGTTTGTTTGTCCAAAAAACAAATTGTCTAAAGAAGGAAAATATACACTCTATTCTAATAAAAAAAATCAATTTTCAAATTCATACCATAACAATTACGATATTCCCTTCATTGCAAATTTTGGCTGAATTCTAGAATACATATTATCATGCAAATCTACCAGAAGGGTAATTGAGTAAAAATTTACACTTTTTGACACTTCTTTTACATTTTTTTTCACAGGTAGTACAACATCTATTTTAGTTTTACAGAAAATATTCTCTATGAAAAAAATGATTTTGGCTTTGGCAACAGTATGCATAACTTCTATAGTTCACGCGCAACAAGAACTCAGAATAGATACCGGCAAAAGTATTATTAATTGGAAAGGATCTGATCTTCTAGATTTAAACACACACAATGGCACTGTAAAATTTAAAAATGGTGTTATACGTAGAAAGGGGATTTTTATTACCGGAGGAGAATTTGAAGTTGATATGAATTCTATTATTAATATAGGTGATCAATATAATGAAATGTTGATCACCCATTTAAAGAGTAAAGACTTTTTTGATGTAAAAAAATATCCAATTGCCAAATTAGAAATTATTAATACCCGGCATATAAACGCTACAAATCTGGATGTAATCGCCTACCTAACCATAAATGGTATAAGGCACATCATACAGTATCAATCTACTATTGAAAACATTAATAATCAAATTGTTATGAAATCTGAATTTGTAATTGATAGAACATTGTGGAAAATCAACTATAAGTCCAAAAATTTTCTTATTAACCTGAAGAGTGATATCATATCAAACACTATTGATTTTGATGTATTGGTAGTAGCAAACCAGGATGGATGTTAACAGTTTATTTATCTGCCTTTACTCCTTCCCATTGCACTCCCTGAAAACCCATCAAAATGTAATAATCTCCTGATTCTTTTTTACAAATTCTATGGATTCTTCAGAAGTCTTATCTCCAAAAAACATAGTTTCGCTTTTTGGATAGAATAGAGTACTCCATTATTTTGTCCTTTCTAGTATAATTTCATAGATGGTAACAGCAAACTACAATAAATTTATATATAGTGAAAGTGTTTCTGAGCAGACACAAAAAACACTATAATGAATTAAAAATCAGGCAATTAAACAGAAAAAAGAAAACTTTAACAGTAAAAAATTTGTTTTACTAGACGACTGGTCATACTTTTGTTGTCCCAAAATGAGAATAATGTCGAAAACCATAAAACATGAGATCAAAGCGGATTACCTTTTAGAAAAAGGGATGGAAATCATTTGGTCTAAAGGTTACAATGGTACTAGTGTAAATGACATTGTTAAGGCAGCTGATGTTCCTAAAGGTTCTTTTTACTTTTATTTTGATAGTAAAGAAGATTTTACCATTAAGGCTTTGGACAAATATTTTACAACGCAGGTTACTCCTGCTTTAGTAATTTTACGTGACAAATCATTTTCTGCAAAACAACGGCTGATTAATTTTTATGAATACCGAATTGAGGTAGTAAAAAAAGAATTAGAATGCAAAAATGGATGTATGGCATGTAATCTAAGTAATGAAATGGCCGAACATAATGAAAACATACGAGAGGCAGTCTTAGAAAAACATGACACGATAAAAGCAGAAATTATTATAGTTGCCTTAGAAGCTCAAAAACAAGGAGAAATAGATGCTTCGATTAATGTAGTAAACATGGTCAATTTTATTGAAGACGCTGGTAAAGGAGCAATGACAACTATGAAAGAGACCCAAAACGCTTATCCAATGGATAATGTAATGAATATGACCAGGCAATTATTTTTAAAATAATTTTTTTGAACAATGTATAGACGACCGGTCAATTGTTAACTTTTAAATAATCTTAACGTATGATGTAAATAATAATTTAGTAAATCAAACAACAAATAATAGTCGACTGGTCAATTATTAAATTTTAATATTTTTAAATTTTTTATCAAAAACCATGTCCTAATATTAATATCCAAATCGTCTAAACATAAAAACTCATAATAATCTGTATCATATCGACTTGTATTATATATAAATAGTCGACTGGTCAACTAACAACTAATAATGATATGAACGCACTAAAGAAAGCAGGTAACGCAACCAATGCGTTTGCAAAAAAATGGGCAGAGTTTGTAATCAAATTCAAATGGCCCGTATTAATTACCACACTAGTCATTGCGATGGGGCTTGGTTCGCAGGGTAATATGGAGTTTGATGGTGATTATCACGTATTTTTCAGTGAATCTAATCCAGAACTTGAAGCTTTTGACGCTTTACAGGATAAATACACTAAGGACGACAATATTGTTATTGTACTCTCTCCTTCTAATGATGATGTATTTACCAAAGAGAATCTAATTGCTATTGAAGAACTTACAGCCGAAGCTTGGAATACCCCCTACTCTTCTCGTGTAGATGCAGTAACAAATTTTCAGCATACAAGTGCCCAGGGGGATGACTTATATGTAGATGACCTATCCTATGATTCTGCTTCTAAAACTGATTCAGAAATTAAAGCGATTAAAGAAAAAGCTTTAAAAGAACCTCTTTTGGTAAATCGCTTACTTAATGAAGAAGGAAGTGTTACCGCAATCAATGTAACGGTACGTCTACCAGGAAAAGATAGTGCCAAAGAGATACCAGAAGTAACTGCTTTTATTAGAAAATCAATTGCTGATTTTCAAGAAAAATATCCAAATTTTCAGGTCCACTCATCGGGATTAGTACCTCTTAATACTGCTTTCTTCGAATCCTCAATGAGAGATATGATGTTAACCCTGATTATGTTGGTTATTGTAATCTTAACCACACTCATTCTTACCAGGAACTTTTTTAGCACACTGGCTACTTTAATTGTTGTGCTATTTTCTATTATGAGTGCAATTGGTTTTGTAGGGATCATGGGGATTAAACTCACTCCGCCATCTTCTGTTTTTCCTACAATGATATTAACATTAGCTGTAGCCGATAGTATTCACATTCTGATTACTATGCTTCAAAAAATGCGTAAAGACGGATATACAAAAAAGGATGCTCTTGTCGAATCTATGCGTCTTAACTTTATGCCAGTTTTCATCACTAGTTTAACTACAGTTATAGGTTTTTTAACTATGAATTTTGGAGACGTACCTCCGTTTTGGGATCTAGGAAATATTACTGCTTTTGGAATGGCAATGGCCTTTTTCTATTCTACTACAGCATTACCAGCACTTATGGCAGTTCTTCCTGTAAAAGTTAAAGAAAAGAAAGGCATTCTTATAGAAAAGTCGAGCTGGTATACCAATCTTGGACATTTTGTAGCAAAACAACCTACAAAACTTGCAATAATCTCTATAGTAGTAATTGGTGTCTTTACGTTTCTAGCTACCAAAAATCGATTTAATGATGAGTTCATCAACTATTTTGATGAAACAGTACAATTTAGAAGTGACACCGATTATATAAGCGAAAACTTAACCGGAATTTATAATGTTGAATTCTCTGTCGGAAGTGGAGAAAGCGGAGGGATCAATAATCCAGAATACCTTAAAAAACTAAATGATTTTGAAGATTGGCTTAACCAACAACCCGAAGTGATTCATGTAAATGCATTTAGTGAGGTCGCCAGAAGAGTAAACCGATCAATGCACGGAGATAATGAATCTTATTATAGGGTTCCTAGTAGTCGTGAAGAAGCAGCACAGTATTTATTGTTATACGAACTTTCTTTACCGTTTGGGTTAGATCTTAATAATCAAATTAATGTAGACAAATCTGAAAGTCGGGTTACTATAACACTGCAGAACATCTCTAGTGCCGAGATGATTGCTTTTTCAAAAAGAGCCGAAAAATGGTTACAGGATAATACACCAAAACCCATGCATACTATCGGAGTAAGCCCAACCCTTATGTTTTCTAAACTGGGCTTTAGACAAGCAGATAGTATGCTTAAAGGAAATATAATTGCACTCATATTGATCTCTCTGGTATTAATGTTCGCACTAAGAAATTTTAAACTTGGTCTCTTAAGTATTATTCCTAATGTTACTCCGGTTTTTATCGGGTTTGGATTTTGGGCAATGTACAAAGCTCAGATTAATACAGGAATGGTTATCGTTTTTGGGATGACTCTAGGGATAATAGTAGATGATACTGTTCATTTTATGAGTAAATTCTTAAGAGCCCGAAGAGAATTAGGTTATGATGCCAGGCAAGCAGTTATCTATGCTTTTGAAACTGTTGGAAAAGCATTAGTAACTACTACAGTAGTACTCCTGGCTGGGTTTGCTGTATTATCTACCTCATCATTCGCTTTAAATAGCTATATGGCCAGAATTACGGTTATTATTATTCTGTCGGCCTTAATCATCGACTTTATATTACTACCAGCTCTACTAATTCTAATTAGCAAAAAAGATAAAGTGACTACAGAAACACCAGTAAAAGAATTAGAACCACAAATACAACTTGATAAATAATAAATAAAAACAACAAAGAATCTATACTATGAGAACATTAATTTTAGCTGGACTTGCAGTACTAAGTACTATAACTTTAACAGCACAAAATGCAGAAGAACGAGGTTTGCAAATTGCCAAAGCTGCAGATCAGGCAGATCAAGGTTTCAATAGTTCTATTGTAAACCTGAAAATGACTTTAAAAAATAAAAATGGGCAAACCAGTGAACGGTTATTAATCACCCGAACTTTAGAACAAACCACAGATGGAGATAAATCATTGATTGTTTTTAATAGCCCAAAAGATGTGAAAGGAACCTCTACATTAACTTTTACACATAAAATCGGAGCAGATGATCAATGGCTTTTCTTGCCTTCGATCAAAAGGGTAAAAAGAATATCTTCTAATAATAAATCTGGCCCTTTTGTGGGCAGTGAATTTGCTTATGAAGACCTTTCTTCGCAAGAAGTAGAAAAATATGGGTATAAATTTCTCGAAGAAAAAGGAAGTTTATTAATTGTAGAGCAGGATCCGGTAGATCCAAAATCCGGCTATACCAGAAGAATTGTTACCTACAATAAAGACAAAGGATATCGAATAGAAAAGGTCGAATTCTATGATCGCAAAAACTCACTACTAAAAACACTTACTTATAGTGATTATAAATTGTACAAAGGAAAATTTTGGAGAGCATTGACCCTTCATATGGTAAATCACCAAAGTAATAAAGAAACCATACTAAAATTTAGTGATTATAATTTTGAAGCAGCACTTGTAGATGAAGATTTTACTCAAGTCGCTCTAAAACGAGCAGGACAATAAATTTAAATAAACGAAATACGCAGGACTCAGTTTGTGATATCTAATGTAGTTCTTTTGGTTACTAGATTTTTATTGTTATTGCAACCTGGTCTTGCGTTTTTCCTTATGCGAAGTAAGCTCTAGTGATACAAATCTTTTTTAGCTTTTGCTCAATCAGATCGTATTACGCATATCGAAACTCATTTTTTATTGCTTTACTTTTTATCCTCCATATTAGACGCATTGATCACAGTTCTTAGCCTGGTTAAAGGCCAGAAAATAAAAAACGAATACATGAAGATTAAATCTATCTATTACATAATTCTGCTACTATGTTTTGGTAAAACAATATATGCTCAAAACGAAAAAGCTAAAAAGATAAATCATGATTTTGAGTTAGAATTAGAAGGAGAATATCGCTATTTCTATGATGATGCTCTTTTCGAAGATCAGGAAGATCATTTTCCTTCTCTAGCAATACGACCAGAATACAAAGTCGACTGGAATGCCGGATATGAAAGTATCAACTTTAAAGGTTTTTTTAGAGTAGATGTCGATGATGAGAGAACACATTGGGATGTACGAGAATTATATTATCAAAAAGCTAAAAAAAACTGGGAATTTAACCTTGGACTCAAAAAGGTGTATTGGGGTGTAGCCGAGAGCAATCATCTGGTAGATATTATTAATCAAACCGATGCTGTTGAAACCTTTGACGGTGAGGAAAAACTGGGTCAGCCCATGGTACAGTTTACCTGGATCACTGAAAAATTTGGAACCTTTGATTTTTTTTATCTTCCTTACCACCGTAAACGTACTTTCCCTGGCAAAAAAGGAAGATTACGATTTCCGATTGTAATTGATAAAGATGATCTTGGCTACGAAAGTAGTGCAAAAGAATGGAGACAGGATGTCGCTTTTCGATGGAAACATTATTTTGATATTTTTGATATTGGTATCTCTCATTTTTATGGAACCGGTAGGGAGCCTCTTTTTGTATTTGATACTACAGGAAACATCAATGCTTTTTATCCTGTGATACATCAAACGGGTCTTGATCTACAAATTACCCATAATGCTTTTCTATGGAAACTAGAATCTATTTATCGCCATGCAGATGCTCAGGATTTCTTTGCGATGGTAGTTGGTCTCGAATATACATTTTCTAATATTGATAGAAATGGACTTGATATTGGAGTTCTAGGAGAGTATTTATATGATGAGCGAGACGAACTGGCACTAAACGCATTGCAAAATGATGTGTTTTTCGGAAGCCGTATTGCTTTTAATGATACCCAAGATACATCAATACTAATCGGAGGAATTGCAGATTTAGAATCTAGTACTACTATTTTTAGCCTCGAAGCTTCAAGACGTTTTGGTAGTAGCTGGACTGCAGCAATTGAGGCCCGTATTTTTAATGAAATTGATGACAGTGAATTGATCTTATCTAATTTTAGGGAAGATAGTTTTTTTAGAATTTCTATTTCTAAATATTTCTAAACAAACAAAAACCATATCAATGAAAAAGCCATCCCTAGTT
The DNA here is from genome assembly GCA_030427585.1 of Bacteroidia bacterium. Classification (GTDB taxonomy): domain Bacteria; phylum Bacteroidota; class Bacteroidia; order Flavobacteriales; family Flavobacteriaceae; genus Aquimarina. Next base: position 125,695 of record JAUIBW010000012.1, read on the forward strand.
AACAGGATGGCTTTTATAAAAGTTCAAAGCTATCTATAATCAATTCTTAGTACAGATAGTTTAAAGCAGTTCTGTCATAATTCGAAAATTCTCCATCTTCACTACCATCAAAACAAGAGATCATAATAGAATCTGTGTCTAAGCCACTTTGTCCCCACTGATTAGCAGTTGGAGTCCCTGGAATATGAATAGCTCCTATACCACCAGATCCTTCATTACTATTATCACATCTTCTTCGAGCGTAATCAGTATGTCTGAATCCTAAACAGTGTCCCATTTCATGAGTCATTAAATGCTCCATAGCGTTATTACTTATACTGTTACTACCTGCATTAATCTGAATCCACTTATATGGTCTTCCTCCACTAGGGAAACCAGCAGATCCTCCTGCACCCGAAGCACCGTTGTTATATACTACCATATCAGCACTAGTAGATGCCGCAAAAGATAGACTAAAACTTAGTGTGTTATTTAATGCATTGTAATTGTTAACAGCCCACTGAAGCCCTGTACGCATTTTACTGGTTAGAGCATATCCAGATCCTGTATACCCGATAATACTAATATTTCTATTACCGCTAGATACGAGGTTATTTGTTCTGTACTGTTTGTTCCCATTTTCTATTTCTGCCAGTTTTTGCTCTGCCAATTTATTAATTGCCAAAATAAGATCGCTAGATTGTATAGCTTCTTCTACAGACCCATCAGGATGTTTTACCGTCACATATTCTGCTCCTGTAGCATTCACTCCTGCATCATGTAATGCCTGAATGTGGGCTTTTGAAAGTTGTTCTGTAACAGCTTCTTCTTGTGTTTCGTTAGAAACTTCTTTTTTTTCACAAGATGTTGTAAATCCTGCAACGATAGCGCAAAGCGCCAATACTTTGATTTTTTTCATTTTAATTAAGTTGAATTTGTGTAGTTATTAAAAACTAAAAATAGAGTAGTTATGCTCTATTTTAAATACAATTATGTAGAAAGCTTTGAACTTTTCTAAATTTTTGCGATTTGAAGATATGATATTTTTTTGGAAAAAATAGTTAATTTTTTAAACTATTTACTAAAAATACGGCAAAACCGTAAGATTATTTTAAAAAAAATACAAAAAAGACAGTTTTCAAATAACATAAAAATCGATAAAATACACAATTCTTATACTTTCTTAATATGTTAACAAAGTATTAAGGCAAGAGATAAATAGGGATGTTAAAGAAAACTTAATTAAATATTAGAGATACAAGATACAGAAAGTTTTTTCCTACATATCATAAAGTTTAAATTTTAAAAAATGATAATTTAAATAATTAACAAAAATTTAAAAAACATATATAAATAAAACAATATTAATAGCTAATCTATTCTTTGCAACATATTTTAAGGCATAAAAAAAGTCCAAGATATGGACTTATGGTTTTATAAATAAAAAAAATTAATCTACATTATATGATCATACAATCTCTGCACTAAGACCTGCATCTAATAATTTAGAACATCGCGGTACTAATTCTTCATAAGCACCTGTTTTTACAGTGCATTTTCCTTTATAGTGCACTAACATGGCACATTGCTCTGCTTGTACTGGTGTATGTTCACAAGTATAAATAAGAGTTTCTATAACATGATCAAATGTATTTACATCATCATTATACAAAACAATCTCATTATTGTTTTGATCAACAGATTTTTCTAAAATTTCTTCTAAAACTTTCTCCTGGGTACTCATAAGGGGTAATTGTTTTATGCAAATATAATAACTTAGAGTATTATATGCATTAATTAAAAGATTATTTTAACTCATAAGATACTGCTACCCAATTATTTCTATTGAAATTTTCTATAAAATCAAGATGATTCTTTGCACATTCCTCTGTAATCATATCTAAATCTTCTTTATAAAACCCGCTCAAAAATAATTTACCCTTAGGATTTAAAGATTTTACATATCGTTGAATATCATCTAGTAGTATATTGCGATTAATATTAGCGATAATAACATCATAGCTTTTTCCTAGTAAAAGCGAGGCATCGCCTTCATAAGCAGTAATATCTTTGCAATTATTACGTGCTACATTTTCTATGGTATTTAAATAACACCAATTATCGATATCAATGGCATCTGTAGGTCCAGCACCTCTCATTTTAGCAAGAATTGCCAAGACACCGGTACCGCATCCCATATCCAATACAGTTTTATCATTTAGGTCAGTTTTTAAAACATGTTGGATCATCATGTGTGTAGTCTCATGATGTCCCGTACCAAAAGACATTTTGGGTTCTATAATAATATCATATTTTGTATTTGGTTTTTCATGAAAAGGTGCTCTTACACTACAAATATCATCTACGATAATAGGATTAAAATTCTTTTCCCATTCTTTGTTCCAGTTTATTTGCTCTATTTCTTCAATGGTATATTCTATATCAAACTCTCCAGAATTTAATACATAAATACCTTCCAAAATATTCTCTTTCCACTCTATACTTTGAATAAAAGCGTTAACTCCGTTTTCGGTTTCTACAAAGCTTTCGAATCCAACATATCCTAATTCAGCAATTAGTATTTCTGTAGCTGGTTGTAGTGGTGAGGCCTTAAAATAATACCCAATGTATTTTGTATTTGACATGCTGATTTTTAATTATTTTTCAAAGTTACTCTTTTACTTTAATGCTGGTACTAAAAGTAAGTTCTAATAAAAAAGCATCCTATAACAAGACAAGATGCTTTATATGTTCTGTTAATTCTTAAATAGCATTTACTATTGCGGTAAAGTTTTCTGCATCTAATGAAGCCCCTCCTATTAATCCTCCATCTACATCCGCTTTTGCAAAAATTTCCTGGGCATTATTAGGTTTTACACTTCCGCCATATAAAATAGAAACCTCATCGGCAGTTTCCTGATCATAAGTATTGGCTAGGGTTTTTCTAATAAACGCATGCATTTCCTGGGCTTGCTCGGGAGACGCAGTTTCTCCGGTTCCTATTGCCCAAACTGGTTCATATGCAAGGATCACATTTTTCCAGTCTGCTCTATTAATATGAAAAAGACCATTTTTTAATTGCTGTTCTACAACAGAGAAATGAGTATTACTTTTTCGATCTTGCAATTCTTCTCCAAAACAGAAAATTATAGTCATCTTATGTTGTAATGCGGTATTAACTTTATTAGCCAATAATTGATCTGTTTCTCCAAAATAAGCTCTTCGTTCACTATGCCCTAAAATAACAGTTTCTACCCCAACACTTTTCAGCATATCTACTGAAATTTCTCCAGTATATGCGCCATTTTCTGCCTGGTGCATATTTTGTGCGGCTACTTTAATCTGCGTCTCTTTTAATTCTTCGAAAGCGTAATACAAATTCGTGTATGTAGGAGCTACAATAACTTCAGTTTCCGACACATTTTCTAAGTTTATTTTAAGGTTCGAAAGCAATACCCCTGTTTCTGTTAAATTTTTATTCATCTTCCAATTTCCTGCTACAATTTTTTTTCTCATTAATTTAAAATTTATGTTTTTGGTTAATAGTGTGGTTATATATTACATAGGAGTTTATTAATAACTTAAGCCCTAATTCTTGGGTCAAGCCATCCATAGATAATATCGACAAATATATTGATTAGTATGAACATAGTAGCTATCACTAACACGGCTCCCATTATTACAGGAAGATCTGACGTATTTAAAGCGTTTACAATCTCTTTACCCAATCCGTTCCATCCAAATATATATTCTACAAATACTGCTCCAGCAAGCATAGATGCAAACCAACCTGAAATTGCAGTAACAACTGGATTTAATGAATTTTTTAATGCATGTTTTTTTATCACCTGAAACATCGAAAGCCCTTTTGCCTTTGCTGTACGAATATAATCTTGCCCCATCACCTCAAGTAATGAATTACGCATTAGCTGAGACACAACAGCAAGTGGTCGTATTCCCAAGACAACTGCGGGAAGAATTAGGTTTTTCCACTGGATATAACTCCCTTCACCAAAATCATCGACTTCATATAAACTACCTGTCATATTTAAATTAGTAAATTCTTGTAATACATATCCAAACAACCAAGCAAAAATAATTGAACTAAAAAAAGAAGGAACACTCATTCCTAAAGTGCTTAACAACTGAATCAATTTATCTGGCCATTGATCTTTGGTCAAAGCACTTATAATTCCTAATAAAATTCCTATAATGATTGCAATACATATAGCAGAAATTGCAAGAACTGCTGTATTGGGCAGCGTTTCTTTGATTACCTCACTTACTTTTTTACCATTCTTTTGTAATGATTCTCTTAAATACGGAAACTTAAGTATCACAACAACATCTCCTATTTTAAATAATTGGTTTCCTTTATGTTTTTTAGTCTGAAAATATGAAAAATCATCAGGGTTTGTACTGTGAAATGATATAGGAGAAAGATCATTTATATAATATAGATATTGCTTTGATAATGGTTTATCAAAACCATATTTCTTCCTCACATTTTTTAACTGTTCTTCGGTTTCATTTTGCCCCAACATCATCTGAGCAGGGTCACCAGGAAGAATTGTAAACAACAAAAAAATAACAGTCACTACTCCCAATAAAGTAAGCAAAGCATATCCTATTTTATTGATGAGATACCCCCCCATTATTGATTAGAATTTTCTTTAAGTATTTTTACTTCTTCTAGTGTATACACTTTGTAAGGAACCCCAAAAAGGCGTTCACTATATTCTTCTATTGTTTCAGTAAAACCAGCTTCTTTTCTTCTTTCATTTACAGATTCTGGGTCTTTAATCGGCCATATTAATTGAGACTGCTGCCCCAAAGGATCTACATAACGTGTTCCTTGTGTGCCATAAATTTGTTCTAAATCTTGTTGCATTAAATATCGATCTTCCATCATTGCCACAAATGTTTGATCTAATTCTCCTTTTTCTCCAGCTTCTTTTATAAGAGGTAAATATTCTCCAATTTTACTTGAATGATGAATTACCAACCATGCCGCTATATTTGTCCTTTCGCCAACCAAAGTTTTACCAGGGTACCCATATTTTTTAAAAACTTCTTCAATAAATACTGTATTGGTACTATCTACTATTTTTTGTTCCTCCCAGGAGATTTCTCCAGAATTCCTTCCATCCTGATCCAACTTCATAATACTATCTAACTGTGCTTTTAGTAGTACATTAATCTTAGGTTTTGAAGGCTCTACTTTTTCCAGGTTAAGTTTCTCTGCATCATTCCAGTGTAGCTTTCTCTCTATAGTTCCTTTTTTAAGTTTTACAATCCCTGGGTTAGATCGTAATATAGTTTTTAAGGCTGTTTCATCTGTAGTATAAAATTCAAAATCAAGACCATATTGTTGTTGTACCTGCACTATATCTTTTGGTGTAGAAGCTGTAAGACCTATAACATCATATCCTTGGGATATGGCTTTATTGGATATTTCTTTAACAGCATAAAAGCCTTCTGCTTCACTTTTAGATAAGTTATAAGCTACTATTAATATCAAGTTTTCTTTTTCGAGAAATTCTGCCGTATAATCTATATCATTTTTTTCTATTGCAAAGTCATGAATGGGGGGTTCATATCCTTCATATACTGTCTTGGTTTCAACTTCGATAAATTTACCATCTACTTTGGGGTAATCTCCACTTGTGGTGATAATTTTCTCCTCTCCATTAACATTAAATTTCCAGTGATAAGCAAACTCTGCTTTTGGGGCTCCTTCTGGCACTTCCATCCCTTCCTGGATATTAACTCCCTCTTTATATGCTCTAAAATCAAAAGCTGGTAAATGCATTAAAACATAATATGCAAATGCTAAACAAGCCGTAAAAGTTGCAAAAACAATCCATTTATGTGCCGCAAGAGGTTTAAGCGGTGTTATATACTTTCTTCCGAAGAACAATATCAATATCAAAACCAGTAAAATCACATCTTTGGTAAAGGACTCCCAGGGAGTTAAGGGTAATGCATCACCAAAACATCCGCAATCTGTAACTTTATTAAAATATGCCGAATAAAAGGTAAGAAACGTAAAAAAGGCTATCATTAATAATAATGACCATACTGTAAACTTTGGTAAGTACCCTAATAACAATGTAATACCTAATACGATTTCAAAAATCACCAAAAAAATCGCTATTAATAAAGCAAAGGGAATTAAAAATTCTAAGTTTAGTACGCCTTCGCCAAAATACTCCTGAAGCTTATATGAAAACCCTACAGGGTCATTAAGCTTTATAAATCCTGAAAACAGAAAAAGTGCTGCTACAAATATTCTTGAGAACGAAACCAATATTTTCATCTACCTATATATTTATTTTTTCAAAAAACCAATAGAACTAATGTAACAACTATTTTTGATTACCTGTTCTTTATATGTTGACTATAATATTTTTAGTATAGAAGTGGTTTAAACTTTTTTCAATTTGCTAAAAAAATGTCTTTTTGCGCTCATATTTCACAATTTTTGACTTCCGTAGCCCTGCTATGCAACTAAAAAATTATTTCATCTGAACACAAAACCACTAT
>JAUIBW010000013.1 GCA_030427585.1 Bacteroidia bacterium
TGAAATCAAGGTTTATTTTTCCTTTTCCTAAATCCAATAATACTCCCATCATTAATCGAATTTGGTTTCTTTTAAACCCTTCTCCTTTTACTCGTAAAAGATAACTTTCTTTTGGGAAAAAACTAGCAGTATACACTTCATTTTTTTCAATTTCACAATGTGTTATTTCACCTTCTAAAATTGTATTTTTTGTGGGCCTGTGGCAATATGATCTAAAATTGTGTTTTCCTACAAATAAAGCAGCAGCTTCTTGCATTAAATTTATGTTAAGCTCTTCTGCAATATTGTACATAAACGGGGCACAAAAAGGATGAAATTTCTCTCCAAAGGAGAATAAATACAAATATTCTTTACTTTTTGAGGATTGAATAATATTAAACTGTTCATTAGTTTCTTCAATACCCAAAGCCCTAATATCCTGAGGAAGGTTTTGATTCAATAAAGGATAAAAAGTCTCAATATCTAAAGGCTGATGGTCTACAAACAACTCAATATAGGTTTGATTAGCCGATACTTTGGCATCTGTTCTTCCTGTAGCCAAAACCTTAAAATCTTTATGTTCGAGAACAAAAGCAATTGTTCGTTCTACCATTCGCTGAAGAGTATTTACTGTAGGTTGTTTCTGCCAACCATGATATCTAAAACCGAGGTATTGTAACTGAATGATATAATAATAACGCTTACGAAACATTGAATATAGTATTAAAAAGTGTCCAGATATAGATAAATTACGCATTTCAACGATAATTGATCAATTTTTAATCCTAAAATTATGTGAACACCATTCTATTATTTGTTATATTTGGGTAAAGCTAATTAATAATTTAAAAATCAACTTAGTTATGGTGAAGTCAAAATATCAAAGTGTTCTGGATTTAGGACAAAAATTAAATATCCAGGACGGTGATGTATCTGAAGAAAATGGAACTCTTAAGATAAAAGGTACTGCAAAAACGCAGTATGAAAAAAATCAACTTTGGGATAAAATAAAAGAAATAGGTGGAGAATCTCCTTCTGATATCATGGCAGACATCAAAGTTGCTGATACATCTGTATACCATAGACATACCGTAAAAAGTGGGGAGTCATTAAGTAAAATTGCAAAGCACTATTATGGTGATCCAATGAAATACAAAGCTATTTTTGAAGCAAATACAAATATTCTTAAAAATCCTGACGTTATTCATCCAGACCAGGAGCTTGTTATTCCTAATTTATAAAAAAACATAATTCAATTATCTATTATAAAAGACCACTTAGAGTGGTCTTTTTAGTATTCTACTTTACATATTCCTTATCACATACTACTTCTTCTATTAAGTAAGGTATTCTATATCTTTTACCTCGCGTAAGATTATATCTATACAATAAAGTATCTTCAAAAAAACCCCTATTAATTTAAGGGAAAACCACAATATTTAACAAAAACCAAACTTATTGTTAAATATTTTACAAAATTTTAGATAATATTTTTACTTTTGCAGTCTAACTCAAACTCAACTTATATGAAAACGCGATTATTTTTATTCGTGGGCTTATTCATTGTAGGCCACGTATTCGCCCAAGGTAATAACCCTTGGCAAAGAACTAATTCTTCAAAAAGTCTTAATATTATAAAGACAAAGACCGATTTACCATCAAATACTCTTTTTGATCTTAATATTGAGGCTCTGAAAAAAACACTTCAGAATTCTCAATTACGAGGAAAATCATCAAATGGCTCTACTGTTGTTATGCAGTTCCCTAATGAACAAGGTATTATGGAATCTTTTAGAATAGTAGAAGCTCCTGTAATGCACCCTGATCTTGCAGCCAAATATCCTGAGATTAAATCGTATGCCGGCCAGGGAATTGATGATCCAACAGCTACAATCAGATTTAGTGTTGCCCCTTCTGGATTACAAAGTATGCGTCTATCTGGTAATTCTAAAACGGTATTTATAGAGCCTTATACGACAAGTGGTTCTGTATATACTATTTACTCTAGGGATCAGAGATCGGGTACTATTGACAGATTAAATTGTTCTGTAGATAAGAATACACCTAATTTTTCTCACGGTGTAAACCATCAAAAAAATGCTGATGACGGTGTTTTAAGAACGTATAGATTAGCTGTTTCGACTACCGGAGAGTATGCTCAATTTCACGGAGGTACTAAAGCAGGAGCTATGGCAGCAATTAATGCGACTATGACTCGTGTAAACGGAATATACGAAACAGATTTTGGAGTTACAATGGTTCTTATTGCAAACAATGATGATGTTGTTTATACAAACGCAAATACAGATCCATATACAGGAAGTTATAACAGCCAGTTACAATCTACATTAACAAGTGTAATTGGAGAAGCTAATTATGATATCGGTCATGTATTCGTTCTTGCTCCAAAAAATGGTAATGCAGGATGTATCGGATGTGTATGTGTGGATGGAAAAAAAGGAAGTGGTTTTTCTTCTAGAAATACACCACAGGGAGATATTTATGATGTAGACTATGTAGCACACGAAATGGGACATCAATTTGGAGGAAATCATACTTGGACATTTGGTGGAAGTGAAGGAAGAAATGTGCAAATGGAGCCAGGAAGTGGAACTACGATTATGGGCTATGCAGGAATTACAGGTGCTAACACAGATGTACAACAAAATAGCGATCCCTATTTTCATGCTATAACTATTCAACAAATTACTAATTATGTAAAATCAACAAATTGTCAGACCAATACAAATACAGGTAATGCTATTCCTACTGCAAACGCTGGAACAGATTATACGGTTCCAAAAGGAACTGCATTCGTACTAACTGGTCAGGGTACTGATGCTAATAGCGGAGATGCACTTACCTACTGTTGGGAACAAATGGATGAAGATGATGCTGCAACAAAAATTCCTAGTACTACTTCTACAACAGGGGTTGCTTTCAGATCCTATACTCCTACTGCATCTAATCAAAGGTATTTTCCAAGATTAGAAACGATTAAAACCGGTGCTACTTCATGGAAATGGGAAGCCGTACCAGAGGTAACAAGAACTTTAAACTTTAGATTAACCGTTAGAGATAACAAAGCTGGTGGTGGAGCAAATAATAGTGATAACATGAAAGTTAATGTTACTGCTTCTGCCGGGCCTTTTGTAGTTAATACTCCTAACACTAATGTTAGCTGGTCTGCAGGTTCTACACAAACTGTAACCTGGGATGTTGCTGGTACAACAGGAAATGGGATTAATGCTGCTAATGTTGATATTTTATTATCTACAGATGGAGGAAATACATATCCAACTGTTATCGCTACAGCGGTACCAAACGATGGTTCTCACAGTATAACAGTTCCAAATGCTCAAGGAACACAAAACAGAATCATGGTAAGAGGATCTGGAAACATATTTTTTGATATTTCTAATACCAACTTTGAAATTACAGGGGGAACAGGTGGAGACACACAAGCGCCTACAACTCCTGCAAGTTTAGCTGCCTCTAACGCAACACAAACTACTATTGATCTATCCTGGAGCGCTTCTACAGATAATGTTGGAGTAAGTGGATATGATGTTTACCAAGGGAACACAGTTATAGGAACAGCTACAACCACAACCTATCAAGCTACAGGACTATCTGCAAATACATCATATTCGTTTAGAGTAAAAGCTAAAGATGCTGCAGGAAACCAATCTGGTTTTAGTAATACTGCAACAGCAACTACACTACCAGGAAATACCGGTGGAGGATGTACAGGAGAGATTTCGTCTTTCCCTTATGCTGAAGGATTCGAAAATACGCTTGGAGCATGGTCTCAAGATACTAGTGATGATATTAACTGGACTATAGACGCTAACGGAACTCCATCAAATAACACAGGGCCATCAAGTGCAGCAGAAGGTACATACTATGTATATACAGAAGCTTCTGGAAACGGTTCAGGATTCCCTAACAAAAGAGCAATATTAAACTCTCCTTGTTTTGACCTTAGTGCTGAGTCTCAAGCAACATTTACTTTTCAATATCACATGTATGGTACCAGTATAGGGACATTAACACTAGAGGCCAGTACAGATAATGGATCTAATTGGACTTCTTTATGGACCAAATCTGGTAATCAAGGTAATTCTTGGAAATCAGCAAGTGTTGATTTAGCATCATATACCGGAGCTACAGTTAAATTAAGATTTAATGGGATTACCAGTACATCTTGGAGTGGTGATATTACTTTTGATGATGTTAAATTAACGACAGGAACGGTTAATCCTTCCTGTACCGATGTAAACCTATCTATTACATTTGATAGATACCCAGAAGATATAAATTGGGAAATTACGAATAGCAGTAACCAAGTTGTAGCTTCAGGAGGGAATTATGGTTCTCAGGCTGATAATTCTACACTAACTCTTACAGAGTGTCTGGTTGCGGGTACTTATACATTTACAATAAATGATACGTATGGAGATGGTCTTTGCTGTCAATATGGTAACGGGTCGTACTCATTAACAGCTGGTAGTACAACATTAGCATCTGGTGGTTCTTTTGGTAGTTCAGAAAACACTTCATTTACAGTAGGCGGTACTGCTGCTAGAGGTGTAACAGTAGAGAGCTTTAATACTACAAAAGCTTCTCAGGTTTCAATAGCACCAAATCCGGTAGTAAGTGGTAGTAACACTATCCTTAGAGTTACTGCTCCAACAGATAACATTTCGGTTATCATTTTCGATCTATTTGGAAGAAGTGTATACAAAAATGATAATGTAAGTAATAAATCATTTAATCCAGGTAATCTTGCCAATGGTGCATATCTGGTTAAACTAAAGACTGATCATAAAACATCTGTTCATAAACTAATTATGAACTAATTACGAATTATTTTAGTGATCAAAACATGAGTAAAAAGCCATTAAAAAATATTTTTTAATGGCTTTTTTTCTGTTTTAAGTAAGTTAAATGGTCAAAATCGTGCATTTCATCGAAAAAACAACGATCTCAGCACTATAAAATCTTGTATTTTTACGGTTTTACCGTATTTTTGCTTTCCGAATTAATAGAATATTTATATGAAAAAATTATTACTTTTATTTTTCTTGTTTATTTCATTACATAATTACGCACAATCCTTATCCAAAACAAGGATTATATATGAGCATAAGGATCAAATAGTAATGAATAACGGAAAACAATATAAAATCCTGGTTAACAAACCATTTTATTCAGTTTCAGACACTACAATAAAAAAATACAAGCAATATGCTAATCACCATCTTTTACGATTAAATCGTGTCCTTATTCTTAGTAATGATGAGGAGTATATACAACTAATTGAATGGGTAAAAGAAGAAATGAAGTTATATGAATCTCGTGAGCTTTCTGATTTAAATTTAGAAGAAAATAATATTTCGGGTTCTCTTGTTGCTCCAAGAAACTAAGTCGTAGTAATAACAGTAGTTTTAGCAAGCTGTAGAATTTGTTCAAATTGTTCTTTTAAGGTAAGATTAGAATTATCAATTTTGACAGCATCTTCTGCTTTCTTAAGTGGTGAATCTTTTCTTGTACTATCTATATGATCTCGATTTACAACATTTTTTAAAACATCTTCATAAGTTACATCTTCCCCCCTTTCTCTAAGTTCTAGAAATCTACGTTCTGCACGATCTTTAGCGGTTGCGGTCATAAATAGCTTAAGTTCTGCATTTGGAAAAACGACAGTCCCGATATCTCTTCCGTCCATAACAATCCCCTTATCTTCTCCCATTTTTTGTTGCTGTTCGACTAATTTTTTACGAACACTAGAGATTGCTGCAATTTTACTTACATACTTAGACACTCTAAGTGTCCTGATTTCTCTTTCCACATTTTCTCCGTTAAGTAAGATTTCTGCCAAACCGGTTTCAGGATTTATCTCAAATCTAAGATCTATTTCAGAAAGATCTTTTTCTAGTGCTTCCTGATCAAAATGAAACTCATCAATAATTTTTTTTCTCATAGCATATAAAGAAACCGCTCGATACATTGCTCCTGTATCTACATAAATATATCCTAATGCTTTTGCCAATTGTTTCGCAACGGTACTTTTTCCTGTAGAAGAATGTCCATCTATAGCTATTATTATCTTATTATCTTCCAATTTATGAGAAATACTATTTGTATTAAAAATCAAAAATAAACCAAACTATTTGGAAAATACAGATTATACAAAAAAAGTTATTATCAATGAAATAATTATATCACATAATATCTTATAAATCATTTATTAAAGCGTACAAGACCACTATGCTATAGACAAGGACATGTTATCATGATACTACAAAAAATAATGTAAAACTTATTGATGAATACAATAATTACGTTTTATCGAAGTTATTTACCTTTAAACCATAACTACATGAATATAAGCTACTTTATTACACCTTAAATCATCACGGATTAACCTAATAAGTACACACAAATTATGGGCTTTTTTGATTTTTTAAACGAAAAAATAGCAATAGATCTTGGTACCTCAAATACGCTTATTACCTACAAAGGAAAGATAGCAGTAGACAATCCTTCTATCATATCAATTCATCAAATTACCGGAAAAATTATTGCAGTAGGTAAAGAAGCTGGGATGATGCGTGGCAAAATTAACAAGAACATAAAAACAATATCTCCGTTTAATAATGGTGTTATTTCTAACTTTGATGCGGCAGAGAAAATGCTCAAAACATTTATTAAAGGATTATCTGTTTTTAATACTTCTGCTTTTTCTACTTCTTACAATATGATTATATCTATCCCCTGCGGAAGTACCGAAGTCGAAATGCGAGCTGTGCAAGAATCTGCAAAACGACTTAATGCAAAAAATATATTTCTTATACCAGAACCTATAGCTGCTGCTATAGGTGGAGGAATAGATGTGTTAGAGCCTAAGGGAAATATGGTCGTAGATATAGGTGGAGGAACTACAGAAATTGCAGTAATCTCTTTGGGTAGAATAATTAGTGGGCAATCTGTAAAAATTGCCGGAAATGTTTTTAATGAGGATATTACTCAATATGTTCGAGAATCTCGAAATCTACATATTGGCGAATCTATGGCAGAGAAAATAAAAATTAAGATTGGTTCTGCCATTGATACCTTAGCATCACCCCCAGAAAAAATGCAGGTAGAAGGAAGAGATATTCTTACCGGAAAACCCAAGCAAATAGAATTATCATATAAAGAGATTGAAAAAAGCCTGGACAAATCTATTATACAAATAGAAAATGCAATTATGGAAACACTTTCTGAAATTCCTCCAGAAATCTCTGCAGATATTTATAACTCTGGGATCTATTTAACAGGCGGTGGATCAATGTTAAGAGGATTAGATGATAGATTATCTAGAGCTACAGAACTCCCCGTGCATCTTGGGGATCAGCCACTAAAAACCGTAGTAAAAGGAAGCGATATTGTTCTGAAAAACATGGAGTTATACAAAGATGTCCTGATTAAAAAGAGAAGATAATTTAAAAACAAAGCAGCATTTAAAAATGCTGCTTTGTTTTTATAATAATGCTAAAATTATATTCTTATAATTTCTTTGCATTCTTAACCTTGGTATTAGTAATTGCTAGTTTTAATACATCTTCCATATCCTTAACATAGTAAAATTTAAGCCCTTTTAAATATTCTTCTTTAATTTCATTAATATCTCTTCTGTTATCTTCACAAAGTAATATCTCTTTTATATGTGCTCTTTTTGCAGCAAGGATCTTTTCCTTAATCCCACCAACAGGTAATACTTTTCCTCGTAGTGTAATCTCTCCTGTCATCGCCAGGCTTTTCTTAACTTTACGTTGTGTAAATAAAGAAACCAGTGATGTTAGCATTGTAACTCCTGCACTAGGACCATCTTTTGGTGTGGCCCCTTCTGGCACGTGTATATGCACATTATATGTTTCAAAAATGTCTGGATTAATACCTAATTCTGCAGCATTAGCCTTAATATATTCCATAGCAATGGTAGCAGATTCTTTCATCACTTTTCCTAAGTTTCCGGTAATCGTTAGGTTTCCTTTTCCTTTAGACAGAATAGATTCTATAAATAAAATATCTCCTCCAACACTTGTCCATGCAAGCCCTGTTACTACACCCGCAACATCATTATTTTCATATCTATCACGTTCTAATTTTGGTGTTCCTAGAACTTCTATAATATCTTCATTACTAATTTTCACATTATACTCCTCTTCCATTGCTATGTTCTTCGCAGCATAACGTACCATTTTAGCAATTTGTTTTTCTAGACCTCGTACTCCAGATTCTCTGGTATATCCTTCAACTATTTTTTCTAGTTGCGGTTTTCCTATTTTAATATGAGACTTATCTAACCCATGCTCTTTTAACTGTTTTGGCAGTAAATGTTGTTTGGCAATCTCAATTTTTTCTTCAATTGTATACCCTGTGACATTAATGATCTCCATACGATCTCTAAGTGCAGGTTGAATTGTGCCCAAACTGTTAGAAGTAGCTATAAACATTACTTTAGAAAGATCAAATCCCATTTCAAGAAAATTATCATGAAATTCTGAATTCTGCTCGGGGTCTAAAACTTCTAATAAAGCAGAAGATGGATCACCTTGATTACCGACTGATAATTTATCTATTTCGTCTAGCACAAACACAGGATTACTGGTTCCTGCTTTTTTAAGACTTTGGATAATTCTACCTGGCATTGCTCCTATATACGTTTTTCGATGGCCTCTTATTTCTGCTTCATCACGCAATCCCCCTAATGATATTCTTACATATTCTCTTCCTAGAGCTTCTGCAATAGATTTTCCTAATGATGTTTTACCAACACCAGGAGGTCCATATAAGCATAATATAGGAGATTTCATATCATTACGCAGTTTCAAAACAGCAAGGTATTCTATAATTCGACGCTTTACTTCATCCAAACCATAATGATCTCTATCCAAAATCTTCATAGCTCGTTTTAGATCAAACTTATCTGTACTAAACTCATTCCAGGGTAAATCCAAGAATAGATCTAAATAATTTCGTTGTATAGAATATTCTGCAACTTGAGGATTCATACGTTGCATTTTGGATAGCTCTTTATTAAAGTGTTTTTTTACTTTTTCGTCCCATTTCTTATCCTTGCTACGTAAACGCATTTCTTCAATTTCATCTTCATGCGAAACGCCACCAAGTTCTTCTTGTATGGTTTTCATCTGTTGATGTAAGAAATATTCTCGTTGTTGTTGACTCATGTCATGCTGAACCTTACTTTGAATGACATTTTTAAGTTCCAGTTTCTGAAACTCTACATTCATATATTTTAAAGTAGCTAAAGCTCTTTTTTTAAGGTCATTAATCTCTAGTAATTTTTGCTTCTCTTCTACCGGAAGATTTAAATTAGACGACACAAAATTGATAAGAAAAGAATTACTTTCTATATTTTTTATAGCAAAAGAGGCTTCAGAAGGTATTGTTGGACTTTCCTTTATAATTTCTAAAGCCAAATCTTTTATCGAATCAATTATAGCACTAAATTCTCTATTCTCTTTTGCTGGTCTTGCTTCAGGGACTTCCCTAACCTTAGCTTTGATATAAGGCGCTTCTTCTACGACTTCATCAATATGAAATCGTTTTTTTCCTTGTAAAATTACCGTAGTATTGCCGTCTGGCATTTTTAAAACCCTTAAAATACGGGCTACTACACCTACTCTATTAATATCTTTTAAGGATGGATTTTCTATACTTTCTTCTTTTTGGGAAACTACCCCAATCGTTTTATTACCATTATTAGCTTCATTAAGAAGTTGAATCGATGTATCTCTTCCGGCAGTAATAGGAATAACAACTCCTGGAAATAGCACTGTATTTCTTAAAGGTAATATCGGTAATATTTCGGGTAAATCTTCTTTGTCTATTTCTTCTTCATCTTCTGGCGTCATTAAAGGAATTAATTCTGCATCTTCGTCTATTCCTTGAAATGACAAACTGTCAAGTGTTGTAAATTTGGTTTTAGCCATAAGTATATATCAAAGTCATTTTGTCATCACAACAAAGCAACATTTTTTTTTAGAATTTAATGAAACTGATTAAAAACCATATAAAACCCTTTAAAACAAGGCTTTTATAATAGATTCGTTAGTTATATTTCAATTGTTATGCCACAAGTTTTAAAAAAAAAATTAAAAAACTGTAACAAAGCATTGCAATATATATCTTTATGTTAAAGTAAATTATTTTTTTTGTCACTAACCCAACTAAATACAGAGCAATTAATTGCGAAATGTCGCGAGCGAGATCAAAATGCGCAACTCGAAACATACAATCGTTATTATAAAGCAATGTACAATACAGCATTGAGAATCATAAAGGACACAGCAGAAGCTGAGGATATTATGCAGGAAGCTTTTTTAACAGCTTTTACAAAACTATCAATGCTAGAAGACAATAATATGTTTGGGGCCTGGTTAAAAAGGATAGTAATTAATGCCAGTTTAACCGCTTCACGCAAAAAAGAGGTACATCGTGAGATTGCCTTAGAAACTGTTGAGTATGCCCTTACCGATAGCAACGGAATTGTAGAAGAAGACCTTGCTTCTGTAAAAGTAAATACAGTGCTAAATACACTTGCTCAACTCAAAGACAGCTATAGTACTGCATTATCATTACATCTTATAGAAGGTTATGATTATGAAGAAATCTGTCAAATTATGAACATATCATATTCTAATTGTCGTACGCTTGTTTCGCGCGCAAAAGAAAGCTTACGAAAAAAATTACAATTTGTATGAATACCGATAAAATAGAAAAGTTATTTAAACGTATGCAAGATCAATTAGACATACATGAACCTTCTGCTAATCACCAAATGCGGTTTTTAGAAAAGTTGCAGCAACAAAACAAAGTTGTACAGTTGCAACCAAAAAAGGTAAATTGGTTTAAGCCACTTGCAATAGCTGCTTCGATTGCTATACTATTTGGAATGGCAGCAATGACTTTTATGTTTAATCCAACAGAAGAAGTAGATCTGGCAAATGTATCCCCACAAATGAAGGAAACTCAGAGCTTTTTTACCTCTGCTATCCAATTGCAACTCGAAGAAATCGATAAAGTTTCTTCTGCAGAAACAAAAGAACTGGTTTTGGATGCTATGAATCAATTAGAAAAGCTAGAATCTGACTATGAAATACTTAAAAAAGACCTTTTTCATAGCGGAAACGATAAACGTGTAATTAGCGCTATGATCAAAAACTTTCAGAAACGTGCAAATTTATTAGACGAGGTATTACAAAAAATTAACAGCATTAATGAATTTAAATTATCAGAAAATGAAAACTTTATACTATAATATAATCCTCTTGTTGATGATTCCTGCCCTGGTATTCGCCAATAATGGAGACCTGAAAGGAAAATATACCAAAGAAAAAACATTAAAAAAAGACTTCTCGGTTAATGCAGACGCTTTATTAAAAATTAGCAATGATTATGGAAACCTTGATATTACTTCCTGGAATGAAAACCGAATCGTTATGGAAATTACTATCAAAGTAAGCGGAAATAATGAAGAAAAAGTGATCAAAAAACTTGAATCAATCGATGTCGAATTTGATTCTTCTTCTCAAATGGTTAGTGCCAAAACCACTTTTAACAAAAACAATAGCTCATGGTGGGACAAATGGACTAGTGGATGGAACAACAATTTGAATATGAAAATCAATTATACGGTAAAAGTTCCTGTGACCAATAGTGTCGATTTTAATAATGACTACGGAAGTATCACCTTAGATAAAATAAAAGGCAACGCTAAAATCAACTGCGATTATGGTCAAATTATTATCGGAGAATTATTAGGTGATAACAATTATATCAATATAGATTATACCAACAACAGTACTATTTCTTATATGAAAAATGGAAAAATCAACGCAGATTATTCTGATTTTGAAGTTGGTAATGGCGATAGAATTGATCTAAATGCAGATTATACACAATCAAAATTCAAATCTATAAAAAACCTAAATTACAATTGTGATTATGGTGGGATTCGAATAGAAAATGGAGGAAAAATAATAGGAGTTTCAGACTATGTAAATACAAAATTCGAAAGTATTTCTGAAGAACTAAGTATTGACTCTGATTACGGATCTATTGAAATCCATTCACTACAACCAACCTTCAAAAGTGTAACAATCAAGACAGATTATACCAGTGTTAATATCGGATATGAAAATGGGTGCACCTTTGATTTTGCAATCAGGACTTCATATGGAGGCATTGAACTAGATGACAGCATAAATGTGCAAAAGAAATACGTTAAGGATTCTAAAAAAGATTATCAAGGATATAATGGCCAGGCTAATAGCGGAAAAACAATTAATATAACTTCTAGCTATGGTGGAATCAAATTAAGAAAAAACTAATACATACAAAACAATAATATATCAATACAATGAAAACAGCAGCATTTATTATAGGGCTTACATTATGCAGTATAACTTCTTTACAAGCACAATGGTGGGGAAATGGAAAGAAAATTAATGGTGATGGTAATTCTGTTACCAAAAACAGAACGACGCCTGACTATGATCAAGTAAAAGTAAAAGGAAGTTTGGATGTATCCTTAATATCGGGTACAGAAGGAAAGATTATAATCAAAGGAGAAAGCAATCTTATTGATTATATAGTAACCGAAGTCGAGGGAGATGCCCTTAAAGTTTATGTAAAAAAAGGATATTATTTAAAACCTTCTGTAGGAAAAAAATTAATTATTACCGTTCCTTTTAAAGATCTAACTCAAGTTACATTATCAGGATCAGGAGACGTGTACAGTTCTGACCCAATTAAGGCTTCTGATTTTAAAACCGGAGTATCTGGATCTGGTGATGTTAAACTTGTTGTAGATGCCGAAAACATATGGGGCCAAGTATCTGGATCTGGTGATCTAGCTCTTAAAGGAAGCGCAGAGAATTTTAACGGAAATGTATCTGGATCTGGTGACCTTTCTGCATATGAGTTAAATGCAAAGAATGTAACAGCAACCGTATCTGGATCAGGAGATATCGAAGTAACGGCTACGACCTACTTAAAGGCTCGTGTATCTGGATCTGGTGATATATTCTATAAAGGAGATCCCCAAAAAGAAGATAAAAAAGTATCTGGATCAGGAGATATTACAAAAAAATAGTATTTAAGATCACTATTAAATATACTAAACTGTTTAAGAACCTATATTCTTAAACAGTTTTTTTATGTATAATAAATCTCTATTTTTACATTTTACTTGTTATATACATTAATAATGTTATTATAATAGGTATATTTTATTTTATACGTTCACCCCAAAACAAAAATCAAATTGCTGTTCTTATTAAAAAAAGAGGTTCCTTTTAAAGAAATTGTACCCAATGGTTACGTCGATATTCATTCGCATTTGCTTCCGGGTATTGATGATGGAGTAAAGACAATTTATCAATCAAGTTATATTCTCGAACAATTCGAAAATTTTGGTTTTAAAAAAGTAATTACTACTCCTCATATAATGCAAGATATATGGCCAAATTCTTCGCAAATAATAACTAATAATTTAAAAAAACTTAAGGATGTTCTTGTCCCCTTAGGAATAACAAAAATTGAACTACAGGCAAGTGCAGAATATATGATGGACGATTTGTTTTATGAACGTATAAAAAACAATGACATTTTACCGTTACACCAGAATTATATTCTGGTCGAAATGTCTACTTTTGCCCCTCCTATCAATTTAAACGAAATTTTATTCGAAATTAAATTAGCAGGATACACTCCAATATTAGCACACCCAGAACGATATTCTTTTTATCATGATGACCTAAAAAAATATGATGAATTAAAAAAATCCGGATTTTTATTTCAGGTTAACCTATTATCAATATCAGGATATTACGGTGAGCAAATAAAATCTTTTACCAAAAAACTAATAGATCAGGGTTATATTGACTTTGCGGGTACTGATGTACACAATTATCATCAATTAGAAATTCTTGAAAAAGGATTTGATTTTAAAATTGCTAAAAAGATTACTTCATTAATGAAAAACAATATCGAGTTTTCTTAATTCTTTTTACCATAACCATATCCGTAGTTATATCCTGTCTTAGTGCCAGCTGCATTAAGTAAAACTGCAATATTTGGTAAGCGTTTTTCTCTATAGAAATTTTCTGGAACCTGCAATACTCTTTTATCAGAGTAATTTTCTCTTACGATATAAATACTTAAATCTGCATGTTTTGCTATCAAAAGTGTATCAGTAACAAGGCTAACAGGAGCGGTATCTACAATAATATAATCATAGTGCTCCTCCAGATACTTAAACATGACATTTACTCTTTCCTGCATTAGAAGCTCTGCAGGATTAGGTGGTATTGCTCCAGATGGTATAATATCAAATGCATCTTCTTTTTTATATTTATATATAATATCTTCTGGAGTTAACTCATTATTCATTATAAAATTAGTAAGTCCTTTAGAGTCTTTCCCATTAGGCAGATCAAAAAACATATGAAACTTAGGATCTCTTAGATCTGTACCTAAAAAGGCTACTTTCTTTCCTGAAATAGCTAAAGTTTTAGCTAAATTCGAAGATATTAACGTCTTTCCCTCTCCAGAAATAGTAGATGTAACAAAAATAACCTTCCCTTTAGTTTTATTAATTCCTGCCATTAAGAAATCTAAATTCGTTCTTAAAATCCTAAATGCTTCTGCTATTCCTGATCTATCATTTTGCGAAATCATAATTTTATTTTTGGATTTTACCTTTGGTATAGATCCAATAATTGGCATAGAAAGTACTTTTTCGAGATCTTCTCTAGAACTTACTTTTACATTCAACAAATCTGAAGTATAAATAATAAGAAAAGGTAATATTAAACCAAGAAAGAAAGCTCCGGCATATATTGTTTTCTTATTTGGGGAAACCGGATACGAGCCCAACGTAGATGCTTTATCGATTACTCTGGCATTAGAAAGCGTAATATGACTTTTTATCTCTGCTTCTTCCCTTTTCTGAAGTAAATAAAGATATAATTGCTCTTTTATAGTCTGTTCCCGCTCTATAGCTCTAATATCTTTCTGTCGTGTTGGTGCACTATATATTTGACCTCCAAAATACTGGTTCTGGGTATTTAAGCTTCGTAACTGCCCATTAATAGAGCTTTTTAAGCTATTTAAACTTCCTGTAAGAACTTGTCTTAATCCTTCGATTTGTTGATCTATATTTACAACTACAGGATTCTTTACGCTCGAGGTTTTTAACAATCGTTGTCTCTGAAGGATTAACCCATTATATCTTGATATTGTACTGGCAACCGTTGGATCACTAAATCCTGAATTGGATTGTGGTACAAGATCAAACTTACCCTCTTGGCTAAGTACAAATTTTCGCATCGATTCTATAAAATAAAGCTGTGTATTTAATCGTGCTATTTCCTGAGAGTTTTTTGTATCTAAATCCGAGAATTGCTGGGCCTGAACTGCCACATCACTACTAGTTAACCCTCTACTTGACTGATACGTCGCCGCCTGATTATCTACTTGGGTCAAATCCCCGGAAATAAGTTCTAAACGATCATTTATAAAATCTGCCGTCCTAGCCGAGGCTTGTTTTTTATTCTCTATAGTTGCCTTGTTATATTCTTCTACAAGGTTATTAATAATATCTTTTGCTTTTTCCTTTACCGGGTCATTCAAGGATAATCTAACAATAGACGAGCCTTTAACAGGAATAATAGATAATCTATTCCTGTAGGATTCTGCAATAAGTTTTACCGGTGTTACTATAATCTTTATCACCCTACCTATATTGGCTTCCATAGTATCTACACTAGGAGTAATAATAATATCTCCAATACTGGTACTAATAGTATTTCCGAAGGAATGGTTACTTAATTTTTGTTTTTTTTCGTCTAAAAAAGAGAAAGAAGTCTCAGAATCAATTTGTACATGAAAAATCTTTGATTTCTTATGTACAATAGAATCATCTGATAAAAAATTGATCTCGATAAGTGATTTTGGATAGTTTTCTACTTCTAGGATCCTTCCTTCACTAAAGTACCGAACATTAAGTTTTAAATTATTAACGACATTAGTTAATAATGTTCTTGATTTTAAAATTTGAATCTCATTTTCAATTTTATTCTGTCCATCATCTAATAAACCAAGATCTTTAAATGCCGATAACTCTGATTCTCCCATACTATCATCCTGAGAAATCACAATACTAGAAGATACATTATATTGAGGAATTGTATATCTTACTTTAAGATATGCTAAACCAACAAAAATAAAGACACTTAACACAAACCAATACCAACGTTTAAGGTATTTTAAAATTTGATCTCTAAGATTAAAACTAAATCCAGAAGACGAATCAAAATTAGTATTATTTGCAGAAGTATTATTGGTATTGGAAATCATATACTTATTATCTTACGACTAGAGTAACTACAGATAGGACTACACCAACTATACTGATAATTACACCAAGGGTGTTATTACGTGTTTTGGATTCCTTTATCCTAGAGTCATTTGGCTCAACATAAAGAACATCGTTTTGTGCTAAATAGTATACAGGAGATTCAAAAATTGACTTCGAAGTAAGATCCACACGATGATATGTATTTACTCCTTCATTTTCTCTAATGATCATTACATTTTCTCTTTTTCCTTTAATTGTCATATCTCCTGCCAAACCGAGAGCTTCAATGATAGTAATTCTTTCATTAGGAATTGTATAGGAGCCTGGTTTTGAAACTTCTCCCACAACAGTAATTTTAAAATTTTTAAGTCTTACACTTACTATAGGATCATTAATATATATTTTTAATTTTTCTTTGATCATTTTCTTAACCTCAATACGAGTTAAGCCAGCAATCTTTAGCTCCCCCAAAACAGGAAAATCAATATTTCCTTCTTCGTTTATTAGATAAGTCGGTTCACCTGATCCAGCAGAACTTGCTGTATTTCCTCCTCCACCTTCTCCCAGCGATATAGAAGAACTTTGCATTAAATTAAATGGTCTTGCTGCATCCATATCTGCTGCCGAAACCACTATCCCAACGATATCATCTACTTTAAAAACAGAGGTAAAAGAATTTGTAGAAGAAATCTTCTCCAAATTTGCAGAATTTTGAAAATAAACCACATTTTCCGGTACTTTACAGGAAAAAACTGATATTAATACCACAAATAATAACAAAAATCTACATCGCATATTTTAGTACTTTATAAGTAAGCTTTTTTAATAGCTTACAAAAATATAACTTTATTTAGTTTATCAAAGATTTTGTTTTATCTATACTATTTCCTTTCATACGCTCTAATAGAACAGCATAAAACATTTAGGCTAGTTTATTCCTCTAAACAAGCCTATCTCTTCTTACTAAAATGTTTTTGAAGGTATTTTTTCCCTTACTATAATAATACCAACTATTTTGTTATATCAAGGCTTATACAAGAACTTCTCGCTTACCTTGAATACTTTTTTTATTAATTTTATCAATACTCTCGAAAGTAGAGTTATTGGAGATAAACTCTGGAACAATTTCTTTTAATTTCCCTACAATTTGATGATCCTGACTTAGTAAATTCATAATACATAGATCGTCAATTTTATCTTTTACCAATATGCAATCATTATCATCAAATCTACTTATCATTATTTTCTTGTGGTACGTTGGTAACGTATTTTCTGTATCAGCCAAGAGTTCTTCATACAATTTCTCTCCAGGTCTAAGACCAGTTATTTTTATATCTATATCTTCTGGGTATCTAAGGCCAGATAATCGTATCATTTTCTTTGCAAGGTCAAAAATCTTTACAGATTCTCCCATATCAAAGATAAATATTTCGCCTCCATTACCCATTGTTCCTGCCTCTATAACCAATTGAGAAGCTTCTGGTATAGTCATAAAAAAGCGAGTTACATCTTTATGAGTAACTGTTAATGGACCTCCTTTTTGGATTTGTTTTTTAAATAATGGAATAACAGATCCATTTGATCCCAGTACATTTCCGAATCTAGTGGTAATAAACTTGGTATTACTGGTCCTATTAATACATTTTATATACATTTCGGCAACTCTCTTCGTTGCTCCCATTACATTTGTAGGGTTAACTGCTTTATCTGTAGATACAAAAACAAATTTATCTACACCAAACTCAGACGATAAATCCGCTAGTTTTCGGGTTCCAAGTACATTAATCTTAATTGCCTCACAAGGGTTATTCTCCATAAGAGGCACATGCTTATATGCCGCCGCATGAAAAACCATATTAGGTCTATATTTTTCAAATATAGTTTCTACTCTTTGATGATCTCTTATATCAGCAACAATAGGTGTGAAATTGGTTACTCCTTTACTTAACAGTTCTTGTTGTAAATCGTATAATGGAGACTCTGCCTGATCAACCAAAACGAGGTGTCTATAGCTATAATATGAAGCTTGCCTTACTATTTCACTTCCTATTGATCCTGCAGCTCCCGTTATCAAAATTACTTTATCATTAAGTTCTTGTGCAATATTCTGATTATCCATATTAATAGGAGCCCTTTCCAACAGGTCTTCTATCTGAATTTCTTTAATCTGAGAAACATTTAATTTACCATCAATCCAATCATTTACGGCAGGTATTATTTTAACAACAACTTTTAGCTTAAGCAAGTTGTCAGAAATTTCTGAAAGTCTTTTCTTACTTATATGCGGAATAGATACAACAATCTCCTTAATATTATTTTTAGTGATAAAGCTTTGATCAATCATTCCCGAAGGATAAACCTTTATCCCATTAATAGTCTTACCAATTTTTCGAGAATTATCATCGATAAAACCAACTACCGACAAAGATCTATTAGAATCATTAGTTACTGCAGCAAGGGTTATTAACCCAGAGTCTCCTGCTCCATAAATCAATATTCTTGAAGTCTCTCCTATTTTTGATTTCACATAATAATAGCAATATTTAAACACTAAACGACTTGTAGTAAGTGTTATAATATTTAACAAATAATGCACGCAAATTATAGAAACAGGAATATTCA
This sequence comes from Bacteroidia bacterium, assembly GCA_030427585.1. Classification (GTDB taxonomy): domain Bacteria; phylum Bacteroidota; class Bacteroidia; order Flavobacteriales; family Flavobacteriaceae; genus Aquimarina. The sequence goes on from JAUIBW010000013.1 coordinate 19,037, forward strand.
ACAATTCTGGCATTAGTGCTAACCTACTGGACGCCATAAAGAATCCCATTAAACAAATTAAGATAGTTACAGCAAGAAACAGGTTATAGGCATCTCTCATTCCTGTATGTCTAACTACTCCTTTGTAAGAGCCTATCATTAAAAAACTTAAGGTAGATAAACCTGCTACAATTGGCAATTGGTATATTAAATTAGTGGTATCAAAATTTAAAGTGATTCCAAATCTAATTACATATGCCAAAAAGAAATTAAAGATTGTAATTAATACATCAATTGATAAAACAAGCCATTTAGATGCGTGTTTATGCGAATTATTTATAAGATAGCCTTTTATCATCTCAATACATTTTTAATTACTGATACAATTCTATATAAATCATCTTCTTCAAGATTAGACCCGCTGGGTAAGCAAAGGCCACGATCAAATAGGTCATCAGAAATTCCATTGAGGTACGCATCACAATCTGCAAATACAGTTTGTTGGTGCATGGGCTTCCATAACGGTCTTGATTCTATGTTTTCTTCTGCTAATGATAACCGTATCCCTTCTCTTAATTTATAAGAACTGGTTTCTATACAAGTTAACCATCTATTAGAATGATACCCCAAAGGTTCTTCTAAAAATTTTATCTCAGATGAATCTTCAAGATTCTTTTTGTAAAATTCAAAATTACTACGTCTATTAGTTATATGGGCATCCAAAACTTCCATCTGTCCTCTTCCAATACCTGCTGTAATATTACTCATCCTGTAATTATATCCTATTTCAGAATGTTCATAATGAGGTGCATCGTCTCTGGCTTGAGTTGCCAAAAAAATGGCCTTATTTTTATATTCTTGTTTTTTAGAAACAAGTGCTCCACCACCAGATGTAGTAATAATCTTATTCCCATTAAATGATAGAATTGCAATATCTCCAAAAGTTCCACATTTAATTCCTTGATAAGAACTTCCCAAGGCTTCTGCGCTATCTTCTAATATTGGAATTTTATATTCTGAAGCAATCTTATGAATAGCATCTACATTATATGGCATTCCATATAAATGCACTGTAATAATTGCTTTAGGCTTTTTACCTTTTGCAATTCTATCTTTTATTGCTATTTCTAATTGATCTGGACATAGATTCCAGGTACTTCTTTCGCTATCAATAAATATAGGTTTAGCACCAAGGTATACAATTGGATTAGCTGAGGCAGCAAATGTCATACTTTGGCATAACACTTCATCACCTACTGTAACCCCAAGTAATTTTAATCCAAGGTGTAATGCAGCCGTACCAGAACTTAATGCTGCTACATAAACATCTTCGTCAAGGTAATTTTCAATATCACTTTCAAATCCATTAACGTTTGGACCCAAAGGTGCTACCCAATTTGTGTCAAATGCTTCTTTTATAAATTTTTGCTCTGATCCACCCATATGCGGTGAAGAAAGCCATATTTTTTTTGAATCAATTATATTCATAATTTTCCCATTAATAATGAACAATAATTTCCTGTTGACATAACAATTACACAATATGCATAATGACTCGTCAACTCTTTTTGATGACAATCTAAAAAACGCTGGAAGAAGGGGGGTAGAACTTCCTTTTCTGAACTTATTTTATATTTGTTTTCCAAGGCTAAAATAGTCTAGTTAAATCAATTAACAATTCAAAATCTAATTTTTTAGACAGAATACTTAAAAAAAACGTTCAATGACTCACGTTTACCTAAATATTGTCTTACAATACGGAAATCCCGTAAGAAAAATATTATAGATACACTATAATATTACTTGTAATAAGAAACGAATTTAAACTCAAAATCATATTTCATCACAAAATTAAATATATTAAATTGTCGAAATTCATTTTTCATATTACTTTTTTGTAAACTATTTTGGGTAGTACAAGTATAGCTTATTAGTACATTAATTTCATGGGGATAACACCTATTTATAAAGGGGTGTATTCCCCATCGCAAGATATTCTTTAACAAATAACTTCATGTCCTGTATTAAGAAAAAAAATAACTTGATAAATATTTGATTTATAAAATTAAATACACAAAATTTATGCCTTTCAATAGCAATGAGATTTTTTCGTAATATTTCTTTGCATAATCCTTCTCCAAATTATATAATTATAAACAGTATAGATGTTATTTAATTCTTTAGATTTTTTTATATTCCTGCCAGTCGTCTTTGTTCTTTACTGGTTTATTTTCTATAAAAAAATTCAGGTTCAGAATTTTTTTATACTTATCGCCAGCTATATCTTTTATGGCTTATGGGACTGGAGATTTCTATTTCTTATACTAGCAAGTACTGTTGTTGACTTTTTTATCGGTCAGGCTATTTATGTCAATGATGCTATTTCAAAAAGAAAAGCCTGGTTATGGATAAGTGTAATTTTTAACATAGGTCTTTTAGGCTTCTTTAAATACTACAATTTCTTTATAGGGTCCTGGATAGATTTTCTTTCTGTTTTCGGATACGAACTTAAAAGTACATGGACACTACAAATTATTTTACCTGTTGGAATATCTTTTTATACGTTTCAGACCATGTCGTATTCATTAGATATTTATTACAAAAGATTAACACCTACCAAGAATTTTATCGCATTTGCAACATTTGTTAGTTTTTTCCCTCAATTGGTTGCTGGCCCTATAGAGAGGGCTTCTAATCTCTTATCACAAATCACTTCTAAAAGAACTTTTAATTATATACAATGTACAGAAGGTTTAAAGCTTATACTCTGGGGGTTATTTAAGAAAATAGTCATTGCAGATTCTATTGCGCCAATTGTAGATGATATTTTTCTGAATTATAATGACTATTCTGCTTCTACTTTGATCCTGGGCGTATCGCTTTTTAGTTTTCAGGTCTATGGAGATTTTAGCGGGTATTCTGATATTGCTATAGGAACAGCAAAACTATTTGGAATAGAATTAATGTCTAATTTTAAGTTTCCAACATTTTCTAGAAATGTTGCCGAATATTGGCAACGATGGCACGTTTCTTTATCTACCTGGTTTAGACATTATGTATACATTCCTCTTGGCGGAAGCAGAGTAAGTAAACTTAAATCGGTTAGAAATATTATTATTATTTTCTTAGTAAGTGGTTTCTGGCATGGTGCAAACTGGACTTTTATTGTATGGGGGGCAATTCATGCTGCTTTATACATTCCTGTTTTTTTAATGGGGAGAAATCGTATTTATATGAATACAGTAGTAGCAGAAAATCGTTGGTTTCCTTCGTTAACAGAAATCTCACAAATTTTACTCACTTTTATATTAGTTACATTTTCTAGAGTCTTCTTTAGATCAGAGTCCATTACAGATGCTTTTGGTTTTTTAGAGCAGATATATTCTAATTTTTCTTATGAAACCTACCAACACCCATTAGGGTATCGTATGATAGATTATTTTATTTTACTAGGACTTTTTATTTTATATGAATTTAGGATTAGAAGAGATGAGCGTGCTCCCTTTAAATTTAAGTCTAAAATCGTGAGATTCGTTGCATATACTTTAGTAATTTTAGGAATGTTATTGTTCTTTGATGACAATATAGACAGATCATTTATTTATTTCCAATTCTAATTAAAAATAGATAATGACAATAAAAAAACATTATGATATAATTTAAAAGTCGCATGAAAAAACTTATAATCAAAAGTATCTTATACGTTTTTTTAATACTTATTGTGTTAGAAGGATTAGTACGTGTTTTTCATTTAGGAAAAGACACTCCTACCCGATTTCTCGACAAATATAAAGTAGAAAAATGGAAGCCAAATCAAAATGGTTTTTCTGTTACCGGAAACAGAAGACAAAATTTTTCAGAATATCATATTAATACAACAGGATATAATTCATATAGAGAATTTACCCCAACAAAAGATAAAATAGAAGTAGCATTGGTTGGAGATTCGTTTATAGAAGGGTTTCATCAAAACTACTATAACTCTATTGGTAAAAAGATTGAAAATGTTATTCCCGAAATTGAAGTATATGAATATGGCTATGCCGGCTATGATTTTGCAGATCAACTACATCTGGTACATTCATATGCATCGCAATTCGACCTTATTGATCACGTTATTTTAGGTATAAAATTCTCTAACGACCTAACCCGTGCAGAATATCAGGTTGTTAATAGTCGGTTAGCCTTAGAATCCCCCATGAATAAAATGCTTAAAAAAAGTAAACTAATAGTGTATTGTAAAAGTATTGGAATTTTAGACCCTCCTCAGGAATTTATGTATCGACTAATTAATATTTTTAAACCTAAGAAAAAAACAGTTTCGATAGATGAAGCCGAAACATTGAGAATTAAAAAGAAAAATGAAGAAAAATATCTGGCAAACTTCAAAAGTTTGGTTTCTAAATACGGATATGATAAAAAACGATTTACACTTCTTTTAGACTCCAGAATAACAAGCCCTCTATTTTTATCGTATTTAGAAAAAAATGGATTTAATTACATTGATTTCTCGACCTCTTTTGAAACTTCTGATCGCTCTACTACTTTGATCTATGACAGACACTGGAATAATCATGGTAGGGATATCATAGCAAAGGATATTATCCAATATTTAAGAGATACTAATTTTGTAAAAAACTAATATCTCTCTGATACTCTTATTGATTTATCATAAAAGTGATATTCATAATTTTTTGCCACAAAGTAATCAGAAGGCTTTTCTTTGGCAAAACGCTGAAACTCATTAATAAAATGACTTTGATCGTAATAACCATGATCTAATGCAGTAGATAAATATTCTGAATTTCTGTTTAACAGTATTTTTTTTACAGTGGCTTCAAACCGTATAATTCGTTGAATTTTCTTTGGCGTAATGCCAAATTGAGATTTAAAATTTCTTTCAAATTGTCGATAACTCAAATTAGTATAAGCAGCTAATTCTTTTAAAGAAATTGAATTATACTGTTTATATAAAGAATGCATGATAGCATCCCATTTTTCGTTTTGCTTATCATGGTAATCATATAAACATTTAAGTAAAAAAGATTCTATGCATTTAATTTTATCATTAATAGTACGATACTCATTTAGCTTTTCTAAAAAATCCTTCCCCTTAGTTCCCCAAATATCCTCGACAGAAGCAAACCGATTATTTAGCTCTATATATGGAATTGAAGAAAAATGACGAAAAGCCCCGCTTTTAAATCGAACAGATATAAAAGAAACATCACTAAACTCATTTATGTGTACTATTGAATTTCTAGGACAAATAATATGTCCATGATCACATTTATGATTATTTATTAGCAATGGTTTATGAGTATGAAATAGCAATTCTAAACCAGTACCCGGCAAAATAACGGGTAGTTTAAATGCCCCCGAATGTTTTAGTACATAAATCCGGTCAACATATTTTGCCAAGCTTTTATTAGGCTTATATGACGTTTTATGGATTAACAATTAGAAGACTTCTATTATTGGTTCTGATGTAAGCATTGAGGATACCTGCGAGATAAACTCTTTAAAATGATTCGAAGAATTATGTGCATCAACTGCCTTCATATTCGTATATTCCTCATAAAAAATAAATTCTGTATCGACATCTATTTCTTGATATAAACGATAGGTCATACAATCTTCTTCTAAATTACTTTCCCGAACCATCTTTTTTGCATGTATCAAAAATTGTTCACTACTTTCTTTCTGTACACTTAATCGTGCTATAACTGTTTTTTTCATATCACAAATATATACCGACTTACAATGCCAGGATTGTAAAAAAACGACATCATTTAGGAGACATATGAACTGGTTTCGAAAACAATTTTTTGCATCTTCGATTTCCCAATAATCAAATATGTATTTTCTTCTTCTAATACTTTTAACACTCTAACATCTGATACTTTTTCTATACTGGTATACAGAAAATCAAATACAATTTTCCTTAAAAAACGATACTCGGTGCTATTATAATCTATTATAGGGTATTGCTTATCATGCTGTACTTCTATTATAGGTAATGCCTGATATTTCGGTTCTTGTAAGACAACAGTATTCTTTTTTCGTTTTGCTTTATATTTTTTATACCGAACATAGGCTATTTTAAAAACAAACTCTTTCAAACTTATTTTCAAATATTCAATCGTAGCACTAACAGCAGCAGAAATAGATTTTTTAGGATAGATTATTTGGTGTTCAAAATTATAAATATGATTACACCATTCTCTCTTATAAGTAAGATCTCCCATCCCCATCTCATAAGACTTATGACCATTGGCAATACACCAATCTAATTTCTTATAAATCTCTACACTTCCTAAGCTAAATTTTTGGTAATCAATATCATAGGATGATATTGCACTAAATAGTCGTTTATAAAAATGATTATTAAGTGATATTACTATAGGATTATTATCGTCATAAACAACAAACAATGATGCTTTTTTTTGATTGATTAAAGAAAAATATATGTTTTTATAATGGTCCCATCGAATAAGACTTTGACTCACATCGTTACGCTGTTTAAATCTTCTAATCAACATTTTCTCTAAACAGTCCATCAATAGATTATACTCCTCCTCTCCTATTGCACCATAATATGTTTTATATGAAATCTGAAAACACGATTCGAGTCGTTTTACTCTTCTTCTTATTCCTTTTGCATTACTCCTGAAACGATATTTTATATAAGCATCTGCACTTACAAAACCATCGAGAAAAATAGCGTACCCCTTAAAAAACTGATGAACTCTTTTTAGGTTAAATACTCTTGCATTAAGCTCAGGTTTCAAATAATCAGCTATAAAGAAAACCGAATAAACCTTATCTGGGTTATTTATTAGCTTCTCATCATAATCTGGATTGATTAGTTCTTCTTCACTTTCTAAATTACTAATCTTAGGAAATATTTTGGGAATCAATCCTTTTTCAAAAAGCTCAAAAAAGTAATCTATCTGGACCTTTTTCATATACTTAATCTATAAAAAGGAAAAAAATAATCTTTTACATTCTCTTTATGAACATGAGAATATTCTGGATTGGCAGAGAGACATAACTCATCATAAACCTTTTCGTTAATAATTTTTCTACCGGTATAAAAAATCACATCTTCATCTTTTGGAAAAAGTGATTTTTTATGTCTATACAATCCATCACCATCTTTCATACCTCCCCCTAAAACATAACATTTGATTCTATTTTTGATTGCCCATTCAATAATTTTTACTCTAAGAAAATCATTAGGTCTATAACTAAAATACTCTGCATTTGTTCCTCCAAGAAATGCAAAAATAGTATCTCTATAACCAATAATAAGTTCAATAGAAATTGGGATACCCTCGTAATAGGCAATGGCAATAGAAAAATTATCTAAATTAGATAATATCAGGTTTTCAAAATACGTATTGGAGAAAAAATAAATACGATCTGCATTATTACGATTCATCGTATTCACATAGATATCATTAAAAATTTTAATGATATCTTTTGTTATTTCATGTTTATGAAATATTTTAAACACTAAATTGTGATTTACAGCCTTTCTGTAGTTATTCCTAACTTTTGGCAAAAATGCCACCCATTGATCGTCAAAATTTTCTAAAAGATGCCCTCTAACATTTGATAATGTATTAGTTAAACATCCCGAATATTTTTTGTGGTTTCCATTTAAGCTAAATCGAATGAATTCTGTTACTACATTATGTTGCATATACCATTGATCAACATTGTCCCAAAATTGAGCAATATCGTCTTCTGTAACAGCATTATTAAACAAGGGTCCACTATAGCCATATGGGCTAGTAACATCGAAATACGGATGTTTCTTATCTTTTATTTTTATTTCTCTAAAAACAAAAGGCATTAGAATAATAGGTTTGTTATCTTTTTCAAACAAAAAGTATTTTAGCGTATCAGAATCCTTCTCAAAATGTAACAAATGCTCGGGAGAATAGTACACATTATTGTTCCATTTTTCTTGAAGGAGCGTCTTATATTCAATGATGTTTGAATTTTCATCCAGGTTTTTAATTATCAGTTTGTAATTTTGCTCCAATTGTAAAAATATTAGTTAGGTATGGTTGTTTATTAGCTATTTATATTGGTTTTTCTTTTAACTCTACATTTCTAAAAAAATAATCATTAATTATTTCTGATAACACTTGTGATAGCCATATAATTCTACCACAGTGTTCTACATGCCATACAGCTTTACCTTCAAATACATTTCCTGCCAGTAATGGTCCTACAATATGTAAATTATCAGAAGTTTCTAATTGCTCATTAACCTCAAATCCTATTTTAGAATTATTAGGTTTGCAATATCCTTTGTCTATTATATTTTTTAGTAATTCTGGAATATTTGGTTTGGTTAAATTTGTACTGCCTACACAGTTAATCACTATACTAACAGGGTCTTCATAAATTTTGTTTTCTCCAGATTGTGTATCTAAATATTCTAAGGAATATTCGTCTGTCTTAGTTTTTTTAATATCACTAAATCGTCCTGCTATATGATCAAAACGATTTTCCTGCTTTAATTCATCAACGGTTTTTGAGTAATGAAAACCAGCGCATCGTTGTCTTCTTCCTATTTCATTACCATAATAGCAAGCAAACTTTTTTAGTTCTTCTGGATTTAACTTATTTAATAAAGTACCAAAAGCTTTTGATATAATATCTACCGTAGACGCTGCTCCCAAATGAATCTGATCGGCATAATCCAAATCTTTAAATGTTGCTTCTGCAATAATTTCTGCGGTTATATTTTTTTCTTTGGTTAATGCCTGTAAATTAAAAGGTGTATATTCTTTTTTTCGTTCTTCATCAATAACAGCATCTGGTAATAACCCCTGAGTAGAAAGAATAATGAATTTATTGATTTCAGACTTTATTTTTTCAACATCATTTAATTTATACAGTAACTCTAATCCACTCGCATTGGCTCCTACTATAAGCACATTAGTTTTCTTTCCTGATTGCTTTTCGAGAAAGCTGTCTATTTTCTCTAACGTTGTCTTTAACTCAGAACCATAGGGATCATTTACAAAAAGTAAATTATCCTCTTCTACTATATCTTCTTCTTTCCAAAGGTGATTAACTGGCAGAGAACCAACAGATAAGATAACTTTTTCAGAAAAAACAGTGTCTTTGTTATCCAGAGACAATTCGTATGCATTTTCTGATTTTTCTATATCGATCACTTCTGCATTAATATAATTAACATCAATAGCGCCTTTAATTTTAAATTCTTCTAGTCTGTTCTTTACTTTTTCATTGATATACCATCCAAAAAAACGACGAGGAATAAAAAGATCTTCCCACTCATTATTTTTAATTTTATCTTCATGCTTAGTAATCCATTCTGAAGATAAGGTTCCTCCATCTTTTTTTAGCTCATCTAATAACCAATTCTTATTATTATTAAGCCATTTAATAAATTTTCCTAATTCTGGTTCTGGCAAAAAGTTTTTTAAAGATGTTATAAGATGAACCGAAAAACCAGATCTTGATCCATAAGGTATTCCCGAGTGAAACTCTCGATATTTATCAATTATATTGATATTGATCTTTCTTTTTGTTTTATGGTTTTCGATAAGATCCAAGAAATGTAAAATAGTGAAGGAAGATGAAATCCCTGAACCAATAAAAGTGATTTCTGACGATTTTGGTTTGTTATTAAGTTTCAAGTCTGTTAGTTTTGTTTTTATAATTTTACCGGGATTACCAACAACGGTAGAATAATCAGGAACGTCTTTTAAAACTACGGCTCCTGCTCCAATAGTGCACCATTTTCCTATTTTAACCTTTGGTATTACAACAGCACCAACTCCAACATGTGAACCTTCTCCTACCTCAACATGACCGCATAAAGCAGCTTTTGGTGAGATGTGCGCAAAGTTCCCAATAACATTATCATGATCTATACTTGCCGCTGTATTTATAATTACATGTTCTCCGATAACTGTATTGGGTTGAATTATCGCTCCTGCAAAAACAACGGTACCTTCTCCTATTTTTGCCGTTGGGGCTATAATTGCTGAGTGGTGTATCGCCTTTTCAAAATCACTTTTTAGAAAACCTGCTATTTCTGCTCTTTCTGCATTTATACCTACTGCCACAATTACGGGATATCCTTTATGCGGAAATTCTTTTAGATTTTTTCTTGCCCCAGAAGTTACATTCTTAGATGCATAATGGCGCCCAGAAGGTTTATCATCAAAAGTTTCGGTTACTTCATAACCGTTCTCTTCTAATACCTCTCGTATGACTTGAGAATGCCCTCCAGCTCCATAAATCCTTATTTTTTTAGGGTCATCAGTTATTTTCATTTTACTCATTGCTAAATTTAAGTTGATTTGTTGGTTGTGTGAATTATATCGTTCTTATAGAACTTTTATAAAAGTTTTTTTGTTAGTTATTTCCTTTCCAAGCAGGCATAATAGTATTTTGGTCAATGTTTACACCTTCTTTTTTAATTACTTTCTTTATGGTTAAAAATAAAATTTTAATATCTAAGATAAAACTTAGATTTTCTACATACCATACATCATATTCAAATTTCTGATTCCAGGATATTGCATTTCTACCCTTTACCTGTGCCCATCCTGTTATACCTGGTCTTACATTATGTCTTTTCTTTTGCGTCTCATTATACAAAGGTAAATATTCAACCAAAAGAGGTCTTGGACCTATTAGACTCATATCTCCTTTTAAAACATTAATAAGTTGCAAAATCTCATCTAAGGAGTATTTTCTAATAAATGCTCCCGATTTTGTTATACGAGAAACATTATGCACATCATCTTTATCTTCTGATTTTAAATCAGACATTGTTTTAAATTTAATAATTTTAAAAAGTCGACCATTTTTTCCAGGTCTTAACTGAAAAAAAAATGGTTTTCCGCTATTTACAACAATTAATAGTAGAACCAGTACTAGTATAATGGGAGATAACATTACTATACCCAAAAAGGAAAGCACAAAATCTAATAATCGTTTTACATATGGGTTGTACATATACTTTTTATCGCTTTTATAAATTTAATTAACAACACTTGTATACTTAAGCTTACCAATAATTTTAAAATTACAATCTCTGTTCTTAGGACTTAGACAAATAGTTTTCTCCTTTAACAACAGTTCTTATTTCTTTACCAGGAACTCCATAAACCAGTTTAAAATCACCTACATCGTTTAGTAGTAAAGAACCTGCCCCAATAATACTATGTTTCCCTATAGTAATACCTTGAATAATATTTGCACCCAGCGATATTGCAGTACATCTACCTATACTAACATTTCCTCCAACAGTAACTCCCGGAGCTAAACTAGAAAAGTCCTGTATATCACTATCATGATCAAAATTAGCATCGGTATTCATAATACAAAAATCTCCAATCCTTGCATGCGCATTTATAGTAACAGAAGCCAATATTATACTTCCCTTACCTATTACAACACTTGGACTAATTATCGCTGACGGATGAATTATAGTAACAAACTCAAAATCAGGAGATATTTTTTTTATTCTCTCTTGCATTAAAAACCTAGTCCAGTTATCTCCTATTGCAATAATTCCTTTATTAATCCCTTTTTCTACAAGGTCTTGAATATAATCTTCTGTACCAAGGACTTCATAACCAAGTAGCTTTTCGCCTTTTGGTTTAAACGTATCTATAAGACCATGAATTTGATAATTTGCATTCAACTCAATAGTTTCTATAATCACTTTAGCGTGACCCGAAGCGCCGATTATCAAAACTTTATCCATCGATGTTTTTTTACAAATTATTCCTTAGTATATCTACAAAAGTACTTCATATACTTATAATTCTGATTCTATGGTTCTGATTAAGTCCCCAACATTATTCATATTCATTAAATCCATTAGTTTAAATTTAATACCAAAAGATTTTTCGACTTCAGAAATAATCATCATATGTGTTACAGATTCCCACCCATCAACATCATCTGCTGTAGTCTCATCAGCAAGCTGAAAATTATCATGTTCTAATACAGATACAAAAGCTTCTTTTACTTTTGCTAAAATCTCTTCTTTACCCATTATTGATTATTTAATTTATGTCAAAATATGTTCTTAATCCTTTTCTGTTAATTTTTCCGTTGATACTATGCGGAAATTCTTTTATAAATCGTACATGCCCCGGAATCATATAATCAGGCATTTTAGTTTTCATATAACTGAATATCTCTTCAGTATCAAATTCTTCGGATTCTATAGCTAAACCTAACTCGGCATTTCCTAAGGCATTAGTAATATCCAAGGCAACCATATTCACTTTTCTCTCTGATTTTGCTTTGGCATGAAATTCTACTTCTGCAAGCTCTACCCGATATCCTCTAATTTTTACCTGAAAATCTGCTCTGCCAACATATAAAAAATCCCCTTCTTCATCTTTAAAACAAAGATCTCCGGTTTTATAGTAACGTTGTTTTTTTCCATTTTCTTCTCTCACAAAAAAACTTTGAGTATTTCGCTCTTCATTTTTCCAATATCCAGGAGTTATCTGTGGGCCTCCTAAACAAAGTTCTCCTGTTACATTTACAGGCACTTCTTCATTATGCTCATTTACGACAAGATACAATGTATCTTCTTGTGGTGTCCCAATGGCTATTATTCCGTTATGGGCTTTTTGATGAGTTTCTTTATGATATGGATAAAAGCCGCTATAAACAGTAAACTCTGTAGGGCCATAATAATTAAATATTTTGCAATTAGGAAGACATTCGCTCCATTCCTTGGCAATATCACTATGTAATGCTCCTCCTCCAAAACTACAATATCGCACATCGGGGGCATTAATTTCGGGGAAATACGGCCTTAAATAATTTATAATCGAAGGCACCATAGTAAGCACTGTAAGCTTTTGTTCTTTAATAAGTTTAAAAATATAAAAGTATTTAATTGCCCCTTTTGGTATTGTATAAATACAAGAACCTGATAAGAAAGGAAATAAGTAAGTTACTACAGAAAAATCAAAAGTAAGTTCGAACATTTGTAAGCATCGATCTGAAGGAACCAGATTAAATTCTGGTTCGGCATCAATAGCATTTACCAATGCATTAACATTATCAAACGTAATAGGAACTCCTTTAGGAAGCCCTGTAGTACCAGACGTAAATAATATATATGCTAATTGATCCCCAGAAACATCTTTAGGTTTCAGATTAATATCTGTTGTATCTAATGCTCCCGAAGCAATAACTTTATAATCCTTATAAATTGAAGTTTCAGAAGAATCGATAACATATCGTGTTTCTGTTAATTCAAAAACCTTACTATTACGCTCAATTGGTGTTGATGGATTTACAGGAACGTATGCCTTCCCTTCTAGCCATAGTGCAAGAATACTAGCATAGGTCTGAAGATCATCATTAGTAACCAAACCAATTAGTTTTTCAGCGTCTTCTACAGTATTAGCTATGGCATTTCTTATTTTAGATATTTCAATAGCAAAATCATGATATGTATAAAACTTACGATTTATACATAATGCATTATGATCAGAATGATTTTCTATCGATTCTTGTAGTGCTTTTACAAATTTCATCTTTTTGATTTAATAAAAATGTCCATCTCTATTTAACATATTCGAATTTTCAAAATCGAGCTTAGTCTCATCATGTGCTAATCCTTTTTTTGTTACTCTATGGGTAAAAATAGTTCTATATCGTTTTGTTATAGTATTAGATAATTTGGTGTCATCTGTAAAAATGAATTTCGTTTTCTTTTGAATAAAATTCTCTATTAAAGCATCGATACACAGGTCATAATTCTCCTCTTCTTTAACCAAAAAGTATTTAACATTAAACTCATTATAATTTATCACATAAGATAAAAAACCAATAATTTCATTTTCTTTTATGATTTTAAGGTTATGAATATAAATATTATTACTGGTTCCTGTTTGTAATGATGTATATGGATGCTTTGTTGCAATTGGCGTTTGCATATACTGCATCATATTAATCTGCCAGTTTACATACTCCTTTGTTTTAAGAATCAGATCATTTTTACAAAGCGGATCTATAAACTCCCAGGTTGCATTGTCCAACCGGTTGATATAATCATAAGAAAGTGTTTTAGTTCTTTTTCTAGCTTTAGGTCTATTTAGTAACCTAATACATGATGCTACCGTATTATCGATTCTATCCAGAACAAATTTAATTGATTTCAAAAACCGAAACCTTCCTATAAGTATAGATGCATCAAGGCTAAAAAAAATGGTATGCCTTAATCTTGATGCAATTACAGTAAAGGGTTGTTTTTCGTAAAACGTAGTGACATTTTCTGCATACGATTTTATGAGTATTTGTTTGCCCGTTAAATTAACAGCCTCGTTATAGATATAGGTTCCCAGAACTGTATCTTTATAATCTTTATGCACCCACCACGAGATCATCCAATATACTTTTGATGGTTCTGTGTTTCCGTTATTAAGCAAATCGGGAAACATAAAAACAAAAGAGATCATTTTTTCACCTTCATAACCAATAACTCCACAATAGTCCTCCTCTTCTATTCTCGAATTCGAAACTAACCATAATGCTTTACTTTTTGGTAACGGGGTAAGATTTCCTTTCCAATAGGTATTTTTTTCTATACCTTCTCTAAGCATTTTTTTGGTTAAGGCTACTATATTTAAATTTTTATCCATCTATTCTTCCTAAGAAATATAACTAGTTTGTACCGTCAAAATATTCTGATGTCAGATCATTTGATAGGTTTACATCTTCTTTTTGTATTACTTTTTTTAATGTTAATCCGATTATTTTTAAATCTAATAAAAAACTATAGTTTTCTACATACCAAACATCATATTCAAACTTTTTTTTCCAGGTAATAGAATTTCTTCCATTAACTTGGGCCCATCCTGTAATACCTGGTCTTACATTATGTCTCTTTTTTTGAACATCATTATACACAGGTAAATATTCTATGATCAAAGGACGAGGTCCTATCAGGGACATTTCTCCTAGTAATACATTAATTAATTGTGGAATTTCGTCTAAAGAAGTTTTTCTTACAAATGCTCCTACTTTGGTTATTCTATCCTTATCCGGTAATAAGTTTCCTTGTGCATCCTTTCTATCGTTCATCGTTTTAAACTTTATGATGCTAAAGATTTTTTCATTTTTACCCGGTCTTCTTTGAACGAAAAAAGGTTTACCCCAATTTGCAATAGCCAGAAAAAGAATCAATAGTATAAATACAGGTGAAATAAAGATCAGTAATAGTAGCGATATACTAAAATCAAGACTTCTTTTTATAAAAAATTTATACACCTTTTTTAAGTTTAAACGGCCATAAAAGGGACTCTATTATTTAATCCAACAAATGTATAAACCATTTGTTAAAAAGTGAAATAAAAGAATTACTATCTCCTTTACAATCATTAATATTAACAACCAAATGATATGATCCTAAAAATGCATTCAGGACGATCATATAACACTAAAAATTGGGGGAATAAACAGACAAATATTATTTATACTACCAGGGAATGAAGCTAATAATTTGTCTATGATTCTATATCTAAAAATCGAGAGTAAATATACAATCAATATTTTGGTTTTTGCCTCATTAAATTAACTTTTTTTAACAAGGAATTGTTATTAGTAATAACAGATGTAAACTCATTTTTAAAAAGTGTATATGTCATACATAATTACAACGCACGATACTCTTCTAGCAGCGCTTCCCAAACTACTTTTCGTTCGTATCGACTAGTGATCGATTCTCTTGCATTGGCCGCTAAAGTGTCTCGTTGCGTCTTATCCTCTACTAGCATTTTTAGATTCTTAAATAACAGTTCTGAATCTTTTACCGGGATGATCTTACCATTTATACCATCTGTTATAATCTCATTACAGCCATTAATATTGGTAACAACACTAGCTAACCCCATAGATGCCGCTTGCATTACTACGTTAGGAAACCCTTCGCGATAACTGGGAAATGCCAATACATCAGAAATGGCAAAATAGGGTCGTACATCATTCTGCCACCCTACCGTAATGATATTTGGGTTGGTATTGATTTCTTCTTCGGCATCTGGAGATAACGGGTCCAAATCTTTTTCATAAGTACCTACCAATAGTAATTTGGCAGTAGTAGATGTTGTATTCAATTTCTTAAATGCATCAATAAGCTCATGTATACCTTTATCTTTTACCAACCGACCGACATATATAATTACCGTATCTGTAGGTCTAATCCCCAGACTCTCAGATAATTTATGGTTTTCTTCTTCAGCATAAAGTTCCGGATCAAAGAACGAAGTATCTATCCCGTTAGAACTCCCATTGGCAATAACTTTTAATTTTTTGGGTGACGTATATTTATTCGTTATAATAATATCATTTAGCCCCGATGAATTGGGATAAATTTTTGTAGCACAAGCATAGGTTACTTTTTCTACTGTATCCAACAATACTCTTTTTGCTCCAGTAGCTTCTAGTAATGGTAATCCTGCGATAGTATGTAAACGGTGAGGTACGCCTGCCAGCTTTGCAGCCAACATAGATAATGTTCCTGCCTTAGGGGTATGACTGTGTACTATTTGTGGTTTTTCTTTTTTAAAAACTTTATATAATTTGTACACTGCTTTTAAATCTTTAATCGGAGTAATCTTACGGGTCATCTCTACAGGGATCACACGTACTCCTTCATTCTGTGACACTATATCTAATTGCCCCTCTCCTTTTCCTGATACCCCAATCATATCATAATATTGAGACATAAACTTTAGTTGCCCTTGTAATAATTTTCCTAATGATATAGGTACAGTAGTAACTCTAATTATTTTTTGCATTTTTCCCCAGACTTAATAACGTATAACCAGTAAACTCATTACCAATTTTTGATGTTTAAAAATAGTAATTAGGATGATTTTAAATATTTTTCGGATACAAATATAGTTATATGCAAGTGTTTGAAAACTTTAAATCATGGTTTCTTTTATTTTTTAATCATCAGGAAAAATAACTAGTAAAAATGTTGCTATTTTCTACGGAAATTCAACAAAAAAAATGAGGTTTGCCCCAGTAAAACCAAGTATTTTCGTTTTTTGAAGAAAATTTAACATTTCCAAATAAATTTTACACAATTAATTTTCTAATCTTACGTTAGTGCAGATAATAACTAACTCAAATAAAATAACAACAAACTCAAAAATATGGTAAATAACCCAAAATCAGAATAAATAATTAACCCAAATAAAATCCCCCCCAAATGAAAAAGTTACCTTATTACCTACTTATTTTTATGAGCTGTATTGCTATTTCCTGTAGCAAAGAAAGTGTTGATAATGTTGCTCCAGTTGTTGGAGAAGAAACTCCTGGTGAAGAACCTCCTACACCAGATACACCACCCAATGTAATTACAACGCCTTGTAATTTTGATTTATCTACTGTTGCTGCTAATGCTACAATTATATTTAATTGTGTTTTAGATCTTGAAGGAAAAACGATTACATTACCTGCAAATGTTAAGTTTGAATTTGACGGTGGTGATGTTAAAAATGGAAAACTAATTTTTGCCGGTGGTACTATTGCTGGCGAACTTTTAAATTCCAGTATAGAAATTGAAGGAGATGTAAAACTTAAAGAACCTACCTTTAAATTTTTTGCTTCACGATGGGATGATATTGTAGAAGGAAATACTACTTCTGAAAAGGCTTTAAAAAATAATACAGAATTAGAACGATTATTCTTTTTTACTAAAGAATTAGGTGCTACCACTTTTGAAATTGGAAAATTTGATGCTTATTTTAATGTAACTACTGTAACCAGTACAACTACCAATCAAAACTTTTACCCTTCACGAGAAGCTATAAATATTCCATCAGATTTTCATTTAAAGATGTCTAATGATACTAAGCTAAGAACATTTCCTACTGATTGGGCAAAAGGAGGTCTTATTCTTTCCTGTATCGAAATTTCTAATTCCAAAATTAGTGGTGGGAATTTGATAGGTGATCGCGATAAACATCTTTACAGTAATGGCTTTGAAACTAAAGAAGAAGGATCACATTGTCTAGGAATTTATTCTTCAGATAAGATTATAATTGATGGGGTTAATATTGTTGATGGGTCTTTCGGAGGAATAAATATCGCTTCGATAGGATTTACTTTTCAGCCACACTATGATCCTACACATAATATTACGATCAAGAATTGTACTTTTGATAATAACCGAAGAATGAGTATGTCTATTACCGATGGATATGATATCTATGTCGAAAACAACACATTTCTAAATACTGGTCTAGATTCTGAATATATTAATGGAGGTGTTGTTGGGTATGCTATTAATATTGAAGCAACCCGAACCAGAGATGATAGTGGTGACCTTATTCTTTATGAAAAAGCGCATAAAATTTTTATTCGCAATAATAAAGAAAGAGGAAGTAGAGTTGGTGGTATAACGGTTTCTATTGGTGAAGAAGTTACTATAGAAGGTAATGACATGGAAAATAAGATTGTATATTCTGCCACTTCCAATTCTAAAATTAGAAATAACACCTTTGTAGCTACCGAAAAATCAAAAACTACTCCTGCAAT
Source organism: Bacteroidia bacterium (assembly GCA_030427585.1). Classification (GTDB taxonomy): domain Bacteria; phylum Bacteroidota; class Bacteroidia; order Flavobacteriales; family Flavobacteriaceae; genus Aquimarina. The sequence goes on from JAUIBW010000013.1 coordinate 37,601, forward strand.
ACTTGCTGCTGGTAAAGGAGAAACCGTATTTAACAATGAAATTTCTGGAAACAAAATATCGGGGTACGGTGTTGGTATTGCTGCTTATTATGGAAATGTAAATATATTTAACAATGAAATTATAGATAATAGTAGTGGTATTCAGCTTAAAGAAATAGAAAAAGAGACCAATGTTTATGGAAACCTGATTAAAAGTATAAAATCATCCAGTAGAGGAATAAGTGTTCAGTCTACATATGCCAATAATTTATCAATACACTCGCATAATACTGCTACTAGCTACATTGACGTAAAAGCCAACCACTTATACTTTGTAGCTGTTAACCAGGAAGCTGGTCAAGAAAACTATGGTATTAATGTACATGATAATACATTTACATCTTCTGCCTCTGTAGTATTTTCAAAAAGTAAAGGTGTTACTTATAACAACAATACAACCAATGGGCCTGTATTGCTAGTAGATGCATCTAAAGTTGATTTGTCATCAAATGACATTTCTTCTGCCGATTATCATGGTATTGCATTAAGTGGAGTAAATACTGCTATAAAAACCAGTTTAAATAAAATTAGTTTTCCAGCAGGCACACGCTTTGAATGTATAAATATTGATGCTACAACAAATCCAAGTGAAGTTACTTTAGATAGAAACGATTGTAACTAATACTCTGGAGAAAATAACATAAAAATACCACCTTTCAGAGGTGGTATTTTTATGTTTAGTTTTTAAATATTGGTTTTAAAATCTCTGCTAATACCTTATTACCTTTCTCGCTCAAATGACCATTGGCCACAAAATAGTTACTTAATTCATCGGGGAATTCAACAACGTGAAAGTGTATTTTATCAGAGTCATTTCGATATTCCGTAATCCCATTAAGATGCATTCTCCCTAAGTTATTAATAATCACAATATCTATAACCTGATCAAATTTTTGATCTTCTATTTTCTTTATTATCCAATCCAGTTTTTTTTCATCAAAATCCAGCTCTTTCTTTTTTCCTTTAGCGGCTCCGTAGTACTTAAACGTATTAAAAATTTTAAACATCAAAAGCCCCTTACTAAACCTTTTAATTTTACTAGGTAGAGATAAATTATTTCCGAAACTATTATATTTTGCTTTATGAAATACAATTGAATCTCCTTCTCTATATGGATAATTTCTGCCTGGATCATTTTTAGGGTTTCTTTTTCCAATATTGACTACTTCTCCAGGAGTCATTACAAAAACAATCTTACTACATTCTAGTTTTTCGCTTTTTAACAAATGTTCTAGCAAAACTACTCCCTGAATAGGAGTCCACACTCCTCCTGATCCAGCATTATTAATGGTTATATCCAGTTCTCGCTCTATAACTTCAGAAAACCGATCTTCTTTATTCATGCCAAAACCTTCTACAAAAGAATTACCAACAACAAGAACACCATTATCATTAAACTCATCATCTCTAAAGCCATATGAATTGATTTCGTTTACAATACCTCCCCATGGGTAATGCATCATTTGTTTAGCATTTTTTTGCCTGGTAACTCCATATAACGAATCCATATCATAATAAAGAGGAGGATCATTAAACCCAGTAAAAGACAAAAATGTATCCCTTCCATTATAAAACAATCCTATAACCAGATTAAAAGCCTCTAAGATTATAACATATACTACTATTTTCTTTATGTATTTCATCCTTAAAATTGAAAATAAATAAATTCTGCTTGTATCTCTCTATTTAATGATCCTATAATTGCCAGTACCATAAGAATCCACATGATAAAATGAATTTTCATTTGCTTATATCTCATAAAATCTAATACCAATAATGTGATAATAAGTAAGATATCAGAAAACATGATAAAACTCAATGCATCTACCTTAAACGAATCGATTCTCATGATGTAATTAACCGCATCCTGAATAGAATCTGCTCTAAAAAAAATCCAGGCTAGCGTAACTACAGCAAAAGTGAACAGTATTTGTCCAAAATTTTTGGCGAATGATAACATTGTTATTTGTGCAGTACCATCTTCTAAATGTCTTCTATTTGTCCCCATTACAAATGAAGGTATAAATAATAGTGCATGAATTCCTCCCCAAGCAATAAAAGTCCAGTTTGCTCCATGCCAAAATCCGCTTACCAAAAAGATGGCAAAAACATTTCTAATTCCTTTTAACTTACCGACCTTAGAGCCTCCAAGCGGGATATAGAGATAATCTCTAAACCAGGTAGATAATGAGATGTGCCATTTTCGCCAAAACTCGCCAATACTTCTTGAAAAATAGGGGAAATTAAAATTGGTCATTAAATCAAAACCAAACAATCTTGCCGTACCAATAGCAATATCAGAATACCCGCTAAAATCACAATAGATCTGAAATGCAAAGAATATAGCTCCCATGATCAACGTACCGCCAGAAAAATCTGTGTAATTAGAAAATATATCATTTACTATAGGAGCAAAAGAATCGGCTATAACCACTTTTTTAAACATTCCCCATACGATAAGTTCTATCCCTTTTATACTCTGAAGTTTATCGAATTTTCGTTTTTTCAACATCTGCGGCAGTAAATTAGATGCTCTTTCTATCGGTCCTGCCACCAATTGAGGAAAAAATGATACAAAAGCTGCAAAGGCAACAAAATCCTTTGTTGGTTTCAATTTTTTGCGATAGATATCAATAGAATATGACATCGTTTGAAATGTATAAAAAGAAATACCAACTGGTAAAATTACTTTTAAGGTCCAGGTATTTTCAATTTGATATCCAATAGAAGCTAAAAGATCTATCCAGGATTCAATAAAAAAGTTATAGTATTTAAAGAAACCAAGGAGTCCTAAATTAAACAACATACTCACCAGCAGCCATCTTTTTCTAATTGATTTTTTATTAGAATTGTCAATAGTAAGTCCAATAAAATAATCTACTACTGTACTTAATGCAATCAACGATAAAAACCGATAATCCCACCATCCATAAAACACATAACTGGCCACCAATATCAAAAAATTCTGAAGTTTTAGTTTTTTATGTACTACAAACCAATATAAAACAAATACAAGGGGTAAGAACAAGAAAAATTCTAATGAGTTAAAAAGCATATGTAATAATTCTAATATTCATAAATAATCTATGTCTTTAAGTGCATTTTTTGATCATGCAACTTTAGTTATTATCCCATTTCATTCTCTTAATTTTATCGGCCAAAAGTTTTGTAAATAGTTCTGCTCCATTATTATTTAAATGTGAGGTATCATGAAATAATTCATATTGAGATACAAACTGTTCTGAATTAAAAAAATCAACAAAAGGAATATTTTCTTTTTTAGCAATTTCCTGTATCATAGTAAAGGAAATATTTTTTGAATTATCTACAGTATGTAAAGTCGGTGAGGTAACAAAAACCAGATTTACTTTTTTATTTTTTGTAGTAGCTATCAAATCTCTAAGTACTTTTACAAAATTTTGATCTATTTTTTTATCTTCTTCGTTACGTATTACTTTATCTATACGATCAGAAGGCTTTACTTTTCCAAATAATGGGCGATAGCCATTATAGTCTATTTGAGGCGATATATAATATCTAATTGCATGAACAATCGTAGAGTTGGTTTGATATGACTTAAAAAACAACTTAAAATCAATAAGCTTAGATTGTAATCCTAATATTGGTTTAAGTTCTCTTCTATGATCGGCATAATAAGGATGTAAATCATTAAGCCTGTCATATGCTTCTTTTGATGTATACAAAAAGTCCTCATCGATATTTAGGATGATCAAATCTGGTGTGGTCCTTTTCAGTATCATTTTTTGTAGTGCCGCATGATACAATAATTGTTGTCCTTCTGCACCTGCATTATAACTCGATGTTTTTAATTCTTTTTCAAAAACTTTAGGCACATAATGTCTATGTGCATGAGAACTTCCTAGTATCAGGATTTTGGCATTTGTCTCGTTTATTGCATGTGTAGACCTAGCATATTTACCTGTTTTCTGACTAAAAAACACTTGTTTTGAGATAGCTCCCAATACAAAATCTGTAATCAGTAAAATCACAATAAACTTTACTAGTTTTATTAGTGCTAATTTATATTCTTTTTTAATCATCCCTTAAAATTGAAAATAAATAAATTGACTCTTACCAAATACTCCAAAATACAAAATCACAAATACTACAACTGCATAACCTGTAAGTCTTACTACTTCATATTTATTTTTAGAAATAGAGAAAAGGGTATTAAAATATTCCTTTTTGGTTTCTACAAAAAGAAGAATACCTATTGCCAGAATAGCATATAAAAGAGCAGCTATATCGTCTCCACTACCAATATATAATCTCCCTGGGGCAGTAAAAATTGTTTTTATAATATAAAAAGCATTATCTATAGAATTAGCTCTGAAAAATATCCACGCAAAATTGATCAATACAAATGTTAACAGCACATTAATGATTCCTTTTCTATTTTTTCTATGCACTAAAACTTCTGCTATTAAATACAAACCGTTTAATGCTCCCCAAGCAATAAAAGTCCAATTTGCACCATGCCATAACCCACTAATTAAAAAAGTAACGAAGAGGTTATAAAGCCAACGCATCTTCCCTACTCTGTTTCCTCCTAGAGGTATATATAAATAATCTCTAAACCATGTAGACAATGATATATGCCACCTGGTCCAAAACTCACTTACAGAAGCCGAAAAATAGGGGCGTCTAAAATTTGTCATTAAATCAAACCCAAAAAGTTTTGAGGTTCCTATAGCTATTAATGAATACCCAGCAAAATCGCCATATATTTGAAATGCAAATAATACAGTTGCAACAATAAAACTTAAACCATCATGGTTCTCTATATTATTATACACTGCATCCACATAAATAGCAGCTCTGTCTGCGACTACTAATTTTAAGAAAAATCCCCAAATCATTAGTTTAATTCCGGTAGAAAAATTCTGGTAAGTAAACTCTCTTTTTTTCAAAAACTGGGGAACCAAATTGGTGGCTCTTTCTATTGGTCCAGCGACCAACTGAGGAAAAAATGATACAAAAGCCGCAAAAGCAATAAAATCATTAGTAGGCTTTAGCTTTTCTCTATAGATATCTATAGAATATGATAAGGTCTGAAACGTATAAAATGAAATTCCGACAGGTAAAATTACTTTTAGTGTCCAAGTGTTTTGAAATTCATATCCAACAGAATCCAATAGGTCGACCCATGATTCTATAAAGAAATTATAGTATTTAAAAAAGCCTAACAATCCCAAATTAAATAATATACTTACCCAAAGCCATCTCTTTTGCATTGATTTATCTTTGGATTGATAAATTCGAAATCCTACAAAATAGTCTGTTAATGTACTTAGTGCTATTAAAGACAGGAATCGCCAATCCCACCATCCATAGAAGACATAACTTGCTATCACCAATAGAATATTCTGAAACTTAAGATTTTTATACACTATAAACCAATAGAGTACAAACACAATACATAGAAAAAGAAAAAACGCTAAAGAGTTAAAAAGCATAGTTTCTACTAATTTTGAATTTTATCTTTGATATTATTTTTAATCAACCTAAACTTACCGCTCTTTTCTACAGGAATTGCATCGACATATCTAAGTTCTATTCCGATTTTGGCTCCGACCCGATCTCTTAAGTTTTTTAAAAATACTTCTTCATATTTTGTACCAAATACGGTTTCATCCTTTTCTATCAGAACTAAAAGCTTCTCAATTGCATCTTGTTGGATCTGAAATTTTATTATCCCTTTTACTCCTTTAAGAGCATTTGATATATTTCCCAGATTTATTTTTCCTATTTCCTCAGAATAAATATAATCTGAAATACGGCCAAGAACTTCTTTAACCAACGGATTGTTATTTCCGCAAGTGCATGTTCCAGTACCAAGTTCTATCTGGTCTCCTATGTCATATCGGATAAGCGGTGTACCATGAGTATTAAACGATGTTACTATTAACCTACCCTTATCACTTGGGTTATTTTCTTCATCCAGTACTTCAAAAACACCGCTCTGTAATTCTAAGTGTAATTTCTTATTCTTACACTCAAAAATAAATGGTGCTCCTTCTGAGGAAGCATATTGATTATATAAGTTTGTTTTAAAATATCCTTCTAAAACTTCTCGAATATCATCTGTTATAGTTTCTGCGGTTGGAAATATCGCTTTAATAATATTTTCGGGAAAATCAATATTTTTAGCTAATCCATATTTTGCAATTTCATACATTGTAGAAGGGAATCCAACCATATATAAAGGCTTATAGTGTATTAAATTCTTAAGGTAATACTCTAAATATTTACCATGAATATGGAAAGTTGAATAATATCTTACATTATAAATATGATCTGTTTTCCAAAACCTTTTTTTATTAATATCTTTTTCACTTAAAAGATTTTTACCACTAAACCACGCAGTCTTTTTTCCTAATTTATATCCAAAACTACTTCTAAAATTATCTAACAAAGCAAATCGCTCCTGAACATCATCATGGGTATATAGCACTTCTAGGGATTTCCCTGTAGTTCCTCCTGTTTTAGATATAATCCCTTCGTTTTTTTGAATTGTATAAATACCAGAATAATTACTCCGTAATGTTTCTTTATTAATTATAGGAAGTTTAGTAATATTGGTAATATCCTCTGAAGCAGTAATATTTCCTAATGTTTTGTTATAATATTCAGAATGTTTTTTTGCATAGGTAACAAACTCGCTATATTTATTTGCCTGTATGGTATTAAGTTGGTCAACAGATAGATTTCTATTTTTTAAATAGTAATTTACAAAATGTTTGTATTTACCAGAATATCTTTTTCTGTATGCTAAAACATTATATAATGATACAATCCAATTTTGTATAAAATGGGGGGATTTTGCATAGATCTTTTCTTGTAAATTTCCCATATTACTTATGTATTTGTTTCAGGTAAAAATCCTGAAAAATTTCAGTGTTTTTTTGAATATCATACCCTTTATTTTTTACCACATCATAGTTATTGGCCTTCTCTTCTGACACCTTTTCTAAAATTTTATCTGCCCAGACTTCTGGTGAGATCGTAATCGGTAAAAATTCTATATCCTTGGTTAGATGTACTTCTTTTGTAATTCGATCAGAAGCAAAAACTTTAAGCCCTGCTGCCTGTGCTTCTATCAAAGTAACAGGAAGGCCTTCATAAAAAGAAGGAAAGACAAATATATCTAACATTTGATATAACTGGGGTATATCTGTTCTTACACCTAAAAAACGTATTTTATCATCAATAGATAAGCTTTTAGCTTCTTCTTCAATCTTAGTACGCAAAGGTCCGTCGCCAATAAAAACTAATATACTATCTTCTTTCTTTTGAACCAATTGATTAAAAATCTTCAAAATGTAAGAATGATTTTTTTGACTTGTAAACCTTCCTACATGTCCTATGATCAATTTATCTTCTAGATCATGTTCTTTTTTATAGGTATCACTTACAATTGAATCATAAGCAAATGCTTTGGCATCAATTGCATTATTCATTATTGTAAAAGCAGTTTTTTCTTTGAACAGCCATTTCCCTGCTTTTTCTCCGCAAGAGAAACTATGAGTAGAATAGTTATGTATTTTTTTCTTTAATTGAAATTTGACCAACTTTTTAAATGTCTCTTTAAGGCTTTCGCTATTTGACAATACATCTTTTAGTCTTATGGGTTCAATAGCAATATGTGCATGAGCAATTCTACAAGGTATATTGAACTCTTTTGCGATTTTAAGAGGAAAGCAACTAAATGTATTTAAATGCGAATGTACTATTGTATATTCTTTATGTTCTTTAAAAAAATTTCGTAGTTCTTTATAATATGCACCAGGAAAAAAAGGACTTATAGGGTTCATTCTATATATTTTTCCTCCCAGACTTTCTATTTCATTATCAAAAGCAGCTCTTTCTTTTCTGTGAACCAAAAAATCAAACTGAACTTTATTTCTATCGATACTACGATAATAGTTCATGATCATAGATTCTGCTCCTCCACGATTCATAACAGTAAAGACTTGTAAAACTCTGGTGATAGCCATCAAAATTCGTTTTTGGTTTTATATCGAATATAAAGGTTAAGCAAAACCCCAAACGGAATCGCTAAAAATGTGATTAGTTTTTTTGGAGATTCTTTCAAAAAAGAACCATTTTTTATAAACATAGAACTCGAAACATAGTGAATTGCATTTTTAAATTTGTCTTTAAAGTTTTTTGCCAATTGCATTCTACTTTTTCTTGAAAAAGCAAAACCTCTGGGATGTCTTCGATATTGTTTTAGCATATTCATACTAGAGCCATCGGCCATATATTCTACAACACAAAAAACCTCATTTACCGGTAGCAATTTATAATCCTGATCAATGAGTTGATATAGGTACCCCAGTGGTACAAACCGCTCACCTTCAAAAATAGGATAAGGTGGGTATTTTTTTACTACTTCGGTTCTATATACTAATTTTTTATCTCCCTTTACCCCATGAACATTATATATATCATACAATGTAGTTTCTTTTATATTTTCGGGTATTTTGGTTCCTATGATAGCTCCACTTTCATCTGCATCTAATCCTACCAGGCCAGCATATTCTGGTTCATCTTTAATAGTTTCCCATGAGTTAAGGATTTTTTCAATAGCAGTCTCAGCCATACAATCATCACTATCAATACATACATTAAGAGGAGTTTCGATAAGTCGATATGCAGCATTATGTCCCCCATGCATTCCCAGGTTTTCCTGGTAATGATATACAATATCTATTTTATTTTCTTTAATCCAGGATGCCACCAGTTCTTCTGTAGTATCTGTAGAACCATCGTCTATAATAAGCCATACAAAATCTTGATTTGATTGTTTAATCAGGCTTTCATAGCATTTATGTAAACAATATGCTCGATTATATGTCGGTGTAAATACTGTAATAGTTTTCATGTGTAGTTAAAATTAGTTTTTGTTATCCCCAATATAAATAGTACATAAAATAAGTAAACGAAAAATACACCAATACCACTTTACCTAACATAAAATGATGGTCCTTAAAAAATTTCTGTTTCAGGAAAGGATAAATAATGATTACTGCCATCATAAACCATGATAAATAGGCAAATCTATTCGAGTAATTAGCTTTAATAACCAGAACCCAAAATCCATTACAAATCAAATAGGTGTTTAAGAGCTGATAAAAGAGTTTATCTTTAAATTGTTTTTTATAAATAAAATACCACCCGGCTACTATCGGAAATGAGCTATGAAATAAGAAATCCCATCGAAAACCTGTACTAGAAAAAGTACCTTCTGCGGCCTTAGATGTTAAATACCCTGATAATCTATCATCTGCAAATCCCATACTACTAAAAAGTGATATCCAAACTCCTCCCATAGCTAAGGATAATGGAATACACAAAAGCCATCCTTTGAGATACACTTTTGGGTTATTGTAAAAATATGTGGCAATAAATGCTAATACTGGTAAAAACAAAGTTTTATGAAAAGCGATAGCACAAAGAAAAAATGCGGCCATCACTACTTTGTTTCTATGATAACTTACTCCCCACAAAAAAAGAGAACAAGCCGCTCCATTTCTCATACCATTTACCCCATAGGTCCAAAATGAATAGGAAACGATAAACATCATAAAAGCGTAGTACCAATATTCATTAAAGAGTTGTTTAGAAATTCTGTATAAAGGAAATATGTATATAAAAGCACAAATAGTAAAGAAAGTATGGGCAGAAACCACATAAGCTAAGGTTTTCATGAAAATATGCCATGAATAATCTGCTCCAAACATAATCTCTCCCCCATTTTGATAATGCTGAAATGATCGCATATAATTAATCATATCACCAAACAAATAGGTAATAGGTCTTTGTCCTATATATAAGATGATATAAGTAAGTAGAAGATATCCTGTGACATTAATAAAAATCAAATTCTTTTTATCGTCCATTTTCAAAACTCTGGTATGGAGTAGTGTAAATAGCACTAGAAAGAGTGATAGATTAATATAAATCTTGTAATATATCCCTATTGGAATCCAATCAAACATTGTACATTACTTCTTTTTATTTAAGAATATTAACTTACATAAATTCTCTGTAAACTTTTTCCCTGCAAATTTATCTATATGGTGACCATCATAAGTCTCATACACCATATCCATTTTATTAAAATCGAAATACGGAACTTGATTACTTTTTGATATAGAGTCTATCGTAGTATCGAATTTTGGGTAATATTTTTCTTCATATCCCAAATATTCTTTGCTTATAGGCATTCTTACCAAATACACATCTCCGTAATGGCCTAATTTTTTTATTAAAGTTACTAAGCTTTGTATTCGTACATCAGACACTTCAAAATTTCCCTGGTCCTTTAAGTATAAAGCGATCTGATTCTTTTTCCAATCTTCAAAAACTTGCTTATTCTTTGGTAGATTTGTTTCTTCTAACCAACCATCTTTATGTAAAGTAGAACTTTTTCTAAACATTCCTTTGAAATGAAAAAAAGAAAAATTCTTTACCAAGTATTCATAATTTGGATTCATATTTACAAAGTTCATATTATGAGGAGGTTGATCAATCTCTCGAAATTCTCCTTCCTCATTATTATAATCCTTGTGCGAGGTTAACATATCCGGAGTAATAGAAATAATAAAAATACCATGAGTCGATGTGGTATCTAATTTTTTAAAGATGCTTTTGTTATATGGCGGTCCAATAAGAGCTTGCGCAATCGTAAAGCTATAGTTTAATATTGGGAGATTGTATCCTTTATCCTTAAAATAGGCATTGATAACACTTGGCTGGATTCCTTGTAGGCTTCTAGAATCCCCTATGATCATCGACTTGGCCTTTGGAGTTGTAAACTTTTCATAAAAATAATCCACATTACCACCATATTTAACCAGAACAATAGTAACTATCCCCAAACATATGATAAAGAAAAGACCTAACTTAAGTAAAAGTAATTTCATGATTATTTAAAATTGAAAATATATAAATGTATCCGAACTTCTCCCGAAAAACAAGATAAGTAAAAAGATGAATATGTATGATGACCATCGAAGGTAAACATTATAATTGCTTATTTCGAAATCATGTTTCTTCTCACGGTTGACCCATTCTACCAGCATAAAAAAACCAATCAAAGCGACTATCATTAAAGTATTAGCAGTAATATAGCTTGCCGGATACTCTATAATACTTGACGAAAAAATACCTTTGAAATAGTCCAATGCCATTGCAACACTATCCACCCTAAAAATCACATCTGTCATCATGACCAAAACAAATAGTACCATCATTTTATAAGTTTCTTTAAAAGATGGAAACCATTTTCCCTTTGCCATGATATCTGATGTATTCATTGTACCAGAATATACCAAAGGAACAAAATAAATCCCATGAAGTAGTCCAAAAACAATAAATGTCCAATTAGCTCCATGCCAAAAGCCTACTAAAATAAAAGTAGCAATGATTGAAATTACTAATCCTTCTTTTTGATACTTCCTAAGTGTAAATGATAAGGGGGTGAATACATAATCCATCATCCATGTAGTCAGAGAAATATGCCATTTTTTCCAAAAACCACTAATATTGGTTGAAAAAAACGGAGTTGCAAAATTACGTGTTAATTGTAACCCAAATAATTTAGATATTCCTATTGCCATATTTGAATACCCCGAAAAATCTGCATATATCTGTATTGCATAGAAAAATGCGCCTATTACCAATACACTTCCTGGTTTATCCTGGTAATTATTAAAAATAGGATTTGCAATAGCAGCGCAATTTTCTGCTACTACCACTTTGGTAAATAATCCCCATAATATTTGTCTAAACCCATCAACAGAAGTAGCATAAAAAAGTTCTCTTTTCTTTTGAATCTGCGGAATAAAGCTTCCTGCTCTTTCTATAGGTCCTGATAATATTTTTGGAAAAAATGCTATAAAAACAGAAAAATCAAGCAAATTGTTACTGGGTTCGATCTCTTCATTATACACGTCTAATAGATATCCCAATGTTTGAAAAGTAAAAAAACTAATCCCCAAAGGTAATAAGATAGAAAGTGTATTATATTCTAAATCAGCGCCAAAAACACTTATTATTTTATAAAATCCTTCGTAGAAAAAATTAAAATACTTAAAATATACCAGTAGACCGATATTAAATATTAACCCCAAATTTAAAAGCGTTTTTTGTTTACTTTCTTTTAGAGTATTATGAATTTTTAATCCCAAATAGTAATTAATAAGAATACTTGCTATTAACAAAAAGAGAAATCTCCAATCTGCCCAGGCGTAAAAAAATATGCTGGCCATTAGTAAAAGTATATTTTGGGCTACTGCTGTTTTTTTAAAAAACAGCCAGTATAGCACTAATACAGGAATTAAAAAAACGACGAAATTAAATGAGTTAAAAATCACGTTTTCTAAATTAAATTTTACCTTGAATTACTGAGACAAGAGATCCCAAATTCTTTAATTTATTTAAATCCCTAAGTTTAAATTTAATATCAAATTGTTCTTCAATTTTTGTGATGATCATCATATGAGATAGTGAATCCCAACCATCAACATCTTGTGCAGTCAATTCATCATTGGTCTCAAAATTACTATGTCCTAATACAGATTCGAGTGCTTCACTTATTTTTTCTTTAATCTCTGTGGTTTCCATAAATATGGCTTTATGTATTTAGAATTATGTTTAATTAAAATATTGTTGTCAATTCTTTTCTGTCAATTTTTCCGTTAACATTAAGGGGAAAAGTTTCCATAAATTTTATCTGCGAAGGTATCATATATGCTGGCATTTTTGCTTTCATATATTCAGAAAGTTCGGTAAGGTCAAATTTTTCTGACTCTATTACCAATCCTATTTCGGTACTTCCCACTCCATTAGTGTATGCAACAGCTACTGCATTGATTTTATGCAATCCTTCTTTTGCATAGAGTTCGACTTCAGAAAGTTCTACACGATATCCACCCTGTACTTTTGCTTGAAAATCTATTCTTCCCAAAAACATGATATCGCCATCAGCGTCTATATATGACAAATCTCCTGTTTTATAAAATCTAGTTTTTTTACCGTTATATTCGGTATAGAAAAATGCTTCTTCATTTTTCTCGGGATTCATCCAGTATCCCGGTGTTAATAAAGAGCCCGCCAGACATAGTTCTCCTTTTTTACCTGTTTCAAGAATCTCATTAGATTCATTTATGATTATGGTTTCAACGCCCTTCCATGGTTTTCCAATAGATACTACTCCATTATGTGTTTTCTTAGCGTCTTTATCATACGTATACCCTGTACAAAGCATTGTGCTTTCTGTTGGACCATACACATTCATTATTTTAGTATTTGGTAAGCGTTGCGCCCATTCTTCTGTTACATCTACCGGTAAGCCTTCTCCGCAAAACAAGCTATATTTCAAATAAGGAGAATCTATCTCATCAAAATACGGTCTTAAATAGTGTAAAATCGAAGGAACCATTAAGGCATATGATAATCTTTCGTCTTGTATTAACTCGAAAATATAACTGAACTTAATCTCATCTTTTGGAATGGTATATACCCTTGCTCCTTTAAGTACGGGAAGCATAAACGACATTACCGATACATCAAATGTTAAACCGAACATCTGCAAACATCTATCATTTTCATCTATTTGAATACCAAAATCAAAAAATGCATCGCAAAAGGCTATAAGATTAGAAAATGTAATGGGAACACCTTTAGGAATCCCAGTAGTTCCTGAAGTAAATAAGATATAGGCTATTGATTTATCTCGTACTTGTTTGGGTTCTAAATCATCAATATTTCCTTTTGCCATGGTCGAGGAAATAGTATTATAGTCTGGATATACAACTACATCAGAAGAATCTACTATTGATCTTATGTTAGTCTGTTTGATGATATTATCGTTTCGTTCTTCTGGGCTCTCTGGATCAAGAGGAACATATGATTTTCCTTCAAACCATATTGCGAAAATTGCTGCATACGTTTGTATATCATCATTTGCAATTAATCCAATATGAACCTCATTATCAGAAACTTTTTCCTGTATTATTTTTCGTATACCTGAAATTGACTCAGCTAAATCCTTATATGTATATTCTTGCTCATTAATAACAAAAGCAATACGATCCAGGTTTCTAGTAATGGAATGGCTAAGTGCTTGCTGCAAATTCATTTTTTTACTATTTGTTTAACTAAATAATTCTTTTAATTTTTTTCTATCTGTTTTTCCATTAGTATTTAACGGAAAATTATCTACAAATCTAATCTGAGTTGGGATCATGTAATGGGGTAATTTTGTTTTTAACTCCTCTAATAATTGATCTGTTTCAAATTTTTGAGATTCAATTACCAGTCCTATTTCTGTAGTATTCATAGCATTATCAAATGCTATAGCAACCACATTCATCTTATCTAAACTTGCTTTTGAATGAAATTCAATTTCGGATAATTCGACTCTAAATCCTTGGATTTTTGCTTGAAAATCTACTCTTCCTAAATATAAAATATCACCTTCTTCATCTACAGTACATAAATCTCCTGTTCGATAGAACCTTGTTTCTTTTCCTTTATAATCTTTAAAGAAAAAAGCTTCTTTATTTTTCTCTTCATTTTTCCAATACCCAGAAGTAAGTTGAACACCACTTAAACACAACTCTCCTTTTTCACCAGTCTTTACTTCATTATTATCATCATCTACAATAATTGTTGTAGTATCAAACATATCTTTTCCGATAGTCAAAACACCATTATGCGATTTATTACCCCCTTTTCTTTTATAGGTATAATCTGTACAAAATATGGTGCATTCTGTTGGGCCATACACATTTGCTATCGTTGCATTTGGCAAGCATTTACTCCATTCTTCGGTAACATCAAGAGGTAAAGCTTCTCCACAAAACAAACTGTATTTCATATCCGGACAATCTATTTCATCAAAATACGGCCTTAGGTAATGCAATATGGAAGGAACCATTAAGGCGAAGGTTAACTTATAATCTTCCATAAGTTCAAAAATATAGCTATACTTAATCTCATCTTTAGGGATAGTATAGATACATGCTCCTTTAAGTATTGGAGCCAAATATGAAAACACTGATAAATCAAATGTCAATTCAAACATTTGCAAACATCTGTCTGCATTAGTCAATTCATAGCCAAGTTTCCAAAATGCTTCTGTAAAACCTGATAGGCTATTAAATGTTATAGGAACTCCTTTTGGAGTACCCGTAGTTCCTGATGTAAAGAATATATATGCAAGATCTTCTTCTGATATATGATCTACCGGACATAAGTTAATCTCTGAAGCAGGTAATTTTTTAGTAAGTATTGTATTATAATTATTAAAAATTTTGTCTGTTGAAGAATCTAAAATGGTTTTTATACCGGCCTGTTTAATTACAGTATGATTTCTATTAACCGGAAATTCTGGATTTAACGGGACATATGCTTTTCCTTCCATCCACAATGTAATTATAGATGCATACGTTTCAATATCATCATTGGTTACTAATCCGATAATAACCTCTGTTTTTTCTACCGAAGTCTGAATTGCCTGTCGAATATTAGAAACTACCTGAGCAAAATCCTTATAGCTATAATATTTGTTTCTAATACAGAAAGCATTATGATCATAATTATCTTCAATAGATTTTTGTATGTTAGAAATTAGGTTCATTCGATCTTGTGTTTAAATTCATCTAATATTTTGCACTACTATTATAATTATACTCGTTTCCCATCTTTTTTTATAATTCGTGCAGGGTTTCCTACAACAACGCAGTTTTCAGGAACATCTTTTACCACTACAGCTCCGGCTCCTATTACGCTATTATTTCCGATTGTAATATCCCCAATAATGATTGCTCCAGTATTTACAGAAACATTATCTCCGATAGTTGGTCTTTTCCCTTCTATTTCTCCTACCGTCACCAAATGGTTTACATAAAAGTTTTCTCCAATAGAATCGGCATTTAAAATTGTACAATAAGGATGTCCTGTAAGTACACCACCACCTAATTTAGTGTTAATATCAATTGTGAAATTAGATTGCTTTCTACAATAGATATTAAGTACGTGAGAAAAAATACTTCGGTTTCTAAAGTAAAACAAGGTTCTAAAATCTGGAGAGTTTGTTAAAAATGTAAGTAGTAAAGAATATTTTCCTTTTTGTATTCCTTTTGCCTCGGCCCATCTTTTTATATCTTGATCAATACTACTTTGATTCTTACTAAATTTATACATTATTACATGTGGTAAGAGTAGTATTTTATATAAAAAAGAAAATAAAGATCTCATCTTAGTTGTACTTAATTTAAATAATTCTTCTATTGATTTGCGGATAAAATAGAATCTGCAAGTGCTTTGGTAAACAATTCTCCTCCTTTTTTATCAATATGGTGTCCATCATAATTGCTAAACTCCTTTAGTTTTGGATGTCTTGTGAAATTAAAATATTTAATACCATTTGATATAGCGACTGAATCTATGAAATTATCGAATTCTGGGTAAAACTTATTTTCTATTTCTAAAATATCCAAATCTATTGGGCTCCTTACAAAAAAGACATCGCCGTGCTCTTTTAAATCTTTTATTAAATCGTAGAAACTTTGTTTCCTAACATTAGACAGTTTGTAATAATCTAAAAAGTCTACAATCATATCTTTTTGAACCTTTTTTCTTGAGTTAAAAGAAAATTCATCTTTGCTTAGTTTCTTTCTTTCCATCCACCCATCTTTATGAAGTAGATAATTTGTTTTAAACACATGTCTAAAGCTAAAAAGGTTAAGGTTACGAAGTATATACTCATAATTAGGGTTTACATCAACATAGAGCATATTATGAGGAGGTTGATCTTGTTCTCTAAACTCACCTAAATCATCATTATAATCATCACCAGAGCAAAACATCCACGGTGTTAGGCTTAGTATGTATACTCCATTCTTAGATTCTTTATCTAATTTACGCAAAATACTTTTCCTATATGGAGGTCCCATAGGAGTTTGAGCAATGGTAAACGCATAATTATACACTGGTAATTCATAATCTTTACCACTTGATTTTATGGCTTTATTAAGGATTTCTGGTTGTATCCCTTGCATTGCCCGACTATCACCTAAAATCATAGATTTAGCTTTAGGTGTTGTAAATTTATTATAAAAGTGATCTATATTTCCTCCATATTTTAGAAGTATAGCCGTTAGTATCACAAAACAAACAAACAAAAACAAACTTACTTTTTTTATATACTTTTTCATAGCGACTAAAATTGGAAGTAAATAAATGAAGTTGAAGACTTACCAAAGAACAAAATGATTAAAAATAAAGTCATATATGATCCCCATCTTATATAAACAGGCCTATTACCTATTGCTAATCCATGTTGTTCTTTTCTATTGATCCATTCGACTACTAATAAAATAATAATGACTGCTATCGAAATTTTATCCAAATTACCCCATGTATTTCCTTGAAAACTAAAAATTCTTTTGATGTATAAAAATGCATCTTCTATAGAATCGGCTCTAAAAAACACTCTAATAAAACAAGTCACTATAAAAGTTTCAAAAATGGCATATCCTTGCCTAAAAGAAGGTAAAAAACTATTCGCTGCTACAATCTCCAGGTTGCGGCGGTTTCTCTTGGATAACATTAAAGGAACATAATACAATGCATTAAGAAAGCCCCAAAATATAAATGTCCAATTTGCCCCATGCCAAAATCCACTAATAAGATAAATGATAAAAACATTACGGATCTTTTTATTGAGTCCTACTCTACTTCCTCCTAACGGAAAATATACATAGTCTTTAAACCAGTTAGTAAGAGACATATGCCATCTTCTGTAAAACTCTGCTATATCTCTCGCAAAATATGGGAAAGCAAAATTTTGTTTCAAATCAAAACCAAACAATCTTGCGCTTCCGATAGCAATATCCGAATACCCAGAAAAATCACCATATAACTGAAAAGCAAAGAAAATCATACCTACAAATAATTCTCCAGAAGAACTCATAGAAGGATCTGCAAAAGCCTGATCTACAAAAACTGCACAATTATCGGCAACAACAACCTTTTTAAAAAATCCCCAAAGCATTTGTCGCATTCCATCTGCTGCCTTATCATACTCAAAAGTTCTTTTCTTTTGAAACTGCGGTAGCAAGTTAGTCGCTCTTTCTATTGGTCCGGCAACTAACTGAGGGAAGAAACTTACATATGCAAAAAATTGAACAATTGAATTTGAAGGTTCAATTTTATCTCTATATACATCTATTGTATAACTAAGCGTTTGAAAGGTGTAAAAACTAATACCAACCGGTAAAATAATATGTAACGTTGTGTAATCTGCATGAAACCCAACAAGATTAAAAAGGTCAACCAGAGAATCTGCAAAAAAGTTAAAGTACTTAAAAAAGCCTAGTAACCCAATATTCATAACAAGACTAATCCCTACAAAAACCTTTTTTGTATTCTTCTTCTGAGAAGCCTTTATTTTTTTTGCTACCCAAAAATCTATTAATGAACTGGCGGCAATTAAAAACAAAAAACGCCAATCCCAACAACCGTAAAAGAAATAACTTATTATTAACAAATAAGTATTCTGAATTTTTAATGACTTTTTTGAAAGAAGCCAGTATATCGAAAAAACGATCGGTAAGAAAATTAAAAATATAACCGAGTTAAATATCATTTTTAAAAATTAATTATATTGTTTTTTAAAATTTTTATTATGTTAATTGGGGTATAATTTTCTTTTTATTACTTATAAGTTTAATAATTCATTAAACATGTTACTCCATAATTTCATTACATTTTCAACATTATAATTTGAAGCATTTTGTCGTGCGCTTTTGCCCATCTCTTCTAACTTCACTCTATTATTCATAAGCTCAATTAATTGATTCGCAAATTCTACATTATTGTATATGGGGATCAATACTCCGTTCTGAGTATTCACTATATTTCTGGGTCCATTAGGACAATCAAAAGAAATGATAGGTAAACCACAAGCTTGAGCTTCTAACAATACCAAAGGAAAACATTCATTATGTGATGACATTGCAAAAATAGAGGATGCCAACATTTTTCCTTTTACATCACTTGTTACTCCTTTCAGCAGCAAATGATTTTGTAAATTTTTAGCATCTATTTTATCTTGTAACATTTTTACATAACCCGGTTCTCCATCACCATAAATATGAAGCTCCCATCCTGGGTGCTTTTTGCTAACAATTTCCCATATATCAATTAGCATATCATATCCTTTTACCGATGCTATTCTACCAGCAGTAATCACAATATTATTAGATATGGTCGAAACTTTTTCTGGATAAAAAGTAAGAGGATTAGGAATAACAATTGTATTATCTGAAGTATAATAAGCAGCCTCATCCTGATTAAGAATAACAAGTTTATCATATTTAGTCTCTACATAGTCTGCAAACTTCAGGAAATATTTTTTTTGAAGGTTTCTGGGGTTTTTCCTGTTCTCGAGTTCAATAAATTTAGAATAATGAAACTCTTTTACCTTAGGAATATCCTTATTAATAAAAGGTATAAAATAGGTATCTGTACTATGACTACAGACTACGACAATATCCGGGTTTATTTTTTTGATTACAGATTTAGTCTTTTTGATATGCTTAGGAAGCTTTCTTAAATTAACCGGATGGAAATAGGATTTATTTCTATGATAATTAATTCCCAGGTCTTTAAAAATAATTTTATCATTAAACTCATAACAAGGTTTTTTATCCTTTTGTTCTGTAGTAATGATATAAATTTCATTATCTGGCATTGAAGCAAGATAGTTTGCTTTGATAGAAAGCACTCTCTCAATACCACCGTGTAAATACACCTGATCAATAATAAATACTATTTTCATTTAGATGTATTATTAGTTAAACTTGTAAATAACACATCCCATTCTGCTGTAATTTTTTCTGGTAAATATCGTTTTACAGCTTTTCGAGCATTTTTGCCCATCAAAGTCCTGGATTCTGGATTCTCTACGAGAGATAAGATGCTTCTTGATAAGCCATCAATATCTCCATTCTCTACCAATAATCCATTTTTTTTATCAGAAATAATGTCGGACGGACCGTATGGACAATCAAACGAAACACAAGGAACTCCATAAGCCATAGCTTCTGTTAATACCATTCCAAACCCTTCATATCTAGACGACATCACATATATAGAGGCCTCTTGGTATTTCTCTGCTATATTTCGTACCGGAGCATAAAAATTAACCGTTTCTAATATTCCTAAATTACGTGCAAGCTCATCTAATCCTTCTTCTTTACTTATCGTCCCGTAAATATCAAGACTCCAATCCGGATATTTTTCTACTACGGGTTTCCAGCTTTTTAGTAGCCTGTCATATCCTTTCTGAAAGCTTTGTTTCCCTACAGCGATAGCTTTTTTGTTTTGTAAAGTACTTTGTTCATTTGGATAGAATGATAATGGATTAGGAATTACCTTAAGATTTTTAAGATTCCATTCTTTCAGGTTGCCTTTTGTTAAAACAATAAAATGGTCATAGAATTTACCTCCAAAATTCATTAATCCAAACTTTATCGAAGCCTTTATTTTGTGTGATAAGGACGGGGTTCCTTTTTGTATCTCTACATTTTTAGAAACATGTCTTTCGTATATCATTGGGCAAGGTTTGCCAAGAAAAACAGGCACTAAAAACCCTTTAAGTCCATCATCACATACTGCAATAACATCTGGGTTTAATTTTTTAATTACACTCCTTAACTTAGTAATATACTTATAGATATAAACGAATGGATTGCCGCTAACCGTTATATTATGATATGTTAGTTTTGAACTAAAATCATAGAAGAGCTTGTCTTCATCCTGATTTAAAGTCACAATATGTATATCATAGTTATATCGATCAGCTAGCATACTGGCTTTTATAGAAAGTACTCTTTCTAATCCTCCAGGGCCATCTACTCGGTTAACAACATATATAAGTTTCATATACAGTTAAAAATTTATTTGTTTAACTGATTTCTTACCTTTTCTTTTAAAGCATTGGCTAAATCATGATGTTTTTCAAGATTCTTTACCATAGTATTATGATCTATTTTTCCATTTAAAGGAAAATTTGCTGTATACTCACCTGTTTTACTATCGATATCAATTCTATTAAATAGTTCTAAAATACCATCAAATCGACAAGAATCTACAAAACTGTCAAACCCATTAACGAAGATTACAGGAGTTCCCATAGCAAGACAGGGTAAAGCACAATGAATTCTCGAAGTGATCACTAGCTTTGCCTTAGCATATTTATGTAAAAGCTCTTCTGCCATACTAAATTTCTCTTCATCGGAATATGTATTAGACGGAGGTTCTTGATTTATAAATTCTGCAGAAGCCAGTACTTCTTCGCTTATAAAATTCTTTAAATGTTTATTCTTTTTCCCTAATTGAAATGCAGTACCATTAAGGATATTTTTTACTGTAATTTTAGCATTATAGAATATTTTCTCGGGCCTTGGATAGCTATAAAGAGGATCTACAATATAAATGGTATCATCTCTTTCTGAATCATCAACTTTGTATGAGTCTAAAGTTAGCGTTAGACAGCCTGTAAAATGAGCATCTATCCCTTTTGCTTTTAAAGTATCTGCAGTAAACTGATCTCTGCATCCAATAGGTTCATGTTTTTTTAAATACGCAATTCCTTTTTCGCTCAACATATGTGGAGCTGCTGTATTATTCATATGAAAAGACACAAATACTGGATCTATATTTTCTGATGGAACCCAATTATGAATATTATGAGTAAACCATCCATTCATTACCAGTTTAACAGGATCTCCTTTATAGTCAGCTAATTTTTCTCTATTTAAAAAAACATCAACTTGCGGTAAAAACTGTTTCGCAGCAAGGCTCTGAATATTGTCTCCAACATTAAAAAACCGCTTATTTTCATCATATTTAAGTAGTCCGTATTTCATTAGTCAATATTTTTTAGTGCATTATTTTTTTATATAATCTTCTTAACCAGGGAAATTTATTTCGTATAATAAACTTGATCCTATGCTTTATTTTATTGGGATTATTAATTTTCTGTTCTAAGAGATCATCTATTTTGCCTTCTCTTATTTTATTAATTTGTATTGTCTCTTCTTCCTTATCATTAAAGACATAAAAGTCATCCACTTTTTTTGCCTTTTCCATCAGTTCCCACCAGAAATACTTAACTCCTTTACTGGCAGAACCTATTTTTAATACTGTATAAAATTTGTCATATACTTTTTCATCTACATTAAAACCATAATCATTAGGATTTTTCCCATTTAAAATTAAACCTAAGATTGTTCTAAAGCATTTCTCACAGTTACTGCAATTAAACTCTGTTCTTAACTCAGAATAGCATACTCTTAATTTAAATTTAGCATTAGTTTTAGTAGCGAACTCTGCTATCGAATCGACTTTGTCTTGCCTTTTAAGTTCGTATCCATCATGAAATACTTTTATACCACCTCCCCATGTAATTTTATGATCAATTTCTGGCGTAGATCCCCAATCAATATCAATATGATCTGTATATGAAGATGCGATATAAATAGCATTATAGTTCTTTATATAAGAAATGGGAGCTACAGACCCTACAAGTGCCAAACCATGCTGTACTTTTCCCCACCATCCTATATCTTTTAATAGTAGTTCTACCTGGTATGTATAGAAGTCACGTAGATTTGTTTCTATAAATTCTTTATCGTTGTTATTTAATAAAGCTTCACTTTCTATAAAACTGGTAAAATCATTCCATTGTGTTTTGTCGTCAATAGTAATATCTGCACCATGAATAGTTACCAAATCTGGCTTTTTATCATAAATTCTTATATAGGTTGCATATGCATCTACTCCCCCACTAAATAACATTGCAGGTTGAGTTCCTTCGATACTATTTTTTACTAATTTTCCTACAATTAGTTTTCCATTAAGAGTATATGACGAATCTCTCTTTGCAAATTCTTCTTTTATTATTTCCTGAGCATGAAAAAAATCTTCATCTACTTCATCTACTTCAATAACAAATCCAGCAAACCATGCAATAGGAAGTATATTTGATAAAAACGGGATTACTGCAATACTATCGGGAATACCACTTACATCCATTTGATAGCTTACATATAATGATTGCTCCTCTACAAAAAACTTCTGAACCTGAGCATCGGCAACATAATCGTAAATGATTTTCTTTCCTTCTTCTGAATAGGATATATTATGAAGTTTTACTTTTTCCATTGTAGTTTATTTTCGTTTTAATAGTGAAGCAATAGGTTTGGTAAATAATTGCTTCTCATATTCTAATAATCCAAAAAAGTACATTATCACTGCAAATACAATAGTATATGCACTTCCTTTTAGTATAAAATTTCCCCATCCATTACCCTGGATATAATTTATAAAATACCCTATTATCATCACTACTAGTATCACTATGAGTGTTTTATAAAACAATTCTCTAAAAAATCGAAAAATATTTAAACCAATTTTTTTATGATAATAAAAATTCATCACATTTTGTACAATTAACCATCCTGCAACCAATCCAGAGATCATTCCTAGCGCGCTATATTTTACTGCGAGAAATCCTCCTAGTATTGTACCCAGAATCATAAACACAAGATATAGGATAGCTTTAAAAGATAATTTATTCTTAGCTTCGAGAATAGAATTTCCAAATGCTTGCAATAATGGTAACGTATATCCTATCATAATAATTAATGCAATACTGTATATTTCTCTGCATTCTTGCATATTATACGTACCATCGGCTTCTAATTCTGCGCCTCCTACCCATAAATTGATAAATTGTTCTCCATACAGTATAAAAGCTCCTAATACATACATTAACATAATAAAAGACAACCTACCTAATTTGATCATCATATCGGTTAACTCTTCTCCTGTTGCATTTCTTACTGTCATTTGCGTTGCTCTAGGTAAAAAAACACTGGATATCGCAGTAGAAAAAGCACCGTAATATGTTCCCAGGGCTATTCCGATTCCATAAACACCCAAAACCTTTGGTACACTCATAGCCCCCAGCACCCAGCTACCAGATTTCCACTGTAGCATTCCTACAATAGAAAACACAAAAATCCAACTAGAATATTTTAATATTTGTTTAATAAATGCTTTAGAGAGCTTATGCAATTTAAATCGTACATTAAGTTTTTTAATCACATAATAGGCAGATACCGAAATGGTAAGAATATTAAATATCGAATCGACTATGACCAACGATATAGCACGACCTCCTAAAAAAAGTACAGCTACTACGGTCACTGATCTTAGAAGATACCTTATTACACTAACAGATTCTGGAAATACAAATGCTTCGTATCCTTTACAGATTCCTGTAAAGATCATCCCTGGAAGTTGAATTGCCAGATTAAAAATCAAAATAACAAACATTATTTTTGCTATTTTGAGTTCTTCGATGCTAAACTTGGTAAAATATGAGTCTATAAAGAAATAGAAGATAATGCCGAAAATAATAACGAGCAGAGAAATAACAAAATATAATATTCCTATTGTTGCTAAAAAATTTTCTTCTCCTTTTCTATCTTTTTCTGCTCTATATTTAGCTATAAACCGAACAACGGTATTGGTAAGTCCAAAATCCAAAAGAGCAATAGTACCTATTAATGCTCCAATTGCATTAAATATACCATATTCATCCTTCCCCAAATAACTAACGATCAAAGGTGTAATTACAATACCTATAACATTAGTAAGGAAAATCTTTAGATAAGTTAGTAATGCCCCTTTTTTTAATTGACTCAAAATGATTGGTCTTAAATTGTTATTTTGTTATGCTACCGTAAGATTACTCTATTATAATCGCCCGTGAACCTTTTCTTTAAGTATTCCTTTAACATCATACAGAACACCTTTTGGTGAAAGCATAGATTTTAAATCTATATCTAAAAATTCTTTATGCGCAACTGTTAATACCACTGCATCGTATTTTTTTTTTGGTAAATTAATTGTAGTTTCCAGATTATATTCATGCATTACTTCTTCAGGGTTTGCCCATGGATCATATACAGTAACATCGGTTCCAAAATCACCTAATTGTCTAATAACATCAACGGCTCTTGTATTACGTACATCGGGGCAATTTTCTTTAAATGTCACACCAAGTATTAATACTTTAGCACCTTTTATATGAATATCATGTTTTACCATAAGTTTAATTACTTCTGATGATACATACTGTCCCATACTATCATTTAATCTACGTCCTGCTAAGATAATTTCTGGATGATATCCAAATTCTTGTGCACGTTGAGCCAGGTAATATGGATCAACACCAATACAATGACCACCTACCAGTCCTGGTTTAAAAGGCAGAAAATTCCATTTGGTTCCCGCTGCTTCTAATACGTCATTAGTATCTATATTCATTAGGTTAAAGATCTTAGCTAACTCATTAACAAAAGCAATATTGATATCTCTCTGCGAGTTTTCGATAACTTTTGCCGCTTCTGCCACTTTTATGGTTGGGGCAAGGTGAGTTCCTGCCTTAATAATAGAAGCATATAAATTATCTACTTTTTCCCCAACTTCTGGAGTAGATCCTGCAGTAACTTTCAGGATTTTCTCGACTGTGTGTTTTTTATCTCCCGGATTGATTCGTTCTGGTGAGTATCCTGCAAAAAAGTCTTCATTAAATTTTAGCCCACTTACTTGTTCCAGTACAGGAACACATTCTTCTTCGGTAACTCCCGGATATACAGTAGATTCATAAATAACAATATCTCCTTTTTTTAATACCTTACCAACAGCTTCACTAGACTTATATAAAGGTGTAAGATCTGGTCTGTTATTTTTATCTACTGGGGTAGGCACCGTGATTACATAATAATTACAATCTTTTATATCTGCTATATCAGAAGAACAATAAAGTCCGTTTTCATCCAAATCACTATTATCTTTTAATACTGATTTTAATAAATCGTCTTCTACTTCTAAGGTAGAATCGGTTCCCGAACGTAATTCTTTGATTCTTTTTTCATTGATATCAAAACCTATTACTGGATATTTCGTTGCAAATAATCTGGCTAGCGGTAATCCTACATATCCTAATCCAATGATGGCAATCTTAATATTTTGCATAGTTATTCTTTATTTACTAGAAATTTAGAGTCTATTTTAGATGCTTCCAATACCATTTTACAGCTTCTTTTAATCCTGATTTGATATCAAACTTTGGGTTATACCCCAAAAGTGTTTTTGCTTTATCTACAGAAGCCAAAGAATGTGGTATATCGCCTTTACGTTCTGGCCCATATATAATATCTACATCTGCAATAGCATTATCATACGCAGATAGATTTTCTTTTAACAAAACCGTTAATTCATTTAACGTTGTTCTTTCTCCGTAAGCTGTATTATAAACATTATTTATAGCTTCTTTATTATCAGAAACTATTGCTAGTAGGTTCATTTGAATTACATTATCAATATAGGTAAAGTCTCTAGAAAATAAGCCATCCCCATTAATTACCGGGGATTCATATTTCATAAACTGCATTACAAATTTTGGAATAACCGCAGCATATGCTCCATTAGGGTCCTGTTTACGACCAAATACATTAAAATATCGTAACCCAACTGTATCTAAATCATATGTTCTTTTAAAATTATCGGCATACAATTCATTAACATACTTGGTTATAGCATAGGGTGATAATGGTTTCCCTATTTTTTCTTCTACCTTGGGCAAAGCTTCAGAATCACCATATGTCGAAGAGCTTGCAGCATAGATAAAACGTTTTATACCTGCGTCCCTAGAGGCTACCAGCATATTAAGAAATCCTCCTACATTAACATCATTAGTTGTAATAGGATCATTAATTGATCTTGGTACAGAACCTAATGCAGCTTGATGTAATACAAAATCAACCCCGTTACATGCTTTATGGCAATCATCAAGATTTCTAATATCTGCTTCAATAAAAGTAAAGTTAGAATTCTCTAATAGTGGATCGATATTTTTTTGGTGTCCTGTTGCAAAATTATCTAATCCTATTACGGTACTTCCTATTTCTAAAAGTGCTTCGCAAAGGTTAGATCCTATAAACCCTGCTGCACCAGTCACCAATATTGTTGAAGAACGAAGATGTTCTAGTTGTTTCGCGTTCATGAATTATATTTTAACCCCCTGTATTTTAGTCCAAAAGACTATGTTTTTATATATTCAGCGCGAAATTAAGATTTACTTATAGAACATACAACATATGTTAAAGGGGATTTTGCCCCTATTATAAAATTATTACATTTTATTAAACTTACCCTAACTGTCCACACCACACATTAATCAAACAAATCACTAATTTCCAAACACTTACCACTTTTAAAACATTATTCTTTTGTGACTTTACTATCTTCTATCATTTTTTTCACCCATTCATTAGGGACCACATCAATGGTGAGATTGATCCGTTCGGTTGCCCCAAAGTTATTTATTTGATGCGGATCAGTTAGCTTTAAATACCAACATTCCCCCGGTCGCATAGGAACTGGTGTTCCATTTAAAAGAAAATCTACCTTCTCATTATCTAAAATTGGAATGGTAAGCCGAATAACCGATTTTTCTATTTCTAAAGCCAGGGTAGGATCTGTGTGTTCTTTTACCTGTGCCCCGGGAGCCAAACGTAATAACCGAACCAAAGTAACTTTTGTATGCTTACGAAAGGTATCTACGATACTCATCAAATATGGAGATTGTTTTAAATCCCGAGTATCCATCCAATCTGTCCACGATCCATCTGCATAATCATCTGCTGGCTCAGGAAAAGGTAATGAAGTATCTACCATATGAGCAGGTGCTCTTAGAGGAATGACATTATAATACTCAAAATGCTCAATATGTAAAGCTTTACATTCTGATACCATTTTGTTTACATCAAAAGAAAAAGGTAATTTAATACGATCAAAGGCATTGATTTTTGACACTACGTTCTCTATCATAACATACTTATTTTTTTATTTCTCTTCGATTACTTATAGCTCCTATTGCTATACAGAAATTCTAAACAAATGCTTTATGATGACAATGTGTTGTATTCCATTTTTTATATATAACTCTGACTCTCTCTGGCTATGACTAAAGGGGTATCAAAGAAAGCCCTGAAATTGGAATATAAAAATATAAAAAATATTATTTCTCAGGTTTTACATTTTGAAAATAGTATACATACTATTTTTAAAACTCTAGTAATTCTAACAATTCTACTTCAAACCTGGTTTTTCCCAGGTATTGATTTTCAAGATTAGTGTCAAAAGGTATCGGAGTTTGCAAGCTGGCCACTCTTTTTACCGGACCATCGAGAAACTTAAAACAATTTTCTGTAATTAGTGCAGAAATATCAGATGCTATTCCTCCAAACAAACTATCCTCTTGTAAGATGATCACTTTACCTGTTTTTTTAACTGAATTATAAATTGTTTCTGTATCTAAAGGCTGAAGCGTTCTCAGGTCAATAAGGTCTGCTTTAACCTGTGAATGTGTTTTCAATACATCTAATGCCCAGTGCACACCTGCTCCATAACTTATAACTGTAATATCTTTTCCTTCCTTTAATACAGAAGCTTTACCTAATGGTAAATTATAATACCCTTCGGGAACCTCTTGGCGAATACTTCTATATAGTGCTTTATGTTCAAAAAACAATACTGGATTAGGATCCTCTATTGCTGTAGCCAATAAACCTTTTGCATCATACGGAAATGCTGGATAGACAACTTTAAGTCCTGGTGTTTTGGTAAACCAAGCTTCATTAGTCTGACTATGAAACGGACCCGCCGCAACACCTGCTCCACAAGGCATTCTAATCACAACATCTGCCGATTGGCTCCATCGATAATTTGATTTTGCTAACAGGTTAACGATTGGATTAAATCCCGAGGACACAAAATCGGCAAATTGCATTTCGACAACAGCCTTATAATCATTAATAGACAGACCATACCCGGCAGAGACAATTCCTGATTCACAAATTGGAGTATTGCGTACTCGTTCTTTTCCGAATGCCTCTATAAAACCTTCAGTAATTTTAAAAACTCCTCCATATTCTGCGATATCCTGTCCCATAATCACGAGCTTACTATACCGATACATACTTTCTTTTAGACCGTCAGAAATAGCATCGATCAACCTTTGTTCTTTTATATCGGTACCTGGTTCTATTTTTTTATAATCAAATGGTGCATATACATCATTTAACTCTTTATCCAAATTAACATCAATCCCTTCTTCAGTATTTGCACGCTCCCAATTAGATTCTATTTCCCTTTTTATAGTGATTTTTTTTTCACGATCATCTTCATCAGAAATTATTCCTTGATCAATCAGATAATTCTTATAGTTTTTTATGGGATCTTTAACACTCCAGTGCTCCATTAATTGCTTAGGCACATACTTTGTTCCACTTGCTTCTTCATGCCCTCGTATCCTGAAAGTTTTAAATTCTAATAAAACTGGTCGTGGATTGATCCTTATGCTTTTGGCCAACTTGCTTACTCTATCGTATACTTCTAATATATTATTTCCATCAATAATATGAGATTCCATACCATATCCCAAACCACGATCTGCAAGGTGTTTACAGTTATATTGTTCGCTGGTAGGAGTAGATAATCCATAACCATTATTTTCTATACAGAACATCACGGGTAAACTCCATACCGAAGCTACATTAAGTGCTTCATGAAAATCTCCTTCACTGGTTCCTCCTTCTCCCGTAAAAACTGCAGTAACTTTACTATTCTTTTTTAAAAGATTCCCCATAGCAATACCACAGGCTATTCCCATCTGTGGTCCCAAGTGAGAGATCATACCTACAATATTATATTCTTGTGTTCCGAAATGAAAAGAACGATCACGTCCATTGGTAAATCCATTTGCTTTTCCTTGCCATTGACTGAACAATCTATATAAAGGAATATCTCTTGTCGTAAATACTCCTAAATTACGATGCATTGGCAATATATATTCATCTTGCTCTAAGGCAGCTGTTATTCCTACAGATATTGCCTCTTGCCCTATACCACTAAACCATTTAGATATTTTTCCTTGTCGTAATAATACTAGCATTTTCTCTTCAATAAGCCTGGGTTTAAGCATTTTGAGATATAATGAGATTAGTTGATCATCTTTGTATTCTTTTCGGTCAAAATGTAGTTCTATTTTTTCCTTTGAAATATGCTTCATAGCAGAAAATTTGTTAGGTAAAAATACTTATTTTTACTTCACAACTCGCATCCTAATTACAATATTATTAAGTAGTAGTTAATTTACCTTAAACAATTCTATGAATTAGTTAAATTTACCATGAATTAAGGATTATGTGTCTATAATTAACAAATTTGACCGATATTTTGAAGCTATAAATAAATTTGAAGTCCTATTAGGAATTTTTGGTCAAATACACCTATTTTAGTGCTGATAATACACAAATGAATAGACTAATGAATAATATACCAAGCGTAGATTTGGCAGATTTTTTATCAAATGACCCTTCACGAAAACAAAAATTTGTCAACGAAATAGGAAAAGCTTATGAAGAAATAGGCTTTGTTGCATTGAAAAATCATTTTTTAAGTGACCAACTTGTAGAAGATTTATATAAAGAAATTAAAGGTTTTTTTGCATTACCTACAGCCACCAAAGAAAAATATGAAATCGAAGGATTAGGTGGCCAAAGAGGCTATACTTCTTTTGGTAAAGAACATGCCAAAGGTAAAAAAGAAGGGGACCTAAAAGAGTTTTGGCATTTTGGACAAGAACCAGATGCAGATGCTAACTTAATTGAAGAATATCCTGATAATATTATTGTTGAAGAATTAAAAGACTTTAACACTACAGGAATGAAAGCTTATAAAATGTTAGAAAAGACAGGAATCTATGTCCTTAGAGCATTAGCTATATATATAGGTCTTGATGAACATTATTTTGATCATTGGGCAAGCAATGGTAATAGTATCCTGCGTCCTATTCACTACCCCCCTATTAAAGAAGAACCTAAAGGTGCTGTTAGAGCAGGAGCACACGGAGACATTAACCTGATTACATTGTTAATGGGAGCTTCTACAGGAGGGCTACAAGTACAGCATAGAGATGGGCAATGGATTGATGCACTACCAGAAGAGGATGAACTCGTTATTAATGTTGGGGATATGTTAGAACGACATACTAATAATAAACTTCGATCTACAATACATCGGGTAGTAAACCCTCCCAAAGATCAATGGGGAAAACCAAGGTATTCTATTCCTTTCTTTATGCATCCAAGAAGTGATATGAAGCTAAATTGCATAGAAGAGTGTATCACAGAGGATAATCCTAAGCACTATGAAGATATTACTGCTGGAGAATTCTTACACCAAAGACTTGTAGAAATTGGATTAATAAAAAAATAAACTCCGTATGGATTTACAAGATCAATTAAAAAAATTATTTCCTGATCATCAACCAGAAGAGGAAAAAGAAAATATGCAAGATGATCCAGGTCAAATATGGATACAAGATGATCCAATACTTTGTAAATACGAAAAACGAAAAGGAAAACCCATCACTATACTCGAGGGGTATACTGGTGCTGACAAAGATTTTAAAAAACTCGCCAAAGAATTAAAAACTCGTTTAAGTGTTGGCGGGAGTTTTAAAAATGATGCTATAATTATACAAGGTGATTATAGAGATCAAATTATGGATATTCTTAAGGAAAAAGGGTTTAAAGTAAAACGTATCGGAGGATAATAAATCAATAATTATTTTGGGGAAAAACACATTACATATCACTAATGGGGATAGCCTAACTCATAGAGTGAAAGAGTTAGGTCTTACTACCGGAGAATTTATGACCTGGCGCGAAATGCTTTGCGAGGGGCCTACCAAAATTGAAGTAGAAACAGAAGATGCTATCAAAACGCGAGAATCTTTTCTTAAAAAATACTATAGAATTGGTTCTTCTGATTATGAAGAAAAATTTGTATCGCAACTCAAAAAAATAGACATCCTTACAGACTATACCGAAATCATACTATGGTTTGAATATGATCTGTTCTGCCATATTAATATGATTGCTGCCATTAGTTTACTTCTTCGCAAAGGCATTAAAGACATTCCTGTGTATCTGGTCTGTAGTGGTAGAATTGAGCATGAAAAAAAACTATTCGGGCTTTGCGAATTATCTGAAAAACAATTAAAAGAACATTACAAAAATAAAGTTTTATTAACACTAGATGACCTTGAATTTGCTTCTCATATCTGGACATTATACTGCGAGTCAAAACCACAGAAAATAGCCGGACAGATTAAAAGAGATTCTTCTTTCGAATATATGTCTATATGTCTAAGAGCGCATTTACAGCGTTTTCCTAACATGCTAACCGGACTTAATGTTTTAGAACATAATATTCTGGAAATGGTAGATAATTATCATATCAAGAATATTAAACAACTTATGGGATATGCTCTAGAATATCAAGGGTATTATGGATATGGTGACATGCAAATGAAACGTGTACTCGCAAGGCTTTTTCAGTTTTTAGATCAAACAAAAAATAGACTTTTATTATCCGAAAGAGGAAAGCTAGCATTACAACACAAAAAAAACTTTTATAATACGCAAGTATTAGATTGGTATTATGGAGGGGTAAAAAAATACGATTACCTGTATAATAATGAAACTCACGCACTATTAAAATTATAATATGGCTATAGCCGAATCCGAACTTATTCTTAATAAAGATGGTAGTATTTATCATCTAAACCTTAAACCAGAACATCTTGCCCAGACTATAATAACTGTTGGAGATCCAGATCGGGTTGATATGGTAACACAACATTTTGACACTATCGAATGTAAAATTCGTAAACGAGAATTTCATACACAAACAGGAATTTATAAAAGACATAGAATTACTGTAATTTCTACGGGTATTGGTACAGATAATATAGATATTGTATGTAATGAACTAGATGCCTTGGCAAATATTGACCTTATCACTCGTAAAAACAAAACAGAGCACACCACATTACATATTATTCGCATAGGAACCTCTGGATCTATACAACCAGATATTCCTATAGACAGTTTTGTAGTTTCAGAAATTGCCACTGGTTTTGATAGCCTTTTACATTTTTATAAAAGTCACCATGTACAATTACCTATAATTTCAGAGGCTTTAGCAAAACATATAGATCTGGATCAAAATAAATCAAAACCATACACAGTTGCATATGATAAAAAATTAGGAGAGCATATGTTAAGTAGTATTGTTCAAAAAGGACATACAGTGACTAATGTAGGTTTTTATGGTCCGCAAGGAAGAGTTTTGAGATTACCACTACAAGATCATGAACTTAATACAAAAATAGCTTCTTTTATATATGAAAATAAAAAAATAACCAATTTAGAAATGGAAACTGCCGGTATATATGGATTGGCAAAATTACTAGGGCATAAAGCCGTATCTATGAATGCTATTGTAGCCAATCGCGCTACAGGAGAGTTTAGCCAAAATCCAAAAGAAACCGTAGAAAAGCTTATCAAGTATACTTTAGAAAAAATAGCAAGTTATCATCCATAATTAATAGTTTATATAAAATAAAAAAGAATGAGTAGTAGGTCCTCATTCTTTTTTTACTATTTGGTTAATAATTAACTATTTCCAATTAGATTAACCAAATAATATTTTAAGACTAATTAATAAATTAGTAAGCAACAATACTGCAATAAAGACTACGATACCATTCTCTAGAGAATTATTTTTTAACTTCGCAACCTTTACATATGTATTTTTATTTTTTAAAAAATTCTTTTTCATAGCAATATTGTTTTTATTTGGGGTTAAAACTTTTTAAATATAAAATTCTTTAAAATAACAATGATTCAAATATATAAAAATCATTTATTTTTATCGTTAAAAAACATAAATAATCGATGAAATACACATTTATTAATTTCAAATAGTATGCAAACTATAAAAATAGGTGGTGTTCCTGAGCACTTCAATCTACCTTGGCATTTAACTATTGAAGACGGAAGCTATCTAAAAAACAATATACAATTAGAGTGGATAGAATATCCAGGTGGTACAGGAGCAATGTGCGAGGCATTAAGAAACCAGGATATCGACATGGCAATAATTCTTACAGAAGGAGTCGTTAAAGATATCATCGCTGGTAATCCTAGTAAAATTGTACAAACATATATTCAAACACCTCTTATATGGGGGATTCATGTAAGTATTCATTCTAATTACACTGATCTTTCTGAGCTTCAAAATACAAAAGCTGCTATTAGCAGATATGGATCTGGTTCGCATTTAATGGCTTATGTAAATGCTCAAAACCAAAATTGGGATACCTCAGGCCTGCAATTTGAAGTTGTAAAAAACCTGGATGGTGCAGTTGAAGCATTAACCAATGGGAAAGCTGATTATTTTATGTGGGAACATTTTACTACAAAACCATTGGTCGATAACGGAGTTTTTAGGCGAATTATAGATTGTCCTACTCCCTGGCCTTGTTTTGTTATAGCCGTAAGAGAAGATACACTCAATACCAAAAAAGAAGAAGTAAAGGCTATTTTAGATATTATAAATACAACCACTACAGATTTTAAGCATATTCCAAGTATAGATAGAACTCTTGCTTATAGGTATGATCAACAATTAGAAGATATACAGAAATGGTTACAACATACAGAATGGAGCCAGTCTCTTATCAAAAAAGAAACACTTATTGAAGTCCAGGATTACTTATTTAACTTACAAATCATTAATAAAAAAATAGCTCCCGAAAAACTAATTTATGACATCTAAGTTCCATTTATCGATACATTAAATTAAAAAAAGTGTAAATATTGGGTAGGGATATCTTAATCTAAAACGTTACTTCATAAAGGATATTTTAAAAAATTAAGATCAAAAATATTATATGTAAAATACACAAAGAAAAATTTTAGCAAATAATTAATTCATAAATATCTATAGCATAAGCATCTATACAAATAAAAAAAATTGTACATTTGCCGAGCCTACCCCCAATAAAATGAACTAATTATTAGCGCATACGCAACCTTTTTAAGTGTATTGCATCTAATAATTAACTAACAAATCTAATATGGTAACTTTTCTAATAATTCTCGCAAGCCTTATTGTCTTCAATTTTGTTCTGCTTAAATTAAGTATGCAATCTGTTGATACGGACAAAAAGAAATCAAAAACACAAAAGGTTCAAATTAACTCGGTATCTGATCAGTCTTCAGATAAGTCGAAATCTTCTGAGATACCTAACGCGGCATAGGTATATTTACCAATTTATTTCGGTTTGATTCGTTTTAAGTAAGTATAAATTAGCCTTACTAAAATGCTTATTCCCAAACCAATACCCTCTATTAGCACTTAATGGAGAAGGATGCCCACTAGTTAAAACATGATGTTTTGATCTATCTATCTTAGCTCCTTTTTTCTTAGCATAACCACCCCACAATAAAAAGACAACATTCTTTTTTTTATCTGATATCGTTTGGATAACCGCATCTGTAAATTGTTCCCATCCTTTGTTTTGATGAGATCCGGCTTGGTGAGCTCTAACGGTAAGCGTAGCGTTTAACAATAAAACGCCTTGTTTTGCCCAACGTTCTAAATTTCCATTTGAAGGAAAAGGTAGCTTCAGATCTGTTTCAATTTCCTTAAAAATATTTATTAATGATGGAGGCATATCAATACCATCACTAACAGAGAAACACAAACCATTAGCTTGCCCTACTCCATGATAAGGATCCTGACCAATTACAACTACTTTAACATCATCAAAACTACAATGATCAAAAGCAGAAAATATGTTACTTCCTTTTGGATAACACGTGTTATTTTTATATTCTGTTTTTACAAAACCTACTAATGAAGCAAAATATGGCTTGTCAAATTCTTCTTTAAGTTGCTGATTCCATGAAGGTTCAATATTTACATTCATATAGATGTCAAAAAATTATAGCAATTGTGTACTTTTGCCCTGTTCTAAAATTGATCGAATATAACCCAAAAATAGGGTAAAAAAAAGTATGATTCGTATTTCTAAAAAAACACTAGATGATCTAGAATTTGATACTGTGCAAAAACACATTGCGGAACAGTGCAGTACAGATTTTGGTAAGTTGAAAGCCTTACAAATTGCTCCCTTCGATACCGAAGAGCAGCTTCATATTGCCTTACAAGAAGTATTCGAATATAAATCTTCATTATTCAATGATGCTCGTATACCCAATCATGGATTCGATAGTATTAATAAGGAAATTCAATTATTGAATATTGAAAATACTTTTTTAGAAGCCTCAAATCTAAAACGGTTGATTTCTATTAGTACTACTGCTAATGATTTACTCTATTTTTTTAGAAAAAATGCTGAACTATACCCTACTTTGTATCAAACATCTTCTAGAGTAACATTAACCAAAGAGGTGATTCATCTAATCGAAATGGTAATTGATAAATTCGGAGAGGTTAAAGACAATGCTTCCCCTGTGCTACAACGCCTTCGAAAAGATATTCATAGTGTACAGGGAAAACTAAATGGAAGTTTTGGAAAAGATTTATCACGTTACAACAGCTTGGGCTACCTCGATGAAATTAAAGAAAGTGTTGTAGATAACCGAAGAGTTCTAGCAGTAGCAGCTATGTACCGGCGTAAAGTAAAAGGTGCTATTATGGGGAGTTCTAAAACTGGAAGTATCGTTTACATAGAGCCCGAAGCTACTTTACAATATAGTCGTGAACTTAGTAACCTTCAATATGAAGAACGAGAAGAAGTCGTAAAAATACTAAAAGAACTTACCAACAAATTACGTCCATTTACAGGATTATTCGAGGATTATCAAGACTACTTAAGTAATGTCGATGTTATTTCGGCAAAATCAAAATATGCAGGTCAACTTAATGCTGTATTGCCAAAAATTACCACAGATAGAGAATTAACACTTAAAGATGCATATCATCCATTATTATATCATACCAATACAGCAAAAGGTGAGAAAACTTTTCCACAGACCATAACATTAAATAAGAAAAATCAAATTATTGTTATTTCTGGTCCTAATGCTGGTGGAAAAAGTATTACGTTAAAAACTATTGGGTTACTACAGGTAATGCTGCAAAGTGGAATGCTAATCCCTGTACACGAATATAGTAGAATGTGTCTATTCGATGTTATTCTTACCGATATAGGTGACAATCAATCTATAGAAAACCATCTAAGTACATACAGTTATCGTTTGAAAAACATGAATTATTTCTTACGAAAATGTAATGACAAAACACTATTTCTAATTGATGAATTTGGAACAGGAAGTGATCCCGAACTTGGTGGCGCGCTGGCCGAAGCTTTCCTCGAGGTTTTCTATGAAAGAGGATCTTTTGGGATTATCACAACACATTATGCCAATTTAAAAATGTTGGCAAATGAGTTACCAAATATGAGTAATGCTAATATGTTATTCGATTCAAAAACACTAGAACCTCTTTTCAAATTACACTTAGGTGAAGCAGGAAGTTCTTTTACTTTTGAAGTCGCTCAAAAAAACGGAATCCCTTATAGTCTAATCAATAAAGCAAAGAAAAAAGTAGAACGCGGTAAAATTCGTTTTGATAAAAGTATTGCTAATCTTCAAAAAGAAAGATCAAAACTACAAAAAACTACTGCTGGACTCAAAACCAAAGAGCAAAAAGCAGAAGAAGAAAAAGAACGCTTAAAAAAGACAAATCAGCGTATTCAGCATAAACTCGAAAGCTATCAGGAGTTATATGACAGTAATCAAAGAATGATCTATCTGGGTCAAAAAATTGATGATCTTAGTGAAAAATACTTCAACAACAAGAAAAAAAGAGAGCTAATCAATGAATTTATAAAAATCGTTGAGGTAGAAAACTCCAAACGAAAAAAACAAAGCCCTAAGCAACGAAAAGTAGAAAAAGCCAAAGAGCAAAAAGTCGTAAAAGAAGTTAAAGAAAAAGTACAGGTTATTCGTAAAAAGAAAAAAGAAGAAAAAAAGAAAGAAGAAAAGATCGAAGCTGCAAAACCAAAAGTAACGTTAAAAATTGGTGATCGAGTACGAATGATTGATGGAAAATCTATAGGGACCATTGACAGCATAGAAAAAGGAAAAGCTATTGTTAATTATGGGGTTTTTACTACTAATGTAAGTATTGATCAATTAGAATTTGTAGAAAGAAAAAAATAAACTCCGTATGGAAATCTATCTTTACCTAAGTATTTACATCATCTTA
The DNA here is from genome assembly GCA_030427585.1 of Bacteroidia bacterium. Taxonomy (GTDB): domain Bacteria; phylum Bacteroidota; class Bacteroidia; order Flavobacteriales; family Flavobacteriaceae; genus Aquimarina. The sequence goes on from JAUIBW010000013.1 coordinate 75,971, forward strand.
ATCATAGGTTTATCGATCTATATATCCAGATCATCATCAAGTGAAGATTTTCTTATCGGAGGCAGAAATAAAAGTACTTATGCGATTTTATTCTCTAAATTCGCAGGTGCAATTGGAGTTAGTACTCTAATTACATATACAGGTTATGCCTACAAATTTGGTTGGGGACTTTTTGCCATGTCTTTGGGATCAGTAATTGGTTATTTTTTATTTGCATTTTGGGCCGCGCCAAAAATAAAACGGTTATCTAAACAAGGTAAGTTCTATACACAGGGAGATCTACCTGCTTTTGTTACAAGTAATAAAAACACAGCCACTGTTACCAATTTTATAACTATAGCGGTTCAGTTTTTCTGGATTTTATTATCTCTGGCAGGTGGTGCAAAGATTATTGCCTTCTTCGAAATTCTTCCTTATGAAACTGCACTATTGATTACAGCAATTGTAGTGATGGTGTATGTTTTATTTTCTGGTTTTAAAGCTGTAATTATTACCGATATTTTTCAAGCAGTAATTATCATAGTATTTCTCTGTATACTAATTTATGGCATGTTTGATAGTAAGGATTTTGGTATGATCCTTAGCAGTACTACAGGTAATAATGTAACTATTGGCAGTGTTGTAGGTTTAGTGCTATATGGGGGGTTATCTGTTTTTGGATTAGCAGATCGATACCAACTGTGTTATGCAGCTAAAGATGAAAAATCATTAAAGAGAGGATTGAGTCTTGCTATTATTCCTGTTTTATGTATTGTCTTTTTATTACTTCTAATCGGGTTGTACGCCTATATTCAAAACCCTAATTTAGATCCCGATACCGTATTTGTGTATGCTATGCAAAACTTTATAGCACAATCATGGTTACCGCTTTTGCTTGTACTCTTTTTTGCAGGTTTAATGAGTACTGCAGATACCTCTATTTTTGCTGTGGCCTCACATATAGTTTCTACCACTAAAAAAGAACAAAAAGTAAAATCTTTACGATATGCTACTATTATTACAGTTATTGTTGCTTTTGTAGTAGCCTTGTTTTGGAGAAGTATTGTAGATATAACCATTGTAGGAGCTGCATTAAGAATGACACTTTCTATAGCGATGATCTATGTCATTAAACAAAAAAGAAATAGTGGTAGATTTTTAGCCAGTGCATTAGGAGGTCTTTTAGGGTTAATAATTGGTATACTTGCCTTTGGCCCTACCCCTACTATTGCCATAACTGTACTTTTAGGATCGTTATTAGGGCTAATTTATAGATCCAAAGCCCCAAAAGAGCTATAATTGTATAACGTTGTCTACCTAAAAGACAATTGATAAGGGCTTCCTGTTAAAGTATCCTTAAACCCCAATTCTGAGAATTTTATCTTTTTATATTTGGAGAAACTCAATTAAAAATTGCACCCAGAAATTATGCGAAAACTATTTTTTATAGCCTGTCTTGGTATATTATTTCCATGTGTTATACAAGGGCAACAACCTAATAAACCCAATACAGCAGAAATTCATCAAGCTATAAAAAAACTTAATTTTTTGGGATCTGTATTATATGTTGCGGCTCATCCTGATGATGAAAATACCCGACTTATATCCTATATGTCTAATCAGGTAAAAGCTAGAACAGCATATTTATCCCTTACCCGGGGAGATGGTGGACAAAATTTGATAGGACCCGAGATTAGAGAATTATTAGGCGTAATTAGAACTCAAGAATTATTAGCGGCTCGTAGAACTGATGGAGGAGAACAACTATTTACACGTGCCAATGACTTTGGATATTCTAAACACCCCGACGAAACACTATCTATCTGGGATAAAAAAGAAGTATTAAGTGACGTTGTTTGGGCAATACGAAATTTTAAACCAGATGTAATCATTAATCGTTTTAATCACAGAACTCCTGGTAGTACTCATGGTCATCACACCTCTTCGGCAATGTTAAGTGTAGAGGCTTTTGATATAACCGGAGATAAAACGGTATACCCAGATCAACTTAACCATACAGAAACCTGGCAACCTAAAAGATTATTCTTTAATACCTCCTGGTGGTTTTATGGTAGTCGAGAAAATTTCGAAAAAGCAGATAAAACCAATTTATTAGCGTTTGATGCAGGGGTATATTATCCCTCTCTGGGACTTTCTAACACAGAAATAGCATCATTAAGTCGTAGCCAGCACAAATCACAGGGATTTGGTAGTACAGGTAGTCGTGGACAACAAAGTGAATATATAGAACTCATTAAAGGGGATTTACCAAAAGATAAAACAAATATTTTTGAAGGAATTGATACTTCATGGAATCGTGTTAAAGGAGGTAAAACTATTGGTGATATTTTATATCAGGTAGAAAAAGATTTTGATTTTAAAACCCCATCTGCCAGTATTCCTCAATTGGTAAAAGCATATCAATTAATTCAGCAATTAGAAAATAAACATTGGAAAGCTGTTAAAGCTAAAGAGATTCAGGAAATTATTGCTGCTGCTTCTGGTCTTTACCTGGAAGCTGTTGCGACCGAATCAAATGCCACTAAAGGGAGCGAAGTTACACTAAAAGTAGAAGCGATCAATAGAAGTGCAAATGCTATGACTCTGCAATCAATTAAAATTACTGCAGTTAATATTAATGATGTTCCTAAAAAAGTTCTAAAGAATAATATCCAAAATACCTTCGAATTTAAAGGTAGCATCCCTTCTGATTTTGATTTTTCCAATCCTTATTGGCTCACTAATAAAGGTACACTAGGGATGTACAATGTTAATGATCAAAAACTAATCGGAAAACCAGAAACAGATCGTAAAATCAAAGCTTTGTTTACAGTAGTAATCGATGGAGTTTCTATCCCTTTTTCTAAAGATGTTGTCTACAAGACAAACGATCCGGTTAAAGGAGAAGTATATAAACCATTCGAGATCATTCCTGCTATATCTGCAAGTATAAAAGATAAAGTAATCATCTACGCTAACGGTGCTTCAAAACAAATTCCTGTTACTATAAAAGCTGGTAAAGCGAACTTAAATGGAAAGGTTACATTAGCACACCCAGAAGGTTGGCAAGTGACTCCCACTACTATTAATTTTAATCTCTCTCAAAAAGGAGAAGAAAAAACAATCGTTTTTACTCTTACATCACCCCAGACTCAAAGTGAAGGTTATATTTCACCAAAAATAGAAATCAATGGAAATCTATACTCAAAAGAAGTCATCACTATTGATTATGACCATATTCCATACCAAACTGTCGTATTACCATCTGAGACCAAAGTTGTACGTTTGGATATTAAAAAGAAAGGGGAAAATATCGGATATATAGAAGGTGCCGGAGATGTAGTACCCGAAAGCTTACAGCAAATAGGGTACAAAGTAACCACAATTGATCCAGAATCTATTTCTTCAGAAAGTTTACAACCTTTTGATGCTATTGTAGTAGGAATTAGAGCATATAACACTGTTGAACAGCTAAAGTTCAAACAACAATATTTGTTAGAATATGTAAAAAATGGAGGAAACCTGATCATTCAATATAATACCAGCCATAGACTAAAAGTAATTGATAACTTAGGTCCATACCCTCTTAAATTATCTAGAGATCGGGTAACCGATGAAAATGCAAAAATTACTTTTTTAGCACCAGAACACCAGGTATTAAATTCACCCAATAAAATCACTACTAATGATTTTGAAGGATGGGTGCAGGAAAGAGGATTGTATTTTCCTAATGAATGGTCAAAAGAATATGTTCCTATTTTGTCGGCTCATGATAAGGGAGAGTCTGAAAAAAAAGGCCCTTTATTAATCGCCAAATATGGTAAAGGACATTATGTATATACCGGACTTAGTTTTTTTAGAGAGTTTCCGGCGGGAGTATCGGGTGCATATCGACTTTTTGCGAATATGCTTTCCTTAGGAAAATAAATATCACACATATCCAAATCTAGCAATTTTTATTATGGAAAAGAAAGACGAAAAAAGAGAGTGGAAAAAATTATATAGTGCAGTATTAATCGCTAATGCAGTTTATATACTACTGTTCTATTTGATCACTAATTCTTATTCCTAACTCTTCTGTATAGAAAACAACCCTAACCATCAATCAATCAATCAATAAACTAATTTAATCAATCAACTTATGCAAACCATAGATTGGATCGTACTACTAGGAACCTTACTATTTATAGTATTATATGGTGCCTGGAAAACCAAAGGCAGTAAAAATGTAAAAGATTATATTCGAGGTGGAAATGATGCGCATTGGTGGACCATCGGTCTATCGGTAATGGCAACACAGGCAAGCGCTATCACTTTTCTTTCTGCACCAGGGCAAGCTTTTCATGACGGAATGGGTTTTGTGCAATTTTATTTTGGGGTTCCTATAGCCATGGTGGTTATTTGTATGGTATTTATCCCAATCTATCATAAATTAAATGTCTATACTGCCTATGAGTATCTCGAAAGCCGATTTGATCTCAAAACCAGAAGTTTAACTGCTATTCTATTTTTGGTTCAAAGAGGATTAGCTGCTGGCATCACCATTTTTGCTCCAGCTATAATATTATCATCTGTATTAGGTTGGGATCTGATTACTTTAAATATTATAATAGGTATACTGGTAATTATATATACTGTTTCCGGAGGAACAAAAGCTGTTAATATTACCCAGAAACAACAGATGGGTATCATTTTTATTGGGATGCTGGTTGCCTTTTTTATTATCATAAGTTACCTCCCAGAAGGAATTACCTTTTCTAAAGCATTGGATATTGCAGGTGCCAGCGGAAAAATGGAAGTTCTTGACTTCTCGTTTGATCTCGAGAATCGTTATACATTCTGGAGTGGAATCATTGGAGGAACATTTTTGGCCCTCTCCTACTTTGGTACAGATCAAAGCCAGGTACAACGATATTTAACAGGTAAATCTATAAAAGAAAGTCAGCTAGGGCTTTTGTTTAATGGATTACTAAAAGTACCTATGCAGTTTTTTATTCTCTTAGTTGGAGTAATGGTATTTGTTTTTTATCAATTTAATACGTCTCCTTTAAATTTCAATCCCAAAGGAAAAGAAGCTGTACTTAATACAGAATATGCAGCGCAATATACCGCATTAGAAAACGAACTTGCAGAAATTCATGATGCAAAAGATGCCGTAATTAAAAGATATCTGACTGAGCAAAAACCAGAAAATAAAAATCGAATTCAGGAACTAAACAAAAAAGAAAAAGAAATTCGTGAAGCTGCAAAAACAGTAATCAAAAAATCAGATATCACAGTAGAGATCAATGATAAAGATTATGTATTTATTCATTTTATTTTAAACAATCTGCCCAGAGGGCTTATCGGCCTGCTTCTCGCCGTTATCTTATCTGCTGCCATGTCTTCTACAGCTTCAGAGCTAAATGCCTTGGCATCAACTACCGCAATTGATTTATACAAACGAAATGTATCCGAAGAAAAAAGCGACCAACATTATGTATCGGCTTCCAAATTTTTCACTCTGGGATGGGGGCTTTTAGCGATTGTAGTAGCCTGTTTTGCCGATTTATTCGATAACCTTATTCAATTAGTAAATATTATTGGTTCAATTTTTTACGGAAATGTGCTAGGTATATTCTTATTAGCTTTCTTTGTGAAATTTGTACATAGCAACGCTACTTTTGTAGCAGCACTTATTACCCAGGTAATTGTGATTCTTGGTTGGTATTATGAATGGATGCCATATCTATGGCTCAATTTATTTGGATGTGTTCTGGTAATGACTATCGCGATATTTATACAACCCTTAATGGGATCTAAACCCAAAATAACAACCTAATGCATTCTGAAAAAATCATAAAATGGGGAATTATTGGGTGCGGCAAAATAGCACATAAGTTTGCTAATGATCTAAAATCAGTTCCTAATGCAAAACTTCATGCCGTTGCAAGCAGGAGTTTAAAAAAAGCTCAGGAGTTTGGGAAGGAGCATCAAGCCTCTACCTATTATGATAACTATGAATCCTTAAGTCTGGATCTTGATATTGATGTCATATATATTGCGACACCACATGTATTTCATTATGAAAATACCATAATGTGTCTCAACCAAAAAAAAGCTGTCCTATGCGAAAAACCGTTTGCAATGAATACTACCCAGGTCGAAGAAATGGTCACGCTTGCAAAAAAGAACAAAGTATTCTTAATGGAAGCACTTTGGACCTATTTCCTTCCACATTACACCTATGTTTTAAATATTGTCACATCTAATGAGCTTGGCAAAGTAAAAACACTGAAGGCAGATTTTGGGTATACAATCACTTTTGATCCCAACGGAAGGGTATTTAACAAAAAACTGGGGGGTGGTAGTCTTATGGATATAGGTATATACCCATTATTTGCGGCATTAAGTATTTTAGGGTATCCCGAAGAAGTAAATGCCCAGGCTACTATAGGGAAAACAGGAATTGATGAAGATTGTAGTATCCAGCTTCGTTATAAAAATGGAGCTACGGCTTCACTATTTAGTACTGTTATCCAGAAAACCAATACAACCGCTACTCTCGAATTTGAAAATGGATTAGTTACTATCCATAGTCATTTTCATGAGCCTTCTTCTATCACTATCCAAAAAGAAGGAAAATCAGAACGTATAGAATTTAACGTTACTACAAACGGTTATAACTATGAAGCTAGTCATGTACAGGAGATGTTGCTACAAAACCGTACAGAAAGTACACTCATGAGTTTCGAAAAAAGCCTTCAGTTAATCAATCTGCTAGATACAGTAAGAGAAAAAATAGGTCTGCATTACGATTAAATTGAATTTCTTACTTATTTCTATTTTTCAAATCCAAAAGTATAGAGATACATTCCTATTATAATACTGTTTGGTAAACGGTATGTTATTCATAATAAAAATCATTATTCATCACTCCTCGAAAAAGCGTTAAAAAGCTTAAAAATAATACTATTAGGAATAGAAGTATAAAAAATATCCTATATTTAAAATGTATATCTATTACTCTTTGACCACAAATAGTTACCCAAAACAATACTTAACCTATTTTATATGAAGAAATTATTACTTTTTTTCGCACTCATATCTTATCAGATATTGTCTGCCCAAATCGATGCAACTTCAGTAATGGTATTACCTGTTCTTACTAATACTGAAATGAATAGTGCAGTTACCCCTAATCAAGGAAGTATAATATACAACAGTACCGATAATTTAATCTATAAACATGACGGTACAAATTGGTTGGCTCTTCAGTCTGTAGTATCTACGGTAGAACAACTTAAAATTATTAGAGGAAATGTCAATGCAAATGGAACTATTGCTCAGGGATCTGGATTTACGGTGACCGCTCTTGCAAACGCGAGATATCAAATAGACTTTACTGTACCCTTTAGCACTATACCCAGCGTAACGTTTACTACAGGAGACCTTACTGCGCTAAATAATTATGAGGATAATATTGCCAATATAATATTTATCTCTAATAGTAGAGTGGTAATCGTTACCCTTGATGCTCCTAATGAAAATGGTAGAGAAACTTCATGGTTTTCTTTTATAGCTGTTGGGCCTCGTTGATCTATTATTTTTAACTTAAACAAAAAAAGGGTTCTAACAATTCTTAGTATATTATTATCCAAATTGGGTGATGCTCATGTTTTAGCGTTTAAAAAACTGAGTGTTATAACCTTATGGGGATTATTTATAACAAACTATATGATGAAATTAGGAAATTGTATATCAGAGGATTATGTAGTACCTGTCATATTCGGGTGTTATTACCCCTCAAACAGCTATACATGGTTTTAAGTTAATCAGAAACCCTCTAGATTTATAAATAAAATACATTAGACAAATATCCTATATCTCATTGTTATCGCCAACAAATTAAATACTTAAAAAAACTAAAATGTCACAAATAAAAATATATGGACTAAAAGCTAATTTGAAAAATAAAAAAGAACAACTCTCTGATATTATTCATAATTGCGTGGTTGAATCTCTACAATTTCCCAAAAACAAAAAAGCACACCGATTTATAAACCTTGAGAAAGATGATTTCTATTATCCAGAAGGAAGAACAAATGAATACATAATAATTGAAATAATGATGATTTCTGGAAGAACTGTTGAAACAAAAAAAAGATTGATTAAAATGCTTTTTAAAGAAATTAGCGAAAAAATAAAAATTTCCACAACAGATATTGAAATATCAATAATAGAAAGCCCTGCAACAAATTGGGGATTTAGGGGAATGACTGGAGACGAAATTTCTTTGAATTACAAAATAGATGTTTAATTATTAGTAAAATCATAAAAACCACAACACTCTACCCTATAAAGTATAGCTAGTAATACTATTGCATCATAGTTTTAAACCAGTAAAAACTAAAATTAGTAGATTTTATATTACAAAAAGTAAAATAAACTTGACTTTTTGTAAATTTTAATTTACTTTTACACCATCAATTAAAAATCGAACAAGATGAAATACTTATTATCAAACAAGTTTAAAAAGCCTGGATGGGTTTTGCTTATTATTGGGATTACATTAGGAATATTACACGCTATTAATAACTATGAGTCCGATGTATTTAGAGTTAACGTGATTTCCTTATTTCATAATGATACTATTTTTTCTGAAAACAATGGATTTATTAGTATTATTAAAGATAGTATTATAGATGAACTAATTTCTATTATGATTATTGTTGGAGGTCTACTTGTCGGCTTTTCGAAAGAAAAAATCGAAGATGAGTTTATTGCCAGGATTAGATTAAACTCATTAAAATGGGCTATTTTGGTTAACTACGGGGTGTTATTATTTGCAACCCTATTTTTATACCATAATAATTTCCTGAATATAATGATCTATAACATGTTCACCCCTTTACTCATTTTTATTCTTCGTTTTAATTATGTAGTATATAAAAAAACTAGTCATGAAGAATAATATAAAAGTCGAAAGAGCTATTCATGATTTAACACAAGCTGATTTAGCAAAAAAAATTGGAGTTAGTAGGCAAACGATTAATGCAATGGAAAAGAATAAATACGTCCCATCAACTGTTCTAGCGTTAAAAATTGCCAGACTTTTCAAAAAGCATGTAGAAGATATTTTCTTTTTAGAAGAAGAGGATTGAAAACAAAAAAGCGTTCCAAATGGAACGCTTTTATGATTTGTGTGTGAAAAAGAGTGTTTATTTAACTCCCCACTCTGCAAGGGAATCTTTATTCATTTTAACATAGTCAGCATTTCCTGCCTTCTCTGCTAACTCTAACGAAGTTTTTGCTGCTTTTATTGCCCCATCCTTATCTCCAGCCAGAGAATAAATCAAAGATTGTTGTCTATGGTACCAAAAAGCAGGCTCTTTACGTAGTGATATTGCTTTATCAATATGCTTTTTTGCTTTTGCAAATTCTCCAGAATCTTTATAAAAAGTAGCGGCAAGATAGTGATCACTATCGGTTGGACCAGCCATAGTTTTTTCAATACTGGCAATGGTTTGTGCTTTTGCAGCAGTTGTTATCGTAACTGCAGCTTCTGTGTTTGCCCAAATAAAATTCAGAACTGCAGAATCCATTGTAAAATCACTAAACATGATAGTAAATGTTTCTACATTCATAGGAATGGTATTTGCTTTTACAGTTACTGTAGCTGCTACCTTGGTAGCATCCCATTTTTGTGGGGTCCCCCAATTATTTGCATCGCTATAAAAAATTATTTCCCAATTTTCTTTACCTGGTTTTGTAAAAATTGCATATGTTCCTTTTTTTAACTCTTTACCTGCAACTTTTACATCATCACTAAATGTAATTTGAGTATTTTTATTAGCTCCTGTCCTCCAGAGTTTATCATAAGGTACTAAATTCCCAAAAATAGCTCTTCCTCTCATACTAGGGCGAGAATATTCAACAGAAACATCTGTCAACCCAATAACCTGATCTATTTTAGAACTAGGACTTGGTTGTGGTGCTTTTACCTGAGCTTCAATTCCGAAAGAAAATAAAGCCATAGAAAGAAATAAAATAATCTTTTTCATTATAGTTAGTTTAGTTTGGTTTAAATTGTTTAATGACGAAAATAAGGATTACAACATACATTAAAAGTTAACAAAAACTTAAAATAACTAATAGTATATTTGCCATCATTATAAAAAAGTAATGAGAAAATATATATCCGAAAGTATAGGAACTTTTAGTATGATATTTTGTGGTACTGGTGCTATGACTATTAATGAAGTAACCGGTGGAGATGTCACGCATGTAGGTATTGCAATTACCTGGGGACTTATTGTAATGGCAATGATTTATGCTTTTGGAGAAATATCCGGAGCACACTTTAATCCTGCAGTGACTATTGCATTTGCATATGCTAAAAAATTTGAATGGAAAGAAGTACCTAAGTATATTACCGCTCAATGTATTGGTGCCATACTAGCTAGTAGTATTCTACTCTTTTTATTTCCGGAAAGTGAATTCCTCGGTGGAACTTTACCCTCCATAGATGATCTAAGAGCATTCGTTTTGGAGACCTTACTCACTTATTTTCTTATGGTTGTTATCATTAACGTTTCTACAGGTTCAAAAGAAACTGGTACTATGGCAGGAATCGCAGTTGGCGGTGTGGTATTGCTGGAAGCCATGTTTGCAGGGCCAATGACTAATGCCTCCATGAATCCCGCCAGATCACTGGGACCAGCTTTATTATCTGGTCATTGGGAACATCAATGGTTGTATTTTATTGCTCCTATTCTAGGTGCACTATTGGCTGTTTTAACCTGTAAATTGGTAAAACCTGATAATTGCTGTACTGATTGTTAAAAAAATAGTAAGCTTATTTACCATAAATATTAGGTCTCTTAGTAGAATTTTAGTCGCATTACATATCAGATTTACTATAACTAATTTTGTTTATTTTAGATGAATATCAAAATAAAACCTAAACCAATTTAAGGTTTATGATCACCCTCTTTATCCACATAAACTGATTTTTTTTGGTATTGTATCTCATAAAAGTCATTCTTTTTAACATATATTTACAATTAATAAACCAATCCCATATCCCTCAATGGAGCATTTTTCTAATGATTTTTTTCAAGTAGACCTATACGACCAATATGCTATACTTACTATTCATGAAAATGTAGATTTTTCGCTTAATAGAGCTTCAATACTAAGAGACAAACTTAAAAAGCATTACGAATCGAAGGGCTTTATAATGATTAGCCATCGCAAGTTTGAGCACAAAACTTCTCCAGAAGTATATAAACAAGGGGTATTAGACAATATGAAAGGATTGGCAATTGTATCTAGTAAAACTAAAGAAAGAGACAAAGCTATTCTGGAACAGCCATTATTCGGTAAATCCTTTGCATTTTTTAGTACGCTCGAAGAAGCAAAAGCCTGGGCAAAAAGTTTTTTCTAACAGAGTTTATTTATAATTTTGTTTAATATATTATTTATTTTGTTAAACAAAATTTTGTACATTTGTTAGTATACCTTCTAGTTTATGAAAATCTATACATTAAAAGCGAAACAATACCTTCCTGTATCTATAGAAAAAGCCTGGGAGTTTCTTTCTAACCCAAAAAACCTAAAAACCATAACGCCGGAATATATGAAATTTGAGATTTTATCTGGTGCTGATCGTAAAATATATCCTGGTCAAATCATACAATATACGGTTACTCCGATCTTAGGAATCAAAAACAAGTGGGTAACAGAAATAACACATATAAAGAACAAGGAATATTTTGTAGATGAACAGCGATTTGGCCCTTACTCATTTTGGCATCATAAACACTTTATTAAAGAAATTCCTGGTGGTATCGAAATGGAAGACATTATCGATTATAAAATACCACTTGGGATATTGGGACAATTAATTCATCCTATGATTGTAAAACCAAGATTAAAAGAAGTGTTTGAATATCGCAAAAAGAAATTAATCGAATTATTCGGATCATTAGAAACCAAAGCAAATAATGAAATTATATTTGTATAAAACTTAAATGATGAGAAAAAATATTCTTCTTATAGGTGGAAGTCACGGAATTGGTTTTGAAATTGCCTTAAAATTATATAATGAGCACAATGTTTTTATTGCTTCAAGAACTTCAGAAAATCTGGGGAATCTAGAAGTAACTCATATACCTTACGATGCATCAAAAGATGAAATTGAAATTTCTGTTCTTCCCGAAAGAATTGATGGCTTTGTATACTGCCCAGGGAGTATCACCCTAAAACCTTTTAAAGCTTTAACTCCAAAAGCATTTGAAGAAGATATGCAAATTAATTTTATGTTTTTGGTAAAAGTCATACATACACTACTTCCAAAATTAAAAAACTCAGAACAAGCAAGTCTAGTTTTTTTTAGTACGGTTGCCGTAAAAATCGGAATGCCATTTCATACCAGTATTGCAGCGGCAAAAGGGGCAATAGAAGGATTTGCAAAAGCATTAGCCGCAGAATATGCTCCAAAATTTAGAGTAAATGTTATCGCACCATCATTAACAAATACTCCTCTTTCGAAAGGATTATTAAGTACAGAAAAAAAGACAGAACTTATGGATAATCGTCATCCTATGAAACGTGTAGGACAAGCAGAAGATATCGCAAATATTGCACGTTTTTTATTGAGTGATGATAGTAGTTGGATTACTGGTCAGGTAATTGGTGTAGATGGTGGTATGTCTACTCTTAACGTAAACTAATATGAGAAAGAAAGTCGTTGTATTCTGGTTTAGAAGAGATCTTAGATTAGATGACAATACAGGGTTTCTTGAAGCTCTAAAAGGAAAATATCCAGTCCTCCCTATTTTCATTTTTGATACTCATATCCTTGATCGTTTACCAAAACATGATGCCAGGGTAACCTTTATTTTTGAAACACTGCAAAAAATCAGGTTAGTGCTTCAAGATCAATACAAAAGTTCTTTATCGCTACATTATGGTACTCCCGAAAACGTGTTTGAAATGCTAATTTCTCAATACGAAATACAAGAGGTATATACTAATCATGATTACGAGCCCTATGCAAAAGAAAGAGATACCCTAATCAAAAATATTTTGCAAGAACATAAAATTCAATTACGTACATTTAAAGATCAGGTATTATTCGAAAAAGATGAAATTGTAAAAAAAGATGGCAATCCGTATGTAGTATATACTCCCTATAAAAACAAGTGGAAAGAAGTATTTGATCCCTCTCTACTAAAAATTCATTCTACAAAGTTACACCTTAACAATTTGGTTAAGAATACCAATCTTCCTAATATAACATTACAGGAAATGGGGTTTGTAACCTCATCTATCAAAGTTCCGGATTATAATATTTCACCTGATCTTATTCAAAATTATGAGGCAACCCGAAATTTTCCATCAAAAGAAAACGGCACTTCAAAAATAGGTCCTCATCTTCGTTTTGGAACAGTAGGAATTCGATCGGTTATCAAAAAAGCTATTGCCGAAGATAATCAAGTATTTTGGTCAGAGCTTATCTGGAGGGAGTTTTTTATGCAAATCCTATGGCATTATCCACATACAAAAGACTCATCTTTTAAGCCTAAATATGATCGAATCGAATGGAGAAATAACGAACAAGAATTCGAAAAATGGATGAACGGCGAAACAGGATATCCATTGGTAGACGCAGGAATGCGTGAGCTTAACCAAACAGGATATATGCATAATCGTGTACGTATGGTGGTTGCTAGTTTTCTTTGCAAACATTTATTGATCGACTGGCGATGGGGTGAGGCCTATTTTGCAGAAAAACTACTAGACTATGATATGTCTGCTAATGTAGGTAATTGGCAATGGGCGGCAGGTTCTGGTGTTGATGCGGCTCCTTATTTTAGAATCTTTAATCCAACTACGCAAATCACCAAATTCGACAAGCAACTCTCCTATATCCATACCTGGGTAAATGATATTAATGAGTTTACCTATCCGCAACCTATGGTAGAGCATAAAATGGCGCGAGAACGTTGTCTCACGATTTATAAAAAAGCTGTCGGGTAAATCAAAAATTATAACATTTCTTTAAAATTACTAATCCTGTTTTTTTGTAATTTACCTTATCACAATTCATTCATAAACTAATACAATAAAAACATGGATACACAACAAGTGGCCACTCGTTTAGTAGAACTCTGTCGCCTGGGAGAAAACATGCAAGCTATCAAAGAATTATACGATCAAAATGTTACCAGCAAAGAAATGCCGGGAACACCAAATGAAATAACTTCGGGTATTGATGCTGTAATTAAAAAAAGTGAAGATTGGTATGCTACCGTCGAAGAATTTCATGGTGGAGAAATATCCGAACCTGTAGTAGCAGAAAATCATTTTAGCTGTGCCATGAAAATGGATTGTACCTTTAAAGGTCAAGGTCGTATGCAAATAGAAGAAGTTTGTGTATATAAAGTAAATGATGGTAAAATTACCGAAGAACAGTTTTTTTATTCTATATCAAACTAGCATACATTCAATCTAAAAAAAGTTCACTTCTTAGTGATTTGGATTTTTTATATCTTCCAAAGGCAATCTCTTGGTATATACTTTCGTTTCTTCTATAAAACTCTTATAATGCATATATCAATGTATCGATATTTGTAATTATCGGGTTTTTAATCGATATTTGTAATTATCGGGTTTTTAATCGATATTTTAATTATAGATAAGTATACTAGCATGATCAGTATTTTGACCGGCGATATTGTTAATTCAAGAGAACGTACTCCTGAACAATGGATGCCCATATTAAAAGAGGTATTCGAGCACTATGGTGCCGAACCAACTGAATGGGAAATCTATAGAGGTGACAGTTTTCAAATTGAAATTCCTATAGAAAAGGCATTAGAGACTGCATTTTTAATAAAAGCAACTGTTAAGCAATGCAAACCTCTAGATGTGCGAATAGCTATAGGAATTGGTAAAAAAACATATACTTCAAAAAAAATTACAGAATCAAATGGTGATGCTTTTGAACGCTCTGGAGAATGTTTTGAAAACCTAAAAAAACAGAATATAGCTATAAAATCCCCCTCGAAAGAGTTCGATATTACTATAAATCTAATGCTTCGACTAGCATTACTCACCTTTAATGATTGGAAGCCTGCATATTCATCTATTGTAAAGACTGCTATCGAAAACCCTAAAAAAACACAAGAACAATTGGCCAAATTACTGGGAAAAACTCAAAGTACAGTAAGCGAAGGACTAAAAAGATCTGGATATGAAGAAATGAGTCAATTAATATCTTATTATATCAGTTATATAAAAACCATATGATCGCACTAACCATAAAATTAATACTCTCTCACCTTCTTGGAGATTTTTTATTTCAACCTAATATATGGGTCCAGGATAAAGAAACAAAAAAATATAAATCATTATATCTATATCTACATATTATAATTCATACAATACTTTTATTTGTCATACTTCAATTCAACATGAAATACTGGCTGGGTGTACTTATCATTTCAATCTCTCATTTTGGAATAGATCTTCTTAAAGTTAATCTACAATCAAAAATAAACCATAAACTTTTATTTGTTGTAGATCAACTATTTCATTTATCTATAATTGCACTTGTAGTATATTATTATCATCCATATAATATTGATTTCGATCTCTTATATCATCCAAAAACACTACTATTTTTAATATCTTTACTACTTACTACACTAGTTGCTTCTATAGTTATGAAATTATTCATCTCTCAATGGAATATAACTGAATATAGTACTCCAGAAAATTCGTTACCAAAAGCTGGAGCTTATATAGGCATGCTGGAACGTCTTTTGATATTTATATTTATTGTTATAGGTCGATGGGAAGGTGTAGGTTTTCTTCTAGCAGCCAAATCTGTGTTTAGATATGGAGATCTCTCTAAAGCTGGAGATAGAAAACTTACAGAATATATATTAATTGGTACTTTATTAAGTTTTGGATTGGCTATGCTTATAGGAATCGTATATACTTATGCAGCTAAAATTATTGACTAGTACCATAATCATTTATTGTATTATGATTCAGCAAATTAACTTTTTTTTGGCCATTACAAAAACTTCAGAATTTGCTGTAATGCAGGGTTTCGATTGTCTTTTTTCCAAATGACAGAAAGTATTGCTTTTTGGGGTATTTTAGGGATCTCTAAAAACTTTATGCCCAGATCAAAACCCTGTTGTAATGAGCTAGGAACAATAGCAACCCCTAACCCACTCTCTACCAATTTAAAAATAGTCTGTGCATGCACAGACTTATGGGTCACCTTTGGAGTAAATCCTTTATCCTCACAGATACTCATGATTTTATCATAATATAAAGAACTATAACCTGATGAAAACAAAATAAAATGCTCTTCAGATACCTGTGCAATATTTTTAAAAGTTTTCGGTGTAAGTTGATGCTGTAAAGGTACTACCAAAGAAAAAGTATCTCTATGCACTGTTTTCATTTGAATACCCTCAGGTACACGAGCTAATCGTACAAAACCAAGATCTAACTGATCTTTTTCTACAGCTTCTACCTGTAGATGATTTGACATCTCTTCTAAACTAAATTGTATATCTGGTAATTCTTGATTAACCTTAACTAATAATTCAGGAATAACTGTTTGCATAGCAGATCCCAAAAAACCAATTCTAATTTCTCCATTACTTCCCTGATCAATCAATCGGGCTTGTCGTATCGTAAAATCAATATGGTTAAAAATATAATCTAATTCTTTCTTAAGATATACTCCTGCCGCCGTTAGTGTAACCTTTCTTTTATTTCTAACAAAAAGAGAAACCCCTATGATGTCTTCCATTTGCTTAATTTGCCTGCTTAATCCCGGTTGAGAAATAAACAATCGATCTGCTGCTTTTCTGAAATGTAACTCCTCGGCTACTGCCATAAAATAAGTAAAGTGTCGAAGTTCTATCTGATAACTCATAGTTATTAATTGATAACAAAATTAGTATTTCTAATTATCAAAAATAGATATTATTTTAGTAAAAAATATAGAAATACGTATATGTCAACGACAACAAACCACTTTTTATTTGGAGAAGACTACCTAACTGCAGGTATAGCCATACAGATTGCCCGTGGAGAAACCACCGGAGTTATCTCTGAAACTTCTCGCAATAGCATAAAAAAAAGCCAACAGGTAGTAGAGAATATTGTAGAAAAAGGAGAACCTGTATATGGCATTAATACAGGTTTTGGACCACTTTGCACTACAAAAATATCTAAAGAAGAAACCAATATCCTACAAAGCAATATCTTGCAAAGTCATAGTGTAGGTGTTGGTGACTCTATAGACACCGAGATTGCCAAGCTTATGCTCATTCTTAAAATTCAATCTCTGGCAAAAGGATATTCTGGTATTGCAGAAAAAACATTAGACAGAATTCTTTGGCATATTAATAATGATGCCATACCAATTGTTCCTAGCCAGGGATCTGTTGGGGCATCTGGGGATTTGGCTCCGCTCTCCCATCTATTTTTACCTTTACTGGGATTAGGGAAAGTCGAATATCAAAATAAAGTAATCACCACACAGGAGTTGTTTGTCGTCACAAATTTAAAACCTCTTGATCTTGGTCCAAAAGAAGGATTAGCTTTAATCAACGGAACTCAATTTATTGCAGCACATGCAGTACAGGTAGTTGCAAAATTACATAGCTGTCTTACACAAGCAGACATTATTGGGGCAATGATGATCGAGGGATTACAAGGTTCTGTAAAACCATTTTTTAAAGAACTACATCAATTACGCCCATATAAAGGAAATATCCATGTTGCTTCAAGAATAAAATCTCTATTAAAAGGTTCTGAAATTATGGAAGATCATATTGATTGTGATCGGGTTCAGGATCCTTATTCTTTACGCTGTATGCCACAAGTGCATGGTGCTTCAAGAAATGCATGGCTACATTTAAAGGAACTTCTTGAAGTAGAATTAAACTCGGTAACCGACAATCCAATAATAATCAACGAAAAGCTAACTATTAGTGGGGGTAGTTTTCATGGGCAACCGTTAGCTATGGCCATTGATTATGCATGTTTGGCAGCTTCAGAACTGGGTAATATTTCGGATAGAAGAATTTACCTGGCATTAGAAGGTAATTCTCCTGGTGTTCCTAAATTATTAATGCAAGATACAGGTATCAATTCTGGATACATGATACTACAATACACTACAGCTGCTTTAGCAAGTGAAAATAAAGGGTTATGTTTTCCTTCCAGTGCAGATAGTATTCCTACTTCTCTGGGGCAAGAAGATCATGTAAGTATGGGATCAATCGGTGGCAGAAAAGCACTAAGAGTAATCGAAAATCTAGAGAAAATATTAGCCATAGAGTTGTTAACTGCTGCCCAGGCATTCGAGTACAGAAAACCTTTAAAATCAGGGGTTATTCTAGATGAAATTCATAAAAAAGTACGAGAAGTCGTATCTTTTGCAGATAAAGACAGGGTATTTGCAGACGATATTGAGAAAGGAATTAAAATCATCCAAAATAAAACTATAATTGCTACTGCTGATCAAGTATCCTTAAAAGAACACGTATCTCTAGAAACACAATTCTCTAGTGAATTTGAAAAGTATTAGTCCAAAAATTAAGTAGTTCCCTTAGCTCGATGTAAAGGAAAAAAATATAATATGACAACATATACATTAATAGGCCCGATCACACAACTTATACCGTTACAAAAAACGGGTACTAAAGGTGCTATAAAAGATCAGGATCTCGAAATTATTGAAAATGCTGGTATTCTTATTGAAGGTGAAAATATTCACACCATTGGAGTTTTCTCTGATTTGAAAGAAAAAGCCAATGCCTTACATGCAGAAACCATAGAATTGCATACCGATCACGTATGTACCCCTGGTTTTATAGATGCTCATACGCATATCTGTTTTTCTGGATCAAGGGCTAATGATTATGCCATGCGAAACGCAGGAAGATCCTATTTAGAAATAGCCGAAGCCGGTGGAGGTATCTGGGATACCGTTACCCAAACCAGAAAAGCAGAACAACAGATACTTACCGATGGAGTTATACAACGAGCTAATACCTTATTAAAAAGAGGAATTACAACTGCAGAAGTAAAAAGCGGTTATGGGCTTTCGGTCACAGAAGAACTTAAAATGCTACGCGCCATAAAAACTGCAAATAATAGTACCACAACAGATTTAGTTGCTACCTGTCTTGCCGGGCACATATTGCCTAAGGATTTTGATGGAGATCACAAAGCATATCTCGAAGAGATGAGCACTACCCTTTTTCCTATATTAAAAGAAGAACAGCTAACCAACCGAATCGATGCCTTTGTTGAGCAAGGTGCATTTCTCCCTTCTGATATCTACCCTTATTTTGAGAAAGCAAAACAAATGGGGTTTGATATTACCGTTCATGCAGATCAATTTAACACGGGAGGTAGCGAAGTAGCTGTAAAAGTAGGAGCTATTAGTGCAGATCATTTGGAAGCCAGTACAGAAAATGAAATACAAATGCTAGCACAAAGTAATGTGATTTCGGTTGCTTTACCCGGTGCTTCAATAGGTTTAGGATGTGATTTTACTCCTGCTCGAAAAATTTTGGATGCCGGAGGAGCATTGGCTATTGCCAGTGACTGGAATCCTGGTTCGGCACCAATGGGTGATTTACTAACCCAGGCATCTATTCTGGGAACGTTTCAAAAACTAAGTAATGCCGAAGTTCTTGCCGGAATTACATCTAGAGCGGCGGCTGCACTTAACCTAAACGACAGAGGTAGATTGGTTTCTGGAATGCTTGCCGATTTTAACCTGTTTGAAGCAGAGCATGTACATGAAATCTTTTATCACCAGGGAAAACTCCTTCCTTCTCAGGTATGGAAACGTGGAAAGTTAGTATCCTAACAGAGGAAACTTTTTCTGTCATCTCAAGCGAAGTCGAGAGATCATTAAGCATTATATGTAATCACATTTCGACTTCGCTCAATGTGACAGTAATTATAATTTAAAAACACTAAATAATGAACTTCAAAGAACAAATACTTCAAGGGATTCCTAAAATAATGCCTCCAAAGAGATCTTTGGATTCTAAAATTAGCCGTGCTCCCAAGAGAAAACAAATTCTTTCTAACGAAGAAAAAAAACTCGCGCTTAAAAACGCTTTACGATATTTCCCAAAAGACTGGCATAAAAAACTTGCCAATGAGTTTTTAGACGAACTAAATACATTCGGTCGTATCTATATGTATCGTTTTATGCCAGAATATGCGATGCATGCTCGTCCTATAGATGAATATCCTGCAACAACTAAACAAGCAGCGGGGATCATGCTTATGATTCAGAATAACCTGGATCATGCTGTCGCACAACATCCTTATGAATTAATAACCTATGGAGGTAACGGAGCCGTATTTCAGAATTGGGCGCAGTATCTACTAACGATGCAGTATCTGGCTACCATGACCGAAACACAAACCTTGCATATGTACTCTGGGCATCCTATGGGATTATTTCCTTCTTCAAAAGATGCGCCGAGAGTAGTTGTAACCAACGGAATGATGATTCCTAATTATTCAAAACCTGATGATTGGGAAAAATACAATGCCCTTGGTGTAACACAATATGGGCAAATGACAGCAGGAAGTTATATGTATATTGGCCCTCAAGGTATTGTGCATGGTACTACGATTACCGTAATGAATGCTTTTAGAAAAACATTAAAACCAGAAGAAACGCCTGCTGGTAAAATTTTCTTAACTTCTGGATTAGGAGGAATGAGTGGTGCACAGCCAAAAGCAGGAAATATTGCAGGATGTATTACCATATGTGCAGAAGTAAACCCAAAAGCCGCTCAAAAACGCCATGAGCAAGGCTGGGTAGATGAAATTATTGATAATGTAAATGATTTGGTAACCAGGGCTCAAAAAGCAATAGAGCAGAAAGAAACTGTTTCTATTGCCTATCAAGGTAATGTTGTAGATATCTGGGAACGTTTCTATGACGAAAATATCTACATTCAACTAGGATCTGATCAAACATCATTGCATAATCCATGGTCTGGAGGATATTATCCTGTAGGACTAAGTTATGAAGAAGCCAATACCCTAATCAGTAACGATCCCGAAGCATTTAAAAACAAAGTTCAGGAATCGCTTCGTAGACATGCCAATGCCATTAATAAACATACCGCAAGAGGCACGTATTTCTTTGATTACGGAAACGCATTCTTACTCGAGGCTTCCCGGGCAGGAGCAGATATCATGGCAAAAAACGGTATTGATTTTAAGTACCCATCTTATGTACAGGATATTTTGGGGCCTATGTGTTTTGATTATGGATTTGGACCTTTTAGATGGGTATGCACCTCTGGGAAACCAGAAGATCTGGACACTACAGATCAGATTGCTCTAGAAGTGATGGAAGCTATCAAAAAAGTTTCTCCAAAAGAAATTCAACAGCAGATGCAGGATAATATTACCTGGATTAGAGAAGCTAAACAAAATAAACTTGTAGTTGGTTCTCAGGCTCGCATTTTGTATGCAGATGCCGAAGGAAGAATCAAAATTGCCGAAGCCTTTAATAAAGCCATACAAAGTGGAAAAATCTCGGCCCCAGTCGTTCTGGGGAGAGATCACCATGATGTGAGTGGTACCGATTCTCCTTATCGAGAAACCAGTAACATTTATGACGGTAGTAAATTTACTGCAGATATGGCGATTCATAATGTGATCGGAGATAGTTTTAGAGGAGCTACCTGGGTATCTATCCACAATGGTGGTGGTGTTGGATGGGGAGAAGTAATCAATGGTGGATTTGGAATGTTACTTGATGGAACTGCAGAAGCTTCAGAAAAGCTGGAACGCATGTTATTTTATGATGTAAATAATGGAATCTCAAGAAGAAGTTGGGCTCGAAATGAAGAAGCGCTGTTTGCTATAAAACGTGAAATGGAAAGAACTCCGCAACTTAAAGTAACATTACCAAATTTGGTAGATGAAGAATTCTTAGAAGGTTTTATGTAAGTCACCGTATATGGAAATTACTGTCATAACAGCTGATACCTTTAAAATCAATACCTGGTCGGGAGGTACGACTACGCAATTTTTTATGTATCCCCCAACGGCAAATTACAAGGAGTTAAATTTTGATTTCAGGTTAAGTATGGCAACTGTTACAGTAGAAAAATCTGTTTTCACTTCGCTTCCGGGAGTATCGAGAACACTACTAGTTCTTGACGGAGAAATAACATTGCAGCACGAAAACCAACATACCAAACAGCTTTCTAAATTAGATAGTGATGTATTTGAAGGCGGTTGGAAAACATCCTCTACAGGAAAATGTACAGATTTTAACCTGATGACTACCGGTAACACAGTTGGTACACTAGATGCCCGTGATATTATCCAAAGTGAGAACATCTCGTACGCTATTCAAAATAAACGAGATTGGGTGTTTATCTATACATATTCTGGAGAAGTCATCGTTAATATCAATGATAAAACATATACAATTAGTCAATCTGATATGTTGATGGTACACCAGCCAATAACAACGACGATTCGTATTAATCCCATAAAAGATAGTACCTTGGTTTTTTCAGAAATAACTACTAATCATTAAAATATAAACTTGTGAATCTATTTAAGATTACAGAAACCAAAGCACCAGTAGTACCTATAATTATAAGTGTACCTCATTCGGGGATAAAATTTCCCTCAGCAATAAAAAAACAGTATAAAAAAAGAATGCGTAAGCATCTTGATGATACCGATTGGTTTGTACACAGGTTGTATGAATTTGCCCCGGCAATGGGAATTACTGTGATTAAAGCTAATCTAAGTCGATGGGTTATCGATCTTAATAGAGATCCCAAAAGTGTACCACTATATAACGATAACAGGCTTATTACAAGTAATACACCAGTTACTGATTTCTACGGTAATAAAATATATAAATCCAGGGAATTCGAACCCGATCAAACCGAAATCAAAAGAAGGTTAGATACTTATTACTGGCCCTACTATGAGCAAATTAAGACCTTGATAGAAGATAGAAAAAAACAGTTTGGCAAGGTATTATTGTGGGATGCACATTCTATTCGTCATAAAGTAAGTACTATTCAAAAAGATCCTTTTCCCGATATGATTTTGGGGAATAACGATGAGAAAACGGCATCGCCCGAACTTATTACGGCTGCACTAGACGGATTAAAATCAGGGGCTTTTGAAGTTAATCACAACTCTCCTTTTAAAGGAGGGCACATTACCCGTTACTTCGGAAATCCAGAAAACAACATTCATACGCTCCAGCTCGAAATGAATAAGATTTTATATATGGATGATAATGAAATTACGTATAATGAAAACAGAGCAAAAGAGGTACAGCACATATTACAAAACACCATGGAGCGTTTGATAGAAACGTTGAATGTTTAATGAAAAAAGTCAGAGGTCGAAAGCCAGAAGTTGGAGGTAAACAAGTTTTTGTCAACCAAACATCAGGCTTCCAACACCCGACTTCAGGCATCGGACTTCAAACAGAAACTTTGATCTAATAAACAACAAACTTAAACAAATGAAAACCTATCATTTTAAGGGATTATTACAAAATACCGGGTGGAAAGAACATACAGGAATCACGGTGAATAATGAAGGTATCATTACTGATATTTCTTCTTTTGACCCACAACATAAATCCATTAAAATTATTGATGGTTTTGCGATTCCTGGGTTTCAAAATGCTCACTCTCATGCTTTTCAATATGCAATGGCTGGTCTGGCAGAAAGACATGAAAATACAACTTCTACCCCAGATGATTTTTGGGGATGGCGAGAAGCGATGTACCAATTGGCATTAACGATGAATCCAGAGCAAATGGAAGCCATAGCAACTATGCTTTATGCAGAAATGGCTCGTCATGGATATACCAATGTAGCCGAGTTTCATTATGTACATCACGATAAAAACGGAGTTCCTTACACCAACCTTTCAGAAATGGGAAATAGTCTTATTTCTGCAGCAAAAAATGCAGGTATAGGGATTACCTTAATTCCTATTTTTTATCAAAAAGGTGGTTTTGGACAAAAACCAAACGATAGACAGCGAAGGTTTATCTCTCCTACGATTGATGAATATCTAACCTTATTAGAATCAAGTAAGGCAGCTTGTAAATACTACCAACACGCTAATATTGCGGTTGGTATTCATTCTATGAGAGGAGTTGAACCATCTGATATTGCAGAGATTGCAAAATCCGGACCCCAGGATATTCCATTTCACATTCATGTTTCAGAACAACTAAAAGAAATCGAAGATTCTATAAAATACCTGGGGAAACGCCCCGTAGAATGGTTATTAGAGCATATAGATATGAATGACAGGTTTCACCTGGTACACGCAACACATCTAACAGATCACGAAATTGAGGGAATTGCAAAAAGCAAAGCCAATGTAGTACTTTGTCCCAGTACAGAAGGCAATTTGGGTGATGGATTATTTCCGTTAAGGAAATACCAGAAAAATGGTGGAAAATGGAGTATTGGTACCGATAGTCATGTAGGGATAAATCCATTAGAAGAGCTACGCATTTTGGATTATGGGCAACGCTTAATTTCTCATAAAAGAAACACCTACTCTTCTCATCAACAAGGAGATTCTGGAATGTATGCAATAGAAATGGCAACAAAAACAGGAAGAAAAGCGATGAATAATTTTATTGCAGATTTCTTTAAAGTCGGAGAACCACTAAATGCCTGTATTATTGATGCTTCATCACCATTACTAGCAACTACCACTACACAAAACCTGGCATCTACCATAGTATACACTACTGACTCAAGTATGCAATTAGGAACTATTGCTAATGGAAAAATGATTGTAACAAACAAAAATCACATAAAATATCAGAAGATAAAAGAAAAGTTTGCAACAACCATCGATGTATTAAAAAACAGGTGATATTTCTAATTAGCGTAACACCTGTTATGGGATATTGAAAGTAGCTTTTTAATCATAGTGGTCAAGGAGTGGCAGGTTTTTAAGTGTGGTATATCGAGAATGAAATCATGGTAAAAAACATCTAAGTTCACAATGGTGTAAGTACGTACCTCACATATAAAACCCTCTAAGGTTTTGCTAGAGGGCTTTACACATTTAACCACTTAAATTACAATCATATAAACTCAACTTAGCATAAAGATACTATACAACATAATACAATTATTACGGGTTTCCGCAATAAGCGTAATTAATGAGTAATAAGTATGATTTTAACACTTAATTTAACAACTATCGAAAATAGCTTTTTTTTAACCAGATGATTATGGTAAAACTCTCGAATTGTGGAATTTTTGTTAAACAATTATTTACGAATACAACTAGGTTACTGAGTATCAAAGCATGAATATTTCGATATAACTCACATCGAAACTATGAGGTATAAATACACTGTGTGATGCTTCATGTTAATCAAAAATAAGTTAGATTTGTTAAGGACATACAAGAAATATACTTAACTGGATATATTTGATTGTTAGGTACAATTACAAAGAAATTAATGGAAGTTAAAAAAAAAATTAAACGAGGGATAAGGGTTTCAAGATATGTTCTTTATA
The DNA here is from genome assembly GCA_030427585.1 of Bacteroidia bacterium. GTDB lineage: Bacteria > Bacteroidota > Bacteroidia > Flavobacteriales > Flavobacteriaceae > Aquimarina. The sequence goes on from JAUIBW010000013.1 coordinate 101,561, forward strand.
AGGAAACTCTTATTGACACCAAAGAACATTTGTGGACATTTATTGGGGCTTTTATAGGAATAGGTCTTGTTGCATTCATTCAAAGTAATTTGCTGACAAAAATTGAAAACATATTTTTAATAGGTTCATTTGGAGCATCAAGTGTTCTTATATACGGCGCTATTCAAAGTCCTCTGGCGCAACCCAGGAATTTGATTGGAGGACACTTAGTATCTGCAATTGTGGGAGTAACCATATATAAATTATTCCCTGACATCTTATGGTTGACAGGTCCTCTAGCCGTTGCTTTATCAATTGTTGTAATGCAAATAACTAAAACACTTCATCCACCAGGAGGAGCAACAGCATTAATTGCTGTTATAGGAACTGAAAAAGTTAAATCTTTAGGATATTTTTACGTATTATCTCCAGTTTTTACTGGTTCAATTATTTTATTTTTAGTTGCGCTAGTTGTTAACAATATGACCCCGAATAGAAAATACCCAACAGTTCATAAGTATACTAGATTTTTTAAAAAAAAGAATAAAAACTGATATTAGAAATATAAAATCCTTTTCCTTATTGTTAACCCAAATTAATTCTGCATTAAAAAATCTATTACATCTTGAACCTACTACAAATATTGTAATAAAATTCTAGTACATAAATTGAGCTTAATTAAAACATGTGGTTAGGGATTTAAACTAAATCAATGAGAGAATGCATTCAATAAAAACACATACTATTACTAAGAGTAGCTTTTAAGCAATAATTTCTCATTTACCTTACTTCTTTATATATACATTTTTTTGGTAGATTCAAAAAAAAGGGATTACCAAAAAATAATCCCTCTGATAGATTTAAAAAACAAATGCCCAAAATTTGTTATATCTCTATTACTTACGAATTGCATAACTAGAAGCCTTAGGAAGTTCTCTTAAAAAATTTAAAATACTTTTAAAATTCAACCCAAAAGTGGAATAAAAATGATTCATGATTGTGTGATTTAAGGTTAATTAACTCTAATATAATAAGTTATTAACAATAAATCAAATTATTTGTTTATTTAATGTTGATAATTTGTTGAAATTAATATAAAATCTGTTATATTACTCAATATATTAATAATTATAAATAATTAACACGTAAAAACTTACTTTTATTGTTAATAATTATGTTAATAACTCTAGCAATCCTTATCTATCAACAAATTACATATCAAACAGTTATCTAAAAAAAGTGTAAAACATAAAGTTATCATGGTATAAAGGGGGCAAAGTATCCATATATCATTGTTATAAGTAAAAAATGAGTTAACGGGGTTTAGAAACTATTGTTTTATTTAAATTGCATACAGGAAACAAACCGTATCCGCCATAAAACAAGCATCACTTATAGATGAAAACTGCTACCGTAAAAGAATTAAAAACCGAATTAACAGATCGTTCGCACCAGGAGCTTATAGAATTATGTCTTCGTCTATCCCGATTTAAAAAAGAAAATAAAGAATTACTTACCTACTTATTATTTGAATCATCTTATGAAGAAGAATACATTATAAACATACAGAGAGAAATTGATGATCAATTCGAATTGATTAACACCACATCATATCATTATATTAAAAAAAGTATTCGAAAAATTTTGCGTATGATTAAGAAATACATTCGATATTCAAAAAATAAAGAAACCGAAATAGAATTACTTCTTTATTTCTGTAAAAAGTTAAAAAACTTCACTCCTCCTATACAAAATAATACAGTTCTAAAAAACATCTATCATCGCGAAACATTGATTATCAAAAAGAAGATTACAGTGCTACACGAAGATTTACAATATGACTATACATTAGAATTACAAAAACTACTTTTTTAAGTAATTATATAATATACAATCATTTATAACATCAAATTATAAGTATTCAGGAGCCTTTGAGATTTGTTATATTAATTATTTTATACCTATATTAGCAATAAACACTTAAAAATTGTGTTAACAAATAAAGTAAAAAACATCTTGATGATGATCATTTAGATATTTGGCGTTATCTTTGATTTTTATTAACTAATTTAAATTTTAACAATGAATAAAGGAACAGTAAAATTTTTCAACGATGCCAAAGGATTTGGATTTATCACTGAAGAAGATTCTAACAAAGAACATTTTGTACACATCTCTGGATTAATTGATGAAATTCGAGAAGGGGATGTAGTAGAATTTGATTTGCAAGAAGGCAAAAAAGGATTAAACGCGGTAAATGTAAAAGTAATTTAATATTATATACTACTTAATTTTTTAAAGCACTACAACCTGTCAAAAATGACAGGTTTTTTTTATCTATATCAAATCCTAAATTCTATTTTAAACACTTTACACTAATTATTAAGATATCTCTCTCGTTTTTTAAAAAAATCAAAATAAACGCAACCAAAGTAAAACAAACTGTAAATCAACCCAATATACGTCTGCCCTTCTTTTTTTTGTATCATCATAAGTAATAACTACTAATTAAAAATCGTTTTTTAAGGGATTATATATCTAATGTTTTAACAATTGTTCGTAGCTTTAAGGGGCTTAAAAATTATATGCTATACACAAATAGGTTAACCAAAGAATCTAAAAAACGCCTATTAAGTGTAGCATTAAACTCTTATGGACACACTAATTTTCTATCAAATCTTAATTTTTCTTTTTCAAGGATTTGTTGTTGCCTTCCTAATATTACTACTGTTTCGTTTGCGAACGATAATAGGCTTAGGAGTGCTATTCGCTTCTTTGGGATTGTTTCAGTTTGTACAGGTTTTTATGGCTAGTACACTTTACTTTAAAATATCTGATGCTATTGTAGTTTCTCCGGGTTCATCTGTTTTATTTTCTGCTACACTTTTTGCTATACTTTTAATATACATCAAAGAAGATGCAATTACAGCTCGAAAACTAATTTATGCATTAGTTATCGCCAATATTGTATTATGCTTTCTTTTACTTGCTTTTAGAATGAATATGGAAGGTGCTTATAGCTATAATCCTTTCGAAATTTCTACAGATTTCTTCTATACGAATGTATTGGTACTATTTGTAGGAACAGGAGTGCTTTATCTGGATGCTGTATTGATCATATTTTTATACGAGTTTATCTCAAAACATACTCCTAGCTTATTTCTTAGAGTAATGTTTACTATGGTACTAGTCCTTAGTTTTGATGCAATCTTTTTTACACTAGGCTCCTTTTGGTATTTTGAAAACATACCAAAGCTATTGTTATCAGGGCTATTATCAAAGGGTTCTATGGCTATTTTCTATAGTGTTATATTTACCTTATATCTAAAGTATTTTGAAAAAGAAACCTATCATGTAAATTATCTTACTTTTAAAGATATTTTTCATTCCCTAACGTACAAGCAAAAATATGAAGTAGCCGAAAAAGCAGCTCAATTCACTAAAGGCAGATATCAAACGTTGACCAATCTGATACCTGTAGGTGTATTTATGACTCAAAGTGATGGAAAGACTATATTTGTTAACCCAAAATGGTGTGCTATTTCAGGGCTATCGCAAGAAGAAGCCCTAAATGATGGATGGCTTAATGCTGTACATCCAGAGGATAGAAAAAAACTAAAACAAGGATGGTATGCGGCTACAAATAAAAAAGAAACCTCTGATGCCGAATACCGGTTTATTAAACCCGACGGTACTGTAACTTGGGTATTAGGTCGTGCTATACCCGAATACAATGATAAACATCAAATTATTGGGTATGTTGGTACTCTAACAGATATTACAGATATTAAGTTATATGAAATTGAACTAAGTCGATTAAAGGAAAAAGCTGAAGAAAGTGATCGCCTTAAATCTGCTTTCCTTGCCAATATGAGCCACGAAATAAGAACTCCTATGAATGGTATTCTTGGTCTTGCAGAACTCTTAAACGAACCAAAACTTACTGGTGATGAACAGCAACTGTACCTTGATCTTATTAAAGAAAGTGGAGCACGTATGCTTAATATTATCAAGGATATTATCGATATTTCCAGAATAGCCGCAGATCAAGTTAAAGTCAATATCGAAGAGGTTGATATCAACAAACAAACCAAGTACTTATTTAACCTCTTTAAACCGCAAACAGATAAAAAAGATATTGTACTATCATTATCAAATGATTTGTCGACAGAAGATGCAATTATCAAAACTGATAAGGAAAAATTTAATACAATCCTTTCTAACCTGATAAAAAATGCTATTAAATACACGGATGAAGGAGGAATTGAATTTGGATATCTAAAAGATAAAGATATTCTCCAATTTTATGTAAAAGATACTGGTATGGGAATTGCAAAAGATCGTCAGAAAGCTATTTTTGAGCGATTTGTACAGGCAGATCTCGAAGATCGATATGCACTAGAAGGCGCAGGTATTGGATTATCTATTGCCAAAGCTTATGTCGAAATGCTAACAGGAAAAATTTGGCTGGAAAGTAAAAAAGGTAAAGGATCTACATTCTATTTTACTATTCCATACACCAAAGTATCTCAAATAAAGGTCTAATTCTTAGTAGTAAAAACAATACATTTCTAAAATACAATTCAAAAGAAATAAAAAATACCGACACTCTTTTTTTCGAGATCTATCCAATCATTTTAAACCATAAGAGTAAAAGATATCATATAGGAATGAAGGTCTGCTATTAGTTATTTACTAACTTTCTTGCATCAAAAACATGTATATATTACACCTCAACCCTAATAATCTTAGCTCCTATTGCTCTAAGGCGTTCATCAATATTTTCATATCCACGATCAATTTGTTCGATATTATGAATAGTTGATGTTCCTTTAGCACTTAATGCTGCAATTAATAATGATATTCCGGCTCTAATATCGGGAGATACCATTGTAGTCGCTTTTAATGTAGATTGAAAATCATGCCCTATAATTGTAGCTCTATGTGGGTCACATAAAATAATCTTAGCTCCCATATCAATAAGCTTATCTACAAAGAATAAACGACTCTCGAACATCTTTTGGTGAACCATTACTTCTCCTCTGGCTTGAGTAGCTATAACCAAAACAATACTCAACAAGTCGGGAGTAAATCCAGGCCAAGGAGCATCGGCAATGGTCATAAATGAGCCATCAATGTAGCTTTCGATTTGGTATCCATTTGTATGTGCCGGGATATAAATATCATCCCCTACTCGCTCTAGGGTAATCCCTAATTTTCTAAACGTGTTTGGAATCAATCCCAGGTTTTCCCAACTTACATTTTTAATTGTAATTTCGCTTTTTGTCATAGCGGCCAGTCCAATCCATGATCCAATCTCGATCATATCAGGTAGCACACGGTGTTCACATCCACCTAAAGCTTTAACCCCATCAATCACTAACAAATTAGAGCCAACACCAGAGATTTTTGCTCCCATAGCATTAAGCATCTTACATAACTGCTGTAAATAAGGTTCGCAAGCTGCATTATAAATTGTAGTTGTACCTTTGGCAAGTACAGCCGCCATTACAATATTTGCAGTACCGGTTACCGAAGCTTCATCAAGTAACATATAGGCACCTGTTAAACCTTCTGGTGCTTCGACACCGTAAAAACGTTCTTCTTTATTATATCTAAATTCTGCCCCAAGATTAATAAATCCTTCAAAGTGGGTATCCAAACGTCTTCTTCCTATTTTATCACCTCCCGGACGAGGAATATACCCTTTGCCAAACCTTGCTAATAAAGGTCCAACAATCATAATAGAACCTCTAAGACCACTTCCTTCTTTCTTAAACTGTTCACTCTCCAGATATTCTAAATTAAGTTCATCACTCTTAAAAGAGTATTTTCCTTTCCCTAATTTTTGAATTTTCACTCCTAAATTTCTCAGAATGTCTATTAATTTATTTACATCTCGTATATCAGGAATATTAGAAATTATAACTTCTTCTGGTGTTAATAATACGGCGCAAAGAATTTGTAAGGCTTCATTTTTGGCGCCCTGAGGTGTAATTTCCCCTTTGAGCTGATGCCCTCCTTCTATCTGAAAAGTCCCCATGTAATCGTTACTCGTTAGTGGTTAGTAATTGGTAGTTGATTAATTTTAATAGCGTTTTTTACCACGATTGTTTCGGTAATTCTTTTTACCGCTATTATTAGAATTGTGTTTTTTCTTTTTTCCTCTCATCAGATTAGATGAATCCGTAAGATCTTCATTACTTCCTTTAAGATCGATCTTACCATCACTCAATTCAAACAAATGATTAAAAATAACACTATCTTCTACTGTATCTTTATTCCAGTTCAGATAGCATTTTTTCATATGATTAGCAATCGTTAAAGTAAGTGCATTTTTTAAATCTCCATCTTCCCAACCATTTGCAACATCTATCATTCGTTTAATATTGTTTCCATAAAAACGATATTTCGGAAAATTCTGAGGATATTTAAGAGGTTCTGGTCTTTCCTGTAATTTTTCTTTAGTCAATACAGGAAAAGGAGTATCTACATCTAATTTAAAATCACTCATTATAAACAACTGATCCCATAATTTATGCTGAAACTCTGGTACATCTCGTAAATGTGGCTGCAGGTTACCCATTACTGCTATAATCGACTTTGCAACCTTATTACGTTCTTCACGATCTTCGATAGCAACTGTATGGTTTATCATTTTTTGCATATGACGACCATATTCTGGGATAATGAGCTTTTCGCGCTCGGTATTGTATTCTATATTATATATATCCATAAAATGTATGTGAAAATTGTGTAGAGATAGCCTAAAAAATCAATATGTAAGTTGTTGTGAAAATAAGCTCTTGAAAACTATTTATAAGTAATTATGTATAAACTCTTTAGATTCCGTTTGACAATTGATTACTTTTCGGACTATTCTATAATTCGTTTCGCAAAATACTAAAATAAAATAAGTAAGCTACTGTCAATACTATATTTTATTTATTAATCAATGGTATTTAACAAAGAAAAACAGCTATTAAAGTGGTCTCAACTTTTATGCTTACCTATAAATTGGTTGTTTTATCTCTTTACGACCTTTATTTTGCACACCTAAAATACTATAAAGAAATCACCCCTTCTACTTTTTCAGCAACTTCTTTATATTTAGTAATCACCTGATCTGGATTTTTCATTCTAACATTGATAGACACACTGGTATATTTACCATTTTTAGACTGTTTTGTCTGAATTACCGAGCCTAGATTATCGAAAATTGATTCAATCTGTTCAATCTTTTCTGTATTTGTAGGCACAATAAATTTATATAAATATGAAGTTGGCCATAGTGATGTATTTGCCAACTGCTCTTTTAGTTTTTTATAAAATTCTTCAGGGTCTTTCATAGTAACATGTATCAAATCAAAATTTAGGCCAAAGATACATCTTATGATTTATAAAAACGAAGTTACATAGAAACTCCCTTTGTTTTTTTAAAAAGAAAAATTGTTTTTTGTAATAGCATAATATTGTGCTATCGTATCAATATCTACTCCTTTACCAAGAGCATCAACTGTATTTATATGATCTATATGCTTTTTAATAATGTATCGTGCACCAAAATCTGACTGTAATTGCAATAATTCACAGAAATATTGAGATGGAATAATTGCAGGAACCCCAATACCAGAACCCAAATCTGTAGCAGTAATAACACTTGGTGCTTTGCTAAATTGAGTAACTAATGCATTAAAATGAGTTGTATCTAATAGTGGTTGATCTACCAGTGAAATTAACACTCCATCGCACGACAATTTGTCTTGTTGTATAGCTTCAATTCCAGAACGTATTGTAGATCCCATTCCCGATTGCCATTCTGCATTTTTGAGTATGGTAACAGGAAAATGACAAATCTCTTTGTATACGGTGTCATAATACGCTCCCAAAACCACATAGATTGATGTTTCTTCTATTAGCAGTGCCCTCTCTATAGCATGACCAATTAATGTAGTATTGTGCCATGGCAATACTTGTTTTGGTTCTCCCATTCTACTAGAAGAACCTGCTGCAAGGATTAGTTGTGTTATTTTAAGTTTTGGTAGGAATGGCATTTATTTTTTTCCTTTTAGGGTCATCATGAATTGCTCCTTTCTTTGCCTGCAATGGTATCGGATTTTGACCTCTGATTACAGATAATATTTCAGCAATTATTGAAATGGCAATTTCCTGAGGAGTTTCTGCCCCCAGATTTAAACCGGCAGGGCCATGAATAGCATCAAGAAATCTATCGGTAACCTCGGGAAAATATTCTATAAAAGCAGATAATAGTTTTTCTCTACGCTGTGCAGGTCCCAATAATCCGATATACACCGGACTGGTTTCTTTTAATGCCTGAAGATATAATAAATCTTTAGCAAAATTATGAGACATTAGAATGACAGCTGTCTGATCATCTATATGATCTATACTCAAATCTTCTGGAGTACTATGAATTATCTCTTTAGCTCCCGGAAAATCTTCTAGTTCTTTAGGATGTTGTGGCGAACCTACGATATCTACTTCCCAGCCAGTGGCTGATGCCAATTTGCATAATTGTACCGCATCGTGCTCTGTACCAATAATTATTAACCTGAAACAAGGTTGCATTTTCCTCACAAAACTCTCTAAACAATCACCTGGCTTGGTATCTTGCGAAAAACAAAACGCCTGATCTCCTTTAAATTGAACAATAGATCCCATAGTAGAGATTTCCCGTTCTGTTTTTGAATACCATGATTTAATTTCAAAAGGTACTCTGGATTTTAAGTGTCTTTGTATTGTTGCAATCTCAATAGTACTAATATCAAAAGTTTCAATCAAAATATACAATAGTCCTTCGCACCCCAGCCTATATTTACCATCATAGGCCATCATTTTGGGTTCTCCGGAAACGAAAACAGATTGTGCCTGTCGTAACACTTCTTTTTCAACGCATCCCCCACTTACAGCACCTGTCATTTTTCCATTTTGAAGAATAAGCATACCAACTCCTGGTCTTCGATAAGAAGATCCTTCTACGTCTACTACTGTAGCCATAACAGCAGGTATTCCCTGCTGTTTGGCTTTATGATAAGATTCTATTATTTCTTTGAATTCGTGTGTCATAAGTGTACTATCCCAATGGTGCTTTGGAGTTCATATTTTTAATAAAAGGTTGCTTATACAATCGTATCCCTTTTGCTGCCTTAATTGCATTTGCTACAGCAGCTCCTGCTGGAGGTAATGTGGGCTCTCCTAGCCCAGTTGGGGCAATATCACTTTCTATAAAATGTGTTTCGACCACAGGAGTTTCATTAATTCGAATTAAACGATAGGTATTAAAATTCTTGTCTTGAGGCACTCCATCTTTAAATGAAAAATCGCCATACATCGCATGACCTACACCATCAATAACTCCACCTTCAATCTGATTTTTGGCTCCGAGTGGGTTGACTACGATTCCACAATCTACAACACAAGTAACTTTTTTAACTACAGGAATATTATTCTCTAATACTACATCTGCCACCTCTGCTACATGGGTATTATGACAATAATATGCACTAAATCCCTGATATGTTCCTTCTTTTGTTTTTCCCCATCCCGATTTATCTACAGCTACTTTTATTACTTTCTCTAATCGTTCTGGAGAATATTGAATTCTCTCATCTGTAGTTCCTTTTACTTTCTGTAATAAGTCTAAACGAAGTTGAATACGATCAATTTCAAGGAGTTCTGCCAATTCATCAAAGAAGCTTTGTTCTGCAAAAGACAAGAAATTAGCATACGGGGCTCTCCAGGCTCCTGTTGTAATTTTACTATTATAATTGGCAACATCTACCTGATAATTTTCAATAGCTCCGGCCGGAAAAAAATTAGGGATTAACCCATACATATTCGAATTTACAGAAGCTTCTTTTAGATGATATCCACTTATTTTACCGTCCTTAATAGATGCGCTAATTTTATATTTTATTGCCGGACGATATATCCCGGCAGACATGTCATCTTCTCTAGAATATACTACTTTAACAGGTTTCTGGGCAATTTTCGATATTTCTGCTGCTTCCAAAGCAAAATCACCATAAAGCCGTCTTCCAAAACCACCTCCCATTCTGGTCATTTCTACAGAAACATCTTCTGGATCACGCTCTAATAAATTAGCCACTCTACGCGCTGTACCTGCTGGTGTTTGTATAGGTCCGACCAGACGAATTTTTTCTGGAGTAACATCTGCAAAGAAATTCATGGGCTCCATACAATTATGGGGTAAAAATGGTGATTCATAAATTCTCTCTATCACCTGATCTGCCTGAGCAAATGCTTTTTTTACATCACCATCGGCACGTAGGGTATTAAACTCTTTTCCATTAAGAAGATCCATTAGTATTTTATCATGATCTTCTGTGTTTTCTAATTTCGAATCTGAAGTCCAATTAGCATTCAATGCTTTTTTTCCTTTCATTGCTGTCCAGGTATCTTTTGCTAAGACTGCAATTTTATCACCAAACTTAACTACGTCATGTACTCCAGAAATAGCTCTAACCGCAGTGTCATCAAAGTCAACCAGTTTTTTGCCAAAAGCAGGAGGCCTCAATACCGATGCATATACCATTCCTTCTTCCTTATAATCCATTCCGTAAAGAGATTTTCCGGCAATAATTTTATCTACATCTACATTAGAAATATTTTTTCCTATGATTTTAAAATCCTTAGGGTTTTTTAGTGTTATATTTTCCGGAACTTCAAGAGCTGCTGCTTCTTTAACTACATCTCCGTATCCAAGTTTATCACCATTGGCATTAATAATTACTCCGTTTTCTGTTTTACATTCTGAAGCATCCACTCCCCATTTGGCTGCTGCTGCATTAATTAGCATCTGTCTTGCTGTGGCTCCCGTTTGGCGTAGGGGTTCCCATCCTTGTCTTAGCGATTGGCTTCCTCCGGCCACTTGCCGTGTAAAATTTTTGGTATCTAATGCCCCTTGCGCAACATGTACATTATCCCATGAGACATCAAGTTCTTCTGCAATAAGCATAGGCATAGACGTTTTAACCCCTTGACCTATTTCTGGGTTTGGAGAGAAGATCGTTACCATACCATTATCAGCTATTTTGATAAAGGCATTAAAATCATTAAAATTTAATTGAGAAATATCGATGGGTATATCGACAGGTGGTTTCGCTTCAGGTTTACATGCCTGAAATAAATTAAACCCAATTAACATTCCGCCACCAGCCAATGCCGATGTTTTTATAAATGACCTTCTGCTAAATGAAGGTGATATATTATTTTTCATCTGTTCTTTTTTTATTGTTTTTGATTGTCAGATGGAATTCGCCATTGAACATCTCAGTTGGTATCCGCCAAATTGTTATGGCTCATTTCATACGTTTAAAATTTAAAAAGGTTAACTCATTTTACTGGCAGCAACTTCTACAGCTTCTTCTATTCTGTTGTACGAAGCGCATCTACATATATTACCACTCATTGCATCCCTGATTTCTGATTTACTGGGGTTTGTGTTTTGCTTTAAGAAAGCGGCGGCAGACATCATTTGCCCTGCCTGGCAATATCCGCATTGTGGTACATCTACTTCTTTCCAGGCTTGTTGAACAGGATGCGAAGCATCTTCAGATAAGCCTTCGATTGTAGTAATTTCCATGTTTTCTACCATAGAAACCTGAAGTAAGCAGCTTCTGTTAGCAGAACCATCTACATGTATGGTACATGCTCCGCATTGACCTATACCACAGCCAAATTTGGTGCCAACCATATCAAGGTGATCTCTTAATATCCATAAAAGAGGAGTATCCTGATCAGCCTCGACACTATGAGATTGACCATTAATTTTTAAATTATAAACAGGCATGAGTTTTAATTTTTTAAAATTTGTATTTAACTAGTCTAAATAAAGCAAATGCACATCAATTGCTATTGAAGTTACTAAAAATTCATTATGCTGATTCAACTTTAACAGATCATTACCAATTAATTATGATTCTTAAAAATCGAAATTAAATAAATAGTATTTTATATAATATTATGGAATATAAATAACACAATCTTTTTTCTTTGCATAAAATCTTTTTGCTGAATAGCTTGATTACTCCTTCAAATTGAATAGCTATCTCGATATCCTGTAAAAAACTAAATATTTGTATTTCATCGAGATGTAGATGTTATTTAGAGCGTATTATGATCCATTTTACCTTCATACATAGAATATATATCTAATTTCTGTAATTATCTTACTATACATCAAACGGTTTCGGTTTGTTAGCATAGAAAACTTTAAACAACTTCTTTTCAAAATCCTTTTATAATTCCGAAATTTGCATCAAAATTATTCCTTTGACAAAGAAAAGAATTGTAATTACCGGAGCACCGGGAACAGGCAAGACCTCAGTTATCCATAAACTTGAAGAAACAAATTTTTTCTGTTTTCATGAGATTATACGAAGTATGACTCAAGAAGCATTAAAAAGTAATAACTCTAAGGTTATTGTTTCTAACCCCATAATTTCTGTTTCTGACCCTTATCAATTTAATACACAAATCCTTAACGGAAGGATTGATCAATTTAAAGATGCTATATCCCAAAAAGAAGATCTTATATTTTATGATAGAGGTATACCAGATGTCCTGGCGTATATGAACTACTTTAATCAATCATATGATGACAATTTTATAAATGCTTGTAAGAATCATATGTATGATCAGGTTTTTTTATTGCCACCATGGGAAGATATCTACGTATCAGACAATGAACGTTATGAAAGCTTTGAACAAGCAAAAGAAATTCATCATCATCTGCTCGAAACTTATAGTCAATTAGGTTATGATTGTATCGAAGTACCTTTTGGGACTATACAGGAACGTTATGATTTTATTCTCAAAAACATAAAATAATTTGCTAAAATCTCCTCTTAAAATATTACAACACTATTGGAAATACAATAGCTTTAAGCCATTGCAAGAAGAGATTATCGCTGCAGTACTTGAAGGAGAAGATACTTTTGCATTACTCCCTACCGGCGGAGGGAAATCAATTTGTTTTCAGGTGCCTGCTCTAATAAAGGAAGGTATTTGTATTGTTATTTCTCCGTTAATTGCATTAATGCAGGATCAGGTACTGCACCTTCAGCAAAAAAACATAAAAGCAATTGCATTACCTAGTGGCATTAAATATTCAGAATTAGATACTTTGCTTGATAATTGTATTTATGGTAATTACAAATTCCTTTATCTTTCTCCAGAACGTCTTCAACAAGATATTGTGCAGGAACGATTAAAACAGATGAATATTAATCTTATTGCAGTAGATGAAGCACACTGCATTTCGCAATGGGGAAATGATTTTAGGCCTTCTTATAAGAAAATAGAAGTGCTGAGAAAAATACATCCTGCTGTTCCTGTTATTGCATTAACTGCTTCTGCCACCAAAGAAGTAGTAGATGATATTGTGACAGAACTCGATCTTTTTCAACCTAAAATATTTAAACAATCATTTTTTAGACCTAATCTGGGATATAGAGTAGAAAATGTAATCGATAAAAAGTATAAACTAACTCAAATTTTAGATCAATACCCAGGAACTTCGATCGTTTATGTTCGAAATAGAAGATCTGCTGTTGAGTTGAGTGAGTTCCTTAATGCAAGTGGATATTCGGCAATATACTATCATGGTGGTGTAGATGCACAAGAAAAAACCAAACGATTTAACCAATGGTTAAAAGAAGAAATTAGAGTAATGGTTGCTACAAATGCTTTTGGCATGGGAATCGATAAGCCCAATGTACGTACCGTAGTCCATTATACGATTCCAGAAAGTATAGAAAGCTATTTTCAGGAAGCTGGTAGAGCTGGTCGTGATGGCAAACCCTCTTTTGCCTATCTTTTAAAAAACACAAATGATAATCAGAGATTACATAATCAATTTATAAAAGTATTACCTGGTATAGATGAAGTAAAACTAGTCTATAGAAAGCTATGTAACTATTTTCAGATATCATATGGTGAAGGAGAACAGACTGTTCATAATTTTGAATTCAACACATTTTGTAAAACGTATGAGTTAAATACACTCATTACCTATAACACATTACAATTTTTGGATCGCTGCGGTGTCATTAGATTTATGCAACGATATACCAAAAAAAGCAGTGTTTATATTCTAACAACTGGAAATCACCTTTTAGAATTCCTAGAAAATAACAAAGAATACGAGCTAATTACTAAGGCCATCCTAAGAACATATGGCGGTATTTTTGACGAAAAAGTAACAATTAATCTGCCTTTGATTGCTTCTAAAGTAGGAAGACCCGAAACAGAAGTTGTTACTGTATTGCATAAACTACACGAAGCCGAATTACTAGAATTTATATACAAAATTTCTGATGCAGAAATCATCTTCTTATTACCCCGTGAAGATGATCATACCATTAATAGTATTAAACACCATTTAATAAAACAAAATACTTCAAAAATAAAAAAGGTAGAAGCGATATTAAGATTTACAGAAAATAATACGAAATGCAAAAGCAGGCAGCTACTTCAGTATTTTGGAGAAAAAGAAACCACAGATTGTGGTATATGTAGTTTTTGTATCACCAAAAAAAATAATACTACACCAATAGATCTTCATAAAATACAAGACGATATTATAAGGCTTTTAGAAAGAAAAAACTTATCTTCAAGAGATTTACTGGCACAGTTGGCATATCCCGAAAAATTAGCCTTACAAGTATTACGGGAAATGAACGAACATCAAATTATAAGGATCAATCACGATAATCACTATCAATTAGCACAAAAATAATGAGAGACTTACAAATCCTGTTTATGGGGACACCGGATTTTGCCGTTGAAACCCTAAAAACCATCATAGAAAATAAATATCATGTCGTTGGGGTTATTACTGCTCCCGATAGACCAGCGGGAAGAGGTAGAAAACTTAAAGCATCTGCTGTTAAGGAATATGCGCTATCCAAAAACCTAAAAGTTCTTCAGCCAACAAATCTAAAGGATGAGGGTTTTGTTGAAGAATTAAGAGCTTTGAGAGCTAATCTTAATATAGTTGTTGCTTTTAGAATGCTTCCAAAAGTAGTTTGGGATATGCCAGAGTATGGTACTTTTAATTTACATGCATCTCTGCTTCCGGATTATAGAGGTGCGGCACCAATTAACTGGGCTATTATTAATGGAGAGCAAAAAACCGGAATCACGACTTTCTTTATTGACGAAAAAATAGATACTGGCCACCTTATTTTTCAGAAAGAAGTTGAAATAAAAAATGATGATACTGCCGGAATACTACATGATAAACTAATGAAAAAAGGTGCTGATTTGGTATTAGATACCATAAAAGCAATAGAAAATGATTCGGTAACAGTAATCCCCCAACCCAAAAACAGTGCTTTTAAAACGGCATATAAGCTAAATCGTGAGAACACCAAAATTAATTGGGAAGACAATCTATATACTATTCATAACCTGATTAGAGGACTAAGCCCTTATCCTACTGCCTGGTGTAAATTGTATAATAAAGGAGTGTCTGAAAATATAAAGATTTACAATGCCCAACCTATCGAAGAAGCTCATACGCTTGATATAGGAAAAATTATTATTGAAGATTCTACAATCAAAGTAGCTGTAAAAAACGGATACATTATATTGAAAAAACTTCAACTCCCTGGTAAAAAAGCTATGGAGTCGCAAGCATTGTTGAATGGTTACGTTTTCTATAGAGATGCAAAAATGTGTTAGCCCCTGTGTAGTATAGGGTTTAAAAATCTATCTAAAACAACATCGGTTATTAACAATCGCATTGAGTTATCAACAAATCCCTGTATTTACTGGGCCAATCCTTGCATGAATCATAAATCCGTATAAATTTGTAAAGCGTTTAACATAAAAGATTGGTTTAACCAACAATTAATTTAAAAACAGAATTATGAACAAAACAGAATTAATCGATGCAATGGCAGCTGACGCTGGAATTACTAAAGCAGCGGCTAAAAAAGCCTTAGAATCTTTCTTAGGAAACGTTGAAGGTACTCTTAAAAAAGGAGGACGTGTTTCTTTAGTAGGATTTGGATCTTGGTCAGTTTCTAGAAGAGCTGCAAGAGAAGGTAGAAATCCACAAACTGGTAAGACTATTAAAATCGCTGCTAAAAACGTTGTTAAGTTTAAGGCTGGTGCTGATTTATCAAGTTCGGTAAACTAATCAGTTCGTTTTCGATATTATCTAAAAGCTCCCAAAATTGGGAGTTTTTTTTATGATTTTTAGGCAAAAAACACCTAACTACTTTGATTATTAGAAATAATTATTTAGATTTAAGATAAGTAAAATTGTTAGTATGATATCACTACAACCATCAAAAGGACATTTATTAATCGCTGAGCCATCTATTATAGGAGATGTGTCTTTTAATCGTTCGGTTGTTCTTTTGGCGGATCATAGTGAGCAAGGATCTATTGGTTTTATAATGAACAAACCCCTTGAGTATTTTCTTGCTGATCTGGTTCCTGACATTGAAATGGAATTTAAGATTTATAACGGAGGACCAGTTGAACAAGACAACCTGTATTTTATACATAAAGTTCCTGATTTAATTCCTAACAGTGTAGAAATATCTGGAGGTATTTATTGGGGAGGAGATTTTTCTATTGTCTCCAGACTTATTGTCGAAGATAAAATCACTCCAAATGAAATCAGATTTTTCCTAGGGTATTCTGGATGGGATTCTAAGCAACTTAACCAGGAACTCGAAGCCAACTCATGGGTAATTGTCGAAAATAATTACAAAAAGAATATTTTCGGAAAATCCTGCGATACTTTCTGGAAAGAAAAAATGATAGAACTAGGAGGGGAATATGTCCTTTGGTCTAATGCTCCAGAGAATCCTACTTACAATTAATTTCCTAACCTTATCCTGGTATTTAATATTCCTAACAATCTCTTACTTGTTTTAGAGGTATACTCCTTTTTTCTAAACTTGGTAATTGGTAAAATCCCTGTAATTACATTTGTAACAAATAATTCATCTGCTTTTTGTAACTCAAAAGGAGAAATAGAAGCTTCTTCCAATTGGTATTCTGGTAATTTTTCAAGAATTCTTAATAATTGAGTTCTCAATATACCTTTTAAGCACCCATCTGTTATTGGAGGTGTTTTTATTGTATTATCTTTTACAAGAAATAAGTTGCCATTTAAAGCTTCAATAATCATTTTGTTAGAATTGATTAGCAAACAATTATCAAATCCATTTTCCCTGGCAAAAATCCCACCAAGAACATTAACCAATTTATTTGTTGATTTTATCGTAGACAGCATATCTGTACTTACATAATGATCTTTAAAAAGAGTAACTTCATATTTCTGATCAGAAATCGTATAAAAGTTAGATTGTAATTGAGAAGCCAATATATTGTATTCTATATCACTAGAAGCCGGCGTATATAGCCCGCCAGCCACTCTATTTACCATTAATTTTATCCTTACCGAAGCGTTCATTAATTCATTTACTGTGATAAGATCTATGATTTCCTTTTCCAAAAATTCTGGGGTAAACGACATGGGGATTTGCATTCTAAGAATACGCATCGAGGCCATTAACCGAAAATAATGATCTTCCCAAAATAAAATAGTTCCAGCATTAACTCTAATTGTTTCAAATAAAGCATCTCCGTATGCATATCCTCTATTATCAATAGCCAATACTGCTTTATGATCTTCTAGTAAATTTCCGTTGATATTAACCATAAAAAATTCCCATAAATTTTAATGTTTATGGGGTATAAAGATTTGTATTATAAAAAGGAAGAATTATGCCGAACCTAATACATGTTTTAGATTTCCAATCATATTATCCCATAGCATTTTGCTTTCATCCATTTCATCATCTTCAGAATAATCAGTAACCATAAGAGAAACATCTTTGGTTATTTCATCAACCTGAATACGCATTTCAAAGAAGTAATCATTTCCGTCATCTTCATCTTCTACCCATCTAAACTTTACCCGTTCGCCACTTTTTTTACTTAAAAGTTTTGCATCTTCTTCAGAATCATCCCAGATAAAAGTAAACAACTCTCCTCTTGAGTTTACATTATCTGCAAACCACTCGGAGAGTCCCGAAGGTGTAGATATATATTGATATAATAGTTGCGGTGATGACTGTACCACAAATTCAAGTTCATATTTAGTTTTTTCAGACATATCATTAATTGTTGGTAAGCCAATATATAGATTAATTACCGACTTTAAAAGTACATTGAAAAAAAAATTAATTATGCATTATTGTTTGCGTGATTCTATTTTGTTTTTATATTTGCACCCTCCTTAACAATACTATAAAAAGTATTCTAATATATCAGATCTTTTTTAATGATCTGATTACATAAAAATAAGGAATATGGCGAGGTAGCTCAGTTGGTTAGAGCGTCGGATTCATAACCCGGAGGTCACGAGTTCAAATCTCGTTCTCGCTACTAAGGTTAACAAAGGAAAGCTGACTTATACAAGTCGGCTTTTTTTATTTAGTTCAGAAAATGTATTTTTATGTTGTGGGGATATTTACAGATCATAATGCAGATATTGTTCAGATCATAAGCCTTCCTTTAGAACTGATCGGGTTTGTTTTGGCGTTTATTGAAGTACGTCAACCATCTAAAGCAGATCGTATTGAAAAAGGGATCGATATTTTAATTGATCGGTTATTCAACATCATTAAAAAGCGTAGCCCAAAAGATGGTACATCGTTACCTCTTGCTATTTTGATGTATCTTTCTGTCGCAGCAGCATTATTAGGCTGTTTTTGGATTTGTCAGAAATATGTGCCCATCTTATATGAACGCTCTAAAGATTATTTTTTTGATTACTTTGATTATTTTGCTTGGTTTGTTGGATGGCTTGGTATTATATTTTCGAGTATGGGTATTTTAATATTTGTTTTTTTTATTGTGATAACAATTCTATTAATTATTTTAAAAATTATTGCCCTTATTTTAAATTACTTAGATCGATATGCTCATGGCAGAGCTTTGGGTGCATTCGGTTTAATCCTAGCTTTGTTTGGGCTTATTGGTGAAATCTTTCAAGT
This sequence comes from Bacteroidia bacterium, assembly GCA_030427585.1. Lineage (GTDB taxonomy): Bacteria > Bacteroidota > Bacteroidia > Flavobacteriales > Flavobacteriaceae > Aquimarina. The sequence goes on from JAUIBW010000013.1 coordinate 120,607, forward strand.
TACGGTAATGATAGTTAATTAATATCATATGCAGTAACTAATTTCTTCTTTTTACTTATTTCAGAAAACACATACTATTAACAACTAATGTTGTTCTCTAAATGATTCTGGAGAAATAGATACATATTTCTTAAAAAACTTCCAGAAATAGGTAGAATCTTCAAAGTGTAACTCAAAAGCAATCTCAGATACACTTTGTTTGCCAAAAATCAGAAATCGTTTAGCTTCTAAAATGACACGTTCTCTAATCAATTCTTCTGCTGTTTTTCCTGTTGATTTCTTTACTGTACTATCAATATCAATATTCAAAGTTAGATATCGGTTGTCAATATATGTGTATATAAGGATTACGGTTGTTTCTGTACTTTTTACAAAATTTTATCTTTACATTATAAAATATAGAACCTAAATTAAAAGAATATACCAATGCTATTTTTTTAATAGTTTATGAAATACATCTGCCAATCGTATTTCTATAAATTTGATAACATCTCTTTCTGGGCTATCATTTTGATACATAGAGAACACTTTTGATACATTTCTCCGTTTTAGTACTCTAATATCTCCTTCTGGATATTCTATATCTTCTGGCTTCAAATTCCACTTTAATAACGATGTCAAAAGTTTGGTATGGGATTCATATCGCTTTTCTAATACTTTCTGCCTGTCTAAATCTTCCTGGCTTTTTTCTTCAGCACTATTAATTCTAGCGCTTAGCACCGTAAACTCATCCTGTATTTGTCGATCAATATCCTGTGCTTCGCGAACCAGTTTTAAGTAAGATTCATATATCTTTTCATTATAAAACGCAGCAAAATCAAAATAAAGATTCATAGCCTTCAGGTAACTGATAGCCACCTCTTTGTAAACTCTTTTATCTTTTTGCTCTGTTTCTACAAGCTGTGCTCCCAGATCACTTAATCTTCCTCGTTTATCTTTGATAAGATGGGCAAAGCCTTCTTTCTCTGGTAAGGCTAATAACTCTGGCGTGATATCTATTGGGAGCCCCTCATAACGATATTTCCTATAGTGAATCTTGATAGAATCATTCGTTTCTTTTGGCTTTTCAGCTTTCTTTGGTCTCTTATTAAAATTAATTTTAGGCTTCTTTATTCCAAATGCATAATTATAACCAAAGGTGGCTGTAAACTCACTTAAACTTCCTGTACTACCTCCATTCCTAAACAACTGTACTGCATTAAGATTAAAATTATGCCTCTCTTTTAAGGTATATGTCACAGCTCCTCGCAGATTGGTAACATGTGTTGTAGATGTAGCATTACTAGAACTATTATATCCTGCTGATAGTCGAGTGTTTAAGGTTTTTTCAAAATATTGTTTACCAATGCTCATCGTAGGCCCCCAGGTTGTTGCTTCTTCTCTTCCAATAGTATTATAGGTACCATTAATTGATGTACTAATATTAAGATTCCTTTCTGAAAAATCTATTGTATGACCCAAATTCATATTATGAAAAGTAGATGCATCGCCTAGTCTTACTACTCCTCCCTGTTCATTCGAAACATCATTTAATGCATAATTCATTGTAAGATTCTGGCGGGATGTTTTTTTACTAGAGAGCACATAATTAATCGTTAATGTAGCGGTCTGGGATAGTTGTTTATAATCCAGATCCTCGATCTGTTCATCTAATAGATCGGCATCATTAATCTCATCAAACTGATTAGGTTTAATATTGGTAAATGTACTAAAGTTAGAATACATACCAGAAATATTCAAGCGATCTGATACAGAAATAGTTGCATTTAATGAACCCACCGTGCGATTCGTATTATTAGCTTTCAAATTATCCAGATCATCTCTTTGATATCCTATATTAAAAGCTAAGCTTAATTTATCTTTAAAAAAAGTATTAGAAGCATCTAAAGTGATGTTTTCAAAATCATTATTAAAATAATATGCTCCAAGAGTTTCGTATCCCGGGTCAATACGTTCGTATCCCAAACCAAGGTTTACTCGTCCTATACCATAGCCCAAACGGGTTTTTATTGCATGATAATATGCTGTAGAAGCCCGATTATTAAAAAAAGTAGCGATCGGAGAGTTATCTGTATAATCAACCTCATTAGCTCTGGTATCTTTGGTTATTGCTGTAGCTGCATATTCGGCCTGAAGACTAAAACTTTTACCTAATTTAACCTCACCCTCTAAACTTACTACCAGATTTTCCTGAGGTAATACACCTTTGGTTTCGGGAATAGAATCAATAGAATTTTGATCATCTTTGGCATAAAACCCTATAACACCTATTTTATATCGTTCCTTTTCAAAACTTGTTTTTAATCCATATCCCATACGGGTATATGAAGGAATAGTTCTTGCATCTGCATTATCCTCTACTGCTTTTAGTAAACGGCCGCTCATAGCACTGATTTTAAAGGGGCCAGGAGGAGTAAGATCAATACCTCCACCTGTAAACTGATGACCACTTAAGGTATACGGAGAAAACATCATACTTATATTACCAATATGACCGGTAATCCATTTGTATTTGGGATGTAAACTAATACGGTTAAAATCAAAAGGCAATTGATAGCCTAAATTATCCCCCTGATTCGAAAAACTATATGAGATCGGAATAGAAAAACTATACATATTAATGTTAAGCGCTCCTTGCAAAAAATATGTGAAGGGTTCTCTGTTATTATTTTGGTTCGAACTATAGTACACTCCACTAGCAGAAACCTGACCACTAACTTTTAATGGCTTACTTTGGGTAATTGTTTCGTAATCCAGTGTTTGTGCATAACACCATAATGGAAACATTAAAAAAACCAATACCCACCATATATGCTTTCTATAACTAAAATTATGTAAACCCAATCTCAACTTATCCTCTCTCATAATCTTCTCATAATCAAAAAAGTTTAACATAAGACGTTAACAGAGAGTAACCCAGCTAAAAAAATGCATTCTATTTTGTTTTCCAAAGAAATTGTTTTGTATACCATTACCAAATTTCTAATTTTATGGATTCACAATCCATAGCATTAATATCCAAATTAGAAAAATGTCTATTGGCAACATTCTGTATTTCTTTTAAGTAATTTTCATCATATATTCTTGATTTCATATACTTCATTTTAATATTTTCTATTTCTTTATACATTTCCTTATTTTTCAATAGTAAAGAAAGTCCTGTAATAGCTGTTTCTGCCATATAACTATATCTCTCTCCATGAGAATCATATGCTTTATCAGTACTCATGCAAAACTTATAATAATGTTGTAAAGACTCTTTGCTACAGATATATGCCAGGCTTTCTAATCTATTTCTGAAGCTATTAAAATTCAAATTTTCTGAATATGATTTTTTTTTGATCATCTCTATATGATAAGGTTCAATAGTATAATGAGCCAGAGCTAGTTGAGTTTCATACCTGTAATAATAGGCTGTATCGGTTGCCAATGTTTTTAAATATGGTATAAAACGTTTATCTTTTAAATATCCCGCCAGTAGTACAACATCTCTAGGAGCTTTTTGATTTGTGATAAGCTTTCTATATCCCGATGATCTTTTTTCAAGCATTTGTTCCCATATTTTATCTATAGGGATACTATCTCGTTTTGCAATTCTTTTTGCTTTTTTATAAAAACTATTTCTAGGATTTAGGGTATCTAATTCATAAGCTAATTTTATGGTTAGATGTGACTGAATTTCTTCTTCTGTCCAGGTATTTTTAAGTAATTCTAATATTCTTAATTTTGCTTTTTCTGTAAAGTAATTGTATTGATAAGGCTTGGGAATTCGTATGTACTTATCCTTTTCATAAAAATCATAAAAGTGAATATGTTGTAGGTTATATTCTATTACCTCCTGTACTTTTTTTATAGATGGATTCTTTTGTTTGACTAAAGAAAATCTATCAATTTGAGCTGTACACACACTATGCACACATAAAAACAGTAGTACTTTTATTTTTATCATATATCTTATAAAATCTATTAAGAGTATTCTTAAACATGTACTATTATTTTTGGCCACATATAATTTTTATTCTTCTATATTTAAGTTTCTCACTTCTCGTCTTTGGTAGTCAAAAAACATATTTCTAGAATCCTTATGTGCTTCATTTACATCCAAATAATCCATGTAATTATATGGAGCTTTTCCTTTTTCTATACTTCTGTTTTTATTTATAATTACTTCCTGACAATTCTGGTCTTTTTCATCACAAAAAATATGAGGTAAACCCAATTGATGTCCCTGTTCATGGATAACATGCTTTAGAGTATACCCTTTATACATCAGAGTTATTTTTGGTCCTGAAAAATTAATCCCGTTACTCGTTTTTGTAATCTCAAGACCATTTCCTAAATCAATCTTCTCTTTTATTATTGGTTCAGTATTCGTTATAAATAAAACAGAATACTCTTGAAACCCCATTACAATCCCTTTATACCATCCATACGCTCTGGCGATATATTTAAGATCACTTTTTATTTTAATTTTGAGCTCTTCTTTATTTTCTCTCTCACCAAAAACCTCTATATATTTTTGTTCTAATTTTTTAACAGATATCGTCTCATTTTCACCTACATCAAACCATTTTACAAATAATTGATTATGCCCTCGTTCATTTAACTCCAAAAAAATATTTTCAACAGAAATGTTATTTTCTATTTCATTGTTCTCATCTGATATAAAAACAACTTTCAATTTTTCTTTTCTCATGGGTTTGCACACTATTTTAAGTTTACCTATAAGTTCTTCACTGTGATCATAGATATTTATATATTCATCTTTATTTAAAATTTCTTTTACCGTAATATCTATTACAGCATTACTTGTAATTTCTTGACTATCGTCACCGCCTATTTTTATTTTTGAAGGATTTGTTGATTTCAGTTTCACCCGAAAATTAGGATCTTTTATATTGACTTTAGATAGATTGACCTTAAGGCTAACAGTCTGATCTTTTTTGACACCCAGTACAGGAACATAATATTCTCTGTCTCCTAAAGCATAGTTTTCATGAAAAATTTCTTTTCCTATTTCTGTATAATCTCCTGCTTGTTGAAGCACTTTTTCACTGGCATCATCAAATAGAAACTCTCCTTTAAAATCATCTTTATTCGTCGCTAGCTGGAAAATAGCTATCGGTTTTTCATAAATTGTTATTCTAAACTGAAATTCATTTTCTGAGTTTTTTCTATCCCTAATTACTATTTTCATCTTTCTCTTTAATTCTTTCCGATCAAAAGAAACTATTTTCCCTTCTCCTATTTCTTTTTTATCTATAAACCAAACCGGATCAGAGAAAGAAGCAGCATCTTCAATAGCGTCTATAGAAAGTTGCATGGGTTCTCGTTGTCGTACTGAAAAAACTGTCTCATTAAATTTGTATTTTTTAGCACTCTTCGGATCACCATTTATGATAGGAGAAGAACTTTTATTTTTACTATTTTTTACTTCTGTCACATAGTAGGGTGTTTCTTTAATTTCTACTTCTTCTTCTATAAAGGTATCTATAAGGTTTTCCTTTATCTCTTCATCATAAACTCCATTAACTATATCTTCTCTTATTTTTTTGATATTTTTTTTTGTGTTGGCTTTAAAAATCTCCATCACTTCTCGCTGCTCATCAGTTAGATCCGTTTCATCAATCCACCTCTGGATCATCTCCTGGGCTAGTTTTGTTTGCATAGCAAGATCTATTTCTTCTTTTATCATCGCTATAAGGTCATCTAATTTGTTTGATAGTATGACAACTAAATCTTGGATCACTTCTACCTCATCCTCAATATCATCAACATTACTCCAGCTTACATCGTAGGTCGTCTCTACCATTCCTTTGATTAACTCATAATCGGTATTAACATCAATTCCTTTAAAAACCACACCTACACTAATATCATTTAGGTATGGGATTTTTATCCAACCCATCCCAGTGAAATTGCCTTTGCTACCAGATACCTCATGAACCAATACAGGAAAATCTCCTGCCGTAAACGTATCTCCTGATACTAATTCTGGTAATGGGTCCTGATTTTTGATGTTGATCTCTGGTGTGATCCCGCAGTTATAAGTACTTTCTACGTCTTCTATCTGGGTTGTAAATTCGTAAATCTGTGAATAGGTATACGGACCATTGTCCTGGCATTGCCCTCCAACCCTAAACTCATACGTAGTACCAGGGGTTAGTTTATAAATCGTGGTTTCTTCTTCTAAGATGGGTCTCTCACTGCCAAACCATACCGCATTTTCTACATCTTTCTTACGATATTCTACAATATATTGCCTATGCTTTTCCCCCTGCCAGGTAATTTTTTCCTCAACAGGACTAATCCCTTGGGCCATTATAAATTGAGGATCTACACAATCCCCGGCATAGGTAAAATGAAAAATCTCACTATACCCATCGTTTTTAAAAACTGCACTTTTTGTAATCCCGTCACTTACAATAGCACGAACACGCCATCCATATTTTTTATCCGGTAGCAGCATCGTTTCGCCAGGGCCATAGAGTAAAGTTGTTGCATAGGTAGTGGTTTGATAAATAGGACGACTTGCTAAAAAAGCTGCCTGGGGATTCATACCATGGTCCCATAATTCTGCCAGTGTAAACTCATACTCTACATTAGTCGCATTAAGATGACGAGGGGTCCACTGAAAAATGATATTCTGAGGGTCTCGGACCACTACCTGTTCATCCCGCCTGGGAAGGTTTAAAAAAGGGGGATCATTAAGCAACAAATACGCAGCAATGCAACTTTTGCGAGAAAGTTGTTGGCCTGATTTTATATCATACACTTCAAAACAGAAACGGTATAAGCCTTCTGGCAAAGGAGTATTATATTGTTGTGGAGTAACCCCTCTTAGATTCTGAAGAGAAAAATAAGGTCGTAAATCTAGATTGCTTAATCGTAATGACACCCCACCATCCAAAAAAATAGCAGGCGCTCCTAGTACCACATCACTACTTTGGATCGATAATCCCGCATTATTCTCTATATATAACTTTAAACGAACCTGCCGATTAAAAACATTAATATCGGTAAGGTATAGGTTTACTATTAGTTTTTCGGTAGTAATCGTTTCATATTCTGATAACCTAAGACTGTATGGAGGAATCAATTGAGATGTAACCTGCACAGGTTTTTGTTGTGAAACAGCACTCCATGACACTACAAGAAATATCAGCAAACACTCAAATTTATTACCTATTTTTGATATCATT
>JAUIBW010000014.1 GCA_030427585.1 Bacteroidia bacterium
GATATCATGGGGTTGATGATCTTATTAATTCTCTAAAAATGATTCATGACTTTGCATTGTATCACACCGATTTGTGTTTTGATACCGAAGAAAAACAAGCACTACTAGACCTAAAAATCTTATGGCAAGGATTAGAACAGCTAGAAGCTTCTTAGCGCTGGATTTTTTAAAATGGTATAAAAATCTATCTGTAGGGGTAGCTTTTTTTGTGGTTCTAGTTTTGTGTAGTTGGTTTATTGTGGTCTTTTCTTCATATTGGGGCTAGCGAGACGTTAGTGGTAGGAGAGCATGTGAATTATGACAAACTGTTGTGAGGCGTTTTAATATTTGTGTATTTTCAAGAATTCGTCATTTAAGTGGTCAAAATCACCGTCCATTGTTATTAACTCAGCTTGAGCCACGTATGCGGTTGCAGCAATCCAAATATCATTTTTACCCATATTTTTTGCTGAACTGTTAAGTGGTCTTTCTTTTAATTTACCTTGACTAAAAGCATCAATCGTATAATACGCTTCTATTAGTTTATCATCGGAGTTATTAATGTCTATGATAAATAGTTTTTCGAGTAATTTATTTAACGTTTGAATTTTTTTAATACCCCAACCTCTTTTTTTTCCTAAAGCAAGTAATTCTGCTTTTGTGACTATAGATATAATAGAAATACTATCATCTTGATCAAGGGATAATTCATTTACAATTGTTTTATAAATTTCGTGACCTCTTACAAAAGCTAAACAGATATTGGTGTCAAGTAAAAATCTCCTCATTTAAAGCATTTTTACTAAATCCTCAAATTTATCTTCATCAGGCCATTTATCTACTATATCGGAAATACTATTTCCAAACTTCCGATCTATTTGATTTTTTATCTGATCCTCGACTGAAGTAGAAAATTTAGGCTTTTTAGAAAAATAGGAATCAGCATCATTTGGTTGATGTATCTTATTTATTTCAATAACTGATGTCTTATTTGGCTTGTAGTGATTTATTCCAGTTATTGTTATTTTTTTACCCCAAAAAGGTGCAATGTCATCAGCAGAAAGGTCATTGGATAGGAAACCATTAATAACACCTTCGTCTGTAAGTATTTTAACTTTAAGTTTGCTGTATTTTAATTCTTCAACAATTCCATTTAGAACAACTGGTTCAGGATTTGGAGTTTCTTGTTCAAGTATTTTAATTTTGTTGAAGTCTTGTTTATTTAATTCTAGCGCTTCAAAAGATCCCTCATTACTAATTGAAAAAATTTCATTATCGTTTAAAAACGCTTTTTTGAAATTTTTTAGTTCCTTAAGTAAGGATTTATCTAATAATTCTGGATTAACACTATCTTTTTTAGCCTCTTTGAATGAAGAAACAAAAAGGGATATTGGTGTCTGTTCTTGTAAATCAAGCTGAGATTCACTTCTAAAAATGTCCAATTGAAGATTATCCAAAGTCTCCTTAAATTTATTTGATTCAAGACATAATATAGTACTTCCTTTTTTTAATCCGCTTAATGTAACCTGCAAGGAATTTTTAAGTGATTGTTTTTTTCTTCCTTTAGAAAGACTAACTCCTTTAAGTCGAATTTGAAGAGCTCCCTCGGCAATTTTTGAAATACTTTCAGCAATATTAGTCAGCCGGATAAGGTCAATCTTCCCGTCTTCTTCTATTGCGTTCGATATTTTTATTTCGTAATTCACAATTGCAAGGTAAAAATTTTATCTGTAGTATTTAAAATTATTATTTCCAATGATTCAAACAAAGATATATATTCACCATTACATAGAACCGTTTATAATGATCTGTAAACGTTTGTTGATGTTTTTTATACTGTAATTTTTCTAATACCGCTATGGGTTAACCCTATCTCAAAAGCTTCGGCATATAATCGATGACGTGGATTTGTAACTATTAGGTGTGCTTTATAATTCAAAAGTCGTATCTTCGCATTGCGAAACTTATCAAAATATTATTAATAATGCATTTATCATTCACTAGGTTTAAATAAAAATACTGGAGAGGCAAACGGGTGTAAGTCCCGAAGACCTTCAAGGCATCGCTTTGATGAGTTTCGCGGTGACCTCTCTTTTTTATTCATCTTAATCCATTAAATTATGCGAAACTCAAATGGTCAATGTCCTTGTACTATAAACGAGGCGAATGAAACAACACTCACCAAATCTTTACATCCCAAAGAAGTAGATCTTTTAGGCTACCTTAGATATCATGGGGTTGATGATCTTATTAATTCTCTAAAAATGATTCATGACTTTGCATTGTATCACACCGATTTGTGTTTTGATACCGAAGAAAAACAAGCACTACTAGACCTAAAAATCTTATGGCAGGGATTAGAAGAATTAGAAACTTTGTAGCGCTGGATTTTTTAAAATGGTATAAAAATCTATCTGTATGGGTAGCTTTTTTTGTGGCTTTTATAACAAATTATGGGTTTTGTATTGGTTACTGGTGTTGATATTAGTTGTTTTTTCGTTAAAATGTTTAATCCATTACAATTGGAATATCACTCACCACTTTCCATTGATTATTTTGATCTTGAATTAAGACAAGGTATTTATGCATATCTGATGTTGTTTCTGATATATAAAGAACATCTACAATTGCTGTGTGTTCATAGATTTTTATATCCTTGACATTAATGTTATAATTTGTGCCACCTACTTTTTTTTCTTTCATCATTTGTAAATAGGTTTCTTTAGGGATGATAGTAACGTTTTTACTCCCTTTAAATCGATTTGCCACTACTCGGTAGTCTTTATGTAAGAGTTCGGTAAGTTGTTTAATATTTCTGTTTGCTGCTGCTTTTTCGATAGATGCTACTATCTCTTTGATTTGATTTTTCATATTGTTTTGATTTTGCGACATGCAGTTTAAAAAGGGAATAGCACTTAAAAAAACTATTAGAATTAATTGTCTCATTTTTTGAGTTTTTATTAGTGCTCAAAACTATCGAGAAGTCTATCCTTTTCCTTTGACGAAAGTCACAAAATCAATTGCTAAATCCTTTTCCGGATTCTACTCAATGATTCTCTACTTATCCCCAAATATGAAGCTAGATACTGAAGAGGGATCCGTTCAATTAATCTAGGGTGGTTTTCAAGAACATATAAATATCTTTCTTTAGGTGAGTGTGCTGTTAAAAGTGAAGCATATTTTTGTTCGCTTATCGTTAATTTTTCCAATATCATCCTTCCTAATTTTTGATAGAAATTAGATGTTTCGTAAAGGTCTGTCAATTTAGCTTTATCAATATAAAAAACGGTGCTTTCTTCTAATGCCTGAATATTTTTTTGGGAAGGTTTGTTATTGGCCATACTTTCAATTTCCCGCAGAAAGTCACTTTCAAAATAGAACGAAGTACTTATCTCTTTTCCGTTTTTATTTATGTAAAAAGTTCTGAGACATCCTTTGTACAAGAAAAATATACCCCGACAAATTTGGCCTTGTCTTAACAGGTATTCTTTTTTTTTGAGTTTTTTTGTTTCTAAGATAGATTCAAAAATTTCCCAATCTTCATCTGTTATTTTTAAAATTCTGTCAAATGTATTTTTTAATGGTAAGTACATTATCTTGTTTAATTACCGTCGACAATTAAATAGTTACAATATTATCTATATTCCTTTTATGTGGTACCTATATACTTTGCTGTGCGTAGTTTTTAATCATATAGATTATAATATGCATGAACTAAGGGCATTCCACCCGTATGTATAAATATTATTGTTTCATCTTTTCCGATTTTATTATTTCTAATATAATCTATCAGTCCAGCCATAGCTTTACTTGTATAGACGGGACATAGGAAAATCCCTTCTAATTCGGCAAGCATCTTGATTGCCCGTTTTCCTTTTTCGGTAGCAATTCCATATGCGTCACCAACAAAATTTGTATCTATCTTGAAATTTGGTTTTATAGTTGAGTTTGGTTTAATGTTGTCGATAATTTCATTCATTAAAGATGTTACTATTCTATTGATTTCTATATTTTTATGAAGAACGCTAAAGCCTAAAACCCTTGTTTCAGTTTCGGCAATTGCAAATCCGGCAATAAGACCCGCCATAGTTCCACCACTTCCTGTTGGTGTGATTATATAATCAGGTGCTTTTTCTTCTACATTTTTGAATTGCTGAATAATTTCATTCGCACAATCCAAATAGCCTAAAGAACCCAATAAGTTAGAACCTCCAAATGGGATTATATACGGCACGTTTCCTTCTTCTCTCAAATTATCGGCAATTCTTTCCATTTCAGTTTGAAAATCATCTTCTTGTTCAATTGCAATGATATCGGCGCTCATTAACTTCATCAAAAGTGCGTTGCCATTTTTATTGAAAGTTGGGTTTTGTTCTGGGATCATTGTCTTACAAACCACAACAGATTTTAATCCAAGTTGACAGGCTGCCCCAACAAGCTCACGGGCTGCGTTAGATTGAAAATGACCTGCGATAATTAATGTATCTGCTTTTTTATCAATCGCATCTGCAATAATTCGTTCATATTTTCTCAATTTATTTCCACCGCCCCCACGGCCACCTTCGTCATCTCTTTTAATATAAATTCTCGGGCCGAGGTTGTTCGACAAATTTGGTAAAAACTCTAGGGAAGACTCCCGGTTTAATAATTTTACTTTATTATGGATTTTGTTCATTAAATTCAGTTTTTTAGAGTTGCATACCATGGTAGTTTATCCCAAAATTACTAAATGATCTGTTTAAAGAATTTCGAGCTAAAACATTAGATCTTTTAATTTCTATTACAACAAATTGATTGTACTCATCTTGTGCAAGAATATCAACAAATCCAGATGACGCTCCAGTATGTTTTAAGTAATATTAAGTATCAATTAGTTTAAATTATGCTCAACTATATCCAAATTGGAAGCAACATAATCCCTTATATTTATTTCGATATTTTGATTTTTTTTAAGCGATTATATTAAACTCCAAATGAATTGCACATAACAAAGATATATAGTTATCTCTAATAACTATACAACCGTTTGTAATTACTTATTAATTATTTGCTAATGTTTGTCTGTGTTTTTTTACACTATAATTTCCTGGCGATGTTTTCTAATACCACTATCGGTTAATCCGATCTCAAAAGCTTCGGCATATACGTCATCGCGGGCTTCTAATTCGTTCCATGCATCGTTTAGTAGGCTCATTTCTATCCTGTCTAGATCAAAGACATCATTATACTTTACCGTTTGATTTAATTGCTTCTTTTGATTTGGTTCCTGTAGCAATACACTAATGATCTTTTTTTGGATACCTTTAATAATGTCCTGATCCTCTTCGTGGTGGTCTTTAAGGTTATATTTTACTTCGAGATGCTCTAATAATCCTTGTACTATTTTTTCTTGTTCGATATTCTTAATTTCAGAAATTTCTCTGATTTTACGGTTTAATTTGTTCATTTTTTAAATCCCTTGTTTCTTGATGTAGCTAAAAATTATCTGTGATATGTTTTTAGGCACTAAACTACCACTCCCTTTTTAGATATTTTTACGGGAAACCGCAGCGCATGATAAAAGTTTAATTTTATGAGATTGAGAGAATTGCGGTTTTTAGAAAAATTGTACCAAAGCCATACTATGTAAGAAAGTTTTTGCATATTTACCGCTGCAAACGCTACTCAAAAATGATTGATTTTTATGATAGAAGATATATTTAAAAAGATAACAGAAGAGTATAGCAACATTAGTGCTGAAGCTATGTATGATTGGTCCGAAAAAATAAAAATTGTAGCGTATAAGAAAAGGGATATACTGGTAAAAGAAGGTGCATATTCGCATAAATTCTATTATATCATACAAGGTGCACTTAAAGCTTATTATAGGTCTGATGATAAAAAAATAACCGATTGGTTTGCATTAGAAAACGATTTTATTCCATCGACAACCGATCCTATACATGGTCGGCCCAGTTCTCATACTATAGAGGTGTTAGAAGACAGTACCTTGGTAACATTAGATCATGATGATTTAGAGGCCCTATGTAAAAAACATCATGATTTTGAGCATCTGTACCGAATTATTTTATCCAAAGTAATTTACCAACTTAGAGAGCGTATAGCCTCTCTTCAGTTTAGAACGGTGCAACAACGGTACGATAGTTTGATTGATCTATATCCAAAAATAGAATCCCGTGTTCCCCTGGGGGATATTGCTTCTTTTTTGGGTATTACACAAGAAACATTAAGCAGGATTAGAGCATCGAAATAAGAATTTGATTTGGATCAAAACTTTGTGTTTGTTAAATCTCTAATTTTGCTCTCGAATGTTAAAAAGGGACTATCATTCTGATATGTTGTTTGCCTTATTTTTCCTAATCCTGTTGATAAAATGAAGAGAATACACCTATTTGAATTCGAAGACTTACCATGGTTCCCTAATTGGATTAGGATCTGTATGACTCGGCTAATTGTGGTAATGCATAAAAAATTTGGTACGGACCGGGATATGGCTATGCTACTTGCTGATCTTATTAAGCGTACCAAGATCACAAAAATTATTGATTTATGCTCGGGTAGTGGAGGGCCTATGCTTGATACGATAGTATTATTGAGAAATCAATATCATCTCGAAGATGTCGAATTGGTTTTATCAGACCTGTACCCTAATTTAGAAGCTGCAAAACGAATAAACAGCAGTAGCGGTTATATAAGTTATAGAACCACTCCTCTTGATGCGACACATATTGATGATTCTATACAAGGGATATTTACGATGGTAGGTAGTTTTCATCATATGAGACCAGACCAGGCCAAAAGTATTTTAACAGCCGTACAAAGAAAAAAGCAACCGATTTGTATTATGGAAATCAATAAGAAATTTCCTTTCCTCTTATGGTGGCTTTTTATCCCTCTTAGTGCCGTTTTATGCCTTTTTATTACACCATTGGTACGACCGTTAACGATCAGGCAGCTTATTTTTACCTATATAATTCCTGTAATTCCTTTATGTTTTGCCTGGGATGCCGTGATTACCAGTGGGAGAATATATCGGTTAGAAGATCTCGATGAGCTTTTGCAAGATAGTAAGGATGATACCTATATCTGGAAAAAAGAGGTTATAGAAGGGAAATCTGAAAAAATTTACCTAATAGGATATCCCAGGGAGTAGGGTATTGTATTTCGTAATCTCATCTTTTTTATGAACTACCTCAATGTATTTCTATAAAGATGTCTGTATTGTCATTTTCTAACGGGGAAGGTTCGGGATGAGCATGTTCGATATCATAAATTCTACCCGATACTTTTTCTATTTTATACGAGGATTCCTGAAATTGTGATATAACACTTACCGCATAATAACTCTCATGCTCTCTAATGATCATATCATCCTCAAAATCCTCTATATTAATAATACCAACTTCACTACTCTTATGAATAGATTCGATTATAAATTGAGTATTCTTTTTTGTGTCTTCTGTGTGTTTAAAAAAAAGAATTTCCTTTTTATGATCAAAAGCTACAGGGTTAGAAACCGGATGGCGAGAAGTTACTTTTTCTATTAGGAGTACCGTGGCATCAAAATAGAAAACAGTTTTTTGAGGTAGATATTTTATGGGATTATTAAAAGAAACAAAAACCTCTTTACCATTGGTAGTTACTCTAATTTTAGAGAAATTTTCTGTACCGGCTTCTTTACCGACCAGCTGTAGAGCAGATAGCACGATAGTATCCTTGCCCGAAGCTATAATTTCTGACACTTCTTTATTCATTATTATATTTTGAGAAAAACAAGTAGTATGGTGTAGTAGAACTAGAGAGAATATGGTAAAACATTTCATTAACTTATTTTTTATGAGTACTAAACTACCGTAATGATTTTTATATTCCTAATAATAAGAAAAGGGACCGTTTGTTACCAATCCAAAAAATAGCAGACAATTACTTCACAACAAATGTGGTTTCACTGAAAACAGGGTAGTGTAAACCTCGTATGACTTCTACTTTTGGATTCGAATAATTGATTCGTATTTAAAGCTTCTAATAACAATAGCAGGGGCTATCATGTGCTATAAGAGACATTCAATTACTGATATTCACACATTTAATTCTTAAATAACAGATCATGAAAAAAACAATTTTTAAAGTAATCACTATGGTAACGCTGGCAACTTTTATGAGTAGTTGTGAGAATGATGATGGTACTCTTGATGGTCTTGAAGGAGCATCAAAAAATATATCTGTAGAGACTTCTACAATAGATAAATCTGCTACAAAAGCAGCTAATGGTTGCCATAACTGGAGTATTAAAGGATATGAAGGCCCTATGTGGATGGATTTTAGAACCCAAAAAGTATATCCTTATGTAAATACAATCACAATTGCTGAGGCAAATTGTAACGGAATCTGGGAAGCTACCGGAGGTTTTAAAATTATTGATAATACTTATAATAAAAGAACAGTGCGGGTTAAAAGAATCAATAATAACGAAGGCAAGCTTTTTTTTATTACCAGCGATGGTGGTTATTCTGTTCTTACTTTTGATGCTTTTATTTACCCGGATATTACAGACCCTACAGCTCCATGCCCTACTAGTGAGCATGCCAAAATGAAACGAACAGGAAGAAGAACTCTTTATGCAGAGGGTTATAAGGGATATTATACCTACAAGTGGACTATCGTTAATAGAGGAAATACGTATTATGAAACAGGAAGAACAATTACATTACGTATTGGAAGTTCGGATGTAACCCTTACGGTATCCAAGAAGGATTGTGCTACACAAACAAGTGTTCGAAAAAACTTCTTTATCGATGCTAATCCTAATAATTAATAATAGACATCGGTTTAAAAAAACTAGAAGAGGCTTCTGAAAAGGTAATTCTAAGACTAGATTGTCGATCTTAGTTTATCGAAGGGCTCTGCTTGACATTGAAAATACCATTTTCAGACCTCTTTTTTATGATAAAGGCTTATGAAAAAATCTCAATTCTATCCAAATAGGTAGAGTAGTTTAAATTTCTAACTTTTAATAAATATACCAATAATATACATATTATTTCACGGTAAAAAAAGTATGTTAAAACTTTCAAAACATCTACATTTTTGATTTCAATAACTGATTAGTAACTAGATATTCCTAATGCAGTATAGCCATGGCTTGCTATGTTCTGTATTGAGTATTCTAATTATTCACAATTACACATTAATTCTTAAAAACAAACCATGAAAAAAACAATTTTTAAAACTCTTTCTGTTTTGATGCTAGCTATCTTTATAAGTAGCTGTGAAACCGATGATGGTACTCTTGATGCTACTCAGGAGCAATCAAAAGAAATGATAACCGATAACGCTACTACGAAGATGCGACCTTTTGATGACCCATCTTTTACAATCGATGGATTTGACGGGCCTTATGATGTAATTAATGGGGAATATGTACCTCATATTGGAACTTATGTACGGGTAACTGCAAAGAATCCCTTTGGATTTTGGAAAACTACAGGATGTTTTGAGCAGATAGGATCACGATTTCTTAGAACGAGTAAAGAAAAAGGTTCAATTATACATTATGTAAAAAGGGAAGACGGAGGGTTTAATAGTGTTGGGCGTAATTTTATTGCAATTCCGGAAGTATCAACACCGCCAGTATCATGCCCAAGCAGTGGACATACAATAATGGAACAAGTTTTTAATTCTGTTCTTGATGCCAAGAATTATGATACCAAGTACACTTATAAGTGGAAAGTTGTTCATAATAGCCGTACCACTTATAAAACAGGAAGAAGTGTTTTACTAAATAAAGGAGGGTCTACCGTTACTCTTTCTGTATCTAAAAATGGATGCACCACTCAATCAAGTGGCCCTAAAAACTACTTTGTTAGGTAAAAGAGTGATCTAAATTTGATGTAAACAAAAATTACCCCTATTAAACAGGCTGTCTAAAATAACAGCCTGTTTTAATTTTTACAATAAAAGTCTGAAAAATTAGGGTTCTATGATAAATTAAACCGCTCTTTTAAGGCTTGTTTAATGCGTTCTAAACCCGCCAGGATATATTCTTTACGTTCTCCAATCCCTATTCTAAAATGATGGTCCATCCCATAACAATCCCCTGCCAAAATAAATACACTTTTTTCTGTTCGTAACCATTCTGCCAGTTCGGTAGAATTAATATCTAAATTGTATTTTATAAATAACATTCCGCCACTCTTTGGGGGCACATATTCAAATAAATCTCCATATTGGTCGAGCCATTGCTTCACTACTATTAAATTTTCATTAAGCATGGTTCTGTTTCGAGTTAGTATTTCTTTACGTTTTTCGGGTCTTAATGCAATTTCACCAATATAGTGACTCATAATTCCGGCAGTAATAGAGGTATAATCATGATATGCCCATGTATCTGCAATCAATGTTTCTGGTCCTATTAACCATCCCAAACGTAATCCGGGTAGAGCATAGGCTTTAGACAGCCCACCATTAACCATTACCTTATCATACATCCCGATAAAACTTGCTATGATTTCTCCGTTTAATTCGGCTCCACGGTATACTTCATCACAATACACCCAGGCATCTACACGCTTTGCGATAGCTACAATTTCCTGCATTTCTTCAGAAGAAAGCGTGTATCCTGTAGGATTATTAGGATTACACAGCGCAATCATTTTTGTTTTTGAAGTGACCAGAGTTTTTAACTCTTCAAGATCGGGTTTCCATTTGTTTTCTTCACGCAAATGAAACGCCCTGGGGATGCATCCCATTTCTTCGGCAATACCCCAAATCTGCATATAGTTGGGGACCATCATAACCACTTCGTCTCCTTTTTCTAGCAACGTATGGCAAGCAATAAAATTGGCTTCAGAAGAACCATTGGTTACCAATACATTGTCTTCATTAGCACCATTGTACATGGCACTAATTCTTTTACGCAATGGGATAGAACCGTTGGTTTGCCCATATCCCAAAACAGTATTGGTAAGTGTAGCTATCTGATCTTTATCTAATAGTTCATTAAGCGTATAGGGATGAAAACCACTTTCGGTAAGATTGTAATCTACCGTGTTTTCAAATAAAGATTGTACTCTTTCGAGCTCAAAAATTGGAATATTCATTCTATTATATTTTGGTATTCATATATGTTTTATAAACAGCTTTTGCAATCATTATATCCTGTACTGCAACTCCTGTAAGGTCTACTATGGTTATTTGATGATCATTGGTACGCTGCAGGGCAGGATCCTGAATTGCATGACCAAGCTCAACGATTTTTTCTTCGGAAATTGTACCATCTTTAATGGCGCGGTATATTTCGCCTCTACTTTTGCTTTGCGGAATACTATCTGCAATAACAATATCTGCCTTTTGAAGCACTTCGCTATGAAGTTCCTGCTTGTCTGAAGTATCAGAACCTACCGCTGTGATATGAGTACCCGGTAGGATATTTTTTGCATCGAGCAATGCAACTTCAGAAGGAGTAGTAGTAACAATTAAGGTACTGTTTTTTGCTACTTCGGCAGGGGTTTTGGCAATATGGATATTAAAATCAGGACTCAATTCTGCTTTAAACTTCTCTGTATTTTCTAGTGTTCTTCCCCATAACCATACGGTTTTACAAGGATTGTTTTTCTGCAGAAATTGCAATTGTAATTTGGCCTGTATCCCGGTACCTATAATACCGATGGCATTTATTTTTTTTGGTGCAAAATATATAGCTGCCAGAGCACCTGCTGCTGCTGTACGAATATCGGTAAGATATCCTTCGTCTAATAAAATAGCTACGGGCTGTCCTGTTTTTTGACTAAATATGAGCATCATTCCCTGGCTGGAAGCTAGCCCCAATTTTGAATTGTTATAAAAACCAGAGGCAATTTTGATAACATAAAAATCATCATTCTTTATATATCCATATTTAATATGTACATCCCCGGGAGGATCTTCAAATAATAATTCACCTACAGGCGGAACCACCGTTTTTTCATTACTGTAATGTATAAAACCTTCTTCCATAGCCGCAACTACATCTACAGATTGTATACTTCTTTTAATGTCTTTTAGATTAATAATAGTCGCCATATTTCACCATGATTTGGGTTAATAACTGATTGTCTATTTTTTTTCCTGTTAATACCAGAACTACATTTTTGTCATGATACGCTTTGCTTTGTAATAGTGCTGCTACCGGCAAAGCAGCGGTGGGTTCGATTTCTACTTTATGATATTTCATCATAAACGCTACGGCTTTTTTAATATCTTCTTCTTCAATAATCTCAAAACCAGATAAGTGTTTTTTACAAATATCAAAGGTGATGGTGTTATTTTCAATTCCGCCTGCCGATGCATCTGCAATAGTGGATAATGTACTTGGAGGAACAATACCGTTTTGTAGTATCGATACATACATTTCTGAAGCATTTTTTGGTTGACAACCAATGACTGAAATAGTATTATGGGTACTAAAATAAGTACTTATGCCCGATGCCAGTCCGCCACCGCCCACAGGTGTTAAAATAACATCTACTTCTGGTACTTGCTCTTCTATTTCGACAGCTATAGTACCTTGACCTTTAATAATTTCGGGGTCATTATAGGGGTGAATTAAAACACCATTGATATCTTTTGCATAAGCTCTTGCTTTTTCTTCGGTTTCCAGACTATTATCCCCATAAAAAATAATGCTCATCCCAT
The DNA here is from genome assembly GCA_030427585.1 of Bacteroidia bacterium. GTDB lineage: Bacteria > Bacteroidota > Bacteroidia > Flavobacteriales > Flavobacteriaceae > Aquimarina. Next base: position 12,652 of record JAUIBW010000014.1, read on the forward strand.
ATTGCTCAAGGGCTTTTATTTTTGCATCACTTGTTTTTTTCGGAAGGAATAATACACTTTTAAATCCAAATTTTTCTGAAGCATAACCAAACGCTGCCGCATGATTACCTGTAGATGCTGCTACAAAAGTTTTGTCAAAAACATTTTCGTCTAAACTGCGTATTTTGGTAAGAACGCCTCGTATTTTAAACGATCCTGTATATTGTAAAAACTCCATTTTAAGAAATACATTTGCGCCGGATATTTTACTTAGTTCCGGAGAATGAACCATAGGTGTTCTATTCAAATCAGGCTTGCTGATTTTGTAAGCATCAATTATATCTGTAGCCCGTATCATTCTTTTGAATTTAGAAAGTTTTGATCTATCGCTTCAATAGACTTCTGGATTAATTTGACCACGTTTTTATAGTATTCCGGATGTGTTTCTTCGACGTCATCGGTTGCCTGGTGGTACCCCGGGTGATCTTCTTCGCTAAAAGTAATATTGGGAATCCCTTTCCTGAAAAAAGGACCATTATCTGAAGAGAACATCCAATACTCTTTGGTTTTATCTTCCGGATCATCATGACCATAAGAAACGGTTAACGGACTATCTTTTGCAATACTTTCGATTATAGGTTTAAATTGAGGATAAGGATAGGTACCAACTACATATATTTCGTTTTTAGGATTACGACTAATCATATCCATATTGATATTGAGTTTGATATCTGATAATAGAACAGGAGGGTTATCTACAAAATGTTTAGAACCAAACAAGCCTAATTCTTCGGCATCGAAAGCAGCAAAAAGAATAGAATGTTGAGGTTGGTTTTTAGAAAAATATTTTGCCAGGACCAATAGGGCAGAAGTACCAGAAGCATTATCATCTGCACCATTGTATATTGTATCGTTTATCACCCCAAGGTGATCATAATGCGCACCAATAACGATATATTTTTTGGGATACGTTTTTCCTTTTATGTAGCCTGTAAAGTTAGTCCCTGTTCTTTCTTTTTTGGTTTTTCTATCTTTAAAAGTAAAAGAAGAAGCATAGTCATCATTAAATTTTTCAAGACCGATAGAAGTAAAATAGGATCGAATAAAATCTTGCGCTTTTTGATTGTTTCCTGTACCTCTTCCTAAATACTGATCTGATGATATTTGTCTTTGAATATCTAGTAATTCGGTTGTTTCTATTCCCAAATCCGTTACTACATCATACTTTTTTATTTCGTTAGCTGTCATCCAGTGAATACTATCTGCAGGAGCTGCTTCTAATGTATACCAATAAAATGTCGTAGGAATGTTCATTTCGGTATAGTAGTTTAGGTATTTTTTATGCTCTTCATGGTCTTTCGGAAAATCTAATGCTACACTATCTGCTCCAGACCATGAATGTACTCCCAGCTTAGCTGTAGCGTGAATATTTCGTTTTTCTCCTGCCAAAAACATATCTGTTCCGCCAGAAGCTACCATTCCGTTTTTGGGAATGTAAGTGTTGATGTGGTGTTTCCTGATTTCGCGAGAAGCAAGAAGATTTATTTCATCGTCAATAGACCCGGGAACCTCTTCCATTACCAATGTGGTTACTTCTGGATTTTCGAATAGGATTTCTTTAATATCATATAGTGTATTAGCATAAATAACACCTTTCATATATAAGGTGTCTTTGGTAGTCTGATTTTCTTTAAAATAAAATTCTGCTACCTGATCGCCTTCCATTTTCATCAATATTCTTTGCCCAAACGATGTGCTATATAAAATCTGGGGAAAGAAATACAAAGTGACGACAGAAACAATGATAATTGCCACAAATGCGATGATACCTTTTTTCATAATAGTAATGTATTAATTAATACCAGATGCAATAAAAAAACCTCCGTACACCAAATCAACTTTTGTTGATTAAGGTATACGGAGGTTTTCCGTAAGAAATTCACTTGTTTTTCCGATGTTCTTCCTTAAGTTAAAAAACAAGAGTGTAACATACTGTTACTATATTTCTGTCTATACAAATATAGAAAAAAATAATTCAGTAGATAAAAATTAGGAGTAGAGTTTCTGATCTGTTTGAATAAGTGAAATTTTGTAGGACATCATTTTTTTTGAATAAAATAAATATCTACATAATCGGTAACTTCACTACAAGGGTTATCCATCTCCTGAAGCCTCCAGTATTTTCTGTTTCTCTTTACTTTAAAATTAAATTCTCCTTCTCTTTTGCAAGGTTTCCCGTTGTTTATAAAGTCTACCTGGGTCTCAATAGTACCATTAAACACAAGGTGTTTTGCAGAGCGAGGAGTAATAGTGCCTTTAATTGTTAAGAAATCACTGTTTTCTTTACTATTTTGATGGCCCTCTATTGTGTATACATTGTCGTTATCTGTTTTTTCAATCTTGGCAGTTCCAAAATAGTCCCATGAAATCCATTGAACAGACAGATAATGATTACCTACCATAATTTTATCTAAGTCGTTTTGCGAAAAAGAAAATAATGGTAAGAGCATTAAAAGAATTAAAATTATTTTTTTCATATGTTCTCACGTTAATTATTTACTATATATCTTATGACCAAAGATAGGTATCATACATGATTTGCATCACCTTGTTTTCAGTGAAATCTTTGTGTTAATACTTGTATTGACAGTACGTTGGAATTGTTTTCTACAATATTATTTTTATAACATCTTTCCTAAAATTTCTTTCATCATTTTGGCTGCCAGAAATGCTGTCATATTTTGAAAATCTCTGTTAGGATTGTATTCTACGATATCGGCACCAATAATTTGACCTTTGATATTATGAATTAAATCAATTACTTGTCTAGAGGATAGTCCCCCTGGTTCGTGATGTGAAACTCCGGGCGCATAAGCCGGGTCAAAACCATCCATATCCAGTGAGATATATACAGGGTTATCAAATTTAGATATTTTGGTTATATCGAGATTTTTCATTTGATGAATTTCGACATTAAATTTTTCTGCCTGCACTGCCTGATGGGGGTTTAATGTTCTAATTCCTACCTGAACTAATCTGGCAGCGAATCCGCTTTCCATAATTCTTGCAAAAGGACAAGCGTGGGAGTATTTATCACCTTCATAATGATCATACAAATCAGAATGTGCATCGATGTGTAAAATATCTAATTTCGGATATTTTTTGTGATGTGCCTTTATGATAGGAAAGGTAATAGAGTGATCCCCTCCCAAGGTAAAAACTTTGGTTTGGGATGTTAAATGATTTGAAGTTATGGTTTCAATATCGAAATAGTCTGAAATATCAAAATCTCCTTTATCGCTTATTCGGGAATCTTCGATCGTGATTCCGTTTTCGGTAAATAAATTAAGGGAACCGCAGTGTAATGCTTCTCTAATTAATGGAGGAGCAAGTCCAGGGCCTTGCTGAAAAGAAGATTTTTTATCAAATTGTATTCCTTGTATGACAATTTTACTCATTTATTTTTGGGTATTAATTCTGATTTATTTGCCTAAGTAATTTACAAATAGTATTGTTGATTGGTGTTGCAATTTTATTTCGCAAAGCTACCTTTTCTATTGCCCCGTTTTTTGCATTAACTTCTATGATGTTTCCGGTTAACCGATCAGATAACATCGAGCTCCCTTTTGTTTTTGAGTAAGTCGTTATTTTATGTAATATTTCAGACTCGAAACTATTCTTGATTATAGCTCCGTCTGATTTTGCTACTTCGATTCCTTCCCTCAATACATTTTTTAAGAGATCAACTACTTCCTGGTTTTCGAAAACAGAGCATGTTCTTCCGGTTAGACATAGTATGGATCCCAGTGCGGAACTTTCTATTAATTTTTTCCAATTTTCAGTTTTGTAATCTGGTACTTCTATTATTTGTATATCATTTTTGACAAAAAGCGTTCTGAATTGTTTTGCTAACTCGCTTTTTTGGACTTTGAGTATTGGTTTTGAGAATTGTAGGTAATACTCATCTTCAATAGGTTGTGTTGGGCAATCAATCATACATTCCAAAATATTTTCATCTTTGGTAAAAGACATGATAGGTGCTTTTAATTCTATACCATTTCTTATCACAACAACTTTGATATGTACTCCAATTAATTGAGCCAGTTGTTCTTTAGCTGCTTCAAAATGATATTCTTTTAGACATATTATTAACCAATCAAGTTCCTCTGACCTTTCTTTTTCAGAAGTAATGGGTATTTCTATTTTTTCATCCTGAAACTGTACTTTAATTTTTGATTTAGGGGTTTTGGTGTAATAGAAGATTTCATTTTCAGGATGTGCCACTAATATTCGTGACATTACAGAACCTATTGCCCCCAAACCTAATACTCCGATTCTTTTCATATATTCTTTTTGCAAGATGCTATGTTGACATGAAAGATACTCATGCGTTTATATAATATGATTTTAATATTCATAAAATTCTTTTATCGTAAAATCATCTGCATTTTGTTTTGGTCTAAGTAGTGCATTTAGATAGTATCTGTGAAAATAACCGTTTAACACTACAATTCTTTGATCTTTATATTCTTTTGTGAAATGAAGAATATTTTTTGACATTGTTTTATTCCTAAGCTGCCAAAAATCGGATGCACGTTTATAACCTTCGAGGTAGCTAATGCTATCTCCATCTGCTTTTTTATGATATGTAGTTTTAAAAGCAGGGATATTTGCCATTATTTCCCCCAGCTTTTGATATTGAAAATCCTGTCTTATGCTTGATACACTATCAGTTTTTGAGTTATTAAATGCTTTTGGACCCAAATAGGCAAAAGAATTTAAGGTATCGTTTATTGCCAGAAATTCTTTGTAAACCTTTTCTTCTTGCGGATTAAGCCCTCCATTTTCATATAGACTGTCGAGCATTTTAAAAGCTTTATTATCAGTTGGTCTGGAACCTATTTTGATTCTATGCTCGTTTCGCCCTGTAAAATCATATGGTCTGACCTTTACATCAAAAGTGTTCATGTATTTTATTGTAGCAATATTCTCATTACTATCCCAGGCCTTTTTGAATTTAAAATCTGTCGTAAAAAAAGAAGAATCACATTCATATAGGATAAGATCGGGTTTTATTTTGACCAAAATGGTATATAAACTATCCGAATTAAAATTTTCTACAGGTTGATGAACGGTTCCCAAAAGAATTAACTCTGTATTTTTCTTACTACAAGATAATATCATAAAACAGCTAAGAAGGAGAATAATATTTTTGTTCATACAGTTTTTTTATTTTAGATAGCGACCAATGATTAATTATAGACACCAATGTAATTATAATTTTTAAGTATTGTGAATATGGCCAAGAGAATTGTATATACCAAGAAATAAAACAAGTAGCACATAAAGCACTACTTGTTTTAAAATATACTAATGTTCGTTTGATTGATGATAATTAATTTAAAGAAGTAAATAAATAACTATATTCTTTAAAAAAAGAAGATACTAAAGAAGATCCTCTTTTCTAAAGATACTATGGTTTAGCGATTGTTACAGTTTTGCACTTTTAAATTGAAATAAAAGTTAAACAAGGAAGATTTTACATTTCATTTTCCTCAATAATTTTATTTTTTAGCTTGATGATTTCTAAAAGCATTCGTATTTCTTTTTGAATACTGCTTCTAACGAACTTAATAAAGATAATAGCACCAATAACATAAGAAACATCTATCAATACCATTTGCCATGTAGTAAAGTATAAACTAAACTCTGGAGTGATCATGTAAAAACCAATCGTGTACAATGCAATAATGGTTATAGTGACTGGTCCATGAATACGTTTTCTAAACTTATAAAAAGCTATTGTATTGTTGGTTGTTTTTAATACATCATCTACGACATCAATTTTTTTTGATTTTAGAACACTACCGCATTCGATTAGTATTCGTAGCAATAATCCTCCTATCATTAAAGCTACTCCGATTCTACTTACTATTTCTTTTACCGGAGCGACATAGTAGAAAAAGGCAGATATTCCTATTAAGGTGATTGATAGTATTATGATATTTCCATAGTGAAAACGGATATTAGAATTTTTCTTCGATGAAATAGAAGATAGTGTGTCTTCTCGTATTTCAGAATTACTTTCGATATCTTTTCTGTTTTTTTGCCACTTACGTTGCAATTCATCAAATTCATTACTCATGATCTAGTATTTTTTTAAGTCGTTTCTTTATTCTGTGAATTTTTACCCTAACATTGGTAGGTTTAATACCCAAAACATGGGATATAGTTTCGTAGTCCTGACCTTCTAAAACCATCATAATAATTAATCTATCTAATTCTTCTAACTGGCCTATGGCTACATATAATCCTTGTTCTTGATCTGTTTCCTGGTACTGTGATTCATCAACCAGTACATGCTCTATTTTTTCAAAGGATAATCTATTTTTCTTTTTTTCCTTTCTGATATATTGCAGGCATGTATTTACTGTAATTCTATATACCCAGGTTTTATGAGTGGATTGTCCTTTAAAGTTTTCAAGGGCATTCCAGATGTTAATGAATACTTCTTGAGAAAGATCATTAGCCAGATCTATATCTCCTTTCATAAAACCGAGACACATTTGCTGAACCATAGGGTAACACTGGCGATATACAGTCTCAAAAAGCTGTTGGTTCTTCTTACTCATTTGCCAGGAAAGCGTTTACTTTTGTATACAACCATTCGGGTTGATCAAACATTATAAAATGTTTACTGCCTGAAGCTATTTCTATAGATTTGTTTGATAAAGTAGCATATTGTTTTTCATAATTAGACTTTGCAATTTCTACAGAAGGAAACGATGCTCCCAGGATTAAAGTTTTTGCAGTTACTTTGTTTAGAATTTTTCTTAAATCAAGCTTCAATAAATCGGTATATCCATATACATAAGTTTCGCGATCAGCTTCTATAATCCAATTGATCAAAACATCTATTTTATCTTTGTTATTTGTCATGTTTTGTGCCATCATGGTAGCGGTTTGTTTAAACTGTGCATCTTCCATTTGTAACATTTGGTTGTTATAAGGACTATCATATTGCAGTTGACTTTCTGGTACCCCAGGCATCATTAATTCTCGCATACACGGGATAGCGTCTACAATAATTAATCTGGTAATAGTATCAGGCAGTGCAGCAGCAAGATCAATGGCTAGGTTTCCTCCCATACTATGTCCAATAATGGTTACTTTAGTAAGATTCTTATCTTTAATATAGGCGATCAATTCTTTTTTAATAGTATCATACCATGGCATCTCAATAGGTGGGTTGCCATTAAAACCAGCATACGAAATAAGATGAGCTTCGTTTTTTGTAGTTAAGTGCTCAACTGTTTCGTTCCATATCGATCCTGGAGTGGTAAAGCCAGGCAAAAATAACACAGGCTTTCCTTGTCCAACTATTTCGGTGGTAATAGCCGATGTTTGACTAAATCCCAGGTTAAAGATAACTAATGCAAAAAGGGTAATTCTAAATGTTTTCATGTCTCTATTTTTATTGTATTTCTATTTAATTTTTCCCTTTGATGCAGAAAGTTGTGGATTGTTACACCGGGGATAAAAAATAGAAGCAAATAAAAAAGCTCTGCTAGCATCTGCTTAATAGCAGGCTATTAAAAGTGTATAGCGCTAGCTTATGATAAATGGAGACTAATGTTTGGAGGAATCGTTAAATTGCCAAAGAACATTTACAATTTTCCATGTACCATTTATTTTTGCAATATGCATATAGTCAATCCATTCATCTGCAATAAGTTTTACAGAAGCCGTTTTATCATAAATATCTAATATGATGACCTCTTTTTTTGGGTTTACAGGAAACTTATCTCCATTACTGTTGTAGAACTCCGAGAGGATTATCATAAAATCCGTAAACGTTTCTCGAAGATATTCTTTGTTTGTCGCTTTATTTTTCCAAAAAGTCCTCTTTACCATTCTGGGATGGGCAGCACGTTCAAATTGTTTAGGGTTTACATTGTGTTGCGCTTCGAGATAATCAAGGGCTACTTGTTTGATAGCCAAAGAATCCTGTTGGGATTGTGCATTTGTTCGATACGCCAATACACTAATACCAGATACCAAAGCAATTTTAAGTATATATTTCATGATAGAGGCCTTAATATTTTACTCCTAAAAGTATAAGATATCTAATAATTAAGTTTGAAAATTTTCTTAAATATTTATGCACTATTGCATATTATTTTTATTGCTGTGAGGTAAAATATCCTTTTGGTGAGGTTCCCATCAATTTTTTGAAAGATTTATTAAATGTAGTTTTAGAATTAAAACCAGCTTCCTGAGCCAGTCCAAAAAAGGTTAAGTTTTTTGCTTTATCTGTTTGTGTTAATTCTACAAATTCTTTAATTCGATGATAATTAATATACTCAAAGAAGTTCATGCCAATATTTTCGTTCAATAATCGAGCTATTTCGGGGCTACTTACTCCCAGCATATCAGCAAGCTCTGCTTTTAATAATTTTCTATTGAGATACGGTTTTTTCTCTATCATTAACCGATCTAATTTGGCTTGCAACTGATCAAGATCTGATTTAGATAATTTGGATTGCGCATACTTTTTTTGAACCTGAGCAGGGACAATTTTAAATAAATCAGGGGAAATCATACCGTAATAAGCGATAAAAAGAATGATTAATGCAATACTTAACCAAATTGTCTCTCTTGCTTTTCTTTCTATCATTTCGAATCCAAAAATACTAATGAAATACACGATTCCCCAAGATAGCAGACAAATGCCAATTGCAATTAGGAAATTAAGAAAAAACTGTGTTTTTACAGTATAGCTTAATTCATTACGTAACTCTTTTCTGAAAGAAAGAAATAATTGTAGGCTCATTATCCAATATGTAATATTGAAAAGTAACCCTATGCCTATAAAAATAGTTATGGTACGAAATAGTTCTCCGCTTTTAATTCTTGCTCCAATAACTTCGTCTGTAGGAAGCATAAACATAAAAACAACAAAAATGATATAGAAAAACCCGGGAAGGTAGTGTAACAAATCCTGGTACGAAAAACGTTTTTGTAATAAAGAAGATTTGGTAAACAAGTAAATTGTAGATCCAAATAAAAGTGTTGCAAACTCTGAAAAGGCAATCAACCGGAAGTTTTTACCAAAGATATCTGATATATAAAGGACTCGACCCGATAGGCCAATCATAAGAACCAGAACCAAAAAAGCGATATATCCATTGATGTTTTTTCTGTTTTTTGGCGAAAAAAGGTAAATACATAGTAAAAATAAACTCTGGAAATACCCAAAATATACGAGTTGATTTAAAAGTGTTTGCATATTGATATGTTAGAGGTTGTCTAAAAAGTATATCCGGTGTCATATTGAGCCTGTCGAAATATTTTTATTGTATTGATAATCAATATAGGTTTCGACAAGCTCAACCTGACAAATCAAAATGTAATGACTTTTTATACAGCCTCTTTTATAGGTCTAAAATAGTTACTTAATCTGAAACTGGTTCACATGTTTCACTGAACTATGATCCATTTTTAGATTTTCTTTATAAAATTGCTCAAAAGCAGCTTTGTTTTTCCAGGTGGTAATGACCAAATAATCTGGATTATAGTGATATCCAAAAGGAGATGCACCTTCTGTAAACTCAACTTGTGTTTGACCACCCGCCTTTTTCATTTTTTGCATCCATCTTTGTTTGAATTTTTGAAAAGAAGATTTGTCTTTATACCAATACGCAGTAACAATATTAAATTTTTCAGGATTAATACTAAAAGAAAGATCTTCTTTTAATTCGTAATAAGTAAGACCAAATGTAGACCAGATATTTCTTCTTTCTTCATGAAAATCAGGCATTGTTTTTTGAATATCCTGTAAGAATTTTTCTCGCCCGTTTAGGGTATCCCAATACCCCAAAATCATACTTTCGGGATGATAATTACCTTGAGTCGGGCTTCCTTTTATGGCAACACCAGGTAAACGATGGTATCCCATTTTTTCGGCAACAGGAAATGCGGTTTTAAAGTAATTCTGTAGTTTTTGTTTAGTGTCGGGTTTGGTGTTTATAAAAATAATATCAAATACATGCCCTTTTTTTAAGGTATATGTTTTTGTCTTTGATTGTGCATTCAGGGACGTAAAATTAACAGTGAAAAAGAGTGTTAATAATGAGATTTTTAAAAGCTTCATATCATTCTTCAGTTTTAATTAATGAATTTTTTTACAAGACAAATGTATAGGCTATCGTCTGGGAAATGAAGAATAATAAGGGAAAAAAGGGACATATACCGTATGTGTACTTTTATTTGAGGGTGAAATTGCGAAAACTGGTAGTGCAGAGATGATCCAATTAAAATCTATGAACTCTAAGTACGAACGAAGTACGTGTTTAATTGGTATTCGTTTTGTTATTGACTTAAGAGAAAATGAGGATAGCGATACCTATTGCAATACTACAGCTTATTATTAAGATCCTCATTTTTTACTTTTTTGACCTTTATAACATTTAATATATTAAAATCAGTTTTTCTGGTTTTAGCTTACTTTTTAAGGAGTATTTTTACATTACTTATCACTTAGAAATAGAAAAAATAATATTATCCGGGTTATCACTATCTATTCTATCTTCAATATGATTGAAATTATTTCTTATGAGTAGTTTCTTTGAAGGCTCATTGTTTTTATGTGTAAACGCTTCTATACGATCTAATTCCAAAGTTTTAAATCCATAATTCAGGATACTTATCAGCGCCTCATTCATGATTCCTTGTTTATAAAAATCAGGATGTAAATCGTAGCCTACTTCTGCTATTTTTTTGTCTTCAGAGAAATTCCACAGACAGATAGTACCAATAAGTTCTGGATGATCTTTTACCGTTATTCCCCAAAATAACCAATCTTGCTGATCAATACCTTTATTAATTTTATTGATGAAATTAATTGCTTCTTCGGTTGTGTCTGTTTTAGGTCTTTTTACATAGGTGTTAACGATTTCATTAGATCGTAAAAAGAGAATCACTTGATCATCAGTTTCTTTTAATTGTCTTAAAAATAACCTTTCGGTTTGAAGTTCTGGCAAAGAGGTAATTTTCATTATTCAAGATTCTTTTTTGAGCCTAATGTATTCAAAAAGAATTATATTCTTATATACATTTAAAATTATTGGCAATTATTTTTAACTATATACTATATAAAAACAGCCAAAAATTTAAACCTTTGGCTGTTTTGTAGCTTTAGAAATAGCTTATCTATTTAACAATCATTTCTATGCGAAATACACGTTCCTGTTGCACAAGCAAAGTTGCAATTTGGAGCAATGCTAGAATCACAATCACCTGTGCCAGTGCCTCCTTTAATTTTTTGCGCACTAAACTTAGAAATCGTGTTTTTGTTGAGCTTGAGTTTTTTTAACTGCTTTTTTTTCATGATATATATTTAATTTGATTAACTATCTAAATGTATCAAATTAGCAGTGTTATTTTTTAGCAATCGCATTAATTAACTAAAAATTTAACTATGACAGGCATTAACTTATTCAGTAAAATAGTTGTTATATGAAGTTTTTACCCAATGTATTTAATGATAATAATCCCCGGTTTTTATATCACTGGTAATTATTTGAATAAAATTACCAACCCTCCAATTGCTGTCATGATTAAGATAAATTTTCGATATTGGTGATCTTTAAACCGCTTTACGACTTTAAGTCCAATTATGAATCCTAGTATAACTCCCGGAATCAAATATAAATCCACAGTTAACGATTGTGCATTTATAGTATCCCAGCTAAAGATATGAAATGGTAGTTTAAACAGGTTAATGATAAAAAAAAGCCAGGCAGCAGTACCGATAAATTCATTCTTTGGCATTCGGGTTGCCATAAAAAAGATATTGGTAAATGCTCCTGCCAGGTTTCCTATCATTGTGGTAAAACCTGCAGCAAATCCAGCGGTACTAATAAACCAAAGTTTGTCAGGGAAGTTTTTCTTGTCATACCGTTCTCCAAAAAACATGATGACCACACTGATAATGATGATGACGGCCATTCCTTTTTTAAATATATATTCAGGAAGGTCTTTCCCCACAAAAACGGCTACCAGAACTCCACCAATCATCCATGGGAGAAATCGGAAGAGATATTTCCAACGGGCATGGCGGTTATAGTACAGTACAGCCAAAACATCTGCAAAAATTAAAAGAGGTAATAGTATTCCTGTAGATGCTTTTGCACCATGTGCCAATGCCATAAGGGTTACCACCACAATCCCCATTCCTTTAAGCCCCGATTTAGATACACCCAATATAAAAGCAGCAGTAAACGGAATAAGGTAAGAGGCCATTTTATAATACTACAGTTCTTTTACATCTACATAAAAATTAGGATCTACAGTAAGTTTATTTCCTTTAATATCTTTTGTCTGCCAATTGGCATTAGGTTGTATCCATTCTGGGTTGCCATCAATGAAGAGACGTACAGGCATATCAAATTTATCTATGATATTACTATAACGATATTTTAATTTACCGTTTTTAAAGTTATATTCGAGAACAGGTATTTTTATAGTTCTTAGATACTGATCAAAAAACTGGGTTAAATCGATGTTAGTTTCTTTACTGATATAATCTTCGATCTGTTTTGTTGTCACTGTCTTATGATAAAATGTAGCATTAAGCCCTCTTAGGACAGATCTCCATTTTTCATCATCTTCTATAAGTTGTCGAAGTGTGTGTAACATATTTGATCCTTTAAGGTACATATCACCTGATCCTTCATTATTTACATTATATGTTCCTATAATTGGGGAATCATTTTGGATTTTTTTTCTGGTTCCTATAACATATTCTGAAGCGGCCTTTTTTCCATAATGATAATCAAGAAAAAGACTTTCAGAATATGCTGTAAAACCTTCATGAATCCACATGTCTGCAGCATCCTTATAGGTAATATTATTAGCAAACCATTCATGACCAGATTCATGAATAATAATAAAATCAAATTTCAATCCCCATCCTGATCCAGAAAGGTCATTACCAAGATATCCATTTGTATATTTGTTTCCATAAGTGACAGAGCTTTGATGTTCCATCCCAAGATAAGGTACTTCTACCAGTTTATAGCTATCTTCATAAAATGGGTAAGGGCCAAACCAATGTTCAAAGGCTTTCATCATCTTTGGGGCATCTTTAAATTGTTTTTTTGCTTTTTCCAGGTTGTCTCTTAATACATAATAATCCATATCGAGTTTACCTTTTTCTCCTTCATATTGTTCTCCAAAATGCACATAATTCCCGATATTGATATTTACACCGTAGTTATTGATAGGATTACTAACGAACCAATGATATGTTTTGGTATCATTGTCATGTTTTTCTGTTTCACGCAATCGACCATTAGATACATTCATAAGAGTAGATGGTACATTAACACTAATTAGCAAACTATCTACTTCATCATACATATGATCTTTGTTGGGCCACCAAACGCTGGCTCCTAATCCCTGGCATGAGGAAGCCACAAAATGTTTTCCATTTTGATCTTTTTTCCATGAAATACCGCCATCCCAAGGTGCCTGAACGGCTTCGCGAGGCTTACCACTATAGTATACTTCTATTGTATTTTTGCTATTTTCTTTTTGTGCTCTTGATAGTGTTATAAAATGAGCATTTCCTTCAGATATTACTTGTAATGGTTTATTATCCTGAAGTACTTTTTCTATTTTTAAAGGGGGTTGCAGATCGATTTGCATTACGTTATGCTCTTTCAATACTTTATAATGAATTGTATTTTTTCCTGAAATGGTTTTTTTATCCGGGTCTACAGCAATATCAAGATGGTAGTAGGTTAAATCCCACCAAGCTCTTTCGGCAGTTATTGACCCTCGTAATGAATCTTGCCTGGTAAATTGTGACTCTTGTGCAGATAGTAGAGTAAGGCTTAAAATGCTAAAGGCTATAGTATAGAATGTCTTCATCTATGGTATGTTTATTCTCAATTATTATATTTATATGTTTAACTGTTAGATCAGTAGAATTCGCATAATAATCAATTTTGTATTAGTTTCGAAATTATTAGCGGACTCTTTTTTGTACTTTATCTAAAAGTTTCTGATGGAAATACAACCGGGCTCTCATGGCCATTTTTTCCGACAGTGGCTATTCCGAAGAAGAAATTGTCAATAACAATGCCACTTAGAAGAAAATTGTCTACATTTCCTACAAAACGGCTATGATCCCATGTAGGAGAAGTCGTATCTCTCCAGTATATTTTGTAACCTTTGATGTTAGGATCGTTGGCTTTTTTCCATTTAAATTTTACTGAAGGCTCTACAATCCCGCCTATTTTTACTTCGGATGGGGCAGGGGGAGCCCAGGCAATGCTTGCTAAATTTATAGCATTAACTGCGGTAAGTTTGGCTGCGTAATCAAAATTAACATGCTCTACAATGTCTCCGTATTTGATTCCGTTTTCTTCACGAATATTTTGATGTTGTTGCGTATAATTTTCATGTGCTTCCATAATTCGAATTCCGGCATAGCCTAAATCATTGAAAGGCCTGTGATGCCCACCACGCCCAAAACGATCTAAACGATAAATCATCATTGGGTTCATCTCTGGCATATAGGTTTTTACATTTTTATGCACATATCGAGCCAATTGACGTGAAACCCCATCAACTTCTCCACCATAAAAACGTCTACGTTTTACCGTTTTTTCATCATCGGTAAGGTTGGTAGGCTCAGAAAATATTCTAAAAGCTCGATTATCAATAACTCCGTCTACTCCTTTAATATTTCCAATCATATCATTATTAAGTATTCCTATAATATCCCAGCCTTTGTTTTTAGCGTATTTTGCTAATCCACCACCACCGAAGAGGCCTTGTTCTTCTCCAGACAATCCAACATAAATAATACTGTTCTCAAAAGTGTATTTTGATAATACTCTTGCGGCTTCAATGGTTCCTGCCATCCCGCTAGCATTATCATTTGCACCAGGAGCATCGGTAGTAAAATCCATAGTATCACTGGCCCGAGAATCGATATCTCCACTCATAATAATATAACGATTAGGATACTTTGTTCCTTTTTGTATAGCTACTACATTTACAACCCAAGCATCATGAGGTACTCTGGAGCCCATATCTTTGGTTACGAAATCTTTTTGATAAAATACATCTAAACAATTTTTGCACTGTTTAGAGATATTTTCGAATTCTGTTTTGATCCACCTTCGGGCTGCTCCAATACCTCGTGTTTGAGAGATAGTATCACTAAATGTATTACGAGTTCCGAAATTTGCTAATTTTTTAATATCGGTTTTAATTCTATCTGCAGAAACTGCATTGATGATATCATAAATACGTTGATCTGTTTGCGCGGTTAAAATGGTAGTTAATACAAGTAGGGTAGTAGTAAAAAATGTTTTCATTTGTATGAATTTGATCGCCTAATTTAAAGAAAAGAGACAAGTAATGATGATCTCTTAACAAATATATAAGATGTTGATATACATCACTGAATAAAAACAACTTTGGCTATTTTCTCATTTTTTACTTCATAAATTGCAATGGCGCTATAATGTTGTTTATTAATAGTCAAGAATTCTTCATCAATTACAACATTACCCATAACGATCCTGTTTTTGATTTTACAATTAAGATCAGGTGTGTTATTAAAGAAATCGGCATATCCTTTTTTGATATTTTCATGACCTTTATATAAAAATTTATAAGGAAAATTGTAGACTTTTATATCTTCGGTATACGTAGCAACAAAAGCATCAATGTCTCTTGTGTTGTATGCATAGAGTTGTTTATCAATGATGTTTATAGTACTTTTTTCAATAGTATTATCATGTTGAGGTCTAATAAAAGTAACCTTGGCAATCTTTCCATTTTTAATTTCATATATAGAAATAACCCTTACTTTTCGATCACTATACGTAACATATTCTTCGTCGATTACTTTATTACCAAGTACAATACGATGTTTTATTTCACAAAATAAATTAGGTTGATTCTTAAATTTTTTGTCATAATATAGGCGCATAGCTTCTTTGCCCTTATATCGTACTGTATTTGGGAAGTCATAAATTAATACATTGTCATTATATGTAGCTAAAAAAGCATCTATATCTCTGGCATTATAAGCATCTAATTGTTTTTGAACAATATGTTCGGGAGATACATCCGATACTACAGCGAGCATATTTCCGGTAGTATTTGTTGCTATTCTGGAAATATTACCAATTTCTTTATCCATAAAAGTATAAAAGATGTTCCAGCCGGCATCTGTTTTTGGATTAAACTTAAAAATCTGGTTTTGTTTTCCCATTAGGATAGTACCATCTGGTAACCAACACATATCTTCCGATCCTGGTATTGTATTTGTGATTTTTTTGGTAGCTCCGGTAATAGGATCAATCGATCTAATTTCCCAATTTTTATTCTCTTTACTGATATAGCTAATTAGATTCGAATTTGGTATTTTATGTAATGACCTTCCTACTTTTTTCTGAAAAGTATGATTGGTATTTTCTTTTATGTTAGATACTACTAATGACATTGCGTTATCTTCGAGTACCGATGAAACCAATATATCTTGATTAAACCAGGTATGATACCCTACTTTAAGTCCTTCTAATAGAATTTTAGATTCTCCTGTTTTATAGTTATAACGATATAGGAGTTGTTTACCATCCTGATCAAGACGAATAGAAGAAACTTCATTTTTTCCCGGGATTTTAGTAGGAGAGTATTCACTACCGTTTTTGGTTTCTGTAATCCAATCTACATTAGCTTTTTTACTATCATATACAGCTATATCTGTTTGTTCATTACGTGTAGAGGAAAACAAAACCATGTTATCATTAAAGATATAGGGTTGATTATCATACCCTTTGTTGTTAGATATGTTTCTTTGATTGTTAAGTTTGATTGTATCTCCTTTTTTGATGATATCAAAAAGATATACTTCAGTATCGGTTTGTGAGAAAGTGGATATTGTAGTGAGCACTACCAAAAGAACAATTGTGTGTTTCATTGTTTTTGTTTTCTAAAATACATTGAAATATTGACGTTATTCTTAAGTAAATGTTAATGAACGTATTTAGCCTTTTTTAATTTGCTAAAAAATGTTGTTTTTAGCTTTGTTAAGAATGATATCTATATTTGATTTTTAGAAAAAATAAAATTAATCAAAAAACCCAGAGCGTTAGCTCCGGGTTTTCGAAAGTTGAGTTAGAAAGGCTATTGAGGGAACAATAGTTTATTGTGTATATTGTTGATAAGATTAGATTCCATACACAGAGAATCTAAAATTGGGGAAATTCACACTTGTAAGTTGAAATGATGGATTTGAAGCAAAAGTACTTTCATCAGTTTCTTGTATGTACCATCCCCCTGCATCGATTAACAAGAGAAGTACACTTACTACATCATCTACAGGATCTGTAGCACCAAGAAATGTAAGTGTAAGTTTTTCCCCAGGGTTTTTTGTAAAATTAAAAGCAGCAGTTAGAGGTCCGTTAGGCCCAGAAACTCCTCTAAACTCTATACCGTGTACACCTGCACCAAATTGATTCATTCTAATATCTAAACCAAATGCGTTAACACTTTTAAGTAGGTGTAAAAAGTCGGGAGAAGTTCGCTGTAGGTAAAATTGCGAAGTATCATCAAAATATAAATATCTTGGGAACCTTGTATCAAAAGCATCTACATCAGTAGAAAATAAAGCAGGAACAGGACCTGTAGCAACAGGTGCCAAATCATAACCAATCACAGTATTTAATCCACCATCTGTAGAAACAAAAGTATTGGTAGCCTCATCAAAAGTAAAAGTAGAAATATCTAAGCCGTTTACCTGTAAAGCGGTTCCGAAATTAAATCCAACGTCTGTACCTGCTATAGGGTAATTCGTAGATGTTATATTTCCTGTTGATTGATCAAAAGTTGTAATTACTCCTACTCTGGCAGATTCGGCATAAGCAAATGTACCGTGAAATAAAGGAGGATCTGTAGGCGCTGCATTAGGATCTGTAACAATTATATTTCTAAGGAAACGATTACTATCATGACCTAAAGCAATCTCTTCGTAAGAATCTCTCGCATTTGTAACCCGTTCTTTTTCTCCTTGAGTTGCTTTTTCGAATACAACTATAGTGATATCATCTTCATCGGTATCGGTTTTACTTCTAAACTCGATTCGATCTGCCTCGACTTTTTGGAAAATAAATTCGAATTCTGCTTTTAAATTAAACCCATTGATTTCGAAAAGATTATGAAAAGTAGAGTAGTTTTCGAATACTAATTCTGGAAAATGGGCTTTTCCTACTCTATAAGTTGTTTCAAGATCTTGTGCTCCCAGAGCATGATCAGAAACAATTTCTACAGTATTATCAGTATTAAAATCTAAGAAAATGTTATAAAAACCTACGCTGTTATTGGGTTGGTAAACAAGTTTCCATCCAAATTCAGAATCAGTAAGTGTTTTTTTATAATTTTCTAAAAGAGCATCAACACGGCTATCGACGTCTTGATCAAATAACGGTTCTACTTCATTATCGTTACTACAGGCCATAAAACCCAGAGTAATCAATAGTAACGTATATATTTTTATGTTTTTTAACATGTCTTTCTAATGTTTAATTAGTTAATACTGTTTAAAAATTCGTCTCTTAATGTTAAAAGATCGATTCCGACATCTTCTTTCATGTATTTTACTACAGCGTCATATTTTTGTTTAATACGAGCTTTACCCGTATTTATTTCGGCACAATTAGCCGGAGCTCCTGGATCAGAACAGTCAATAGGGGTGATATAAGTAGTTTCAAAAACAGCAGGATCAGTCGTAACAATACGAGCTATGATTTCTGCAAAATCTTCTCCAACTGCAGAAGTACCATAAGGAGTTACCATACCTCTTACAATTGCGTTGTTTATTGATCCTGCACTATTTTCGTCTCCACCTACAATTAGAGATGTCCATGTTCCTTGCGATGTATAGTCATCACTTGAGATTTTGAAAAAAGACTCTACATCAAAATTGAAATTCTGATCTACAATATGTGCAAATTCATGATGTAAGGTTCTAAATGTTTGTATAATCCATGCAGTATTATCTGGGGCAAAGTTATTAGCTTGTGTAAGTGTAACTCTTACTCCGGCATCTGCAACTCCAAGTGTGATCGTACCATCACCATTGAATAGAGGAGAACCTATTAATACAATTTCTGCAGGGAAATACGTTTTTAAGAAATTTTCTCCCTGATCTGAAGCTTTGTTATAAGGCTCTATCCATGCTTGCTTAATTAATTCGGCAATGGGTTGTACCACATCTCTGCGTGGTGGTACAGCAGATTTTGTAGGATCTATATATCGATCTACAAATTTATATATTACATTACACCCATAAGGATCTCTAAACTCTTGTTTAAGGAATATATCAAGCGGATCAGTTGATTCAACTTCTCCTTCAAAAATAGTCGTTGGTTGTAACGTTTCTTCTCTATCACATCCAGATATTACTATTAAACCTAGGATGATAAACAATATTTGTTTTATTAAAATTTTTGATGTTTTCATAATTAATATTTTTTATCTAGGGTTTGGGGTTAATCCAAATGAAATAGCATCATCAGGAATTTGTATTGCTTTTCTTAGATCGTTTGCAGTAAGTTCAAAAGTTCCTCCACCTTCACTTACAGGTAATACATGAGTAACAGGAAGATTAAATCTTTTGATATCAAACCAGCGTAATCCATGATCTATAAACTCCTTTTTTCTCTCGTCTAATAATAATTGAGTAATAGCATCGGTTTCGCTACTTGCAGAATAAAATGTAACAAGAGCGGCAAGGTCGTTATATTGATTTCCTGCATATCTATTATTAGCAATCAAATTAATATCTGCCAATGCTGCAGCCTGATCACCAAGAAATAAGTTAGCTTCGGCTCTGTTTAATATTACTTCTTCTCCTTTTAACTCTTGAGAAATATGATATGCTAATCCCGAATTAGAAGAAAGATTTTCTCTAAAGAAATATTCTCTAAGTCTAGAAAGGTATCTGGCATCTGTAGCTACATTCCAGATTCCTGTAGATGTTCTTGCATCTGCCACGTTAAATATATTTGCGAATGTATTGTTAATACCAGCACTATTTAATCTATACCCGATACTACGACGTTGGAATGTGCTAAATTTTTGAACAACTAATACATTACTTTCGTCTTCTGGGCTACCATATTTATCGGCAATATCATTATAACCCGATCCTGTAAGCGTAGCATAATCTTTAATATAGGTCTGTGGAGAACCTCCAAGAAATAAATCACTATATGTTTTACACTTAGCATAATCTCTTTTCCATAAGTAAAACCTTGATGCAAAAGCCTGAGCAGCTTTTTTAGTAAAATGATACTTTTTTGTCCCCGAGAAAAAATCATCCTTGATTAGGGCTAATCCTTCTAATAAATCTTTTTCAACAAGGTTGTAAACTTCAGCCACTGTATTACGCGTGTAAGTTGGTAGAAATTCGGTCTCAGGCTTTAATACATAAGGTACTCCTAAATTTGAAGAAGCATTTTGATCATAATGCATACCAAACATGTTTACTAACATGAAATGGTTATATGCTCTAGCAAGAAGAGCCTCGCCTTTTACTGCATTTTTTAAATCTTGATCTCCTTCGAGATTATCAATTACAGCCAATACTTCATTGGTCTGTGCAATAGCTTCATAGGTTTGATCCCAAAAATACGTTGGAGTATCTTGAAAAATAGCGGTTACATTATCCCAGGTATATATCTGAGTATCCTGAAGTCTAATTGTATTTCCTCCTGAAGTTTGTATAACTCCTCCAGAATCTGGATTTCCTGTTGGTCCTACTAAGTCTGTGTATGCATCTGTAAAAGCATAACTACCTTGTGAGTAAGCATCTGCTACCACTTTGGCAGCTTTTTCAACAGTATCTAATTCTAATCTATCATCTGGAGCTTCATCCAAATAATTCTCACAACTTGAACCAATGGTTACAAGAAGTAGTAGTAATATATATGATGTTAATTTATAATTGTTCATAATTAATCTTTTTTTAGAATCCAACATTAAGTGAAAGAGATACAGTTTTAGGCACTGGTAATGCAGCTCCTCCAGAATTAAAGAATTCGGGATCCTGGCCATTTAACCCTTTGTCAGAGTATAGTAAGAATAAATTCTCTCCTTGTATACGAATTCTAGCAGAAGTAAGACCTAATTTTTCAGCATATGAAGAAGGTACAGAGTATCCTAATGCTATAGATCTCATACGTGCATATGTTCCGTCTACTACCCTTAGGTCACTATTGTTATATAACTGGTATGCATTATCTCCTGCAAATACCACTCCATTATTTACAAAACCATTAAGTTCACTAATAATAACACGATTATCCAGAATAGCAGGAATATTGGTTACGTTTTCATCTCCCGGAACAGCCCATCTGTTTATTAATTCTCCAGGAAGAGAGTTAAAATCTGTATATGCAGCATCGAAATTACTATTTAAACGAATTTTGTAATCGAATTTAAATGAAATATTTGCTGATAAAGAAAAACCACCGTACTCAAAAGTATTGTTAAATCCACCAGCTCCTCTAGGTTGCGTAGGTCCTTCATATTTTAATACTTTTTCAATATCTTCTCTACTTTGAAGATCTATATTGGTTACTCTATTATTATCTGCATCAAAGAATGTTGGGATACCAAATTCATTTAAACCAGCGAATCGAACAGAGTATAATGCAGAGATTTCACGACCTGTAAATGGAGCTCCAGATGGAGATATCAAATCTACCATACGAGGCTCAAATTTAAGTTCTTTTACTTCTTCGGTGTTATAACCTACATTAAGGTTTGTAGACCATTTAAACTTATCAGTTCTTAGGTTTACTGTAGATATAGCAAATTCATATCCTTCAACATCTAAATCGGCATAGTTTCCTCTTTTAAAAGCTTCACCACCAACACCACTGGTTTTGATATCTCCGATAAGATCAAAAGATTTACGAGTATAGTATCCTAATTCACCAGCAACACGACTATTAAACATAGAAAATTCTAATCCAACACTAAATTCTTTAAGCTTTTCAAAAGTCAAATCAGAGTTTTCTAACGAATTAATGCTAATTACACTTTCTTGATCCTGAGGACGCAATGGTGTTTGACCTCTTAAATCAAGAGAAGCACTTGTGTTTGATGGACCTCTACCTCCTGACAAACCATAGGTAGCTTTTAGTTTTAAAAGATTCACCCATTCTGCCTTAAAGAAATCTTCTTTATCGATATTCCATGCTCCACTTATATTATAGTTTGTAAGATATCTTGCATCTGGGCTTGATCCTTGTAAGTTAGATCCATCATATCTTAGTGTACCGTTAAGAGTATATTTGTTATTTAGAGTATATCCTGCATTGAAGAAGAAACCAGTAAAACGATCTCTAAAGTTCGCAATATCAAAATATTGGTCGTTATTATCAATTGCCTGATCAATAGCATCGGGATTGGTATTAATTAGATATCCATTATCATAAGAGATACCAATACCATTGTATTCTCTACGTTGTCTTGTAGAAGATTTTATTTCTTGCCCTAAAAGGAATGTAAATTGATGATTATCTCCTATGTATGGATTCCAAGAAATAGAATTTCTCCAGTATACATAGTCTAAAATATCTTCATTAAAAATATTTATACCACCTTCTGGTAATATAGAGTATGGAGGTCTGGTTAAATTATCTCTATCCTGATATAAGAAAGGGTTTACATTTGCCAAAACGCCTTCATCTGCTCTAAATGCTTCTGCCTGGTTAGACTTATCACCAATGATATGCTCTCTTTGCGTAATTGCTTTACGGTAGTTAAAAGTAGAAGTAGCCGTTAAATTATTCGCAATCTTATAATTTAAATCTGTTTGAAATGTGATGTCGGTTACATCAATATCAATATAGTTGTTTTCTAATTCATGAATGATGTTAAAAGGTGCATAGTTTTTTCTAAAAAACTCTAAGTTCCCATTTTCATCATATGGAGTAACACTTCTACTGTTGGTTAAAGAAAAACTATATGGGTTGATTTCGAATTCACGCTCAAATTCTCCAGTTAATGGATTTAGTGATCTATCATTTGTTCCTGGAGCTTTTTGTTTTCTAAAACTACCCGTTAATGATGTATTTATCGAGAACTTGTCAGAAAGGTTAAATTTAGTATTTAGTTTTGTGGTGTATCGCTGAGCATTATCACCAATAGTTTGTCCTTGATCATTAAGGTAACTTGCAGAGAAATAGTAAATCGCATCATCACTTCCTCCAGATACACTTAAAGAATGCGTCTGTTGTAATGAAAAGTCATTAAAAAGTGTTTTAAACCAATCTGTATTGGCTACCTGGTAACGTCTGAAAAAACTATCTGCTAATTCTCCGTTAGCTCCAATCTCTACATCATTAGTTCTTCTTAAGTTATAATACTGACCTAAAACACCGTAAGATTCTGCAAGCTGAGCCGTAGTAAGGTCTATTAATCCTTTATCTACTAATTCTGCATATACAGATAATTCTTGTTGAGAATTTAATACATTAAAATTTGTATATCGGGGTCTTAATCGATAAGCAAAATTATTGCTGTAGTTTACACTTAATCCACCTCTTTTACCTTTTTTTGTTGTAATTACGATTACACCATTTTTTGCACGTGCTCCATACAATGCTGTAGCAGAAGCATCTTTTAGAATAGAGAAACTCTGAATATCATCAGGGTTTAATCCAGCAATAGAAGAACCAATTAATGAATTAATATCTCCAGAAGCTAAATCCTGTTGATCTAATTCAACATTGTCTTCCAGAATTACTCCGTCAACTACCCAGATTGGGTTATTGTTACCATTAAGAGAGGTATTACCTCTAATTCTAATTCTTGGTGATGCACCAAATGAACCAGAAACGTTATCTACAACAACACCTGCATCTCTACCTTCTAAAAGTCTAGAGGCATCAGAAACACCTTCAATTTTAATATCTTCTAGGTTAAGTTTTGTGGCAACTCCGGCAAAAAGGCGACGATCTACTTTTTTATAACCATCTGTGATTATAACTTCATCTAGTGCTTCAACAGATTCGTTAAGTACAATAGTAAACGTTGTTTTGTTTTTGTCGGTAATCGTAATAGTTTGAGTTTCGTAACCTAAGTTTTCGATTTTAAGTATATCTGATACCGAAACTCGCATCGTAAAATTTCCATCAAAGTCTGTAACTACTCCTTGGGTAGTTCCTTGAATAGACACAGTAGATCCGGGGATGGGGAGACCGTTTTTGTCAACTACCTGCCCACTAATTTCAAACCCTTTTTGAGGTTTAATAAGTGCAGACTGTCGTTTTTTGATTGTTGGGATATTAGAATCAACTGCTTTTTTTACTAATACGATTTGCTTATCTACTATTTTATAAGAAACATTGGTGTTCCTAAATATTCTATCCAAAATGTATTCTACTCTTTTGTTAGAAACCTTAAGGGATATCTTTCTTTTAGTATTTACTTCAGCATCTTTAAAAAATACTTTAAATTCAGTTTTTTGTTGTATTAAATCAAATATTCTCTCAATTGTATAGTTTTTCACATCTAGTGAAATCTTGGTGTTTTGAGAATACGTATTTGCATTTATTCTAAATAGAGACAATATAATTAGGAGTATTGTTAGCCTCATTTTCAAATTAAATATTAATTTTGCCACACCATTTGTGTGGTTTTGTATAATTATTTTCATATTTTTAATATGATTTAATGATTGAACCATTGTTAAATTACGCTTACTCTAAATCGGGAGATGTTGCAGCATTTCTCGATTTTTTCGTTTTCTAGTCATTTTGGAAACATACTTTTTTTGCTTTAGGGGTTAATAATTATTTCATTTTCTTTGATGATGAAATTAAAGAAGGTATTGCTCTTAAATGTTTTTAATACATCTTCTATGCTTTCTACATCGAACTGACCTGTAAATTTTTCTTTCTTTATTTTTTGGTAATTAATTGTTATTTTCTTGTCGTAAGACCTCTCTAGTTTCTTAATGATATTCTCAAAACTTTCATTTTTAAACAGTAATATCCCATCAACCCAAGCGGTATAATTTTCTGTTTTTACTGTAGAAATATTCAAATTCTGACCTGATTTTAAAAGACTGGCTTTTTGATTTGGTTTAAGTATTTTATCGGTGTCTTTATTAAATCGTTCTTTGTTTTTAAATACACCAACACTACCTTCTACCAGAACAACCTCAGAAAATGGATCATCAGCATAAGAAGAAACATTAAATTTTGTTCCTAAAACTTCAGTTTTAATGCCATTAGTAGATACAACGAACGGAGCTTCTTCATTTCTGGCAACTTCAAAATAAGCTTCACCAGATAATTCTACTTCACGAACTTGCCCGGCAACAAAATTTACAGGGAATTTTAATGTAGAACCTGCATTAACATGAACCGACGTACCGTCAGATAATTCTAATTGAAACTTTCTTCCATAAGGAACTTTTAGCGTATTGATCTTTGGCTTTACTTCGCCGATGTTATTTTTTTCGTTGTGATATACTATTTTACCTTTTTCTTGAATTCCTACTACAGTGCCATCGTTATTTTTAATTTCTTTAAATAATTCATTTTCCTGTATGGTTTCAAGACTACCATCACTTAGTTGTAATGTTACTTCATTTAAAGTAGAATCAGTATCAAAAAAAGTATTGTTGTAGTACAAAGTGATACTAATTATAAGCCCTACAAAAACTGCAGCATATTTTAAATAATTATTAATTCTATTTTTGCGGATTTTAGTATGAGATTTTGTACTTTGTATATGTTTTTGGAATAATGATGATGCTTTTTTATTATCAAAATCATTTTTGCCTAATTGGATGTAATGATCAGTGATAATGTATTTTTTAAATTCATTTAAGTTTTCTTCATCATTCAATAACTTTTTGAACTCGGTGAGTTCTCGTTCGGACATCTCATTATTTAGGTATTTAAGTATTTGATTTATATCCAAATCATTATTTTTTTTCATGCGAATTATTGGCTTATTTATAGTTAAGACTTGAAAAAAATAAAAAACCCTTACTTCTGAAACTTTTTTTTTTATTATTTATGTAAAGTTTTTGTTAATTGTTTTGTGAGAGGGTTTAAAAATGAGTTAAAAAAAGAGTGCTATAAAGAACGAGACCCAAATAAAGGAACTTAAGAAAGGTAATGAATTTGTATACAGGCATTTGTATGAAATGTACTATAACGAACTATGTTCTTATATCTATAGCTTATCAAGGAATAAACAACAGGCAGAAGATGTTGTTCAGAATGTAATGCTTAAAATTTGGAAGAATAAAAAAAAATTAAATATTAATACTTCTATCAAAAATTATTTATACAAAGCATGTTATTATGAATTGATAGATACGTACAATAAGAATAAAAAAGAATTAAATTATATAGAACAAATACAAAAAAATACTTTAGACATTTTTGTAGAAGAGGATAATGATTTTATCAAGAAGAAAATACGCCTTGTTCAGGCCGAAATCGAAAAACTTCCCCCAAAATGTAAAGAAGTGTTTATTTTAAATAAAATTCAAGGATTTAAATATAAAGAAGTAGCAGAACAATTAGATATTTCTATAAAAACCGTTGAAGCTCAAATGTCAAAAGCTATGTCAAGAATTAAAGGAGCTTTAGAACTTGTTGATTAAGTATTTCTTATTAAAAAGAATACTTACAAACCTATTAGTAGTTAGATACTTATTTTCTTAATGTATATATTCCTAAAATTGGCCCTATACTTAAAAATACATAAAGCATAGTATTATCTAATTTTCCTGTTAAAAAAGATAATAGCTGAATACTAATTATAGTAATAGCAAACCCAATACAATTAATAATGGTAAGAGCAGTACCTCTTAATTCGGGTGGTACAGCAGCAGCCACCATTGTTGAGAATTGAGGAGAATCAGAAATAACTAACATTCCCCAGACACATAAAGCAATTAAAAATAATTCGGGAGGTAATAGAAAAAGCAGGGGAGAAGCAAGACAAAATATTCCAGAAATTAATAATGAGTTATATGCTACTTTTCTACTACCTGTTTTTAATGAAATCAAACCACCCAGAATACAAGAAATAAAACCAACACCTATAATAATAAAAGACCAAAATGGTACCTTTAGTTGTATAGATTGTAAGCGAGAATACGTTTTAAGGATAATAGGGATAAATCCCCAAAATGCATAGAGTTCCCACATATGTCCAAAATATCCAAAAGCAGCTTTTTTAAAACTAGGAATGTTAAAAAGTTGTGTGACTATCCCAAGCTGAAGTTTAGAAACATATTTTCTGTATGGACCATCCGGAACCAAAAACCACATTGCAGATCCTCCAATAAATGCTAAGATAGATGTGCTAATAATTACTGCTTTATAATCGCTGCTCCAGGAAAACTGATTAATTAGGTGTGGGAAAGCTGTCCCCAGTACCAAAGCGCCTACAAGATATCCAAGCGCTTTTCCGAGTCCATCTTTATAATAATCAGAAGCTATTTTCATACCAATAGGATATATTCCGGCAAGGAAAAAACCAGTGCCAAATCTTGCAGTAAGTAAATTAAAAACTGTGATATCAGGAATAAGTAATGATAAGTTGCTAAGCCCTCCCAATAAAGCACAAATCATAAATATACGAGAAGGAGAAAACCGATCGGCTAATGTTAATAAAGCAAAAGTGAGTGTTCCTATAATAAACCCAAATTGCACAAAAGATAAAAGATATCCCAGAATATTAAATCCAACATTAAACTGGGAGGCAAGATCATCGATAACAGCATTACCAGCAAACCATAGCGAAGTACAAAAAAACTGCGAAATGATAATCACCGGGAGTATGTAGAATTTTAATTTCAATACATTATTCTTCTAAAATGATTGTACCAAAAACATCTGCATTAATCCATCCCAGGTTTTTTTCTTCTCCCGGGATAAAAACAGAGCCTATAAAATTTTCTCTTTCTTTGCTGCCATCATTATCATTGTAAGCAATAGCAAAACCTATTTTCTGATCTTTTTTTAAGATCATTGGGTCATTAACTTTTCCTTCTTCATAAGTATCATCATATATTATAATTTCAAATTCCCATACAGATACATCACCATTAGTAACACGTTTAGAATGAACATGATTGTTATATAGTAAAGGTTTTTTATGTTCATCCAGGTCTACTACATTTCCATCTAATGCTACATGATAAGCAAATGCATTATTAGAATATTGATGATCCCCACCAGAGTTATCTGCGTCAATAAAAATTTCTACACAGTCATCATCCCACCATAAACGTAACGGATCTTTGTTTTGATCAAATAAAACATCATCCTTAATTTCGACTAATACATACAGTGCTTCTGGAGTCCAGACCACTTTATATCTTCCAAAAAAATCATTAAATGTATATGGCGCTCCCAACCATCTTTGATCAAAACCATACCAAATAGCTTCTTTCCAAATAGGATCATCCATTTTACCATCTAGTTTAGGAACAATTACTGCTTTTTTAACTTTTCTAATTTGATGATCAATTTTAACGTTCTGTCTCCGTAAATCTTTATGATCTATAACTGCCAGCTCATCTTTAGTCGAGTTAGGAAGGTTTTTTTTACAACTTAGTATAAATAATAAAATGAATAATAAAAGTATTCTTTTCATAACGAGATTTAGTGACATAATCATGATAAATGTAGTGAACAAAATTTAAAAAAATAGTTGTAGTATATAAATAAGTGATAATCATTTGTGTTTCTAGTTATAGATTACGGGATAACCAGAAATAGATATTTAATATTCATATGACATTAAAAAATGGATTGAGTTAAGTTGTGATTTCAGGAAGTATTCAGTAAAGCTTAACTTCTTATTTTAAAATAAAATACTAGTTTTTTTTATTTTGTGTAGGTAATAAAGAAAGAACTAGGAGATATATAGACAGAATTTAGGGACTAAATAAATAAGAGTAGTAGTTTTTGGTTATTATTGTTTAGGAAGAAAAAAATATGAAATATCCTGTTTTTGTTTTTAAATTATGATGCTAAAATTTTATACTTCATTTTAGAATGAAATAAAAAAAATATGGCCGTTTTACTTTTGTGTTATACAAAAACCAGCAAGTAGATGAAACATTCGGCAAGAGTATTTTGGAAGAAAAATCAACACGAAGTTTTTAAAGACGGGAAATATAGCAGGAGGCATACCTGGTATTTTGATGGAGGTACAGAAGTACCAGCTTCTTCTTCTCCAGATATAATTCCTACTCCAATGTCTGATGCGTCCGCCGTGGACCCTGAAGAAGCATTTTTAGCAGCTGTTTCGAGTTGTCACATGCTATTTTTTCTTTCTATTGCTTCAAAGAAAAAATATGTTGTAGAGCACTATGAAGATCATGCTGTAGGGCAGTTAAAAGAAATAAAAGGGAAGAAAGCAATTACTACAATTACATTATGCCCTAAGGTAATTTTTAAAGGGAAGTATCCTTCAATAAAAACTATAGAGCAAATGCATAATCTAGCACATTCTAATTGCTTTATCGCGAATTCTATCAAAGCAAATATTCAAATTAAACTTAATATGAAACCAAATATAAAATGAACCATAACAATTGAGTGATACCAACCAAGATGTTCAATGGCGAAATCAAAGATTTACGAATACCTTAACTAAAAGTAACCAACAGATGAGTAATTCCATCTGGCAACTAAAAAAAACAATAAAAAAAGAACAGATGAAAAATTTAGCAATTAAGTTATACAACAAACCCGGGGCTTTGGCAGAAATGGGAGAGGTTTTAGGAAATGCAGGAGTAAGCCTTGAGGGAGGAGGAGTTTTTGTGCATAACAATATAGGAATAGCCAATTTTTTGGTAAAAGATGCAGAAAAAGGAAAGAAAGCATTAGAATCTTACGGGATTGAAGTTTTTGCGGTAAATGAAGTGCTAATTCAAAAATTAGATCAGGAAGTACCTGGGCAATTAGGGAAAATTTGTCGTTTGATGGAAAAAAACAATATTAATATAATAACACAATATAGTGATCACGATAATCAGTTAATATTAGTTGTAGACGATTATGAAAAAGGAAAAGTTGTTTCAGAGAATTGGAGCAGAGGAATATATTAAAACACATATAATGAATTCGATAGATATTATTTTATTAAACTGTACAGAGACAAGAAGGCGAAGTATTAAACTTTGGAAAGGAATACCAGAAGAATATTTTGATTGGAAACCAGATAAAAATGCATTCTCTATTATTGAAATGATTAGGCATGTGTTAGAAGCAGAGCATTTATTTCATAAAATAATTGAGAACAGAGGGAATCTGGGAAATTATCATTCTCCGTGGCAAGGAACAGAGTATGTAGATTTGGAGTTTGAGTTAGAGATAGCAAAGCGTTATAGAAAGAGTTTTCTTGATATGATAGAGGGGTTAACAGAGGCAGATCTCGAAAACATAAGAATAGAAAGAACAGAAGTGGGACAGAGCAAAAAGCTTGGGGACTATTTAAATAGAATTGTGTTTCATGAAGCAGTACATATGGGACAGATGCTTGATTATTTAAGAACACTTAGGGTGAAAAGACCTAAAATATGGGATTAAAAATGATGATATCGCTTATATTATAGTAAATTCATAGCGCAAATGGTATTGTATTAGTTTTGTGTATTGAAATCAGATCATATTGTGATAATAGTAAATGGAAGAATTTGAAAATAAATTTGCTCAGATCGCCTCGTTGTTAGGAGATAAATCTCGATCTGTTATGCTATGGTGCTTATTAGATGGTAGAGCATATACAGCTCTTGAGTTATCTGTGTGTGCCAATATCTCTGCACAATCAGCAAGTAATCATTTAAAAAAGTTAATCCGAGCTAATATATTGCAGGTAGAAAAACAAGGAAGACATCGCTATTATAGGTATGCGACTTCAGAAGTAGCTCAGGTCATTGAATCTATGGCAGGTCTAGTATCTATGAATGATGAATATACCAGAATTAAAAAGCCAGAACTTAATGGTATAACATATGCCAGAACCTGTTATGATCATTTGGCTGGGAAAATAGGCGTAAGAATTACTGATGCTTTACTAAATAATGGTATGGTAGAGATTGTAGAGCGAACCTATAAAATTACTTCAACAGGAAAGAGTTGGTTTCAGGATGTTGGTATTAATATCGATGATGTAATGTCACAAAAACGATCTTTTGCCCACCCGTGTTTAGATTGGAGCGAACGTAGACACCATCTGGCAGGTGCATTGGGAGCCTCTTTTCTTACAATGATGTTACAAAATGACTGGATACGGAGGAAGAAAGATTCTAGAGAGATTTTGGTAACAGGAAAAGGGAAGCTAGAATTGAAAACAAGACTAAATCTGGACATATAAAAATCGCCTTTTGAATAAAAAATCTGTGTATTTGTCTCTAATGCAAATCACTAAAAAGTGGACACAACCAATATCTAATTGGGGGTTGATACTAAATCAGTTCTTAACTATATTTGAAAAAAGGGTTCAACTGTAAATCAGTCAAACCCGCTTTTATTTATTTACACAAAATATTGGACAGTGTCAATACATTATAATGTTTTGTATTCTTTCTTTTATTTTAATTGATTATCCAATAAAATACCCGTTTTCTTTGGCAATTTTGTCTGCAATTTTGGTTCTTAAGGCAACTACATTTGGTTGATTTGTATATTTAGTAAAACGCTTAAGTCCCATTAACATCATTCGTTGTTCATCTCCTTCAGCAAAAGAAACTATTCCTTCTTTTCCTTTTTTAATAACAATATCTACTGCATTGTATAAATATAATTGAGACATTGCTATTTGGGTTTCCTGGGCTTCCTCACCAAAGCGTTTTGCATTTTTTTCGGTACGCAAGATTGCAGATTCTGCCATGTAGATTTCTATTAAAATATCTGAAGCAGCTAATAATAATTGTTGATGTTCCTCGAGTTGTGGTCCAAATTTTTGAACAGCAGCTCCTGCAACCATCAAAAATACTTTTTTAAGCTTAGCTATAATTTCTTTTTCTTCAGAAAATAGAACTGAATAATCAGGAGTATCAAAAGATGGAATACCTGTAAGTTCATCTGCAACTTTCATGGCAGGACCAAGAAGATCTACATGGCCTTTCATTGCTTTTTTTACTAGCATTCCTACCGCAAGCATACGATTGATTTCGTTGGTTCCTTCATAAATACGAGAAATACGGGCATCTCTCCAGGCAGACTCCATAGGGGTATCTGCAGAGAATCCCATACCACCAAAAATTTGTACACCTTCATCGGTACAACTTTGTACATCTTCAGAAACGGCAACTTTAAGAATAGAACACTCGATCGCATATTCTTCGACACCTTTTAGTTCTGCTTCCTGATGTGTATTTCCTTCCGCTTGACGGATAGCAATTCTATCTTCGATATTTTTTGCTGCTCTGTAACTTGCAGATTCATCGGCATATGTATTGGTAGCCATTTCAGCAATTTTAGCTTTAATAGCACCAAAATTCATAATAGGTGTTTTAAACTGGATACGCTCATTAGCATATTTAGTAGCTTCACCAATCACACGACGTTGTGCATCAAGACAGGCAGCAGCAAGTTTGATACGACCTACATTTAGTGCATTCATTGCTATTTTAAAACCATTACCTCTTTCTGATAACATATTTTCTACCGGCACTTTGGTATCACTAAAGAATACCTGACGGGTAGAAGAGGAGTGAATACCTAGTTTCTTTTCTTCGTCACCAAGAGAAATCCCATTTGATGGATCATTTTCGACGATAAACCCTGTGATATTTTTATCATCTTCAATACGGGCAAAGACAATAAATAAACTACAGAAGCCAGCATTAGATATCCACATTTTTTGACCAGAAATCAAATAATGTGTACCATCTTCAGAAAGAACGGCTTTTGTTTTACCAGAATTAGCATCTGATCCTGCACCTGGTTCTGTTAAGCAGTATGCTCCAAACCACTCACCGGTAGCAAGCTTAGGGACATATTTTTTCTTTTGCTCTTCATTACCATATAGAGTGATTGGCATAGTACCGATACCAGTATGAGCTCCAAAAGCAGTACTAAACGATCCGGTAGCGCCAGAGATATAATCACAAACTAACATGGTAGATACAAACCCCATTCCCAGTCCATCATATGCTTCGGGTACAGAAACTCCTAAAAGTCCAAGTTCACCGGCTTTACGCATGCATTCTTCTGTAAATGCATAGTCTTTACTTTCGAATCGTTCCCAATGCGCCCACAGTTCACGGTCTACAAATTCTTTAGCACTATCACGCATCATTCTTTGCTCTTCAGAAAAATCTTCTGGAGTAAATACATCTTCACAATTTGTTTCTTTAACAAGGAATTGTCCTCCTCTAAGAATATCTTTATTTATAGTTTTATCACTCATTTTTTTTATAAGATTTTAGCAATTAATAGTGAGTGTTGAGTAGTAAGATAGTTTGTACAGCATTCTCAATACTCAAATCTCATATCTCAATTCTAGTTTAATTTAAAAATTCATAAATACCAGCGGCACCTTGTCCTGTACCTACACACATGGTTACCATTCCGTATTTGCCTTTCATATCACGTTTACGCATTTCGTCAAATAATTGAACAGAAAGTTTTCCTCCAGTACATCCTAATGGATGTCCTAATGCAATAGCACCACCATTAACATTTACGATGTCTTGATTAAGGCCTAGTTCTCTGATTACAGCAAGGGATTGAGATGCAAAGGCTTCGTTGAGCTCTATAAGTTCTATGTCATCTTGTTTTAACCCGGCTTGTTTTAAGGCTTTCGGAATAGCTTTTACAGGGCCAATACCCATAATTCTTGGTTCTACACCGGCAGCCGCATAGTTAACAAGTCTTGCAATTGGTTCGAGATTTAATTCTTTTACCATTTCTTCACTCATAACCATAACAAAAGCAGCACCATCACTCATTTGCGAAGAATTACCGGCAGTTACGCTTCCCCCTGCTGCAAATACAGGTCTTAATTTTCCTAAAACCTCTTTACTGGTTCCTGCACGAGGTCCTTCATCTTTGGATACTGTATATGATTTGGTAGCTTTTTTTCCATTTTCATCAACGTAGGTTTGTTCTACATTAATAGGAACAATTTGATCCTGAAAACGATTTTCTGCCTGAGCTTTTAAGGCTTTCATATGGGAGTTGTATGCAAACTCATCCTGATCTTCGCGCGATACATTAAATTGATTGGCTACGGCTTCTGCAGTATTTCCCATCCCCCAATAATAATCTTCGTGTCCTGATTTGGCCAAGTCATAATTAAGTTCTGTTTTATATCCTGTCATAGGAACAGAGCTCATGCTTTCTGCTCCACCAGCGATAATACAATCGGCCATTCCTGCCTGAATTTTTGCTGTGGCAATACCAATAGTTTCAATCCCTGAAGAACAAAACCTGTTTACAGTTACTCCTGGGACATCAATTGAATTTAACCCCATTAAAGAGATAAGACGAGCCATATTAAGTCCTTGAGATCCTTCTGGCATAGCATTACCCACAATTACATCGTCAATACGTTCTTTATCCAATTGAGGTAATTCTTTCATCATATGCTGAATAGTCTCAGCGGCCAATTCATCTGTTCTTTTAAATCTGAACACTCCGCGAGGAGCTTTTCCTACGGCTGTTCTATATGCTTTTACTATATATGCTGTTTTCATTGTTTTATAGTATTGAGTATTGAGATGTAAGTATTGAGATTTATAATCTTTTTTGAAATGAATAATTCATTTTCTGTATTTCAACACATAATTCAATAACTTGTTCTACTTTTTCTTTACTTATTATATTTAATTCTATTACTAATATTAATTGTGTATGGAGTTCATAACATGAACCATTAGCAATACTTAAAAAATGTTTAAATTCTTTATTTGAATTTCTTCCAGCACCTTCTGCAATGTTAGAAGAAACAGAAATAGCACTACGTTTTATTTGAGAAACTAAGCCATATTTTTCATTAGAAGGAAGCTGACTAGCAAGTTGGTATACAGATTTGGCTAAATCAATTGATTTTTTCCATATTTTTAAATCTTCAACTTTGTGCATTACTTATCTAATTACTCGATACTAAATTCTCAATACTAATTACGTAATGGTTTTCCTTTTTTAAGCATATGTTCGATACGCTCAAGAGTTTTACGTTCTGTACAAAGTGACAAGAAAGCTTCACGTTCTAGATCCAGTAAGTATTGCTCTGTTACTAATGTTGGTTCTGATAAATCTCCTCCTGCCATTACATAGCCCAGTTTATTAGCAATTTTATGATCATGCTCAGAGATATATTTACTAGCTTCCATAGCATCAGTTCCTACTAAGAACATACCTAATGCTTGTTTCCCTAAGACTTTTACATCCTTACGTTTTACAGGCTGTGTGTATCCTTGTTCTGCCATTAGTTTTGCATGAGCTTTTGCCGTAGCAATCTGGCGATCTTTGTTCACCACTACAATATCTTTTCCTTTTTGAAGAATATTGGTATCATATGCTTCATAAGCAGAAGTAGATACTTTGGCCATACCTATAGTTAAGAAATGCTCTTGTAATACATTGAGTTCTACATCATTTTTCTTAAAAGTATCTGAGGCTCTTAATGCCATTTCTTTAGAACCGCCACCACCGGGGATAACACCAACACCAAATTCTACGAGTCCTATATATGTTTCTGCAGCAGCTACTACTTTATCGGCATGCATAGAAAGTTCACATCCACCACCAAGTGTCATACCATGAGGTGCAGCAATTGTAGGGATTGCAGAATAACGCATACGCATCATAGAATCCTGGAAATATTTAATTGCCATATTAAGCTCATCATATTCTTGCTCAACCGCCATCATAAATATCATTCCGATATTTGCACCTACAGAGAAGTTTGCGGCTTGATTACCAACGACCAATCCTTGAAAATCCTTCTCGGCAATATCGATAGCTTTGTTTAGTCCGGCTAATACATCACCACCAATAGTGTTCATTTTACTTTGAAATTCTACATTTAAGATTCCATCACCAAGATCTTCTACTACAACTCCGCTATTTTTAAATACTTCTGAAGATTTTCGAATATTATCCAGAATGATAAACGCGTCTTGCCCTGGTACTTTTACTTGTTCTTTTTTAGGAATATCATAGAAAAATGTAGCTCCGTTATTTACGGTATAAAAGGAAGCATTACCTGATGTGGTCATATCTAGTACCCATGAAGCAGGTTCATACCCTTCTGCACGCATCATTTCGATTCCTTTTTCCACTCCGACAGCATCCCAAATTTGGAAAGGACCATGCTCCCAACCAAAACCAGCTTTCATTGCGTCGTCAATTTTATATAAATCATCTGTAATTTCAGGAATACGATTAGATACATATGCGAATAATGCAGATAAATTTTTACGATAAAATTCTCCAGCTTTATCTTTACCTGATACTAATACTTTAAAACGATCTACTACCTTGTCGATAGTTTTTGTCATTTCAAGTGTAGCAAAAGAGGCTCTTTTCTTTTCTCTATACTCTAAAGTATCTAAGTCCAAAGACAAGATTTCTCTTTTCCCATCGGCACCAACATTCTTTTTATAAAATCCCTGTTTGGTTTTACTTCCTAACCATTTGTTTTTCATCATAGTGTTGATGAAATCAGGGAGTTTGAATAATTCGTGACGTTCGTCATCTGTACAATTATCAGCAATACCGTTAGCGACATGAACCAAAGTATCGAGACCGACCACATCTACAGTACGGAATGTGGCAGATTTTGGACGACCAATTACAGGACCAGTAAGTTTATCTACTTCTTCTATTGTTAATCCCATTTCTTTTACCATATGAAATAAACTCATAATGCTAAAGATTCCTATTCTATTACCAATAAAAGCAGGAGTGTCTTTTGCAACTACTGAGGTTTTTCCCAGGTATTGTTCTCCATATCCATTAAGAAAATCTAAAACTTCCTGAGAAGTATTTGGACCAGGAATGATTTCAAATAATTTAAGATAACGAGCAGGGTTAAAGAAATGAGTTCCGCAGAAATGCTTTTGGAAATCTTCACTTCTTCCTTCGCTCATAAATTGAATAGGGATACCAGAAGTATTAGAGGTAATTAATGTACTTGGTGTTCTGTGTTTTTCAAGATTTTCAAAAACTATTTTTTTGATATCTAATCTTTCTACAACAACTTCTATAATCCAATCTACATCTGCAACTTTAGCGATATCATCTTCTAGGTTTCCTGTAGTGATTCGATTTGCAAATTTTTGATGGTATATAGGAGAGGGTTTGGATTTAAGAGCAGCGGTAAGTGAATCATTTACTAATCGATT
This sequence comes from Bacteroidia bacterium, assembly GCA_030427585.1. Lineage (GTDB taxonomy): Bacteria > Bacteroidota > Bacteroidia > Flavobacteriales > Flavobacteriaceae > Aquimarina. The sequence goes on from JAUIBW010000014.1 coordinate 50,069, forward strand.
ACGGACCACTTTGCTTTCTAGAGTAAGGCCTTTCGCTTTTTCTTTGTCGTTAAGTTCTCGAGGGACTATGTCTAATAATAGTACTTCGACACCAATATTAGCGAAATGACATGCAATACCGGATCCCATAATTCCTGAGCCGATAACTGCAACTTTTTTAATGATTCTTTTCATTTTTTAACTTCGAGTTGTTAAGGTTTTATAGATTCTTGTTTTGAGTAAATTTTTTTGGATGAAATCAGGTCATTTATGATTTGAAACACTTCTAAGAAAATATCTAATTTTTCTTGTGAGACATGTTTTCTTACCGTAGCATCAAAAGTAAAAACCACTTCTTTAGAGAAATTTCTCATTTCTACACCAAACGGAGTGAGATAAATCAATACACCACGTCCATCCTGAGGGTTTTTCTTTCTGAAAATCAATCCTTTTTCTTCCATGGTTTTCAAAGTGCGTGATAAACTTGTTGCTTCCATTCCCATTTTGGGGCCTAATGAAGTAGAAGGTGTACCGCTTTCTGGGTCTATGCTTAGTAATGCAAATCCAGTAGCCATTGTACTTCCTTTTTTGCTGGCTTCTTCATTATACATCTTAGCAACAGCCATCCAGGTTGCTCTAAGTGCATAATCGATTGTCTTTTCTCTCATTCAAAAAAAATATTATAAATGTAAAGGTAAGAAAATTTATTATGCGTGCATAATAAATAAAGTAAAAAATTGAGAAAAGTTGACGTAATTTACACTTTTTTATCGAATTAATAAAAAAACTCCCCATAAATGAGGAGTTTACTGATTAACAGTTAAAGCTTACATACGTTTTGCGTTGTAATCAGTTAATTGAATTAGCCATAAATTTTAGAATAAAGATCTTTGTATTTTTCTTTTATTACTTTTCTTTTTAATTTCATAGTAGGAGTGAGGTGACCTGCATCAATACTCCATTCATCTGATGTAAGTTCGAAGCGTTTAACACGTTCCCATTTTCCAAACTTTTTATTATGTTCATCAATTTCTTCTTGGTAACGGTCAATGATTGTTTGATTTTTAAGAGCTTCTTGCATAGAGTTACCTATTTGTATTCCCTTACGCTCTGCCCATTCTTTTAAAAACTCAAAATTTGGTTGTATAAACGCTGCAGGCATTTTTTCTCCTTCACCAATTACCATTATTTGCTCTATAAAACGAGATTGTTTCATGGCATTTTCTATTAATTGCGGAGCGACATATTTACCTCCAGAAGTTTTAAACATTTCTTTTTTACGATCTGTAATACGCAAAAATCCATCATTGTCGACTTCACCAATATCTCCGGTATGGAAATACCCGTTTTTTAATACCTCTTTGGTTTTTTCTTCATCCTTATAATACCCTAACATTACTTGAGGACCTTTTACCAAAATCTCACCATCTTCTGCTATTTTTACTTCGGTTTCAGGGATCATTCTTCCTACAGTGCCTATTTTCATTCCTCTGTTTCCTGTTTCATTTACAGAAATTACGGGAGACGTTTCGGTAAGCCCATATCCTTCCATAACACCCATCCCAGCTGCGTTAAATATTCGTGCAAGTCTTGGTTGTAGCGCAGCACTACCAGAAGCAATTAGTTTTAAATTACCTCCTAGAGCTTCTTGCCATTTACTAAAAATAAGCTTTCGGGCGAGACCTAATTTTTTCTCATACCACCAGCCATTTGCTCCATAGGGTTCATATTTTAATCCCAGGTCTACAGCCCAAAAGAATAATTTCTTTTTAATCCCTGTGAGATCAGCTCCTTTGGCAATAATTTTGTCATATACTTTTTCTAGTAATCTAGGTACTGCAGTCATTACCTCGGGTTTAACTTCCTTTAGGTTATCACTAATAGTTTCTAAAGATTCTGCAAAATATATACCAACACCACGATATTGATATAGATACATTAACATTCTTTCATAAATATGACATACCGGAAGAAAGCTTAGAGCTTTTGTTTCTCCATCTACAATAGGGAATCGGGTAGAGCTGTTTATAGCATTGCTCACTACATTTTTATGACTCAACATTACGCCTTTAGGTCTTCCGGTTGTTCCCGAAGTGTATATTAAAGTAGCAAGGTCATCTTCTTTTACAGAAGCCATAATTTCTTCTACTTCAGATTGATTGCTATCGTCTTTACCTAATTCGAGAACTTCATTCCAACTTTTACAGCCCGAAATGTCATTATAAGAATAGACTTCTTTTAATGAAGGTACGTTAGCCTTAATGTTTTTTACTTTTTGAAATACTTCTTCGTCAGAAACAAAACAGTATGTTGATTCAGAATGATTTAAAACGTACTCATAATCTTCTTGTGAAATGGTAGGGTAAATAGGAACATCTTGTGCACCAATTTGAAGAACACCTATATCAGTGATATTCCATTCTGTTCTGTTATTAGAAGATATAATTGCTATTTTATCATTAGGTTTTACTCCTAATCGTAACAAACCACGGCTAATTTGATTTGCTTTTTCTACATACTCCTTAGTAGAGGTTGCAATCCATTCACCATTATATTTAGTTATTAAAGACTTGTCTAAATTAAATTTTTCTAATTGATAATGTGGGAAATCAAATAATCTCGTAATTTTTGTCATAAGTTGTTTAAAAATAATTTTGTAGCCTTCTAAAACTCTTTTTAGATGGTTGTTTTTTTAGGTAATTAAGTAATCAATTTACAGATAAACAAATTAGAATATACCATTACTTAAGAACTTAAAATAACTATTATGCATGCATAGTTTTGCAAATTATAAAAAATCTAATAATACACAACTCTAAGATATAAAAAAAAGAAGCTGAAATTTGTTAACCTCTAACTATTTTATCGTTTTTAATGAAATATTTGTTGTTTAAAGACTTAAAAATAGCATTAACAAAATTTATGGAAGAAAAAACTTAATATCTTATTAAATCATTTTTTATTTGTTCAAAATTTTTAACTACCATTTTTTCATTGGTCGGAATCATATTTTTCCAAACCCAATTGTAGTGTTCGATTATTTTTTTAGCTTTTAAATGTGGTCTGTCTCCAGTGGTATGACCATCTGCTACTACGGTTATATTATAGTCTTTTGTTAAAGCAGATTGGACAGTAGATTCTACACAAAAATCTGTTGCACAACCTGTAATAAATAACTCATTAATATTTAAGTCGTTTAGTTTTGATTGAAGCTTTGATTTATAAAATATATCATTTACATATTTGTCTACAAAAAGGTCTGCTGTTTTAGTTTCTAAATCATCTAGTAATTGCCACTCTATTGTATTTGGTATAAACTCTTTCATTTTTGTACCATCATGTTGAATAAAAAACACAGGAGAATGAGAGGCTCTAAATAACTCTGCAAGCATATTAATCCTACTTACAACTCCTTTTGTATCAAATCGTGGAGTTTTTGAAGTAAAAGAACCCTTTTACATATCAATAATTAAGAGCGCTTTTCTGTTTTTCATTCAGCAATATTTTTCTCTATCCATTTTCGAGCATTTACAAAGGCTTCGATCCATGGTGATACTTCATCACGCCTCTTCTGTGGATAGTTAGCCCAATTCCATTGGAATATTGAACGTTCAATGTGAGGCATCATTACCAAATGACGACCAGTTTTATCTGTCATCATAGCCGTATTATAATCTGATCCATTAGGATTAGATGGGTATCCTTCATATCCATATTTTGCTACTATGTTATATTGATCTTCGGATAGTGGTAGATCAAACTTTCCTTCGCCATGAGAAATCCATACTCCCAATGTACTTCCTGCCAAAGTAGATAGCATTACAGAATTATTGTCCTGTACTTTTACAGAAGTGAAACTACTCTCATGCTTATGAGAATCATTATAGGTTAGTTTACCATGTTTTTTATGTTCTGGATTGATAACTTCCAGTTCCATAAATAACTGGCAACCGTTGCAAATACCTACCGATAAAGTATCTTCTCTTTTGAAGAAGTTTTTTAAAGCTGTATTTGCTTTTTCGTTATATAAAAAAGCACCTGCCCATCCTTTGGCAGATCCTAAAACATCACTGTTAGAGAAACCTCCTACGGCTCCAATAAACTGAATGTCTTCTAATGTTTCACGACCCGAAATCAAATCGGTCATATGCACATCCTTTACATCAAAACCAGCCAAATACATGGCATTAGCAATTTCGCGTTCAGAATTACTTCCTTTTTCACGTATGATCGCTGCTTTTGGTCTTGGTTTTGTGGTGTCTATTACTGGTTTCTTTCCTGTAAAATGAGATGGAAAAGAGTAGAGAAGGGGTTGGTTTGCATAATTATCAAACCGATCTTTTGCTAAATTATTTGCTGTTTGTTTTTGATCTAATAAGAAAGAAGTTGTATACCATGTATTTCTTAATTCTTCTATAGGAAGATCAAAGGAGTCATTTTGATTTTTTATGATTAAAGAAGCTTCTTCTTTTACTGTACCAATATTGAAAAACTCAATATTGTTTTTAGAGAGTATAGATTCGATATCTGAATTTGAAGCACTTTGAAAAACGATTCCCGAATTTTCTGCAAACAATAACTTAATCGAATCTGATTCTCCGATTTTAGAAAGATCTAGTTCTGCTCCAAGATTACGATCGGCAAAGCATAACTCTAATAATGTAGTAATTAAACCTCCCGAAGCAACATCATGACCCGCTACAATTTTATCTTCTTTAATTAGGTGTTGAATTACATTAAAAGTTTTCTTAAAACCAGCAGCATCTTTAATATTAGGTGCCTCATCACCAATTTTATTTAATATTTGTGCAAATGAGGAACCACCAAGCTGATGTGTATCATTAGACAGGTTAATATAATAGATATCTCCACCACCGTTTTTTTGTAAAACAGGTTCAATAACTCTGGTGATGTCATTACAATGTGCAGCAGCAGATATCACTACGGTTCCCGGAGCAATAACTTCTTCATTTGCATATTTTTGTTTCATCGATAGTGAATCTTTACCTGTAGGCACATTAATTCCTAAATCAATAGCAAAATCTGAAATTGCTTTTACCGCTTTATATAGTCTGGCATCTTCACCTTCATTTTTACAAGGCCACATCCAGTTTGCAGATAAAGAAACTGAAGATAATCCATCTTTAAGAGGAGCCCAGATAATATTGGTTAACGCTTCGGCAATTGAATTTTTACTACCAGCTTCCGGGTCAATCAAACCAGAGATAGGAGAGTGCCCTATACTGGTGGCAACACCTTCTTTACCATTATAATCTAGAGCCATTACGCCACAATTGTTTAGTGGTAATTGCAGAGGTCCGGCACATTGTTGTTTGGCTACTTTTCCTCCAACGCAACGGTCTACTTTGTTGGTTAACCAATCTTTACAAGCAACGGCTTCTAATTGTAAAACTTGATTTAAATAATTGCTAAAATTATCTAAGCTATAGGTAATTTTATCATAATTACGATCTATAGTATTATCGGTCATTATTGTTTTTGGGGAGCTGCCAAACATATCTTCTAATGCCAAATCCATTGGAGTATCTCCTTTGGTCTTGGATAGAAAGGTAAAGCGATGATCACCTGTAACATCTCCTACTTCGTACATGGGTGAGCGTTCTCGCTCGGCAATACGTTGTAGTATTTCTATATTTTGTTGCCCTATAACTAATCCCATACGTTCCTGGGATTCATTACCGATGATTTCTTTTGCAGACAATGTAGGATCACCAACCGGTAGTTTATCTAAATCGATTTTCCCTCCGGTTTCTTCTACCAATTCAGAAAGACAGTTAAGATGCCCTCCTGCACCGTGATCATGTATCGACACAATTGTATTTTCTTCACTTTCTACCATACCTCTAATTGCATTAGAAGCACGTTTTTGCATTTCTGGATTAGAGCGTTGTATGGCATTTAATTCGATACCACTGCTAAACTCTCCCGTATCTGCAGAGGATACTGCTGCACCCCCCATACCTATTCGGTAGTTTTCTCCGCCAAGGATTACGATTTTATCTCCTTTTTGGGGTACTGCTTTGATTGCTTGTTCGGCTTTACCGTATCCAATCCCACCAGCTTGCATAATTACCTTGTCGAAACCAAGTTTACGAGTTGTCCCACTGAGCTTGTCGAAGTGTTCTTCATGTTCGAAAGTGAGTACAGATCCTGTAATTAGAGGCTGACCAAATTTATTTCCAAAATCAGAAGCCCCATTAGAAGCTTTTATTAAAATATCCATTGGAGTTTGGTATAGCCAATCTCTTTCTGTCATGGCTTGCTCCCATGGACGGTTATTTTCTAAACGCGAGTACGATGTCATGTATACTGCGGTACCAGCAAGAGGTAAAGATCCTTTTCCACCGGCAAGACGATCTCTGATTTCACCTCCGGATCCTGTTGCAGCTCCGTTAAATGGTTCTACGGTAGTAGGAAAATTATGTGTTTCCGCTTTAAGCGAAATCACACTATTAAATTCAGTTTCCTGATAAAAATCAGGCTTATCAGCAGTTTTTGGGGCAAACTGAGTAACTTTTGGTCCTTTTATAAAGGCTACATTATCTTTATAAGCAGAAACAATATCGTTTGGATGTGTCTCTGATGTCTTTTTGATGAGTTTAAAAAGTGAAGTAGGTTGTTCTTCTCCATCAATCACAAAGGTCCCGTTAAATATTTTATGACGACAATGTTCAGAATTTACTTGCGAAAATCCAAAAACTTCTGAGTCTGTAAGTTGTCTCCCTATTTTTTTGCTAACTCCTTCGAGGTATTCTATCTCTTCATCACTAAGCGCTAAACCTTCGGCAATATTATAGGCAGCAATATCATCAATTTCTATAATCGATTCTGGTTCTATATCTATCGTATAGATATCCTGATCTAATTTGCTGTACTTTTGAGAGAGCATAGGATCAAAATCAACATAATCTTTTGTAACACCCCGAAATTCTTCTATTCGTATAATGCCTTCTATACCCATATTCTGAGTAATCTCTACGGCATTGGTACTCCACGGAGTAATCATTGCGGCACGTGGACCAACAAAAAAAGCGTCAATAGACGCCGCAGATAATTGAGGTTGGTTGCCAAATAACCAGGTTAATTTTTTTATGGTTTCAGGGGAGATTTCATTGGCGGTTTGAACTGCAAATACTTTCTCGTTTTGGTTTCCGAAGAAATGAATCATACTTCGATTATTTGTGTTGATTTTTATTAAGCTGCAAATTTACTACTTTCTTACTAAAATCTGATAAAAAACTAAGATAGAATCCCAGAGTTATTCACTAAATTTTGAACAGTCTCCCTTGCAGCGTTGCAGATGGGGCTTGCAGTGCTGTAAACGGGTACTGCAGTGTTGTAATAGGAAGTATTTAATTCATTATTTGTTATTTTCTAATAATGCCATATAGAACCCGTCATATCCCGATTGGTGCGCAAGTATTTTTTTGTCTTTAACCAGAGTGAAATTACTTCCTGTTTCTTTAGAAAGAAAGTTCTTTACCTGATTCTGATTTTCAGAAGGTAAAATAGAACAGGTTGCATATACCAATTTACCTCCCGGTTTTACCATTTTAGAATATTGCTCTAATATTTCGGCTTGTGTATGTCTAATTTTATCTAAAAACTCAGGTTGCAATTTCCATTTAGCATCTGGGTTTCGTCGTAAAACTCCCAAACCACTGCATGGGGCATCGATAAGAACACGATCTGCTTTACCGTGTAGCTTTTTGATATCTTTTGTGCTTTCAATGATTCTGGTTTCGATATTATGGGCACCATCTCTACGAGCTCTTCTTTTAAGCTCTTTAAGTTTATTACCATAAATATCCATAGCAATAACCTGTCCTTTATTTTGCATTAATGCTGCTAAATGAAGGCTTTTACCACCTGCACCTGCGCAGGTATCCACAACGCGTTGCCCCGGCTGTACTTCTAAAAAATCGGCTACCAATTGAGAAGAAGCATCCTGTACTTCAAATAATCCATTTTTGAATGCTTTTGTGGTAAAGACATTAATTCTTTCGATAAGTCGAAGTGCGTTTGGATATCCTTTAATAAATTCGGTATCGATATTTTCGTCTTCTAATAGACTTCTAAGTTTTTCTCTTGATGTTTTTAAAGTATTTGCACGAAGAATTACGGGAGCCTGCTCATTAAGTGCATTAATTTCTTTGTCCCACAGTTTACCAAGTTCTTGTTCTCCTAATTGATCCATCCAATCGGGAATAGATTCTTTAAATTTTCTTATTTTACTTAATTCATCAAAACGTCCTTTGATACGACGAGTAGGTGTAGGGCCAATTTGTTTCCAATCGGGTAAGGAAATCCCCCTTAGCGTAGCCCACACCGCAAAAACCCTCCATAGGTTCTCTCTAGAGAAAGGTTCTTTTACTTCAGCTATTTCGGTATATAGGCGTTTCCATCTTACAATTTCATATACGGTTTCTGCAATAAAACTACGATCACGCGATCCCCATCTTTTGTCTCGTTTCAGTAATTTCTGAACCACTTTATCTGCATAACTTCCTTCATTAAATATTTCGTGTAATCCATCTATAACAGCAAAGACAAGATTTCTATGTAAACGCATTGTATTATTTTTTAAGGTGTGCAAAGGTAGACCTTTGTGATCAAATACTATTATATTTGACTATAATTATTGATATTACAACCTATGAAACTAATCTATACCTTATTATTTGTTTTTACTTTTGTTTTTTGCATTACAGAAGAGAAAGTGGTTACTCACCATTTTTCTAAAGTTAAAATAGAAACTATTTTAAAAGATGCTGTAAGTATACGAGCCTTAGATATATATAATGATACTTTGATTGGTTTTGGGTATAATAGAGGGTATGGATTTATAAATCTTGCTACAAAAAAGAAGACTATGATCGAGTTTTCGGAAACTGATACTATAGAAAAAAAGAAAAACTGGATTGCAGAACAACGTGCTGTTAGTTTTACCGATAAGTCGTTTTTTTGCCTTGGAGTAAGTTCTCCTGCACGATTAAGAAAAATAGATATAGAAAGTAAAGAGGAAAAAATAGTATATACCGAAATGCACGAAAAGGCGTTCTATGATGCAATCGCGTTTTGGAATGCTAATGAAGGAATTGCAATGGGAGATCCTACAGATAGGTGTTTGTCTATACTTATTACAAGAGATGGAGGAGACACTTGGAAAAAGATTTCTTGCGAAAGCTTACCCAAAACTTTTGTTGGAGAAGCAGCATTTGCAGCGAGTAATGGAAACATCGCAATTATAGGTGATAAAACATGGATAGCTACAGGAGGAATTAAGTCTAGGGTATTTTTCTCTCCTGATAAAGGGAAAACTTGGGAAGTTTATGATACACCTATCATACAAGGGAAAGAAACTACGGGAGCGTATTCTATTGATTTTTATGACGAGAATAACGGTGTTATTTACGGAGGAGATTATACAGCTCCAGAAGATAATAAGGCAAACAAAGCGATTACAAAAGATGGAGGGAAAACCTGGGAATTAGTGTCAGATGGTAGTGGATCGGGATATAAGAGCTGTATACGATATGTACCTAATGGTGGCGGTAAAGAAATGGTAGCTGCTGGATTTGCAGGAATATCGATTTCTAATGATCTTGGAAGAAGTTGGAAAGAATTAAGTAAAGAAGGTTTTTATACGGTTAGATTTATAAATGATAGTACTGCAATAGCAGCAGGTAAAGGAAGAATTGCTAAGCTTATTTTTAAATAAAAAAAAGAGGTTTATAACAACCTCTTTTTCCGTTTTCTTATAATAATTTTAGTGTCTTTTTCTTCGTCCCTTAATTCTTGCAAGCATACGTTTGTGAAAATCTGCTTCTGCTTTTATAAGTTTTAGAATTTTCTTTTTAGGTATGGTCTTTTTTAAATTGATAATCAATTTTTTTCGGGATTGTGATTTCTGTTCTTCTATCTCCAGAAAACTGTCTATAGTATCTTCAACTTCTTTATCATTCAGGCCAGTAGGAGTATCGCTAGCTTCTCTTATACTTTTAATTAATTTACGTTCTTGACTTCTAAGTTTTCTAATGGTCTCTTCATAGGCATTATAAATAGGCCAGAATAGCTGCGCTTCTTCACTGGTTAACTCTAATTTTTCGGTAATATATGCAATTTTAAATGCCTTTATTTTTTCTCTTGACCCATGTTGAGCAAAAGCACCTATAGAAAAACAGGTAAAGCAAATAAGTAAAACGATCTTTTTCATGTGTTTGTTTTATTGTTTTAGAGGTCACATGGGATCTTTGACGATTAAAAGAATTATAGATTGGTGCTTTAATAATTATTTTAATCGAGTCGGTTTCATGTGTTTATTTTATTCTGTAAATATAATGTCATCATCTAAATCCTCTTCTGATAAATATTCTAATAAGATTTTATCATCGATTAATTCTTTTTCGAATGTTTCCGAATATATAATATCATCATCTAATAGCGCTGCTATTTCGGCAGTACTTAATTCAATACCTTCTTCGTTAAAATAAGCATCTATATCTACAATTTCAATAGTATCAAAATTTACTTCTGATTCTTTTGGTATGGATATAGATATGATAATAGCAATCATTGCGGCAATACCAGAGAAGTATAAAATATTTCTTCTGGTTTGTAATGAGATAAGTTTCCCTTTTGGGGTGTCATTATCAATTTTTTGCAATATAGTATCTTTAAGAGTGTCAAAATAGTCTTCGGGAGCATTAAAACCCGAATTCATTTTAGAACTCCTCTGGCTATCGGTATCTGAATCAATTTTTTCAAAAAGTTTGTTTTCAAAACTTTCAAAATAGCCTTCGGGTACTTTAAAACCGTCATTGTTGTTATGTGATTTATCTTTTTTCACTGATAGTTAGACTTTTTTAATATAAAAAGGTTTAGTCTTTTTTTAAAAACTCTTCAATTTTTTTTGAGGCTAAATGATATGAAGCTTTTAATGCTCCTTCACTGGTTTCTAAAATTTCTGACATCTCTCTGTATTTTAGCTCCTGAAAATATTTCATATTAAAAACCTGTTGTTGTTTTTGCGGTAGTGTGGCTATGGCCTTTTGCAACTCTAATTGTATTTGATCTCCTTCATAATATACATCTGCTTCGAGATTTTGGGTTAACTGCAAACTTAACTCTTCATTGCTAATATTATATTTTTTTGCTTTTTGATTAAGAAAAGTAATAGACTCATTCGTTGCTATGCGATACAACCAGGTGTATAATTTACTATCTCCTTTAAATTTTTTTATATTCTTATACACTTTAATAAACACATTTTGTAATATATCATCTGTATCATCATGATTTTTTACCATATTCCTGATATGCCAATAAAGCCGTTGTTGATATATAGTAACAAGCTTACCGAAAGCAATATTTACATGCTCTTCTGATTGTAAGGTAATAAGTAGTTCTTGTTCTTCTTGAGTGTTCAAAAGTAAAATTAGTTTTATTGAAAAGATCAACTATTTGACCCTTAATACTACTATATGACTAATGTACATAAAAAAGGTTTAATTAATTTAAAAATATTATTTTGTAGGATTTTTGTAGGAATAAATGTTAAAAAACATGATTATTTACTTTTTTTATAGATAAAATGCATTTTTATTTGGTGAATTGAAAATAATTACTATCTTTACAGTGTAATTAATTATTGAGTTCTTTCATTTCCCCCAAGATGAAAGTTTTTATAAAAGTGAGTTTTAATTTTAGAGTAAGCCCCTAAATTAAGATGATTTGTGTGAAGAAAAAGAGTGCGAAAGCACTCTTTTTTATGTTTTATACTTTTATAGTTTAAGTTAAGTTATATTTTATAAATGTAAGTAAAAGACTACAAAATTATTATTTTTATTTATTTTTTAAAGTTTAAATACATTATTTTTGGATAAAATGAACTTTTTATTTGGTAGATTAAAAATAATTACTATCTTTACAGTGTAATAATGATTGAGTTCTTTCATTTCCCCCAAGATGAAAGTTTTTATAAAAGTGAGTTTTAATTTTAGAGTAAGCCCCTAAATTAAGATGATTTGTGTGAAGAGAAAGAGTGCGAAAGCACTCTTTTTTTCTATTTTCTATTTATGTTATAAAATTAAAATTGTAAGTTAAATACTACAAATATTATAGTTTAATTTGAATTGTAATGTTAAAAAACATAATTATTGGATAAAATGCATTTTTTATTTGGTGGATTAAAAATAATTGCTATCTTTACAGTGTAATAATGATTGAGTTCTTTCATTTCCCCCAAGATGAAAGTTTTTATAAAAGTGAGTTTTAATTTTAGAATAAGCCCCTAAATTAAGATGATTTGTGTGAAGAGAAAGAGTGCAAAAGCACTCTTTTTTCTGTTTCATACCGTTGATAGCCTTTATTTGATGAAAATGTATTATTTATTTAATTAATATTTTGTAAGTTTTATACTACAAAAATTATTAATAATTTCTAGTTAACACTGATGAAAAGTGTTTTTTATAGATAAAATTCAACTTTTTATTTGTGTGTACCGGATTTTTGTAGTATATTTACACCATAATTAAAGAAAGTTAGTCTTTCTATCCCCCCAAGATGGAAGATATTAATAAGAGTGAGTTTTAATTTTAGAATAAGCCCCTAAATTAAGATGATTTGTGTGAAGAAAAAGAGTGCGAAAGCACTCTTTTTTATTTATATAGTTACTATTACCGAAGATTTGCCTATTCTAATGATTGCATATTAACCAACTTTTGATAGATACCATCTTTAAAAATAAGCTCGTCGTGTGTTCCTTGTTCAACAATTTTTCCTTTTTGCATTACAACGATTAAATCTGAATTTTGTATTGTAGATAGCCTATGAGCAATTACTATACTTGTTCTATTTTTCATCATGTTTTCTAATGCAGATTGTACCAATCGTTCACTTTCGGTATCTAAGGCAGAAGTGGCTTCATCCAGAATCATAATCGGAGGATTTTTTAATACTGCACGAGCTATAGATAATCGTTGTTTCTGTCCACCACTAATCTTATTACCGCTATCCCCTATATTAGTTTCAATACCAGCCGGTAAATCTTTTACAAATTCCCAGGCATTGGCAATTTTTAAAGCTTTTATAATTTCTTCGTCCGATGCCGTAGGATCTCCAACCAGTAAATTGTTTTTTATAGACTCATTAAACAAAATAGAGTCCTGGGTAACCAATCCCATTAAATCTCGTAGAGAATGTTTGGTGAGATCTTTGATATCTACGTCATCTATCTTTATGCTTCCTTTGTTTACATCATAAAAACGAGTAACCAGATTGGCGATAGTAGATTTGCCACTACCAGACTGACCAACCAGGGCAACAGAACTACCTTTGGGTACTTTTAAAGAAAAATTATTTAGAACATACTCATCTTCATACTTAAAAGAGATATTTTCTATACTAATATCAGAAGTAAATTCTTTTTTCTCTTTTGCATCCGGATGATCCTGTAGAGGAGAGGTGGTATTTAATATTTCGAGTACACGCTCTGCAGCTGCATTACCTTTTTTAACTCCATAATTGGCTTTTGAAATCGCCTTAGCAGGAGTTAAAATGTTATATGCTAAACCGATATAGGCTAAAAACATTTCTGATTCTAAGGAACCATCTATAAAAACAAGTCTTCCACCATACCATAATAATACAGAGATAACACAAATACCAAGGAATTCACTTGTTGGTGATGCTAGATTCTGCCTGTTTAATAAGGTGTTCGAATAACTGAAAAACCTTTTAGTAGATTGCTTAAACTTTTTTCCAAAAATCCCTTCAGCATTAAACCCTTTAATTACTTTTAATCCGCCAAGAGTTTCTTCAACAATAGATAGAAAAAAACCTTGTTCTTGTTGAACTTTGTCAGAATGCTTTTTCAGTGTTTTACCAATTAATGAAATTAAAAACCCTGAGATCGGGATAAAAATAAATACAAATAAGGTGAGTTTTGTACTCAGGTAAAACATAAATATTAAGGTGAAAATAATTGTTAAAGGTTCTCTTACAATAAGTTCTAATATAGATAAAAAAGAATGTTGTATTTCTAAGACATCGGTAGATATTCTAGCCATAGTATCCCCTTTTCTTTTTTCAGAGAAGAAGGACAGAGGTAAACTAATAGTTTTCTCATAAAGCTCATCTCTTATATCTCTTAGTACACCATTTCTTAAAAAAGTAATGAAATACATTGCCAGGTAATTAAAAAGGTTCTTTAGCATAAATATAGATATGATTACAATAATCATATAGGTAAGAACCTGTAATTTTCCTTCAGACGCAATGGTATCCGAAATATATAAATTCAAGCTATCTGTTAGATATTCCTTAGAACTTACAATGCCTTTCCATTCTGGTTTTGGATACACAATACCTTCATCTTTATTAAACAACACTTTTAACATTGGTATTAGTGCTATAAATGATAATGCGCTGAAAAGTGCATAAAAAATATTACAGATTATATTTAAAATTCCGTAAGATTTATAGGGTTTCGCAAAGCGAAGAATTTGTTTAAAATAGTTCATTAAAAATATACTGAACAGCTATCACTGTTGTTTAAGTTAATTGTAAGTCTTTTTTGATGGCTTCAATTTTACCATCTAATTGTTGTTGTACAGTAGTAAAGTCGGCACTTGTCTGAAGTGATTCCTGTACACTGATATAAAATTTGATCTTCGGTTCTGTACCGCTGGGCCTGGCCGCTATTTTGCTTCCTGCTTCGGTATAGAATATCAAAACATTTGATTTTGGAATATCGATACTATGTTCTGTATGATCCTGAATGTTTTTGGTAATACCGGTTTGATAATCCTCGATCAGGACTATTTTTTCTTCATTAAGAGATTCTGGAGGATTATTTCTTAAATCTACCATAGTTTGCTTAATCTCTGCTGCACCATCGATTCCTTTTTTTACCAACGAAACCAAATGCTCCTTATAAAAACCATGTTTTGTATATAAATCTAATAAAGTACTATAAAAAGAACTACCATTAGCTTTCGCAAAAGCAACAATCTCACAAGCGAGCAGGGTAGATGTTACTGCATCTTTATCTCTAACAAAATCACCTACCATAAATCCAAAACTTTCTTCGCCACCACCAATAAAGTGTTGTTCGGGGAAATCTTTGATTAATTTGGCTATCCATTTAAAACCAGTAAGTACTTCTTTATATTCTACACCATAAGCCTGGGCCAGACTTTGCATCATAGGAGTAGATACAATGGTAGAGGCAATAAATTCATTACCTGTAAACCCTTGTTTTTTATAATTTTCTAACAAAAACCAGGTCATTACAATCATAGTTTGGTTTCCGTTAAGTAACTGTAACTCCCCCAGGTCATTACGCAAAGCTATTCCTAATCGATCACAATCGGGATCAGTACCGATTACAATATCTGCATCAACTTTGGCAGCAAGTTGCATTGCCATAGTTAAGGCTTCTGGTTCTTCTGGATTAGGAGATTTTACAGTAGGAAAACTACCATCGGGTTCTGATTGTTCCTGTACAATATGTACATTTTTGTATCCTGCTTTTTCAAGAGTTTTGGGCACAGCAGTGATAGAAGTACCATGTAAAGAAGTAAAAACAATTGTTGTATTGTCTTTTGCTTCCTGGGTAGCTACAAAACTTCCGTTTTTTACACTTTGTTCGATAAAAACCGTATCAATCTCCTGATCTATTTTTTGAATCAGATCGGGATTGGTATCAAATTGAATATCTGAATATTTTAATGCGTTTATTTCTGAAATAATCTCACCATCCTGCGGAGGAACTAATTGTCCGCCATCCTGCCAGTATACTTTATATCCATTATATTCTGGCGGATTATGACTTGCAGTAAGTACAATACCACAATGACATCCTAATTCTCGTACAGCAAAAGATAATTCTGGAGTAGGACGAAGGCTAGAGAATAAATAAACTTTAATCCCATTGGCAGAAAACACATCGGCAACTACTTGCGCAAGTGTATCACTATTATGTCTACAATCATAAGCGATTACTGCTTTGGGTTGTTCTCCCAGAAATTGCTTAATTAAATAATTACTTAATCCTTGTGTACTTTTTCCTAGGGTGTATTTATTGATTCGATTGGTACCTACGCCCATGATACCACGCATACCTCCGGTACCGAATTCGAGATCTTTATAAAAGCTCTCTTTTAATTCTTCCGAATTAGTATCCTGTAAATTTTTAATTTCTTTTTGAGTAGCGGTATCGAAAACCGGAGTTAACCATTCGTCAACTCTTAGATTTATAACAGAATCTGTGATTTGCATGCTTGTAATTTTAGTGCAAAAATACTATTTAATTTTGGTAAAAAAGTTTCGAAATGTGCATAAACTGCTTCGATACTTAATTCATCTTAATTTTTTATATCTGCAAGGTGAATTAGAGACATTAGAGGTGTATCTTTTCTGCAATGCTATATCGCTCCTTACTTCGTTTGCTAGTTAGGATAATTTCACCTAAGAATCCTGCTAGAAAGAACTGGGTTCCCAGGATCATAGCGGTTAATGCTACATAAAACTCGGGGCGTTGTGCAATAAGCCGACCTTCGGTTTCTATAAAAAGTTTATCGATCCCAAGATATAATGAAAAACAGAACCCTATGATAAAAAGCAAGGTACCGATAAGACCAAAAAAGTGCATAGGTCTTTTGCCAAATCGTGACATAAACCAAATGGTTACCAGATCCAGAAAACCGTTTATAAAACGACTCATCCCGAATTTGGTTTTACCATATTTTCGGGCTTGATGTAGTACCACTTTCTCACCGATTTTTGCAAAACCAGCATTTTTGGCAAGCACTGGGATATATCTGTGCATCTCGCCATTTACATCTATATTTTTTACTACTATATTTTTATAGGCCTTTAGCCCACAATTAAAATCGTGTAATTTGACACCAGATGTTTTTCTGGCCGCTGCATTAAATAATTTTGAGGGTAGATTTTTGGCAATAACAGAATCATATCGTTTCTTTTTCCATCCCGAAATAAGATCATACCCTTCTTTAGAGATCATAGCATACAATTCTGGGATTTCTTCTGGATTGTCCTGTAAATCAGCATCCATAGTGATCACGACATCACCTTGTGCTTCTTTGAATCCCGAGTGTAATGCCTGGGACTTGCCAAAGTTTTTTAAAAAACGAATTCCTTTTACATTCGGATCTTTTGTGGATAGTGTAGAGATCGTTTCCCACGATCCATCGGTACTACCATCATCGATAAAGATAATTTCATAAGAAAAAGAATTGGATTGCATAACTTTTGCAATCCAATTGTATAATTCGTTAAGTGATTCCTGCTCATTAAGCAGTGGTATGACCACAGATATATTCATATATTAATATAAGTCTTGTTTCTTTTGCATGACTAATCCTGCAAATAAGGAAATAATAAATCCTATAAATAAACTCCAGATTAACGCAAATGCCGAAATCATATATGGAGTGGTAAATTTCTTAGTCATCTCCAGGCTTTGATTTAGCTGTTCTTCTGGCATATCAGGAAAACGCTCGATCATTTGTTCACGCTGTACTTCATTCATTTGGTTTACAATATCCGGTTCAATAACACTCATTAATAGAATCGTCCAGATAACGCTTATGATACCACCAATAAGAGCGATACCCAGCCCTATTTTTATGGCTTCACCAAGTTTAAGAAACCCACCGTTAGCAGCTTTATACGCTTTTATCCCGTATACAGTAACACCGACCATAATCGCTAAACCGATAACAGAATGTACCCAGTTTTGCTTAGCATATCCATCCATTACATAGATTACTACTCCCATCAAAACAGAGAGAATCCCCAGGATTACCCCGTAGTTGATTATAATTTTCTTGGCAGATGCTTTATCATTTTCCATATATAGTATAGTTTTGGTTATTATAAAACATAAGTACACAAATATAGTAAATTGTTACAGGTATGAGTAATAAATTTATGGTATTGGTCACTAATGTCTACTGGTGTTTTTAGATATAATAATGGTAAGTTTTAAAGTAGTAAATAGATAAATATATGAGGTATACCTTAAAAAGCATCTCTGTTTTTTTGCATAATGGCCCCTCCTATTAAAGAAATCATAAAGCCTAAAAATGTATTTGTTGCAAATATTATTATAGACATTGGATATGGTGCATTTAATTTTTTTACAACAGCAATATTTTCATTAACTTGTTCTTCAGTCATTTCAGGGTTTTGTTCAATAATATTATTTCTACTTTTCTCAAGAATTTGTTCAAGCATATTTGGTTCTATTATTTCCATTACTATAATATTCCAAACCATAGCCGAAATTCCACCTATTATAGCGATTCCAACCCCTATTTTTAAAGCTTCAGATAATTTTAAAAATCCTCCATTAGCAGATTTATAAGTATAAAATGCAGATACTATAACACTTATATGCATTAATATCTCAATTAAAGGAAAAATTAAGGTTTTGTCATTGTTATTATCTGCGAGATATAATATGAAGCTATATACTATCCAAATTAATGCTAGAGATAATCCGTATTTTATGATGTGTTTTTTTATAGAAATAGTAGTTTCAGTCATATAGTAAAAATATTTTATAGTAATACAATATCCATAAGTAGACAAATATACTAAAATGTTAAAATGTTATAATATGAATAAAAGTAGTATTTTGTCGGTGTTATTTGTGTTTTTGTCGTATATTTATCAAATTATTACGGTTTTTGCGTAACTGAAATACGGTCGGAATAGGCGTAAAATAAAGGGATTCGCTTAAAATAATGTTTTTTTAATTAAATGCTTGATACGAAGTATTTTATAAGTATTTTGTTGTAAAAAAAATGTGAAATTTAAAATTTAGACTGTAATTTAAGTACTCCAATTTAAAATTGCATAAAATTGATTAACTAAAAAAATCACTTATGAGAAGACTATTACTTTTTACATTTATTTTTTCTTTTATTGCTATTGCATCTTGTACAAGAGACCAAGAGAGTACAAAAGTTTCTCAGGAAGAAAAAGAATATTTGGTAAAACAAACTATTATTGAGTTTAATAACAGTGCTATTAAAACTGGAAAATATAAAGAGTTTATAGGGTCAATTAGTCAAAAATCTGCAAAAGAACCATTGAATTCGGCAGAATTAGAAACTATGATTCAGGAATTTCTTGGTGATCAAACTCAAGCATTTTTAGACGTGTATTATCAGCTTGTAGCATTAAATATGACTGCTGAAGAATTAGAAAATATAGCGTATACACTCGAGTATCTGATAGTTATTACAAATGATTCTGATAAAGACGTAGGGTGTTGTGAAGCCAGTAGTAATATAAAAAATGAGGTAGCTTCTATGCTTTTTAGATTGGTGTGCTGTAAAGCAGCTTAATGTTTTAAAGAAATTCTAAATACTTGAATCGTATTTACCACACCAATTAATTTACATTTCTTTATTTGTGAAATAATTTTGCGTTTAAAAAAATAGTTGTAAATTTGCACCTCGAAAATAGAAAAGAATAATACAATGAGAAAAGATATTCACCCAGAAAATTATAGATTAGTTGCTTTTAAAGATATGTCTAACGATGAAGTTTTTTTAACTAAATCTACAGCCAATACTAAAGAAACTTTAGAAGTAGATGGTGTAGAGTATCCGTTAGTAAAATTAGAAATTTCAAGAACATCTCATCCTTTCTATACTGGTAAGTCAAAACTTATCGATACTGCAGGACGTATTGATAAATTCAAAAACAAATATGCTAAGTTCAAAAAGTAATTTAGTAGTATTCCAATAATATAAAGCCTTTCCGATAGGAAAGGTTTTTTTACTCCCAAAACTCACACTAATTAGTATCTCAGTTCGACGTAAATTATAATGCTTAAAAAAGCTATTCTCGATAGTTCTACAGACCCCTTCGATAAACTCAGGGCGGGCCCCTGTCGAAGTACATTTTTTCTCCATTCTATTACGATAAAACACTCGAATTGACGCTTTTTTAAACTAAACCCTTACATCGAGTTGGCGTTAATTAAAAGAGATAATTTTTATCTGTTTTGATGCATTTTATTATTTTAACATGAATAATGGATAAGAAGTTTTCGTTAGTTAGAGTACCAAATCTCTGATTTGGTGTATAGAAAACAAGAAAAATTATAACTAAAAAGTACTTCTCGATACTAAATTCTTACAGAATTTCACTTGAAGTGACGTATCTGCGCTCTTATATTATTTATGTTATTTTACAAATAAATTCGTCAAACAACACTATTTTTAATATTAACGTCTTTATTTTTGCAACTGTTTAACTAACTAATTTTTTGAAATCAGAACATGAATTATATTCTTTTTGACGGTGCTTCACGTAATGCGTTACTACCATTTACTTATACACGACCAGTCGCCGAGATTAGGATTGGGATATTAACCATTCGCGAAAAATGGGAAAATTATTTAGGGAATACTACTTCTACAGTAACAGAAGAATATCTAAGCGAAAAGTTTCCTATGGTAGAGTTAGCAGAGAATATAATGATCAATGCTTCTTATTTACCATCAGAACAGTTGGTGGCTGCCATCAAAGATCTGAAACCCGAACAGGCTATTTTTTGCAATGACGAACCTATCGCTTTTTATGTTAAAGAGGGACAGGAGGTAGATTTTGAAACTTACGAAGCAATAGTTTATGATGATGATGTGTTTACAGTACAGCATACCTGGGATATCTTTTCAAAAAATGAACAGGCGATTGTCGATGATTTTAAGCTGCTAACACAGGATAGGATAAGTCAACCTATTCCTGAAAGTAATAATATCATCGCACCCGAAAATATTTTTATTGAAGAAGGAGCAACACTCGAATTTACAACACTTAATGCTAGTAAAGGACCGATATATATAGGAAAAGATGCCGAAATCATGGAAGGCAGTATGATTAGAGGGCCTTTTGCACTTTGTGATCGCGCTGTAGTAAAGATGGGGGCAAAGATTTATGGTGGTACAACTATTGGAGTGCATTCTAAAGTAGGGGGAGAGATCAATAATTCTGTAATATTTGGATGCTCTAATAAAGGACATGACGGATATATGGGAAATTCTGTAATAGGAGAATGGTGTAACCTGGGGGCAGATACAAATACCTCTAACCTTAAAAATAATTATGCCGAAGTTCGCTTATGGGATTATGAAGCAGAAAGTTTTACAAAAACAGGATTGCGATTCTGTGGTTTGATGATGGGGGATCATTCTAAATGTGGTATCAATACCATGTTTAACACAGGGACTGTAGTTGGGGTAAATGCCAATATTTTCGGTACAGGTTTTCCTCGTAATTTTGTACCTAGCTATAGTTGGGGAGGGAGTGCAGGTTTTACGACTTACCTGACCAAAAAAGCTTTTGAAGTGGCTAAAGTAGTTATGTCGAGAAGAAAAGTTGAGTTTACAAAACAAGAAGAACAGATTCTTGAGCAGATTTTTGAAGATACCAGGCAATGGCGAAAGAGTTATGAAAAGTAATTTTTTTGTGTACTATTAATTTTGATAAAAGAAAACCACGTGTTTTCTGGCGTGTTAGTTTTTAACCGTGGTGTCATGCTGAGTTTGTCGAAGCAAATTATAGTAGAAAACCTTTCGATCTAGGTGATATGTAAGATAAAATACGCCAAACCTTAATTATTTAATAGATTCTTTCCATACTCGTTTTAGTACCAGGAAATTTTGCGGGTTATTGGTAAGTCCTTTTACGTTTTTTTGAGTAAATCGAACTATCTGATCATAATATAGAGGAACGATAGGAGTATTTGCAATAATGATAGAATCCATCTTTGCATAGTGTTGCTCTCGCATTTTGATGTCTGTTATTAAGAAGCTTTCTTCGTATAAGCGATCAAAAGTTTCATTTTTAAAATGTGTGTAGTTAGGGCCATGAGGGGTAAAGTTTTTACTGTAATATGGTGATAGGAAATTTTCGGCATCCGGGTAATCTGCAATCCAGCTAGCACGAAAACATTCTAATTTTCCTTTCCATTTCTTTTGACGTATTGTCGAAGAAGGCATTACATCTACAATAATATTTAATCCAACTTTTTCAAGCTCTCGTTGTATAAATTCACAAATGCTCTGATAATTAGCATCTGTAGCAATTCGTATGGTCGGATTGTTTTCTCCAGTTTGCTTTTTGTAGGTTTCAACTAACTTACGGGCTTTTACGGGATCATACTCATATCCGGAAATGCTATTAAACCCAGGAATACCCTTTGGGATAAAACCGTGTATTGCAGGAGTTCCTATACCATTTTTTAAATAGGTAATCATCTTTTTTCTATCGAAACCGTGATTAATGGCTTTTCTTAATAGTTTCGATTGTATTTCTTTTTTGTCTGTATCCAGATAAAAACCCAGGTATTCAGAGTTTAGATAAGAGCCTTTGCTAATATTGATGCGTTCTTTGTATTTCTTCCGTAATTTTCCGCTTGGGGTTAATAATTCATCTTTATATGAAGCATCTAAACTGTTTAATAAATCGATATTTCCTTTGGCAAACTGCAAAAATTCACTTTGCTTGTCGGGTAAAAAGGTTATGGCTACAGACTCCAGATAGGGGAGTTGTTTGCCGCTTTTATCCTTTTCAAAATACAATTCATTTTTACGCAAAACTAGCTTGATGTTTTCTTCCCATAATTTAAATTTAAAAGGACCAGTGCCAACAGGATTTGCTCTAAATTGATTACCATAAAACGATACAACTTCTTCAGGAACTACAGAGCAGTATCGCATACTCATTAATCCCAAAAAAGCAGGAAAAGGTTTTTTTAGTTTAATTTCAAAAATAGTATCATTAACGGCTGTATAGGTATCTACTGTTTTAAGTACCCAATTACCAGGAGATGCTACTTTGGGATCAACTAATCTATTAAAGCTATACACAAAATCCTTTGCAACAACGTGTCGAGTGCTGTCTTTGGTTTTAAATTGTTCGTGTTTATGAAATTTTACATCATTTCGAAGTATAAAAGTGTAGGTAAGGGCATCTTCAGAAATTTCCCATCTTTTTGCAATATCTGGTTTAATATGTAAGGAATCATCCAGTTGTATTAAACTGTTAAACAACTGATTTGTAGACCAAATATTAGCAACATCTCTAGCAAATGCCGGATCTAATGAACTTATATTTTCATATTGATTATACCGAAATACTAAATGATCTCTGTTTTCTTGAGAAGAATCTCTACAGGATATGAGAGTAAGTAAAATATAAGCTATTGTTAAATAGCGAATTATGAAAAAATAATGAACACACTTCAATTTTAGTAAACGAATTATTGTTGGTATATTTGCACCCTGAAAATTTATTCTAGAGTGACTCAATATTTTTGAGTTTTGGTATGGGTAAATATAATGAGATTTCTGCCCCTGCAGAAATGACACTTATGTTTTATGAAAAAAAAAGTTGCTTTTTATACTTTGGGTTGTAAACTGAATTTTTCAGAAACCTCTACAATAGCAAGAGATTTTACAAATGAAGGCTTTGATCGTGTAGATTTTTCTGAGAATGCAGATATCTATGTAATTAATACATGTTCTGTTACCGAAAATGCAGATAAAAGATTTAAAACCATAGTTAAACAAGCGCAAAAGGTAAATCCAGATGCCTTTGTAGCTGCTGTAGGGTGCTATGCCCAGTTAAAACCAGAAGAATTGGCTTCTGTTGATGGTGTAGATTTGGTTTTGGGGGCTACAGAAAAATTTAAGATCACCGATTATATTAATGATCTCTCTAAAAATGATTTTGGAGAAGTACATTCTTGTGAAATCGAAGAGGCCGATTTTTATGTGGGTAGTTACTCTATAGGAGACCGTACTCGTGCATTCTTAAAAGTGCAGGACGGTTGTGATTATAAATGTACCTACTGTACAATCCCACTTGCCAGAGGAATTTCGCGAAGTGATACCCTGCAGAATGTATTAAAAAACGCTAAAGAGATTTCTGATAAAGGAATTAAAGAGATTGTACTTACCGGAGTTAACATAGGAGATTATGGTAAGGGTGAGTATGGAAATAAGAAGCATGAACATACTTTTTTCGAACTTGTACAGGCATTGGATAAAGTTGAGGGTATAGAGAGATTACGAATTTCGTCTATAGAACCTAATTTACTTAAAAATGAAACTATAGATTTTATATCGGGTTCCAGGACTTTTGTTCCACATTTTCATATCCCTTTACAATCTGGAAATGATGATATATTAAAACTGATGCGCCGCAGATATCTTAGTGATCTATATGTAGATAGGGTACAAAAAATTAAAGAAGTAATGCCTCATGCGTGTATTGGGGTAGATGTTATTGTTGGTTTTCCCGGTGAAACCGATGATCATTTCTTAGATACCTACAACTTTTTATCTCGATTAGATATCTCATATTTACATGTATTTACTTATTCTGAAAGAGATAACACTGTAGCGGCAGCTTTAGATGGTGTAGTTTCTCTGGATATTAGAAAGAAAAGAAGTAAAATGCTACGAGGGTTATCTGTAAAGAAAAGAAGAGCATTTTATGAAAGCCAGTTAGGGACCGAAAGAACAGTGTTGTTTGAGTCTGAAAATAAAGAAGGCTATATATATGGTTTTACTGAAAATTATGTAAAAGTAAAAATGCCATGGAACCCGCTGTATGTAAATACTTTACATAAGGTGAAATTAACAAAGATTGATGAAGATGGGATGGTGAGATTTGATTTCATAACATAAAAATCAATCTAAGTTCGATATATAACACATAAAAGCCTGCTATATAGTAGGCTTTTATGTGTTATGATAGAGTAGTAGGACTATATGTTTATTCCAACGGGAAGTAAGTCTTTATATTTCCTTCGATTTTTTCTCATAAATTTTGCAATAATAGGACTAGTAGGCACTAATCTAATATTACGTTCTTCAATTACATTAAATACTGCAACGATAAAATCTTGTTCATAACCTTTTTCAAGGTGTTCTTCACTCATGATAAGTTTAGTAAGAAATATTTTTCTTTCTTGTAGCGCGTATTCGATCTTTGCTTTTTGACCGTCAATTGTAGTTTCGAATTGTCTTAGAAATTCATTGTCGATAATCTCTAATTCAACAGCACTCATGTTCTCCATATTTTTTAAATTATGAGGTATTTAATCAAATGTTTATAAGGAGTTAACCTTATTAATCATAACAATCTTATTAGAGAGGGGTTTCTAGGTGTATGTACCTGAAATGTAGGTTTTTAACTCAGTAAAAATAAGGTTTAACCTTGCCTCGTCTAACTAAGATTAGTTAGTTCTAAAATTCCCTTTTGCAAAAATTTAACTCAATATTTCCTTTTTTCTAACCAAGGAATACTATAATTTTGATACGCAAAGATAAGAAAATTAGAGTTTTAAATTTAATACCCACTGTTAAAATACCTATGTCGCAGGAAGTTAGCTATGTTTATTTTGTTCCTGGGATGGCAGCAGATGTTTCGATATTCGAATATATTAAGCTTCCCAAGGATAAATTTGTAACTCAAACCCTACCTTGGAAAATCCCAATTAAGAATGAATCTATAGAGCAGTATGCTAAGCGTATGTGTGAAGAAATTGAGCATAAAAACTGTATTTTGATCGGTGTATCGTTTGGAGGCGTTATGGTGCAGGAGATGAGCAAGTATTTGAGTTTAAAGAAACTTGTTATTATTTCGAGTGTAAAAAACAAATTCGAATTACCTACCAGAATTAAAATTGCTAGAAAAACCAAAGCTTATAAATTATTACCAACGGCAATAGTTTCTAAAATAGATAATTGGGAGAAATTAGCTTTTGGTGATTTTGCAAAAAAACGTGCAGCCATGTATCAAAAATACCTGTCTATACATGATAAAAGATATTTAGACTGGGCTATAGAAAAAATGGTATGTTGGGATCAGGAAAAAACACCAGATAATCTTATTCATATTCATGGAGATAAAGACATCGTTTTTCCTATCGCAAATATAAAAAATTGTATAACAGTTGAAGGGGGAACTCATGTTATGATTGTAAATAGAGCAAGGTGGTTTAATAAAAATTTACCCGAAATAATTAGTGATAACTTACGTTAATCTAACTTTTTACGCTATATTGTACAATAAATTTTATTCCCCAATAAAATCAAAATCTACTTAAGTAATGAAAACAATTAAGAAATTTTTAGTTCTTTTAGGTGTGCTGTTCACCTTTGGAATTTTAGTAAACGCTACACAAGAACATCAGCCAGAAAAACCATTAGCTCAAGAAATTCTGGAAGAAAAATTAGTAAATGATTATAATGTATATGCTATTGCAATGCCAGATAATCTTAATTTTGCAGGAGAGTTAGTTCCAGTAGAAAATCCTGATATTAGAGAACGAATGGATAGAGAGTTATTGGTTAACACCTACTGGCAGTCTAATGGTCTACTTCTTTTTAAGCGAGCTAATAAGTATTTTCCTATTATAGAACCGATTCTTAAAGAACAGGGTGTTCCTGATGACTTTAAATATCTGGCAGTAATAGAAAGTAGTTTAACGCAGGCAGTATCTCCTGCAAGAGCAACAGGGTTTTGGCAGATATTAAAAGGTACTGCCAAAGAATATGGACTAGAAGTAAATGAAAATGTGGATGAACGTTATCATATTGAAAAATCTACAGAGGTAGCTTGTAAATACCTTAAAAGTGCAAAAGAAAAATTTGGCTCCTGGACTTTGGCAGCAGCAGCATATAATGCAGGTAGAGCAGGGGTTAATAGACAACTTGAAAAACAAAAAGTGACTTCGTACTATGATCTTTTATTAGGAGAAGAGACGGGTAGATATGTGTTTAGAATTGTAGCAGTGAAAGAAATCTTGAGCAATCCAAAGAAGTATGGTTTTAATTTTAGTGATGAAGATTTATATACTCATATCCCTACATTTAATGTTCTCGTAGATGAACCTATTGCAGATTTTACTGATTTTGCTGAGCAATATGATATCAATTATAAGATTTTAAAACTACATAATCCCTGGCTTAGAGAAGCTCGTTTAAATAATCATTCTGGTAAGGAATATCTTATAAAAATACCAAGAGAAGGGTATTATAAAACGACAGCCGGGCAGTAAAAATTTCAAATTTTTATTTAAGTTAGCACTGTTTTAAAGTCGTGTCAAATATGGTTTGGCATAGCATTAAGAAAACTACTTTTTGTTATGTTGGTATCGTTTTAGATGTTTTGCTAAATGGAAATATTTGAAACTGCTTTTAATGATAGAATGTTGTGTGGGTATATGTTCTTGGTTTTATAATTGATTAATTTAGGTGATTCTAAAATTTAAATGTGTGAATACTTCAGTACTTATTTCGTTAATCTTAATTGGGTTATTAGCTGGTTTTTTTAGTGGTACATTGGGGATAGGAGGAAGTGTGATCATGATTCCTCTTCTGATTTTGTGGGTGAATTTTTCTCAGCACGAGGCGCAAGGAACCAGTCTTGCAGTACTGGCAGTTCCTGTAACATTATTAGCAGCATATAATTATTACCATGAAGGATTTGTGAATTGGAAATACGCAATTATAATTGCAGTAACCTTTATTATTGGGGGATATTTAGGGAGTAAATTGGCAATTTCTATAAATCAGACATTACTAAAAAAAATCTTTGGAGGAGTATTGTTAGTGGTAGCCTTAAAAATGATAATGGGTAAATAGACGATAATTATTAATTATCCTTTTTGTTACTTATAGAATCACGTTCTCGTTTATACCTTTCATATTCTTCGTCAATATTTCGTTCTTCATCTGTACGTCCATCTTCATTTTCTTTCGCTTCAGCTTCAGTATTGTTTATTTCGGTATTCAAATCCAAATCAGCAATTAAAAGAGAAACGCCTTTAGATAACGAATTAAAGTGAATGTTGTATGAGTTACTTAGTGTTTCACTAGAGTGATGAGTAACAATTTTTCTAATATCTAATATTTTTTTATTTCCATCCATAAAATACATCATAGGAAATCCTAATGCATGTTTTAACTTATTAATAATATATGAATCCTGATTTGTCTTTTCATCAATATGAACTAAATGAATGTTATTATTATATTCTTTTACTTTTTCTTTTAATTTCTCTTTATTATCCCAGAAGAGTACTACAAAATCAATCTGATCATGAAATCTATCAGCTAAATCATTTAGTGCAGGGATTTCTCCGATACCAGGAACGCACCATGAAGCATATGTAATAAGAAAAATTGGTTTTTCGTAATCTCTTAAAAGAATAGGATCTCCTTTTAGGGGGTATACACTAAAGTTATCCATATAGGTTCCACTAAGGTGATTAGTTACCAAGGAATCAAATAAGAATTCTGCCCGTTCTAGATCTTTATCTTTATAGGCAAGATCAATTTTTTGGTTATATTTTACGATATGTGCCGAAATAGCAACCGAAAATGGTATTTGTCTTTCTTCTTGAGCAAAGGAATTGCTATAATATAAAGAGAGTATTCCTAGTACTAATAATTTCTTCATTATAAATAGATTACGGTAGCTAATGTAATATAATGTCATCAAAAAAACATTTTTTAGGTGTAAAACTTTTGATGTTCACTTAATAAAAAAACGTTCCAAAGCTTGTATTAAACTATCATTAAACGTAATTTTTCATACAATTAGTATGCCTAAATTTTCTTCATTTGCTGTTTCATCATAGTGATCTGATCCTTAAGCATATTGTGTTTATCTAATTTTTTGGCTTCTGTAAGTAACATTTGAGCTTCTCTTTTACGGCGTTTTGTCATTGCAATACCGGCAAGATTTAATTTTGCTACAGCAAGATCTTGATTCATCGATAATCCCAGCTTGATTGCCTTTTTTAGGTGTTTTTCGGCTTGTGTGATGTTGGTCTGAGATAACATAATACCAAGAAGATAATTGTAATATCCTTGTTGTTTTGTGGTAAGGGCATTTTCTGGGTTTTTGATTTTGTCCAACCATTTTCTGGCGCCATCAAAATCTTGTTTACGCAACCTTAAGAAAGCTAGGAGGATTAATTCGTTTTTAAAATATAAAAAGACAAAAATTGCAGCTAATAAAATAAGCATAATTCCATTACCTATATATCCTTCTACTATTTGCCATATTGCTACTCCGGTAACGATTGCTGCGATTACTAATTTTATATTTTTGTTGTACATTTTTAACCTTATTTTATTATTTTGTAGTTATTTTTAAATTTTATTGATGTTGGTATTTTGGTATCTGGCATAGTAGAGATTAATGTATTTCCTTTGCAAATCCCTTCTGTGTTTCCTTCTAACATAAGCCCTGTTTTATTATTAACTGTGATCATTGTTTTTTGAGAACCCGATACCATAATAGTAGCACTAGCATTAGTATTTTCCATTTCTACTTCTGATGTACCTGCAATTGTAGTGCTTTCGTTTATAATTGAAGCAATGTTCCATTTATTTTTGCTTTTCATTTTACCAGTATACTCATTTTTCCAATTGTCACCTACCTTAGCATTATTATCACCATAGATATACGTTATTTGCTCAAAATTACCTAATAATTGGTTGTCTCCCCATTGTTGATTTAAACTGGTACGAACTTGTTTTATAGTATTAGTATTTGTAATACCTGCATTTTTAATCATATTATCAATAAGAATTTCTGTTCCTTCTAAGGCATTAATCTTACCATTTTTTTGCATTACCATAGTAATAGGAGAGTTGATTAGTCCTTGAAAAATACGCCCCTGTACATCAGTAGAATCTGGCGTTATAGAAGTGTCCATATCCATAAGAACTCCTAAAGAAGGAGAATTTGTTTTCATTTTTAATGTTTGGTATTTCATTTCTATATAAAACAAGTTGTTTTCTACTTTTGTCACTATAAAAAACATCTCTGCACTAATATTATTTATGATCGTTTGTTGTTCTCCAGAAATGTCTTGTGTAATTATTTGTTCAGAATCCTGACGAATTGCAAAAGAATCTCCAACATTAAGATTGTATTGCAAAGTAGTTTGAGAAAAACCAGTAATCGACAGTATCAATACTAGTATAAAAATTAGTGGTTTTTTCATAAAAACAGGATTGCGATTTTCTTGTGCAAAGAAACTAATTTTTTTGGATAAAAAATATTTGATATTTACGTTTGTCAAAGTAAAAACTCTTTGTATATTTGCCCGCAGTTTTGGGAAGAAATTCTCGAAAAAGATTGAATTAGATATTTCAAGAAGATTTATAAAGATATATAGCAATGAAAAGAACGTTTCAACCATCGAAGAGAAAGAGAAAAAACAAACACGGTTTCAGAGAGCGTATGGCTTCTGCAAATGGTAGAAAGGTGTTGGCTCGTAGAAGAGCAAAAGGAAGAAAGAAGATATCTGTTTCGTCTGAACTAAGACATAAGCACTAATGATAACGTTCATTAAAAATATTAAAGGTGTTACTTTATAGGTAACGCCTTTTTTTATATCTAATACATAATTTATAGGAAAAGCAATACCGTTATTACATGCCAAAAAGAGAAAAATTAAAGAGTATACTTATTATAGGATCAGGTCCAATTGTTATTGGTCAAGCGTGTGAGTTTGATTATTCTGGGACACAAGCCCTACGTTCTTTAAGAGAAGATGGGGTAGAAACGATTCTGATCAATTCGAATCCAGCTACAATTATGACAGATCCTTCTATGGCGGATCATGTATACCTTAAGCCATTAAATACTAAATCAATAATAGAGATTCTAAAAGAACATCCTCAGATTGATGCTGTATTACCTACAATGGGAGGGCAAACAGCTCTTAACCTTTGTATAGAAGCAGATGAAAAAGGAATATGGAAAGATTTTGATGTAGAGATCATAGGAGTAGATATAGATGCTATAAATATTACCGAAGATAGAGAGCAATTTAGAGAACTAATGCTTTCTATTGGGATTCCGATGGCTCCTCAGGCAACCGCCAATTCTTACCTAAAAGGAAAAGAGATCGCTCAGGAATTTGGATTTCCTCTTGTTATTAGAGCATCATATACACTTGGTGGTGCAGGAGCATCTTTTGTTTATAAAGAAGAAGATTTCGATACATTACTTACTCGTGGATTAGAAGTTTCTCCGATTCATGAAGTGATGATCGATAAAGCTCTGATCGGGTGGAAAGAATATGAATTAGAATTGTTAAGAGATAATAATGATAATGTAGTTATTATTTGTACAATAGAGAATATGGATCCTATGGGAATCCATACCGGAGATTCGATTACAGTGGCTCCCGCAATGACGTTAAGTGATAAAACTTTTCAGCGTATGCGTGATATGGCAATCCATATGATGCGTAGTATTGGGGATTTTGCAGGAGGATGTAATGTACAGTTTGCAGTAAGTCCCGATGAAAATGAAGATATTATTGCTATCGAGATTAATCCTAGAGTTTCCCGTTCTTCTGCATTAGCATCAAAAGCAACAGGGTATCCGATTGCAAAAATAGCTGCAAAATTGGCCATTGGATATAACCTGGATGAATTAGATAACCAGATTACTAAATCTACTTCGGCTTTATTTGAACCTACATTAGATTATGTAATTGTAAAAATCCCACGATGGAATTTTGATAAATTTGAAGGATCTGATCGTACATTAGGACTTCAGATGAAATCTGTTGGAGAAGTTATGGCAATTGGTAGATCGTTTCAGGAAGCATTGCATAAAGCTACTCAGTCTTTAGAAATTAAAAGAAATGGACTTGGTGCCGATGGAAAAGGGTATAAAGACTATGATCAAATTATAGATAAACTTACCTATGCCAGCTGGGATCGCGTATTTGTAATTTATGACGCTATCCAGATGGGAATCCCATTAAGCAGAATACACGAAATCACAAAAATAGATATGTGGTTCCTAAAGCAATATGAGGAATTATATAATCTTGAAAAAGAAATTTCAACATATACCATTCAATCCCTTACCAAAGAATTAATACTGGAAGCGAAACAAAAAGGTTTTGCAGATAGACAAATAGCTCATATGGTAGGGTGTTATGAAAGTGAAGTGTATAATAAGAGAGATGAGTTAGGGATAAAAAGAGTGTATAAATTGGTAGATACCTGTGCTGCAGAATTTAAAGCTCAAACACCTTACTTCTATTCTACTTTTGAAGCAGAAATAGAAACGCCTGAAGGAGAACTATCGGTTTCTAATGAAAGTGTCGTTAGCGATAAAAGGAAAATTGTTGTTTTAGGTTCGGGGCCTAACAGGATTGGACAAGGAATCGAATTTGACTATTGTTGTGTACATGGGGTTTTGGCATCTTCAGAGTGTGGATATGAAACGATAATGATCAATTGTAATCCAGAAACCGTATCTACTGATTTTGATACTGCCGATAAACTATATTTTGAACCAGTATTTTGGGAACATATTTATGATATAATCCGACATGAGAAACCAGAAGGAGTAATTGTTCAACTTGGTGGGCAAACCGCATTAAAACTTGCTGAAAAGCTGGATCGCTATGGGATTAAGATTATAGGAACGAGTTATCAATCTCTGGATCTTGCCGAAGATAGAGGCAACTTCTCTAAATTATTGAAAGAGAATAATATTCCATATCCAGAATTTGATACTGCAGAAACTGCCGATGAAGCACTTGAGGTGGCAGATCGCCTAGATTTTCCAATTTTGGTCAGACCATCCTATGTATTAGGAGGGCAAGGAATGAAGATTGTGATCAATAAGCAGGAACTAGAAGAACATGTGGTTGATTTATTGCGCAAAATCCCTAATAATAAATTACTATTAGATCACTATTTGGATGGTGCAATCGAAGCAGAAGCAGATGCAATATGTGATGGTGAAAATGTGTATATCATAGGAATTATGGAGCATATAGAACCGTGTGGAATTCATTCTGGAGATTCTAATGCTACTTTGCCTCCGTTTAATTTGGGAGAATTTGTAATGCAGCAAATTAAAGATCATACACATAAAATTGCGTTAGCACTAAACACTGTGGGGTTAATAAATATTCAGTTTGCAATCAAAGATGATATGGTATATATCATTGAAGCAAACCCAAGAGCATCGAGAACAGTACCTTTTATTGCTAAGGCATACGGAGAACCATATGTGAATTATGCGACTAAAGTGATGCTGGGAGAAAAGAAAGTGACTGATTTTGACTTTAAACCCCACTTAGATGGATATGCTATTAAACAACCCGTATTCTCGTTCAATAAATTCCCTAATGTTAATAAGAAATTAGGTCCGGAAATGAAAAGTACAGGAGAGAGTATCTTGTTTATTGATGATCTTAAAGACGATCAATTTTATGACCTGTACTCGAGACGTAAAATGTATTTGAGTAAATAGCATCTTATATAGAAATTATAAAAAAACCAGATTGTAAACTTACAATCTGGTTTTTTTATTAAACATATCTACTAACTAAATTCTAATACATAAATATGAATTTTTGAAATGTAAGATTTTACTGTTTTATAAATGTATTGATCATATAAGGAGCAGTTTTTTGTCATAATATCAAAAAGAAATCTAATTTAATGTAGAAAACATAAATTTTTATGATAAGAATATCATAGAAATATTGCTGAGGAATACCGAATATGATTCGTTAACGAGTTAATTTAAAGTTAATAATGTGTTAAATATAGTTAAATTTACTCTATTCTCCTTTGATTTTGAAAGCTGTTTTTTTGCTGAAATTTCCCTCAATTTAGTCATTCTATTTTTTGTTTAATCCCTTGATTTTCAATAATGCAACACTGTTGCATTATTGAAAATCAAGGGATTGTTTATTAAGCATAAAGTTCAATAAATGAAATGTAACTATTTGTTTGTTACGCGTTTACCGTATTTGTTTATTTGAATTTATCTCTACTTTTGAATCACAAATTTTAATGAAGAGCTCAACATTTTTAATTTAAAATCTAGAATTAAACATTTAATAGAAAAATCAAACAATAATGAAAACTCAACTGAAATTTTTAAGTATGCTAACAGTCTTTTCTATCTTCTTTTATAGTTGTGAAAAAGACGCCGATGGAGTTACCGATATAGAAACGGGAATAGAGACTACAGATACTGTAGGAGCAGAACAGGCGATACCTGGAGAGTATATCATAATTTATAAAGAAGATAAATCTCTACATGGTAAAAGTGCTGGTATGAAAGCTAAGTCACAGCAAACGTTATCCAAATATGCGATAGCAGAGAATAACATAAAGCAAACCTACAGCAATGCTATCCAAGGTTTTTCAGTTAAGAATTTATCTGAAAAACAAGCTGAGATGCTGAAAAATGACCCTGAGGTTGCTTATATCGAACCTAATTATATCCAAAAGTTAGATATAGAAATGGGAACACCAGTTAAGGCTCTTCCTGCGACTGTGCATAATAAAGCAGCGAACAAAGGTTCTTGGTTACCTAGCGGAGACTTTTTACCGTGGGGTATAAACAGAGTAGGTAGAGCAAATGGTGCTGGTAGAACTTGTTGGATTATTGATAGTGGAATCTCACCTCATAATGATTTAAATATCGATACTAACCGAAGCAGAAGTTTTGTTGGTGGATCATGGCAAGATCAAAATGGACATGGAACTCATGTAGCAGGTACTGTTGCTGCAAAAAATAATGGCTCTGGAGTTATTGGTGTAGCTTATGGTGCTACAGTTGTTTCTGTGAGGGTTTTAAATGCACAAGGTACTGGTAGTAATTCAGGCATTCTTGCTGGTGTAGACTATGTAGCCAGAAATGCACGTAATGGAGACACTTGGAATTATAGTATAGGACCTAGACAGCGTAGTACCTCTCAGGCTGTGGATAATGCATTTAGAAACCTTGAACAAACAACTTATGGGGCTATGGCTGCTGGTAATAGTAACGATGATACCCAGTACTATTCACCGCAAAGATTACAAACTAGAAACTCTTGGAATGTTGGTAATATGGCAAATGGTGATTTTCCTGCAGGAACTTCTAATTACGGTAGAAGTGTAGATCGTTGGGCTCCTGGTAGCCAAGTATGGTCTACTTGGTTAAATGGACAATTTAATAGAATCTCTGGTACTTCTATGGCGTCACCACACGTGGCAGGAATACTATTACTAAGAGGTAATAGTACAGGAACAGATGGATCTGTAAGTAAAGGAGGCTACACGGCTCCTATAGCTACCACAAATTAATACGGTAGTTTCATATTTTGAGTATGTATTAGAGAGGCTGGGTGATTCCAGCCTCTTTTTTGTTTTTTAATTGAGAATTAATTACAATGTTATTTTTCTAAAAAGCCATCTGCTTCCCAATCTAAGATAATATCTATTGTTGCTTGTGGTAACCTGCCTTCTGGAGGCATTACATTAGCTCCCGTTGATTTAACTAAAAGAACAAGATCCCTATTTACTCCAACAATAGTTTCGGTATAATTACGCATAGGAAAAGGAGCCCCATTTTGTGCAGGAACGGTATGACAACGTACACATTGAGCGTCTATAATTGCCTTAACATCTGCATCATAAGTTGTGATTTTATTTGGGTTTGGATTTATATCAGGATCCGGATTGGGATTAGGTTGTGTACTATCATCACCACTGCTACAGTTAAAGCATAGTAAAGTAATAAGTAGTATTGATTTTTTTTTGAATATACTTTCCATAACGGGGTTTTTGTATGAAATATACAAAGATTTTGCTAATAGATAGTATGATGTAATGATCTTGATTTAATTTATAAGTCGATCTTTACGTTATATTGGCCAAGGATTTCCAGATGGGATTCTAGCTCAAATTCTGAATCTTTAAAACGATTACGCCTTGTAACCGCATCTTCTTTACGAATAATACTTCTTACAAATCGACGTATCGCTGTTTTATTTTCTAAAATCAATCCTGGTATGGGGACACTTTTACCTTTATCATTTTTGGCTACCATAGTAAAATAACTCGAGTTACAATGTTTTACTTTACTGGTTTGTATGTTTTCTGCCTCGACTCGTACTCCTACAACCATAGAAGTATTACCTACATGATTTACTGATGCTTTAAGCGTTACAAGTTCGCCAACTTCGATAGGTTTTAAGAAATCTACCTTATCAACACTGGCTGTTACACAATAAGTTTCAGAATGTTTAGAAGCACATGCAAAAGCAATTTGATCCATCAAAGATAAGATATAACCACCATGTATTTTTCCACTAAAATTAGAATGAGAGGGAAGCATGAGTTCTGAAATAATTACTCTGGATTCGGTATTGGTTTTGTACTTTTTCATTCTATTATTAATTTAGTTGATGATGTATGATCTAAGAGCTATATTATTTATTTCTAAAGTGAGGAGAGTCCTCCTCAACGACATCGATCACAAAATACTTTGTATCTCCAAGCCAGGAAACTTTTGCAAAACGCTCCTTATACTTTAGTTTTACGTATCTACCTTGAAATTTTTCTAGTTTCTTAATGATATTTTCTTTTTGGCTTTCAACAGAAAATCTAAATATTTGCGCTCCAGAGATTCCTTGGCTAATTTCACCTTCCCAGGTCTTAAAAACCACACCTTTATTACTAAATTTTATAAGTTCCCCACTTCGGGTTCCCTCACTATAAGATGTATAATATATAAATGCATACCATGCAGCAAAAAGTGTTAAAATTATAATAATGAGTATTGCGAGTATTTTTTTCATAATTAGAAAGCATTATATACTTTGGTTATAAATTCATCAATCTGATTAGGTTCAAGCCATCTCGTAACTACAACTAGGTTTTGTTTTTGGTCAATCACAATAAAATTACCACCAAACCCTGCGGCGTAGTACAAATGCTCTGGTAACTCTTCCCAATGCCTTGATCCTTTTTGGTTAAGCCACCACATAAAGCCGTAGTTAGGGTTGGCTTGCGAGGGCTTGGTCGCTTCTTTGATCCATTCTTTAGATAATAATTGTGTTCCGTTCCAGTTTCCATTGTTAAGAAAAAGTAATCCAAATCGGGCATGATCTAATGTATTGATAAATAATCCACCACCAGAATGACCACCGCCACTTACAGATTGCATATTAATACCATCAATAACAACCCAGGAATTATCATACCCATACCATCTCCATGTGGTCGACGCACCAATAGGGTCCATTATTTTTTCTTTTAATACTTGTGGTAATGGAGTTCTCCAAACATTTAATAAGGAATAAGCCAATACGTTAACACGAACATCATTGTATTCAAAAACGGTTCCAGGCTCGTTGAGCTTTCTAAATTTCCAATTATCAATACCACCCTTTCTTGGGGGACGATCTGCCCAGTCATATCCACCCCATAGTTGTCCAGACCAATCCGAGGATTGGGTAAGTAAGTGCCTCCAGGTAATTTTCTTGTTATGCTTTCCATCAAAAGTATGATCCCATATGACTGTATGGGTGTAATCATCAACAGAATGTATTAATTTATGATCTACGGCCAATCCTGCCATAGTAGATAAATAGCTTTTGGTAACACTAAATGTCATGTCTACTCTATTTATATCTCCCCATTTTGATATAATGTATCCGTCTTTAATAATAAGACCAGCAGGACCGCCTCTTTTTTTGGTAGGCCCCAGAATTTTGTGATAGGGTTCTCGCTCAAAACCTTTTACAATAGCTTCGCGTAGATCTTTTGATCCCGAATATTCATGATCCATTGCAAATTGCACCGCTTCCTTGAGTTTTTGCGCATTTATCTTAAATTCTGTTGGACTCTTTTCTTCCCAGTTTCCTTGTTCGGGAAAATAAGCCTGCTGTGCATTAGCAATATGAAAAATATTTCCGAAAAGAACTACAAAGAAAAATATTTTTATGGATAATGATTTCATATGCTTGTATCTTTTTAATTGATTGTAGGAGTATAGGTCTCATTTTTTATCATTGAGCACGTACTTTATTGTTTTTTTTATCAATAAGAAAAAGCCAATTACAAAAAGAACTGATCCCAAAAAGGAAAAACCTTGTACGAAATATATAAAGGTTACATAAGTATCTGCTCCTAATGTACTAATGTATGTGGCACCCACAATATTAGAAATGCCACATAATAAAGATATAATACTACCTGTAGTTACTAATACTCCTTCTGTTTTTAATCCTACTTTAATTATGTAATAAATGCATAATATGGTTATAACCAGTTGTGGTATCGAGGTTATAATCCCTAAAAAAATGTGTTTAATGACTTCTATAATATTTTGCTCCATAATTATTTTTTATTCAGAGACCTTGTTTTTAATAATTTTCTGGATCATCATATAGAAACCAATTATAAAGAGTATTGACCCTATAAATGATATGGCATTTACTCCAGCATTAATAATAGCATAGAGATCAAATCCCCATGAATCTATAAACATATATAGGAATTGATGTAAAATAGCTACGATCAGAATCAAGATGTTACCAATAAGTACAAGAATCCCTTCTTTAGTAGATCCTTTCTTACTTATATAATATATCGATAGCACTATAAATACAAGGATCGGTAGAATATAAAACAGTGCTCCGGTGATTCTGAGTATGATTTCTGATAGGTTTGAACTTGATACCATGATTAAAAATATGTTATGTGATTATTCATTTTCTTTGGTAGCTCTTTTAATTACAGCTTCGGGTAATGATTTCTTGGCTTTAGCTCCCATTTTTTTTAGTTTTTCGACACTTGTAATCAGATTTCCTCTGCCTTCAACCAATTTGTTCATAGCAGCAGAATAATCTTTTTTGGCATCGTCTATCTTTTTACCTACACCGGTAAGATCTTTTACCAATCCTTCAAATTTATCATATAAAGCTCCTGCTTGTCTTGCAATCTCAATAGCATTACGTTGCTGTTTTTCATTATTCCACATAGTATCAATAGTACGTAAAGTAGCCAGAAGGGTAGAAGGTGTTACAATTACTATATTTTTCTCGAAAGCTTGATTGTATAGTTTATTATCCTGATTAATAGCTATTGCAAAAGCAGGTTCTATAGGAACAAACATTAAAATAAAATCTGGTGATTCGATATCATACAGATCTTGATAGCTTTTTTCTGAAAGTTGATCTACATGACGTTTTAATGACACGATGTGCTCTTTAAGGTGAGTAGCTCTTAACTCTTCATTTTCTTCATTGATATAACGCTCATATGCAGTAAGTGCTACTTTAGAGTCAATAACCATTTTTTTATTGTCAGGCAGATAAATCACGACATCCGGCATCACTCGTTGCCCATTATCGAGGGTAAAACTTTGTTGCACGAAATACTCTCTATCTTTCTCTAATCCAGACTTTTCTAATACGCGTTCTAATACCAATTCCCCCCAATTACCTTGCATCTTACTATCACCTTTAAGTGCTTTGGTAAGATTAGTAGCTTCTTTGCTCATCTGTTCATTAAGGTCTTTTAGGCCTACTATTTGCTGGCGCAGTGCAGCGTGATAATCAATACTTTCTTTATGGGTTTGCTCTACTTTTTTCTCAAAAGTATTGATCTTTTCCTGTAATGGATTCAGGATATTTTTAATATTCTCTTTGTTCTGTTCGGTAAATTTATTAGACTTCTCATCGAGAATTTTATTGGCTAGGTTCTCAAATTCTTTGGTAAATTTTTCCTGAAGTTTTTCTACTTCTTCTTTCTGAGATGTGTTTTTGAGCTGAAGATTTTCATACTCTGCATTACGACGTGTAAGTTCTGTATTGAGAAAATCTTTTTCCCTACGAATCTCTTCACGTTCCTTAATCATTTCAGAAAATTGTTTTTCGGTATTTTTTTT
Organism: Bacteroidia bacterium; assembly: GCA_030427585.1. Taxonomy (GTDB): domain Bacteria; phylum Bacteroidota; class Bacteroidia; order Flavobacteriales; family Flavobacteriaceae; genus Aquimarina. The sequence goes on from JAUIBW010000014.1 coordinate 89,858, forward strand.
AAGCTCATCAAATTGATTTTGAAGCAAATTTGCTCTTTCATTAGTGGCACTTTTTTCACTATTGTGTTGTAATGAAGCTACATACTTTCCAATAAAAAAGCCTATAATAACTGATATAATGATTACCCCAACAGCAATAATAATCGGTGTGTATTCTGACATGTAATCTTTTGTTTACTCAAAGATAAAGATAAGCAATGAAAATTTGGATAAAGAGATCAATTTACTTTAAATCCCTATATATTTTTTGAGTCACACCATTTGTTATTTGAATTTACTGGCTTAATACTATCTTATACATTGAACTGCCGTTAAGCCATGTAAAAGCAGATAAATATAAGCCTTGATAATATTCAGGGTTAATTATTCTTTTGGCTACAAAAAAGGCTATCTTTTCCGGATAGCCTTTTTGAAATGAATATTCTAAAAGTATATATTTTTAAAAAACTATAGTTTTACTGTAGTTAATGTTGATGTTTGTACTTTTACATCAAATGTAATTTTACCACTAGTTCCGGCACCAGCAACTATTTCGGTAACTTTTATTACGCCTTTATTTCCATAGCTATCTACAAATTCAATTACATCACCTACATCTAAATTTGTTATTCGTTCATTATTAGACTTTACGATCACATCAAGATCTGCTCTTGTTGTTATTCCATCGAAATTTAATGTTGATTCTGCAAAATAGAAATTGTTTAATTCTGCATCAGTAAGCCCTGTTAATGTTGGGATGTTAATAATATCATCTGGGTAATCTGCAGCCGAAGCAAAAGAAGCGTTATTTGATACCCCATAGTAATATCCAAAATCCCAGAAAGCAGCATATTCTTCTCCCTGATTTATTTTATATATTGTATTGTTAAATAAAGAAATAAAAGACTCAGAGGACCCATCGGCTAATGGAGCTGCCAATATGGTTTGAGTAAAAGATTTTACACCATTACCTGTGGCACCATTTCCAGCATTGATGGTTATGGTCCCAAAAGCAAAATCACCTATTGAATTTCGTTTTGATATATCTCTAAAATCTCCTCTTCCTGTAGTAGCCCATAAGATATAAGTTACGGTTCCATTGGCATTACTTGGTGTATCAAAATCTATATTAAAAGTAAAATCTGTTTTATTATCACTTATTAAATCAATAGACCCATCATTCTTTTCATCCACTTCTTGATTAGTGAATTTGAAAGGTTCATTGGCCTCACCATCTTCGCTTTTAGTGATGTATAACCTTCTCATTGCTTCTGTTGATTTGAAGGTAACATTTACTTTAAGAGTACTATTAAGATTAGTAGTGGTTGTATTTAGAGTTCTTTCTGATGATCCTTCATTTGTGGTATTGACGATAATCTCTAGATCTGTGCTTGTATCAGGACCTTGAATATCGTCATTGTCATCACTACTACAACTCCATAGAAGTAGAGAAAGAATCATTACGGTAAGAACTGGTTTAAGTTTTAAAATGTTATTCATAATTGCTTATTTTTTTGGGTTTTGGACAAATATAAATCATTTTAATAAGAAGCATGTGCTCATTTCATATAGAAAGAGTGCTGTAATCATAAAGTATAAGAATAATAAGGGTTAAAAAAGAGATTTTAAGAAGAAATATAAAGTAGTAAGATTATTATCTTGTTAACTTCTTACTTTATATCTCCCGGATTTAGGGTCAAAAAGAATCAGGTCTTCTGGGAAAAGAGATGAAAAAGCTCGGCACTGTACTAATTCTTTGGGCCTTCCGAATTCGAAACCATCTTTATTCATAACAATCATTTTATCACATAATTGTATTGCAAAATCGATTTCATGAGTTGAAAAAAGAATGGTTTTTCTAGTTTCAAAGGCCAGGCGTTTAAGTAGTTTTAGGATATAAGCCTTATGATACACGTCTAAGTGAGTGGTGGGTTCATCTAACATGATAAAGGGAGTATCTTGAGCAATAGCACGGGCGATAAGCACTTTTTGTAGCTGCCCATCACTAAGTTCAAAACATCTTTTGGTTACCAGATCACTAATATGTGTTACTTCGATTGCTTTTCGTATTTGTTCTATATCTTCTTCTGCCATTTTTCCTACCCAGTTGGTATAAGGTTGTCTGCCCAGAGCCACTAACTCCTGTACTGTTAAGTTTTTTGAAGCAATTTGTTCTGTTAAAACAATGCTTAATTGCGAAGCTAGTTCAATAGATTTATAAGATTGAAGTTCTATATCAGATAACATGATTTTACCATGTAAAGCAGGCTGTACACGTGATAGAGTTCGCAATAAAGTAGATTTTCCTATCCCGTTGGCACCTACTAATCCTACTAGTTCTCCTTCGTGTAATTTTAAATTGATATTTGCTGCAATAACGTTTAGTTCCTTTTTGGAGCGATAACCAATAGAGAGATCTTCTGTTTTAAGAACGATATTTAAGGGTTCACTATTAATAGATTTAGGGATTTAAGGTTCAAAGTTTTTCTATATCAAATATAAAGAATAGAATTTTAAACCATCTTTCTATACTTTTTCTTTCTAATAAACGAAAATAAGAATCCAAAAATTGCAAGGATAAGCAAAGGAACCAAGATATTAATAACTTGCCATAGCGTTTTATCGGCAACAACTTTTTCTACATTCAGAAATGAAATTTTTACTTCTTTACTCCTAATTTCGATAAGACCAGAATCATCTAACAAGTAATTTACAGCGTTTAATAAAAACTCTTTATTTCCATATTTTAAATTCATGGTAGGATCAAAACCTAACTCTATTGGTTGCCCTTTTCGTATTTGGTTTTTAATAATATCCCCATCGGCAATAACGATCATTTTTGTAGAGGTACTCTTATCTTTATGGCTGTTAATCTTATAAGGTTTTATTCTGTCTTTATAAGTAGATTTAAAATTACCCTCAAGTAGTACAGCCAGATTTTGAGGCCCTTGATTATAACTGGCAATATCTGGTTTTTTTCTAATAATATTTTCTAGTTTTATTTCTTTAGGTACTCCCTCTGTTTTTGATTTATCAGAACTTGTGAGTAGTATTGTCTTTTTTATACCATTTTTTAGGGTATCAATCTGGTTCGAAAATTCGAATTTTACAGATTCTGTGTTTTTAACAATGGGATGATTACCAGTGCTTTTGGTCAGTGATCCGTAAAACCAGGGATATGGAGTAAATTGAGTTTTACTACCTTGTCCAGAAGCTAATACTAGTGGTGCAGAATATAAATCATTTACTAAAACAGGATTGACCCTTACTCCATAAGAAAATAAGGCATCTCCCAATCTTAGGTCCCGCATAATCGCAACAGAGGATCCTTCGGGATTCATTAAACTATCGATTTCTATAGCTACAGATTCTAATAGCCACAAAGATTTTCCCCCGTTCATTACAAATTGATCCAGTACATATTTTTCTTTTTCAGAAAAAGCTTTTGTGGGTTTAGCATTGATAATCATATCAAATTTTTGTAACTCTTGTAATGTCTTTGTGGTATTACCCGCTACCGAATCCAGTGTAAATGCTCCTACAAAGTAGTAGTTTTGCAATGTTTTGATAAAATCGGCAATTTTGATATCAGGTAATTGCCCATTTCCTTTGAGCACTGCAATTTTGTATTTTTTAGGATGTAGTAACTTGGTTAAACCATCTGCAAAAGCATATTCTAATTGTTGAATAGAACTATTTGCTCGTTCTTCTGAAGTAGCTCCAATAGTATTTTTGACTAAAGAAATTTTTACACTTCGGTTTTGATAGCTTAAAATCGCCCAGGGAACTATGGTTTCAATTTCGGTTTTTCCGTTTTCTTGTACACTAACCTCCATTGGAGTCAGGCCAAATTTTTGTAATTCTGTTATAGTCTGCGCACGTATTTCTTCTTCTTCTAATGGATTGGTGAAAATGTATTGAATATTAGGGTTTATAGTATTAAACTCTTCTAACATTTGTTGAGTTTCAGATTGTAAACGTCTAAACTCTGAAGGAAAATCTCCTTCTAGTAATACGTCGATAACAACAGGAGCCGCAGCTTCCTTAACCAGATTTTCTGTAGCTTGAGAAAGTGTAAAACGACCATCTTGGGTAAGATCAAAACGATTGTATAATGAGTTTCCTATCGAAAATAAAACAATAGCAAGGATTAGTGTAATACCAATAGGTTTGATTTTCTGTCTGGCAGTACCCTTTTTAAGAATAACACTGGTAAGAACTACAAATAGTAGAATACTACTTAAAAAATAAAAGATATCTCTGGTGTCTAAAATACCTTGACTCATACGTTCATAATGCAATTGCATTCCTAGTTGTTCGAGGAAAGTATGTATTGATGTTGGCAAGTTGTAATTTGCAAGCCCGCTGAAACCAAAATAAAAAACGAAACACAGAAACAGAGCAATCAAAAAAGCAACAATCTGATTGTTGGTAATCGAAGAAGAAAATATACCCATTGCAGTATAGGATGCCGCAAGTAATAGTAGTGCAATGTATGATCCTATTGTGCTGCCGATATCGAGATTGCCTATTGGTTTTCCTAACTGATAAACAGTAATTATATAAAGTAGACTAGGGATTAAAGCAATTAGGATTAAGGACAAACTACCCAGATACTTTCCTAGTATTAGTTGCCAGTTTTTAATTGGCTTTGTAATTAGTACTTCTAAAGTTCCTTGTTTTTTTTCTTCTGCAAAACTTCTCATGGTTACAGAAGGGATAAGAAATAGCAATATCCATGGTGCAATCTGGAAAAAAGGAGAAAGATCTGCAAATCCACTATCCAGGATATTAAATTGTCCTTTAAATACCCATAAAAAGAGCCCGTTAAGAATTAAAAATATAGCAATCACCAAATACCCTACGGCTGAGGAGAAAAAGGTATTGATTTCTTTTCGTATTAATGCAAACATAGTTTTTTTAGGATTGAGGTTTTTTAAGTTTGTGGTATCAGGAAAACCTGAAACCAGATATGATAAACTTTAAACTTCTGTTACGCTCCAGGCTTCGGGTCTTTGACTAAATTTATTTTTGGTATTTGCCCAAACTCCTTTGAATAACGCAGAGTTTCTATAGTTATTGAGATGCTCTTCAGATTCCCAATGGCTATAGGTAAAAAATTGATTGGTTTGACTTACATCTCTTACTAGTTTTAGATGGCTACAACCTTTAAAATTTCTAATTTTCTCTTTATTTTGTTTGAAGTTCTCTAAAAAAGCATCAATTTGATTGGGTAAGAATCCCATTTTTACGATTCGTATTATCATTTTTTAATTTTCAAAAGTATACATACAAAGGTTTTACAGTTTATTCTCGATTTTTTTTAGATATTAATTTATTCAAAACTAATGCTTACCGTATCCCTATAGTATAATCCAAAGAGACTAGAAGCTCCTCCTACGGTTTTAGGGTTACTCTTATAAATAGCTAGTTCTAAGTATCCCGAAGAATTAAAGACGGCTAATTTTTTACCATCTTCTTCTCGCTTACTTTTTTCGATATCAAAATTAATAGCATCACTATATCTATTATATACATCTTCGAATACGGCTGTACGTGCTGTGATTTTAAATTTACGTCCTTTACCGATCTCATCAAATAGCTTACGAGTAATATTGGTAATCAAATTACCATAATTATCGATATAGATAATGCTACCTACAATCTGCTTATCTCCAAGATTTACAATAGGAGTAATCCCTTTTATAGTTTTAATTTCTGAGATAGTTTTTCCAATAACTTCTAGTGTACCGCCTCGGGCAATATGACAGGCCACAGCCACAAAAACATCTAACACAGGAAAATTAGAGACAATGGCATCATGAATATTTATTTCGACAACCTTTTCTGGATTAAATTCTGACGCAATTAAACCGATTAACCCATTATTGGCACATATAAAGTAATGATCATCTAGTTTTACAGCAATATGTTTATTTTCTGGATTAGGTTCACTATCGATCCCTACGATATGAATACTTCCTTTTGGGAAACTTTTATAAGCATTTTGTATAATATATGCTGCTTCTGTTATATGAAAAGGTGAAATTTCATGGGATATATCAACAACTTTGGCATCTGGCAATTCGGTATAAATAGCCCCTTTAACCGCAGATACAAAATGATCTTTGATTCCAAAATCTGTAGTTAAGGTAATAATTGGCATGTATAAGAATTGTTAATATCTTTTAGTTGTAAGCACTTAAAAATATGTAAATTTGTTTTGAAGTTATTCAAAGTTTTTCTTTAGACAACAAAATGATAATAAAACCATCGAATGTATTGTTTTCTTGATCACTAATTCATGTAGTGATAATATAAACATTTTGCTCTGTTTTAAATTTCTATTTTGTTTTCCCGACAAAAACTTGAACAACTTTAGCAAACTTAGTCAATCCTAAAAAAAAATCATACTAAAATTCGTATAGCTTTTGAACGAACTTATCATAGAACTTACAGAAATCAATCCGAGAGAGTTTTTCGGACTTCAGAATAGTAATATTCAATTATTAAAAAAATACTTCCCCAAGTTAAAAATTGTAGCAAGAGGCAGTAAAATGAAAGTGTATGGAGATGAAGATATGCTCGAAGAGTTTGATATGCGTCTTAATATGCTTCTCGAGCATTTTAGTAAATACAATAAACTGGATGAAAATGTAATCGAACGTGTACTCACTAGTGAAAGTAAAGCAGATTATGAAACATCGGCTAATAGTGGAGAAACTTTGGTGCATGGAGTAGGAGGTAAATTGATTAAAGCCCAGACAGCTAACCAGCGTAAACTGGTAGAATCCTGTAATAAAAATGATATGGTTTTTGCAATAGGACCAGCTGGTACAGGAAAAACGTATACAGGAGTAGCATTAGCTGTTAGAGCACTAAAGGAGAAACAGGTTAGACGTATTATCCTTACGCGACCTGCAGTAGAAGCCGGAGAAAATCTCGGATTCTTACCAGGAGATCTCAAAGAGAAGTTAGACCCGTATATGCAACCTTTATATGATGCTTTACGAGATATGATTCCTAACGAAAAACTAGATAGTTTTATAGAAAAAGGAGTTATACAAATAGCTCCTATGGCATTTATGCGTGGTAGAACATTAGATAATGCTTTTGTAATCCTTGATGAGGCTCAGAATACAACACATGCACAGATGAAGATGTTCCTGACACGTATGGGTAAGAATGCCAAGTTTATTATTACCGGAGATCCGGGACAGATAGATTTACCAAGAAGGGTTACTTCTGGACTTAAGGAAGCTTTACTAGTACTTAAGAATATTCAGGGGATTGGTATGATTTACCTGGATGATAAAGATGTGATTCGTCATAGATTAGTGAAAAAGGTAATTGCAGCCTATAAAGAAATTGAAAACAGAAATGGATAGTTTAGCAGGGGAGTAGGTGAGAACATTTTACTATGAGTAATGCGTTATATATGTATGTTTTACTCACAAGCTAAATAACTCAAATACTCATGCTAAATAACTCAAATACTCACAACTAAGTAATGAATACAATTGTAGATACAAACTATAATTTTCCTAATCAAAAATCGGTATACAAGGGAAAAGTAAGAGAAGTATATAGTATAAATGATGAACTTTTGGTAATGATTGCAACCGATCGTTTATCTGCATTTGATGTAGTTATGCCAAGAGGAATTCCTTTTAAAGGGCAGATTCTTAATCAAATTGCAACCAAAATGATGAAAGAAACCGAAGATTTGGTGCCAAATTGGTTAATAGCCACCCCCGATCCTAATGTAGCAGTAGGACACCTTTGCAACCCTTTTAAAGTAGAGATGGTAATTCGTGGGTATTTATCTGGTCATGCAGCAAGAGAATATAAGGCAGGCAAACGAATACTATGCGGTGTTGTAATGCCAGAGGGGATGAAAGAAAATGATAAATTTTCAGAACCTATTATAACACCTTCTACCAAAGCAGATAATGGAGAGCATGATGAGGATATTTCTAGAGAAGAGATTTTGGCTAAAGGAATTGTTTCTGAAGAAGATTATTTGATTCTTGAAGATTATACTCGTAAACTTTTTCAAAGAGGAACAGAAATTGCTGCCAAAAGAGGATTGATCCTTGTAGATACCAAATATGAGTTTGGGAAAACAAAGGATGGTAAAATTGTATTGATTGACGAAATTCATACTCCTGATTCTTCTCGTTATTTTTATGCTGAAGGATATGAAGAACGACAGCAGCATGGAGAATCACAAAAACAATTGTCTAAAGAATTTGTAAGACAATGGTTAATTAGTAATGGTTTTCAGGGTAAAGAAGGCCAGCAGATCCCTGAAATGACAGATGAGTATATTAATTCTGTCTCTGAGCGATATATAGAATTATACGAAAATATAACTGGAGTATCTTTTATAAAAGAAAATGTCTCTGATATACAACGAAGGATAGAAGAGAATGTACTAGAATATTTAAACAAATAGAAAGACGATATTATTTTATTATAAAAGCTGTCACTAATTAAAGTGGCAGCTTTTTTTTGTTATAAAATAAAAAAATTAGTCGATTACAAAAACACATTCGAGTTCTGCACAATGACGCCCGTAATCAGTACACATACCAGTTCTGGGGTCAATGCATTGTTTTCTTCCTCCGTTAATAGATAATTGTTGTTTTCTGTTTAATTTTTCAACACCATTAAGGTTTATAATGTTATTTAACATGACATAGGTTTTAAAAGTTATTACACTTTTAAAGATATATGAAATGTCTTGTTTTCTACTACGGTATTACCACAATTAACAGTGTCTTTTGATATGAGTAATAAAACCATTAATTAAGCTACCTTATATTCTAACAATTGTATGTTATCTTGTAAGCGCTCTTTTACAATACTCATCATTCGCTTATTTAAGGCAGAAGAGTTTTTTATATAAACCAGGTATTCTTCTACAGTAAATTGCCCTATAATCATTCCTTTTAAACTATTTCTGAATTTCATATCCTTTTGGATGGCATTTTCTATAAAATCAAAGCGTTTTTCTAAGGATAACTCATAGAAAGTATTCTTTCTTTTTTTAATATAATTTTTAAATACTTCGATCAATAGATCGCCTTGTAGTTTTATAATAGGTCTAATCGTTTTGTTCTGAAATTGCTCATCGTTGGACATGTTTTCAGAAACTCTTGCATTTAATAACTGCGGTCGTATTGCCAATAAATTTGATTCCCTGTTTTCCATAATAAAGAAGGTTTACTAAAAATAAGTATTTGTTGTGCTCAAAAATCAAGACTATGTTTAGAGTTTTAAACGACTTATAAACAATAAAAGAGTTACATATATGGAGTTTTTACGATACTAATCTAGTCTTTTTGTTTTTCTGTTACATTACCTAAACAATAAGTTATATATAATAAAAGCCCTCGATTGCAGAGGGCTTTTGTATAACAGGGTGTTTTTTTCGTTTATTTCTTTACGAATTCTTCTTTACTTATAATTTTGATAGGAGTTTCACCAGATTTTTCAAGGTATTTGTTAAATTTTGCGATCTGCTTACCATTTATTTTTTCATATGCTGCCTTAGCTTCATTTAATCTAGCTTTTAATACTTCCTGATTTTCTAATTGTGCAAAAGAAGGTTTTTCGAACTGTTCTGCTACTTCGCCATATAAATCAGACAATTTTTCTCTTAGTTGAGGTTCTGCTTCATCAACATAATTATCACCTGTAGTAACTACCAGAGTTTCTTTTAACGTATTTAACTCCTTAACAACGGCTGAAGTAACTTTTTGCGAAGCTGGAGCTTTTTTTAAGATAGCTTCGGCTTTCTTTATATTTTGATCAATTTTATGAACCAGATATGCCAGATCTTCCATATCATTAAATAACTCTTGTGTTGTTTTATTATGAGCAATTCTGTCTTTTTCTGATATTAAGGAAGTAGGATCATTTTGTAGTACAACAGTACTTTCGTATTGTTTTTTACCTTTTTTAAGTACTATTTTATAAGTGCCTTCAGAAGCTCTTGGAGCGGTAAATCCACCAAAGGTAAATGTTTTTCCTGCAGCTACCTTAGGCCCTTTTTTTCTGAAATTCCAGGTTACTATATTGATACCCTTAGCTTTTCCAGGTACAAGACTTACGATCTCGGTACCATTTTGATCTTGCACAGATAGTGTCATTTTTCCAAAAGTATGTCTCTTTTTAAGGTAGTAGATAATTTTTGCAGAAGAGCTAGGGTTATCTCCTATAAATTGAAGCTCTGTACTTCCTCCACCAAAACCACCTTCTTCTTTGATTATTGATGGTTTAGGATCAAAAAAGTGAACATCTTTGGCAAGAATCTCCTGGTTTATTTGCCTTAGAGGAGATATATCGTCGATAATAATAATCCCTCTACCGTGGGTTCCTAGTACAAGATCATTAGTTTTTTTCTGTAAATCAATAAAATGAACAGCAGCAGCAGGCATATTATTGGTGAATCGAGACCAGTTTTTACCACCGTTTATGGTTATAAATAACCCAAATTCGGTGCCTAAATATAGTAAGTCTTCATTTACATAATCTTCTTGAATATTTCTTGCAAACCCTATAATCTCATTTGTTACTAAGGATTTCCATGTTTTTCCAAAATCAGAGGTTTTATATACGTAAGTATTCATATCCCCCGATGCATGACCATCAAACACTGCATATGCCGTTTCTTTATGATGTGAACTGGCTTCTATATGATATACCCAGGTATTTTTTGGTAATCCTTGAATATTGGCAACTGTATTAGTCCAGGTTGCTCCACCATCCTGAGTAACCTGTACATTACCATCATCGGTTCCTACCCAAATTACCTTTTGATCAATTGGAGATTCTGCAATTGTAAAAATTGTAGTATGCGTTTCGGCTCCCGATTTATCTGTAGAGATACCTCCTGATTCTTTATCTTGTTTTGCAGGATCATTGGTAGTAAGATCTGGTGATATTTTTTTCCAATTATCACCCATATCATCACTTACATGAAGGAATTGACTTCCCATATAAAACCGATCTGGTTGATGGTTACTCACAGCCATTGGGGCATTCCAGTTAAAACGTAGATCAGCTTCTCCTTTAATGGGTAGTGGGGCAATATTTTTGGTGTAATTCTTATCTACATCATATCTCCATACATTTTGTGCTCCTTGCATTTCAGAATAAATAATATTCTTGGTTGGGTGTTTTAATACTCTAAATCCATCTCCATATCCAACGCGATTCCAATCCCGTGCTTCTATACCTCCCGGAGAAGAGGATGGCCCCCACCAGGATCCATTATCTTGCAGGCCACCATAGATATTATATGGTTCCTCGTTATCTACACTAATATGATAGAACTGAGAAATAGGTAAATTATCTACCATATCCATTGTAGATCCACCATCCCAGCTTCTGTATACTCCACCATCGGTTCCTACATACATTCGATCTGAGTTGTTGATGTCAAAAACAACATCATGTATATCTGCATGCATATTTCCCAGGTTTTTGAAGGTTTTTCCTCCGTCCCTAGAGATAGATCCAAACAATCCTCCTTTAACCAGAATATCTGGATTTTTTGGGTCTACGACGATTCTTGAGAAATAGAAAGGTCTAACTACCAAACCAAAATCTTCATTTAATAATTTCCAACTGGCCCCTGCATCATCAGAGCGATATAGTCCTTTATCTTCTTTGCTTTCTACAACTGCGTATACTCTTTTGGGGTTAGAGGGAGCTATTGCCAATGCAAATCTCCCCAAATCACCTTTAGGAAAACCATTATGGATTTTATTCCATGTTTTTCCCGCATCTGTAGATTTATACAATGCACTATTAGGTCCTCCAGAATTAAATTCCCAAGCGGTTCTTCTAAACTCCCACATTGCTGCATAAAGCGTATTAGGATCTTTGGGATCTATTGCAAGGTCATTAACTCCTGTTTTTTCATTAACATAAAGTATCTTTTTCCAGGTTTTTCCCCCATCTACTGTTTTGTATACTCCTCTTTCTTCACTATCTCCCCATAAAGCTCCTAAGACTCCAACATAAATTTCATTAGAGTTTTTGGGATTAATCTCTATACTACCAATTCGTTCTGAGTTTTCAAATCCCATTTTTTTCCAGTTTGCCCCTCCATCTGTAGATTTATATAACCCATCACCAATAGAAACACTATTTCTGGTCCATATTTCACCTGTTCCTACCCAGATGGTATTATCTGGATCATTAGGATCAATTTTTACTACACCTATTGATTGCGCATGATCATCGAATACAGAAGAGAAGCTTGCTCCTCCATTCGAGGATTTCCAAACTCCACCGCCAGCGGTACCGGCATATAGTATTCTGTCATTAGTAGGGTGATTTTCTAAATCTATAATCCGACCACTCATGAGTGCGGGTCCGATTTGTCGTGCTTCAAGGTTTCCGAATAGTTCTTTACCTTTTAGAACAACTTCTTGTGCTTGCAAGTGTATGGAAAAGAGTATAGCCAAGCTTGCAATTATAAATTGTTTGTTCATAATTACTGGTTGTTTATTTAGAATAAAAAATCCCCAAACTTTTAATTTGGGGATTATAATTTGTGTTTATTTTCCTTCTGGGAAAGCGAATAATGAAGCTTCTACTTCTGGATTGAGATCAAACTCCTTAAAATCCATGCTTTGGAACTGACTGCTTTGTGAGAAAGGAAAGTATAATCCTTCTACTTCTTGGTAATCACTAATAGACATTTTTATTTTCTGACCTTTCATAGGGCCTTCCTGAATCTCTTCTTCAATTATAATAGGTACATAATTTTCGGTATCGAAATAGTAGTGAGAAATATTAGGTTGTGATTGACCATTAACCGTAATTGGATCTTTAGTTACCTTTATTTTAAAAGTTTCTGTTCCATCCACAGTTTCTTTACCAATAAGTTCTATAGCATATCCTTTTTCCTTATAATTTAAAAATGGAGAAGGCCAATCTTTGATTTGCTTCTTCATATTTTCTGTAGCTTCATTATCACTTTTTTCAGCTTCCATAGTTTGCTGATTTCTAGACCATGAGATTTTTCCATCATATGCGGCCCAGATCATTTTGTTTCCTTGTAGTTCGATCGTAGTAGACTGGCGTCCATCTTTCATCATAACCTGTTCAAAAGGAATTTCCATCCCTTGCATTTTCATTACTCCTTTCATAGTAATGCCTTCTAGTTTTTCCCAATTTTCTTTTCCTCCTGTGTTTTCGAAGTAATTATTAACTATTTCATCTGCAGTTTGTGCATAAAATGATGTGGAGATAGCTAATACAAGAGCTACTGTAATAGATTTTAAAGCATTCATTAGTTGTGATTTTATGATGTTGTTGTAATAATTAGTCAATCGTGTCATATTTTTGTTACACTTTTTTAGATATTTTTATAGGAATAAGATCAAAGTAATTGTCAGCTATCTTATTTTTTTGATTAATTTTCATCACATAAATATAAAATACCAACTACATGAAATTTGGCAAAGTAGAACATCCCGATAACATAGATTTTAGCTTACCAGATGATCATAAGGATACGGCAAGAGTACTAAATACTACTGCAAAAGGAAGTTTATCTACTTATGTTGGTTGTGCCAAGTGGAATAGGCAGGATTTAAAAGGGTTTTATCCAAAAGGAACAAAGGATGAACTAGAGTATTATTCTAGACAGTTTAATAGTATTGAATTGAATGCTACATTTTATAGGATTTTTCCTGAAGATCAATTTAAAAAGTGGTATGATAAAACTCCGGAAGGGTTTAAATTTTTTCCAAAATTGGTGCAGAATATTTCTCATCTAAAAAGGTTAAATGAAGATGTAGAACCTTATGTTGATGAATACTTAGCTCATGTAATTCACCTAAAAGAAAAGTTAGGGACCATTTTTTTACAGATGCATGGTAATTTTGCTCCTAAAAATTTTGACAGAGTTATTCGGTTTATAGAAAAATGGCCCAAAGAAATACGTCTGGCTGTAGAATTTAGACATACAGATTGGTTTAATGATGTAACGGTAGCCAATGAATTATATAGCCTTCTCGAGAGTAATAGTATATCGAATATCATAACAGATACTGCAGGTAGAAGAGATTTACTTCATATGCGTTTAACCAATGATGAAGCTTTTGTGAGATACGTTGGAGCAAATCACAAAACAGATTATACAAGGCTAGATGACTGGGTAAAGCGACTTTCTACCTGGAAAGATGAAGGGATTAACCATATACATTTTTTTGTGCATCAAAATTTGGAAATAGAATCCCCTTTACTTTCTAAGTACTTCATTAAAGAATTAAATGATCATTTAGGAACACAGTTAGCTTTGCCTAATAATCATTTATCTAATGACCTCAAATTATTTTAATGCCGAACTGTAAAGCCATTCAGCAGATTTTACCTATAATTTAACGGTAATACCTTCTTTTATAAATGTTAAAAAATTAGTTTTTTTTGCTTTTTAGCGAACATATGCGTAGTTTGCCGATGAATTTAAATTCAGTTTTGTAGGAAATTACTTATTATGTTGTTTAAATTCAGTTAGAATTATTATGGTCCCTTAAATATCAACTGTATGAATAAACTTTTACGCTATCCTCTTATACTGGTTTTTTTGTTAATTGCTAATCTAGCTAATTCTCAATCTAGTACTATCATCAATCATTCTAATCACGAACAGGAAAATATATTTTCTTTTCTTACCGATCACTCTATTTTGATCCAAAATCATGTATTTATTAAAAAAAAGATTTTTTCATATGATTTGAATATCATTGAAACCAAAAATTACCACGTAGATCATGATCATGTCAATGATTTAGTTTTGTTAGATATCATATTTTCTGACGAAGGATCTGATTTTAATTGCTCTGGTGGATTTTGTATGAATAAATCTCATTTTCATAAAAAGGGATTGAGCATGAAAAAACAATTCTTTGATTACTTTATGAGTATTGCTTGTTAATAGGATTTAAAATTAAACTGGTTATTTTTTGATTAAGTTGAATTATGAATAGATATTCAATTACTTTTACAACTTAAATCAGATATATATGACGTTTTTAGAGTTAGGAGTATCCAAGGATCTTAATAAGGGGCTTAAGGAGATGGGAATTACAATTCCTACAAAGATTCAAGAACAGGCAATTCCTGTTTTAATGCGCCAGCAAACCGATTTTATTGGGAGAGCTCAGACTGGAACTGGAAAAACTGCAGCTTTCGGAATTCCATTATTATCTCAGATTAACCCATCTAAAAAACATGTTCAGGCTTTAGTTTTGGCTCCTACTCGCGAATTGGGTCAGCAGATAGCTAAACAACTTTTTAAGTTCACTAAGTATACAGATAAGATTTTTACCGAATCGGTATATGGTGGTGAAAAAATTGAAAGACAGCTTTTGAGATTAAAAAGACCTACACATATCATTGTCGCAACACCTGGCAGACTTATAGATTTGATGAACAGGAAAGCGATCGATATTTCTGAGATAAGAACATTGGTGGTGGATGAGGCCGATGAAATGTTAAGTATGGGGTTTAAGAAGGACCTAAATACAATTTTATCTAAAACCAAAGGAAATAGAAATGTTTGGCTTTTTTCTGCTACTATGCCGTCTTCTTTAAACGAAATTATAAATTCTTATGTTAGTAAAAGTGCAGTACAAATAAGTATTGATAAAGATGATGCTGTTAATAAAGGGATAGAACATCAATTTGTGATAGGTGATGAGGCTAATAAATTAGATACGCTTGCGTATTTTCTGAAAACGCAAAAAGGGAGAAGGGGAATTATTTTTACAAAAACTAAAGCTGCTGCCCGTGTACTTCATAAACAACTAAAAGCCAAAAATTATGAAGTAGGTCTTCTCGAAGGAGAAATGACACAGAAAGATAGGGATAAAGTAATGAGAGCGTTTAGAAAAAAAACGTTACAATTACTAGTGTCTACAGATGTTGCGGCAAGAGGTATTGATGTTGCTAACCTGGCTTTTGTTGTGCATTATCAATTGCCAGATCAAATAGAATATTATACACACAGAAGTGGTAGAACAGCCAGAGCAGGAAAAACAGGTTTATCCTTAGCTCTCATAACCAAATCAGAGATACAAGCTATAAGAGAATTCGAAAAACAACTTGGGATACAATTTAATCAAATTAGATAATCAAAATATAGCATCTGATTTTTATAATTGTTTCTGTAATTATGTTATGTGGTTTGGGATGTACCTATTTTTGATATTGCCGATAAAAGTTGATCAAAATTTACAGGTTTAGAGAAATAATTGTCAAATCCAATATTAATGAAACGTTGTTCATCACCTGGCATGGCATAAGCAGTTACTGCAAAAACAGGAATGTTTTTGAGAATATCCAGTTTACGAAATCTTTGAAGTAATTCACAGCCATCCATTTGATTAAGCCCTAGATTAATATCAACCAAGATAAGATCCAGCACTTCTTCCTTCACAACTTTAAGAGCTTGTAAACCATTTTCTGCAATGATAACATTAGAATCATTTCTGGATAACATTTTATCCATTACCATTGCATTTATTTTATTATCTTCTACGTAGAGAACATTCATAGGCATTTAGGAATTATAATATTAAATTCGGTACCTTTACCTATTGTACTTTTTACTTTTATTTCCCCTTCCAGGATTTCAATATATCGCTTAGATAAGCTTAGTCCGATACCAGTTCCTTCATATTTACGACTCATACCAATACTTTCTTGCATAAAAGGATCAAAAATTTTCTTAAGATTTTCATTATCTATTCCAATACCAGTATCGGTAACTGAAATATAAACATTATTTTTCGAATTTTGAGAATTAACTTTAATAATTATACCTCCTTTATTAGTGTATTTAATAGCGTTGTGGATAATATTATTTATCGCAGCTCTAAATAAATCTTTATCAATGTTAACCTGGGGGCTGGTTTGATCGAGTTCTAATTGATAAGATAATTCCTTCGCTTCGGCCATATGTTTATATTCTCTATACGAAGTTTCTATGGTATAGTTAATGTCTAGTTTTTGTAGGTTTATATTCTTTTTTATAGCTTCAATTTCGCTAAAATTGGATAAGTTATTAATGGTGTCCAGGAGTCTATTTTTACTTTCTTCCAAATACTCTAGAAGTTTTTCTCTCTCACCAAGTTTTTCCTCGTCTAATAATAGTTTACTCGCTGTCATTATACCATTTAACGGAGTTCTTATTTCGTGACTAAAATTGGATAATATATTAGATTTAAGACTATTTAGCTCCTGTTCTTTAATATGTGACTCTTTAATTGCTATTTCTGCTAGTTTTCGTTCAGTAATATCAAGAAAACTAACAAGAACAGAGTTCACTTTCTTTTCTTGATCAAAAATAGGAGTATATTTGGCTTCAAGCCATTGTAAATCACCCTTATGAGTAATGCGTTCTATTTCTTTTTTTACAATATTTCCTTTTAGAGCTTCATTAAATTCATGAGCAAAGGAATTTTTAAAATTAAGGGGCATAACATCTATAAAACGACAAGAAACCTGACTTGGATTTACATTAAAATCTCTTTTTATAATTTTTATCGATTTTTCATCGGTCATTAGAATTACTCCTTTGGTATCTAACAAAATTGTATATGCAAATCCATTATTAACAATTGCCTGTAATCGGTTTTTACTTTCTACGATAGTTCTTTCATTAATCTTTTTTTGATGAACGTCAATCAAATTACCAATCATTCGGGTTATTTCTCCTTTTGTGTTTTTTCTTTTGAAACCATACACTTCATAATGCCGATATCCTTCATTAATATGCTTCAGTCGATAATAATTATAATAGTAATTACCTTCTTCATTAAAGTTATCATGTCTCCTCTTAAGCATTTTTTCAACATCATCTGGGTGTATCATTTTTCTAAATTCTTCTTCAGCTACAAAATCCTGATCAAGAGGTAATCCTAACATTTTTTTAAAATCCGAACTATAAAAAACCTCATTATTTTTAACATGATAGTCAAACAACCCAGATTGTATCCCTTTTAAGGCTAAATGTTTGGTTTCTTCACTGTATTTCAACTTTTCAATGTAATTATGCCGATCTGTAACGTCTGTGATAGTTCCGTTTACATATACAACTTCATCTTTATAAATAACAGGTTGTCCCACAACTTTAATCCATTTCTCATTTCCTTTTTCGGTAATAATTTTTTCGGTATACTCATAAGTTTCCTTGTCTTTGATTATGTCATCGAGGAAACTTTTTATTCTCGCTCTGGTATCTTCGGGATAGAAACTAATTTCTTTTTCTCTTGTTATAGGAGTACAGGGACTTAACTCGTTTATTAAGTAACATCCTTCTGACCAATACGTTTCATTATTTTTTGGGTTAAAATACCAGGTACCCGTTTTGGCTAATTTTGAAATGGTTAATAGTGCCCTATGTTCTTTATATTCTTCTGTAGTATCTATTCCTGTTGCATAGATCAAATTATTATGAAGTTTGAAATCAAATTTTATAGAGACTACTCCTTGTTTTTCTGTAGGAAAGTTTAACGATACATTAATAAGTGAATTACTATCAGATAAGCCAGATGTTGAATTTAAAAATACGGATACATCTTTATCGATTATAAAATCGGTAATGAATTTTCCTTCAATTTTATTTTCATTCAGAGGAAATATTAGCTCACATCTATTATTGAAAGAAATTAATTCTCCATCTTTTTTTAAAATAAAAAGAAATAGTAATGTTTCTTCTGATGAAATTCCAAATTTTTCTAGAGCACAAGACATACGTACTGGTTAATTCTACTTAAAGTTACAAAATGATTTGTAATTCTCTGTTTGGAATTGACTTCAAAAAAATAATTTTTCTGTGTTAAGTTAGCTTTATAAGGCAGAAAATAGTAACTACCCTTGAAACGCCCCCATGTATTTTGAAATTAGATAATAACACTATACCATTTCTAGAATGGAATATGCGAAGTTGTACACTTAGAAAGGAGGAAATAAAAAGGAATTTTCAATAAAAATATCAGATGTATTATACTTATCACGCTCTCTGGCTATCACAAATAGAATCAAATTATAAATTAAGTATTATTATTAATGAGATTGTAGATATAATAAACCATATCGATATTCCTAGAACTGCGGGTTTCCATCCAACCACTTTTATTTTAGAAACAGATAAATTCATTCCTACCAAAAAGAGGACTACTACAAATATTGATTTTGAAATCGTATATACCGAATTTGTAATTATACTTGAGATAGGGGAGTAGCTATTTATAATAATTATCAAAACAAAGATCATTATAAACCAAGGTATTTTTTTTGAATGGAATTTACCATTAAATAGCAGAGAAGAAAAAATAGCTACTGGGACGATCCACAACGTCTTAACCAACTTAATAATTGTAGCTATTTTTAAGGCTTCTTCTCCGTAGATTTGCGCAGCACCAACCACTGAACTGGTATCATGAATAGCAATAGCACTCCATACACCAAATTGATATTCAGATAGATTAAATATGTACCCTAAAGCGGGGAAAACTAACAGTGCTATTGCGTTAAGAATAAAAATTATACTTAAAGCAATAGAAATATCTTCTTTTGGTGCATTTATTGTAGACGCTATTGCTGCTATTGCACTTCCACCACAGATAGCTGTTCCCGAAGAAATTAGATGAGCTGTTTTTTGTTCTACTTTAAAGGTTTTTCCTAGCAAAATCCCAATACTTAAAGCAAAAATCACAAAAAGCATGATATACATGAAACCATTTTGGCCAATAGCCCATGTTTCCTTAATATTGAGATTAAAACCAATTCCTATAATAGCAAGCTGAAGTAAAAAGCTAATAATTTTGTTATTAAATACAAGAAATCGACTTCTGAATATATTGGTATATATAAACCCTAATAATAATGCTACAGCATTATTTATAATTGAAAATAGGCATGCTATTATAATTAGAGAAAATATAATTATCTTGGTTAATCGAGTTGCTTTTTCTTTCGTCAAAATATTCATCTACATTTTATTAATACCGAATTGCAGATACAAATTTGAATGTTTTTACAGCATAATTTTTATTACAATTTGTAATTCTTTATTCCATTAGGTTATAATGAGCAGCAAAGAAATGCTTTGTTTTTTCTACAGTATTCGAATATTCTCCATGTAAATTTACCATATGAAAAACACGTTTAATGGTAAAAGAAGTAATATCAATGATTTTTAATTTGTTAGTTATTAACTCATCAGTAATACAATGAATAGATAGAAAAGAGTAAGAGCCCGAATGCATTAAATATGTTTTGATACTTTCTGTGCTTCCTAAGGTTATTTCGATGGTTAATTGGCTAATATCTAAGTTTTCAGCTTGTAGGGCATCTTTTATGATGTTTCTGGTACCAGAACCTTTTTCCCGTAATATTAATGGTAATTTTTTTAATTCTTTTAGTGTAATTTCTTGCTTTTTTAGTGCAGTATTACCTGCACTGGTTACCAAAACAATTTCATCTAAAACGAATGTCTCATAATGTAATAACGGATTAGAAGTATTTCCTTCTGTGAAACCGATATCTACCTGTTTGTTAATAATTGAAGACTCAATCTGTTCAGAATTATTATTGAGAAGAGTGATGTTGGTAGTACTATATTTTGCTTTAAATTTTGATAATATTTTTGGTAAAACGTATTGAGAAATCGTCGTACTTGCTCCTATAGTTATCTTATCTGGAAACTTACTATTTAAAGCCAAAAAACTATCTTCTAATTGATTATATAAGCTAAGGATTTTATTAGCATATTGTAATAATAATTTTCCTTCGGGCGTTAAGCTTATTTTGTTACCATGTCTGTTAAATAAGGCTTTACTAAAATGTTTTTCTAGCTCATTAATGTGTTTTGTTATCGCTGGTTGCGTGATAAAAAGTATTTTGGCAGCTTTGGTAAAACTTAGAAAATCTGCAACTTTTTTAAAAACTTTTAACCTGTAGATCATTAGACTATGCTTAAGTGATTTGTTTTTTAATAAAAAACATATTGAAAAGGTGAATTTCGATATATTAGATCTCTTTATTGGTAATATTAATTATAACGTTTTACCGGGCATATTCCCTACCAGATATACAATTTTCCTTTGTAGTAGTGAAAAATAATTTCATCATAATATTTTCCTAATTACTTGCTAACGCTTCTTTTAAATACATTAAAAAAACCGTAAAATACGATCATATTTTACGGTTTTAAGATTAGTTATACATTTAAACTTTTAAAAAATCAGTTGAATGTGCCAGACCAGAATTTTGAAGCAGCATCAGCATCGTGGGGACCATTACCTTTTGTATTTCTTTGTATTTTATGGGACCTACGTATGTCGCGATATTTTGTTCTTCGTGTATATCCACTTTCGATAGTTCTGGTGATTTTGGTTTTCCATTTTTTAAAGCTTCTTACCTGTAGTTTGTGTTCCCATTTACCATTGCATACTTTGGTTAATGCTTCCATATGACGTCTTTTATGGCCTGCATCATTTACCCCAAAGCTAGAAGTTTTGTTCCAACTACATTTTCTATAGGGACCACCAGAATTACCCGTTAAAGAATAACAATCTAGAAAACAGCTACTTTTTGTTTCACCTGTATTTTCTATTTCAAAAGAAACAGATTTCATGTTTACCGATATTATTTTACCCACGTTGTTAGTAACTTTTCTTCCGGAGATTAGTTTTTTGGCACCTTTACCATGATTTTCAATTAATTTGGAAGGAATTTCAGCATTTTCTGGTGCTATTTTTAGGTATAACTCTAGAAGAGATTCGTTATCATCTATTTTAATTAGGGGGTTTTCTGATCGGGTATATTCATCAACACCAACGCCTTTTTCTCCTTTAACTGCAAAAAAGTCCACTTCTGTTCCGTTAGAAATTAAAATTTTGGCCAAAGAGTATGTAGCGTCCTCTTCGTTGATAGATTCAATGTTATGTTCGTCATTATCTTCATGCTGACAAGCATAAAAAATAAAAATGGATATAAGAATAAATACAGGTACAGTCCATGAATTTGATTTCCTTTTTAAAAATGATTTTTTCATAATTGATATGTGAGTTTTAAGTTTGAAATCCAAATGTATAGATCTCGTATGTAAAAAGTCTATTGTATTTTGTTATGGGGCATTATGTTATGTTATAACTTATTATATTTTGATTAAAATATTAGTAATTGGGTGATTTTAGAAATAATAGATATCTGTTTTTAGTGTATTCTTAGCAAAAAATGTATTGTCAATATCATTAATCCCAAAAATTGAAATATTTGTTACAACTTATGTACTTATTTTATCGATATAAAACAAAATGATGAATAGAGTCATTATAGTATTTATAGGATTATGTATAGTGTGTATCTCTTGTTCATCTACTCATATTACTCAAGAATCAGGTATCAAAAGTTCTGATCAACAAGATGATAGTCATAATATATCGAACAAAGAATATAACCTCTTATTTGTGGGCAATAGCTTAACCTATAGCAATAATTTGCTCAGATTAGTAACACAAGAGGCAAAAAGAAAGGGAATTGTGATTACGACTACCATGTTGACTAAGCCTAATTATGCTATTGTAGATCATTGGAGAGATAAGGAGGTTCAGCGCCTAATTAAAACAAAGAAATATGATTTTGTAATTATACAACAAGGGCCTTCGTCCCAGGCCGATGGGAGAGCAATGCTTCTTAATTCTGGAAAAGAATATAGTAACTTATGTGATGCAAATGGTACCAAACTGGCTTATTTTATGGTATGGCCATCAAGAATATACTACCATACTTTTGATGGTGTTATCAAAAACTATACAGACGCAGCAACCAAAAATAAGGCAATATTATGCCCTGTAGGAAAAGTCTGGAAACAGCATTTTGATAAGACCAACGATTTTTCATATTACAGCCCAGATCAATTTCACCCTTCTTTATCAGGTAGTAGGGCGGCAGCTAAAGTAATTGTAGAATCGCTGTTTTTGAAGTAGTTATTTATATTATAAAACGTTAAGAGTGTTTATCCTGTTCAAAGATTCTCGGTATTTTTATATTATTGATCACTCCAGAATCTTTATTATTTCTAATATCAAATGAGTAATTACCTTGATATAAGGTATCTATTCGCTCTAAAACATTACTGATACCATTGCCGAAAACAATTTTTTCTTGTTGTAATTGTGCTCCATTATTAGTTATTTGGAAAACAATATTATTATGGAGAGCAAAAATTTTTATACTAATTACAATCGTATCATGAGTATACGAAAAACCATGTTTTATAGAATTTTCTACAATAGGTTGTAAGATAAGTGGAGGTACTTTTTCTAATAGTATAGTATCGGCAATATCAATTTTAAAATTTAATTTTTCTCCAAATCGTAGCTTTTCAATATCTAAATATTTGTTCAAAATTGATAACTCTTCTTCTAAAGTAATATATTTTACATCTTTGATACTTAATGTTTTTCTTAGCATTTCACTTAAATCGGCTAAGGCATCTTGCGATTTTTCAATATCAATATCCATTAAGGAAGAGATGTCGTTTAAAGCATTAAATAGAAAATGTGGTTGTAGCTGTGATTGTAAAACTTTAATTTTTGAATCCAGCAATTGTGTTTTTAAATTGGACTCTTTTATTTCCTGATCTTTCTGTTTTTTAAAATAATAATAAGCGTATAGAATGGTGATTAGCGTGAAATAGACAAAAAAGTTAAAATTTGAACTATAAACAAACCTTAATAAAATTAGTTTAATGTCAATAACATCGGTATACCCAAGAACATATTTCTCATATCCTAGTAGCAGAACAGAACTATAGAGTGATAATAAAACTGAAATTAGAGTATGAATAATGATACTAATAGGCAGAGAGAATTTATGCATAATATAAACTCTCGTAAATATGATTGATAGTATAATAAATATGAACTTGGTACCATAATTAAATAAATAATTCATGATAAGTCCAATCCAGGTAAACGACTTAAATGAAACTCCGCTTATTTTTTGAAAAAGAGCATTAACAAGACCAAAAAGACATGCCAAAATATAAAAGAGCACTATAAATCTAAAAAGGTTTTTATCTAACATTTTAAGAATTCTTAATATCAATTTTCTTTAGAAAAGATGCTTTATATGTTTTTGTTAAAGAGAATGATTGTTCATCATTCATGATAATACTATAATCCCCCATGCCCTCTCCTATAATCTCTTTAATTTCTTTTAATCGAATGATAGTCGACCTGTTTATACGAATAAATTCTTTTGGATCTAATTTTTTAATAAAATCACTCATAGAAATACGATATACATGCTTTTGACCCGAATATGTGAAAATTTCGGCATAGTAGGCAGACGAAATAATGTATTTTACATTGCTGGTTTCTACAAAATAATACTTTTTACCCAGTTTTAGAACAATCCGCTCTAAGTACGTAGTATGATTCTCTAATATATTTGTTTCTTCGTTTTTTAGAAATTGAATCAAGCTACTCATTTTTGAAGAAAAGATTTCTTTTTCATTTATTTTGATACGATTAATGCCTCTATGTAAAGCTTCAAAAAATCGATCTTTTTTAAAAGGTTTTAATAAAAAATCAAGTGCTTGCACTTCGAATGCTTTTACAGCAAAATTATCAAAAGCAGTTACAAAAATAATAGTAGGAGTACATTCTGGATGCACTTTTTTTAGCACATCAAAACCAGTCATATCTGTCATTTGTATATCTAAGAAAACAAGATCAGGCTTTAACTCACGAATATAGTGTATCGCTTCCTTACCAGATGATGCTTCAAAAACAGCATCGGTTACTTTAGCTTCAATAATTAATTTTAAAATCCTCTTTCTGGCCAAAGCTTCATCATCAACAATAAGTATTTTCATAATAATAAATCTAGGTAAGTATGTGGTTTTATTAAGCCGTATATAATTTAAACTTTTAATTCATAGTATCAAATCATTTTTTAACACATCGAAGTATAGAACTGACCGTAAGTAAACGAAACCTTTACCAAATTGTCGAAAAAATGATATTTACGGCCTATTTCATGATATTTTTATTCAATTTTTTACATAGTAATTTATCATATTTGGTGTATAGACTATCAAAAAATAACTTCTTAAATACACTTAAGATGTTTTTTATAATAAAAATATGGTGATCACGAAATTTAAAATACTCATAATTCTTCTTTCGGTAACTTTAACCGGCTATACGCAAAGCTTAAATGAGCTCTACAAAAAGAGTATCGAAGCGTATAAGAATAAAAATTTTGAAGACTTCGAAAAACTTAATTTAGAAGCCTTAAAGTTACATCCTTCACAGCCTACCATATTGTTTAATTTGGCAGCTTCTTATGCTCTTAATCATAAAAATGAACAAGCTTTTGAGCTTTTGAGTACTTTATTAAGTTGGAATGCAGAACTAAAATTGGAGGATGAAAGTTTTAAATCTCTTTTAGTAGAGAAGAGATTTGCAAACGATTTAAAGAAAAAAGCTTCCTTTTTTTCAACTCAAAAAGAATCAAGTGCTATTCTTTTTGAAATATCCAACAAATATCATGTCGAAGATATTGAGATGATAGGAGATATAGCGTATGTAACAGATGTAAGAAATGGATTTGTTATTAAATATAATCTAAAAACCAAAAAGTCTGAAGAACTTTTATCTGTGGCAGGCTCTGCTTTTGCAATTATAAAAGGAGTAGATAAGAACTCTATTTGGGTATCATCATCTATGTTTCCTAACTATAGCAAATACGATAAAGAGCAAAATAACAAATCATTTGTGTATAAGGTAAATACCCAAAATGGAAGCATACTTACTAAAATAGAAATACCAGAAGAAGCTGTTATTGGGAGTATGGTTTTGGCCAAAAACAATAAAATATATGCAACTAATTCTATATCGCCAAAAATTTTTGTAATAGATACTAATAAAGAAATTATCGAAAATTCTTTTGAAATAAAAGAAGCATTTAATCTACAGGGTATAACTCTTGATCATACACACCAGCATATATTGATAGCCGATTATATAAAAGGGATTTTGAAATTGAATTTAACTGATTTTTCAGATAGAATGTGGTATGAATCCAAATCGTATTTACTAAAAGGTATAGATGGTTTAAATTATATTGATGATAATACATTAATAGCCATTCAAAATAATTCTAACCCTAAAAAAGTGATACAACTTACTACAGATGCTAATAAAGTAACTAAAGTCGAAATTTTGGATAATGCATTACCTTTTAAAGGAGAGCCTACTAACGGTAAATTTTATAAAGAAAAGGGATATCTTTATATTTCAAACAGTCAATGGCCTTTTTATGATAAAACGAACACTCCATTAGTAGAGCAATGGGAGCCACAAAAAATTAGAATTTTTAATCCTTTCTAAAATGTTTGAAGAGCAAATTATTAGATATACAGAAAAACGGTTACCCGAAATCAAGAATATATTTTTTCTAAATGTTCCTAAGTATTTTGTAGAAGAAGAGTGGAATGACTTTACAGAGTATTTAAAATTGCATAGTACTACATATTTTCTTGCAAAGAATAAAAATAGGGTGATTGGTTGTGGAGGCTATCATAAAAGTAATGATACTACAGCAAGGCTTTCCTGGGATTTTATTCACCCAGATTTCAAAGATAAAGGGATAGGGAGAAAAATTATCTCGCACTGTTTAGAAGAGATAGACAAAGATGCAAATATACATGATATTGAAGTTTGGACCTCGCAGCTTGCATATCAATTTTATGCCAAATTTGGACTAAAAACGTACCATGTCGAAGAACATTATTGGGGTAAAGATTTACATCTTTATAAAATGAAAACGTGACTGTGTAAAACTTCTTCTATTAAGAGAGGTATACGTGTAAATCTTCAAAAGATAGCCGTCCCATAATTAGCTAGAATGTAGGAAAAGTCTTAATAAAATATCTTAGAAACAATTTAGAGAATTTGTACTGTTGCTTATTTTTCGAATTGAAATAAAGAGCCTGATATCAAATTTCTGATCTAATTAGTTTCGGAAGGTATTTTAATGCTTCTTTATCACGACTTTTAAAATAAGTATATGCATGTTTGGGGAGCCAATATTTGTCGACAAAATCTATAAATATGGGTAACAAATGATTCCTGTATTGTTTCACTTCTATTTCTTTACCATTTGGTAATCGATGAAGATATGTTTTAAATTCACGGTTATATTGTGGGTAATTTTCTTCAAGGTGTTTTTCAAAATGAATAGAAACACTAATATCGGGCCTTATTGTTTTACCGTCTAAAGCTTTGTTGGGTAAAATATAACCTTCTTGTTCAAACCGTCCATATAACCTAATAAAAAGTTCGCTTAATATCGAAAAATAGCCAGAAGATATGCGATCCCAATTGTCATTAAACCGGATTACAAAATTAGGTATTTCTAATCGCTTTGTGGTATAATACCCTCTAACACGTATTAGCGGTAAAACCTGATTGGTGACCCATTTTCTAAATTTTTTAGCACTGTTTGTGGTACTTTTAAAAATTAAAGAATATAAACCACTTTCAGAAATCAGATTCGCATTTTTTTGAGTTCCATTATAAAATATTTCGGTAGCAAAACGTTCTTCTATATCCAGTGTACTCCAAACTTCATCTGGATTTCCTAACTCCAGCACTTTCACTACTTCATCAACAATGAACCAAATTTGATTATTGATTTCTACAGATGTTAGCTGCCGAAAATAGTTAATTTCTTTTTTTACAATTTCTGATTTCATTATGATGGTTTTTCAGAAAAATAAAAATAATCGCATGTAGATTATCTAACAATGATAATTGTCAGATTTTGAAATCTTTAAGCAACTATTGTAACATTAGATTTATGAATGAGTTTTACAGAGTGTTCTAATGACATTAGTCATATTAAAAAAGGAGTGTAGTTTTTATATTTGAGATAGATCATATAAAAGTTTATTATGGACATATCTATATTTTTAGCAAAATTTTGGGGTTGGTATTTGATTATATTTTTCTTTATATTAAGTTTCAACCCCAATAGGATTAAACAGATTTTTGAGGATCTGAAGGATCAAAAATTTGTGATTATAACTTCGTTTGTAGCAATTATTGTAGGGTTACTCAATGTCCTTTTTCATAATGTATGGGAACCAAACTGGAAATTTGTCATTACTGCTATAGGTTGGATTTCATTAGGTATGGGGTTGTTACTATTTGTCTTTCCGAAAGGAACCGCCAAATGGTTAGAATTTATCAATATAAAATTAGTACAAGTGCTATATGTACTACTGTTTTTAATAGGAGTTCTCTTACTTAACGCAGGATATGAACTGGTTCCATATTAATCTTTTAAAATGAAAGGGCTAGAGCTTGCGATTGCTTTACGGAAAAAGAATAGAAAATAGTAATAAAGTAGAATAGTGTATAACTACTACCATTAATTTAAAACAGTTTTAATAAAAAAACGTAAGTATTGATAATGAAAAGAAGAAAAAGGATGATGGTTAATATTCTGGTAATATTGGGATTAACATTGATTGTTTGGATAGTACTTACTGTCATTGTGGATAAAAAAGGACCTGAAAAGATTGCTGTCGTTGGGTCGGCTAATAGCGATAAGAAGGCACTGATAGTTTACGATCCCGATCCGATTTATAATCTCGATGAAAAGGTAAGTAAGTCATTTGCAGAAGGCCTATCAGAGAAGGGTTGGGGATCAAAAGTGGTTACGGTAGCTGCTGCCGAAAATTTTGAAAAAGAGTTTTTTGATTTATATGTATTCTGTGCGAATACTTATAATTGGGCTCCCGATAAAGCAATTCGTGATCATATAAAAAATATAGATTATTTACAGAGAAAGAATGTGGTTGCGATCACTTTAGGTAGTGGCTCTACAAAAAGATCTCAACGTTTGCTTGAAGAGTTGATCAAGCAAAAAGAAGCTGTACTTATTGATTCAAGAGTATTTTGGTTAATGAAACCCAATACCGAATCAAAGACAAAAAGATCAAATAGTAAAATTGCTGTAGAAATGGCAAATAATTTTGGAAAAGAAGTAGCCGAAAGAATTAGAAACTAACCTAAAATAGTTATGGGTTTTACTATTTGATTTACAACTGGATAGATGCTACATTTCTGTTTTTATAGTTGCCAAAATTTAAGTTGTTTTTTAAATAATTCTTAGACAAAATAGTGCTGTAATGAAAACTCTAATCGTTTACTTTTCTTTTTCTGGAAACAATAAACTATTGGCCAAGGATCTAGCCAAAGACCTGAAAGCAGATCTGTTGCAAATCACCGAACCCCAAAAACGAGGGATGTTCAGGATTATGTTAGATATGTTGTTTAACCGTTTTCCTAAGATCAATGAAATGAATATTTTATGGAATGACTACCAACATATCGTTTTGATAGCCCCCATCTGGAACTATATCATAGCTCATCCAATGAAAACCTTTATCAAAAAAAATGAAGAGTATCTTAAAAACTATTCATTTATAACACTGTGTTCTGGTCGTGATATGCAAAAAGACAAGATTGCAGCTCAATTAAAAAAATTGGCGTGCTATAAATCTAAAGCAATATTAGAATTTGAGACCCGCACATTTATTACCCCAGAGCAAGAGAGTAAAGGAGCATATAAAGTAACTCAAGAAGACCTAAGGAAATTTAAAAAAACCGAAGCGTATCATCAATTTTTAGAAACGTGTATAGTTAAAAAAGAATGGGTATAAATGTATATTATATATTGCCCAAAATACAGAGAAAAGTAGCCCATAATTATTGGTACTATTTTCTCTTGTCGATTTGTGATTAGAATTTTAATAATCCATTTTCTAGGTATTTAAAGTTAAGGCACTTTTTCAGCATAAGAAGCTGGTTCTATTTCACCTCCATAACTTTTGTAAATCCTGCACCAAAAAACAAAATAAAGCTTGAATAAGAAACCATAATAAAATCAAAATTACAGATTCTACAGCTCTAAAAGTAGATCTAGGATTTGCAGTACCAGAATAAATACCTAAGCAGTTTTACGCACAATAAACAAAACTGTGGTTATGAAGACTCCTAATCAAATGTCTTTCGATTTCATCTTAAACATCGGGTAATACTTTAAATATCATAGCGAATAGTGTAGTAGTTAGTGAATGACTTCATTTATAATAGTTCCTGTTGCTGCATTAGGTAGTGAAATTTGTATCAAAGCCGAAACCGTAGGTGCGATATCTATAATTGTAGTTTTTCGACGGGTAGATCCTTTTGAGATCCCTGCACCATAAAACAATAAAGGGATATGAGTGTCATAAGTATATCCACTTCCATGCGTAGACCCTGTCTCTGAATAGGCTATAGTATAAGGCGTTAACGAGTAGAAAATATCTCCACTTCTTTTATGATGAAATCCCTTTTGCAGTAAAGAAGCAATGCCCGAAGTGTAATTTCCATTTAATAATTGAGTTCTAGTATATACGCTATTTATCTCTTTAATATGTAATAGATATTTAGCGACTTCATTTTGGATCTGATATCTATCTAATTCTTGTTTTTTGATTATAGTATTATTTAAAAAGATCTGATTGTTAGATATATGCTCTATAAGGCTGTCTATTTTGAAATGATTATAGATATGATTCTTTATTGCTATATACTCTGAAGCCTCTTTAAAATAACCACCAGGAATTTTAATTGATTTTAAGAATTTCGGTACTTGAGTAGCACCATGATCCGAAGTTAAGAATAGCAAATATGAGTTATTTCCTACTAGGATATCTAAATTGTTTATAAGACGCTCGATATCTTTATCCAATCTGAGATAAGTATCTTGAATTTCTTTTGAATTTACACCGAAATTATGACCAATATAATCTGTACTAGAAAAACTAATATTGAGAAAATCTGTAGAATTATCTTTTCCTAAATGCTCTCCTTTGATTGCAGTAATCGCAAAATCAACGGTGAGACTGTTCCCATAAGGAGTGTATTTAATAATATCATATTCACCATTTAACTCTTTTAGTTGTTTTAAATCGTAAGGAAAAACAGGTTTTTCTTTTCCTTTAAACCCTCTTTCGTATTTTGTATTATCTTTTCCACTTTCTGTATACGTATTTATATCATATAGTGTATTCCAATTTTTTAGATAACTATCAACTTTGTTTGATTCATTAAAGTTGATAACCCATTTAGGTAATTTTTTCATATAATAAGTAGAGGAAATCCAACTTCCTTGATTTTTTCCTCTCAACCAATAGGATGCATTAGCCGTATGTCCTCCAGAAAGTACGGCGGCTCTATCTTTAAGAGCTATACTAATTGTTTTACCTCGCATTTGAGTATATAAACGGTTTTGGTCTGCTACAGTAGTAACCTGCATTTTTGAAGGAGATTTTTTACCTTCATAACTACTTGTTCCTACAGGAGAAACACTAAGGTCATTAACACAATAGACCTTTTTGGCTTCAGTTTTATCGTACCAACTATTGCCTACAATTCCATGGTTCTTTGGTGTAGTTCCCGTATAAATAGAGGCATGCCCGGGAGCAGTCGTAGTAGGTATATAATTGATATGATGATTTTTACAATTAAAACCTTTAGTAATGATTTTCTTAAAACCACCTTCTCCAAATTGATTATAAAATCTTGTTAAATAATCATATCGCATTTGATCCACTACAATACCAACTACTAGTTTTGGGGTATGGTTTGTATTTATCTCTTGCGAATTTACAGATAAAATAGATAGCGCAAATATGATAAACAATCGATAGAACATATATTTTTAATTCAAATTTGTACTTCAAAATACTCAAAAAGTATGTACTTTACATAAGATTTTATGGATACAGGTAAAAGTTTTTGGGATTGCGTTACATTTAGATATCATTTATTATAACATTTATATTTTGAATATACAGACGCAACAAAAATGAAAATCAATACGCATGTACTAGTCCTACTTTTGATTATTTTACCTGTTTCTATATACCCTTATGTACAAAAG
The DNA here is from genome assembly GCA_030427585.1 of Bacteroidia bacterium. Classification (GTDB taxonomy): domain Bacteria; phylum Bacteroidota; class Bacteroidia; order Flavobacteriales; family Flavobacteriaceae; genus Aquimarina. The sequence continues at coordinate 121,883 of JAUIBW010000014.1, forward strand.
CATATCATCATTACCCCTCGAGATGAAAGTTATGCGATTGATCAAGAAAATAAGATCATAGTTTGGAATTTTAATATTGATACATTTCAAAAATCAAATAATGATTTTCTAAAAGTAAATTTTGAGGAGAACTTTGTATGGTCGGTATATATTGAAAATTTGTCTTATACTACAAGTTATGATGTGATTTATAATGAAATGATATTCAAATTATATATTACTGAATTACCCGTTATTATAATTACAGCAACAGACACGATTAAAGATGATCCAAAGATCCCTTCTCAATTTACATATGCAAATCAAGACAGTATTAAAATTGGGGTTTCGGGAATCGAACTTCGTGGTAATATTTCACTTAAATTTCCAAAGAAATCGTATGATTTGGAGTTTTGGGAAGACCCAGAAAAAGAAACATCCACCGATATGCAATTTGGCAATCTTAGAAAAGATGATGATTGGATACTTGATGGTTTATATAATGAGCCATTACGCATACGATCTTACGTAGCCAATAAACTATGGTTATCTATTCACCAACCTCATTATCTTAATCAGGAAAAGGAGGCAAAAAGTGGTATTGATCTAATGTTTGTTGAAGTATTTTTAAATAATGAATATATTGGAGTTCATGCCTTAATGGAACAAGTAGATCGAAAATTACTTCAACTAAAAAAATATAAAAAAAGTAAAGTAAGAGGAGAGTTATTCAAGGCATCCAGTTATAAAGGAGCTCCCAAATACAAAATGGCACCCAAATACAAGAATATTTTTCCACATTGGGCGGGTTATGAAATTGAATACCCTTTTGAGAATTATAAAGCACAATGGAAATATATATATCGATTTACAAAATTCGTTGTCAAATCAAAAGACCCTATCTTTAAAAAGAAAATAGTTGAAAAATTTGATCTGGATAATGCTATCGATTATTTTTTGTTTATCAACCTCGTTCGCGCTACCGACAATTTAGGGAAGAATTTCTATGTTGCTCGGTATGACAAAAAGACACCTTATTTTAATATTCCTTGGGATTTAGACGGTGTATTAGGAACTATTCAGGATGGGAAAAGAATCCCCACTACTGATGATATTTTGAGTAATGGATTATTTGACCGTTTGCTGAAAACAAATCCAAATAATTATCGAAAAAAATTAAAAGAACGTTGGTTTTTATTACGTAAACAACAATTTAGTGATAAATCCTTGTTTAAAAATATTCAGGATCATTACGACTATTTTTACAAACAAAAAATTTACGAAAGAGAGCAGATTGTATGGCCATCTAAGATTAGTTTACAAAATCATTTAAGGTATATAAAAAAATGGTTGGCCGATCGACTTCAATATTTAGATGATTATTTTAATAAATTTTAACGCATCTTAAAAAAACGTTTTTAAGTATAAACTTACCTTTATTAATTAAAAGAGTTACCCTTTCTATCATATGCATTAAACTCAAAGGTCATGATAGCATATATTGCTAGAAGTAAAATGCAACACATTATTTTTTATCAAAAACTATTAATTATTGGCCTTTGTATTTTGGCCTCAGAATATATGATGTCTATTTCAGAAAATATACATATTAAAAATAAAATTATTCCCGAAATCATTATTAATGAAGCCAGAACTGCACTTTCTCATTATCCTGAGTTGATTGATACTTCAATCGAGTTTAAATTGAAACCCTCTTTAAGCAAATCATTTATGAAAGCACAACCCAAATTCTCTTCATTTTTTAAACCTAAAGGTAAAAGAGAATATGTGATTTTAATTAGTCAAACTTTTGATATTGATGGAATGCGATTACCAATATCTGATATTCCGAAGAACGTTTTAATTGGTTGGCTTGGACATGAATTGGGGCATATAATGGATTATCGTAATCGCAGTAATTTTAACCTTATTTGGTTTGGAATTCGATATTCTTTTTCTCAAAACTATATCAGAGAAGCAGAAAGAATAGCAGATACATATGCTGTTACACATCATATGGAAAAGTACATCCTGGCAACAAAGCGATTTATTCTAGACAATGGAAGCTTACCGCAAATTTATAAAGATCGTATTAAAAGATTATATCTATCACCCGATGAAATCCTATTATTAGTTAAAGAATTGCAAAACAATTAGCCTTAATTTATTTCATTAAATAATAACTGCAACTAATTTAAATGTATCGAAATGGAATCAATACTGGAAAAAACCGAAAAATACATATTTAAACTTTTTAAGGAAGAGCTCCCAAAAACATATCTCTATCATAATTTTTTGCATACCCAGCGTGTAGTTGAAAGTGCAAAAGAGATTCTGGATAATGCTCAGGTAAACAAAGAAGAGTCAGAAATAGTGTTATTGTCAGCTTGGTTTCATGATATAGGCTACGTTAAAGGGACAAACGAACACGAACAAAGAAGTGCAGCAATTGCAGAAAAGTTCTTACTAGAAAATGATTATGAAAATAAGAAAATATCATTAATTAAAAATTGTATTGTTGCCACCAAATTAGATCAAGAACCCAATTCTTTCTTAGAAGAGATTATAAAAGATGCAGACACATCCCATTTAGCCAAAACATACTTTAGAGAAGTAAGCGAACTTTTACGCCAGGAACTGATACTACAGAAGAATATTAATTCTTCTGCAAAAGAATGGCGAGAGGAAAATATTAAACTTTTTACCCAGGAGCATAGATATTATACCAGATACGCAATAGAAAATTGGGAACCCGAGAAAAATAAAAATTTGTTAAGTATTCTCAAAAAGCGAAAGAAAAATAAGAAAAAGCGACAGAAAGAAGATTTTAAAGCAAAGCTAAAAGCCAAATACAAACACGAAAGCCCAGAGAGAGGTATACAAACACTGTTTCGAGTTACATTAAGAAACCATATCAAATTAAGTGATATTGCAGATACCAAAGCAAACATTCTACTTTCTGTAAATGCAATAATCATTTCATTGGCGCTTGCCAATTTAATTCCAAAATTAGATGCACCATCTAATAGGCATTTAATGATTCCTAGTTTAATATTAGTACTATTTAGCGTAGTTGCAATTATTCTTTCTATAATGTCTACCCAACCAAAAGTGACTGGAGGTGAGTTTACCAGAGAACAGGTAACAAATCGTAAAGTGAATTTACTATTCTTCGGAAATTTTTTCAAAATGTCTTATGATCGATATCAAGAAGCGATTGATGAAGTTATCAATGACAAATCATATGTCTATAAAATGCTTACTAAGGATCTTTATTTATTAGGTTTGGTGCTAAAGAAAAAATATGCGTTGCTTAAGGTTACATACATAGTATTTACCATAGGAATTATTCTTTCTGTAGTTGCATTTATTTTGGCTTTTGCAGAAATAGATCTTGCAGAAAAAGTAGTAGAGCCAATCATCTCAAAATAAAAGAAAAATGGAAATTATAGGATCAATCATAAAAAGTGCAATAGATTTAAAAAGTGTGCTAACTTCAGAGCCTAATCATATTGAAGCTCAACAGAAAGTATTAGAAAACTTATTAAAAACAGCTTTAAGTACCGAATTCGGAAAAGCTTACAATTTTGACCTGATCCTTCAGTCAGACGAGATGCACGAGGATTTTGCCAAAGAAGTACCTTATTTCGACTACCATCAACTACATGATCAATGGTGGTATAAAGTAATTGAAGGGGAACAAGATATTACCTGGCCAGGCTCCCCTGATTATTTTGCACTTAGTTCAGGGACTACAGGTAAAAAAAGTAAGCGCATTCCTGTAACCAATGATATGATTGAAGCCATTCGAAAAGCAGGAATTAAACAAGTAGAAGCTTTATCAAACTTTGATCTATCTGCTTCCTTTTTTGAGAAAGAAATTATGATGCTGGGCAGTTCTACAGATCTGCAAGAGAAAGACGGTCATCTCGAAGGTGAAATTAGTGGTATTAGTGCCAGTAATATTCCATTTTGGTTTGAAGGGTATTACAAACCGGGAAAAGAAATTGCACAAATTGATGATTGGGATAAACGAGTACAACGTATTGCAGAAAGAGCCAAGGATTGGGATATCGGAGCATTGAGCGGAATTCCATCCTGGATAGAATTAATGTTACAAAAAGTTATTGAATATCATAATGTAGAAAATATCCATGAAATATGGCCTAACCTTCAGGTATATACCTCGGGCGGTGTTGCTTTTGCACCCTATGAAAAAAGTTTCAATAAATTACTCGCATATCCAATTACAGTAATTGATACATATTTGGCATCAGAAGGTTTTATAGCTTATCAAGAACGTCCTGAAACAGATGCAATGAAATTGATTACCAATAATGGTATATATTTCGAGTTTGTTCCTTTTCGGCCAGAGTATATTAATCAAGATGGTTCTCTTAAGCAAGACGCTCCTTCCATAACATTATCAGATGTAGAAACCAACCAGGATTATGTACTACTAATTAGTACTGTGTCTGGTGCCTGGAGATACATTATTGGGGATACGATTGAATTTACCGACGTACAACGAGCAGAAATTAGAATTACCGGGCGAACAAAATTTTTTCTCAATGTGGTTGGATCACAACTTTCTGTTAATAAAATGAATGCCGCATTAAGAGAAGTTGAAGAAAAATTCAATACAGAAATTCCAGAATTTACCTTGGCTGCTACTCGAATCAATAATGAATTCTATCACCATTGGTATTTGGGTACAGATACTCAAGCCGATAACACTACATTGGCCCAAGCCTTGGACCAAAGCTTGAAAAATGCAAACAAAAATTATAAAGTAGCTCGAAGCAAAGCA
>JAUIBW010000047.1 GCA_030427585.1 Bacteroidia bacterium
ATGCTGTAAGAAACAAAATAATACACATCATTTTTGCATTAATCAAAAATCAAACTTTTTATCAAAATCGTTTGGTTACGTCATAGAAATCGAATTGACACTTTTTTCGTAATAATCTTACTAAATGCACAATGGGTATTTTTAATACCATTTCACGTATACTTTTTAAAGATAACGCAAGCATTTACATCTCCAAATCCAAAACTAGCTTTTGCGATAATATTAGGAGCATAATCCAATGTTTTGGTAGGAATTCGATCTCTAGATACCCATTTTTCTATTTCGGGATGTAGATCTTCACAATTTATATTTCCAAAGATGAAATTCTCTTTCAATTGCAATACAGTTGCTACGCTTTCTATACTACCAGAAGCTGCTAGGCAATGCCCTACCAAACTCTTAAGTGAATTGATATACGGGAAATCCTGTCCTTTTCGGCCTAAGGCCATGCACCAATTTTGTATTTCGACACTATCCATCGTTGTAGCGGTTAGATGACCATTGATTGCGTCAATTTCTCCAGGATCTATTCCTGCATCGGTTACTGCTTTACGAATACAATACTGCACTGCATCGCTATTGGGAGCTGTCATACTTCCACCTTTACGTTGCCCACCGCTATTTACATGTCCGCCCAAAATTTCTGCATAGATTGTAGCTCCTCGCTTTTGGGCACTATCCAGGCTTTCGATAACCAAAGCTCCTGCTCCACTCCCTGGTACAAAACCACTTGCTGTGGCGCTCATAGGGCGCGATGCCTCGGTTGGATTATCATTATACTTATATGGGAGAATACGCATAGCATCAAAGCCTCCCCATACATAAGGACCACTATCACTTGTACTGCCTGCCAGAATAATTTCTGCTTTACCATTACTTATACGGTCATAAGCCATCAAAATAGCTTCGGTTCCTGTACTACAAGCCGAAGAATTAGTGGTTACTACATTTCCACATCCTAACATACCACCTAAAAAAGCACTAATACCACTAGCCATAGTTTGCGTAACAGTGGTACTACCCAAGCGTTTTACTTTGCCTTCGTCTACTTTGTAGATCGCTTCTCTAAATTTATCGACACCCAATATTCCGGTTCCAAAAATCACCCCGGTATCCCAAAGTGGTGTATCAGAATCATTAACCGATAATCCGGCATTTTTCCAGGCATCAATACCGGCAATAACCCCATATTCCATCCCAGAAGCATTTAAACTACGTAATTGAATTAAATTAAAGTAATTATTTAAGCATCCTGTGTTATAAATCGGTAAACCAGCTATTTGACATGAGAAATTTAGTGTTTTTAGGTTTTCAATATACTGTATACCACTTACTCCGTTATATACATGTTTTTTAAATTTTGAAACGTTCGTTCCATTTGGAGCAACTACACCTATACCCGTTATAACGACACGTCTTTTATTCATCATCTATGGCTAAATTAATAATCGATACGATTTTCTTTATAGCGGTTTTAGCTTCAGATAGTATAGGTAGTATTGGCCATATATGGGGCATTCCTTTTCCTGTGATAACCTCTATTACCCCATCACACTCCTTTACTTTATCTATTAACAATTCTTGATCAGGGGTACATATATCATTTGTAGCTGTAAATAAGTGCATCGGCGGAAAATTATTAAAATTTCCATATACAGGCGAAATCATCTCATCTTTTAACGTTAATTGACCTGCACACATTTTTTTTGCAGATTTCACCCCTTTTATGCTAAGAATAGGGTCTATTAAATCGATTTTTTCAATTTTTGGATTTGTTAGACTGGCATCCACCATTGGTGTAATCGCTATTAATCTATTTGGCAATTTATGTCCTTCTTTTAGCAACCGTTGTGTAAGTGTCATAATCAAATTTCCGCCCACAGAATCACCTATTAAAATGATTTTAGATGGATTATATGTTTTTACCGCTTCAAGATATACTTGATATATGCTTTCTGTTATCATTTTAATAGTATTTTCCGGCGCTTTTGGGTAATCTACCATCCAGGCATGAGAACGTGCTTGTTTTGCGATTTTAGCGATTGCTATCCAGTTTTCTCGAGTTGGACCATAAACAAAGGCTCCCCCATGGCAATACAACAATAAAAAATCTGTATGGGTATTTTTAGGAATAATACTGGTTACTCTGCTATTACACAATTCTTTAGTCTCAAAAGTACTACCTAACAAAAGCTTAGTATTAGGTGCATGTATGTCTTGTTTTCTTTTTTTATGGTAATCAATAGGGTCTTGAGACCAGGATTTCTTTTCTCCTTTTAGTTTAAGTACTAGTTTTACCAACAGATATCCAATACTACTCATTTCTTTGTTTTATTTTTTAAAAGCTACTCCTGCTACAATGCCTTTAGCCACCAACACATCCTTGGTATTATACATAGTAACTTTACATTTTAACTTATTAAATCTAAAATACTCTTTAGTAGCAATCACGGTCACTTTCTCTTCGGGATAAACGGGATGGTAAAAATTAATATCACTACTAGTCATTGCTACTCCGAAATTGACTTTATTCCATTCTCCTCTCAAAAGATAAATCCCAAAACATGCCATCCCTATTTGCGCCATACATTCGGTAAGAATTACCCCTGGAGTAACAGGATTGTCTTTAAAATGGCCTTCATAAAAGTATTCATCTTTTAGAAAGGTATAGCTGCCTTTAATATGATCATTATCAATCTCCAGAATTTCATCCACAAACAAAAAAGGTTTGCTATATGGTAGTTTTTGTATAATATCTTCTATACCCAAAATTAAATGAATTTAAAACACACATCCATCAGGAAGTGGTTGTGTTTTTTCTAAATGGTTAGCAAATTCACTTTCTAAAGTACTTCTTGTAAATCCTTCATTTACATTGCCTTTAAACACTTTATCGCCATATTTGCTTGTATTCATATGTGCACGTACATACACGATTTGATCTTTTTTAACAGAAACAGGACCTCCTGATCTCACAAAAGGCTGCTCATCTACATGACTATGTCCCAAAATCCTTCTGTAGAGCAATTCTCCATCTTCAGAAATAATTTCCCACCAATCGGCATATTGATTACATCCCTGATCCGGACTCTTAATACCAACACTAAAAGAATACTTACCCTCTTCTCCTGTTACTTCGACACTAATAATCTCTGCTTTATTATGATCAACACTGGTAATCATTTCTCCTGTACTGTTGCTAACCTCTCTGCAAGATATCATGTAAAGTATCAGAGGTAGGCAGAGAATTGTCACATTTTTCATTTTATTTGCTTTTTTAGTTCAAATGCTCTCCTCCGTTCACAGGTATCACGCAACCATTAATCCAGGAGGCTTCTTCTTTACACAGCAAGTACACTACATTTGCTACATCTTCTGGTGTTGTAATCCGATTAAACGGATTACGCTTTACACTATGCTCCAAAATCTGTTCATACCCAGGTATCATTCGTAATGATTGAGTATCTACTGCACCAGGTTGCAGACAATTGGCTTTAATGCCGTAAGGGGCAAATTCTAGTGCTATACTTCTGGTGATAGCTTCAAGAGTCGCTTTGGCGGCAGAAACGGCCGCATAATTCTTCCAGGCTTTGGTATTTCCTTCACTGGTAAAAGAAATAACTCTGGCATCTTCTGCAAACAATGATGCTTTAAATATCGAAGCAACCCAGTCATAAAGACTGATCGCCATAGCATCTATGGTTAAATGAAAATCATCATTCTTCAATACTTGTGCTGCATCGATCATAGGTTTTAGGTTACCTTTTGCAATGCTGTGCACTATTGCCTTTATACGTCCTTCATCTATAACCTTAGTTATTTCTACTATAGCTTCCGTTCGTTTTTCAGGTTTCAAAAGATCTATGTTAAACGAGAGAAAACCGATTCCTGTTTCTTTTATTTTTACAAATTCAGCTTCAATCTGGTTCATTTCACTTTTGCGATTGCGATGTATAATGATGATATTCATACCATGCAATGCTAGTTTTTTAGCAGAAGCTAAGCCCAAACCACTACTTCCGCCCAGGATGAGTGCCCATTCATTTTTATTTAGAAAATCGTTATTCACACATCTATGTTTTTAATATTTGTTTTGAACTTATTCATATAAATAAAATTTCGCCTACGCGGAAATTAAAAAATAGTATTTTTTTTACCATTCTAACAATATTCGTTGTGCAGAAAACCCAGGTCCAAAACTAAGCATGAGTCCTATTTCTCCTGGCATCCGGTTTTGTTTCATGAATCGCTCTAATACATATAATACCGTAGCACTACTCATATTACCGTATTCCATCAAAACAGCCTTTGTATCCTCTATATTCTTCCCTAAATGTCCAAAAAGCTCTTCTACCGTTTGTACTATCTTTTTTCCTCCTGGATGAAAAACAAGATGATCTACCTCTTCAATAGTTTTATTGTATTTTGTCAAAAAAGGATGAATTATATCTGGAAAATGGGCTGCAATAGTTTCTGGTACTTTAGGGTCCAATATCATCTGTAAGCCTCCATTTGTTAGCTTAAAACCCATCATTGTTGTTGCGTCGTAAAAATGGTACATCTCGTCTCCTATAATTTTTGGACCTATAGCATCTTGTTCTGACGATACTAACGTACATGCAGCGCCGTCGCCAAAAATGGCAGCACTTACCATATTGGTCATACTATAATCATCTAACTGAAAAGTAGCCGTAGGTGATTCTATAGCGATTACTGCTGCTCTTTTTCCTGGGTTGGCTTTCAGAAAGTTTCTTGCATAAATAATTCCCGAGACACCCGCTGCACACCCCATTTCTGTAACAGGCAATCTTACAATGTCTTGTTTTAGATTAAGATCATTAATAATAAATGCATCAATAGAAGGAATCATAATACCCGTACAACTTACAGTAATGATATAATCTAGGGATTTAGGATCCCAATCCGCTTTTTCCAATGCTTTTTTTAGAACAGAGGTCCCTAATTTCTTTACTTCCCGTACGTAAATGTCGTTTTTCTCTTCGAAAGAAGTAGCCGAAAATACTTCTTCAATACTCATGATGCCATAACGGCGATCTACTGCGGCATTTTCAAAAATCTTAATCACCTTACGTTTGAAACGTTCGTTCTGACCTGATAACCACTGAGAAACAAAGGGTAATATCTCTTTTGTCTCCCGCATATACTGTGGGAGTTGCTTGGTTACAGCCGTTATTTTTACACTCAATTTTTCTTACTTTTTAATTTTATTTACTTGCAGTTTTTATAATCCATCGGTATCTGAAAGCCCATTTCCAATCTACTTTATACTCTTTTAATTGAAGTGCTTTGGCAAAATATAACAACTCCCGTTTTTTAAACCCTCTTTTTATAGAAACTAACCCATCATTTTTTGCTACATGTCCTTTAATAAAAAAGAAACTGAATACTTTAAAAAGATAATATGCCAATATACTACGATGAAGATCGTTGATTACCACTGCAGTTTTTGCCAGATTTACGGCTTTTTTTATAACTTTTTTGATCTCTATGTCCTTAAGATGATGCAGAGTTAATGTACAAATGATGATGTCACAAGAAAATTCTGAAGCTTCTATTTCTAAAACATCTTTGTTAAAAAATGATATTTCAGGATATGAAGTACTTAATTCAATAGCATAACCTAAACATTTGTCATTCAAATCAATACCGATTAGTTTTATATTCTTTTTTTCTTTCCTCAATAAATCAGCAATTGCTCTTAACATCTCACCATCACCACACCCTAAATCGAGGATAGTAATCTGCTTTGGGGAGTTATGGTTTTTAACCAATGTCTGTACAGTTTTAATTGTAATTGCATTACCTCCCAACCATTTATTTACCCTAGAAATATCTGATAATGCTATTTTCAAAGCTTTTTCTTCAACTTCTGGATTATCCATGAGTTCTACCTCATTACTCCTATATTGTAAATTTACTAACATATTAAAGGCTCTCCATGAGTTTGTTTTATAATTTTAGGCACAATAGCTGGTATGGTATTGGCTATTGTATAAGAAAGCTGTTGTAATCTATCGTTTAATAAGATTTTTTGTAATGCCCTACCGGTATACAATCTTTTAGAAAATGCCTTGTTCCATTGTTTGGTGTATTCTTTTTCTATTACTTTTCTGGGAGTTATTAAACCCTGATTATAATTCTGTATTAATAATTCGCTAAGTATTTGAGCACTTTGTATTGCCATTGCCATACCATTACCACAAAGAGGGTGAATTAAACCAGCAGCATCTCCGGTCATAAAAACATGATTTTCAACAGGGTTTTTCTTATTAAAATTTATCTGGCTTATCGTAATAGGGATATCAAATAATGATTGGGCGTCTTTAAAAAATACATTTAAATGTGGGTTTTTACACAAGACTTCCTTTTGAAAGACATCTAAGTCTTTATATTTTTTAAAACTGCCATAAGTTGCCAAATAACACACGTTTACGATATTGTTTTCTACCATAGAAAGGCCACAGTACCCACCTTCAAAATTATGTAATGAAACTGTATCCGAATTAAAGTCAGCCTCGTAGTGTGCCTTAACAGCCAACCAGGGAGATTTTCTATAGCTAAAGTCTCGTTTTAAAGCTTTATCAAGTTGAGTTCGTTTCCCATATGCACCAACAACATAATCACTGGTTAGTATACCATTAGCTGCTGTTTTAATTTGAAAACTATTATTATAATAGCGTATATCAGTTACCTGGTCTTGTATTAACTGCACTCCTACTGCTGCAGCTTTTTCCCATAGATAATTATCTAGAGCATATCTACTAACACCAAAACCACCTAAAGGTAATGTACTTTGTATACATTTTCCTTTTTGTGTACTTATAGCAAATTTTGAAATTCTGCTAGGGTGTAAAGGATTAATATCTATATCCAAAAATTCAAAATATGGTAATATCTCATTAGATATGTATTCTCCACATACTTTGTGTTTAGGATACGTATTCATTTCAATAAGTGTAACAGGAATACCTGCTTTAACCAGATGAATAGCATTGGTTAGTCCGGCGAGTCCCCCACCTATGATTATTATGTGTGAATACTTGTTCAAGTATTGAAGATACATTAAAAATTAAGCATAAAAAAATCCCGACAGTATAGTCGGGATTTTAAATATTATATTACAAAAGTTTATTGCTTTACTTGCTTTTGTGCATCTTGCTTCATCTTATCATTAGCAACAATACCAAGCTCAACTCTTCTATTTTTAGCCCTTCCTTCTGGGGTTGCATTATCATATTTTGGAAGTGTCTCTCCGTGTGCATAAGTCGTTAAACGACTCTTGCTTATGCCCTGAGATATTAAGTAGTCTGTAACAGCATTTGCTCTTTTTTGAGATAATGACATATTATAACTATCATCACCAGTACTATCAGTATGTCCTTCTACAATGATATTAGTATCTGGATATTCTTTAAAAATACCAGCTAACTTGTTAAGATTAGCCTTAGATTTCGAATTAAGTATAGATTTATTCGTAGCAAAATATACTCCACTATTCTCATCAAATACTACATCAATACCTTCTCCCACTCTTGTTACTTCGGCTCCTGGTATTTCTGACTCAATTTTCTGAGCTTGTTTATCCATTTGTTTACCAATAACCCCCCCGGCAACACCTCCAACAACACCCCCAATTACGGCTCCAAGTGCAGAGTTCTTATTTTTTACATTATTCCCTATAACTCCTCCAATCACAGCTCCGGCTGCAGTACCTATTACTGCACCTCTTTGTGTATTATTTGAGTTCTTAACAGCTTCGCAACTTGTTAAAATTGTAAAAGCCATTACAGCAACCACTATTTTTTTAAGATTTGTCTTCATCATTTATCGATTTGAGTTATTGTAATTTATTAAAATTCATGGTGATTACAAAAGGTTTCCCTTCTAAGCTTACAGTCATTTTCCATGTCATAGTAGTATCATCCAGATGGTCCAAAAGCATTCTGTAACCAGCATTATTATTTGTGCTTTTTTTCTTTTCGTTTATGGGCTTAAACATAAAATAATATGCTCCATTACCTTCGGGTTTAGGGATTGTAAATCTAAAGTTTCTTGCTCCTGTAGAAACACAACTACTTTGATTTACTTCATATTTTCCAGTATTATTATTTGGGATAAATTTCCAGATACTTCCCGTAAAACATTCGGCAGAGGCATCATTATATAGATTTACTTCAAATATCCCCTGGCGGTCATAAGAAATTTTATCAAGAGACCACTCGCCTTTCAGGGTCTTTTTTGCTGCAATAACGGTTTGTTGAGTAGTATTACAGGAAGCCAGTAGTATAACTACCAACACTAACATAAGTTTTTTCATTGTCGTGAGTTTTATTATATAAAAGTAGCTAATAACGATAACGTTTCCAATATTATTATATTTCAAAATGATATTTAATTATCACAGACTAAATAATCTTAAAAACTAGATGAAATACATAAAAAAAGGATAAAAGATTTTTATTTGTCTTTATCCTTTTTCTTGTTATTATAAAAACCTCACAAGGTTTTTATATATAATCATTTTGTTTTTGGTACTCTGAATAATAAAATAAGACCAACCACAAAGAAAAGAATTAAGAAGAGAATCGAATATCGTACACTCCCAGTTACCTGAGCGATAATCCCGTATGAAAACATTCCGATTACAATACCAATTTTTTCTGATACGTCATAAAAACTAAAGTATGAGGCCGTATCAATAGCGTCTTCTGGTAATAATTTTGAATATGTAGATCTTGATAACGCTTGAATACCTCCCATAACAAGACCTACAATTGCTGCGGTGGTATAAAATTGATATGGTGTAGTAATTGTGTACGCATAGACACAAATACCAATCCAGATAAAGTTAATTACAATCAATGTTTGTATGTTTCCGAATTTTGAAGACGCTTTAGAAGTAAGATATGCTCCCAGTACAGCTACAAGCTGAATTAGAAGGATGCTTATAATTAACCCGGTAGTTGCGTTTTGTTCTCCCCAGTCTAATTCTTCGATTCCGAAATAAGTAGCGATAAGCATAATTGTTTGTACTGCCATACTATACACAAAGAACGCACTTAGATATCTACGAAGTCGTATATTGTTCTGAAGCGCTTTCCATATCATTTTTAATTCTTTAAAACCATTAAAAACAACAGCTTTGGTTAATACATCTTTTTTATTTCCTTTTGGAAGATAATAATATGTGTATTGACTAAACCCAATCCACCAAACTCCTACCATAGCAAAAGATAATCTGGTTGGCACACCTTCACTTTCAAAACCAAACCATTCATATTTTAAGATCATAACAAGATTTATGATCAATAAAATTACACTTCCTATATACCCAAGAGAATATCCCTTGGCACTTATAGCATCCTGCTGCTCCGGAAAAGCAATATCTGGTAAATATGAGTTATAAAATACCAAACTAGCCCAAAAACCAATTAAGGCTAAAAAATAGCACAGTAACCCAAACCAAAGATGTTCGAGATTAAACCAATAAAGACCAATACACGATAATGCACCGAGGTAACAAAAGAATTTAAGGAAGTTTTTCTTATTCCCCACATAGTCTGCTATTCCCGAAAGCAATGGGCTAATTATAGATACCGTTAGAAATGCTAAAGCGGTGACATAACTTATTAAAGAATCATTATTAAAATCGTATCCTAAGAAGCGTACTGTATCATTAATAATTTCTCCCTGATCATTTCTAATTATAGTGAGTGCTCCCCAAAAAATGGGAAAAACCGCAGAAGAAATCGTTAAGTTATATACCGAATTTGCCCAATCGTAGAAAGCCCAGGCATTTAATAATTTTTTATGCCCTTTTGGTAGTAGTTTACTCATTTACTTATAAAGTTAAAATATATCTGTCAGATTAAAATCACTTTGAGTCGTGATTTAATATAAAATTTATACAAAAAAAGCTGTTCTGAATTTGCTCAGAACAGCTTCTAAAGTAAGTATAATCTTTTTAAGATTATAAACTTTATAATTATTTAAAAGTGGTTACCCCAAATTTTTTGGCTTCAGCCCTTGCTGCAGGGGCCCATGCTGTTAGATTAGCAATACGTGTATCGCTTGATGGATGTGTACTCATAAACTCTGGTGGGGATTGCCCTCCACTATTTGCTTTCATACGTTTCCACAATTCTGCAGCTTCATCAGGATTGTAACCAGCAATTGCCATTAATTGTAATCCTATACGGTCGGCTTCTGTTTCATGACTTCTGCTAAAAGGTAGCATTACTCCAAATTGACTTCCTAAACCAAATGCTGTACCAACAATCTGCTGTGTTTTTTGGTCTTTCCCACTTACCGCAATTGCAGTTGCTGCTCCTGCTACTTGTTGAATTTGACCAGCACTCATTCGCTGCTGACCATGATTAGCCAATGCGTGAGCAACCTCATGTCCCATTACAGCAGCTATACCTGTTTCGTTTTTTGCAATTGGCAAAATCCCTGTGTAAAATACAATTTTACCTCCTGGCATACACCAGGCATTTACATTTTTATCTTCTACAAGATTATATTCCCATTTATAATCTTTGAGATATCCTTGATAACCATTAGCATTTAACCAACGTTCTGATGCTTTTGCTATTTTTTGGCCAACTCGAGTGATCATTTGTGCATCAGATGTTCCTTTTATAACCTTATTCTCTCCTAAGAATTGGTTATACTGCTGAAAAGCCATTGGTAATATCTGAGAATTAGGGACTAATGCCAATGTTTGTTTACCCGTAAATGGATTTGTCGCACAGGATATAAATAATAAAACAGTTCCTAATAGGACTATAGATTTTCGCATGTTCATATATTAATATTAATCTTGAATTTTCACTTTGTTAAAATTACGAAAATAACAGGCTACCTTCAAAAAACAATAGCTAATATTTCTTTCAAAAAATCTATATAATGCCTTATTGCTCGATAAAAGGTAATTACTTAGCTATAATATGAAGCTCTGTAAAACTTTTAGGAACAGTTAATATGTTATTTTTTACATCAAAACATACGCTTTCAAATGAAACTACCACATTGTCAATTTCGATTTCATTTATTTTAAACGGAAGCCCTATCAATTCTATTTGCATCGTTTCATATTCGGTAATATAACTACCATCTTTATGTTGCTGGATAATAACTTCATTTTCTTTCCCTGTAAAAGAAAAGCTTCTAAGACTATATCGCCCTTTTGCATAATCATACCCATCCTGGGCATCTTCATAAACTTTGGATACTTCTTTATTTCCTAGTTTATAATAAGCTTCTAGTTTTAATGCTTCTATCTTCTTTTCTCCTACATACTGCTGTATTGGATATTTAGGTATGATTGCTCCTTCTTTAATAAATAATGGAATGATATCCAGTTCGGCATCTACCCATTGTTCTTTTCCTCCTTTTACATATGCTCGAGTCCAGTAGTTATACCAATATCCTTTTGGAATATACATTCTTCTACCTTTAGCATTAGGCTCTTGTATCGGGCATACCAGGATTTGGTTTCCAAATATAAACTCGTCGGTTCTATAATGAGTTTGTAAATCGCCCTGGTCATATAACACCAAAGATTTTAGCATAGGGATTCCTGCTTCTGCATATTCCCAAAACATAGTATACAAATATGGTAAGAGTTGGTACCGCAATTCTACATATTTTCTGGTAACATCTATAACTTCTTCTCCAAAGGTCCATGGTTCCTGATTACCATGATCTCCAGAAGAATGTGTACGACAGAATGGATGAAATACTCCCAGTTGAATCCATCGGGCATATAACTCACCAGTTGGGTGTTCTGCGAATCCCCCGATATCACTACCGGTAAATGACATGCCACTCATACTCATACGCTGTGCCTGAATATTAGCAATCCACAGATGCTCCCAAGTTGCCACATTATCTCCTGTCCATGAAGAAGTATAACGTTGTGCTCCAGAATATGCAGATCGTGTAATGATAAAAGGGCGTTTAGGATATGCAAATCGTTTTACTCCTTCATAAGTAGCTCTGGCCATTTGAGTTCCATATATATTATGTGCTTTTCTATGGCTACAATAATTACCATCATAACTATGGCGTACATCGTCTGGAAATGTTTTCCCGGGAACTTCCATCACTGCAGGTTCATTCATATCATTCCAAACTCCTTTAACCCCTATTTCATCAATTATTTCTTTAAATAACCCGGCCCACCATTCTCTCACTTTGGGGTTTGTAAAATCCGGGAAGAAACATTCTCCGGGCCATACTTTTCCACGCATATAGGGACCATCGGCTCTTTTACAGAAATAATCATTTTTCATTGCTTCCTGGTACACATCGTATTCATCGTCAATCTTAATTCCGGGATCAATGATAACGACCGTCTTAAACCCTTCTTCTGCCAACTCTGCTACCATACGTTTGGGGTTAGGAAAATATTCTTTATTCCAGGTAAAACATCTGAATCCATCCATATAATCGATATCAAGATATATGGCATCACAAGGGATTCGAAGTTCTCTAAACTTATGTGTTACTTCTTTTACTTTTTTCTCAGGATAATAACTCCATTTACATTGATGATACCCTAAAGCCCAGAGTGGTGGTAATTCGGGCTTACCGGTTAAATCTGTATATCGTGTAACCACATCTTGCATATTTGGGCCATAAAAGAAATAGTAATTCATCTCTCCCCCTTGAGCCCAAAAGCTGGTTACATTACGTCGCTCATGACAAAAATCAAAAAAGGTTTTAAACGTATTGTCAAAAAATATCCCATAAGCTCTTTCTTCATACATCCCTATATAAAAAGGAACACTCTTATATAATGGGTCCTGATCTTTACCAAAAGCATATTGATCGGTTGCCCAGTTTTCTACACGTTTTCCTTTTAAATTAAGATGCATTGGTTTATCTCCCAGACCATAGTAGCACTCACCTTGAGGTGCAGATTTACTCATTTTCACAATATTACCTCCATACTCATAGCTTTGCTCCCAATGAAACCCCCAATCATCTTTACAGATAATGTTCCTTTCATTATCATAAATAGTTACATGTATATTTGCTTTAGCAATACAAATACTAATTTTTGAAGTTATAATGGTGTATTCTAGATCTGTCTCATCGACTTTTAACATACTATATCCTCTGGCTCCCGTTTCACTTATGGCATAAGAGAAATCTTTTTCAAAATTATTATCGGTTGCATATCGAAAACGAATTACACTTCCTCTTAGAATAGTAACCTGTAGAATTACTCCGTTTTCTGTAGTAAAATTTAGGGTGTCTACATGCTGTGAAAAGGAAACAATTTTACCAGGAAACAAATTTCCTTTTTGTTCTAGTTCTGTATTGATAATCATACTGTTCTCTTTTTTCGATTAGTTAGATTTGAGGAACTCCTAATTATTTATAAAATTATTATATACTTACTTATTGATTTTAAATATCACTGCTGCTAATGGAGGAATGGTAATTTCTGCAGAATATTTTCGATAATGCCATTTTTTTACTTCTATAGCTATTCTTTTTTGATTAGAAGTACCACTACCTCCGTATATTGTAGCATCACTATTGAATAATGGTATTAATTTCCCTTTATCTGGTAACCCTATACGATAATTTGTTCTAGGCACCGGGGTAAAATTACAAACGATGATTAAATCGTCTTTTTCTTTTATTCCTTTTCTGATATACGAAATAACAGAATTTTCATGATCGTCATGGCTTATCCATTCAAAACCAGAAGTACTAAATTGTTGTTGGTATAATGCAGGGTGTTTCTTATATAGTCCATTTAAATCTTTTATTATTTTCTGAATTCCAGAATGATATACATACTGAAGTATATACCAATCTAAACTATTATGAAAGTTCCATTCTTCTCGCTGTCCTAGTTCTGCTCCCATAAACAGCAGATTTGTTCCCGGATGTGTGAACATATAGGTATATAATAACCTAAGATTTGCAAATTGCTGCCATTCATCACCAGGCATTCTTCCGATGATACTACTTTTTCCATGAACAACTTCATCATGCGATAATGGAAGCATAAAATTTTCGGTAAAGGCATAGGTCATACTAAAGGTAAGATCATTCTGATGGTGTTTTCTGTAAATTGGTTCTTTTGCAAAATACTGTAGTGTATCATGCATCCATCCCATCATCCACTTCATCCCAAAGCCTAATCCTCCCAGATAAGTAGGCTTAGAAACCATAGGAAAGGATGTAGATTCCTCTGCTATTGTTTGTACATCCGGAAAACTACGATATACTTCTTCATTTAGCTCTTTCATAAAAGCAATAGCTTCGAGATTTTCTCTTCCACCGTATATATTGGGTTCCCATTCTCCGTCTTTACGAGAATAATCCAGGAATAACATCGAAGCCACAGCATCTACACGCAATCCATCGGCATGATACTGATCCAACCAAAAAATGGCATTACTAATCAGAAAGCTCTTTACTTCATTTCTTCCGTAGTTAAATATTAGACTTTTCCAATCAGGATGATATCCTTTTTTATTATCAGGATGTTCATAGAGGCATGTTCCATCAAAACAACCAAGACCATGCGTATCTTCAGGGAAATGTGATGGTACCCAATCTAAGATAATCCCAATATCGTTTTGATGAAGTTTGTCTATTAGTACTTTAAATTCTTCTGGATAGCCAAAACGAGATGTAGGCGCAAAATACCCTGTAATCTGGTATCCCCATGAAGGATCATAAGGGTACTCCATCACGGGCATCAATTCTACATGGGTAAACTGCATCTCTTTAACGTAAGAAACCAATTCATCAGACAATTCTATATAGGATAAAGACCGATTTTCTTCTATCTTTTTTTTCCAGGAACCTAAATGTACTTCGTAAATAGAATAAGGAGCATCAAGAGCATTATGCGTTTTGCGTTTCTTCATCCATGCTACATCTTCCCAATTATAACTATCATCCCAGACAACAGAAGCAGTTTTTGGAGGATGTTCACACCGCCTGGCATAAGGATCTGCCTTTTCTGTCTTACTATCATTATGACTAGAGTGAATTTTATACTTATATACACTTCCTTTTCCTATGTTTGGAATAAAACCTTCCCATATTCCGGACTTATCCCATCGTACATATAATTGATGTTTTCCTTCTACCCAATGATTAAAATCCCCAATTACAGAAACAGATTTTGCCGAAGGTGCCCAAACCGAAAAATAAGTACCTTCTACTCCATCAACTGTAGTGATATGAGAACCAAATTTTTCGTATAAACGATAGTGTTTACCTGTTTTAAAAAGCTCAATATCAAATTCTGAAAAAAAACTAAAAGGAAGTACACTACCCATATACACTATAATTTAAACCCATCAGGAATTATAGTTCCTTTTTTTATAACAACAACACCTTCTCTTATTACATATGAATCTTGTTCGGTATCTTCAAGATGCATACCTCCGTTAATAACAACATCGTTACCTATTCTGGCATCTTTATCGATAATGGTATTAGTAATAAAACATCGGTTTCCTACACCAATTGGTGGGATTCCATTATCGCGATCATTTTCTAATTCATCTATATTCTGATAAGAGTTACTTCCTATCATATAAGTGTTTTTGATCATTGTATCGTTTCCTATTCTGGAACGAATACCAATTACAGAACGTTCTATTTCTTTAGCATTAATAATACAACCTTCTGCAATCATAGACTTGTTTAATCGGGTACCCGAGATTTTTGAGGGAGGAAGTATACGTGGTCTTGTTATCACCGAATGTGCTTTATTGAATAAATCGAACTGAGGAATATCATCGGTTAAGTTAATATTTGCTTCGAAAAAAGCGGGTACATTTCCGATATCTGTCCAATATCCTTCATATTGATATGCCAGTACTTTATTTTTTAAAATTGCCTGAGGAATAATTTCTTTTCCAAAGTCAATAGTATCAGGATTTGATAAAATATCGATCAGGAGTTGTTTATTAAATATATAAATCCCCATAGATGCCAGATAGTGCCTGTTTTCATTTTTCATTTCATCACTCACTTCAGATTCCCATCCAGAAAGTTCTTCCAGATTTGGTTTTTCTACAAAAGAAGAGATAAAACTATTTTCATCTGTTTTTAGGATGCCAAATTGAGTAGCTTCTTTAGGCTTAACAGGTATTGTTGCAATTGATATATCGGCTTCTTTATCTGCATGAGCATCTAACATCTCGTTAAAATCCATTTGATATAACTGATCACCAGATAATATCAATGCATATTCGAACTCATGGTTTAATAATTGATACATCGATTGGCGCACTGCATCTGCAGTACCTTGATACCATGTTTTATTATCTGGAGTTTGCTCAGCAGCCAAAATATCAACAAAAGCATCGCTAAAATTGCTAAAAATATAAGTGTTCTTAATATGTCTATTTAAAGATGCAGAGTTAAACTGGGTAAGCACAAACATTCTTTTTATATCACAGTGTATACAATTAGAAATCGGAATATCTACTAGTCTGTACTTTCCGGCTATAGATACTGCAGGTTTAGATCGTTGATCTGTAAGAGGGGATAATCGGGTTCCCTGACCTCCTCCTAAAATAATGGCAAGAACTTTTTTGTTGATCATTTTATGATATTAGTGATTCATATATGTCGATATATTGATGAGCAGATCGATCCCAGGAGTGATCGATTTTCATAATCTGTTTTTGTATTTCTTTATATTTCTGTTGATCGTTATATAGGGTTACTGCGCGCTCTATTGCATGGCAAACATCTTGTACAGAAGCATTATCATGACATATCCCAAAACCTGCTTCTCCTATATCTATAACAGTATCCTTAAGCCCTCCTATTCTTCTAACTATAGGAATGGTACCATATCGTAACGCATACATCTGGTTGAGACCACAAGGTTCTACACGAGACGGCATTAATAAAAAATCTACTCCTGCATAAATGATGTGGGATAATTTTTCATCATAGCCTATGTATACATTATATCTACCAGCATGTTTTTCTTGTAATACCTTCAATTGTTCTTCGGTTTCAGAATTTCCAGAGCCCAAAATGATAATGTTTATATCGGTAGTATGTAATGATTCTTTAATAATATCCGGTAATAGATCTGCTCCTTTTTCTCCCACTAATCGTCCTATAAAACCAAAAAGAGGTTTGTCTATATTTAAACCAAAATGGTTACAAATCCATTTTTTATTTTCCTTTCTTCCAGAAACTACATTAGTCTTTTGGTAGTTACTGATTATCATTGGATCTGTCTCTGGATTCCAGGTATGAGTATCAATCCCATTAAGGATTCCGATACATTTTTCTCTTTCATGTCTTAAAAGCCTTTCCAGACCATTTGCATTTTCTTGTAGTTCTTCCATATAGCTTGGGGAAACTGTAGTCACCCTCCAGGCACATTTTATTCCCGAAGCTAGAGGATTAATGCAGTTATCCCAATCTAGAAGTCCTATTTTTTCTCTATTGAAAGCAGGTAAATAATATAATTTATCATACGATAACTGCCCTTGATATTGTGCATTATGAATGGTTAAAATGGTAGGTATTTCCTTAAGATTTGGATATGGGGTTGCATGAGTCATTAAAAACGGAATTAATGCAGTATGATGATCATGGCAGTGAACTATATCAGGCATCTTTTCTAAAGCTGTTATCCAATCCAGAACCGCTAATTGAAAAGTAATGCATCGTTCTGCGTCATCTTTATAATTATACACATTAGGTCTGTCTAATATATCTTTAATATATACCAAATATGCATCGAACCCAATATCTGGAGATTGTATTTTCTCAATACGATATGGATAAGTAATTTCTCCTAACTGTATTGTACTCTTGTATATAGCTTTTCGTATGGAACCTTTAACAAATTGATTGTCATAAAACGGAGTTATTACGCTAGTTATAAGCTCCATTTTGTTTTGATATTTTGGCAAAGCACCTACAACATCTGCGAGTCCACCAACTTTGGCAATGGGATAACATTCAAAACTTATATGAAAAATATTCATGAATAAAACGAACCTATTTTTTTAATCTGTTTTTATTGATTTAAAAATCATTTAAAACTATGAAAAACCCAATAGATACCGATTGAGATAATCTCAAAAACAAGCAGTGTTAATGATTATTTAATAAAAAAATAACCAAAAAATTTCATTATCAACATTCGATGAAGAATTCGCAATAGAATGGGTTAGATTATATCATTTTCTAATTATTTGGTATATTTAAAATCAGATCCTTTAAAAAGTAATAAATCAACTATTTTATCGTAACAAAGAACTTTACTTATTAATAGTTCGTAATGCTTTTTTTAAAATATATTGCGTTTCTTTGGTAGTAGATTCTTTTTTCCATCTTGTACATACATTTTTTACCCATTCTGGTCTGGATTTACTGGCATCATTGAGCCAATTACCAACAGAATCTCTAACATATTTAGAGGGGTCAGATTTAAGAGGATCCAGTAGGGAGATTCCCTTTTCTGGGTGTTCTTTGAGTTTATCTATTTTTTTTGTCCACACTCCTATGGGGCGTGTAGCTTCTACTGCATATCGTCTAATGTTTTCATCATTACTAGAAGTCCATTCTGATAAAATATCGATAGCTATATCAAGATCTTCTATAATACCTTCTTTACAAGAAAATATAGCTACTTCTCTAACTCCAAAGTGTACATCTGCTGCATAAGGTGCAATGGCTTCGAGTTTTTTATCTATTTTATTTTCCCTAAGACCTATCCAGTAGCTAGCCCAACATCTGGGAACATCAGAAATATGATTAGAAAGGTAATCAATAATACGTTGATCATTGGTTAGTTCTAGAAACGTTGTTCCTATAACTTTGGTATTAGCATTGGCAGAAGGTTTTTTTTGGACAGATACCGCTTCATAGAAACTATCATACCAATCTGGTTTTTTTATATCACCAAGGATTTTTTTTAAGAGTGCCAATTGGTCTACTGTAAGCCATTCTATAAGGTTTGCTGTTGGGATCAATCCTTTATTTAAATAAGATATAACTTCATCATCAAGATCTTTAAAACTTCTGGCACCTTTTCTATTAAGAATATGTTCTGGGATCATAACAATAATATGTGAGTAATATACTTTTTCAAATGTAAAAAAATAGTAGTAATAAGATAGAAACACTAAATCACCCTGCACTTAAAGTGCAGGGGTTTGATTTTACTAGGGACTAAAGTCCCCAAGCCTATTCCAATATGAAATTGGAATTATCATTTTCTTCTCGTCTGTGGTGCTCCAAATATTCATTA
>JAUIBW010000015.1 GCA_030427585.1 Bacteroidia bacterium
GAAATAAAATAGCTTTCTTACTCGTATTTAAACTGCCTGAATACAAATTCAGGCAGTTTTTTTATGAAGTATAATGGCGAATGTATTATGCAGTCTGAGGAGTTTTTCTAAAAGAATAGCTCTTTTTAGACACTTTCCTTATTTTTTTATTATCATTCTTTTAACATAAATAACGATTTTATAAGGGTCGTTTTATTTTTTTACGTCTTTATTAACAAGAACTATTAAAAAACATTAACAAATAACCAAACTCAAACTTATGAAATCAAGAAAACAAATAGTTGTTTTTCTCGCCCTCGTCATGCTAACAACAGTACGATTCGGATTTGCTCAAGAAAAAGATTGTGGTGCAGAACCACCTAAAAACTACGATACTTTTATGCTTAAACGCCTTAAATCTATTACCGATAATGGTACTAAGGCTTTAGCAACACCTGTGTCATTACCAATACAACATCATGTCTCGCGTAATTCTAGCGGAGGTTCTCCTGCGGTATCCAGTGCACAGATTCAAAATGTAATGGATGAACTAAATGCAACCTATGCTCCGATGAATATTTCATTTCACGAATATGCACCTACCAAATACATCGACAATACCAGTTGGAATAATTCTTTTAACAAAAGCAACGATAGTCAACTAGTACAATATGAAGTTGCTGAGGCTATCAATATTTTTTACTTTTCTGAAGTAACTTCGGGGAGTTCTACCATCTGTGGATTTGCTAAATTTCCGGGAACCGGAAACCGGGCAGTATTAGATGCTTCCTGCTCGCAAAACGGCTCTACTTCTTCTCACGAATTAGGACATTATTTTTCTATACTGCATACACACTCTACGTCTAATGGAAGAGAACTTGTAAAACGAACAAACTGCTCTTCTACAGGAGATTTTTTCTGTGATACACCAGCAGATCCAAGACTTAGTGGTCTTGTTAATTCTAGCTGTAATTATACCGGAACCGCAACAGACGCTAATGGAGATCAATATCAACCCGATGTAAACAATGTAATGTCTTACACACGTAAAAGTTGTCGTACCGGAGGATTCTCTAGCCAACAACAAAATGCAATTGTGGCATCATTAGAATCAGACAGATCGTATTTAACAAGCCCAACAAACCCACCTACATGCACCACTATTAGTAATTTTCCGTATAGCGAAAGTTTTGAATCTGGATTAGGAGATTGGGCCAATGCCACGGGAGATGATATCGAATGGACAAGAGATTCTAATGGAACTCCTTCATCAGGAACAGGGCCTTCTACAGCGCAAAACGGTTCTTTCTACCTTTACACAGAGGCATCTACAAATGTAACTCCGGCCGGAAGTCCTAACAAAACAGCAATATTAAACAGCCCATGTATAGATTTAAGCCAGGCTAGCAATATGTCTCTAGAATTTGGATATCACATGTTAGGTAATGACATAGGAACCCTAGAAGTTTTGATAAGTACCAATGATGGAACATCTTATACCTCTTTATGGTCACAAAATGGTGATAAAGGAGACACCTGGAGTCAGGCAACTGTTGATCTTTCCGGATATTCTGGTGTGATCAAATTACAATTTAAAGGAACAACAGGAGCGAGCTGGAGAAGCGACATGGCAATTGACAATATCAAAATCAAGGAAACTACAACTAACCCTTCTTCATGTAATGGGATTACTAGCTTTCCGTATACCGAAAGTTTTGAATCCGGAATTGGTGAATGGACACAAGAAACCGGTGATGATATAAACTGGACAGTTGATAGCAATGGCACACCATCATCTAGCACAGGACCTTCTTCTGCAACTAACGGCAGTAATTATATCTTTACCGAAGCCTCTGGTAGTGGCAATGGATACCCTAATAAAGTAGCCTTATTAACAAGTCCTTGTATAGATTTAACCCATGAATCAAATGCAGAACTTAGTTTTGATTATCACATGTACGGATCAAATATGGGTACTTTAGAAGTACGTCTATCTACCAATGATGGTGTAAACTGGACCACCGCGTGGAGTAAAAATGGAAACCAGGGAAATAGCTGGAGTTCTCAAACCATAAATTTATCTGCATATAGTGGTTCTACAATAAAATTGCAGCTTAAAGGTACTACAGGATCTAATTACAGAAGTGATATGGCTATCGACAATTTAAAAATCACTTCGGGTGCTGCAGACAGTGATCTTATTGATAATGAAATTGGCACAACAAATCAAAAGATAATGATCTATCCCAATCCTATCTCATCTGGTTCTTTATCGATCCAACGTTCTGGATTCTCAAAAAATGGAGAAAAAACACAAATTACCATTACGGATTTTCTAGGAAAAACAATTGATATTGTTGATTCTAACAACGAAACTACAGCTTACGATGTTAGTAATCTAAGTAACGGTATTTATTTTATCATCATTAATAACAAAGAAGGGCAAGTAACTCGAAAATTTATCAAAAGATAAGATTTGTTTAGTTTTTTTTGAATGTACCCCAAACTGCCTGAGATTTTTTTTCGGGCAGTTTTTATTACCAAAAATATCATCTGGAATTTGTTTTGTAAGTTTATAACACTATAAAACACATAATCACATCTAATTATGAAAAACTTTTCAATTTTTGCTGCTACTGTACTCTTACTTATTTCATGCAAACAAAAAAATATAAAAAAAGATACTTCTACAGAGGATCAATCAATCGTTACAGAGGATCAACTTATCACCAAAGCAAAAGAAATTCATAATAAAGTCATTACTCTGGATACCCACTGTGATATTAATGTGAAAAACTTTACTGATTCTATCAATTACACACAGGATCTTAGTTCACAAATCACTTTACCAAAAATGAAAAAGGGTGGATTAGATGTTGCCTGGTTTATTGTTTATACAGGACAGGATTCCCTAACAACTAACGGCTATGAAAAAGCGTATGAAATTGCCATGTCAAAATTTAAGGCAATCCATAAACTGGCAGAAGAAATTGCACCAGATCAAATTGAATTAGCCTTAACATCTGATGATGTACGTCGTATTCATAAAAAAGGAAAGAAAGTTGCTATGATTGGTATCGAAAACGGATACCCTGTAGGAACTGATATTAGTAATGTAAAAAAGTTTCATGACCTTGGTGCCAGATATATGTCACTTTCTCATAATGGGCATAGCCAGCTTTGTGATTCTAATACTGGTGAAGCAGATGGCATTTGGCTACATAATGGATTAAGTGATCTAGGGAAAGAAGTTATTGCAGAAATGAATAAAACAGGGATCATGATAGATGTTTCTCACCCCTCTAAAGAATCTATGCGACAAATGATCAAACTTACCAAAGCACCGATCATTGCATCGCACTCTTCTGCAAGAGCATTATGTGATCATAGTAGAAATTTGGATGACGAACAATTGCAATGGTTAAAAGAAAATGGTGGTGTGGTGCAAACCGTAGCTTTTACTTCATACCTAAATACCGAGAAGTTTGAAAAACGAAATGAAAAAGAAGTCGAAATAGCTAAGCAGATTGCTGATTCTATGGGGGTAACCTGGATAGATCGAAAAGAAATAACGAAGCTTGGCACCGAAGAAAAAGAAAAGTACTATGATTTTTATATGAAAATGCTAACTATCCGAAGGGAAAAAGTAAAAAAAATGAATGATCTTCCTCCCGCTGTAGATGTTGTAGATTTTGTGAATCATATAGATTATATGGTTGACAAAATTGGTATTGATCATGTAGGAATTAGCTCTGATTTTGATGGTGGTGGTGGAATTGAAGGTTGGAGCGATGCTTCTGAAACATTTAATGTAACCCTAGAATTGGTAAAACGAGGATATACCGAAAAACAAATTGAAAAGTTATGGAGTGGAAATCTACTACGTGTTCTTGATGAAGTGCAGAAAGTAGCAAAAGAGCTAAATCAAGCAGGGTAATATTATTTTGAAATCTCCCCGATAATCGAAATGTAATCAGATCGGTTTGCTATAAAATCCCGTTTAGACACATCGATTATTTTTACATTAAACTCTGGTTGTGATTTTATAAATTGCAAATACCCCTTATTGATCTTATCCAGATAATCTGCAGGGATTTTTTGCTCATAGTCCCTTCCCCTTTTTTTGATATTTTCTAAAAGACGGTCTGTATCTTGATATAAATACACATATAGTCCGGGTTTAGTCAAATTTCTATACATCAAGTCAAATACCTTTTTGTACAGCATAAATTCTTCTGATTGCAAGGTGACCTTAGCAAAAATCAATGACTTAAATACATCATAATCACTCACTACAAAATCTTTAAACAAATCAAACTGGGCAATATCATCCTGCAAACGCTGATAACGATCTGCCAGAAAAGACATTTCGAGAGGAAAAGCATAACGTTCCATATCCTCATAAAACTTTGGTAAAAAAGGATTATCTGCAAAACGTTCCAGAATAAGTTTTGCGTTAAACTCTTGAGCTATTAGTTGTGCCAAGCTTGTCTTACCAGCCCCAATATTCCCTTCGACAGTGAGGAATTGAAAGCGGGACAAGGCATACTTTTCTTTTGGGTTAACTATTTTCTCACTAAGCAAAGTAACTTTTGAATCATCTGAAGTACTATCTAACAATTGCTTTACGGTTTGCTTTAGTTTTGGATGTACCATTCCCCCTGCAATCTCTGCTAGTGGTTCTAATACAAATTTTCGATCCTGCATTGCAGGGTGAGGAATTACCAAGTCTTTGGTTGCTATACTTCCTTCAGAAGAAAAAATAATATCCAGATCAATCGTTCTTGCCTCATATCCTTTGCCATCTGTTCTATTTCTACCCAGAGAATTTTCAATTTCTAATAGTATTGTTAACACTTCATTTTCAGAAAGAAAAGTACGTACTACAATACAAGCATTATAGAAATCATCACTATTAAATCCCCACGCCGGAGTTTGATAGACACCAGAAATCGAAACCAGATCTCCTATCGATTCATATATTTCATTAATAGCATTCTGTAGAAAATCCATACGATTTCCTATATTACTTCCTAACGAAATATGTAACAAACGGGATGTTTTCAAGATTGGATTTTTTATATTCTGACCAGAACTCCTTATTTTTAGAACAAATTAAACAAAACAAAATCACTTCGCCTTATTTTTAAGTAAACTATTATTTTATTTTGACAGAAACTCCTCTGAATTTAAAAAACAAACGTGTAGCCTATCGAATATACCTGATACTTGGGGCGCTTTTCATTTCATCATTAGTAGTATCTAATCTTATTTTTCAAAAATTCTTTTATTGGGATTTTTTCGGAGTATATACTTTTGAAATTTCTGTAGGAATCCTGCCATATCCTATTACTTTTTTGATAACCGATATAATTAGTGAACTATTTGGCAAGAGAAAAGCAAATCAAATTGTTACGGCTGGTATTTTTGCATCTTTTTTTTCATTACTCATTGTATATGCTTCATCTTCGGTTCCCGCTACGGCCTGGTCTCCTATAGATAATGACATATTCAATCAGGTTTTTGGCGCTACAGTAATCGCTGTATTTGCATCAATGATGGCTTATCTTTTTGCACAATATATTGATATCCAGATTTTTCATTTCTGGAAACGTGTCACAAAAGGAAAACATCTTTGGTTGCGAAATAATTTTTCTACTTTTTCTTCTCAATTTATAGATACTTTAACTGTTCTTGTATTGCTTTGTTCTGCTGGCATTATAGATTGGGATCGTTTTGGAGTTTTATTACTCAATGGTTTTTTGTTTAAAATATTGGTCGCTGCATTAGACACCCCCATTTTATATTTATGTGTGTATGCCATAAGAAAACGATTTAGACTAAAACAAGGTGATGAATTAGCCCTCGAAATTTAAAATCTAACAAATAGTTAACTTAAAAAAAGTAACATTGTATCTTTGTAAATCGTTACTTTATCTCAAAGTTGTTTTATCATGAAAAAAGCCCTTAAAATTCTTGGTATTTTTTTACTACTATTTATCATAGGTATTATCTCGATTCCTTTTTTGTTTAAGGGAACTATCCAGGACAAAGTGCGCTACCTGGTAAATGAGCATGTACATGCCAAAGTAGACTTTGCAAATTTGGACATCAGTCTTATCAGGAGTTTTCCACAAGCATCTGTGGTTATTGATGAGTTTTCTATTATTAACTTTGCCCCTTTTGAAGGAGATACTTTGGCGTATTCTAAAAAGATAGCTTTGGACATGTCTATCAAAGAATTATTTAAAAACGCTTCAGAACCTATTAGTGTTCAAAAAATAGTAATCGATGAAGCCAATATTGCAATCAAGACTGATTCATTAGGAAATTCTAATGTTGATATTGTTAGAAAACAAGAAGATGCTGCTGAAACTAGTCCAGAAGAAGAAACCGGTGCTTTTACCTTTGCTTTAGATCATTATGAAATAAATGATAGTAAAATTTTATTTAAAGATGATATAAGTAAAACCATATTAGCAATGACCGATCTTAATCATAGTGGTGATGGATCGATCTCTGGGGAAAAGATAATCTTAGATACCAAAACGAATACTGAAGCCTCATTACATCTTGATGGCACCAAATACCTAAATAAAAACAAATTACAACTTGATGCCCAAATAGAATTGGATCTTGAGGATCAGCGTTATTCTTTCAAAGAAAACAAAGCCCTGGTCAATCGATTGCCTCTTGAATTTGCAGGATACGTTCAGTTATTCGAAAAATATACCGATGTAGATCTCAGTTTTAAAACCCCTTCATCTGATTTTAAGAATTTCCTTGCCGTTATTCCTGAAACTTATGTCAAAAACCTGGATGGTGTACAAACTAGCGGGGATTTTTCCATTAACGGAACCATCAAAGGGAAATCTGATGATACCTATATCCCAAAAATGGATATTAAGATCGCATCAAGTAATGCTTCTTTTAGATATCCTGATTTACCAAAAGGAGTTAAAAATATAAATATCGATACTCAGATTAAGAATGAAACCGGGTTGGCAGATGACACGTATATAAATATTGACAATTTAACTTTCAAAATAGATCAGGATTCTTTTGCTGCCAAAGGAAGTCTACGGAACCTAACCAAAAATATGATTGTAGATATGATATTGAAAGGTACATTAAACCTGGCTAACCTAAATCAGGCATATCCTTTACAACTGGAAGAAAAAATAAATGGAATTGTTAATGCGGATGTCAAAACTCATTTTGATATGCAATCTTTGGAAAAAGAGCAATATCAAAATATAAAAAGCTCTGGTACTGCTAGTATCTCCCAATTCATATATGCTTCTGCTGATACCCCGAATGAAATAAAAATTGAAAATGCTAATGTAAGTTTTACACCAGGAACCATTTCATTAGACAAAATGCAGGCCACTACAGGTAGGTCAGATCTTACCGCTACAGGTACCATTCAAAACCTTATGGGGTTTTTATTTGCAAAGCAGGATCTAAAAGGAAATTTTGATGTAAACTCTAATATGTTTGCTGTAGATGATTTTATGGTAAGTGAACAAGAAGCCAAAGAAGAGGTAGCAAGCACAACAGAGGATGAAACTATGAGAATTCCTTCTTTCCTGGATGCCACGCTAAACTTTGATACCAAAAAAGTTTTCTATGATAATTTAGAATTACAGAATACAAAAGGAACGGTAAAAATAAAAGATGAAACTGCCTATTTAGAAAACGTAACTTCTAATATTTTTGATGGAGGGATGGCCCTTAATGGTAATGTATCGACCAAGGCTAAAGTCCCTACTTTTAGTATGGCTTTGGATTTAAGTAAAATCGATATTGTAAAATCTTTTAATAATTTAGAATTGATAAAAGGTTTAGCTCCTATCGCTAAAGCACTTACAGGTAATTTAACTACCAAAATTAACCTGAATGGCAACCTTAATGAAAACCTTATTCCTGTTTTAACTTCTTTAAAAGGTAAAGCACTTGCCGAGATTCTTAATGCCCAGGTATCTACAACTAAAACCCCATTTTTGGCCACATTAGACAACCAGCTTAATTTTGTAGAAATTGATCAATTAAACTTAAAAGACATTAAAACTAACCTAAGTTTTGATGATGGAAAAATTAACGTAAAACCCTTTGAGTTTGATGTTCAGGGGATAAAGATTACTGCCGGTGGAGATCATGGTTTTGACCAAAACATGAACTATACTATCAAACTAGATGTACCTGCTAAGTATCTGGGCAGTGAGGTTAGTAACCTGATCTCAAAACTTGATCCAAAGGAAGCAAATACCATGACCGTTGGATTACCAATTGGGCTTTCCGGTAACTTTAAAAACCCCAAGATCAATTTAAATACAGATCTAGCCATAAAGCAACTTACACAACAAATAGTAAATAAACAGAAAGAAAAAGTAAAAGGTGAGATTATTGGTAAGGGCGAGAAAGTATTAACAGATCTATTAGGAAATTCTAAAAACCAAACTGATTCTTCTAACACAAGTACTAACAATACCGAAGAAACTTTAAAAAATACTGCGAAAAATATTTTGGGAGGGTTTTTAGGTAAGAAAAAGAAGAAAGATTCTACGAAAGCAAAGAATTAATAATACATAGAAAGGGGGTTTGTAAATATTTATCTAATAAATGGATATACGCTTTTCTAAATAAAAAATATTGATTAAGGTTATATATTGTTAAAGTTATTAACAATTTTCCTTGATAAAAGCATAGCAACAGGAGCAATACACTTGTTAAAGACTCGTTAACAATTTAGTAATCCTATACCTATAATATAAGTATATATATAGTTATAATTTTACTGTAAAACTAAATCCCCCTAGCTATGAAATTGAAGAGTATTTCTATAATTATTTTTTATTCCCTTTCCTTTTTATCATTCTCGCAAACAGAAATTAATGATAATCAAATGAGTTGGATCAAAGGATGGACAAATTTTGACCCTAATCGAAGAGAGTACCCAGAACCCGAAGAAGTGCTTCCTAATATTATTGACAGTGACTCTTATTTAAAAAATGATGTAACCTATCTAATGTCTGGAAATGTCTATGTAATTAATAATGCTACTTTAACCATACAAGAAGGAACTATAATCAGATGTGATGTCGAAAATACAGCAAGTCTGGTAATAACAAAAGGTTCTAAATTAATGGCAAATGGTTCAAAAGGGTTTCCTATTGTATTTACATCAAATAGACCCCAAAAATCTAGGAAAGCCGGAGATTGGGGTGGCATAGTAATTGCTGGATCAGGTACAATTAATTCGCCCGCTGGATCTAAAACTATAGAAGGGAATTTTTTACCTCAATATTCTTCGTACGGAGGGACACAAGAAAATGAATTAACAACCATGATGTCGTATGTTCGAATTGAATATGCAGGAAAAAAAATTAATCAGTCCAAAGAGTTAAATGGATTATCTCTTTATGCACTAGGAAGTAATTCGATTATAAACAACGTTATGATCAGTTATTCGGCAGATGATTCTTTCGAATGTTTTGGAGGTAACGTGAATATGTCTAATTTAATCTCCTACAAAGCAAAAGATGATGATTATGATTTTACATTAGGATACAATGGTGAATTAAGTAATATTCTTGCAATTAGACATCCATACATTAGCGATATTAGTGGTTCTTATGCTATCGAAGCAGATGGATATGATAAAAAAGAAGGATTTATAGATCTAGAAGCATTATCAAACATACGTATCAAAAATGCAACTTTGGTAAACCTATCCGATCAAAGCAATTATCAATATACTACAGCTGCAATTTCATCTAAGAATTTAGCTAAACTTAATCTTACCGATATGCGTATATCTGGTTTTGCTAATGTTGTAAAATTTGATAAAACTTATAAATCTTATTCTGATCTTCAAAAGTATTTCTTATTAGAAAATAGTGTTTTTAATGTACATAGCAAATCAGTCTTGACACAATATAGCACTACCATAAATACCGATCAATTGTTGAAATACAATATGTATACCAATCATTTTAAAAGTGCTGCCGATCTATTTACTGATCCATTTGATGAAAAAAAACCAATATTTACACTAAAGGATTCGGGAAATTATACTGTAATGCAGTAAATTTGAATATATGCACTTAAAATCATCATAATAATGAAATTATTTAGTACCACTTTCTTTGTATTCTTTATCATCAACCTTAATTATGCTCAAACAAGAAAGAATGTTTTTTTTGAGCAAAAGACATTAACCAAAAAGTTTCACACTATAGATGAATTAGAAGACCTAAAAAAAGGTGAGCTTGTTAAATTGTATACAAATCGTATTAATGAAATAATAACTGTTCTACCTTATTTAGCTCTTACCAATGAAGCTGGTGTTAAATTGTCTGACATTGGTATTAAAGAAAGTTCTGACCATTTAAAATCACTGAACAAGCACCACACAATGACTACCGATATGATCGAAAGTAATAAAAACTTAATTTCAGAATTTATTCCTTATGCAGATACAGAAAAGATCATCTGGGGTATTTTATATTTTGAAGAAGTAATTAAAAAAGTTAGAATAGGCACTAATGGAAATTTTTAATAAGATATATTAGTAAATATTTCTATCCACATAATCAAGTCGCTAATTTTTACTTACAAATTACACTCACTACACGTAGTATATCGTATTTTCCTGTTCCTAGACATCGTATTCAACAGAAAAACAACTTAAAAATAGTATCTAAAAGTAGGGGAAAACGCCCCTTTATAACAAAAAATGAATTCACCAAACAAAGTTTTTTAAAATTTATAAAAATATTATAAACATTTGTTAATTTTCTGAAAATCAAAAAATTAACAAATAAATATGTAGGAATTTTACTCATAAAATTTTATTAATTTAAGTTAAAATAACGACTAACGTACAAAGTCTACGGTAAACACGTAACCATTTTTGTTAAAACTCTTCTATCTTAGTAGTCCCAAAATTGAAAGAAAGAAATTTCTTCCAAATAAAGTTTAACCCCAAAATAAACTATTATGAAAAAAAGATGTTTTCTATTAACAGCTTTTATCCTATTACTAATTTCTAATCTAGCTATTGCACAAGATTTTAATGAAAATAATGACAGATGGGTCAAGGGATGGACAAATTTTACACCTAATAAAACTGACTATCCAGAAGCTGAAGAGAAACTACCTAATATTATAATGGACCACACTTATTTAAGGAATGATATTGTGTATTCAATGTCTGGTGATGTATATGTAACGAATGGTGCATCTTTAACTATTCAAGAAGGAACAATTATACGATGTGATCATGAAAACCCTGCAAACCTTATTATTTCTAAAGGTTCAAAATTGATTGCAGCAGGATCCAAAGCATACCCTATTGTTTTTACATCCAGCAAAGCTCCTAAATCCCGAAACAGTGGAGATTGGGGAGGTATAATTATTGCCGGGTCTGGAAAAGTAAATACAGTCTCGGGTAGTGGTATACTTGAAGGCGATTTCAACCCCCAATACTCTGTTTATGGAGGAAATGATATAAATGAAGAAACGACAATACTACGATTTATAAGAATCGAATTTTCTGGAAAAAATGGATCTAATGGATTATCTCTATATGGTTTAGGAACTTCTTCTATTGTAAAAGATATTATGGTAAGTTATTCGGGCCAGGATTCTTTTAATATCCACGGAGGAAAAAACAACATTCAAAATCTGGTTTCTCTTAAAGCACAAGACGATGATTATCACATTTCTGAAGGTTTTAGAGGAACAATCAAAAATGTTCTTGCTATAAGACATCCATACATTAACAGTCCTCAGGGATCATATGCTATCGAAATAGATGGATACAATACAGAACTTGGTTACATCAAACCAGATGCTATAACAGATATTACCATTGCTAATGCAACTCTTGTTAACTTATCTGACAAAACCAATTACCAACATACCACTGCAGCTATTTCTACATCTAATTCGGCAATAACATACATACACAACTCTAAAATATCTGGTTTCTCTGATGTTGTTAAATTTGATAAATCATATACATCTTTAGCCGTAATACAAAAAGCGTTTATGATGGACAATAGTTTTTTTAATATTCATGGTAAAGGAATAACTACAAGTAATACAGCAATTAACGGAGCTCTTGATATTTTAAAATACAATAGATTTACCGAAAACTTTGTTGGCGTTAATGATTTATTTAGTGATCCTAAAAGCTCTATTGTACCTAAGTTTCAGTTAAAAAAATCATTAAACAATTATATGGTGATGCAATAATAAAAATAATTTGCTCTGATTTTACTATATAAAATCAATCAAAATCGTATATATATTACAAACACTATGTCAAAAATATTAACAAGTTTAATCTTCTTTCTTGCAATAAGTACAATTTATGCGCAACAAGTAAATGAAGCCATATTCTTTACACAAAGGAGTCAGACTAATAAATTTCACACAATTAATGACCTTCAAGCCTTAAAGAAAGGCCAACTCGTAAAACTATATCAAGATCGGGTCGAGGAGATCATAACCATACTCCCGTTCTTATCACTTACCAACGAACCAGGTGTAAGACTAAGTGATATAGGTATTAAAGAAGATTCACGGCATTTAAAAATCCTTAGAAATAACAAAGAGTCTACACAAAAAAATTTAGAAGTTACCAAAGAAACTATCGAAGAATTAGTTCCCTATGCTGATACAGAAAAAATTATCTGGACAATCCTGTACTATGAAGAAGTCATTAAAAAAATGAGAATAGGAGTTAATGGGAATTTTTAAAAATTAAATTAGTAATGTGTTAAATTATTATATTTACTTAGGGTTAGAAGTGGCAATTGCCGCTTCTATTGTTTTACTTAATTGTAAGATTACTTTATTTATGACTACTAAGGATTTATGACACTATCTCTACTATATCTCTTATTAGGAATTATTACTGCTGTAATAGGGGCACTTCCTCTGGGAGCAGTGAATCTGGCTGTTATTCATACCTCTGTAAAAGAAAACATTAAAAACGCTTCGCGCATAGCATTGGCAGCAGGGATTGGTGAAGTTTTACTGGCTCTTTTTGCCTTGCATTGTAGTATCGAGTTATCCGATTTTTTTCGAGAAAATCAATGGATTCAAATTGTGTTCATTATACTTTTTTTCTCTATTGGCGTATATTTTTTAATTTTTAAGAATAAAATAAATACTAAATATAAATCCAAAAAATTAAAGGTATCAAAATCTAAATTCCTTACCGGTTTTTCTTTAGCAATATTAAACCCTCCTGTAATTATTTACTGGGTTTTAGCCATTTCACTAGTGAACAAATATATTTTTAAACTTACAGTTCAAAACCCACTTACCTCTCTTTTCCTCTTCTTTCTTGGAATTTACTTAGGAAAAATAGGAACGTTATATTTTTACAGTCGATGGGGAAACAAAATTGCACAACAACCGGGCGATTCAAAAGCTAAACTTTCTAAGATTATAGGAATAATCCTGGTTGTTATTTCTATTTTCCAAGGTATTAATTTTTTAGCTGAGTGAAGTTAACTATACCAAAATACCATTTTTTAAACCATTTATACAAGTAATTATCTGTTAAGTGTCTTTATATTTGCCAGCAATTCTGATAAAATTATATTGCTGTGAATAAAGACGATTTCAATTCTAAGTTAAGCTTGCCAAAAGAAGAAATGCAACGCTATGGATATAAGATTATAGATTATATTGTGGACCATTTTGAGACTCAGAACTCAAAAAAACCCGTAACCATTGCTTCAAGAGAGGAAATGGATTCTTTATTAACAGAGGAACTTCCTGATCACCCCGCTCCTGCAAACGAAGTTTTGGATTTTGTAATGGATCATGTTATTCCGAACAGTAGTATTGTGTCTCATCCAAAATCATATTCTTTTGTACCTGGCCCAAGTAATTACATAAGTGCTATGGCCGATACTATTGCCACAGGTTTTAATATATTTTCTGGTGGCTGGGCAGCTTCTCCGGCAGCAGCAGAATTAGAAATAGTAGTTATGAACTGGTTACTTAAGATTTTTGAGTTTCCGACAAAAATGGGAGGAGGAATATTTACTAGTGGTGGTTCTATGGCTAATCTTACCGCATTGGTAACAGCCAGAAGGGTGAAATGTGGGGAAGATTTTTCTAAAGCAACCATTTACTTATCAGACCAAGCTCATTCTTCAAACATAAAAGCGATCAAAGTAATTGGCTTTAAAAAAGAACAAATCAGACTTATTCCTACAGATCTAGAGTTTAAAGTTTCTTTAAACAAATTAAAAAATGTGATTGCCAAAGATCGTTTAGAAGGATTTCTACCGTTTTGCATAATAGCTTCTGCAGGAACTACTAATACAGGAACTGTAGATCCCCTGGATGAAATTGCAAATATCTGCCAGGAAGAAAATTTGTGGATGCATGTTGATGGCGCATACGGAGGTGCAGCAATTTTGGCAAATAAAGGAAAAAAGCTTTTAAAAGGTATCGAACGAGCAGATTCTCTAACTGTAGATCCACACAAGTGGTTTTTTCAGCCTTATGAAATAGGTTGTCTATTGGTTAAAGATCATAATTGGTTAAGTGGTACATTTAGTGAGAAACCAGAATATCTAAGAGATATAGAAGGCAATGAATCTGAAATTAATTTTTACGATCACGGTATTCAATTAACTCGACGCTTTCGTGCTTTAAAGTTTTATATGTCATTAAAAACGTTTGGCCTCGAATCTTTTAGAAAAGCTATACAATACAATATAGATCTTGCAGAACAAACTGAAGCCCTTTTACGAAAAAGTACATATTGGGAAATTACATCGCCGGCTACATTAGCTATAATTAACTTTAGATATCATCCTATTGGCTATCAACTTTCTGAAGAAGAACTAGATCGTATCAATCAGAATATTTCTAAAAAAATAGTCGATTCTAGAGAAGCAATACTGGTAACTACAGTTTTACAAGGTCAAATCGTACTTAGAATGTGCCTTATAAATCCAAGGACAACTATTGATGATATTAAAAGCACATTACAACAATGTGAAATTTATGGAAAAGAAGAATTGGCTATAATTACAAAAGAACCATGCTAGGTTATTGTTAAACTAACCACATATCCTTCGTTATTTCTCACATTAAATACTGTATTATCTTCAAAAATAAGATATTGTCCTTTAATACCTTTTAGCACACCAGAATACTCTGGTGTTTTCTCTAGGTTAAGACTTTTTAAAGTACTAGGATACTGAAGTACAGGAAAACAGAGCTGAGTCTCTTTTCCATTTCCGACAAAATATTCTTTTACCTCATCTGGTATAAAATCTTTTAGTTTGTTTTTAAAAGAGACCAGATCTTCATCTGTTATTTCATTTTTAAGCATAGTACGCCAATTGGTTTTATCGGCCACCTTTTCTTTTAAAGCTACTTCGGTAATACCAGCCAAATATCGATTAGGGACTTCAACAATTTCTATAGCCTCATGAGCTCCCTGATCAATCCATCTTGTGGGTATCTGAGATTTTCTGGTTACCCCTACCTTAACATTACTAGAATTAGCCAGATATACTATATGCGGCTGAAGTTGTGCCTTTTTTTCAAATTCTAAATCCCTATCCTCAATATCTAAGTGTGCAGTACTTAATTCTGGACGCATTACCCAATCTCCCACCTGAGGCTGATTGTAAAAGTCATCATAACAATATCCTTGTCTAAATATTTTTTTATTTTCACCACAGGCAAGACACTGATATCCTACAAATTCTATTCGTACTTTTTTATCCAATAACTGATTCATATGAATAAAATCGGATTCGAAAACTAAATAATACTGAATAGGATCATTAATTTCTGT
Source organism: Bacteroidia bacterium (assembly GCA_030427585.1). Taxonomy (GTDB): domain Bacteria; phylum Bacteroidota; class Bacteroidia; order Flavobacteriales; family Flavobacteriaceae; genus Aquimarina. Next base: position 15,824 of record JAUIBW010000015.1, read on the forward strand.
TTGCATTTTTGTTAGTACCCCCTGATATTGCATAAAATTTCGTTATATAATAATCTAATAAGAAGAATGTGATTATTTTTATTATTTTAGTTTTTAATTGACAACAACAAAAATAATGTATCCCATTTCATATGAAGAGTTGGTGTACATTATTTCTGCCTAAATATACATTAAAAAATGCCAATCCCATTAGTTAATTCTATAGCCAGCTGGTTCTTAAAAAAACGCTTCCATCAAATGGAGCTTTTTCTTAAGTATCCTAATGAGGTTCAGCTTGAGTTACTTCATGTGTTATTAGAAACAGCTAAGAATACAGAATTTGGGAAAAACTATGATTTTGCAACTATAAGTAATTATGAAACTTTTAAAGAAAGAGTGCCTATACGGTCTTACGAAGATTATGAATTGATAATCGAAAGAAGTCGTTTGGGCGAGCACAATATTTTTTGGCCCACTCCTATCAAATGGTTTGCAAAATCCAGTGGTACCACCAGTTCTAAAAGTAAATTCATCCCAGTGAGTGAAGAATCACTAGAAGATTGTCATTTTGCAGCCGGAAAAGACCTCTTATGCATGTATCTTAACAATAATGAGGAATCAAAACTCTTTACAGGAAAAAGCCTTAGATTGGGTGGTAGCAAAGAATTGTATAAAGAAAACGGAACTTCTTTTGGAGATTTATCTGCAATAATTATAGATAATATGCCTTTTTGGGCAGAGTTTAGTTCTACCCCAAGTAACGAAGTATCATTAATGAGTGATTGGGAATACAAAATGAAGGCTATTGTTAATGAGACCATTCAGGAAAATGTAACTAGTTTAGCAGGCGTTCCTTCCTGGATGTTGGTTTTACTTAATCAAGTGCTTGAAGTTACAGGAAATGAAAGTGTTTTCGAAATCTGGAATAATCTTGAGGTATATTTTCATGGTGGGGTAAACTTTGAACCTTACAAAGATCAATACAGCAAAATTTTACCTAGAGGCTCTTTTAAATATTACGAAATATATAATGCTTCTGAAGGTTTCTTTGCTATCCAGGATCATAACAATTCTTCTGAGCTATTATTAATGTTAGATTATGGAATCTTTTATGAGTTTATACCTATGGATACTTATGGTACTAAAACTGAAAAAGTGATTCCGTTAAGCGAAGTAGAGGTTGGAAAAAATTATGCCATTATCATTACAACTAATGCTGGATTATGGCGCTATAAAATTGGAGATACTATTCGTTTTACTTCTATAAATCCATATAGAATCAAGGTATCAGGAAGAACCAAACATCATATTAATGTTTTTGGAGAAGAACTTATCATCGAAAATGCAGAAGAAGCTCTTAGAAAAACCACCAAAATCACTAATAGTGAGATTGTCGACTATACTGTAGCTCCAATTTTTATGAAAGGACGGGAAAAAGGTGCACATGAGTGGATTATCGAGTTTAAGAAACACCCCGAAGACATTAAAGAATTTACCCATATTCTTGATCAAAATCTACAGCAAGTGAATAGTGATTATGAAGCAAAAAGATATAACAATACAACTCTTAACATTCTTCATATACGTATTGCAAGACAAAACCTATTCTATGATTGGTTAAAAAAGAACGATAAGCTGGGAGGGCAGCATAAAGTACCTAGGCTTTCTAATAAACGAACGTATATCAACGAACTAATTGCACTAAATAATGTGAGCTCTTATTCTCCTTGATTAAGAAATAGTTAAGTCTTTCTAAATCGATCTTTTTTCTATAAAAACCATAAATAACAACATAAGCAGTTACGGTTAAACCGTAAAAAAACTATGTAAGAATTGTAGTTTTTAACAAAAAAATTAGTATTTCATCGTTCAAAAAAAGCGTTTGATCTAAAAAATATCAAATCATTTTTTAGGCTCTTATTTTCATATTAAATTTGTCCTCAGATAGTTATTAAATATATCAAAGCCCCAAAATATGAAAACTACGATATCTTGCATTACTTTATTACTGTTAACCATAGGAATTAACGCACAAGAAATCAAAATCGAAAATCATAGTACTAATGCCAATAAAACGGCTGATGTAACTCCAAAAGAGACTACTACTAATGTTTCTTCTTCTACAAGGGCTTTAAAAACAAAAAACACACTAGAAGAAGATACTTGCTATAGTGAAATTTCTAAAGCAGCATTTTACGAGGCTTTAATTCGCCAAAATGGTTTAGAAATATACCTTAACAATAGTGATATTGTATTAAAAAATACGGAAGATATCATTACCAACAATAAGGATCGAATATCATATACAGAATAAATAGATTATCAACTAATCAACCAACAAAAAACACCTTTATAAAATTTATAAAGGTGTTTTTTTATATAAAGCTTTTTTCTTTTACTTTAAGAAACCGCCTTAAGCTTTTTAATTGTAGATTTATTTAGCTTCTTTTCTGCATAGTCCTTAGTCACCCTAAACTCTGTTTCTTCACTTTCTGGCAGTTCGTACATCGCATCTGTTAAAATTGCTTCGCAAAGTGATCTAAGGCCTCTTGCTCCCAATCTATATTCAAGAGCTTTTTCTACGATATACTCTAATGCACCATCAGTAATCGAGAAACCAATATTATCCATTTCAAACAACTTCTTATATTGCTTTATTATAGCGTTTTTAGGAACCGTTAAAATAGACCTAAGGGTTTCTTCATCCAAAGGGTTCATATAAGAAAGTACAGGAAGTCTACCTATAATCTCAGGAATCAATCCAAAATCTTTTAAATCCCTAGGAATGATATACTGTAAAAGGTTATCTTTCTCTATAGCATCTTCACTTTTAGAGGCACTATATCCAACAGCTTGCATATTTAATCGTTTCTGGATCATTTTTTCGATCCCATCAAAAGCACCACCTGCAATAAAAAGAATATTTTCGGTATTTACTTCAATAAATTTTTGATCCGGATGCTTACGACCCCCTTTTGGCGGAACATTTACTACAGTACCTTCAAGTAACTTAAGTAAAGCTTGTTGCACTCCTTCTCCAGAGACATCTCTGGTAATACTAGGATTATCACTTTTACGAGCTATTTTATCAATCTCATCAATAAATACAATACCACGTTGTGCTTTCTCAAGATTATAATCTGCAGCCTGAAGCAATCGTGTAAGAATACTTTCTACATCTTCACCCACATAACCGGCTTCGGTAAGTACAGTTGCATCTACAATAGCTAATGGAACGTTAAGCATTTTGGCAATGGTCTTAGCCATCAATGTTTTTCCAGTACCTGTCTGCCCTACCATAATGATATTACTCTTTTGAATCTCAATATCATCTTCTGTTTGTGGTTGTAATAAGCGTTTGTAATGATTATATACTGCTACAGACATTACTTTTTTTGTAAACTCCTGTCCTATTATATACTCATCCAAAAACTTTTTGATAGCCATAGGCTTTCGTAACATTAATTCGTTACTAAGCTCACCTGTTTCTTCATCTTTGGCTTCTTCCACCACAATTCCATGTGCCTGAACAATACATCGATCACAAATATGGGCATCTAACCCTGCAATAAGCAAATTGGTTTCAGGCTTCTTTCTTCCACAAAAAGAGCATTCTAAATCTTCCTTAGCCATAGTTATTTATTTTCATTTTCATAAAAACTTTTCTTGTTTTTGTATACACATACAAGTATAAGGGAAAAATCCCCTAACTAACAAGAAAAATCGCATCATTCTCTAGTCAAAATCTCATCAATCATTCCATACTCTAGAGCTTTATCTGCTTTCATCCAATAATCTCTATCACTATCCTCATAAACTTTATCGTAGGTTTGTCCGGAGTGTTTGGCAATAATTTTATATAATTCTTCTTTTAATATCAAAATCTCACGTGCAGTAATTTCTATATCACTTGCTTGTCCTTGGGCACCTCCTAACGGTTGATGTATCATAACACGACTATGAGGCAATCCAGAACGTTTTCCTTTTTGTCCTGCACATAATAATACAGCTCCCATAGATGCAGCCATACCTGTACATATAGTAGCTACATCTGGTTTGATAAATTGCATTGTGTCATAAATGCCAAGACCTGCATAAACACTTCCTCCCGGAGAATTGATATAAATCTGAATATCTTTAGAAGAATCTACACTTTCGAGAAATAATAATTGGGCCTGAACAATATTAGCAACCTGATCATTAATCCCGGTTCCTAAAAATATAATACGATCCATCATTAATCTCGAAAAAACATCAAAAATAGCAATGTTCATTTGACGTTCTTCTATGATATTAGGAGTCATCCCGGTTGGATACATACTACTAATGATCTGGTTATAATAATTGCTATTAATACCATGATGCGTAGTAGCGTATTTTTCGAATTCTTTTCCGTAATCCATATTTCTTTTTCTGAAATTTTTATTGATAAAAAAGGCGTTAACCTAAAGATAGTTTAACGCCCTAAATATAAGTATAATTCCTTAGTAAATTACAACATTAATTATTTGTAAACTTCTTTTATGAATTCATCAAAACTAACCTCTTTTACCTTTAGCTTTGCATTTTCTTTATAATAATTAAGTAGCTTTTTACTCATCAATTGCTCAGAGATTCTTTTAACCTCTTCCTGATTGGATAATATTCTTGCTGCAATATCCTCTAGTTCTTTATCTTCTGGAGAATTTTGCCCAAATTGAGCCATCTGTCCTTTGATTAACTCTTTTGCAAAATCTTTCAATTCTTCAAAAGTTACCTGAAGATTATTATCATTAATTATTTTACCTTCGATTAATTGATAACGTAACCCTTTTTCACTTTTTTCAAATTCATCCTTCGCTTCATCTTCTGTCAAAGGTTTCTCTCCAGTTGCTCTAATCCATTTCTTCAAAAACTCATTAGGGAGATCAAATTTAGTATTCTCTAAAACGCTTTCTGTAATATCATTAAGCAATTGTTGTTCTGACTGTTGCTCGAATTGACGTTCGGCATCTTCTTTTATTTTTTCTTTCAGATCAGTAACCGATTTTATAACACCCGCACCATATAGTTTATCGAATAACTCCTGATCTAAATCTGCAAGTTCCTGGGTATTTATTTCTGAAACCGTAAAAGTTACTTCTATATTAAGATCATGCGCTTCATCATGACTTATTTTTAAAGCACTTATCAAATCATGATCATCTGCAAATAATCCTTTTGTCTTTAACTTGATAACATCACCTACTTTTGCTCCTATAAATTTATCAAGGTTCTTTTTACCTTTAATTTTATCTAAAGAAACAGTAAATGTATTATCAATTTCTTTTTCTTCATTCACAAAAGAACCAGCTACCAAATCATCATTCTCTACAACATCTTTGGATATAAGCTTGCCATATTGTTTCTGAATGGTTTTAATCTGATTATCGATCATCTCATCATTTGCTACAATTTTGTAGTGAGTGATCGCTTTTTTGCCATTAAGTTTTATTTCAAATTTTGGTGCTAATCCAAGTTCAAATTCGAAAGAGTAATCATCAGTATCCCAGTCAAAGTTTTCCTGTTCCTTTGGTAATGGGTTTCCTAATACATCAAGTTTTTCTTCTGTAAGATATTTATTTAATGCATCTTGTAACAGTTTATTTACTTCATCTACCAAAACTGCTTTTCCATATTGTTTTTTAACAAGTCCCATAGGAACGTGACCTTTTCTAAAACCAGGAATATTAGCATTTTTACGATAATCACTAAGGATTTTTTCGACCTTATCATTATAGTCTTCTTTAGCGATATCTACCGTTAACACTGCATTTAATTCGTCTAATTGCTCTTTTGAAATATTCATTATCTCTACGTTTACTACTAAAATTTGGCTTGCAAAAGTAATACTTTTTTAGATCACAACAAACTTTTAACTCCTTGAAAAACAGTAAGCGTTACATTAATTTTTGTCTTTCTTCAAAATAGAATGTAGTATTGATTGAAACACAGATAACAAGACACTAAAGATCAGCGCCCACAACCATCCATTTACACTAAAACCAGCAATAAAATAATCTGCCAATAAAATAATTGCAGCATTAATAACTAAAAGGAACAATCCCAAAGTAAGTATTGTAGCTGGCAATGTTAAAATAATCAGTAAAGGCTTTATAATTGTATTCAAAATTGCCAAAACAACGGCAACTATTAATGCACTAACATAATTATCGACTCCAACTCCCGGTAGGATTTTAGCTAAAAGAAGCACTGCTAATGCATTTAAAATAATTTTAAGAATAAGATTCATACTTCAAATATAAGCTTTATCTCATTCAATAAAAAAGCCTGCTGAAAAAAACAACAGGCTTTTACCTAAACATTGTCTAGTATATTTTCTTAATTAACATCATTACTTAGGGTAACTGTGCCATAATCTGCAGGATTAACCCTTGGCAAGTTGGCTCCATAAGTAGCTTTAATAGCATCTAATACCCCGTTGGTTATCAAAGCATGAGCTCTTGGTGTTGGGTGTACTCCATCTAATGAGAACCCTCCTCCTCTTACAAATTCTGATGTAATGATTCCTCCATCAATAGGAATACCTCCGTTTGCAGCTTGTGCCAAATCGGCTGCTGCGTCATAAAATGCTAATCCTTTGGCTGTAGCAAGACCTGCAATAGTAGCATTAAATCCTGTACGAGCATTTTCTATAGCTGTTTGTTCTGCAGGTATTAACACATACTTATCTTCTAAAGGAAAACTAACACCATTAACCGCTAATTGCCCTGCTTCTTCTTGAGATAAGCCTAAACCAACCAATTCTGCAAACCTAGCCTCATTAACTTTTCCGATAATACTTGAACTGGTAAGTACTAACAAATCTTCTGCTGTTGCTTGTCTTGCCTGACCATATTGTGCACCAAAAAGTGCTGCTTTTAATGCTCCAAATGTAGGCGTTAAAGCAGCAGTCAATTGAGCTGTTTTATCTTCAAGTGATTCATCTTTAATTACCACAGCACTTGGCCCAGTAGTAGAAAATTCTATCGCTCTTTCTGGAACACCAATACCAGCAAACGCAAGATTTAACCCTGCATAGGTTGCATTAAGCGTAGGTATTTGTGGCCCAAAATCTGGATTCAAAGGACTTAATGGTGCATAAGGAACCGTTGTAAAAAATGGTATAGAAGTTACACTTGGTAAGTTTAACAATACTCCTTTAGCTCCGTTTGCAGTAAGTGCATCAATTAATTGACTATAAACACCTGCAAACACAGTAGTATTTGTAATATCATTTGGACCATATGTAGATGGGTCAGGGTTAGGCACTTCATTATGATCTGCTCCTACACCACCAGAAGTAGCATAGCTAAGGATATCATTATTTCCGATCCATAAACTAAAAAACGTAGGGTTTTGGGCTACAGCATCTCCTACAACCGTTGCTGTTGTAGAAGAAGCAAATCTTGCAAAATAAGGATTTGCAGAACCACTTGACACTCCTGCTACATTACCATATCCTGGTGCAGCCAAATGAAAACTTTTTGCTCCGGGAACTCCCATATTATTGAAAGAACTGGCTAGATTATTTGTGAAGTCAGTTGAAGGTACTGCTCCTGTATATGTTGCTGGACCAACCGGCTTACCATCTGCATCAAATACCAATACAAATCTCGGAGGGAAGGTAACCGGATCATTACTAAACCCTCCTGTATTATCCGACATTAATGGTTGCGTAAAATCGCCACCGCCTGCAAATGCAAATTGTTTAGATAGTATATTAGGATACGAATTTTCTTGTCCTGTTATATATAATGCTCCATCTGCAAAACCTGCTGTAAGCGAGTTCCCTAATGCTACATAGTTACTAAAATCAGCTTCTCCACTTGTATACGTTCCTGCTTCATCAATCGGATTATCAAATTCTGGTTCACATGCTATTATTCCTAATGCAAGAATCACTAAGTATTTTATATTTTTCCTCATCATCTTTATTACATTTTATAAGTTAAACCAAGTCCAGGAGCAAATGCGCTGGATTTATATGTCCCTCCAAAAGATTCTTTACCACCTGTTGAGTTTGTACCAAAATCATAAGACGCATCTACCTCTTCAAATCTCAAGTAAAAGAATGAAGCATCAATAGCTAACTTAGGTGTTACGGCAAAACTTAAACCACCAGTAAATCCATCAGAGTCATTACGAGGAGTTTCTGGAGCAAAATAACCTGATTGCACAGGAGTTTCATCACGATAATATCCTGCTCTTAAGGTAATTTTATCGGTTGCCTGATACTGCAATCCAAGTCGGTATACCGAAGAATTTTTATAATTACGTGGGTTTACCGAACTAGAACCATTACCAAAAGTAAGATCCAACGACTTGTATACATCCCAGAATTGTCTATTATAATCAAATGCAAATACCCATTTCTTATATTCGTATGAAAGTCCTAAAGTAAGTTCTGCTGGCAATGGCAGCTCTGCATTAAAGGTTGTAGTTCCATTAGCTGGTGCGGCAGGAGAATTTGGAAAATTCGAAAAAGTAGCTTCTCCTCCTTCAACTTCCATAATAATCTCACTACGGTAGTTAAACCCAATATGAAAATTTTCAGCAGGATTAAACATGGCGCCTATACTCCATCCCCAGTTAGTTACTCCAGAATCTTCTACGGTAATATTAGAGCGATTACCTTCTAGATCGGTAGTTGTTCTACTGGCATTACGATTAAAGTTTACCGAACCAGTAACATAAATAGGTCCTCCCCCAATACTAAATTGGTCAGAAATCTTAAACGATACCACTGGTTGTATATAGATTGCTGCCAATTCAATATTATTCACCAAATGAGAACCAGACCAGTTTGTAGGCCATTCTACTTCACTACCAAAAGGAGTATATACTCCTAAACCAATAGACATCCAGTCATTTACTTTATAAGAACCATATAAATTAAGAGGAGTTCCTACAGAACTGTCTGTTTCTGAAGAAGTACCAAATTCTTTATTTTGATATATTACATCTGTAAAAACCCCACTTACACCAACACTTACGTTTAACTTATTTTCTAAATACACAAGGCCCGCAGGATTAAAGAATACCAACTCGGCACTATTCACCACTGCTACTCCGGTATGCCCCATTGCAATCGCTCTTTGCCCTTGCACACTAACTCTATATCCGCCTGCATACGTAACCAAAGTTACCGAGACGAACAGAATAAATAATAAAAGTTTTCTCATAATTAATCTAGTATTGTTTGTTATGTTAGAATGAACTTGTCTACTTTTTGTTTGTGAGTGAAAAATTTTGGCAGTTAATCTAGAATAAAAGGTTTTCTATGGGTGTCACCAAGCCAAATTATGGTAAAGACACAAGAGCTTAGAGGCCAAAATGTAAAATTCGTAGGTAAACAAAAAGTTTAGATAAGTTCTATATTAAAATTTGATTTTCCAAATTTAATAGAAAATACTAATTATCCAACGAATTCATTAAAATATTATGCATACATAGCATTTTTTCTCTATTTTTTGATAAATTCTAACACCTCTTGTAAAAAAATCGTTGGGTTTTCGGCATGTAACCAATGACCTGCATTTGAAATTTCCTTGATTATTGAATTAGGGAATTGTTTTTTTATTCTGGTTTCATCTTCATTCAAAATATAATTAGATCTTTCGCCTTTAAGAAAAAGAGTATACCCAGAATAACTATATTGCTTTGGTAACTCTACTCCTATTTCGTGAGCATTTTTCATCAATACTTCTAAATTCATTCGTAATCCGAGAACTCCTTTTTCTTTCCAATACAGGTTTTTAAGAAGAAACATTCTTACACCTGTATCGGGCACGTACGTACTTAACTCATGATCCACCTCTCCTCTGGATTTTAAAATTTCAAAATCCAAAGCACTTAACCCATCCAAAATATCCTGATGATGTAGTGGATAATATTTTGGCCCTATATCTGCTATAATTAGATGATCAATCAAGTTAGGGTATTTTGACGCGAAAAGCATTACAGTCTTTCCTCCCATAGAGTGTCCCAAAATATTACAATGTTGTAAACGATGTTCTTCACAGTACATCGCTAAATCATCTGCAAGTATACCATAACTAAACTCATCACTATGAGGGCTTCTACCATGGTTTCGTTGGTCTACCAAATGAACCTGGAATCCTTGTTCAGAGATTTTCTTTCCGAGTGTCTTCCAATTATCCCCCATTCCTAAAAATCCATGAAGGATTATAAAAGGCTGCCCTTCACCAAAAACATTTGCATATAACTTCATATCTACCGTTTATTTTAGTCGATGTAAATACATGTTAACTACATTCTCTAATCCAAGGTATATAGACTCACTTATTAAAGCATGCCCAATAGAAACTTCAAGAAGCCCAGGAATATTTTCTTTAAAAAACTTAATATTATCTAAAGAGAGATCATGTCCTGCATTTATTCCAATCCCAAGATCAATTGCCTGCTGAGCACAAGCCGTATAGGGCTGTATCCCTTTCAAATTTCCTTTTGCATATTCTGAAGCAAATTCTTCGGTATATAATTCAATTCTATCTGCTCCAGTACTTACAGCACCTTCTATCATCTCAGAAACAGGATCTACAAATATTGAGGTTCTAATATCATTACGCTTAAACTCAGATATTACTTCTTTCAAAAAACTTTTATGTTTTTTTGTATCCCAACCTGCATTACTCGTTATAGCATCTTCTGCATCAGGCACCAAAGTAACCTGCGTTGGTTTAACAGCCAATACCAACTCTATAAATTTAGGAATAGGATTTCCTTCTATATTATACTCTGTATATACAATTGGTTTCAGATCATATGCGTCCTGATATCGTATATGTCTTTCATCTGGTCTTGGATGTATGGTAATTCCTTCTCCTCCAAAATGCTGAATATCGGTCGCTACTTGTATTAAATTAGGAGTATTCCCCCCTCTTGAATTACGTAAAGTTGCAATTTTATTAACGTTAACACTTAATTTTGTCATGGTTTTTGATGTCTTTTACTAAAAAAGCAAAAATACAAAGTTGAGAACGCCTTGATTGTATATTTTTTGATTATTTTGCATAATATAGCCCCTCAAAAGTTATGAAAACGAATTTATACATAGTTAATGAAATAGAACCTCTTAATGTATCTGTCAAAGTTACTGAGGCACAACTGCTATTCAATGAACTTACCTATACTCATTTTCCTGTTATAAAACAGAATATATATTTAGGATGCGTTTCTGAAGCAGATATTCGATGTTTCGAAACCGATAAAACTTTAGAAGCCTATCAATATGCCCTTGAAGGGTTTTATGTAAGAAAAGGTGATAACTGGTTAGATATTCTAGAATCTTTCGCACAGAATAATTCTAATATTATGCCAGTACTTGATGACAATAATAGTTATTTAGGTTTTTTTGAACTTGGTGATATTATGAACCTTTTTAATGAAACCCCATTTCTTAGTGAGCATGGTAATATTTTAATAGTAGAAAAAGGAGTTCTGGATTATTCTTTTAGTGAAATTTCGCAAATTGTAGAATCAAACAATGCCAAAGTATTAGGGTTATTTATATCGAATATGGAAAATGATGTCGCCCAAATAACATTAAAAATTAGTGATACCGACATTAATAATATTGTACAAACATTTAGAAGATATAGTTATAATATTGTTTCAAAACATCAGGAAGATACATTTTTGACAAATCTTAAAGAAAGATCCCAGTATTTAGCAAAATACCTTAATATATAGAACAGGTCACCTAATCTAATACTAACACAAATCAAATTATAATGAAGATCGGTATATACGGGCAGTTCTATCATAAAAATTCAGGAATCTATATTCAACAACTATTAGAGACTCTTGATAAAAATGGTGTAGAAGTTGTAATTGAGAAAAATTTTCTCGAATTGATAAATCTTCATGATGAAATAGATAAAACATATTCTCATTTTAGTACTTTTGAAGAACTGGATACGTCATATGATCTTTTTTTTAGTATCGGGGGAGACGGCACTATTCTTAAAACGATCACCTATGTTCGAGATTTAGGAATCCCTATTGCTGGGATCAACACCGGAAGATTAGGTTTTTTGGCTACCATTCAAAAAGAAGAAATTAAAGATACCATAGCACTCATCCTTGATAAGAAATTTTATATTTCTTCAAGAAGTCTCTTAACAGTAGAAACTTTACCTGCCACAGAAGAATTTGGTGTATTGAATTTTGCAATGAATGAGATCGCAGTAAGCCGAAGAAATACAACCTCTATGATTACTGTACATACTACTCTTAACAATGAGTTTCTTACTTCATATTGGGCTGATGGTTTAATTGTTTCTACTCCTACCGGGTCTACAGGATACTCCTTAAGTTGTGGTGGCCCAGTAATGATGCCTGATGCAGAAAGTATGGTACTCACTCCTATTGCTCCGCATAATCTTAATGTAAGACCTCTTGTTATACCTGATAATCAAGAAATCAAATTACAGGTCTCGGGAAGAGAAGACGCTTATTTAATTTCTTTAGACTCAAGAATACACACACTACCCAATGAAGCTACAGTAATTATTAAAAAAGCTCCGTTCAAAATTAATATGGTAGTTCTGCAAGATGAAAGCTTTCTAAAAACGTTGCGTAAAAAGATGCTTTGGGGGGAAGATAAACGCAATTGAACAATAAAATGTGCTAAAAAGTGTTTTTTATTCATACTATTTTACTCAAATTCTTGTGTACTAAAGTTAATTGTTATATTTGCAAACTTTTGAAAATCTATGAGATACTTAGCATCACTTATAATTGTTGTATTTTTTGTACAACCAATCGCATCACAAACTTACGAAGTAGGTTTGATGGCTGGAGGAGCTAACTATATAGGAGATGTAGGATCTACATACTACATTTCGCCTAATAATGTTGCTTTTGGAGCCATAGGAAAATGGAACCGAAGCAAACGACATGCTTTTAGAGCTTCATTTTTGTATGCCAAACTCAATGCCAATGACAACAAAGGGGATGATAGAAGAAAACAAAGAGGGCTAAGTTTTAGCAATTCTGTAAAAGAAATATCCCTAGGAATGGAATTTAATTTCTGGGATTGGTATCTTTACGACGGAGACCCTCAATTTACCCCTTATCTATATACAGGAATTACTACATTCAATTATGGTGCATTAGCTGTTGATGCGAATAATCAAATCAATGCATATGCAGATAAATGGAGTTTCGCAATCCCTATGGTTTTAGGGATTAAAAAAACATTAGGCAGAAAATTTGTATTAGGTGCAGAAATAGGTGCCAGATACACATTTACGGATAATCTTGATGGCAGTAATCCTGATGATAGATATGGAACAGGATTTGGTAATTTAAATAACAATGACTGGTATATATTTACAGGTATAACAATATCGTATACCTGGGGTAGAATACCATGTTTTTGTGCTTTCTAAAAATGATTGATAAAAAACAATTAAACTCTAATATCCCACAGCACGTTGCCATTATTATGGATGGTAATGGACGATGGGCTAAAAAGAAAGGTTTATTTAGAGCCGTTGGTCACGAAAACGGAACTAAAGCCGTTAAAGAAGCTGTAGAAAGCAGTGCCGAAATAGGCGTTAAATATCTTACACTATATGCTTTTTCTACAGAAAACTGGAATAGACCAAAACTTGAAGTAGAAACCTTAATGAAACTTTTGGTAAGTTCTTTAAAAAAGGAAATCAAAACACTTAAGGATAATAATATTAAACTTAATGCTATTGGAAATTTGCAGTCGCTTCCCGATAAAGCAAGAGTAGAACTTTTAGAAGTTATTGAAAAGACCAAATCCAACACACATATGACGCTTACTCTGGCCTTAAGCTATGGAAGCAGAGAAGAGCTCGTAAAAACTATCAAAGAAATAAGTATTAAAGTTAAAAATGGTGTAATTTCGCCACATCTTATAAATGAATCAGTCATTAATGAGCATTTGTATACAAAAGACCTGCCCGATGTGGACTTATTGATACGTACCAGTGGGGAACAACGTATTAGTAATTTTTTACTATGGCAAATTGCGTATGCAGAATTATATTTTACAGAAATTTTATGGCCAGACTTTAAAAAAGCCGATTTATTTGAGGCCATATACAATTATCAAAAAAGAGAAAGAAGATTTGGAAAAACTAGTGAGCAGCTCAGTTAAAGAAATGACAAAAAAACTACTTATTACGTATTTTACGTTACTCGCCTTATTAATATCAACATCACTTTCTGCACAAAATTTACCTGGTGCTAACGGGAAAGAGTACATTATTGGAGATATTAAAGTTACCGGGATTACCAGTTACAATGAAAATACAGTAATTACTTTTACTGGTCTTAGAAAAGGAGAACGTATTTTTCTTCCGGGAGATCGAATAAGTAAAGTCATCAAGAAATTATGGGATCTCGAATTATTTAGTGATATTAACTTTTACATTAGTAATGTAGAAGGAGACGTTGCCGATCTCGAAATTAATATACAAGAAGTACCTGAGTTAAACGAAGTTCGTATTCAAGGAATTAAAAAGCGTAAATCCGAAGAGTTAATTAAAGATAATGGATTAACCAAAGGCGCAAAGGTTACAGAAAATCTTATAACTACAACTCGTAACTTTATTACTAATAAGTATAAAAAAGACGGGTTTCTAAACTCCAAAGTTGTTATTAACACAATCCCTGTTAAAGATACAGTTGCAAGCAATAAGGTAAATATGGTTGTACTGATCGACAAAGGAGACCGGGTTAAAGTTGATAAAATTAATATAGAAGGAAACGAACAGCTTTCTGATGCTAAGGTGCGCAGAGCAATGAAAAACACCAAACGCAAGAAGTTTTTAAGATTCTGGAAACGATCAAAGTATATTCGAGCAGATTATGAAGAGGATAAAGATAATATCATTACAAAATATAAAGAAAAAGGATATCGAGATGCGCGTATCACTTCAGATAGTTTGATTATTGAAGATGACAATAGTGTATCGCTTAATCTTAATCTTGAAGAAGGTAATAAGTATTATTTCGGTAATATTACATTTCTAGGTAATAGTGTATATACTGACCGAGAATTAGCCCGGCAACTTGTCATTAAAAAAGGAGATGTATATAATGGTGTTCTTTTAGAAAAGCAAATTGCTGATAATAGTAAGCCTGATGCAAATGATCTTACCAACTTATATCAAAACAACGGATATTTATTTTCTTCTATTGATGCCGTAGAAACAAAAGTATATAATGATACTCTTGATTTTGAAATCAGAATACGTGAAGGAAAACTTACCTATTTTGACCACATTACCGTTACCGGAAATGACAAAACAAATGATCATGTAATTTATAGAACACTTAGAACCAGACCTGGCCAACGTTATAGTAAAGATCTTGTGGTACGAACCGTTCGTGAATTGGGACAGTTAGGATTTTTCGACCCAGAACAACTAGAACCACAATTTAAAAATGCAAATCCTCAAGCAGGAACCATTGACATTAACTATCCTGTGGTAGAAAAAGGATCTAGCCAAATAGAACTTCAAGGTGGTTTTGGAGGAGGTGGCTTTGTAGGAACTCTGGGGTTAGCTTTTAGCAACTTTTCAATACGTAACATTTTTAATAAAGAATCTTACAGTCCTCTACCCATGGGGGATGGTCAAACGCTTAGAATTAGAGCTCAGGCCAGTAGATTCTTTCAAACCTATAGTCTTTCTTTTGTAGAACCATGGTTAGGAGGAAAAAGACCATATCAACTCTCTACATCGTTCTCTCATACGATCCAGTTCTTGCTTAATAACAGAACACGTCGAGTAGATAGAGATAGTAAATTTCTTATTACTGGTGGATCAATAGGAATAGCTAAAAGATTAAATTGGCCGGATAATTACTTTACATTGTCTCAAGCTATCAGTGTAAGGCACTATAATCTTAAAAACTACAATACACGATTATTTACTTTTGGTAATGGGTCTTCTAATGATCTATCCTATACTATTGGAATCAATAGAAACAATACTACTGTAAACCCTATTTTCCCAACAGGAGGATCAGAATTTAATCTTGTTGCCAAACTTTCTGTACCCTACTCTCTTTTTGACGGAGTAGATTACGGCGAATTAGCTGATCGTAGAGATGCCTTAGAAGAAGAAAGAAGCAATCTAGACAACAGTAATCCGAGAGATCTTGTAAGAAACGCTGAAATAGGTACAGAGATTGGAGAAATTGATCAGGAACGTTTTAAATGGCTAGAATACTATAAGTTAAAATTTGATGGTACCTGGTATACAAGTTTAGTCAATATCGGGAAAAAACCTTTGGTTCTAAAGACAAAAGCCGAGTACGGTTTTTTAGGTGCGTATAATAACAAAAGAGGTAATATTCCTTTTGAACGTTTTTTCCTAGGAGGAGATGGATTGGGGGCTACAAGTCTTGATGGTCGTGAAGTTGTTTCGTTAAGAGGGTACCCAAATCAATCTATTACTCCACAAAGTAGAACTAACAATCAAGATTTTGATGCCGATGGGGCAACAATTTATAACAAATATTCGTTAGAGCTTCGTTATCCTATAACACTAAAACCTGCGGCGTCAATATATGTGTTGGGATTTTTGGAAGGTGGAGCCTCTTATGATAGCTTTAAAAGTTTTAATCCCTTCCAATTAAGTCGTTCAACTGGTGCAGGTTTACGTATCTTTATGCCAGCATTTGGGTTATTAGGTATAGATTTTGGGTATGGTTTTGATCCTATTCCGGGAACAAATCAGGCTAATGGATGGGAAACCCATTTTATTATAGGACAACAATTTTAGTTTTGGCACGATTATTTCTATATACACACAAAGTTATGAAAACAAAGGGTCTTTTACTAGTTGCAACAGTCAGTTGGCTATTTTTCACAAATGCAGTACATGCACAGAAAGGTATTAGGATTGGCTATATTGATATGAGTTATATTCTGGAAAATGTTCCAGAATACAATGAAGCTTCTTCTGAACTTGAAACCAAAGTACAAAAATGGAAAGTTGAAATAGAAGCAGAACTTAAAGAAGTTGAAGAAATGCGCAAAGACCTTAATAATGAAAGAGTCTTGTTAACCAAAGAACTAATTGAAGAAAGAGAAGAAGATATCTTTTTTAAGGAAAAAGAGATATTAGAGTATCAACAAAAACGATTTGGCCCAAATGGAGATCTTTTCATTCAAAAAAAGAGATTGGTTCAGCCTGTACAAGATCAGGTTTTTGTAGCAGTTCAAGAGATTGCCAAAAACAAAAAATATGATTTTGTTTTTGATAAATCAGCAGATTTGGTAATGTTATATTCTGCAGATCGATTTGATATAAGTGATCAGGTATTACTTAGAATAAATAGAGCTTCAAAAAGAAAACAGCTCAACAGTAAGAAAGATAAAAAAGCCTTGGAAAGAGCTGAAAAAAGAAATGCAGAACAAGAAGCTGAAGTGTCTGACAGAGAACGTGAAGCTCAAAAAAGATTATCAGAAAGAGAACAACTTCTCGCAGAACGTAAAGCAGAAAGAGACTCTATAAGAGCTGCCAAAAAGAAAGAGTTCGAAGAAAGAAGAGCTCGATTATTAGAATTGCAAAAAAGAAAGAAAGACTCTATTAAAGCTTTAAAAGCTCAAAAAGAAAATCTAAAAAATAATGACTCATCGTCTGATGCTGATAGTAGAAAAGACAATGATTAAATAATTAATTTATAAATTTATAACACCCTTTAATAATACTTACAAATGAAACAATTTAGAACATTATTAGTAGCTATTGCAATTACCATAGGAAGCTCAAGTTTTATGAATGCTCAATCAAAAGTAGCACATATTGCATCACAGGAGCTTGTAGAAGCAATGCCTGCTTTTAAAGCTGCAAAAAGTGAGATCGAAAAATTAAATAAGACTTATGATGCGGAAATCAGAAATATGGTGTTAGAGTTACAAAACACTATTAAAAAATATTCTCAGGAAGCTGAAACTAAGACAGATGAAGAGAATTTAAAAAGACAGCAAGAAGTACAAGCTACAGAAAAAAGTATTAATGATTATAGAACAAATGCACTTCAGGATCTTCAGAAAAAAGAAATCGAATTAATGAAGCCTATCTATGAGCAAGCACGTACATCTATCCAAAAGGTGGCAAGAGCACAAGGTTTTCAATACGTATTAGATTCTACTACAGGTACCGGAGTAATTATGGCTGATGGTAAAAACCTAATGGCAGATGTAAAAAAAGATTTAGGTATATAACAATTCTACTTTAGCTTTAACAAAATTAAAAACAGTGAGAAGTTTTCTCACTGTTTTTTTATTTTTGAATAAATTACATTTGCACTAATGCAACATCAACCAATAGGCATATTTGATTCGGGTGTCGGAGGAACTTCTATCTGGAAAGAAATCATCTCCTTACTACCATATGAGAGCACCATTTTTTTGGCAGATAGCAAATACGCACCATATGGCAAACGCAGTAAAGAAGAAATCACCCGTCTAAGCATTAAAAACACAGAAAAACTACTCAGTTTTAATTGTAAAATTATTGTAGTTGCCTGCAATACAGCTACTACAAATGCAATTAAAGCATTGCGGTCTTCTTATGATATTCCGATTATCGGTATTGAACCTGCCATAAAACCTGCAGCTATACACACCCAAACAAAAAAAGTTGGAGTTCTCGCTACCAAAGGCACATTATCCAGTGAGCTATTTGCTCAAACCTCTGACCTATATGCGCAAAATATTGAAGTTATTGAGGTCATTGGAACAGGACTGGTCGAACTTATAGAAGCAGGAAAAATAGAATCCGAAGAAATGTATCAACTACTTCTCTCCTATATCACCCCAATGCTCAAAAAAAATATGGATTATCTTGTTCTGGGATGCACACACTACCCATACCTAATTCCTGTTTTAAAGAAAATACTACCAAAACATGTATCTGTTATTGATTCTGGAGAAGCTGTTGCACGACAAACCAAAGCTGTATTGATCGCAAATCATCTCTTAAACCCAGGTTCTGAAATAGGTAAACATACTTTATATACTAATGGGAATATATCTGTGGTACAGGAAATACTTAAATCAAGTACTATTGACCATACCATAAAACAATTACACTTTTAAACCTTTATTCTAAAATGAAAAAACTAGAAATGTCAATTTATACTAAAAACATATATAACGTATCAATTATATTTTTATTAGCTATGTTTTTAAGTTGTAACACTTCCAAAAAGCAACATATACCTGTACAGGTAATCTATCAAGATCAGGAGACAGAATCTTATAATGAACAAGCAATTATAACTGGCGAATGGCATCTAGATTCTATTACCCATACGAACAAGAAAAAAAAAGAAGGTGACACACAATTTCCTTTTGTAACAACGATCTGGTCTTTTTCTAACAAAGAAACATATACCGTAGTAAAACAAGAAGAAGATTTAAAACTATCACTGGATAGCCTTAAATCAAATATTACGGCTCATTCCCCAAAACATAAATTAAACGGAAAATATAAGCAAAAAGGAGATCTTCTTATCACATCTATTTTGGGAGGAAAAACCGAATATAAAATCAAAGAAAAATCAGATTCATTATTAGTATTAGAATCTCAAAGATATCAAGTTCCTCCCATTAAAGAAGAAGACAAAGACAAGGTTACAAATCATTACTTTTCTACTGTTAAAAAATAATTCAAACACAAAACAATGAAGCGATTTAAACTTTTTTGCCAGAATCAAAAAAGCTTAAATCACTTCAATAACTAATACATCTTCTAACAGTAAATAGGGCCACTAATTCCACCACCATTACCCGTGCCTCCACCGGTACCTCCACAATCATTAGTATAGCACGTCTGACCAGGGTTATTACCTTGTCCTGCACAACTGTGTAACGACGGGTTAGCTGTTCCTCCTTTGATGGATTTAGAGGCTAGATTAGAAATTTTGATTTTCTCTAGAGATAGTTTTTTTAACAATTCTCTTTTTTTCATAATTTTAAGTTTTTGTAGTTAATAATACCAGATATTACAAATTACAACAACTAACACTTGTTTTTTTGACGTATTTTAACACAAAAAATCAAAATATCATAATTATCAGACAAGGTTATTTAAAATAATTCAATAGCGTTCCTTTTTTAGAAGAGGACACTGCTAGCTCTTTTCCTGAAGAAAGTACAATACTACCCCCTTTACCCTTTCGGTATCGTGTTATTTTACTCACATTTACCAAATAGCTTTTATGAGTTCTCACAAACCCATGAGGATTTAGGGATTCTTCAAAATATTTTAGCGTTTTACTTACTAACTTCTGGCCTCTATTCAGGTAAATTTTCGTGTAGTTGTCATCAGCTTCACAATACAAAATATCAGAAATCTGTAGAACCTCGAAACCATCTTGTTGCGGAATAGTGATTTTACCTTCGACTGTAGTTACCTTAGGAACTAAAACAGTATCCAAAAGAGCAGCTTCCCGTTGCTTGATATAACTTACATGATCAACAGCTTTGATAAGGTTATCAATTGCAATAGGTTTTAATAAGTAATAAGTTGCCTGAGCATTTAGAGCGTCTACCGCATAATGATCATAGGCAGTTACAAAGACAATTTCGAATGTACGATCAGGAACTTGCTCTAATAAATCAAATGCATTTCCATAAGGCATTTCTACATCTAGAAACAACATATCAGGAGTGTGGGATTCTAGCAAGTTCAATGTTTCTTTTACATTGGCTGCTTCTCCCAAAATGGCAACCGACGGGCAATACTTACCTAAATAATTTCTAAGTATGGCTCGGCTATTAGTTTCATCATCTACTATGATCGCGGTTAAGTTCATTTACTTGTCTTTCTTAAGAATTAATTTTACCTGTGTTCCTTCTGTGTTATCTTCAAGATCCGATATAAACACATCAATCTTATCTTTATACATTTTATTAAGGATGGCAATTCTCTTTTTAATATTACCCATCCCTCTGGATTTTTGAAGTTTTTGATTTTGCGTTTTCAGTTCTTTAGATTTTTTACGTCCAATTCCATTATCGGTAATTGTAATTTCTATACTCTCTGATGTTGCTTTTTGAAAACATATCGATAGTAGTCCTTTTTCAGTTTTATATCGTAGTCCATGCCATACTGCATTTTCTACATATGGCTGCAATAACATAGGAGGAATCATATATTCATTAATATCTATTTCTGGATCAACCTCAACCGTATACTCAAATTTATCCTGAAACCTAAAATGTTCTAACTGCACATATAATCTTAAGAGTTCTATCTCCTTTTCTAGAGGAATAAAATCTTCTTCACTATTCTCTAAAACAGCTCTCATTAATAACGAAAAGTCGGTAAGATATCGATTTGCAGTTCTTTCATCACTTGTTGCAATAAATGTATTCACAGAGTTTAAAGCATTAAAAATAAAATGTGGATTCATTTGAGAACGTAGTGATTTTAATGCCAAAATATTATTTGCATATCGTTGTTGCTTCATATTACGATACATCAAATACCCAGCAAGAAGTAACAAAACCATTAACCCGATTAAAAAATAGATTACAATTTGTTGTCGTATACTTTGTTGGTTTGCTATTTCTTGTGAAGCAAATGCCAATTCATATCTTGCTTCATTTAACTCCCTATCTTTTTCTAATGTAGTAATTCTATTTGCCCTCTGCGCTAGTTCTCTGCTAAAACGAGCTGCCTGTGATATCTCCTGATCTTTTTGAATATACAACTTGTCTATGATTACCTCATACTCTTTGAAAGCATCTGAGGCCTTTTCTAACTCTCCTTTTTCTCGATAGACTTCACCAAGTTTTCGGGTAGCATCTTTTTGAACAATAAGGTCATTTTTTGATTCTGCCTCTTTAATACTTTCTTCTAAATATGGTATGGCTTCGTCATACGCTTCTTGGGCTGCAAAAGCGCTGGCAATTTTATAATTTTGCACCTGCGTAGTTAGCGAGTTGTCTTTCTCTGCCTGTGGGCCTTCATTCTCACTACTCTCTTCAATCTCTTCGATATCCTCGAGTGCTTCTTTTCTTAATTGTATCTCTTTGCCATAGCTATTACTCTTATTATAAAAGTCTGCTGCAACAGATCGTTGTCTTGCTGATGTTTTTTTATCTTTTTGTTGTGCCAGTTGCACTGAATTATCCAAATACTCCTCAGCATCCCTAATATTCCCTTCTTGCTGTAATACCTCGGCTAGCTTAGAGTTTAATAAAATCACTTTGTCGTCTATTTTTTTTCTCTGACTAATTGCAAGTGCTTTATTGTAATTAGTAATAGCATCAGGATAGTGTTGTAACCCTTTATAACTATCTCCCAGACCTTCATAAACAATAGCTTTTTGAATATTACTCAATCTGGATTGCTGTAATTCATCAAAAGTATTTAGAGCCGCCTGGTAATTTTTTCCTTCTAGTTGGGCATTAGCCAATTTAATTTTTACATCTGTATTATACTTATTTTTAAGACTTAGAAGGTAGTTGCTCTCTGCAAGATCTGGTTGTTTCCAATACTCATAAATATCAGCTAACGACTCAAACAATTCAGCCTTTTTATCGTCTGATGAAGGATCATCATCTCGTATTGTTTCTAGAGCATTAGTAATATATTCTATACTTGTAGCTGCATCCTTTTTTAAGAAGCTTTTTGCTGCTCTAAGGTTTTCCTGATACCTCAACTCTCCTTTTTGTTTTGAAACCGAAGGTGATTTAGCCTCTTGTGGATTATCCTGTACTTCAATATCAATTCTTTGACCATCTTTAATCGTATATCGTATCGTATTAAAACTATCATGAGTAATTACAAGTTCATCTCCAACCCGGGCTTCAATCCTAAAATCACCAAAAACATCAGTTGTAATAGTTCCTTTTCCCAGTACAGTCACATCGACATCTCTAATTCCCTTTCGGGTATTCTTCTCCTTCACAGAACCTTTAATACTCATTGATTCTGGTCGCTTTGCCTTAGCATTTTCTTGCCCCAAAACCAATATAGGAAGGAAGCAAAGAAATACTATTATCAAACCAATCTTCTTCATTATATACTATTAAAACAAGGTAAACTTAATTCATTTAAGTCGGATAATAAAATTCGGATCTCGTGATTATATTGTTTTACAGTAGGTTTTTAGGATAAAAAAGAAACTTCCCTAATCAAGAAAGTAAGTTCCCTCATTTATATGAACTAATCCCTCATTATAGATTTTTAATCAAAAAAGTTAACTATAGTTTTATCCAAAATTAAAAAAGGAAACTATGAAGACATTTTTTACATGGAGTATATTATGTTTATTTGTTACTATTTCTTGTAACGCAAATAATAAACCGAACTCCGATCTCGCATTCCAAAAAGAAAAAAATCACCTAATACAAACTACCAAAACTGATCCAAATACACGTAACATACAAGTGGCTTTATTATTAGACACCAGCAATAGTATGGATGGGCTTATTGACCAGGCTAAAGCTCAACTATGGGAAATCGTAAATGAACTTTCTTATGCGAAATGTGGTCATAACAAAATAAAGCTCGAAATAGCACTATACGAATATGGTAATGATGGTTTACCACCTCAAGAAGGGTTTATTAGACAGGTCTTACCATTCTCTGATGACTTAGATGAAATATCCAAAGAACTTTTTGCACTTACAACTAATGGAGGAAACGAATATTGTGGTAAAGTGATCAATACCTCAATTAACCAATTAGGTTGGAAAAAAAATAATGATCATTTAAAACTAATCTTTATAGCCGGCAACGAACCCTTTACCCAAGGGCCGGTTGATTATAAAGATGCTGCAGCAGATGCGTTAGAAAAAGATATAACCATTAACACCATTTTTTGTGGTAACTACAGACAAGGCATCGAAACGATGTGGAAACACGGAGCCGATATCACAACCGGAGAATATAGTGCAATTGATCATAATCGTGAAACCGTACACATTGCAACACCATATGATGATATTATTCTTAAGCTTAATCATAAACTAAATGGTACATATATCTATTATGGTCACCAAGGTGCTCAAAAAAGACAATTGCAAGCCGAACAGGATAGTAATGCAAGGTCTTACAGTTCTGCTAATGCTGTAAGTCGAACTGTTAGTAAGAGCTCTGGTTTCTATAAAAACAAAAGTTGGGATCTAATCGATGCAGCCGAGGACGAAGCTTTTGAAATCGAAAAAGTAGCAAAAGATGAATTGCCAAAAGAGCTTAAAGGAAAATCTAAAGCCGAGTTAAAGCAATATATTGCAGAAAAAAGTAAAGCTCGTAAAGGGATACAACAAAAAATTAAAGAGTTAAATAAAAAGCGTGTGTTGTATATCAAAGAAAATAGTAAAAAAGATGACACAAACCTGGAAACTGCTTTACTAAATGCTATCAAAAAGCAAGGAAGAAAAAAATCTTTCTCCTGGGAAGAATAAATCATAAAAAAATCTATTCAAAAAAATAAAACTTAAAATGAAAAAGGTCACAAAAATAATTATACTAATTCTAATACCTATGTCTATGCAGGCGCAACAACAAAATAAGTTATCAAAATCAAATGTTGATTATGATTCTTTTCTGGAGATATCTGAAGAAATTTTAGAATATAGAAAAGAACGATTAATCCCTCTGGAAACTTTTCTACAATATATGACAGATCAGAATACTATTTTATTAGATACTCGCTCTGAAAGTGCTTACCAACAAAAACACCTTAAAGGGGCAACACACATTAATTTTTCTGATTTTACAGAAGGGAAACTGGCAAAAAAAATACCTTCTAAAAAGACTCGTATTTTGATTTATTGTAATAACAATATCGATGGAGATCCTATTAATTTTGCTTCCAAAATGGCTCCTCTAGCATTAAACATTCCAACATTTATAAATCTCTACGGATATGGTTATAAAAATGTATATGAACTATCTTCCTTGGTTCCTATAAAAGATCAAAGGCTACAATTTGATGGTTCCTTTTCCAAATAAAAATATAAATGCCTGCAAATTTGCAGGCATTTATACTATTTCCTAAGTAATATTTCTGTACTGTGATTAGTTTTTAGAATTAACAGCAGGGCAATTACAATCCCATCTTTCTTTACGTTTTCCAAAATCATACCCTAGAGTAATTTGATGAAAACCTCCATTACTAAGCACTACCGAATTTAATTGATAACTATAGGTATACCCCGCCATCCACTTTTTATAATTAACTCCCAAAAATGGAGTTATGTATTGCAATTGTTGACTCTCTATAGAAGTACCATCCTGAGAAAATTCTGCTCCATCTAAGCTACGTCTGTAAGATATTCCTCCCCATAAAGTACTGGTACTAAATTCCCGATATACTTTTAAATTAGCATCAATGGTACTTTCTTGAGTTTCATCTGTGGCTTGATACATAATAGATGGCTCTAAACTCCACGGAGTAGCACCAATACCAAATAAATACCCTAAAGAAAAGATATATCTACGTTGATTATTAGATTCTCGTATCGGGGTATCATTATCAAAAATATCACGAACAGTTGGCAATAGATTTTTAACAGTAATATGTGCATACCATTCTAAATAGTTATAAGATAATCCCACATCAACATTGTAATATACATCTTTTTGTACCCTATCCAGAATTACAGGATCTGGATCAAAAGGATCATCAAGTCCTCTTAAATCTACATTAGATTGTATCAAACCAGCACTAAGACCAAAAGATAACATATTTAAATCTGTTCTATCTCTCGAAAACAAAAGATGATAAGCATATGTTAAATACAGTCCTGTTTGAGAAAACCTACCATTTTCATCTCTATATACAATCCCTCCCAAACCAGATTTCTCGCCAGTTCTAAAATTAATATTTAAAGTCTGTAGATTAGGTGCATTATTCACATCAAACCATTGCTTTCTAGCAGTAAGCCTAATTTTATTAGCATTTGAGGCACCAGCCATTGCAGGATGTATCAAGTACAAATTATCAGAGAGATAATCAGAATATACAGGGATTCCTTCTTGCGAAAAAACAAATGGAGATACCAGTACTAATACTACTACATAGAATGTTTTTAAGTTCATTTGAGCACTATTATTTAGGGGCCAATATAGAATTTGTGAATTCAATGTAAACTATTAAAAACAGTTTATATTGTGAGGCTTCACCTTATTTTTTTAAATAAATCATTGTATTTCAATTGCTCCAAAGATATAAATTTTTGTCAGAATACAAGATCTATACTTTTTGAGGTTAAGATGAGTTAAAGAATACACTCCACACTTAGTAGCTATTTTTAACTAATTTACACACAGTTAGAAATTAATTCCTAATCATTATACCTTTTGTGCAAACATAGCTGCATCCCCATGATAAGTCAATATTCAATTTAGATTTTGTGATGAATCACTAAGTATTAGTGATGAATTTTTTGGCTGATAATTTTATTCTTCTTTATGTCTCTACAATTATTACCTCATTCAACAACAAAAGCCAAAATTATGTACTATATCTGTTTGCATGTATTCAATAATTAGTTAAAAATTGTTAGCATTACGCACACATTACTAATATCGTGCTGCTTTTTAGTAGATTTGCAAAAAAATAGCGCATGGAAAAGAGTTTTGAAATAAAAATAGAATCTACTTCAAATCCAGGTATTGTTAAATTTGAAGCCAATTATTTTCTAACCCAGCATACCAGTTATGAATTTGAGAATATAGATCAGGCCAAAAATGCTCCTCTTGCACAACAATTATTTTATCTACCATTTGTAAAAAGGGTATTTATTGCACAAAATTTTGTGGCTATAGATAAGTATGATATTGTAGAATGGCAAGATGTGCAAGAAGAAGTTGCACAACAGATCAAAAATTATCTCAATAGTGGCCAACCCATCATCATTGAAACTGAAGCTGAAACCACAAAAAAAGTTCCTATTACTATTTATGCAGAGAGTACACCTAACCCTGCTGTATTAAAATTTGTTGCTAATAAAAAATTAGTCACTGCAGGGCACGAATTTAAAAATATTGATGATGCCAGCGAAGCACCCTTGGTGCAAGAGTTATTTCATTTTCCGTTTGTTAAAGAAGTATACATTGATGAAAATTATATTTCTATAGGGAAATATGATATGGCAGATTGGAATGATATTACTACAGAAATTAGAGATTTTATACGCACTTACCTAGAACAAGGTAAAGAAGTTTTGACTGCAAATGCTGCCGTGACAAAAGAAGAAGTAAAAAAACAATCTGATTTAGATTTTGAAAATCTTGATGATGTCTCAAAAGATATCGTAAGTATTATTGATGAATATATTAAACCCGCTGTTGCTAGTGATGGAGGTAACATATTATTTGATTCTTATGATCCGAAGAGCAAAGGAGTAAAAGTAATTTTACAAGGAGCTTGCAGTGGATGCCCGTCTTCTACTTTTACATTAAAAAACGGAATCGAAAATATGTTAAAAGAGATGTTAAAAGATAAAGTAGAATATGTAGAAGCTATAAATGGTTAATATTTATGTATAAACAATCTAAAACATGGTTTTTTATCTATTCAATACGTACTAAATTATCCATATACTAGTACCAAAACATCAAAACATACATTTTTTAATACATTTCAAACTATTGATCATAGATAATTTATAAAACCGACATATATTAGCCACATAAGAGAAGTAAAAAATAGTTTTTAGATTTTGAATGATAAATAAGTCATTCAAAAATAAATTATTGAGATAATGTATGACAAAAATAAGCATAACAATGTCCAGCATTTTATAAATAACGCTCTCGATAATTTAGAGTTATTTAAAGGGTCATTTACATCTCATCAATTTAAACCCCACTTTCATGAAAGTTATACTATAATTTTTATGGATTATGGTATTGGTGATTATTCTAACGATTCCTCTAATTTTATTTTATCTACTGGTTCAATTCTTGTTTTCAATCCTTATGAAGTACATACCGGAAAGCCTGTAAAAAATTCTCCATGGAATTTTCTTACAATGTATGTTCCTATTGGGATTATGAAAAAAGCTATGGGTACCTTAAATTCGCCTATAGAACTACCTGTTTTCAAGGAAAATATTATAACTAACAAGGTATTATTTAAAAAAGGAAAAGCTGTATTCCCAAATCTGATATATAATCAACATAATCCTAAATCTGAATATTTACTTATGGATTTTCTTAAAGAACTGATCCAAAGGTACGCACATACCGAAATAAATAATGAGCCAATTTCAGAAAAATTTATTGTAGCAAAACAAATTAAAGAATATTTACACAGCCATTATCTCGAAGAAGTTTCTATTCATGATCTTTCTAACTTAACAGGTATTTCAGAATACGGGTTGATCAAATCCTTTAAACAGCATTATCAACTTCCTCCACATCAGTATCTAGTGAATCTCAGAATAGAAAAAGCTAAAAAACTACTCACCGAAAGGCTATCTGCAACAGAAGTTGCCTACCAATCTGGTTTTTTTGACCAAAGTCATTTTACCCGACATTTTAAAAAAATAATAGGCATTACCCCTAAACAATTTGCCAATAAGGTAATTATTTAAGCCACCTTCTTACAGACTACAAAAAGTCATTTTATTTTATAAAATCAGTACAAATATTCGGTTGCAATTTTGTACTATTTTTTCAATTTTATTCTTCACAATTTGCATCAGTTAATTTTTGATTCGTAAAAATTCTATACATCAAAAAAAAAAAGACAATAACCAAAATCCGATGTACAATATTGGATGTAATATGTTAAAAAAGAAAATATGGTACAAGATATTCAGGACAATGAGATAAAAAATCTTATCGCAGAAGAAACAAAACGCCAGGAATACGGAATAGAGCTAATTGCTTCGGAAAACTTTACATCTAAACAGGTTATGGCCGCTATGGGTTCTTCTCTAACCAATAAATATGCAGAAGGCCTTCCTGGAAAACGATATTATGGGGGTTGTGAAGTAGTTGATAAGGTAGAGACACTTGCAATTGATAGAGCCGCAAAACTTTTCGGAGCAGAATGGGTAAACGTACAACCGCATTCTGGAGCACAAGCAAATGCTGCAGTAATGCTAGGTTGCCTTAATCCCGGTGATAAAATATTAGGTTTTGATCTGTCACACGGAGGTCATCTTACACATGGGTCACCGGTTAACTTTTCTGGTAAACTTTATCAGCCTAGTTTTTATGGAGTAGAAAAAGAAACAGGTCTCATCAATTGGGATACTGTAGCAGAAACAGCAGAAAGAGAAAAACCTAAACTAATTGTTTGTGGAGCATCTGCCTATAGTCGTGACTGGGATTATGAAAAACTAAGAGCTATTGCAGATCAGGTAGGTGCCTTATTATTGGCAGACATCTCTCATCCGGCAGGATTAATTGCCAAAGGTTTATTAAATGATCCTTTAAAACATTGTCATATTGTAACTACCACAACACATAAAACATTAAGAGGACCTAGAGGTGGTATGATTATGATGGGGCAAGATTTTGAAAATCCATGGGGCCATGCCACCAAAAAAGGAGTAACTAAAATGATGTCTAATATTTTGGATATGGCTGTTTTTCCTGGAACTCAAGGAGGGCCATTAGAGCATGTAATCGCAGCAAAAGCAGTAGCATTTGGCGAAGCACTTACCGATGATTATAAAGTATATGTAGAACAAGTGGCAAAAAATGCCAAAGCGATGTGTGCTGCCTTAATAGAAAGAGGATATGATATTATCTCTAATGGCACAGATAATCACATGGCACTTATTGACCTGCGATCAAAAGACATCACAGGAAAATTAGCAGAAAATACATTGATAAAAGCAGATATCACCATTAACAAGAACATGGTACCTTTTGATGATAAATCACCATTTGTAACATCTGGTATGCGATTAGGAACATCGGCTATTACAACCAGAGGAATGAAAGAAGATGACATGTATACCATGGTTGGTTTTATAGATGAAGTATTGGCAAGTCACGATAATGATGCTAAGATTTCGTCTATAAAAACAGAAGTAAATAACTGGATGAACAATTTTCCATTGTATAAATAAAAACAGTCTAGCAGATAGTTATATTATGAAATGAGCCATATAAACCAAGTTTGTATGTATCGAAAATTTTGAATGGTAAATTCCATCTGACTGTTAAAAAACAATAAAAAAACAGATGAAAGATCTAAGTACACTTAAACAAGAATTCCTACCCAGACATATAGGTCCTGGTAAAAAGGAAATTGATCAAATGCTAAACGTGATTGGTGTTTCGTCATTAACACAGTTAATCGATGAAACGGTTCCAAAAAATATTCGTTCTGCAAAACCATTAACATTACCACCAGCCCAAACAGAACTGGAGTTTCTTACAAGCTTCAAATCTATGATGGAAAACAATAAAGTATTCCGCTCATTTATAGGAATGGGATATCACGATTGTATTGTACCACCCGTTATTCAACGAAATATTCTTGAGAACCCGGCCTGGTATACAGCTTACACACCATATCAAGCAGAGATTGCACAAGGTAGATTAGAAGCCTTGATCAACTATCAAACCATGATAACCGATCTTACCGGAATGGAGCTTGCCAATGCTTCTCTTTTGGATGAAGCTACAGCTGCAGCAGAAGCTATGACGCTGCTATATCGCGTAAAAAGTAGAGCAAAAAAACAAGCCAGTACATTCTTTATTGATAAAAAAACATTTCCGCACACTATAGAGCTTATCATAGGCCGTGCAGAACCTATTGGAATTAATGTGGTTGTTGGAGATATCGCCCAACTTGATATGTCAGACCCTAACCTTTTCGGGCTTCTTATACAATATCCTGATAGTGATGGAGCAATCACTGATCCAACACCATATATTACTGAAGCTCAAAAGCATGAAGTAAAAATTGCTATAGCATCAGATCTAATGGCATTAACACATATTACTGCACCAGGTGAAATGGGAGTAGATGTAGTTGTTGGTACTTCGCAAAGATTTGGAGTACCTCTGGGGTATGGAGGACCACACGCCGCTTATTTTGCTACAAAAGAAGGATATAAACGTCATATTCCAGGTAGAATTATTGGAGTAACAGAAGATAGTCATGGCCGCCCTGCATATCGAATGGCATTACAAACGAGAGAGCAACACATTAAACGGGAAAAAGCTACTTCTAATATCTGTACTGCACAGGTATTACTTGCTGTAATGGCAGGGATGTACGCCGTCTATCACGGAAAAGATGGTATATCTCAGATCGCCAACAAAATCCATTTATCAACGGTTAAGCTTAATCAGGAATTAGAGAAACTTGGATACACACAAACCAATATTCACTTTTTTGATACTTTAAAAATAGAAGTAGAAGACAAAGAAAGTATCAAAAAAATAGCACTGGATAAAGAAATCAATTTTAGGTATTTTGATGACAATCATATAGGGATATCACTGCACGAAAAAACAACATTAACAGATCTACAAGATATCATCGAAATCTTCGCTACAGCAAAAGGTAAAATGGTAAGCATAACAGATTGGAAAATTAATGCAACCGCAATCCCTGCTTCTTTGCAAAGAAAATCTTCTTATTTAGAACACCCTGTATTTAATTCTTATCAGGCAGAACACGAAATGCTTAGATATCTAAAAAGATTAGAAAATAAAGATCTTTCATTAGTGCATTCTATGATTGCTTTAGGTTCGTGTACTATGAAACTTAATGCTACAACAGAGATGATGCCTTTATCTTGGGGTGAGCTTGCCAATATTCATCCTTTTGTTCCCATAAATCAAGCAAAAGGGTACCATCAAATGTTCGAATATTTGGCCTCGTGGCTGGCAGAAATTACCGGTCTATATACTACCTCTCTACAACCAAACAGTGGAGCTCAGGGAGAACTTGCAGGTTTAATGGTTATAAAAGCATATTATGCAGATAAAAACCAAACGTATAGAAACATAACTCTTATCCCCTCCTCTGCACATGGTACCAACCCAGCAACAGCAGCTATGGCAGGGCAACAAGTAGTTATTGTATCCTGTAAAGAAAATGGAGATATCGATATCGATGACTTACGGGCTAAAGCCGAAAAATATAAAGATAATTTAATGGCATTAATGGTTACCTACCCATCTACTCACGGTGTTTTTGAAAAAAACATCAAAGAAGCTTGTGAGATTATTCATGATAATGGAGGAAAAGTATATCTGGATGGAGCAAACCTAAACGCTCAATTAGGACTAACCAGCCCAGGAATTATCGGCGGAGATGTATGCCATCTTAATCTTCATAAAACCTTTTGTATCCCACATGGTGGTGGTGGACCAGGAATGGGACCTATTGCCGTAAGTAAAGAACTTGCTCCATTTATACCCGGCAATGCCGTAGTAAAAAATGCAGGAGGAGAAAAGGCTATAGCAGCTATCTCTGCAGCACCCTGGGGTAGCGCAAGTATTCTTTCTATTTCTTATGCATATATTGCATTAATGGGTGGCGAAGGATTAACCTCTGCGACAAAAATGGCAATTCTAAACGCTAACTACATAAAAGAAAAGCTTGTTGATCATTATCCTATCCTATTTACTGGAGAAAAAGGGCGCAATGCCCATGAGCTTATTATCGATTGCAGAGCATTTAAAGAAGAAGACATTACCGTAACTGATATTGCAAAAAGACTTATGGATTACGGATTTCATGCACCAACCGTATCATTTCCTGTTGCAGGAACTATAATGATAGAACCTACAGAAAGTGAAACCATAGAAGAATTAGATCGTTTTATTGATGCTATGATTAGTATCAGAAATGAAATAAAAGAAATAGCAAACGGAACCGCTTCTAGAGAGCAAAATGTATTAAAAAACGCTCCTCATACCATGGAGTTTATCGCCCAAGATAATTGGGATATGCCCTATTCTCGAACCAAAGCAGCTTTTCCGCTACCACATATAAAAAGTAATAAATTCTGGCCTAGTGTAGGTCGTGTAAATGATGCTCATGGAGACCGAAATTTAATGTGTAGTTGTCTACCTGTTTCGGCTTTTGAAGAAGATACAAAGAATACAGAAATAACTATAAACTAATATGGAAACAGAACTAATAAGTATAGCTCTCGAAGCTAAGCACCAGGAATTGGGAGCAAAAATGGTCCCATTTGCAGGATATTTAATGCCTCTTCAATATACCTCTGTAGTACAGGAGCATAAAACCGTAAGAGAAGGTGTTGGTATATTTGACGTATCCCATATGGGTGAATTTATCCTTAGAGGACCTAAAGCGTTAGATTTAATTCAGAAAATAAGTAGTAATGACGTCACTAAATTAAATATTGGAAGTGCACAGTATTCTTGTATGCCTAATGATAAAGGTGGTGTTGTAGATGATCTTATTATCTATAAACTAGGTGACGAAGAATATCTTTTGGTAGTTAATGCCTCTAATATTGAGAAGGACTGGAACTGGATAAAAAGTCATAATACAGATAATGTAGAGATGATTGATCGTTCTAATGAAATATCACTTTTTGCCGTACAAGGACCACTCGCAAGCCGGGTTTTACAAAAACTTACAAAAGTAACACTTGCTGATATTCCATACTACACTTTTGTTATAGGTGAAATAGGAGGAATACAAGATGTAATCATTTCTGCTACAGGATATACCGGTGCAGGAGGTTTTGAGCTTTATGTTCCTAATTCTGGAGCAGAACAGCTTTGGGATGCAATTCTCGAAACCGGAAAAGAAGACAACATTCAACCTATCGGACTTGGTGCCAGAGATACATTACGATTAGAAATGGGATTCTGTTTGTATGGAAATGATATTGATGATACGACCTCTCCATTAGAAGCGGGATTAGGCTGGATTACAAAATTCACCAAACCTTTTATTAACTCTGAAGCTTTACAAAAACAAAAAGCAGAGGGAATTACTCGAAGATTAGTTGGTTTTGAAATGATAGAAAAAGGTATCCCAAGAGCTGGATATACAATATATAATGAAAATGATGAACGTATCGGAAAAGTAACTTCTGGAAGTCAATCACCAATATTAGAAAAAGGAATAGGACTTGGGTATGTAACTATTCCCCACGCTAAAGCAGATAGTACCATTTTTATCGAAATTCGAAATAAGCGCATCAAAGCAATAGTTAAAAAAACACCTTTTATAAAAAAATAAAACTATGAACATTCCAGAAGAATTAAAATATAGTAAAGATCACGAATGGATCAGAGTAGAGAACAATATTGCTCATATAGGCATTACAGATTTTGCGCAAAGTGAATTAGGAGATATCGTTTATGTAGAACTCGAATCTTTGGATGAAGAACTTAATGAAGGAGAAGTAATGGGATCTATTGAAGCAGTTAAAACCGTTTCTGATATTTTTATGCCAGTTTCGGGTACTGTTATTGAAATTAATGAAGAGCTGGAGTCAAATCCGGAAATGGTAAATTCTGATCCCTATACCGATGGTTGGCTTGCTAAAATAGAAATCTCTAATCCAGATGAGATTAACGATCTATTAGATGCTAATGCGTATAAAAAATTAATAGGAGCAGAATAACAGTTATTCTTCAAAAAACAAGATGATTTTACACCAACATGCTTTTTAACGATAAATTCATAATTATATCGAGAAATCTAGGAAAAGAATATATGTTATTTTTTCTATAAAGCAACGGTTTGTTGTATCTTAGATATTCTTATATTTTTTAATTTAAAAACTCACAACATGGCGATTATTAAAGTTATCGAAGTATTAGCAAATTCTGAAAAAAGCTGGGAAGATGCTACTAGAAATGCTGTAAAACAAGCTAGTAAATCTGTAAAAAACATTAGATCTGCTTATGTTGCAGATCAAAGTGTTGTGGTTAAAGACGATGATGTAACAGAATTTAGAGTGAACTTAAAAATCTCTTTTGAAGTAAAATAACAAGTTGTATTACTTCTTTATAAAAAGCATCCTGATGTATTCGGGATGCTTTTTATATTTTTATGCATTACTAAAATCGACTCTGGTGAAATATTTATGTATCATTACATTATCACTATTATTCACGACATGCACAAGTCAAAATAAACCACCTATGGAACAACATGCTTATACTAATGATCTTATTCATGAAACCAGTCCATATCTCTTGCAACATGCACACAATCCTGTAAATTGGAAGCCCTGGGGAGAAGAAGCTCTACAAGAAGCCAAAAAAGAAAACAAGCTTATTATTGTAAGTATAGGATACGCAGCTTGCCATTGGTGTCATGTTATGGAGCATGAAAGCTTTGAAGATCCTAAGGTAGCAGAAATTATGAATGCGAACTATGTAAACATTAAAGTAGATCGTGAAGAACGCCCAGATATAGACCAGGTATATATGAGCGCAGTACAATTAATGACTGGTAGTGGTGGCTGGCCTCTTAATATGGTTGTATTACCTGACGGAAGGCCTGTTTGGGGAGGTACCTATTTTCCTAAAGGAAATTGGGTTGATGCCTTAAAACAAATTGCAAATTTATATGAAAAACAACCCGATAAGCTCATAGAATATGCCGAAAAACTAGAACAAGGAATTAAAGCTATAGATCTTATCGAAGTAAATACCAGTGCTATTAATTTTGACAAAGAATTTATAGCAGCTTCTGTAAAAGAATGGAGTTCTCATTTTGATCATCAAAAAGGAGGTACAAAACGAGTTCCTAAATTTATGATGCCCAATAATTATCATTTCCTTCTTCGGTATGCCTATCAAACTAAAGATGAAACACTACTAAAATTTGTAAAAAACACCTTGACAAAAATGTCATATGGTGGCGTATATGATCATGTTGGAGGAGGGTTTGCGCGATACTCTACAGATGGAAAATGGCATGTCCCCCACTTCGAGAAAATGTTATATGACAATGCTCAATTAGTAAGTCTGTATTCTGATGCTTTTTTAGTTACCAAAGATTCCTGGTTTAAAGATGTGGTGTATGAAACTTTAGATTTTGTAGCAAGAGAGCTTACTAATAAAGAAGGCGCTTTTTATTCGTCTTTAGATGCAGATAGTAACACTTTGGATGGAGAGCTAGAAGAAGGTGCTTTTTATGTATGGACCAAAAAAGAATTAAAAAAAATAGTACCTGATCATGACTATCCCCTTTTTACTGATTATTATAATATAAATTCGTACGGTTTCTGGGAAAAAGGAAACTATGTTTTAATTAGAAAGGATGCCCATCAAAAATTTTGTAGTGATCATAACATTGATAGTGAAGTCTTGATTAAAAAGATTGCTCAATGGAAACAAATTTTACTCCACGAACGTGAAAAACGCTCTCGACCACGATTAGATGATAAAACCTTAACCTCCTGGAATGCTTTAATGTTAAAAGGCTATTTGGATGCTTACAGGGTTTTTGGCGAGAAAAGGTTTTTGGATGCTGCGATAAAAAATGCAAATTTCATCAAGACCACTCAATTAAAAAATGATACATCTTTATTTCATAATTACAAAAATGACAAAAGTACCATTAATGGATATTTAGAAGATTATGCACTAGTCATTGAAGCCTTCATTGCCTTATATCAAAACACATTTGATCCAGAATGGTTAAAGATATCAGAACAACTTACACAATATACTTTACACCACTTTTTTAGTAAAAACAAAAACATATTCTACTTTACTTCTGATCAAGACCCAAAACTTATTACACGTACTATAGAATACAGTGATAATGTAATCCCTGCATCTAATTCGATCATGGCTAAAAACTTATTTCTACTATCTCATTATTTTAATCGTCCTAACTACAAAAAAATAAGTCAAAAAATGCTACATAATATTAAACCACAAATCAAATCTTATGCATCGGGATATTCTAATTGGTTAGATCTTATGCTCAATTTTTCTTTTGACTTTTATGAATTGGTTATAATAGGTAAAGAAGCAAAAATTAAATTAAAAGAAGTAAGTCAAACTTATATTCCAAATAAATTAATAGCGGGAGGTACATCAGATTCTGATACCGCCTTATTAAAAAACAGATTTGTTAAAGACAAAACTTTGTTTTATTTATGTGTAAATAATTCATGTAAATATCCAATTGAAGAATTTAAAGACATTTTACCTTTAGAATAAGTACCTTTAGGAAAAACCTATAAGATATTCAACTGAAACCAATATTTCAATTTTAATTTGTATTGGCGTGGTTTTTGAATCAAATAAATATAATATTTCAATACCAATCCAAAATTTACTTATCATGAAAAAAATGATCTTATTTTTTATAGTTTCCATGTTTGCATTTGCAGTGAATGCTCAAATAGGAACTGCTCATGGGGAGTTTTTAACTCCTTTATTCCAAACACACAAGGATATTAAAAACCCTAAAAACTCAAATAATATTCAAGGTAAAACAAAAGGGTCTCCATATGAAAATGAAAAGTTTGAATTAGGCGAAATCGTACATATGAGTTCTAAACAAAAAATTAAAAAACTATTTTTGCGATATAATGTATTTGACGATCAAATAGAAGTAAGCAAGACTTCAGAAGTTTCTGAATTACATGGTCTTCTTAAGAGCGAACACATATATGCCCGTATTAATAATAAAGAATATCATTATAAGAAGTACAAAGATTTAAAAAATCAAACTAAGAAAGGATATTTAATCAAACTTAGAAGTAATACTAAAATCAGTTTATACAAATTACTTGAAAAAAAATATACCAAAGCCAAAATTGCAAATACTTCATACCATAAAAATACTCCTGCAAAGTTCACCGATCAACATACCTATTATTTAGAAATAAACGAACAACTATTCCTTGTTAGTTCAAATAAAAAGAAAACTGTAAGTATCTTTCCTGAAAACCAAAAAGAAGTAAAAGATTTTATTAAGAAGGAAAGTTTAAATTTAAAGAAAGAAAAGGACTTGGTTAAACTAGTAAATTTCTATGGCACATTATAATATTTTTTTAAGTAATGTGACAAAAAGCGCTTAATCACTTTTTATTTTTCGCTATCTTAAAAATGTTAAAAAAACAGTATTTTATAGATTTTTTCACCCTATTAAACTGTAAATAAATATTTTAAACGTAGTCTAAATCCTACATTAATTACGGTTTTTCCGTAAAATACCTATGTGAATTATCTATTAAAAACGCAATTTTATTCCTAATAATTTAACGCTTTATGTGTTTGAATTATGAAATTCGTAAAAATTTGATCAAAAAAACATATTAATTGTATTTAAATTCTTATTTCTTTAAGTTTATTACACCTAAATCGAAAAACTATGAGAAGAATATTACTTTTTTTATGCTTAATAGCATCGTCTGCATTATTTGCACAATTACCCAAAAATTTACTTACACCTACCACCAGAGTTTCTTTATATGATGATTACGATGGTAGTATTTATATGAAGAGTCGTTATAAAGAATCGAGTGTTATTGATGAGAAATCAGGAACTTTTGATGCTAAACTTAAGTATAACATTTATTCTGATGCTCTAGAATATAACTCGCAATCCAAATTATATGAAGTGGCTAAACGCCCAACGATTCATGCTCGAATCGATGGTGATTATTTCTATTACTGTGAATTCAAAAATCAACGAGGAAGTAATAGAGATGGTTATTATGTATTAGTAGAATTAACCGATAGATATCGTATTTATAAGAAATTTACATTAAAGATAAAAGATCCCGAAAAAACAGGTCCGATAATAAGTGGCCCTTCTGATCCAGGAACACTTAGAATGATTACTTCATATTACCTTGAAGAATCAGGTGTTATCATGGAATTACCAATGAACAAAAAAGAAATGCTTGCTGCATTTAATGATAAAGAAAACGAATTAAAAGATTATATAAAAAAAGAAAGAATTCGTTTGAAAAAAGAAGAAGATTTAATTCGACTTGTAGCTAGATATAATGCTCTAAAAAGCTCTGATTCTAACCTGTCACGAAGTCTTTTAAGTAATACGGATCGAGGTAACTAACATCTTCAAAATCTTTTTTCAAAAATTTAGGATAACTTAACATTGCCATCTCATTTGCAGATGGCAATTTGTTTTGTATAAATACGGCATTAGCATCACTGCAAATAGTCGAAAACTTTTCTACACCATTTCCTATAAAATATACTTTTTTCTCTCGTAAATATGTTTCAAAAGAAGTGTCGGTAAGAATTTCTGCCTCTGTTTTTCTTATTTCTTCATATGTATTTGTAAAAACGGCAGAATACACTTCCATTCTTCGAGCATCTAGCATAGGAACAATATAACTATCTTTTTCTTGTGATATCTGCAATGCTAATGAGTGCAGAGTGGGCACAGCTATTAATGGGATATCTAATGCATAGCATAACCCTTTTGCTGCCGATACTCCTATTCTTAATCCTGTATACGAACCGGGGCCTTTACTAATCGAAATCGCAGAGAGATCTTTAGGTACCAACCCGGCTTCCTTAATAACTTTATCAATAAAATTGTGCAACCGTTCTGCATGAGAATATGTACTATCATAATCCTCTTCTAATTCAATTACCTTTTTGTCATTAGCCAAAGCTACAGAACAATTCGTTGTTGAAGTTTCTATGCAAAGGATATAAGCCATCTATCAAAAATTTAGGCAAAGATAATTTAATTAGACATATCCATGATCAAATGTTTTATTGAAGTTTTAATTCATAGAATTTTTATAAGTGTCTAAAACTACTACTGGTTTTTATTTGGTAGATTTTTTCTCTTTCTCGGTAGTTACTTTATCTCCAGTCTTAAGTATTTTGGTAACCACATTATAAGGCCCTGTTATAACCTCATCTCCTTCCTTCAATCCACTGGTTATCTCAATATTACTATCATCCTGAATACCCGTTTTTATCACTCTTAATTTGGCCGTTTCGCCATTCTTAACGAATACGCATTCGAATTTTTTATCGGTGTCTGATGATATCTCATCCTTAGAAGGAAGCTCTTTTACATCAGAAGTATCATTTTTAATTACGATAGAACTTATAGGAACACCTATTACATCCTTTCTTTTATCCGTAATAATATCGACGGTTGCAGTCATACCAGGCCTAAACGGAGAATAGTTTTCGGGTTTACCTTCTAGTAAATCGGCATATGACTCCTCCAAAATTCTAACTTTCACTCTAAAATTAGTTACTTGGTCTGCGCTTACAGCATTTTCGGCAGAATTAGCGATTTCTGTAACTATTCCTTTAAATTGTTTCTTTAGATAAGCATCTACTTCGACAATAGTAGAATCTGCAATTGAAACTTTAACGATATCATTTTCATTTACATCTACCTCTACTTCCATGTTACTAAGATCGGCAACACGTACAATCTCTGTACCCGCCATTTGTTGGGTACCTACTACTCTTTCTCCCAATTCTACGGATAGCTTAGAAATTGTACCTGTCATAGGAGCATAAATTGTAGTTCTACTTAGGTTATCTTTGGCTTCATTAACAGTTGCCTGAGCACTTCTTACATTATAATATGCTGATTGCTTAGCTGCTTCTGCTCCTTCGTATGCAGAGATTGCTCTATCCCACTCTGCTTTAGAAATCACTCCTTTGTCAAACAACGCTTTATTTCGGTCATAGCTTAGTTTTGATTCTTTTAAACTAGCCTCGGCTTGTCGTAATCCGGCTCTTACATTTTCTAATGCTGCCTGGGATCTGTTTAATCCAGATTGAATAATATCGGGGTTTATACGAACCAAAAGATCTCCTTTTTGAACTTGTTGTCCCTCTTTGATCGGTAAGTCAATGATCTCTCCTGATACTTCTGAAGAAAGTTTAACCTCTACTTCGGGCTGTATTTTACCAGTAGCCGAAACGGTTTCTACAATATCAATTTTGTCAATTTTGGTAACTGATACTTCTCTAAAGTTTCCACTTTCACCAAACCATCCTGCTTTCTTACCATAAACAAGTAGTACAATTATAACGACAATTATACCTAAAATGAAGAGTAATTTTTTTTTATTCATGACTCACTTTAACGTTAATTCTATGAAAATACAATCTTTTTCTAAATAGAGTAGTCAAAAAAATTGAATGCTACTATTCTATAATTTTATATCAGCAATCTTTATTCCGAAATACAGCTCTAACACTTTTAATTTAAAAATGAAATCAAACTTATTTTGTACTTCCTGGCTTTGCGCATTTTCTAATCTAAATTTTGATTGGCTAAAATCAAAGGCGTTAGTTAGCCCTACATCATAACGATCTTTTGCATATTCATATGCTCTTTCTTGAGCTTTTACAGAAACTTGAGCAGCTTCGTATGCTTCTGCAGCTCCTTTTGCATCGAGGTACGCCTGATATACATTGCTATCCAAATCCAATTCTGCTTGCTCTAATTGAAATTCTGTACGCTTTACATTAACCTTACTTCTTTTTACAGCATTCCTTGCAGAAAATCCATTAAAAATCGGTACCTGAAGAGATAATCCATAAGAAATACCATCATTAGTATATAACTGATCAATAAATGGTGCAGCGTCCTGTTCTACAAGAAGTAAATTAGGAGTCTGTGCAACAACATTCTGCCCTGTTGCTTCTACAATACCAATATTCTGAGTTAATACAGGATTATTCTCATCCAAAACACGTGCAAAAGATTTAGCTCCTGATTCTCTGGTATTATAATTAAAAGAACCGCTTAACGTAGGGTAATATGCTCCTCTGGCAATTTCAAGGTCTTTTTCTGCTATAAGTTTATTCTGTTCTGCAATCTGCACTTCATATCTTGATTCTCTAGCTTGTGCAATTACCTGATCAATAGGTTTTTCTAACATTTCTGATCCTGGAACTAAATACTCTTGTTCTGCAATATCAAAATCTTCATAATTTTTAATTAGTAATCGCTGTGCTAATCCAATTAATGCAATCTGTACTGCATTTTCTGCTTGTACAATTCTTGTTAATTCATCTGCAGAAGTTGCTTCAATTTCGAGAAGATCTCCTTGAGGTAATACTCCTGCTTCTACCAGATCTTTAGTACGTTGTAATTGCTCTAATGTGATCTCGTGTTGTTTCTCTACCACTTTTAAAGATTCCTTGTTTAAAAGTACTTGCAGATAACTATTTGCTACAAATAATGCAATATCATCTTTAGACTTACCCAAATTATATTGACTAAGTAGTTTATTAAGTTTAGCTCTTTGAAATCTTTTTATATTTCTTAAACCACTAAATATGGTTACTCCTGCACTAACACCATAATTAGAACTTCTAAATGTCTGTGTTTTATTTTCGTTAGTAATAGGATCTGTAGATAAACCAGAACTCCAAAAATTAGAAGCAGATGCATTTAATGATGGTAGAAAATTTCCTATGGCATCAATTCTATCAATTTCTGTTGCCTCTACATCTAATGCAGATTGTTTTATTGCAATATTATTTTCTAAAGCATATTCTACACACTCGCGTAATGTCCATTTCTTTTCTTGCGCCTGAATTTCTAGCACTCCAAAGAAAGTAATGCATAAAATTAAAATTCTAATTCTCATAAGTTTAAAATCTATAGTGTCCTTTTGTGATGAGAACTTGCCTAAATTTTTTACTATTATTTTCATACTATGGTATAGGTATATATTTGATTGATGTTGTTACAGATTATTTAAAAAATATTTTTAATTATCTAACCACTATCAAAAATATTGTTTTAAAACATACTGGCTTTACTCTTTTTCATCTTCTTTTTTAATGGGCTCTGTTTTATTCCAAACTTTAATATCATCTTCTTCTGTTATTCCTGATAGAATTTCAACATTAATACCATCAGAAATACCAATTTCAACATCTCTTCTTTCAAATTTTTGGTCTCCAATTTGTACTTCTACATAAGGGTCTTCTGTTTTTTTATCAAATTGCAAAAGTGCTTCTTTTATAGCTAGAATATCATTTTTTGTTTCTAAAACAATTGAAGCATTTGCGCTATATCCTGCTCTTATAAAATATGATTTATCCAGAAAGACTTCACCTTCAATTTTAAACTGAACAGCACCTTGTTCTTCATCTCCTTTTGGTGCGATAAATTTTAGTTTTGCATCAAATTCTTTATCTCGTATAGCTCCAAGACTAACTTTTAAAGGCATATCAATTTTTAGCTTATTTACCTCTGCTTCATCTACTTTTCCTTCAAAAATCATTTTGTTCAAATCTGCAATCGTAGCAATTGTGGTCCCGTCATTAAAGTTATTACTTTCTATCACCTGATCACCTTCTTTAACAGGAATTTCAAGGATGGTTCCTGATACCGTTGCACGTATATTAGTATTAGCTGTAGAAGAACCTCCTGCAGAGCCTAAACGTATGATCTGAAGATCACTCTGCGCATTCGAAAGATCTTGTCTTGCCTGATTATATCTTAGGTCTATATTATTAAAATCCTGACTAGAGATTACTCCTTTATCAAAAAGCGCCTTATTTCTATCATATTCTACCTTAGAGTTATTTAAAACAATTTGTGCATTTTTAACACGCCCTCTTGCACTATTTAACGATTGTTCGTTAGGTACTACTTTTACTTTAGCTATTAAATCTCCTGTTTTTATTGCTGCTCCTTCTTCTACATAAATCTTTTCTATAATTCCTGAAATTTGAGGTTTGATTGCTACTTCATCCTCTGGAACTACCTTTCCTGTCGCTACTGTTTTTTCTTCAATAGAAGTTTTAAATGCTTTTTCTGTTGTAAATACAATCGGTGATTTACTGTTAGAGTCTATAAGGTACTTACCTGAAAAACCTAGTAAGGCCACGAAAATTACAACTAATAAAATTTTAAAAAACTTTTTCATTTGGATTGATGATTATTCTGGTTATTTATTTTATTCTTCTCTTAATGCTTCAATTGGTTTTATACTTACGGCTTTTTGTGCTGGGATAAGCCCTATTATTGTTCCTAATAAGACTATAGACAATAATGCTCCTGTTACTGCAAAGAAATCGACTGTAGGATTTAAAATGGGTATATCATCATTATTACCTATTGCGGTATTGATACCCCAAAGTAACAATGTACCAAAAATAAAACCTAATAATCCCGCTAAAAACGTAAGCAATACAGATTCTAGCATGATTTG
This sequence comes from Bacteroidia bacterium, assembly GCA_030427585.1. Lineage (GTDB taxonomy): Bacteria > Bacteroidota > Bacteroidia > Flavobacteriales > Flavobacteriaceae > Aquimarina. The sequence continues at coordinate 59,931 of JAUIBW010000015.1, forward strand.
TCCTCTTACTTCTGCTGGTGTTGCTCCCAATGCTCTACGCACTCCAATCTCTCTGGTACGTTCTTTAACTGTAATTAACAGAACATTACCTATCGCTATTACTCCTGCAATAAGGGTAGCGATCCCTACAATATAGGTTATCAAACGCATGCCAGATAGAAATCCGTTAACTTTTGCTACTTCTTCACCTAAATTAAAACTTCCAAAAGCCTGCGTATCATCTGGATGTACATTATGTATTCTTTTAAGTGTAGTTTTTATAGTAGCTTCTGTATTTACAATATTCTTATCTGGTTTGGCAGTGATCACCATCCAGGATATATTTTTACCTTGGTTAAAAATGGTTTGAAATGTTGTGAATGGCAGAAAAATAGAATCGTCTCCTTCAAATCCAGATTGAGTGGGTTTATATACTCCTATTACCTTGAAATAAATCCCGTTTATTCTTACAAAATCTCCTATTGCTTCTTCATCTTTATCATAAAATTGCTTATAAATATCTTCGCCAATAACACAGACTTTACGTTCGTATTTTATATCTTCTTCATTAATAAATCTTCCTCCGTCAAATATTTTTTTCTTCGATACTTTATCTATAGTTGGATAATCCCCAAATACCTTAAATGCACCTGATTTAGAACCTTTTACAAACTGCCCTGGTGGTGTTCCCCATTGTCCTGTAACGTTACGTGGAGCGATATACTCTATATCATCAACCTGAGATTCTAATGTTTCGACATCATCCAATGTAAGTTGCATTCGTCTCCCTCTCTTAAAACCTTCGTTAGGTATACTGGTTTGTTGCCCCCAAACAAACATCGTGTTGGTTGCAAAATCATTAAATTGACTTCTAAAACTATTATCCAGTCCCTTAGCCATTCCTAAAAGAAACACAAATAAAAACACTCCCCAAGTCACCCCGATAACCGTAATTATGGTTCTTATTTTATTCTTACGAATAGCTCCATAAATTTCTTGCCAGGTATCTCTTTCAAATATAAATTTCATGCCAATTCGATTTTTAGTTATTCATCTCTCAACGCAATTATAGGTTTTATTTTTGCTGCTCTTCTTGCCGGAATATACCCTGCCAAAAGTCCAAAAAATATCAATACCAATGTGGCCGTCATAATAATACCTGTATCAACCTTAGGATTAAGAATAAAAAACTCTTCCAGATTATTACCTATAAGTTTTAATGCAAGAATCCCTAAAATTAAACCAAGATATCCCGCGACAGATGTTATTAAAACCGATTCTTGAAGCACCATAGCTATGATTGATCTTGGTGACGCTCCCAGTGCTTTTCTAATTCCTAATTCTTTGGTACGTTCTTTAACACTAAACGTCATGATATTACCAATACCAATAACTCCAGAGATTAAGGTTCCTATACCTACAACAAATATGATCATATAAATACCTCCAAGAATAACCATGGTTTCTTTTATATCTTCGGCAAAACTTCGTACTCTGATTGCACTTTGATCATCTGGTGCTACTTTAAATTTTTCTTTAAGATCTTCTTCAATTTTTTTAGAAAATGCGATAGCCTGTTCGGTACTCATAGCCATATTATAGGATAAGTTTATCTGATCAATATGGTCATTATTTCCATAAAGCAACTGAACGGTTTTATATGGCATATAGATTATTCGTTCTTCATTATCACCACCACTATCCTGAAAAACTCCTATTATTTTATAAGCAATCCCATCTACGTTTAGCATTTTACCTAAGGCCTTTTCATTTTTAAAAAGATCTTTTTCTACTAGTCTTCCAATAACAATATTCTTGGTACGCTCGTTAATATCTGATTCATTAAGATATCGCCCGTTCATCATTATGGTTTTCTCAAGATATTGATGATCGGGATGTACAGCTCTTATACTATAGCTACCAGATTCTTTCTTGTATTTTGCAGAACCGTTTCTATATATTCTTGGGGTAGCGAACTCAACTTTACCTGTATAATTGCTTTTTATAAATTCGAAATCTTCATTTTTAAACTGAATTCTTCTATTTTCCTGAAAACCTTTGTATGCTTTTGATGTGTTCCCGCCACGAATGAATATAATATTTTGGGCATCATCTACAAAACTGCTCAAAAAACTATTGAGAAGGCCATTACCCAACCCTAATAAAATTGTAAAGATCAGGATTCCTAAAGCCACAGTAAATCCCGAAAGGAATGTACGTAACTTATTTTTTCCTATAGCTTCAAATATTTCACCCCATCTATCTCTATCAAACATATTGAGATGCTCTAACTTGTTCTACTTCTTTATCTTCTACAATAACACCATCTTTAAGGTGTACTATGCGTTTGCACATATCAGCAATATCTGGCTCGTGAGTTACTACTAATATGGTTTTACCTTCATCATTAATATTCTGGATGATATCCATTACTTCATAAGAAGTCTTACTATCCAGAGCTCCTGTGGGTTCATCGGCCAATAATACTTTAGGATCTGCGGCTAATGCTCTGGCAATTGCTACGCGTTGTTTTTGTCCTCCAGAAAGCTCACTTGGTAAATGTGTTGCCCATTCTCCCAATCCAACTTTACCAAGATATTCCATGGCTTTATCAATTCTTTCTTTTCGTTTTTTACGTTGATAATATAACGGAAGGGCAACATTTTCTAGAGCCGTCTTGTAATTAATTAAATTGAAAGATTGAAAAACAAATCCCAAGAATTTGTTACGATACTGTGCTGCTTTGGTTTCATTTAATCCTTTGATAGGAACTTCATCCAGGAAATAACTTCCACTATCTGCTTCATCCAACATTCCTAAGATGTTTAACAATGTAGATTTTCCAGAACCCGAAGATCCCATTATAGCGACCAACTCGCCTTCTTTCACACTAAAATCTATTCCTTTAAGTACATGAAGCGAATTGCTTCCCATTTGGTAAGATTTATGTAAGTCTTTTATTTCAATCATAATACTGGATTAAGATTTGTAAGGCAAAATACCTTGATAAAACTGAGACCCACTAGCCTAAAAATACGGTACAGTATTTAGATCAATCTTACAGTTTTCCCCTGAAGATTTATTGATTGGTTAGCGTCGTCTTGTTACATAAGACTAACTACATAGTATTTTTGTTACATCTTTTCTTGTTATGAAAATGTTAAAAAATTAAGAACTCTTTAATCAAGGCTTTTTGTAGTTGCCGATTTTCTTTTATTTCTATAAATAATATACCCCACAACCCCAATTAAAACATATGGTATAATCATAAGGTATACAATTCCATTATTAATTCCCTTTGCTGCCTCTTGCCCTTCTTCGTTCTCTAAAACCGCTCTACACATTGCACATTGAGCTTCTACCGGGATAGTAAATACCAAAAAAAGAGTTAATATGTAAAAGGTTTTTATTCGCATACACATGTATTCAAACTAAACATAATATGGTGATATCATAAAATACACAATCACACCTGTAATAGCCACATACAACCAAATCGGAAATGTAATTCTCGCAATTTTTTTATGCCTATCAAATCGTTTTGCCAGTGCTCTTACATAAGTAATCAATACAAAAGGAATAACTACAACAGAGAGGATTATATGCGTAATCAAAATAAAATAATATATGTATCGTATCATTCCTTCTCCTCCAAATCGAGTAGAATCACTTGTCATATGATATGCGATATACATAAGTAAAAATAATACCGAACATAAAATAGCTGTTTTCATGAGTTTCTCATGCAATGCAATATTCTTATTTTTTATTGCCCATAAAGCGGCTACTAAAATCACAGCGGTTAAACCATTAATTGTTGCATATATGGGTGGCAAAAAAGTAAGAGGTTGCACATCAATTCCAAGCCTTCTAAGGTTAACTCCAAACAATGCTGCTACTGCAAGAGGGATAAGAATCGATAAAATTACAATCCATTTATTGTATTTTTTTTCTACATCTGATTGACTATTGTTACTCATTCTTATTTAATAGTTTCTTTATATCTTCTAATAAAATTGTTATTTGCTCTTCTTCCCCGTTTTCATCTACTTTTTCCTTCACGTCAATTGTTCCTCTATAGTAAATAATTGGGTTACCTGATGCATCATATCTTGATCTTATATATCCTTCCTGATCAATTAAGGCAAAGTAGCCATTATGTTCGAATCCACCCGCTACATTGGGATTCTCTGCAGCATAGATGTTAAATCCAGTATTAGCCAGTTCATAGATATCTTCTCTATCTCCTGTTAAAAAATGCCAATCTGGATCTGTAACCTTATAATTCTCTGCATACTTCTTAAGTCTTTTTGGTGTGTCAAACTTAGGATTAATTGTAAAAGAAGCTACTCCAAAATTTTCATAATCTTTCAATTTATTCTGTAGATATACTAAGTTTTTGTTCATCTTAGGACAAATAGTTGGGCAACTGGTAAAAAAGAACTCTGCTATATATACTTTACCTTTATAGTCATGATTCGTAATTAGAATGCTATCCTGATCTAAGAATGCAAACTCAGGAACTTTTTTTGGTACTCCATTTAGTTTTATATAACTAAGTTTTTCATTAGTAACAACAGGGTTACTAGCGCTCATTCTATCATTTTTAACAATCGAAGTATTCTTAATCCTATTTACAATCTTTGGTATAAAAATGATTCCAAAAATTAATATGATAAATGATATCCCGATGTATGAATTTTTTTTCATGTATTTACTCTTTATTTCTTTTTACGGTCTGCTTTATACTTTTTTAAAGCCAAACGATATTCTGCAAGAATCACCTTTACATCATCACTCATTACATTTGATAAATCAGCAACAGAACTTGCATCATAGCCATACACCATTGATTCGTCTTCTTTCACACTACCATCTCTACCTCTTAGTCCTCCATTTTTGTCGACTATATATACATACTGTGTAGCTAAATTATCATCTAATTGATGTGGCGTCTTTAAACTCTTAAATAGGGTTTTTATGCTTTCTGGTGTGCCAAAAACAAAGTTCCACTCAGAAATATCGGTAATATTGTCTAATTCGTCTAACAGTTCTTTTGCAGCATTCTCACTACCATAAGGCAAAACCATTACAAATTGAAAGTCTCTAAATCCATAATTTTTTTTATAAATCTTTTGATTTAGATTGAAGGCATTACCCTGTTTGTTATAAATATTTTTACCTAAGAAACCAAGCACGGTAATCTTATTAGGAAAACCAACTTCTTTTTCGGTTAATGGTTCAAAATTTTTAAGATTCCCTATAGATTTATTAAGGACAGGAAGTTTAGCGAAATTATGTACTCCAGAAGCAAAAAACAAATAAGCCACCAAGGGTAATACAAATAAGACTCCTAAGACAAGAAATTTTTTCATTTGATAAGTAGTTTTATTTTCTACTCAGATATTTATACAATCGATATCGAATGCCGTTCATTGTTCGAATTTACCGTAATGCAATTTTCTTTTCTAAGAAACTCAAACAACAGAAAGGCATGAAGTTCTGAAATACACTCAGAATAATTGTGCAAAATTAAAAAAAGACGGCTTAACAAACCGTCTTTTTACAATGCTTTTAACTTATATATCTATAGGATTAAAAATCCCAGCTTACATACCCATTTTTGAAGACTTCAAATACATAGTCTCCCTCGGTAAGCAATATAAATACCAAATAACAAATTAAGAAAACTCCGGTCCAAACCACTGATCTTCTTAGTCCTTTGGTTTCACCTTCCATATGCATAAAAGCCCAGGTGATATAATATGCTTTATAAATTGTAAGAATGATAAAAATCCAGTTTAATAGTTTCATACTAATTAAAGTAGTTTCTACTAAAAATGCTGGTTTTATAATTCCAAGTATTACTTCTACTATTGTAACCACAGATAATAGAATGAATACTTTCCAGATTCTTCCTGTATTTGATTCGTGATGTGCTGTATCGTGTGCCATGCTGTATAACTACTAAATTTTTATTAAACCAGGTAAAAGAATGTAAATACAAATACCCATACCAAATCTACAAAATGCCAGTATAAACCAACCTTCTCTACCATTTCATAATTCTTTCTTCTTTCATAAGTACCTAGAATTACATTAATAAAGATAATGATATTAATAACTACTCCAGAAAATACGTGAAAACCATGAAAACCTGTAATAAAGAAGAAGAAGTTAGCAAATAATGGAGTACCATATTCATTATGCCTAAGATTTGCACCTTCTACAATACCAATAGCATCTGCTTGCATTCTTTTTAAAGATTCTGTTCTTGACAAGATTGTTTTTTCTCCTTTTTCTGTTAGAGTTTGAGTTCTTATCAAAAGATCTTTTCTTTTTGCAAAACCTGTTCTTATTTCTTCAATAGTATACGTAGGGAGAGTTGCTTCTTTTTCATACCAAATTCCATTTTTTCGCTCATGTTGAGCTCTATCTTTATGCGTATCGATAATTGCAATATCTTTTAGACCTACTCTATGCCCCTCTCCATCTACAAATTGTAAAATTTGCCCTCCTTTGGTTTCTACCGCACCATATTCTCCTTTGATAAAGTTTTTCCACTCCCAAGCTTGTGATCCTACGAATATTGCCCCACCAATTATAGTTAAGAACATATAAAAAATCACTTTTTTCTGCTGCATACGGTGTCCTGCATCTACGGCTAACACCATAGTAACAGAAGAAAAAATAAGAATAAAAGTCATTAAAGCCACATAATACATCGGAGCATCAACCCCGTGCAAAAATGGAAAGTGATTAAACACTTCATCAGCTATTGGCCATGAATCTATAAACTTAAATCTCGAAAAACCATATGAGGCAAGAAAACCTGAAAATGTAAGTGCATCCGAAAGGATAAAAAACCACATCATCATCTTACCATAACTTACCTTGAGCGGTTGATTACCACCTCCCCAGATTTTATCTTCAGTACCTGTTTTAGTAACAGTTGTTTCCATATAAAGAATTTGGTATTGTTAAATTTTCCACAAAAATAATCAATTTTATCATTTCACCTCCTCAAATTTATTTTTTAATTGTCACAGATCCTTTTCTTTAAAATAATCTCTTTTACAGTGTTAAATCAATAATCCGAGATCATTTCACGAAATACAAAAACAAAAAGAGATAAACCCACAGAAAATCAACAAAATGCCAGTACATAGCACCTAATTCTAAACCAAGAGTTTGACCTATTTTATATTTTTGTTTAAAATGATTATAAATTACAACTAAAAGCACTAAAATCCCTCCGATGATATGTGCCAGGTGCGTTACTACAATTATAAACATAAATGTAGTAACGATATTAGATGTCGGACCTGTAAAATGATATCCTTGCCTAATAATATCGCTAAACCCTTCAAACTGCAAGAATATAAATATAATTCCTAATGCAAGTGTAGAGAGTAGTAATAATGTAGCCAGGCCTCGATTATCCTTTTCGATCGCTTTTTTCACAAAATAGAATGTAACACTACTTGCTACTATTATTAATATACTGTATATAAACGCATTTGGAAAAACAAGATCTATCCCCCAGTCTTTCCTGCTTTTACTCACAACATAAGCACTGGTAAGCCCTGCAAATACCATAGCCATACTAATCATAGCAAACCACATCATAGTTTTTTTGGACCTATTAACCTTTTCTTGTGTTGTTCCTTGTGTTAAATCCATATTCTAACAAATTTATCTACTACATAAACGACTTGTAATAATGTAATATACAAAACACTCATTAGCATTAATTGCTTTGCTGTCTTAGCATCCCTAACTTTATATAATCGGATTGCAGATCGAATCAAAATTATTCCTAAAAGTAGAATAATTATTCCTGACACTGGTGTAAGATAAAGTTTACCAGTAACTCCAAAAACAGGTATTAAAGAGGTTACCACGGTCCACACGGTATAAATAATAACTTGCACTGCTGTACCTTGATCTCTTTTACCTGTAGGAAGCATAAAGAATCCTCCTTTTTTATAATCATCAAACAAAAACCATCCGATTGCCCAAAAATGAGGGAATTGCCAAAAGAATTGAACCATAAATAATGTTCCGGGTTCTATTCCAAAGTTATTCGTTGCTGCTACCCAACCTAACATAAAAGGAATGGCACCGGGAATAGCGCCAACAAAAACAGATAATGGTGTTTTGGTTTTTAAAGGTGTATATAAGCTTACATAGATAAATATAGAAATCGCTCCAAACATAGCTGTTTGAGGATTAATCGTATACAGTACAGATATTCCTGCAATTGTAAAAAGTGTAGCAATTGCAAAAGCTGTATTAACAGACATTCTTCCTGACGGAATCGGTCTATTCTTAGTACGATCCATCAACTTATCTAAATCTCTTTCTATAATCTGATTATACGCATTTGAGGCTCCTACCATAAAATATCCTCCTACAGCTAGAAGAACCAAGGTACTCCATGAAACTGTTTCTACACCTAATAAATACCCTGCTACAGACGAAAAAACCACACTTAATGCCAGACGCATTTTTGTAATTTCTTTAAAATCCTGAATAACAGAGATTTTCATAGTATTCGTTTGGGTCACGCTCAAATCTTGCACGTTTTCTAAATAGCTTTTTTTTTAAGTGGTGCAAAGATATATCTTAAAAGCATTTTAGACAACTTATAACTACTTATAATTCACCTTTTAACAAACTTTCCTATCACAATAAATAAATAACTACAGGAGTCGGTCAAAATTTCTTTTCACTGAACATTTTGATAATCACCCCAATAGCCAGAAGTAATTTTTGTACTTTATTCACGACAAACCACTACAAAAACTACATAAAATCATCTCTAATGAAAAAATTACTGATTCTTACAGTGTCTATACTTTTCTTTGCTGCTAATGCACAAAATAAAGAAGTCAAAATCACCATAGACCCATTGTCTGATCATATTTATATGTTAACCGGTCAAGGAGGTAACATTGGTGTTTTTAAAAATGAAAAAGGATTGTTTATTATAGATGACCAATTTGCAAGATTATCTGATAAAATTCTCACCAATCTAAAAACGATAAGTAATAAACCCGTTACTATGGTGATCAACACACATTATCATGGGGATCATACTGGTGGAAATGAAAATATGGCGAATCAAGGGGCTACTATCTTTGCTCAAAAAAATGTAAGATCCAGGATGGAGAAAAGACAACAGCAGAAAGGGCACGTTATACCTTCGTCCTTACCTGTAATCACATTTAACGAAGGCTTACAATTGTATTTTAAAGATGAAAACGTAAAGGCATTTCATGTACATAATGCTCATACTGATGGAGATGCTCTTATCTATTTTGTAAATGGAAATATATTACACATGGGAGATACTTTTTTTAATGAACGGTATCCCTATATAGATTTAAAATCTGGCGGAAGTATTAAAGGGTATATAAAAGCATCAGAAAAAGCATTACTTATTGCAAATGATGACACCAAAATTATTCCCGGACACGGAAAATTGGCAACAAAAAAAGATTTGGAAATATTTTTGAAAATGCTAAAAGAAATCACAAACGGTATTCAAAAAGAAATTGAAGTCGGAAAATCTGAAGAAGATATCACAAAAAATACTTCACTTACAGCAACCTATGATGCAAAAGGGTATGGCGATGGATTTATTAACTCAGAACGTATGCGAAAAACAATCTACATCAGTCTCACAAAATAAAAAGAATTGATTAAAAAAGCCTGCTGCTGTTATCAGCAGGCTTTTTTTTAGTTCTGTATTTTAAAAACAATTGGTAACTGATACTTTACAGTTACAGCTCTACCTCGTTGTTTACCAGGAGTCATCTGCGGAAACAAGTTAATCACTCTTTGTGCTTCTTTTTTTAATCTTGGATGCGTTGCTCTAACCTGGATATTTTTAATCATTCCATTAGCATCAACATCAAATTGAGCATAGATTCTCTGTACCCCTGTTAAGCCATACTTTTCTCCTAATTCTGTATTAAATTTTCTAGAAACGATTTTTCTAATTTTTTCTGAAAAACAAGCTGCTTTTTCTTTATTAGTTCCTAACATTTCACAACCAGGAAAAACAGGAACATCTTCTACAGCTATAAAAGGCACCGTTACAGGCTCATCAATAATAGGATCAGCATCGATAATAGAGCTGGGATCGATTGGTGTAGATTCGATAGGTTCATTTTTAAACACCTTATCCGAATCAGTTATTTCAGTATTATTATCAATTATTTTAAATTCTTCTGGAGTCACTACAGGTTTGGTGTACTTTCTGGCAACTTCTTTTGGCCTGGGTTCTTCATAAATTTTGTAGACCCCACCCCAATCTACGTCGGGTTCTACAATTGTAAGATTCATATCGCTATCATTAACTATAGGTGTAGCAGTATATACCTCAAACATTACATAGGTAAATAAAAGACTTGCTATAAGTCCAATCTGAAAATTCACCAATGTACTTTTTCGTACATTAGCATCGTGCTTGTTACTCATAATATTTAGTTTTAACGTTACAATTAATCTAAATCAACAAGCATACCAAAAAAGAATCCCGTCTACACAATGTAAACGGGATTCGAATATTTTATAAAAGTATTTCCTTTTAGTCCTGTACCTGAAAAACTATAGGTAAAGAATACAGTACACCTACTGCTTTTCCTCTTTGTTTTCCTGGGGTCATTTTAGGCAATAGCTTAACTACTCTTTGTGCTTCTTTTTGTAATCTTGGGTGTGGAGCTCTTGCTTGAACACCAACAATATTACCGCTTCTATCAATTTTAAACCTTACATAGATTCTATTAACACCTGTAAGACCTAATTCACTTCCTATTTCTGTATTAAATTTACGGTTAACAAATTTCTTAACCTTATCACTCATACATTTCTTTTTAGCTGCATTACCTCCTGCATTCTCACAACCAGGAAAAATTGGCACATTCTCGATAACTGCAAATGGTACATCAGCAATTACTTCTTCTTCATCTGTATCTTCGATTTCTTCTACCTCAACAATCTCTTCTTCCTGATTCGTTTCTGTAGATTCAATAATAGTCTCCTCTACTTCTTCTTCATCCTCTACTACATCAATAATTTCTGGTGCAGGTGGTGGAGGTGGAGGTGGCGGAGGCGTATTTAAGTTCTGTGTAATTGGCACATCTTCTTCTTCCAATTCATCAAGATTAACCTGACCTATATCTATATTGGTTCTATCATAGGTTTTCCACTCTATTCCTTGCCATGTTATAAAAAGAACTAAAATAAGTCCTAATTGAAGGAATAAGATGCTTTTCTTAGTTAAATCTGCTTTTGGATTTTTCTTTGGTTCCATATTATATAATCGTTATAGGATTGCTAAAATAGCTAATTTCTTTTGTAATTTCCAACTAAAGATTAAAATGTAAAACAAAAAACAAGTTTTTTAACTTTTGTCTTATCTACTTTTCAGTAAAAACAAGGCTGTATTTAACTGATTTTCTGCTTATATTGTTTAAATCTCACTATTCTATTTTTAAACATTACAAAAACAAGTACAGCAAAAATTGTACCACTCGTATTTGCAACTACATCATACCAATCAGAACTACGATATGTTGTTAAAACTGCTTGTAATACTTCCATCAAGACACCATACAGGATACATACAATAGAAGTAATAATCAAACTCTGTTTTAAATTTTTATTCATTTTTTCTGAAAAAAAGAAAAACAAAGCCCATACTATAGTCAAAATAAAGTAGGCAATAAAATGTCCTATTTTATCACTCCCTTCTATCGTAAATGTAACCGGATTTATAAATTTTGCCAGCGACGCCCAGGTTACCAGAACAGTTAGTCCTATAACCAGGGTAAAAAGTATGTTATGCCCCAACAACCTCTTTATATTCATCTGCAGACAGTAATAGGTCATCAATTTGAGAAACATCAGATATTTTAACTTTTACCATCCAACCAGCTCCGTAAGGGTCACTATTTACCAACTCTGGTTCATTCTCTAAAGCTTCGTTAAATTCGATAATTTCACCTGCTAGTGGTAGAAATAGATCTGACACTGTTTTTACAGCCTCTACGGTACCAAAAACCTCTTGCTCCTCTAACTCATCACCAACTGTTTCTACTTCTACATAAACAATATCACCTAATTCGCTTTGTGCAAAATCGGTAATACCAATAGTTGCAATATCACCTTCAATTTTGATCCATTCGTGATCTTTGGTATATTTTAAATCTCCAGGAGTATTCATTTCAAAAAAATTTATATGTTGTTACTATTATGATGACGAAAATAAATCTATTTTATTAAATTTTGAGAAAACCGGATAAAAAATTATAAAAAAAAACAACATTACACTGCCTTAAACAAAAGGTAATTGCAAAGTCTTAATTCCCAAAATTATACCTTAATGTAAACCCTCCTCTAATTGTGGTTTGGGGAAATGCGGTAGAAATAGAATATTTAGAAAAGGTGTGATCATAAAATAATAGTGCTGTTAAGTTTTTGCTTAGTGAATAGTCTGTTGTAAACTTTATTCCATAAATATCTTGCCCCGCCGTTACCTGTGTATTTTCTAAATCAAGATATCTAATCAGTGTTTCGTTTTGCCGTAGTGATAAATCGGCTCTTAGGTTAAGATCACTTTTTATTACTTTTTTTCTTCCTGCTATTTTAGTTGCAAACGTAAGATCTTTTAACCTATATCCCAACCCAATGATATATTCATTTCCTTGAATTTCGGTAAGTAGATTATTATCAAAACTTAATGATAATGCTCTATCTTTTTTCCATTCTGCAAGGATTTTGATCGAGTTTTTCATTTCCATATCCAATCGAACAAGTGGACTAAACTGCTCGGTTAAATTAACATTAGAATATAGCTCTGGATTCCTGTAGTTATTTGCTTCATCAAATTCACTCTTACCAAATTCGAGGTTGGTTTGAAATTGATTAATAGTATAATTAGCTCTATACCCATGTGCTACAGAAAACCTTTTAAAACGTTTCTTAAACCATTTCAAATTCATCAAACCTGTATACTTTATATCCCAGTTAGGCAACGGAATATCTCTAAAAGCTCCTTTTTTAACTTTTTCTGGGTTTCCTCCAGTATAAGCTGCTAAGAACGCAGGTAATAATACTGCTTGATTCGTCCTTCCATAACCATCGGGAAAACCATCTCCGTCACTATCTACATTTGGATTATTTCCTCTCTCTATTGCTAATCGCCTGGCAATAATCAATCTGTTTTCTCTAAATTTATCGAACGCCTCTGATGAAAATTCATCACTCTTCTTAAACGCTGTCTTAACCAGTACCGTTGAAATTGTAAAATTACCAAAGGTATTCCCAGTAAGGGACTGATATGGGTCATCAGTAAAAATACTACCATCAGAATTTGTATTCACCCGATAGTTTTCTGTATAGGTTTGAGAAGAGTTTCTATTGGCGCTAATATCAATTTTAAGCCCTTTTAACAACCCTAAAGAAGCCTGTATATTAAGTTGTTTTCCTTCTACTTCCTGATATTGTTGATTAAACTCTTGATACAAAGTGAGCCATCCATTACGTGCAGCGAGATCTCGAATATCAGATTGACTACCAAAAGTAAACCCAACGGTTGGCTTAAGCGTTCCTACAAAACCAGGTTCTCTAGTATATCCAGGTAGGAAAATACCATTATCTTGTTGATAATTTACATTTACCTTTTTCACAGCAGTAACTAACCCAATAAGCGTATTATAGGCTTTATCACCAATACTTAGCTTACTTTTTCCTCTTTTAGCTTTATTTTTTTGTGGATTCCCAGGCACTCGAGCCCCTTCCTTTTCATCTTTAGTGTCTTTATCCTTCTTTTTTGCACTTTTTCTTCCAGGTTTTACTTTGGTTAATCCTGCATACTTGTATAATGTATTCATATCCAACGAACCGTTTAACGTATGTACGTTAGCATTCTGAACTGTATTTCCCAGATCTGGAATACCTTCTAAAGTTTTCAAAGCCTCACTTCCTTTTACCCATTGGAAATCTGCATTATACGAATATGTTGCACGTATAAATTTAAACACTGGTATCTTCTTAAAAGGAACTTCATAATTAACCTGAAGCTGTTGGCTATGGGTATTAGGATCTCCTATATCAAAAAAACCACTCCATACATCTATAGTATTATCAACTTCGTTATTTTCATCAATAAAGTTTTTAACAATGCGATTATTAGCAGAAGTAAAATTGAAATTTAATGATTTGGTCAAATTATAATTAACCCCATATTGCCAATCAAACAAGAAATTACGCTGATATAATGTTGGCAACCTAATATCATCAGGACCCAAAGTAATATCTCTAAAAACCTGCTCATTATATTGTCTGGTAATATTAGAATTTACCGAGATACTCGTCGGAAGCAGATTTACATTAAAATCTTTGATAAGATCAAAATATTTACTCTTGCCTAAGAATTTAACTTTCTTAAAAGGTTCTACTTCTTTTGGCTGAAAACTAAAATCATAAGTTCCTCCCAGTTTTACATTTTGATCTAATGATTTTTCTATCTCAAAATCCCGATGATCTGTTTGGTTATACGTTCCTGAGAATGCAAAATTTTCTACATCATAAGGCATCGGTTTACTATCTCCTGTTCTCTCTTTACGCAGTCCAATAACATTAAAACTTTGCCTTTTTGTATACTCTGTTGATTGTTTTTCTATACGTTCTTTTTCAGCAGGATCAGTTTCACCATCTAATCGGTCCTGAAGTTCTATATCTTGAAATTCGGGATCAAATTGCGGAGTAATTAACTCTTCTCCACGGCTATAATTAAATGGAATTTGCATTCCCCATTTTTTAGGTAACAATTGTCCCAAATTAACATTAGTAGTTACATCATACTGTTTAACATCTTCTCTACTTCGTTCATTAGGCCCTTGCTCAATCCCTCCAAATCCAATGGTACTCATTCTTCCTGATGCACTAACATTTGCAAAATCTGCAATATTCGCATCCAGACTACCTACAGCAGCCCAACCCCCTCTATTTTTAAGATCACTTAGACGCATTTCATTAAACCAAACTGTTCCTGATTGATCACTACCACTATCATTTTTAACTCCCACCATCATCACTCGTACATCTCCAAAATTAGGATTTCCCTTAATCCCCACTCTAAGGTTATTGGGACCAGTAAAGAAATTAAGATCATTTGCACTAAGAGTATCATCTCCTAATACATTAGATTTTATTTGTTGAAGAAACTCTAAAGGAAGGCTTAATCGGTTATTTTCTGGCCATGCTCCATTCTGACTACTATCATTACGATCAGAAACGGTTAAGGGTAATTCTATCTGATAAAAATTGTTGGTAAAATCATTACCCATTCTTATAAAAGCTTTTAGATCTCCATCCTGAATTGGGATTGTAGGTTCAGGAAGCGATTCTGCATGCAAAAACATTTCAAGATTTTCATACTGACGCATATCAACATTGAAATTCTTGTATACCCCACGGGCATCACCAGATTGCAGATTATTTACTGTGAGAGCCAATGATCTCTCATCGTCTCTTATAATATTATTATTGTTATTTAACTGCTCTCGTACAACACCTGGTGGTGTCACATAATTTGCAGTTTCCTCTGCACTTACCGAGGTCACAATTACATCACTATTACCTGTTACATTAAGACCATTTGTAGGATCGTTTGTAGTATTACCTTCTACAACATATCTTCTATAATCACCTCTTACCAAATCAAGGCTACCAAATCGCAACAAAGTAGGTTCTGCAAAACCAGTAAGATACATCCTCATAAATCGAATAGATCTAAAATCACTAATATTTATAGCTCTATCCGGGTTATATATAGGAATTTTAAACCGAACCCATTTTGTATTTATTTTACCTCCTTGCACAGTAACAGGAATATCTCTAACATCAGATATATAACCAGTACCATTATCATTACCCACTGCCATTCCTCTAAAAATTGGAATCTCATACTCGTAATAACTATTAATCGTATTCATAGTATTATCCCTATTTACATCTTCTGCAGTAGGGAACGTAGTATTTCCTCGATCATCATTAGACACATTAGTCGGTGAGTTACCTTCTGTACCATTATAACCATCATATCGTTCTAAGATACTTCCTCCTGCCTGAAGGAAATAGGTATAATTATCTCCCGAAGGATCATCTAAAGATTGGAACGCAGCATATTCTGGTTTTTGTTTTTCATCCTGATCTCCCAAACCATCAAATCCTGCATCCTGGTCTATTCTATCCTGACCATCAGAATCAAAAGCATAAATCAGGGATTGATTTACAGGAACACGACCATACTCTGTATCTATCGCATTACCAATACCTCCTTTAGGTAATCCATTTTCATATTGTTTTCTGCCATCTTTAAGTACATCTTCACTAATATTACCTAAATTAAACACAATTTTACCTCCAGGATTATCTACATCATCATATTCAAAAGGATCCATTAACCAAAACTCAATAAACTCTACATTAGCTTGTTCAAAATTTGTAGATGTTAATTGCCTGATAATTCCTCCAAAGTTATTTCTGGGGTCCGGTTGTGGCAATGAACTACCTGGGGCATATGCAGGATTAAAATTATATTGTCCTCTTTGTCCTGGTCTATAATTAAGGTCCAATGTAAATAATGCCAAAGTTTGCCCTTGTGCTATATCGGTATCAGGAAAAATCTCTCTATTAAACACCCTTCTAGTAGCATTAGTAGCCAAATCTTGCTCAGATACTCCGCTTGGCCTTCCATTGCTATAAAAGATAGGGTCAATAGAGTACCACGATAATTTTGCTCTTTGATATCCTGATTCTATACCATCAACAACAATATCACTAGTAGGATTATTAGGATCGCCAAAACCAATAGGTACACTAGAGAGTTCCCATGATAATGGTGAACTTACATCGATTCTGGTTTGTGCTCCTTCAAAATCATCTATATATGTCGTTACTTTTCCATCAAAATTAGCTCCTCTTGGTGCTCCTGCAATCAGGTAAGCCCCTTCTGCTCTAACAGAAACATTAGAAGGTACATCGGTATCGATATTAGGGAGTTTATTCACCATCCTGGTTAAGAAAGGAACTTCTGTAGAATACGCTACATTAAACCCTAGTATTGTATTGTTAATAGGCTCAAAATCATAATTAGATTTTTGAGTAATTGGCCTTTCATTTAGGTTTAAATAGGTTCCTCCTATGATAAAATCATCACTAAATTTATGTTCTATATTTAATCCTGTAAAACGTTTGGTTTGCTGGCCAAAAACAGCATTATTCTCGGTAGAAACCTGGATAGGTGTATTAGAAGACAATAATGCTTCATCCAAAATATTTACTCTTCCCAATTGATAGTTTACTGTATAATCTACTCCTTCCTGTAAAGTTCTTCCTCCTGCAGTAACAGTTACAGAACCTTGAGGGACATTAAACGCTCCCAGAGGAATCCCATCCTGCCCAGAAGATTTATATTTCCCTTTTAATTGAAAGTAGTTCTTATCGGCAGATTTCTGTTCTGCTACAACTTTGGTTTGTGTATATAAATCGCGAAAAACATATTTTGCCTGATTGGGATTATATGAATTAGGATTGGTATAGTTTGCCCCAACGGGTCCATTATCAAGTTTATCAAATAGATGTTCTCCAAAGGGTTCTATCGTAGTAAAAATAATGCGACCGTTTTGGGAATCAATAGTAACTCCTGGTACATAATCAAAAAATCCGTCTCCTCCTTGTACCGGATCATTATTAGGGTTAAGGCGATCCAGATTAAAAACTTTAAGTAATGTTGTCTGCTCTACATCACCTGGTAGTGGAACCGATGACCCTTCTGCTGCGGTAATATAATTTACTGGAGAAGGATTTGAATATAAAATATTTAATCTAAAATCATTTTGTTCTAGTCTAAATGCTCCTGTACTATAGATGTTCTTCATCATCAGGTCCCATATTGGCAATGTCACATTAACAATAGGGCTTTTAAGCATCTTAACTACCAAACTTTGACTTGAACCTGCATCTACATTTCCTCCTGTATTATCCCCTATGGTTGCATCTACTCCATCATTTGCAAATTCACCAACCTGAAAAACTTCTCCATTCCTGGTATATTGATATGCAACTGCCAAAACCTCATCATTATTCAACTTTTGATTTAAAGAGATATATCCCAATTGGGTGTTTAGGGTATACTCACTTTGGTTTAGCTTTCTTGCATTTTCTAAAATTGCGTAATCAAATCCTTCATTAAAATTAGCGATTGCACCAACAAATCCTTGTTGTACAGTAGGCACTTGCCGTACTGCTTCGGTAACAGGTCCCGCAGGGCCAATGGTCGCTGGATCCAAGTCGTTGTTACTATTATCAGGAAAAGCTCCTGCCCCCGTATTAAACAAAGAAACAGGTATTGTAAAATTACCTGTATCTGGTGCTTCTCCTATATCCTGAAGTGCTACAATATTACGTGCATTAGTCAAGGTCTGTGCACTTGTTGCTCTATTGGTTACCCAAACTTCGATCCTGGTTATTTGTATATTATTATTAATAAAAGGATAACTTGCCAAAGAAGTATTATATGTATCTCTAAAATAATGTGATAAAAAGAAATGTCGATTTTCGTCATAATCTAATGCAAAAAGCTCAAAATCTTCTACGGTTCCTCCTCCTTCTACACTTACAGATCTTGTTTCAGAACGCTGTTCGGAATACACACCAGTAATAGTGGTTCGCCCAAATTGCAGCCCCATTTTAACTCCAAAAAGACTTTGTGCCCCTTGGATCAATGTACTGTTAAGCGGCATACTTACATTACCCACCTCAATACTCTGGATAATATCATCTTCTGTTGGTGTATATTCTAATTTTAATTGATTCTGAAAATCGAAAGTAGATTCTGTATCATAATTAGCTGTTACCTGCAACCTGGTTCCTATTTTACCAAGCAAACTTAAACTGATTCTTTGATCAAAGTCGAACGTGAAATTACTTCGGTTACGAGGTGAAAAAGCAGGGTTATCTTGTTTTGTATAAAGTAGTCCTAAATCTATTTCTACAGACCCCTGCGGAATAATCTCAATTTCATTTCCTCCAAAAATAGATTCAAAAAAATTAGAATTAACATAAAAAATAGGAAGTAAATTCTTTCTTTTCTCCTCACTACCATCTTTTTTACCACTAAAAGCTTCAATTTTTTCTTTGAAATAAGCTCTCCGTTGTTCTTGTTCTACTAAAGCTTCGTATTCTGATGGCGTTAAGAAGATAGGATATCTCACATTAAAATCTCCAAGTTTCTCTCGATAGATATATCGATTGGTAATCGGATCATATTCATACTTGGCTACAATACTATTTGGATCTGGTAAAGACAATGCTCCTAAAGAAAATGTAGTACTTGTAGAATCCCGAACGGTTTGATTGTCCTGACCCTGTAACACCCCACTATAAAGTGTTATCAAACATACTAATGTCCTAAAAAAATCAACGCGTAAGTAATTCGAAAAACCCAATGTTTTATAAATTTTTTAGTGCCTGTTTAATAATATTTTCAACTGTTTGTTTGGGGCTTTGTTTTAGAACTTTATCAATAGCTTTTTCTGCAATTTTTCGATTAAATCCTAGAGTTTCTAAAGCAGATAACGCTTCATCTTTATTAGTATTGCTTTGTGACACTGAAACTTCATCGATATTATATACTTTGAGTATTTTATCTTTTAGATCTATAATAACACGCTGGGCAGTTTTGGCTCCAATTCCTTTAATAGATTGAATTGTAGCTACGTCATTACAAGCTATTGCTTCTTTAATTTGATCAGGGTGTAAGGATGATAACATGGTTCTGGCGGTACTTGCTCCTATTCCAGAAACCGAGATTAAAAGCCTGAAAATTTCTCTTTCAGATTTTTCGACAAAACCAAATAATGTGTGAGCATCTTCTTTTATCTGTAAATGTGTATACAGTTGCAGCACTTCTCCATCGGGAATCAAAGAAAAAGTATGTAATGAAATATGTAATAAATACCCTACTCCGCCACAATCTATTACTACATCAGTTGGATTTTTTTCAACAAGCCTCCCCTTGATATGTGTGATCATTTGTTAAGTTAATATCCTCTTTTTAAATTTTTGCAGCAAATTACATTTTACTCCCAACAGGATTTGTTTTTCTCTACTTATATCTTTTTAGTCCTGGAATTACACGAGCAAGAAAGGTTTTTTACAAGAGAATAACATCATGATTATTTTTGCTTGAATATAAAAATTCAAAAGAGTTGAGTGTTAAGCAACCAAATGTAATAAAATTATACTACATACACAGGATAAAAAAATAGCTACATCATAGTAAGTGTAATCTTATTTTTATTTCATGATTATAGCAGAATTAGAAAAACGTTTCTCTAACATCGTCATGCAATAAACCTTATTTAAAATCATATTACCTCTGTCTACTCATTGTTTTTTCATAATGTTCTACTACATTTGAGATAACTAATATTTTGAAAAAAATGTACTCTAAAGACCAAACCATAGATATAAAACATTTATCTACCTCGTTACTCGATCCACAAATAGAGCAATCTGAAATCGAACAAAATATAAATACTATTTACGAATACTTTAGCAGCATAACTCATATATCAGAATATACTACCGAAATAAAGCATCTGGCAGCAGTACCTACAGCAAGTGGCATGGCGCTGTCTCTTCATCATGCCGCGCAGTGCTTGCTGGATTACAAAAGAACTACTAAATTTTTAAGAAGTATAGTTACTGCAGTCTTAGATAAGCAGAAAGAACATCCTAATAAAACTATTACTATTTTTTATGCAGGTTGCGGACCGTATGCTCCTTTTGCAACCTTGGTAGCTCCTCTATTCATCCCTCAGGAAGTACAGTTCTCGATATTAGAAATCAATCCGGATGCTTTAGAATTATCAAAAAAACTTATCCATACATTAGGGTTTCAGGATTACATTAAAGAATATTATTTGGCTGATGCAGTAACTTTTACAATACCTACTCCCGATTCTTTCCATATCCTCTTTAGTGAAACATTGGATGCATTACTATATCGTGAATCTTATGTTCCCATATTACATAATATGCTACCACAATTACCGGAAAGCACTATTGTAATTCCAAAAAACGTACGTATTAAATTGAGTTTTCGTACTCAACACAGGCATGAGAACACTGAAAAAATTATAGTACAAGAAGATTTTGCAGGCAACATATTCGATACACGAAAAGCATTGAAAGCACTTGCTCCTGCTACTAATCCTTCTTTTCTCCCTTCCGTACAATTTGACCTGGATGCTACTACTCATTATGTGAGCCTGATTATTGACACTGAGGTTCATATCTATAAGGAGCTATGGTTAACACGCGGAGAATCTTCTTTGACTTTACCGCATGAAATGCCTATTGATCAAACCTCGAAATTTAATGGTATTATATTTACATATCAATTACAGCCACAAGTAGAGTTAAGGTATAAATGGTATAATCATCCTTAATACACTACTAAAAAAGTTAACACATCAACTATAAGCTATGAATAGCCTGATGCATAATGTCTCAGAGTAATCAGATGTAACGAGAGTATCTATATCTAGATTATGGAAGCTTTCCCCTTACAATCGCACTATCCAGCTTTTGTCACATCCTGAATATGGTGATATTTCCTGAGTTGATAAAAATTCACAGTATTGCTGCAGAAGATTACTTACTATTCATTTGACCACTCTTCCTGTTACTAATTGCACATGACAGGTAGATGACATCAACATGTTGAAGTACTCAAATCAACAAGTCTATAACCTAAGCAATCACAATGCATAATAGGTTTGTTTAAGGTTTAAAACCAACGTTTTTTACACATGCTAAAAAACGTAATAAGTACGCCCAAGTTATCAATATCATTAAAGTAAGACATATAGAGACATAAAATTAGTCGATTTTTCAACATGTCCATAGTATTTGAGTCCTAGTAAAACCCCAGACAATCTTTTGTAATAAAGCATAAAAAACTCGCAGAAACATACTGCATTCAGATTCAGTCTATCTCTATGAGGCAGTTACATTAATTTTGGTTACCACGCCATAAAAACAGGATATTGCTTAAGCTATCTCAGAAATCATAGAGAGTTGCATATCTCTTTTCTCTTTTTGCTGTGCATCGATCACGGCTACTGCTGCCATATTGATTATTTCTTCTACACTGGAACCTAACTGAAGGATATGTGCTGGCTTATTCATCCCCATCATGATAGGTCCAATTGATTCTGCATTATTAATTTCACTTAATAATTTATAGTTACTATTGGCCGAATCTAAATTAGGAAATACTAATGTGTTTACCTTTTGTCCATTAAGTTTAGAAAATGGAAATTTATCTTTTCTCATTTTTCTATTTAATGCAAAATTCATTTGCAGTCCACCATCTACAACCAGATTAGGATAATATCTATGCAAATATGCTACTGCATCTTGTACTTTTGAAGCGGTAGGATGTTTTGACGATCCAAAATTAGAATATGAAACCATAGCGATCACTGGTTTCACCCCAAACATCTCTACGGTTCTTGCTGTCATTTGCGCTATTTTTGCTAATTCTTTTGAAGAAGGTTCGATATTTATAGACGTATCACTTATAAACAATGGACCTTTATTAGTCATCATTACATTCATGGTAGCAATACGAGTTGCTCCTTTGGCAAGTCCTATTAAATCCATCATAGGTTTAACCACTGTTGGATAACTTCTAGAATACCCAGAAAGTAGTGCATCTGCATCTCCTCCATTAACCATCATGGCAGCAAAATAGTTACGTTCACGCATTAATTTTTCTGCGTCATAGAGGGTAATTCCTTTGCGTTTATTAGTTTCCCAATATTGTTTGGCATACCTGTTTTTACGCTCGCATTCTTCGTCTGCTTTAGGATCGATAATATCTATACCTGTTGGATCAAAATCAATCTCTTTCATCAGTTCTAGTATAATATCTTTACGGCCTAATAAAATTGGAAAAGCAATACGTTCTTCTTTAACCGTTTGAGCCGCCTTTAATACATCAAGATGATCTGCCTCTGCAAAAACAACACGTTTAGGGTTAGTTTTTGCTCTATCTAATAACAATCGTACTATTTTATTATCATTACCCATACGCTCTAGCAATTCATCTTCATACTTTTCCCAATCGGTAATAGGTGCGGTTGCCACACCACTTTCCATAGCTGCTTTAGCCACTGCAGGAGGCACTTTGGCAATAAGTCTTGGATCAAAAGGTTTTGGTATAATATACTCTTTACCAAAGTTCAGGCGTGTTTCTCCATAAGCTATATTCACTTGTTCTGGTACAGGTTCTTTGGCTAGTTCGGCTAATGCTTTTACAGCGGCCATTTTCATTTCTTCATTAATAGCCGTAGCTCTTACATCTAAGGCACCTCTAAAAATAAAAGGGAACCCCAGTACGTTATTGACTTGGTTAGGATGATCACTTCTTCCTGTGGCCATAATTACATCTTTACGAGCTTTAATCGCCATTTCATATTCTATTTCGGGATCGGGATTTGCCATTGCGAAAACAATTGGATTATCTGCCATCGACATTAGCATATCAGGACTTACCAGATTGGCCATAGATAAACCGATAAATACATCTGCATCTTGCATTGCATCTTCTAAGTCATTAAGATCAAGATCTGTAGCAAACTCTGCTTTTTCAGGAGTTAAGCTCTCCCGATCTTTACGAATTACCCCCTTACTATCCGTCATTACGATATTTTTGGCTTTGGCTCCAAAAGCTTTATACAATCTTGTACAAGATACTGCTGCTGCACCGGCGCCACTAACCACAATCCTTACCTCTTCAATCTTTTTATTTGCAATTTCTAATGCATTTAATAATGCAGCGGCAGAAATTATGGCTGTACCATGCTGATCATCATGCATCACTGGGATATCCAGTTCTTCTTTTAATCGCCTTTCGATCTCAAAGGCTTCGGGAGCTTTAATATCTTCAAGATTTATCCCTCCAAATGTTGGGGCAATATTTTTAACCGTTTCGATAAAAGCATCTACATCTTTAGTATCTACTTCGATATCAAACACATCTATATCGGCAAATATCTTAAACAATAACCCTTTTCCTTCCATTACAGGTTTTGATGCTTCGGGGCCAATATCTCCTAATCCTAATACAGCTGTACCATTTGATATTACAGCGACCAGATTTCCTTTTGCCGTATATTTATAAACGTCTGCCTTTTCCTTTTCTATTTCCAAACAAGGTTCGGCAACACCAGGAGAATATGCCAAAGACAAATCTCGTTGAGTTGCATACTTTTTAGTAGGAACGACTTTAATTTTACCTGGGGTAGGCTTGGCATGATATACTAATGCCTCTCTTCTTTTACTTTCGATACTCATACTAAATAAGATAAATGTGCTAATAAAAAATAAAGATCAAAATACCATAACACCAGCTTTAATGGTCATGATATTTTGATACTAATACATATACAAAGGTACAAGTCTGTATGAGATGCAAAAATTAATACTAAGGAATCTTTGCGAAAAATAAAGATTGAAAAAAAATATCCCACATTTAACAATCTTATTAAAGATTTATCAATTAATTATTGGTTTTATTAAATATTTCATCATTATTCAACAAATGCTATTCACTTCACTCTAGTCATTAAACAAGAAACTAATATTTCTTTGCAACCCTGAGAATTTGGTTCTTTTTACTGCAGATTTCTGAAACACCTTTGAAAATACTTCTTGCGTGATCTCTTCCCAGTCTCTTTTTGACATCTCTAGTAATTCTGGTTTTGGATTAAAAAGTGGTTCATTGTGAGGTTTAGAAAAGCGATTCCATGGGCATACATCCTGACACACATCACAACCAAACATCCAATTATCAAATTGATTTTTATAACTGTTAGGAATCTCTTCTTTAAGTTCTATCGTAAAATACGATATGCATTTACTGCCATCTACCACATAAGGTTCTACAATTGCCTGCGTAGGACAGGCATCAATACATGCTGTACATGTACCACAATGGTCTGTTACGGGAGTGTCGTATTCTAAATCAAGATCTATGATAAGCTCTGCAATAAAATAAAAAGAACCTACCTGTTGTGTTAACAGATTACTATTTTTACCAATCCAACCCAATCCACTTTTTGCAGCCCAGGCTTTATCTAAAACTGGTGCAGAATCTACAAAGGCTCGCCCATGTACCTTACCAATTTCTTTCTCTATAAAATATAATAGTTGTTTCAGTCTGTCTTTAATTACAAAATGATAGTCTGTACCGTATGCGTATTTGGATAGTTTTGGTGCTTCGGGATCTTTTTGTTGTTCTGAAGGAAAATAATTGAGCAGTAAGGAAATTACACTTTTTGAATCATCTACTAATTTGGTAGGGTCCAAACGTTTATCAAAATGATTTTCCATATATCGCATTTCTCCATGCATATTCTGTGTAAGCCATTTCTCCAAACGTGGGGCTTCTTCTTCCAAAAATTCTGCTTTAGATACGCCACATGACAAAAACCCCAGACGTTTTGCCTCGGCTTTGATATGCTGAGTATGTGTTGCTCTAGAATCCAACTACGTTTCTTCTTTATTAACTATTTCTTCTCCAGGGTACTTATTCATAATCTGGATTCCTTTTTGTATCACCATAGAGGTGGGTAAGGTTATATTTTCACCTCGATCTGTAGCCATAAAAAGATAAAAACCAGTAATATCTTTTACTTCTCCTGTCCAATCAAAATCTTTATCCAAAACCCGTATCCTGTCTCCTATCCTAACCGGGTGGCTAAAAAACAGAATAATACTTGCTGTAAGGTTAGATAAAATGGACCATTGTGCAAAAAAAGCAATTCCCAACACAGCTAATACCGAAGAAATAAAAACGCTAAATTGTTTGAATTCTACACCCCATATAATTACCAGAGCAATTCCTGCAAAAAGATAATAAAATAGGTAAGATAAGTTACGTATGAACTTTCTACGATTTGGGTTTATAGACCTTAGTATAGAGAATTTTTTTATAACTCTTTTTGTAAATAGCAATCCAAAAAATAAGAGCGTTAATACTATGATAGATAGTAAAATTTCATCTTTATAAGCAAACAACATTTCATTTACAGGCATATAACTTCTTTTGTTTCTACAAAAATACATAAAGAAGTGGTATTACCTTTTTTTCAGCAGATTATAAAGTTAATTTTTATAACCAGTTGTGTTGAATATTTTTAATCAAAATACGTCTGGTCTATTGCCTCGTTTAAAAAGTTTGATTCACCTTACATTTTTACCTTCATAAGAACATTAATTACTTTAAACACCATGATTCTTTATACAAGACAATTATTTTAATCTATCAATAAAAGTAAGCTTTGCGTGTTTGGGCTTTAAAGTGATTAAAGGTTTGATTTCTATTTGATGAAGGTTGGTATGTATTGTATACTTTCTAACTAATGCACTCACTGCAAGTATCATTTCGTACATAGCAAAATTATTTCCGATACACATCCTGGGGCCTGCTCCAAAAGGAAAATACCAATCGGCATACTCCTTTTTATCTCTACAAGGATGAAATCGGTCTGGGTTAAACATACCGGGGTCATTCCAGAAATTTTTATGCCTGTGGATTTCAAAAAATGAAATCAAGACAGTCGTTCCCTTTTTTAGTTTTAAATCCTGATAACTATCATCTTCTATAGCCACGCGATCAGAAAAATAAGCGGGTGGGTATAATCGCATTGCTTCTTCAATACATTGTTTTGTATATTGAAATTTTGCTATTTGTTCTATTGGTGGTAAGTCATCTGGAGTTTCTGAAACTTCTTGATATACTTGTTCCTGGATCTCGGGATGAAGTGCCAGTAATACAACTGAAAAAGTTAAAGCATTAGAAGTTGTCTCATGACCTGCAACAAAAAGAATTAGGATTTCATCTATCAATTGCTCATTATCCATCACACTACCATCATCATATTTTGATGTTAGCAGCATATCTAACAGGTCATCATACACTTTATCCGAGTTTCTCCTTTCTTCTATAATCGTATTAAGAATATCTCTGGCTTCCTGGGTTAGCTTAAGTGTATTCTTGATTTTTCCACTAAAATAAAACCACCATCGTTTATAAGGCTGTCTTATTTCCTGTACCAACGATTTCTGAGCAGCTTCGGTTATATATTGCAATCGCGAAATAGTATTTCCCTGGGCATCTGTATAACCAAATAATGACTTGGCTACAACCTTAAAGGCTAAATCACTCATTGCAGGAAAAATATCAATCGCTGTATTAGAAGAAATTTTAATAAATTCTTCTTCTATTACCTCTTTAATGGTATTTATCAGGGATTCTAACTTCTTCTTATGAAAAGCAGGTTGAATTAAACGTCTTTGTTTTAGCCATTTTTCTCCTGTTGAGGTTAACAATCCTTCTCCCACATATTTTGCCAAATCTTTTGTTTGCAATTCGGATTTACTATACCGTCTATGTTGCTTTTGTAGCATATGCTTAGCAAACCCCGCATCACGAGTAAAAATAACGGTTTTACCAAATCCTAATTGAACTTTAAAAATGTCTCCATATTTTTCAAAATTTTCATGATGAAAAGGAAGTGGATTCTTAAGAATACGGCTTGCATTATTAAGAACTTTAAAAAAAGAGACCATTGGGAGATTAGTATTCATTTTATTGCAGTCTTGTATTTAATTAGAAAATAATAACAACTAAAACAATCCTCCTTGAATCCCTCCTTTTACTCTTCCTAGGTGTTTATAAGCTGCTTCTGTTACTTCTCTACCTCGTGGTGTACGCATAATAAACCCTTGTTGAATCAGGAAGGGCTCATATACCTCTTCGATCGTTTCTGCACTTTCACTAACTGCTGTAGCAAGAGTTGTGATGCCAACGGGGCCGCCTTTAAATTTATCGATCAACGTAGTTAGAATTTTATTATCCATTTCATCTAAGCCATGAGCATCTACATTAAGCGCTTTTAAGGCAAATTTAGAAATTTCGATATCTATCTTACCATTTCCTTTAATTTGTGCAAAATCTCGTACTCTACGCAATAAAGCGTTTGCGATCCTAGGTGTTCCTCTACTCCGACCTGCTATTTCTATAGCAGCTTCCATAGAAATGGGTACATTGAGTATATGGGCACTACGTTGTACTATGGTAGATAATAGTTCTGTTGTATAGTATTGTAATCTTGA
Source organism: Bacteroidia bacterium (assembly GCA_030427585.1). Classification (GTDB taxonomy): domain Bacteria; phylum Bacteroidota; class Bacteroidia; order Flavobacteriales; family Flavobacteriaceae; genus Aquimarina. Next base: position 88,182 of record JAUIBW010000015.1, read on the forward strand.
CTGGATCCCAAATCGAGCTCTCATAGGTGCTGTTAACAACCCCGAACGTGTTGTTGCCCCAACCAGGGTAAATGGATTTAAATTAATTTGAACAGTACGTGCATTAGGCCCGCTTTCGATCATAATATCAATCTTATAGTCTTCCATAGCAGAATACAAATACTCTTCTACTATAGGGCTTAATCTATGAATCTCATCTATAAACAATACATCTCTATCATCTAGATTGGTTAATAGTCCCGCCAGATCACCTGGTTTATCCAAAACAGGCCCAGAAGTAACTTTAATTCCAACTCCTAATTCATTAGAAAGAATATGGGCCAATGTGGTTTTACCTAAACCAGGAGGACCATGAAAAAGAGTATGATCGAGAGCTTCATTTCTTAAATTTGCTGCCTGAACAAAAATCTCTAAATTTTCGAGAACCTGATCCTGACCAGCAAAATCATCAAAGGCAAGAGGTCGTAATGCTCTTTCTATATCCAGGTCTTCGTTAGAAAAATTTTCGTTTGTGGGATCAAGGTTTTCGTTCATTTATAAAATCTCTTTATCATCAATCCGATAGCATTAGATCGGTATTAAGTTTAGTACTACTATTTAATTCGGGTTTAATACCATTTCCAATCCAAATTTACTCAATAAAACCGCGTCTTTTTGTCTAATATTTCAAAATAAAACACGACCGTAGCCCTGCTATGCTTGATACCCAGTCGAGCTGAGCACAAGTTTTTATTTTTCATCTAAGCCAAAAATCCATCATTTTTCTTATGAGTAAATTTAAATCAGAACTGGTACAATTGATATACCACCAGAGTGTCATTAACAAATATAATAAAAAGCACTCCTGATTAACTTCTAATACTAGTTAATTAATAGGAAATAGATCAGAAAAGAAAAAACCTTTTCATAAAATGAAAAGGTTTTTTATATTTTCAAACATGCACATATTATTAATGATGCATTTCTTCTTCTCCTTCTTGTAATGGAATAATCTGAGAGACAAAATCTTGTCCTGCAATTACATATTCACCATTTTCATTCGTCTTACTATAGTCATAAGGCCATCTATGTACATGAGGAATTTCTCCTGGCCAGTTACCGTGCATATGCTCTACAGGCGTAGTCCATTCTAAAGTATTAGATTTCCATGGGTTTTCAACTGCTTTCTTTCCGTAGAAAATAGAGCTAATAAAATTATACAAGAATACTAATTGTCCTGCTGCTGCAATAAAAGCAAAGATGGTAATTAACACATTAGTATCTGTTAAATCATCAAAATAAGGGAAGTTAGAATTTGTATAATAACGTCTTGGTAATCCTGCCATTCCTACAAAGTGCATTGGGAAAAATACTCCATATGCTCCAATAGCCGTTACCCAAAAATGCACATATCCCAAGTTTTTGTTCATCATCTTACCATACATCTTAGGAAACCAATGATATACTCCTGCAAATAATCCATATAATGCAGAAATACCCATCACTAAGTGAAAGTGCGCTACTACAAAATACGTATCATGAACGTTAATATCTAGTGTACTATCTCCAAGAATAATCCCTGTAAGACCTCCTGTAATAAATGTAGATACTAATCCTATTGAGAATAACATTGCAGGATTAAATTGCAGGTTACCTTTCCAGAGGGTAGTAATATAATTAAATGCTTTTACTGCTGAAGGAATAGCAATCAATAAGGTAGTAAATGTAAATACAGAACCTAAGAAAGGATTCATTCCTGATACAAACATATGGTGTCCCCAAACAATTGTAGATAGGAATGCAATTGCCAAAATAGAAGCAACCATCGCACGATATCCAAATATAGGTTTACGAGCATTTGTAGCGATAATCTCTGAAGTAATACCCAAAGCAGGTAATAATACAATATATACTTCTGGGTGTCCTAGGAACCAGAATAAATGTTCAAAAAGAACTGGCGAACCACCTTGATTATGCAGTACTTCTCCTTGTATATAAATATCACTTAAATAGAAAGAAGTACCAAAACTTCTATCCATAATTAACAATAATGCTGCTGATAATAATACCGGAAACGAAACAATACCAATAATAGCGGTTACAAAGAATGCCCAAATCGTTAAAGGCAAGCGAGTCATTGACATTCCTTTAGTTCGTAAGTTAATTACTGTTACTACATAATTTAAAGAACCAAGTAATGATGAAGCAATAAATATAGCCATAGAAACCAACCATAGTGTCATCCCTGTTCCAGAACCTCCTATAGCCTGTGGCAATGCACTTAAAGGAGGATAAATTGTCCACCCTGCTGATGCTGGTCCTGCTTCTGCAAATAATGACAATACCATGATAACACTACTTAAAAAGAACAGCCAGTATGATATCATATTTAAGAAGCCAGAAGCCATATCACGGGCTCCAATCTGTAGTGGAATAAGAAGGTTACTAAAGGTACCACTTAATCCTGCAGTTAATACAAAAAATACCATTATAGTACCATGTATTGTAACCAAAGCTAGGTATATTCCCGGATCCATAACTCCATCCTCACCAAATTTACCTAATAAAATTTCATAAATAGTAAATTGGTGGTCTGGCCATGCCAATTGCATTCTAAACAATAAAGACATTGCAATACCAATAATACCCATAATCAAACCAGTAATTAAATACTGCTTAGAGATCATCTTATGATCCTGACTAAAAATATATTTGGTAATAAATGTTTCTTTATGATGTCCGTGATCGTCGTGATCGTGATCGTGGTTATCTCCTTGAGTTACTGACATAACGCTATTTCTTTTAATATAATATATTAATTTTCTTCTTTCTTAGTTGCTTGCTTGAGCTGATAATTGTTCTCCAAAGGTAGGTTGTGTTTTTAACCATGCCTTATAATCTTCTTCAGATTCTACTATAATTTTCATTTGCATATTATAATGTGATACTCCACATATTTTATTACACAATAAGTAGTAATCGAATGTATATTCTTCTAAAGCTTCATCTCCTGCAGCTACTAATTTTTTACTTTTTTCTCTTCTAATCTTATTGATCGTAGCTACTTTTTCTACCATAAATTCGCTATTTCTCATTTCTTCAGAAGTAATAGTTGGTGTATAAGCAAACTCTGTAATCATACCCGGTACGACATTCATCTGCGCTCTAAAAAATGGCATATAAGCAGAATGTAATACATCCTGAGAACGCATTTTAAAAATCACTTTTCTATTTACAGGTAAATGTAATTCATTAGTTATCTTATCATCCTTTCCGTAGGTATCAGAAACATCAAGACCTAAGGTATTTATTCCTTCTATAAAACGAACATTCGCTTTGCCCAGTTCATTATCCTCACCAGAATATCGGGCACGCCAATCGAATTGATAAGCATACAACTCAACAATTAAAGGATCTCCATCTTCTTCATCGATATTCATGATATCGGTCCATGTAAACAATCCATATATAATCAATCCTGCTAATACTATAACTGGTATAATAGTCCAGATAAATTCTAATTTATCATTATCTGCAAAGAATAATGCTCTATTTTCTTTTTTACCTCGATACTTGTAAGAAAAGAAATGTAGCAATCCTTGTGTAAGGATCTGTACAATCATAATCAACACCATCGAGATCAACATTAATCTATCATAATCAACACCATGCTCTGAAGCTGATTCTGGAAGGAAATATGAGTTATATTGTGTAAAGCAATATATCATAAGTACATAAAGAAATATTACAAATGTAAGCATAAGTTTACCTTGCAAATTATTGTCTTTATCATTTGCTACTTGAGAGTTATCTGTTTTAGCTTGAGACAATTTCAATATTTTTGACATTTGCCACAACGTGATTCCAAAAAGTGCTATAACTACTATGGTTAAGAATACAGTCATTTTTATCTATCTTCTTTTTTTACAATTCAAATTTTAATAATGGAAATGTTTACTTTCCTCTATATAAGGGTTTCCTTTAGGTAATAAAGGAGCTTTAGTTAATGCTCTAAACACTACGAATAAAAATAGTCCTAAAAACAATGACACAGCACTTATTTCGCTAATACCAATAAACCATGATTCTCCTACTGTTGCAGGCATTATCATGTTATAAACATCGATATAGTGACCACAAAGAATAACAATACCTGCCATTACAACGAACCAGTTTACTCGTTTAAAATCACTGTTCATTAACACCAATAATGGGAAAATAAAGTTCATTACCAGCATCCCAAAAAACGGAAGCTTATAATCCTCAATACGAGTAATAAAATAAGTTACCTCTTCTGGTATGTTAGAATACCATATCAACATAAACTGAGAGAACCAAAGATATGTCCAGAAGATACTGATACCAAACATAAACTTAGCCAAATCATGAATATGACTATTATTTACAAATTCTAAATATCCTTTAGATTTTAAGTAAATACTTATTAATGCAATTGTAGTAATCCCAGAAACAAATAAACTAGCAAATACATACCATCCAAACAAAGTACTGAACCAATGTGGATCAAAACTCATAATCCAATCCCATGACATCATGGATTCTGTATAAATAAAGAATACTAAGAATCCTGCAGATATTTTGAAACTCTTTTTATACCATTTATTTCCTTCTGTATCTTCGTCCTGTTTTCTTGAATATTTAACAGCGAAATGGCGATATAGTAACCATCCTCCTAAAAAGATAGCTGCCCTAATAATGAATCCCCAGCTATTTAACCATCCGGATTTTCCTTGAATTAACGCATCATGAGCTACAACTTCTGGATCTGCCCATACAAATAAGTGATTAACATGGAATCCAGATAACGCTAAAACTATAAAAAGGATAATTCCTCCTGGTACTAAATATGCTGTTATCGCCTCCATTACTCTAAAAAGTACTGGTGACCATCCTGCTTGTGATGCAAATTGTATTGCATAAAATGCTAATACACCAAGTGCTATCATAAAAAAGAAAAATGCTGCTACATATAATGAAGCCCAAGGCTTATTCTGTAGTTGATGCAACACATGTTCGTAGTGTGCATCTCCTCCATGAGCATCTTCTTCACTGTGTCCTTGATTACCATGACCACCTCCATGAGCGTCGTGCGCTGCCATCATTTCTTTTACCTCTTGTATAGACCCGGGTCTTTGTCCAAATCCAACAATAAGACCTACAAGACCCACAACCATAAGGATGATAGAAAATAATTTTAATCTATTTGATAGCGTATACATATCTTTATTCTTAACTTTTTTACTAATGCACTAGTGTGCGTTACTATGATCTTCTGTTGATTCATGATGTTCTTCTTCTACTTTTGCTTCTACAACAGTAGGAGTAGCATCTGTATCTATTCGAGGGGTTTTCCCTTCGAGGTCTGCCTTTAATTTTTGTACGTATTGAACAATCTGCCAACGTTCATGTTCATTAGTTTGAGATGCATATGATCCCATAGAATTGATTCCATAATACATTACATGATAAATACTTCCTTCTGTGATTGCTCTACCAATATCATCATAACTTGGAACCCCTAGAATCTTTTCTCTTTGCACTAAAGGCCCTTTACCATCTCCTTTTCCTCCATGGCAAATTGCACAATAGATATCATACAATTCTTTTCCGGCATCTTCATTTTCTTTTGTATATCGAATCGGGTTTTTTAAAGTATCCTTAGCAAGTAAGTAACCCTCTTGCGAATTCTTAAAATCATATGGCATCCATCCTCTAGGTATTGAGCCTTCGGCAGGTAACATGGCTTCCTGGCCGCCAGGAAAAATACCGTAATCACCATAAGTTTCGTAACTTAAAGGTTCATACATATTAGGCATAAATTGATAATTAGGTTTTGAGTCTTTCTTACAAGAAACAACGCAAATCATCACTACTGCCGCTGCTAATATTTTTATAGTATTCTTCATTATTACTAATGGTTATCTTCTTCCTTATCTATTACTTTAATTTCTACTGCTCCGGTATCACCTAAAAAGCTAGCAAGTTGATCAACATCGTGACTTCCTGCATCTACCTCCATTAAGAAATGGTCATCTGTAGTTCTTACATCAGGATTTTCGGCCTTTTTAAATGGCCATAACTTACTTCTCATATAAAAAGTGATCACCATTAAATGGGCTGCAAAAAACACGGTAAGCTCAAACATAATTGGAACAAATGCTGGCATATTTTCGATATAGCTAAAGCTAGGTTTACCTCCTATATCTTGAGGCCAATCTTCGATCATGATATAATTCATCATCAAAATTGCTACCGTTAGCCCAACGCAACCATACATAAAGGATGTAATTGCTAGTCGAGTGTGAGGTAATCCCATTGCTTTATCTAGCCCATGAACCGGAAAAGGAGTATATACCTCTTCAATATGATAATGCTCTGCACGAACTTTCTTGACAGCATCCATCAGGATATCGTCGTCTACATATAATGCATGTATAACTTTTGATGCCATACTTCTAGTTATTTTTAAGTTTTTCTGCCTGACCTGCCCAATCATCGCGTTGCGCTCTACCAGGGAAAGATCCAGTGATATTATCTAATAAATCGTACTCAGTTTCGGTCATTTTACTTACTTGATCAAAAGTAAATATTCCGATCTCGTTAAGTTTCTTTTCCATTACTGGCCCGATACCATTAATCTTTTTAAGATCATTCACAGTTTGTGTTGACGGATCAAATGTCCCGAGGTTGCCCAATAGACTATTGATATCTTCTTCACTTACTTCTACTTTGGTTTCAGTCTTTTTCTTTGCGGATTTTTCTTTCACCACTTCTGCTTTACCTTTAGGCAATTCATCTCTGTGATCTTTTCCGGCTTCTCTTAGTTTTTTATATTTCTCTCCAGAAGATTTCAGAATTGACTTTACCTCTGCTTGTGCTATTACAGGGAACGTACGAGAGTATAATAAGAATAAAACAAAGAAGAATCCGATTGTTCCTATAAATATTCCTATATCAACAAAGGTAGGAGAAAACATTGTCCATGATGATGGTAAATAATCTCTATGAAGTGATGTTACAATAATTACAAAACGTTCAAACCACATCCCTATGTTTACAACAATAGAGATAAAGAAAGAGAACATTATACTTCTTCTTAACTTTGGGAACCACATGAACTGAGGTGAGAATACGTTACATGTCATCATCGCCCAATATGCCCACCAATAAGGTCCTGTTGCTCTGTTAAGGAAAGCATACTGTTCATATTCAACTCCAGAATACCATGCTACAAAAAGTTCTGTTATATAGGCAACACCTACTATAGAACCTGTAATCATGATAACAATATTCATCAATTCTATATGCAAAATGGTGATGTAGTTTTCTAGGTTTGATACTTTTCTCATTATAATAAGAAGTGTATTCACCATAGCAAATCCAGAGAAAACCGCCCCAGCCACAAAATATGGTGGAAATATTGTAGTATGCCATCCTGGGATTACCGAAGTAGCAAAATCAAATGATACAATGGTATGTACAGAAAGTACTAATGGCGTAGCTAAGCCTGCAAGTACCAAAGATACTTCTTCAAAACGTTGCCAATCTTTTGCTCTACCGCTCCATCCAAAAGATAGAAGGCCATATATTTTTTTTGTAAATGGAGTTATCGCTCGGTCTCTAATCATTGCAAAATCTGGTAGTAATCCAGTCCACCAAAATACCAGTGATACAGAAAGATAAGTAGAGATTGCAAATACATCCCAAAGTAATGGAGAGTTAAAATTTACCCATAGTGATCCGAACTGGTTTGGTATTGGTAGTACCCAATATGCCAACCAAGGACGTCCCATGTGAATAATCGGGAATAATCCTGCTTGAATAACGGCAAAAATCGTCATCGCTTCTGCAGAACGGTTAATCGCCATTCTCCATTTCTGACGAAATAACAATAATACTGCAGAAATTAAGGTTCCGGCGTGACCTATACCTACCCACCAAACAAAGTTGGTAATATCCCAGGCCCATCCTACTGTTTTGTTTAATCCCCAGGTTCCTATTCCTGTAGATATTGTGTAAATAATACACCCTATCCCCCAAAGGAAAGCAATAAGTGAAATAGAAAAGACAATCCACCAAGATTTATTTGCTTTTCCTTCTACCGCTGCTGCCACATCCAATGTTACATCATGATATGTTTTATCACCGGTTACTAAAGGTTTTCTTATAGGTGCTTCGTAATGAGACATAATCCTTTATAATTGAATTGATTCTTTAATTAGTTAATTAAGCTTCTGTAGTATTTCTTACTTTGGTATGATACATAACGTTAGGCTTAGTCCCAACATGCTCAAGTAAGTGATACATACGATCATCCTCTTTAAGTCTAGCTACTTCACTATCCTTATCATTGATATCACCAAATACCATAGCACCTGATGAACAAGCTGCGGAGCAAGCAGTCTGGAGTTCTCCATCCTTAATTTCTCTTCCATCTCGTTTCGCATCCAAAATAGTTTTTTGCGTCATTTGAATACACATAGAACATTTTTCCATAACCCCTCTAGAACGTACAGTAACGTCAGGATTAAGTACCATCCTACCTAAATCATTATTCATATGATAATCAAACTCGTCATTATTGTTATATAAAAACCAGTTGAACCTACGTACTTTATATGGACAGTTATTAGCGCAGTATCGTGTACCTACACAACGGTTATATGCCATATGATTTTGCCCTTGCCTACCATGTGAAGTGGCTGCAACAGGACACACAGTCTCACATGGAGCATGGTTACAGTGCTGGCACATTACTGGTTGAAATACTACCTGAGGGTTATCTGATGGGTTTTCCATCTCACCAAACTCAGATAAAGAACTTCCTAAGCCAGCAATATTATCTTTCTTGTCATTATCACCTTCAAAACTATCTTGTGAAGAATAATACCTATCAATACGTAACCAATGCATATCTCTAGATCTACGAACTTCTGATTTACCAACTACAGGCACATTATTCTCTGCATGACAAGCAATAACACAAGCTCCACACCCTGTACAAGCATTTAAATCTATTGAAAGATTAAAATGATGCCCTACAGAGCGATCAAATTCATCCCAAAGATCAACTTCTGGAGAAGTAACCTCATATTCTATATGATTTTTACTTACCTCAGGAATTGCGTTCCAATCGTGCTTATCTTTTGTATTAAATATTTCAAGAGTCGTTTCTTTTACAATATCACCACGACCCATTAACGTATTATGCAATTGTACACAAGCAAACTCATGTACTCCTTCTGCAGCTGTAATTGAAACGTTTTGTACGGCATTAAGGTTTTGATATAACGGATAGGCATTTACCCCTACTATCATATCTTCTTTAATCCCTTTTGTTTTACCATATCCTAAAGCCAATCCTACAGAACCTTTGGCTTGCCCTGGCTGAATAATTACAGGAACTTTTATGGGTTCACTTCCTTGAACTGAAATATTTGCATAACTCCCGTTTAAAGCTCCATTTGCAACATTTTCATTGGTCAGCCCTAATTCCTCAGCATCTGCTCTAGAAACTGTTAAGTAATTATCCCAAGATGTTCTGGTAATAGGGTCTGGCATTTCTTGTAGCCAAGGGTTATTAGCCTGTTGGCCATCTCCTAATGCTATTTTGGTATATAACGTAAGTTCTATTCCACTTGATTTTGCCACAGAAAGTCTTCTCGATGCAGCACCAACATTTGGCCCTGCCGAAGTTAGTACTGGAGTAGCTTCTATATCAGCCACATCTCCTTCTGGTGCTTCAAGTGCATCTACTAATTCTTGTTTTGGAAGTGTTGGTTTTACCAATACCCCATCATGTAGAGCTTGATTCCAGGAAGTACCTCCAAGAATACCAGTCCATGCACTTTTTATATAATCATGGTAGGTAGATGAATTACCTGTCCATTTTAATAATGTTTCTTGAAATTGTCTTGTATCAAACAAAGGTCTGATCGTAGGCTGCATTAAACTATAGCTTCCTCTTTTTAGTTCGATATCTCCCCAAGATTCTAAATAGTGAGGGGTTGTTGCTACATAATTACATAATTCTGCTGTAGCATCATTATGCATACTAAATGCTACAGATATATCTACTTTTTCAAGACCACTTTTAAACTCATTTGCATTTGGTAATGAATATACTGGATTAACACCAGCAATTAATAAACCGCCTACACGTCCTGCATTCATATCCTTCACCAATTGAGCAACTGCTTTAGCATCTCCCTGACGTATTGTACGTGGAGTGTTTTTGTTAAAGGCTTTACTTTGGATTGCCTTATTAATTTCTAAAACTACCAATTGTGCATCAATATCCTGAATTCCTGTAACGACTAAAGCATTACTCCCTGCTTTTTGAATCTCCTTTGCAGCTTTAACCACTTCTGCATCCAGCTTAGAATTTAAAGCTCCTTTAGAACCAGATCCTGTTACATATTTATATAAAGCAGCAAGTACTTGTTTCTGTTCTGATGGATTAGCTTGTACCCTTTTATCTGCATTAGCTCCAGTTAAAGACATATTTGCTTCAAACTGAATATGTTTAGACATTTTTCCGTTTTTAGGAATGCGCCCTTTTGCGTATGCACTATCATATCCTCCTCCTTGCCAATCTCCTAAAAAATCTGCTGCAATACTTACTACTGTATTTGCTTTAGAAAAATCATAATCTGCTAGTGCTCTTTCGCCATACATCATTTGATAAGCATCCAAAGCTTCACTATTAGAAACAGCATCATATACTACGTGTTTAACGTTTTGATATTTTGCTTTGAATTCTGAAATCAACTTTGATGTAGATGGGCTAGCAAATGTTTGTGTTAACAAAACAATTTGTTTACCACCAAGACTATTTAACTTTGCACTTACTTCTTTATCTAAAACGTCCCAATCAACATTTTCGTTACCTTTTTTAGGTCCCTGAAGACGAGAACTATCATACAATGACAACACTGAAGCATGTACTCTTGCATTAGCATCGCTATTAGATTTAGCCAGATTGTTATTTTCTACTTTTATAGGTCGACCTTCTCTAGTTTTAATTAAAACACTAGCAAAATCATATCCATCTGCAATTGTAGTTGCATAATAATTAGCAACACCAGGTACTATTCTATCTGGTTGAACCACATATGGTATTGATTTTTTAACAGGACCTTCACATGCTGCTAATGAAGCAGCTGCCGTACTAAAACCTACATATTTAAGGAAATCACGACGAGAGGTCGATGAATTCTCTAACGATGACTTATCACCTAAAAACTCATCCGTAGGAATCTCCTTAACGAATTCGTTTTGTTGTAGCGTCTCAACAATAGAGCTATTTTCGTTTAGCTCTTCAACACTTTTCCAGTATTTCTTGTTTGATGACATATATAATTGATATTAGCTTCTTACTATTCTTCCGTTTACGAAAAACAATTGTTTTATTGTTAATAATGACATTTACCACATTCCAGACCACCCATTTGAGCAGCTGTCAATTGATCAACACCATATTTTTTAGAAAGTTCTTTATGAATTTTCTCATAATACTTATTATCAGCAACTTTTACATTAGTCTCTCTATGACAATTAATACACCATCCCATAGTAAGTGGAGCATGCTGATACATAATTTCCATTTCCTCTACCGGACCGTGACATGTCTGGCACTCTACTCCTGCAACACTTACATGCTGAGAGTGATTAAAGTATGCAAAATCAGGAAGATTATGAATACGAACCCATTTTACAGGTTGAGTATCTCCAGTATATGCCTGTGTATCTGTATCCCAACCTACTGCTTTATATAATTTTTGAATCTCACCATCATAGAATTCTTTAGAGTATTCTTCTGTTGCAGTAGCATCAGCCACTTCACTAATAGACTTATGACAATTCATACATACATTAAGAGAAGGAATTCCCGATGTCTTACTAACTCTTGCTGAAGAGTGACAATATTTACATTCTATTTTATTATCACCAGCATGAATTTTATGAGAATAGTGTATTGGCTGAACAGGTTGATATCCTTGATCAACTCCTACCTGCATAAAGTATCCATATACAAAGTAACCACTCGCGAGTAACAAGAAAATGGCACTAACCATAACCAAAAATTGATTTTGGATAAACGCTTTCCAGATTGGAGTTCTTTCTTCTGCTTGTGGTAACTCTACATTATTAGCTTCTGCAAAGCTTCTTAGCGTTTTATTAACAAGAAATAAAACTACAACCAGCATCAAAAATACCAATGCCAATATTGCTAAAATCACATTAGCAGAAACTCCTGAGCTTTCACCACCCCCAGAAGCAGTATCGCTTCCCGGAACCGGTGCAGGCGGATCAGCCTTAGGCTCCATTACATAAGCCAAAATATTATCAATATCACCATCTGTTAACTGTGGAAAAGCATTCATTGCAGTTTTGTTATACTCTTCAAAAACAGCAACAGCTTGTGGATCACCAGAAGCGACCATGGCTGCACTATTCTTTATCCATGAATATAACCATGCTCTGTCATACTTATCAGCAACTCCAAAAAGAGCAGGACCAACTGCTTTTTTATATCGTTTATGACAAGCTGCACAAAGTGACTTAAACAACTCTTCTCCCTTAGCTACATCTCCTCCAGACGAAGCTTCAGTTACAGCAGCGTTATCAACAGCCGCTTCATCCTGCCCAAAGACAGGGTTAAAAAAAGTAAATAAAAAAACAGTTCCTAGGATTAGGATTTTAGAGGCTGAATTTCGGTGTTTCACCTGTTTCATATTATCAAGTAGAATTATCGTCTTAATTTTGGTATGGTTTTTTCATTAATATCTTAAAAAAGATATAAAACCGGCACTTTTAATTCGACGACAAAAGTACTATAATTAGTCGATTTTGGAAATGTTAGAGAACCGTTAACTATTAATTTATAATAATTCTAAATAATATTTTTTAAGGATTTTGAGTTATTAAACTTTACCTTTGTATCAAATCAATTTGTAATGAGAATGTTAAACACCACAAACTATATTTTTCTGTTTGGTTTTTATCTTATAATTACCAGCACTTTAACCGCTCAGGATACCACAAATACCACACCCGAAACTCCAAATCAGCCCGATTTTGTACCTGCAAACATATTACCGCAACCAGAAGCATCTGTAACTATCAATCAAGACCCGCGAATAAAAATGCTTCTTGATATAAAATCTAAAATGGAAAAAGATGGAGAATTTAGTGATCGTTATAAGATTCAACTGTATTATGGAAATCTAAATAAGGCAAATGAAATAATAAGAGCTTCAAAAGAAGCTTTTCCAAAATGGAGCTCATCGATCCAATGGGAAACACCTAATTACAAAGTATGGATGGGAAATTATCGCACAAGGCTTGAAGCTGACAGGGCATTAAAAGAAGTACATACTAAGTTTCCTAATGCATTTATATTTAGACCTGAAAAAAAATAAGGATTCTTTTTATTCATAAATAACAAAACCCGATGTGTGCACATCGGGTTTTGTTATTTATTAGATACTTTAAGTATTATAACTTCTTCTTTACTGCCACTTCCTGATACGCCTCTACTATATCACCTTCTTTAATATCATTATAGTTCTTAATCTGCAGACCACAATCATATCCTTTCGCTACTTCTTTCACATCATCTTTAAATCTTTTTAAAGAAGCAAACTCACCAGTATACACCACAACACCTTCTCTAATCAAGCGTACGCCAGAATTTCGGAAAAGTTTACCTGTAAGAACCATACATCCAGCAATTGTACCAACTTTAGAAATCTTAAATGTTTCTCTAATTTCTGCAGTTCCTGTAACTTCTTCCTTCATTACCGGAGAAAGCATTCCTTCCATTGCGTCTTTAAGATCATTAATAGCATCATAGATAATCGAATATGTTCTAATATCAATTTCTTCTTTATCTGCAACCTGTCTGGCATTACCTGCTGGCCTAACATTAAACCCTATAATAATAGCATCAGATGCAGATGCCAGTAACACATCACTTTCTGTGATCGCCCCTACTGCTTTATGAATGATATTTACATGAATTTCTTCTGTAGACAATTTCTGGAACGAATCTGTTAATGCTTCTACAGAACCATCAACATCTCCTTTAAGAATAATATTAAGTTCTTTAAAGTCTCCTAAGGCAATTCGACGTCCAATCTCATCTAGTGTAATATGTCGTTGTGTTCGTACAGATTGCTCTCTATGTAATTGCGCTCGTTTTGAAGCAATATCTTTAGCTTCTCTTTCATCTTCTAATACACTAAACTTATCCCCTGCCTGTGGAGCACCATCTAATCCAAGAATTGAAACTGGTGTAGAAGGCCCTGCTTCTTTTACATTATTCCCTCGTTCATCCTGCATCGCCTTAATCTTACCACTATTTTTACCCGCAAGAACATAATCTCCAATTTTAAGTGTACCTGTTTGCACCAAAATAGTAGATACATAACCACGACCTTTATCCAAAAACGCTTCGACAACTGTACCAGATGCCAGTCGATTTGGATTTGCTTTAAGTTCTAGTATTTCTGCTTCAAGAAGTACCTTTTCAAGTAATTCTTTAACTCCTAATCCAGTTTTAGCAGAAATGTCGTGAGATTGAATTTTTCCTCCCCAATCTTCTACTAACAAATTCATAGAGGCCAGTTTTTCTTTTATCTTTTCAGGATTTGCCTCAGGTCTATCTACCTTATTAATAGCAAATACAATAGGAACTCCTGCTGCCTGAGCATGACTAATTGCTTCTTTGGTCTGTGGCATCACATCATCATCTGCTGCAATTACAATAATAGCTAAATCAGTTACTTGCGCTCCACGTGCACGCATTGCAGTAAACGCTTCGTGACCTGGTGTATCTAAAAATGCTATTTTTTGTCCATTTTCTAATTGCACTCCATAGGCTCCAATATGTTGGGTTATCCCACCACTCTCACCAGCTATTACATTTTCTTTTCGAATATAATCAAGTAGAGATGTTTTACCATGATCAACATGTCCCATTACAGTTACAATAGGAGCTCTTTCTTCTAAATCCTCGGGAGCATCTACAATTTCTTCTATAGACTCCTCAATATCTGCAGTCACAAAATTAACCTCATAACCAAATTCATCTGCAACAATAGAAAGGGTCTCTGCATCTAATCTTTGATTCATTGTCACCATTATTCCTAATGACATACAAGCCGAAATAATATCGGTAGTTGGCACATTCATCATGGTAGCAACTTCTGAGGCTGTAACAAATTCTGTTACTTTAAGCACTTTACTTTCCTGTTCTTGTTGTGCTACATCGTCTTCTGCTTTCTGACGGTGCTGATCTCTCTTATCTCTACGATACTTAGCCGCTTTTGATTTGTTAGATTTCCCTTGTAATTTTTCAAGAGTTTCTCGTACTTGCTTTTGTACTTCCTCTTCACTAGGCTCTTCTTTTACAATGGCAGGTCGTTTCCCTTTTGCAGAACCTCTTCCTCTATTTCCACCTCGGTTACCACCGCCAGATTGGCCTCCTGGTCTACCACCACCAGATCCTTGAGCACCGCCTTCTTTACTAATTCTTCGTCGACGTTTTTTTGCAGCATCTCCTGCATTCGAAGACTTCTTATCAGATTTATCTTCTTTCTTCTTGGCCGGTTTTTTAAATTGAGTTAAATCAATTTTTTGACCTGTAAAATTAGGGCCATCTAATTTCTTATATTGAGTTTTAACTTTTTCTGGTTCTACAGAAACCTCTGCTTCTGGTGTCTGAGCTTCTGGTTTATCTTTACTTGCAACTGGCTTTACAGGTTTTTCTTCTTTTATTTCTTTTGGCGCTTGTCCTGTTATTTTAATTCCTTTTTTCTGAGGTCTATTTGAAACTATCTCTGGAGTTTTGTTTTTTACTTCTTCCTTTTCTTCTTCCTTTTCTGCCTTAGGAGCTTCAACTGCCTTTTCTTCAGGTTTTACAGTATTGCCTTCTTGTTTTTTACTCTCTAGTTCAATCTTACCCACCTGTTTAGGCCCACTTAATTGAGCTTTGGCTTTTACGACTTCTCTAGCTTCTGCACGTTTACGTTTTTCTTCCAGTTCATTTTCGATCTGCACTCGCAATGCTTCTTTTTCTTTCTTCTTTTCTTCTCCAACTTCTTTTGAAGCCACCTTTTTACTCTTATCTGTTTGAAATTCATCAAACAAGAGCTGATAAATCTCTGAAGAAATTTTTGTAGTAGGACGCGCATCTATCTCATGACCTTTTGAGTTCAAAAAGTCAACAGCCCGATCTAGCGAGATATTGAATTCGCGTAATACTTTATTTAGTCTCATTGTTCCTGCTTCAGCCATAAATGCCTTTTATTTAATGCTCAAATATAATTAATTGTGATTATTAATCTTCAAATTCAGATTTTAATATTCTAATCACTTCGCTTACTGTCTCTTCCTCAAGATCAGTTCGCTTTACTAAATCACTAATATCTTGTTCTAAAATACTCTTTGCCGTATCCAAACCAATTTTAGAAAATTCTTCAATAATCCACGAGTCAATTTCATCGGAAAACTCTGCAAGCTCTACATCTTCTTCTACCCCTTCTCTAAACACATCTATCTCATAACCTGTTAGTTGCCCAGCTAATCTAATATTATGACCTCCTCGACCAATAGCCTTAGAAACCTCTTCTGGTCTTAGCATTACTTCTGCTCGACTGGTCTCTTCATTAATCTTTATCGAGGTTACTTTTGCAGGGCTTAATGCTCTGGTAATAAATAATTGTAAATTATTTGTATAATTAATAACATCAATATTTTCATTACCTAATTCTCTTACGATACCATGTATACGAGAGCCTTTCATACCAACACATGCTCCTACAGGGTCAATTCTGTCATCATACGAATCTACAGCAACTTTTGCTTTTTCTCCAGGAATTCGAACTACTTTTTTAACTGTAATTAAACCATCAAACACTTCTGGTATTTCTGATTCGAACAATTTCTCTAAAAACAGAGGTGATGTTCTAGACATAATTATTGATGGTTTGTTACCTTTAAGCTCTACAGATTCTATTACTCCTCGTACATTTTCTCCTTTTCTGAAAAAATCAGAAGGTATTTGTCTATCTTTAGGTAATATAATCTCGTTACCTTCATCATCTAGCATTATAATCGCTCTATGACGAATATGATGAACCTCTGCAGTATAAATCTCCCCTTCTAATTCTTTAAACTGTTTATAAATATTCGTATTGTCATGCTCATGGATTTTAGAAATTAAGTTCTGGCGCAATGCTAATATAGAACGTCTTCCTAAATCTATAAGTTTAACTTCTTCCGATACATCTTCTCCTACCTCAAAATCAGGTTCTATTTTTTGTGCTTCAGTTAGTGATATTTCTTGATTGCCGTCTTCAACTTCACCATCTCCTACTACAATACGATTTCTCCAAATTTCTAAATCTCCTTTATCAGGATTTATAATGATATCGAAATTGTCATCACTACCAAATTTCTTCTTTAGAGCATTTCTAAACACATCTTCTAAGATCGACATTAAAGTAACACGATCTATAAATTTATCATCTTTGAATTCTGAAAATGATTCTATTAATGCGATATTTTCCATATCAATATATTATAATTAAAATGTTATCATAACTTTTGCTTCTACAATATTTTCATAAGCTATAGTAGCTTCTTTAGTAACGGTTACTTTACCTTTACCTACCGGCTTAGGCTCTCGTGTTTTCCACGTTAAGACAACTGTATCTTCGGTCGCTAAAATCAACTCTCCTTCGATTGTTTCTTCGATTGTTTTTACCTTAAGTTTTCTGCCCACATTCTTTTTATATTGTCGAACATGTTTCAAACTTTCAGAAACACCCGAAGACATCACCTGAAGAGAGAAATCTTCTTCTTCTCTATCTAAATTGTGTTCAATTGCTCTGCTCAAAGCAATGCAATCTTCTACTTTCACACCATCATCTCCATCAATAATAATTTCAATACTATTATCGGGATGAATTTTACTTTCAATTAGAAACAGGGACGGATTTTCTTGAAGTGCCCCTTCTAATAAACTCTGAACTTTGTCTTTTAATGACATAAATAGATAAAAAGAGGGGACTCCTCGTCCCCTCATCCTGGTTTTTTAATTTCAACGGTGCAAAGATAGTAATAATATCTTATATACAAAATATCGCTAAGAATGAATTTATTCGTAAATTTAAAATACTCTATACAAACAGCTTCTTACTTAAACGATATAACTATTAATATATTCTAAATCCAAAGTGATAAGCAAATAATATATTTAAAAAAAACAGTATTATGATCAAAAGCATACTAGTCCCAACGGATTTTTCTAAACAAGCCGAAAGTGCATTGAAAGTAGCAGCTCAAATAGCAAAAAAAAATAACGCTAAAATCTACCTGTTACATATTTTAGAGCTCCCTATGCATCTTACAGATTTAATGTCCTCTGGAGTGCCAGGACCTGCACCAGAGGCTGTTTTTTTTATGAAGCAAACCCATAAAAAGTTTGAAGAAGTACTAAAACAGGATTATTTAAAAGATATTGATGTTATTGAGACTGTAAATTTTGAAGATGTAATGCAAGGGATTATCAATTCGAGTATCAAAAACAATATAGATATCATCATCATGGGATCTCATGGTTCTTCTGGTTTTGAAGAACTATTCATTGGCTCTAATGCTGAAAAAGTGGTTCGAACATCAAAAAAGCCTGTATTAGTGATTAAAGAAGATTGTGACATTTTTGGAATTAATGACTTTGTTTATGCTACAAATTTTGATGATGAAGATAAACCATGTCTTTTAGCAGCACATGATTTTTCTAAATCAATTCAAGCAAAACTTCATTTAGTATGGGTAAATACAGCTAATGGATTTAAAACCACTTATGAAACCGAAGAAAAAATGAATCATATGATTTCTAATCTTGATATCGAAGGGTACAGCCTAAACATCTATAACGATATCACAGTAGAAAAAGGAATACTTAATTTTGCTGATTCTATCAATGCCGGTATGATTGGTATTAGTACTCATGGTCGAAAAGGAATATCACACTTTATTAATGGAAGCTTAGGAGAAGACGTTGTAAATCATGCAAAAAGACCAGTCCTCACTTTCAAAATTTAATATCTTTATACTGTTAAAACCAAAAAAGGAGCAAATAAATTTACTCCTTTTTTTGTTGGCCTACTAGGGCTCCCTTCGGAAAACTCAGGATAAACTTCTCGCCCTAGCTGGTCTTAGATCATACCCAAAAAAAAAGAACTAACATTTCTGTAGTTCCTTTAATTTCTGTTGGCCTACTAGGGCTCCCTTCGGAAAACTCAGGATAAACTTCTCGCCCTAGCCGGTCTTAGATCATACCCCAAAAAAAAGAACTAACATTTCTGTAGTTCCTTTAATTTCTGTTGGCCTACTAGGGCTCGAACCTAGACTCTTCTGGACCAAAACCAGACGTGTTGCCAGTTACACCATAGGCCAATATGTGTTTGCGGGTGCAAATTTAAAATTTTCTTTTGGCTCTGCAAATATTTTTTTAAAATTTATTCTACTAAATCAATAATCTATTTATAAAACTATAGCTACAGGTCTAAAATATAAACTTCTGTTAAGCGTTTGCTAAAAAAACTAAGGTTAAAGTATTTTTATTATTAAATTCGCCACACGTTATATAACTGAATAAATCTTATGAGCACATTCAACTTTACTAAGTGGAATAAAATATTAGGATGGATTGTTTTCACCATCGCTTTATGCGTTTACGCAATGACGGTAGAACCCACTGCTAGTTTTTGGGATGCAGGAGAATACATTGCTACTTCCTCAAAATTACAAGTTGGTCACCCGCCAGGAGCACCATTGTTTCAAATGATTGGAGCTTTTGCTTCTGCTTTTGCATCAGACCCCACACAAATTGCATTAATGGTAAATATGACTTCTGCATTTGCTAGTGCATTTACGATCCTTTTTATGTTTTGGTCGATCACCATTCTTGTAAAAAAAGTAATTGTAAAAGATGAAGAATTAACACAAGGTAAAGCAATAGCTATTCTAGGTAGTGGCATGGTAGGGGCTTTGGCCTTTTCCTTTACAGATAGCTTTTGGTTTAATGCCGTAGAAGCCGAAGTATATGCAATGGCCACTTGTATTTTATCTGTTCTTTTCTATCTTGGATTATTATGGGAACGAGACATGCACACCCCTAGAGGCAACAGATGGCTACTATTAATTTCTTTTATTGTAGGATTATCTTTCGGTGTTCACTTTATGGGATTACTTTCTATCCCTGCAATTGGGCTATTATATTATTTCAAAAATTACAAAGAAATTACTATAAAAAATTTCATTATTGCCAATATAGTTGTTGTAGCCATATTATTGTTTATTTTTAAACTCCTATTACCATCTACACTTAAATTCTTTGGTGCAGCCGAAGTCTTTTTTGTTAATTCTATAGGTATGCCTTTTAATTCAGGAACCATTATTGCAGGATTAATAATTGCTGCAGCTTTTTATTTTGGTATAAAATACACTCGTAAAAAAAACTACGTACAATTAAACACATTGTTATTATGTGTTATGTTCATCCTAATAGGATTTTCTAGCTGGGTTATGCTACCTATTAGAGCAAATGCCGGAACTGTAATTAATGAAAATAACCCTAATAACGCAAGAGAGCTTCTGGCATACTATAACCTAGAACAATACCCAGAAACCCATCTTTTTTACGGACCTCAATTTACAGAAATCTACGCAGGTCTAGATAAGAACAATCCATATGAAGATGGTAAACCGAAATATGAAAAAGATCCTAAAACCGGAAAATATATTATAGTTAACGATTGGAAAAATGCAAAACAGAATCTTGACGATGCTCATAAAGCCATTTTACCAAGAATGTGGAGCACAGAACATATTGCTAATTATATGGAGTTTACTGGGCCAATTAAATTTACAATCAAACCCGAATATCAAGGTGAAGAAGAATTACTTAATGCTGTTACTCAATTTAGAAGAGAATACGCCACAGGTAAATTAGACAATGATGATTATAATAAATTTCTACAATCGTTTAGTAATTATATTAATGTTGAAAAACCTTCTTTTTGGGATAACGTGGTATATCTATTTGATTATCAAATTGGATATATGTACTGGCGTTATTTTATGTGGAATTTTGTTGGACGACAAGATGACAACCAAGGTAAACTAACCGATTTAGAAGGAAATTGGCTTAGTGGTATTAAATTTATTGATGAAATTCGATTAGGATCGCAAGACAATTTACCTAGTGATACCCTTAAAAACAAGGCTCGCAACACCTACTATTTTTTACCATTACTACTAGGGTTAATTGGTTTTGTATTTATGTTACAAAGAGATAAGAAAAAATTCTGGGCTTTGCTCATTTTCTTCTTATTTACAGGTTTAGCACTTAAAATTTACCTTAACGAAAGGCCTTTTGAACCAAGAGAGCGAGATTATGCGCTAGTGGGGTCATTTTATGTATTTGCCATCTGGATAGGGTTTGGTGTTTATGCATTGTTTGATTTACTTAAAAAGTACCTACAGCCTAAAATACTTGCTCCTTTAGTTACCGTAGTTTGTTTATTAGCTGTACCAGTATTATTAGCAGCGCAAAACTGGGATGATCACGATCGTTCGAATCGATACACTGCACAATCCATGGCAAAAATGTACTTGCAGTCTTGCCAGAAAGATGCCATATTATTTACCATAGGAGATAATGACACATTTGCACTATGGTATGCACAAGAAATTGAAGGCTACCGTACAGATGTTAGAACAGTAAACACCAGCCTTTTTGCAACAGATTGGTATATAGACCAAATGAAAAAGGCCGCATATGAAGGAAAACCTATCCCTTCTCAATTAACTCATGAATTCTATAGGCATGGAAATAACGATGCTATTTATCACAAACCTGTAACCTCTGATACGATGCTTATCAAAAACTGGATGAGATGGATAGAAACCGATGATCCTCGAACCAAAGGAGATTTGCAAAGTGGTAAAAAAGTAAATACATTTCCTACTAAGCACATACGAATTCCTGTAGATAAAGAAGCGGTGCTTAGAAATGGTATTGTAGCTCAAAAAGACGCTGATCTTATTGTACCTTATATTGATATCCATCTTAATGGAGATTTATTATTCAAAAATCGTCTTTTAATGCTGGATATTATTGCCAATAATAATTGGGAGAGGCCTATTTATTTTACTGGCGGAAGTTATGGTGATGATGATTTCTTATGGATGAAAGATTATCTGCAATTAGATGGGGTTACTTTTAAATTAGTCCCTATTCGTACTAAGGTAAATCCTCGAAATCCTTTTGAAATGGGTAGAATAGATACCGATCTTATGTATAAAAATGTAACTAGTTGGGATTGGGGCAATAGTAATGATCCAAATATATATCATGATCCAGAAACCAGAAAAAATGCAATTACATATCGTAGCAATCTAGCAAGACTTGTAGAAGCTTTAATCCAGG
Organism: Bacteroidia bacterium; assembly: GCA_030427585.1. Classification (GTDB taxonomy): domain Bacteria; phylum Bacteroidota; class Bacteroidia; order Flavobacteriales; family Flavobacteriaceae; genus Aquimarina. The sequence continues at coordinate 110,689 of JAUIBW010000015.1, forward strand.
AAGATAAAAAAGATAAAGCCAAGGAAATTCTGGATCTGGCAATGGATAAAATGCCAATAGAATACTATGAGTATTACACTCTAGTAGAGCCTTATATTTCTGGATACTACGAAATAGGAGAAAAACAAAAAGCTCGAGACTTATGGGTGAAACTCGCAAAAAAATATCAGGAGCAACTTACCTATTTTGGTAGTTTAGAACTTAAAGATCAATATCGTTATGCTGAAGAGATTGTAACTAATGTAGAACGCTATCGTAGTGTAGTTGATCTATTACTAATCAATCAAGATCGGGAAATGATAGAAGAAAAGGCAGATGAGTTTAACAGATATCTAAGATTGTTTACCCGACTCTATTCTGAAGATGAAGAATATGACGATGAAACCATACGTAAACAACAAGAAGAAGATCTTATTAAAGAGTTTCAAAACCAAGAAAAATCGTTAGACTCTTTAGACAGTATAGCAAACTAATTATTAAAAGTGAGTCTTAAAAAAGACTCACTTTTTTAGTACACTCATAGTGCAAATAGTTCCAAATAAAACTCCTAAGGTTATTAAACAGCTTTTCCCAAATTATATCTGGGATCTTTATGCTAATAATGAAAAGAAATTATATTTAACTTTTGATGATGGCCCCATACCAGATGTTACAGAATTTGCTTTGACCCAGTTAAATCAATATAATGCCAAAGCAACTTTCTTTTGTATCGGCGATAATATTAGAAAACATCCTGAAGTTTTTCGACAGATTCTAGTAGAAGGGCATGCTATAGGAAATCATACTATGAATCACTTAAAAGCCTGGGGAACCAGTCTAGAAGTATACATTAAGAACACTAAAGATTGTCAGAATCTAATTCAGGAATATTTACCCAAGAAAGATATACAGCAAATATTTAGACCACCATATGGGCAAATAAGTCATACCAAATTTAAAGCACTAGAAAAACTAGGATATAAAATTATACTTTGGGATGTATTATCAAAAGATTGGCAACAAACAATATCTGAAGAAGAATGTTTACAAAATGTGCTTCAAAACACACAACAGGGAAGTATTATTGTTTTTCATGACAGTATAAAAGCCTCAAAAAATCTTACCGCCGTACTACCTAAAGTCTTAGACTATTTTTCTAAAAGAGGGTATGTTTTTGATACTATTAGATTTTAAACATACTCTTTCATAAGACCGATTAGTGTATTAGCATCTTGCTCACCACTTTGCCTCCAAACCATCTCACCTCCTTTATAAATCATTAATGTAGGAAGTCCTTTAATACGTAAAGCTGTAGCCAACTCCTCGTTTTTATCTACATCAATCTTTATAACTTTCCCTTTATCTCCAAGTGCTGCAGCTACATCCCTTAACACAGGGTGCATTGCAAGAGAGGGTTCGTTCCATTCGGTAAAAAAGTCTAATAAAACAGGAACCTCAATACCTATTATATCTCCAAACTTTGACATGTTTAAAAACTTTTATGTTTGGGCCTTTAATAATTGACCATTAAACAGTTGTAAATATAACACTTTCTGCGAATTAAGCATCTTTAGATTCTTTTCTCAATTCAATAACCGTAATCTCGGGCCATATACCGACCCGTCCTGGGAAAGCATGAAACCCAAAACCTCGATTTACATTCAGATATCTCCCCATTTCATCATACATCCCTGCCCATTGTTTATACACATATTGTACTGGACTCCATTTCACAAATCCGGGAATTTCAATCCCAAATTGAAATCCATGGGTATGTCCACTTAATGTAAGGTGATAATGATCTGAATGTTTCTTTACTTCATACTCCCAATGTGAGGGATCATGACTTAACAATACTTTAAAATCTTCTTTGGCCACTTTTTCTGAAGCCTTTGTTAAATCACCAGCTTTCTTAAAGTTATGTCCCCAATTCTCCACTCCTATCACAGCAATACGCTCACCATCCTTTTCGACAAAAATACTGTCATTAAGTAACAGATTAAAATCAATTTTATTATGAACTTCCTTTATTGCTTCAAAATTTGCATCTTTTTCTTCCTGACTGTTCCAGGTAACATATTCTCCATAATCATGATTTCCTAAAACAGAATATTTTCCATACATAGGTGTCTTAATACGTTTAAATATATCTATCCAATCATCCATTTCTTCTGCTACAGTATTTACAATATCCCCGGTAAATAACAATAAATCTGTTTCTTGTTCATTAATTAAATCTACTGCATATTCAATTTTGGCAACATCATCAAAACTTCCAGAATGTATATCAGAAATTTGTGTAATCTTAAATCCATCAAATGCGGCAGGAAGATCTTCAAAATGCAGCACATGGTGTATAACTTTAAAATTATACTTCCCCCTAAAAATACCATGTAATAGCCCGCTAAGAGGTATTGCGGCAACACCCAATGCTAATTGGCTAATAAATTTTCTGCGATCTGGGAAATATTGAGTGGCAGTACCTTCAAAAAAAGTATTCGTAATATAATTATATCCAGCCACACATACTCTAATAACATCTTCACCAAATAAAAACAAAACCATAATTAATTTAGGCACCAAAGTAAGTAACAAAAGAGCACTAGCTCTTAATGTATATTTAGTTGGGCCAACACTACGATCATAGTTAGCAAAAATATAAATTACATAGCTTAAGATAAGCAATGACACTACCAAATACCCTATTTGCACCCATTGATTTTTAGTAATAGTTCGAATAGCCTGATATGCATAAGTTTCAATAAGTATATATAAAATTATAGGGATTAACCAACGCATAATTTGTTTTAAAGTTTTATTATTGAACAAAACTATCTCTCATTTTTAATTTGCAGTCATTTTTTAAGTAAAAATTAACGATAAATAAATTTTGTGATCAAAAAGCGTTAAAATCACGTCTTTATCCAGTATAAATCTTAACAATTTCTTTTAGAACTAAGATTTTTATTTGTAACTTCGTTTCATATTCCTTTTTAGGGCTTAATTACAATTTAAAAAAATCATATATTATATATAAAAATTACTATCGTATTTATAGCAGTTGATACATTGTTATCAATTTTATTTTGGGGCGAAATGCCGTCAGTTTTTGGCGGCATTTCTTTTTATATTTTATTATAGTTTTTGACACTAATTTGATTAATCTTCTTGTTATATTGCATTTCTAAAAATTCAACATACATCATGTCACAAAAACGTCTTTTTCTTTTGGATGCTTTCGCTCTTATTTTTCGAGGGTACTACGCACTTATTAAAAACCCGAGAATTAATTCAAAAGGGCAAGATACATCTGCAATTTTGGGTTTTGTAAATTCTTTATTTGACGTTATAAAAAGAGAAAAACCTGATCATTTAGCTGTTGCATTTGACAAACAAGGAAGTAAAGATCGATTAGAAATTTTTCCTGAGTATAAAGCTAATCGCGATGAAACTCCAGAAGCCATTAAAATTGCTGTACCCATAATTCAGGATATATTAAAGGCCATGCACATTCCTATCATAGAAAAGGCAGGTATCGAAGCAGATGATTTAATTGGCACCATCGCCAAACAGGCCGAAAAAGAAGGGTACCAAACTTATATGGTTACACCCGACAAGGATTATGCACAATTAGTTTCTGAAAATATTTTTATGTATCGCCCTGCCAGAATGGGAAATGGAATCGAGATTTGGGGGATACCAGAGGTACAAAAAAGATTTGAGGTAGAACGACCAGAGCAGGTTATTGATTACCTCGGCATGATGGGTGACTCTGTCGATAATATTCCCGGGTTACCAGGAGTTGGCGACAAAACTGCCAAAAAATTTATTGCAGAATATGGTTCTATGGAAGGTTTATTGGCTAATACTGATAAGTTAAAAGGTAAAATGAAAGAAAAAGTAGAGGCAAATGCAGAATTAGGTCTTCTTTCTAAAAAACTTGCTACTATTATTTTAGATTGCGATGTAACCTTTAATGCCAGCGATTACGAATTTACAAAACCGGATGCACAAAAAGTACATAAGATTTTTGAGGAGTTAGAGTTTAGAAGGCTTACAGATCAATTTATCAAGATTTTTTCGGAAAACGAAACCACTACATCTGATCAATCTACCAGTAGTTCTGCTACAAAAAAGAAAACAACACAAGCCGGAGCAGGTCAATTTTCATTATTTGGCGAAGCCGATGAATCTGGTGAAACCGCTTCTTTTTCTAGCAGAAAAACAATTGCTAATACAGAGCATTTTTATCAAAGTATTGCTCCGGGAATGGCAATGAAATTATTTCTTCAAAATTTATTAAAACAAGAAAATGTTTGTTTTGACACCGAAACCACAGGTCTTAACCCACTAATTGCAGAGTTGGTAGGGATTGCTTTTTCTTGGGAAGCTGGAAAAGGTTTTTATATTCCTTTTCCAGAAGATCGTAAGGAAGCACAAGAATTGATCGAACAACTACGACCTTTCTTTGAGGCTAAACATATTACAAAAATTGGTCAGAATCTAAAATATGATATCAAAGTTCTTGCAAAATATAATATCGAAGTTAAAGGAATACTATTTGATACAATGCTAGCGCATTACCTCATCAATCCAGACATGAGACATAATATGGATGTGCTTGCTGAAACTTACCTTAATTACACCCCGGTTTCTATTACCGAATTAATTGGCAAAAAAGGCAAAAACCAACTATCTTTCAGGCAAGTACCTATAGACAAACAAACCGAATATGCTGTAGAAGATGCAGATATTACTTTTCAGCTAAAAGAACATTTTGCACCAGAACTTACTGAAGCAAAAACAGTTTCTCTATTTAATGATATTGAAATTCCACTATTAAGAGTTTTAGCCGATATGGAAATCGAAGGAATTAATCTGGATAAAGATTTTTTACAATCTCTTTCCGAAGAACTAAATAACGATATTAAAACATTAGAGCAAAAGATCTATACCGAAGCTGGTGAAGAATTTAATATTGCTTCACCAAAGCAATTGGGTGTTATATTATTTGAAAAAATGAAACTGGTAGACAAGCCAAAAAAGACGAAGACTGGTCAATATTCTACTGCCGAAGATGTATTATCCTATCTTGCAAAAGATCATAAAATCATTCAAAACATATTGGATTTTCGTGGTTTGACGAAGTTAAAGAGTACGTATGTTGACGCATTACCAACACAGGTTGATGAAAACACTGGGCGTGTTCATACAGATTATATGCAGACAGTAGCTGCTACTGGGCGTCTAAGTTCTAATAATCCTAATTTACAGAATATTCCTATTCGTACAGAAAGAGGAAGGCAAGTAAGAAAAGCATTTGTCCCCAGGAATGAAGAATACACCCTACTAGCGGCTGATTATTCTCAGATAGAATTAAGGATCATTGCAGCTTTAAGTAAGGAAAAAACTATGATTGAAGCTTTTAAAAGTGGAGAGGATATTCATGCTTCGACAGCTGCAAAAGTATTTAATATTCCCATAGAAGAAGTTAGCAGAGAGCAGCGTAGTAATGCCAAAACCGTAAATTTTGGTATTATTTATGGGGTTTCGGCTTTTGGATTAAGCAATCAAACCAATCTTTCTAGAAGTGAAGCTAAAGAACTAATCGATACATATTACAAAACGTATCCAAAGCTACGCAACTATATGAGTGATCAGATAAACTTTGCAAGAGAAAATGGTTATGTACAAACGGTTTTAGGAAGACGTCGATACTTAAAAGATATTAACTCTGCTAATGCCATAGTTCGTGGTGCAGCAGAACGAAATGCAGTAAACGCTCCTATCCAAGGAAGCGCAGCCGATATTATCAAGATCGCAATGATCAATATTCATAAAAAACTAAAAGAAGGTAACTATAAGACCCGGATGTTATTACAGGTGCATGATGAATTGGTATTTGATGTTTTTAAATCTGAATTAGAAAACATCAAAACCTTAATCAAAACCGAAATGGAAAACGCCTACACCTTAGAGGTTCCGTTAGATGTAGATCTTGGATTGGGTGATAACTGGTTAGAAGCCCATTAAAAATAGTAATCAAACAGTTAAGAAAAGTCATAATAATTTAAAAAAGTAGATTTAAAAGGGCAGGTTCAACTTCTAAATCGTATCCTTACCCAAACAACATTACCTATATTGATGTTTTATCCAAAAAAATCGTTTTTTAATGCAATATTTTAAATAATATTGTTAACGTTTTGTCATTTTGTCAGCAAAATACAGTATTTAATTACTGTTTTAACATCATTGCCTATGTTATTGATAATCAAAGATCTAAACTGTTTTTGATAAGTTTATCATATCATCTTTTGTTTTTGGAATAAAACTTGATCCATTACTGATGATATGAATTTTTAAATGGGATGAATATGTCGATAAGTTTTAAATTACTAGCTAGAAAAAATCTAAGAGATGCTTTGGTGATGAATAAGGATATAAGAGTGACTACTACCTTAAAAGAGATAACTTTGGCATTTATCAAACAAATTAAAATTCATGATCGTTCGAATATCACATTAAACCCCATGTTTCAATTCAGAAAAAAAGAGCGTATACATACGTAGTGTAACACTACAACTATAAAGGTACTCCCTGGCACTTATGATGGCAGGGAGTATTTTTTTGCCCAAAAAACGCCAAAACTCACCTAAGAAGCGATTTTTTTTGACCTTAGATGCCGTTTTTTTTCATCTAAGAAGCCATTTTTTTTGCTCTAGACGACTAAAAATACGGCTCAAAAACATCATTTTTGAAGCCAAAAATGCCTTAAAAACACCCCAAAAAACGGGCTGATACCTGCTCTTTTTTATGCTAAAATACAACCAAAATACAATGGTTTTTCGGGGAATTTTCAGCCTAAAATAAATATGCCCCTGTTGCGATTACCGCCTCATTGCGTTAACCCGTTGCAGTTACTTTATAGCTTCTATCCCAATGGAGTCTGTTTAAATTTGTAAATCGTTAACTCTTTTTACTTGTGGCAAAATATGGCCTTAAGAAGTATTTTTTAGAGGTTGTGTTTTTTCGGCCTATCGAAAGTTTGTCGTAAAATTTGAAGCGAAAATCTGTAGAATTTCAGACGGTTTGAGCATAGCGGATTTCTGAAATTCAATCCAGGGTTAAGCAAAAAAATTAGTCAAAATTTCGTAGGCCTGAACTTTTTTGTTTCTTTTTTTGGCGATGAAAAGGAAGAATGTTGATAAGACAGGATTGTTGCTATATCTATCTCTTAGCGGTTGTTATCCTTGATATAAACCCATCTTAAGCAATGTGTTTCAATTTAACACAACTTTAACAATTCTTACATACCCAGTCCCGAAAAACGAAACTGGTATGCTTTATTATTGCACACGGAGTACTTAAAATAGTAACTATATAATTATCTAACTATGAAAACAAAAAAACTGCAATTTAATTTATATAAACCGTGTCACAATAAGAATTCTTAATATCAAACTATAATATTCATTGTACTTGCCTTATTATCAAATTTTATAAAAAATATAATAACCAATAAGAAAATGCTCTCTTGCTTGCCTTGTTGATCTTTGCAAGTTTGGTACTGGGCAAAAATAAGTTTAATCACAACTAAATACTTTTATGAAACATCTAGTCATTACATTAATATTCTTGCTTATTGGATTTGTCGTTCCTGCTCAGGAAGGGCAACCACCTACAGCGCCACCACAGATTTTTCCAACCTCTCCCGAAGCAGCTAGTCTTGGGAAATATGGGGAGATCCCTGTCAATCTTTCTACCGGAAGAATGAACCACACTATTCCATTACATACCATTAATGAAGCAGGTTTTAGCCTTCCGATTTCGTTATCCTATAATTATTCTGGATTAATGGTAGATGAGCTTCCCGGAGCTACTGGGTTGGGTTGGGATTTCTCTGGTAAAGGAATGATCACCCGTCAGGTTCGTGGACTCGCAGATGAATCACAGCTTGGATATATCGGGCCAAATGAAATAGGGAAAAAGGTACATAAATTCCATACCGATTCTCAAAATATGACCCCAGAAGAGCTTGGATTATTAATCCGGGAATCTGCTGCGGGAAAATGGGATACAGAATCTGATAAATATATGATTAGTGTAGGTTCTCTATCGGCTACCTTTTATTTGAATCATAATGGTGAAGCTGTTTTTGCACCTTATAAGAATTATAAGCTTACCCGTTTACCTAATAATGGTGGGTTTAAGCTTATTGATGATTCAGGAATTACCTATTATTTCGAACTTCAGGAGACTACCGAGATTGAAACTTTAAGTGCTACAGAACCGACCATTACGATGTATCCTTCTGCCTGGGTAGTGACCAAAATAGAACTTCCTAATACAAAAACGATCACTTTCGAATATCAAAACTATACGGTACGGCAAAGAACCCATTCTGATGCCTGGACTATAGTCGATGTTAGTTCTCCTGACTATCAGCGTTGTGTACAGGAACGCGGTCTAAACGGAGTTTCTCAATCTTTTTCAGATAATCAGACTTCAGGACTTTTACCCAGTAAAATTATCACTCCTTCAGAGACTGTTGATTTTACCTACACTATCCCTACCAGTGTAACATTAAATCAAAACCTAAGTACTCTGGACGCCATAACCATTACTAATACTTTAGGACAAAAAGTAATGGAATATAGGTTAGGATATAATGATAAGACCTCTCCCAGAAAACTACTCACCACCATTCACCGGGGAAAAACAACTGCGAGTGAACACCAGGAATATTATCGCTTCGAATATTATGGTAACCCTGCTGCAACCATTGCCTATTATAAACAGGACTATTGGGGGTATTACAGTGGTAGTACCAATACTACAGGGAGTCTGATTTCAGAAAACTCGAATCGATCTCCTGATTTTAACAGTACCCTTCAAGGAGCTTTAAAAAAGATACATTATCCTACTAAGGGATACTCAGAGTTTATCTATGAACAAAACCAGGTCTATGGAAAACTGGATACGGGAGAAGTGGGTAGTGAAGCTCGTTTAGATGCTTCTATAAGTGAGGTTATTACTTCAGATAGTTATGCTCTGGATGAAAACATTAATAAAACCCTTACCATTCCTTTTACTCCAGAGACGCTTCCAGGTGGCGGTGGTATTAAAGTTAGTTTAGGCTATTACCTGCACACTTCTATGGGGTATTCTCTGGCTTCGGTAGAACTTAAAAAAGTTGGAGGAGGAGCTACAGTACATTGTACGGGAGCAGGTATATGCAATTATAAATCTGAAGTTTCCACGGCAGAACAAGAACCAGTTACCAAACAACAGGATCAAACATTATATAGCCTTGAGGCTGGAGATTATGAATTGATTGTTAGGTTAGAAAGAATAGCTGCACCCTCAAATCCAGATAGAACGCCAAGAGCTGTCGCTAATGTGCACTTAAAATACTATTCTGGAACCCCTCCTGCAGAACCAGAAGTGATCAATATCCCTTTTGGGGGGCTTCGGATCAAAGAAGTCAACTCTTATGATAGTCAGGGAGGGTATACCACCAAACGATATTCGTATATGAAAGAAGATGGGATCACTTCTTCGGGGATCAACCTTTCAAAACCTGTATTTGTAAGCAAAGAATCTCATCATTACCTTGCGGATTTAACCCCTCACGGTAAGCCAAAAATGGACTGTAATCTTACCAGACGATCATCATCCAGCAGTATTCCGTTAAGTACCTATATCGGTAGTCCGGTATTATATACTACTGTAGAAGAGCAATCGATAGGGGATAACAATGAAGTGCTTAAAAATCGATCTTATTTTTCGGGGACAACAGATGTAAGCGAAAGTTTTCCTTATGCCCCTACAGAAAAAAGAAATTGGAGAAAAGGATTGACACTACAACAACAATCCTATATTAAAAAAGGTAGTTCATTTGAGGTCAACGGAAAAACTTCGAATGCCTATGGACCGATAGAACGCCATACAGGAACGTTAAGTCATTTAAATTCATACAATTTAAAAGCAGGTAAGGTTAGGCATATCTTTGATGCTGCGGGACATCCGCAAACCTCTTCATCGGGACTTAATAATTCTCAATATACCCGATATGTAAACCGTTCTGAGTTGTATCCTATTACATCATCAAAACAAGAAGAAGTACATCATGATAAAACCATTACCAGGGATATCACCTATTCCTATGATGATCCCTACGGACAGTTAAAAACACAAACGACTACAATTAGTAATCAGGCTACCGTTGAAACAAACTATAGCTATCCTTATAATAAAAGTAGTACAGTAAATGATGCTCTGGTGACTCAAAACAGGATCACCATTCCTGTAGAAGTTCAAAGTAAAGAAGGAGAGGAAGTAGTATCTACTCAAATCACAGAATTTACAGATTGGGGCAATGGGATTGTATTACCTGGGGTTACTAAGGTTGCCAAAGGGGCTGATAGTCCTGAGCCACGTCTTACCTATCACAACTATGATACCCAGGGGAATCCATTAGAAGTTTCACAAGTCGATGGAAGTCGTATTATGTATATCTGGGGATATCACAATACCCAACCTATTGTAAAGATTGCTAATGCCAGCTATACTGGGATACCGTCTACAGCTACAGCATTGATTACCCAATTACAAACCGCATCGAATACAGAAGATACAGCTGCAGAAGAGCTAACCATGCGTAATCTGTTTAAAGACCTTAGGGAACATGCCTATTTTGCAGATGCCCAGATTACAGGCTACACCTATGACCCACTAGTTGGGGTAACCAGTATGACAGACCCTAAAGGGCATACGGCGTATTATAGGTATGATGAAATGAACCGTATGCAATATGCATTAGATCAAGACCAGCATATTGCACAACAAGTACGCTATAATTACCAGGGAGAACAAACGGCTACTTTGGGTGATGTGACCATTACTCCAAGTCTAAGTGCTATACAACCCAATCAGGCAGTTACCTTTACATCCAATACTTCAGGAAGTGGTGGTGCAGATCTGTATACCTGGTCTGTTGGTGGTACACAGGCACAGTGTGACGGTAGTACAAGCTTTACCAAAAGTTTTAGTGCAGAAGGTACCTACGCTGTATCAGTCATAGCCTATAATACCCAAACCAAACATAGGGTAAGCAAAACCATAAATGTGGTAGTAGCCTATCCTCCTATTAATGTACCTACAGTAAGTGCTAATTATACGCATGTTGTAAAAGGGACCAATGTTAGTTTTAATGCTTCTAATGTAGGGGGCGGTACAGGAAATCTGAGATATGAGTGGTACGAACGTAGTACAAAATTATCTAATACCTCGACAAGTTTAACCTATAAACCTACTACTGTAGGAACATCTTACATACGTTTCAAAGTAATTGATAATGTAAGCGGAAAAACAGTAATTAGTAGTACTAAAAAGCTTTATGCCTACAATCCTTTAAACACACCTACAGTAAGTGCATCAAAAGCGCATATTGTACGAGGTACTACTACAACCTTCACTGCTTCTGGTATAGGAGGGGGATCAGGAAACCGAAGATATGAGTGGTATGTCAACAATGTAAAACAGAGTGCTACAGGAACCACATATTCGTATCATTTTCCTACAGCAGGGACCTATACCATTAAATTTAAGGTGATTGACCTAACGATGCAGAATGCAAATTATAAATGGGGTGCTACTGCTCCTGTTCTAAAAGTTTATCCTGGTATGACGGCAAGCAGCAGTCAGTCTCACACTTCTATTTCCGGGACGAATCCAAGTGTGTCGTTTAGCATTACCAGTATAGCAGGAGGTTCGGGGTCGCGACAAATTTCATGGAAAGCGTATAAGAGTACAAATCTTTCTAATGCTTTAGGATCAGGAAGTGGTACAAATTTCTCTTTCTCTAATTTTTCAAATGGTACGTATGAATATACCATTAAGGCTACAATCAAAGATAATCTTACGGGGCAACAAATTATAAAGACTATGGTCGTAGTAGCCACTGTTTCTAGTGATACTGGTGGCGGTGGTAATACAGGAGAACAACATTAACCTTATAACCATATAATACAATGAAAAAACATATAATATATATCATACTACTGCTTTTGGGTTGGAATCTTCATTCTCAGGTAGTATTATCAGACAAGAACTATATACATACTACAGTCCCGCAAGTAGCGTTAACGATTGCAGAGCTAGAGAATGTAAACTGCGCTAATATTAATGATATCGATAAAGCTATAGAGAGTGTGACCTATTTTGATGGATTGGGCAGGCCCATCCAGGAAAGAGCGATCAAAGCTTCACCAGATGGTAAAGATATTGTAACCCATATCGAATATGATGCCTACGGCAGACAAGCAAAGCAATACCTGCCTTTTGAGGCAGGCAATACGATTGGGAGTTATAAAGAGATTAATGTCAATACCGATATCAACCAGTATTATAAGGATACCTATGCTAGCGACTTTCCTGGGATCACTGATCTTAACCAGATCAATGCCTACTCAGAGAGCCTTTATGATGGTTCACCGCTTAACAGGGTAGTAGAACAGGGAGCCCCGGGTACAGCCTGGAAAGCAAACCCTAATAGTGATACCGATCATACCATTAAGTTAGACTGGAATACCAATACTGCAAATGAGGTAGTGTATCATAAAGTAGTTTTTGCCAACCCCAGTGATACAGAGAAACCTAGTTTGGCACAGCATGGTTTTTATGACCCCAATCAGTTGTATGTGACCATCACCAAAGATGAAAACTGGACCCCGGCAGATGGCAATAACCATACCATCCGGGAATATAAAAACAAACAAGGGCAAATCATATTAAAACGCACCTATGCTAATGTTGGGGCGCCGAGCGTAGTCGAGGCGCATGACACCTATTATGTATATGACCGGTTTGGGAATTTAACTTATGTCATCCCACCAAAAGTTACTACAAATGACGGCGTATCGGACAATGAGCTTGTCGAATTGTGTTATCAGTATCGTTATGATTACAGAAACCGATTGATCGAAAAGAAGATCCCCGGTAAGGATTGGGAATATATTGTGTATAATAAGCTAGATCAGCCGATTTTAACCCAAGATGCGAATCTAAAAGCAAGCAATGCCTGGCTCTTTACCAAACATGATGCTTTTGGTCGGGTTACTTATACTGGTAAATTTACCGATAACCGGGAAAGAAAAGTGATACAACAAGCTGTGAATACAGAATCTACACTATGGGAAAAACGAAGTGCTGCTGCAATGATTGATGGAACTACTATTTATTATAGCAATACAGCATTCCCAAAAACAAATCTGGAGCTATATACCATTAATTACTATGATGACTATGGATTTGATCTTGTAGGATTAACCAATCCCGGTACGGTATATGGAGAAGCTATTTCTAATCAAACCAAGACATTAGCTACAGGAAGTAAGGTACGAGTACTTGATACCTATGATTGGATTACTACAGTTACTTACTATGATAAAAAAGCACGGCCTATATATGTAGCGAGTAAAAATGAGTATCTTAGCACTACTGATATTATAGAAAGTGATCTTGATTTTACAGGTAAAGTGAAACAAACTAAAACTACTCATACCAAAGGAAGTAATGCAGCCATTGTAACCATAGATACCTTTACCTATGATCATATGGGTAGGATGCTAACTCAAACCCAAAAGATCAATGACCAGGCCGTTGAAACTATTGCTGAAAACAGCTATGATGCTTTAGGACAGTTAGAAAGTAAGAAAACTGGAGGTGGATTACAAGAGGTGGATTATTCTTATAATGTAAGGGGATGGCTTACTAAAATCAACGATCCTAATACTGCTCTTGGCAACAAACTGTTTGCCTTTAAAATCAATTACAACGCACCACAACACGGAGCTACTGCATTGTTTAATGGTAATATCTCTGAAACAGGATGGAAAACTGCCAATGATAATGTAGAGCGGCATTACAGATATTCTTATGATAATTTAAACAGAATCGTAGGAGCAATTAGTAGTGATGGCAACTATAATCTAAGTGGTGTTACTTATGATAAAGTTGGAAACATCCTATCCCTAAACCGAAAAGGACATTTGAATACCGCAGCTACTTCTTTTGGTGATATGGATATTCTGGCATATACCTATAATAGTGGTAATAAACTCTTAAAAGTAGCTGATACAGGGAATACAACTTTTGGTTTTAAAGATGGTAGCAATACCAATGATGACTTTGTGTATGACGCTAATGGCAATATGACCCAGGATCAAAACAAGGGGATTACCGGGATTACTTACAACCATTTAAACTTGCCCAAAACAGTAACCGTAAATAATACAGATCATACCGGAAATATTACCTATATTTACGATGCCACTGGGGCCAAATTAAAAAAGGTTACCACAGAGGGAAGTTCATTAACAACAGAATATGCTGGTAATTATGTGTATAAAAATGGTACATTAGAATTCTTTAACCATACAGAAGGTATTGTAGAAAAAGAAACTGATGGCTTTAAGTATGTATATCAGTTTAAAGATCACCTTCAAAATTTAAGACTCTCGTATTCAGATAGAAACAAAGACGGTACAATTACTCAGGATGAAATTATCCAAGAGAAGAACTACTACCCCTTCGGCATGACCCATTCTGGATATAATAGTACACTAC
>JAUIBW010000048.1 GCA_030427585.1 Bacteroidia bacterium
ATCAACTATCAACTATCAACTATCAACTATCAACTATCAACTATCAACTATCAACTATCAACTATCAACTATCAACTATCAACTATCAACTATCAACTATCAACTATCAACTATCAACTGATAATAACTACTACCCAATTTTTTTCAATACCATTCGGGATCGAGCTTTATATGCTGCACTACCAGTATTGTAATTATTCTCTAGTGTAATTTTAAGTTCGGGATGTACCCAATCGAATTCTGTACCCAACAGGTATAGTGATGTCATAGAATATGCTTTTGGGGCCACTTTTTGATCTGTAATGATCCAGTCAAAACATAGTTCTGTTATTTTTTCGCGATGTTGTGTAGTTAAGGCTGCTCTTACTTTAGGATTCTTTTTTTGATAATAGGCAATGCTTAGATACTCGAATATTTTTGCCATTGGCCGTACAGCGGGGTGCTGATATACGTTAGGTGCAATAGTAATAAGCTCATCAAGATAAGGGAGAATAGCAGTAAGATCGTGCTTACATAAAAATTCGAGGCCCCAGGAAGCTCTACACGAGATTTCATCATCTACCCGGGCACAGATATTTAGCAAATCAGGAAGCAATTCTGGATTATCAAGGATCACATTAGCAAAATACTTCCTTTTTTCACGAGAATGATCTACGGTATTCAATACGTCTTCAAGCGATGTCATAAATAATGTATCTTTTGTCATTCTAGTCCTTCGACTTTACTTAGGATAAACTAAAGGCTGGAATCCATTTTGATATAGAGCTATTAATAATTGGATTCCGTTCTTTAACAGAGTATCAGATCAACTCATCTCTATATCAGGTAAATTTTTGTCATGAACTAAAGCCTTCAAGATAAAAGGATATTAGATATTTTGATGATTTTTTTAAGAACCAGATATAAAATCGATTACTCATTCTTTTTAATGAAGTGGTTTAAACTTTTTTCAATTCGCTATAAAAATGTTCTTTTTTGTTCAATTTTTGTCTTTTTCTTACTTCGTAACGCTGTTATGAAGTGCAAAAAACACTTCAATTGACCAAAAAACTACTATTTTTCGCCAGAATCAAAAAAGCTTAAATCACTTCAATTTCAAAAATAAACAAATAAAAATATGGACTCCAAACGCATTTAGCTTTTCATAAATTATATATTCTAAGTTAAAGCCTTAAACCGTATTGGGGAGGCGGTTATGATTCTTCCCTGATAAATTTAGGACAATAATAATTATTTGTTAAAATCGTTATACCTTCTATAAGAGGCAATTATCATCTTGTTAGAAGTTAATCTCCCGGTAATTTTTAAAGTACTATAAAATGATAAAAAGAATTCTTTTTCTACTCGTATTGATTTTTTTGATATCACAGTTTTTACGACCAACGAAGAACGGAGCAAGCTATGATAGTATTGCTACGTTCGAAGCAGCTACTATGGTTTCTACAGAGGTTAAGACAATTTTGCAGAATCAATGTTATGATTGCCATAGTAATATTACCCGATACCCCTGGTATATGGAGGTTAGCCCCATTTCGCATTGGATGGCTTATCATATAAAAGAAGGTAAAGAACATTTTAATGTCTCTGATTGGGAGTCTTATACCGATAAGCAAAAGAATCATAAGCTAGAAGAATTTGTAGAAGAGATAGAAAAGAAAGCAATGCCATTAGAGTCCTATACCTGGATGCATGGTAAGCTACCAGATAGTGATGCAGAAAAACTAATTAATTGGGCAAAACAAACCAGTGATGCAATAACCAAAGGTAAAGAAGAACCACAGGAAAAAGTAACAGATTCGTTACCTGTAAAAGCATCAGATTCTACTGTTGTAGATAGTATTTAACCCGAAACCTCAAATGTCTTAAGTTTAAGAGGGAATTCTATCTCTATGTTACACTGAGCCCTTCGATAAACTCAGGACAGGCCTGTCGAAGGGCTCAGACTTACAATACAAGACCCCACAGGTTTTTGAAACCTGTGAGGTCTGCTTGTTTCAATATATTTATATTACCCTTTATCTACATCACCCTAACAACTCATTCACCACTTTAGCCACTCCTGTAGTAGCTCTCTCAGATAGTACGGTAAGATGCTCTGTAGGAGAAATTGCAGGATTGGGGTCGATAAAATAAACAGGAGTTTTGTATTTGGCATATTGTATTAGTCCGGCAGCAGGGTATACTTGCATAGAGGTACCAATAATCATAAGAATATCTGCCTGTTCTGTAATTTTTATAGCTTGATCCATCATAGGTACTGCTTCGCCAAACCATACGATATGTGGTCGTAGTTGAGAATTATGCTCGCAATAATCCCCAAGAACCAGGTCGTGTTTCCAGTCGAGTACCAATTGCTCATCAAACTGGCTTCGCACTTTTAGTAATTCGCCATGCAGATGTATCACATTACTACTTCCTGCTCTTTCGTGCAGGTCATCTACATTTTGAGTAATGATAGAAACATTAAATTTGTTTTCCAAAGCTACAAGGTCAAAATGCGCTTTATTAGGAGTTACTGTATGTAATTGGCTACGTCTTTTATTATAAAAATCGAGAACCAATTCTGGGTTATTTCTCCATCCCTGCGGAGAAGCTACCTCCATAACATCATGTCCTTCCCATAAACCATTGGCATCTCTAAACGTATTGATCCCGCTTTCTGCGCTAATTCCTGCTCCTGTAAGTACGACTATGTTTTGCATAGATGAATATGATATCTGATTTTATTGTAACCGCATTGTGTATTTGAGGTTTTTAACTTGAAATTCGTCAATTCGAGTGCTTCGATAAGCCTGTTCTGAGTTTATCCAGGGGCTCAGTTTGATATCACAATAATAGAAAAAAAACAAGAGTTTTGTATATAAGTACTACCTTTTTATATCCCACGACCTTGATGTTAAAATCATAAATAAGAGTTAAAAATAGACAGATTTAGATAATCTATTTTCAAAAAACAGATAAATCGTAGGTGTTTTATCGCAATTTTTTAACTGCTAAACGTAGTTTTTGGCTTTTTTTAACAAATCTATAAATGTATTGTTAAATTATTCCTTTTAGTTTATTTACAATTTTATCCGATAAAAAGCGTTTATATGTCGATAAAGGACGATATGTAACTCCTTGACAATAAAGGGATTCCGTAATTTTATTACGGTTTTACCGTATACAAAAAAAGTGTAAATACCCTATCTTGTAAGTAGAATAATTCAGCAAATATTAACCAACACAAATTTTTTAACTCATACCCTATGAAATATCCTTATGTAATCATCGATAATGATCAGAAAATTGCAGATTCTATCCAAATTTCCCTAGAGGAGCAACCAGATTATATCTGTACAGGAATAGCAAAAGACGAGCAGGATGCATTGGATTTAATTTTAGAGAGAAGACCCAGACTTGTTTTTTTAGAGCCAGAAGTACCAGGGATAGATACAGTAACTACCAAGTATTCTTTGTTAACCGAGCTTTCTAAATATATGTCGCGGTTACCAGAGTTTATTGTGATCACCAAAACATCAGACTATGCTATAGAAGGCATACGTAACAGAATTATGGATTATATCCTTAAACCATTTAGCAAAGGGCAGATAAAGAGAACTTTAATGAGGTTCGAAAAAGACTTTGGACAAAGTGGTGATCATACCCTATGTTTTAGGTCCTATGGGGACTATAGATTTGTAGATGTAGATGAGATATTATACCTAAAAGCAGATAGTAATACCACAGATTTTATAATGAGCAACGGTACTAAGGTAGAGGCTTTTAAGACCTTAAAACATTTTCAGAACCTGTTGCCCGACCATTTTGTGCGTATACATAACAGCTATATTATTAATACCGATTATGTATCGAGAATACATTTCGGAAAAGCAAAATGCGCTATCAAAAATACAGATGATTTAATCCCCTTCTCAAAGTCGTATAAAAACAATGTAGAAGAAATTAAAGACTCCCTGGCAAAGAAAAGTTTAATATATATATAAAAACAGATATAGTTTGGTATATATAATAACCGATAAATTGTAAGATTTATCGGTTTTTTTATGGGATAAAACCAGTTTTTGCATTACAAAACCGTTAGTACAGGGTTTCCTACAAAAAAGTGTGAATTTAAAAATATGTTCATTTACTCGTATAATCGGTTCATACACACCTCATAGGGTGCCAGTTACTAAACACACCTTAATATATTAGGCGCGAGAGCAGTATCTCCCTACATTTGTAGTGTACAATTAGAGATACACATATTAAAAATGTATATAAAAAGAGTACTCTAAAAAATAAAACGTCGTCTGCGCAACGACAACCCAAATTAAATAAAAACAAACATACCCCGTTAAAGACTAATAGGTCTTTTAAAAAGTAAAATTTAAACTAAAAAAACTAACATTATGAAAACTATAAAAACACTATTCGCTATACTATTCTTAAGTACTATGTTTATCGCTTGTGAAGCTGATGCTGCAAATGATGAAGTTGGAATTGAAATAAATGATACTGTTGGGAATGAAGAAGACGAAGAGGTAATAGAAGTCCCTGAACAAGGAGTATCTCAACAATAATACCAATTATGATTTTTTAAATTTATCAATTGAATAACCAAAATTTACAATATTATGAAAACTATAAAAACTATAAAAACACTATTCGCTATATTATTTTTAACTACGATGTTTATGGCTTGTGAAGCAGATACCGTAAATGATGAGGTTGGGATTGAAATAAATGATAATTTTTCAGATGAGGCAGATGAAGAACATATCCCGGTTCCTGGGCAAGATGGTTAATCAGAAATAAACTATTTAAACAGAATCAAATATTCATTTAAAAAGTTCTAATTTTAATTAGAACTTTTTTTATTGTTTTTTAATTGACTAATTTAGGAATAAATTTATTTTATGATGTTTAGAATTTTCTGGAAATTTATTATTCTATCTTATTTGATGATTGGATGTAATGATCAAGACAAAATTTTAGAAGAAGAAGAATTGAAATCTAATTTGATAAAATCATATATCGATATATCAAAAGATAAGCAAAATTCTATTGAAGAAAGAAAAAGTAACTTAGAAAGAGCGTATAGTATTTGTTCTACACTAGATGATAATTCTTTTAAAATTGAGAATATTCATGGTATATCATTTGTATATTATTCTTTAAAGGATTACGAAAATTATAAGGCCATGAATGAAAAGGCTTTAAAATTGTCTAGCTTAATAAATGATTCATTAAATATGGCTAGATCATATACCTATTTAGGGTTTTATTATAGACCATCGAAATTGGATGTAGCATATAATAACTTTTATGAAGCGGAAAAAATATATGCTTCTTTAGGAGAAAATAATGAAAGTAAAGAAATTGCTTTTGATCATGGTAAGGTTTTGGTTGATTTAGCTCAAATATTACGAAAAACTAAAGATTATAGTGAGAGTGAGTCTATAACTATTAAAGCGATAGAGAATTTTGAAAAATCAGGAAACAAGGAGTATATACCAATGTGTTATACTAATTTAGGAAATTTGGCAAAGGCTTTAGAACATTATGATAAGGCGATTGAATATCAAGAAAAAGCAATAGAATATGTAAAAGGGACAAAGAAAGAAATTGTTCAAACATTGATTTCATTAAATAACATTGGCACGGTTTATAAGTCTCAACAAAAATATGAACAGGCAAAAAAATCTTACAAGAAAGCACTGTCTTATACTGACTATTTAAGTAAACATCCTAGAAGACATTCATTACTATTAGATAATTTAGGGTATGTTAATTTTTTATCAAATGATACCACTGGTATTCCAAAGCTTTTTTATAAAGCACTTGCAATAAGAGATAGTATACAGGATTTAAATGGTATTGCGACCAATACCTTACATTTAGCAGAATATTACCAGTCTACTGGTAAAGATAGCATTGCTCGTATATATGCTGAACAGTCAAGGAATGTATCGTTGGAACTTCAGAATAATGTGGAATTGTTAAAAGCATATAAAATTTTATCTAATATTTCAGATAGTGATGAAGGATTACAATATGCTCATCAATATATAGCGTTAAATGATAGTTTGATTAAAGAAGAACGTTTGTTTAGAGATAAATTTGCCCGTATTCGTTTTGAAACCGATGAGATTGCAGAAGAAAACCAACAAATCAGTAGAGAAAATCAAATTTTGATTATTGCCATATTAGGGCTAACCGCCTTATTTTTATTGGGGTATATTATCTTTAGACAGCAACAGAGTAATAAAGAACTCTTATTTGCACAAACCCAGCAAGAATCTAACGAAGAGATTTATCGATTACTACTTAATCAACAAATCAAACTAGAAGAAGGTAGGCAGCTAGAGCAGCAACGTATGTCAGAGGAGTTGCATGATGGCGTACTGGGTAGATTGTTTGGGGTACGGTTAAGTCTCGATGGGATTAACCAGCGTGCCAACGATGGCTTTACAGAAGCCAGGAATAAATATATAGATGAGCTTAAAGCCATAGAAAAAGAAATACGCTTAATCTCTCATGACCTGGGTGCAGAGACATTACCGTCTGATGTGGCCTACATCGATGCCGTAGAAAACCTGATCAAAGACCTGTGCGAAGTACATAAAATAACGTTTGAGTTTAATAATGACGAGGATATCGATTGGGAAGGGATAGACGACCAGAAAAAAGTAAACTTCTTTAGGATTTTACAAGAGTCAATGCAGAATATCTTTAAACACGCCCATGCAAATCATATAAAAATTAATTTCGATTATGTGGATAGTACCATAAATCTTACTATTTTAGATGATGGAATAGGATTTAAAGCAAATAAGGTTAAAAAAGGAATTGGTTTAAAAAACATTACATCAAGAGTTAGTCAGATGAATGGAGAAGTTCAATTTCTAAGCAACGAAGGCTCTGGTACCACGGTATCGGTAAAGGTACCTATAGCAGCCAAAGTTGAAGAAGTGTACTAAATAATCTATGCTCATACTATTTTACGTATTATTAAGTTTAAATAGCAAGGGGTGAAATTTTTAAAACCTAAAAACAACAAATTTTAAGATGAAGAAAAAGCTAAAAGTTCTTATGATTGATGATCATCCTATGATTATCGAAGGGTATAAAAATACCTTATTAGGAGAAAATCAAAAAGAATATCAAATTAAGATTGACATCGCCTCTAATTGTGATGATGCTTATGCCAGTATCGTAAAATCATCAGAGACGGTTCCTTATGATATGCTTTTTGTAGATATTAAATTACCTCCTTCTTCAGATGGATCGATTACCTCTGGTGAGGATTTGGCAAAGCACGCAAAAGAGCTGTTACCAAAATCAAAGATCATTATCTTAACCATGCATAGAGAAGATCATAGAATACATAACATCCTTAAGAATATTAATCCGGCAGGATTCTTAATCAAGAGTGATCTTACTTCTAGCGAATTATTATTAGCATTTAATAATATCTTAAAAGGTAAAGCGTATTATAGTGCTACGGTAAATGATCATTTTAGAAAAATGATGACGAATAAATTTTCTTTAGATGAGAAAAACCTAAAGATTTTATATCATTTATCTCGTGGTGTTAAAACCAAGAACTTACCTAATTATGTAAGTTTATCATTAAGTGCAATAGAGAAAAGAAAGAATCAGATCAAAGAAATGTTTTCTATTGCCAAAGCAGATGATCAAATGTTATTAGAAGAAGCTAGAAAAAGAGGATTTATATAAAGAACTAAACTATTACGATACCAGAAAAGGCTTAATTCTTTGTTTTTAATTAGAATTAAGCCTTTTTTTTGGTTCTGTTTGCTACCGGGCAAGCAAAGAAATCATAGATTCATGAACTCAATATTATCAAATAAAAACCTTGTGAACTAAAATGAATAGAAAGCCAAATCAAAGGAAATTTATATAAAATTTAAGAGCAGGCATGTCACATTAAATAAAATAACTATTTATAAATATTTGCCTCTTTTTTATTTTTTTGGATTTTACTTGTATTCAAGTATATAAATATAAAATATATGGTTTTTCCTTACTTATTTTGAGGGTTTAAATTGCTATTAATCAAAGTTTTATACATACATTTATAATGTTAAAAAAACCTTAACATAAACCTGAATGTAAAATAGTTTAGTTACTAAAGACAGTAGTGCTTACCCCAACTATTAAATAAGTCTTTTTAAATATACTATATCATCAAATTACCATTGTCATAATGTAATAATACTAA
Source organism: Bacteroidia bacterium (assembly GCA_030427585.1). Lineage (GTDB taxonomy): Bacteria > Bacteroidota > Bacteroidia > Flavobacteriales > Flavobacteriaceae > Aquimarina. The sequence continues at coordinate 8,231 of JAUIBW010000048.1, forward strand.
TCATGTACCCAATCGCATGTTTAGGTTAATGAGCTAATTTTTAGATATTAATTAAATTATTCTACTTATGACTACATTTATTTTTTTCTTTGTAAAGATGATACAGATGCTTTTTAAGTCATCTTTTTACCTCATATATAACATCTATACCATCTGTATTAGATCTGATTCTTTTTCAGATTTAAGAGCACAGGATATGACCTATTATAGTACTTCTTAATAAATATAAGAGTGTACATGCAGAGTAACATATGAACAAGTTTGCTATCATTATATACAATTAAACAAGAAGATATAAAAACAATATTGTAACAGTAAAACTTTGGCGAGCCAACAAAAAACGGTGTCTGGAATAGAAATACTAATTACAATTTAGAAATAATACATCTAATGATGTTTTCTAAAAAAAACTCAAAATTCTTATTTTTTAGTTAGTGGTTTTTGAGGCTTGATAATGATTTTCCTTTTTAGATTTAGAACTCTCCCAAAGATTAGTATAACAATAGGATAGTATAGAAGCTACTAGGTTTCGTAGCATACTATTAGTATTAGATTTTGATAAAAAAATAAACGCATAAGACAACTAATAAATCCAATCATAACGATTGCAAATTTTAAACCATTAATCTATGAAAATAACAACCAAATTCTTAGTACTACTCTGTATTACCGTTAGTAGTTCGATCTATTCTCAATCTCCAAATATTGTGGTTATCATTGCTGATGATATGGGATGGTCACAAGTAAGTACCGGGGCGACTAACCTTAATAACCCCAGCGATTTTTATGAGACACCAACTTTAGAAACACTGGCTAATCAAGGTATTGCATTTCCGCAAGCCTATGTAAACGGGGCAAATTGTGCACCGACCAGGGCAGCTATTTTAAGCGGACAATATGCATCAAGACCCGATAATAATGTATTTGCAGTAAATGGCTTAAATAGAGGAGGAAGTTCTACTTTATTAGTAGGCCCTAGTCAAGGGCTCTCTAACGGAGAAGATGAAATTCCTGCCAGTGCAATTACAATAGCCGAAACCATAAAAGCCAGTGGATATACAACAGCTCATTTTGGAAAATATCACTCGGGAGGAAGTATGAGTAATGGACCTACCGATCAAGGATTTGATTATAATTATGGAGGAGGATCTCCCGGAAGTCCAGGAAGTTATTTTGCTTCGCAATCTGGAGGTATTTGGACTTTTCATAATAATATAGGCCCAGAGCTGGATCTATATGCCAATCCCTATACCTTAAGTGAATCTATAGCATTGGCAGGAGATAATTCTCTCGAAGGAACAGCAAAACATGTAACCGATGCGATGGCAGATGCTGCAATCGATTTTATGAACGCAAATAATGCATCTCCGTTTTTTATGCATTTTAGTAACTATGCCATCCATGGCCCTTGGGGTCAGGCAAATGCAAGGCCCGATTTATATGCCAAATATGTAGCTAAAAATAATACAAATCCCAGCCAAATGGGACATACCAATATCGCTCAGGCCGCAATTGCCGAAGGAATGGATCAAACCATTAGCAGACTTATCGATTACCTAAAAACAACAGCAGATCCAAGAAATCCGGGGCATATGTTATCAGAAAACACATTGGTATATTTTATTTCTGATAATGGTGGTGCAATCGGAACAGATGATAATGGTCCTTTAAGAGGAATGAAAGGCGAGCATTATGAAGGTGGAGTAAGATCAGTTACTATAGCATGGTCAGAAGGTTTATTAGCAAATACAGGTACCATTAATGATACTCCTATTATTGCTTTTGATCTGTACCCAACACTTGTAGAAGCTGCAGGAGGAACATTACCATCTGGATATGACATCGATGGTGTAAGCCAATGGCCTATGCTAATCGGTACGAATCCCAATCTAAATAGAGATGCAATCTATTGGCATTTTCCCGGATATCTGATTGATTCTAAACGTGATCAAAGACCTGTATCTATTATACGTAAAGGGGATTATAAGTTGATTCATAATTACGAAACAGCTTCTTATGAAATGTATAATCTTATAACCGATATTAGCGAAGCTACTAATTTATTATCAGGAAACCCTGATAATGCAACCCTAACTATTGCAAATGACCTAAGTACCGATTTACGTAATTATCTGATTAATATATCGGCTCCTTTGCCTACATATAGAAGTAATGGGCTTACGGTTCCGTTACCGGAAATCATCCAGGTTAATCCACCAGTTGTTAGTTGTGTTGAGCCTGATACGTATTTAGCACTTTGGAATTTTGACGTTGGAATAGATGCAAACGATGCTTCTTCAAACAATAATGATCCTCTTTCGACTACAGGAACGTTAACTTACGATACTGTAGATTTTAAAGAAGGAGATCGATCTGCTGTATTTGATGGAGCAACCAAAATACAGTACAGTGAGAACCCTGGCCCATTTTTGATTGCATCGATGTCACAAAGAAGTGTTGCCATGTGGATAAAACCAACTGCTCTGTCTGGTATCCAGAATCTTTTTGAAGAAGGAGGAGGGATTAGCGGAGTTGTATTGAGATTAAATGGCTCAAACCTTGAATCTATAGTAAGAAATAGTTCTACTGCTTCTGATACCCATAGTGTAGCTTTTCCCAATGATGGAGGTTGGCATCATGTCGCTGTAGTTTATAATGGAGGAAGTACCAGTCATAGTCTATATATCGATGGTGTTTCTGCAGCTTCAAGTAGTGTAGCGCCAGGTTCTGTTCCTACACATATAGGATCAGGAGGAATAGGTGGTGTACAGAAAAAAGATAGTTTTGGAGAAACCGCAGATAATTTTTATACCGGAAAAATGGATGCAGTGGTTGTTTATGATTTTGCACTTTCTGCAGCGCAGGTGATCACATCTGGATGTCTCCCAGATCCTAACCCATCACAATGTACATATGAGGTTATTAACTCAGAAGATTTCGAATCCGGATGGGGCGTATGGGCAGATGGTGGATCTGATGCCAGAAGAAGTGCTAACGATGCAGCATATGCAAACTCTGGAACATACTGTATACGATTACAAGATAACACTTCTACATCTGTAATGACGACTTCTAATTTTGATATGACCAGTTATGAAGAGCTAACGATTAATTTCTCGTATTACTGTATAAGTATGGATAATAGTAATGAAGATTTCTGGCTTCAGATATCAACAGATGGTGGAGCAAACTTTACTACGGTCGAAGAATGGAACCAATCTGATGAGTTTGTAAATGATCAACGTTATAACGATCAGGTAGTAATCCCGGGGCCTTTTACAACAACGACTCAACTTCGATTTAGAGCCGATGCATCTGGTAATTCTGATTGGGTTTATATAGATGATGTAATGATTAATGGTTGTAGTACTCCATCTGCTGCTATGACCAGCACTCCAATTGTGCATACAGAAGCAGAAGTGCAACCAGATTTACAAGACGAGGAGCAAGAAGCAGTAACAGAAGAAACGATAGCTAAAGAGCAGATGTTTTCGATATATCCAAACCCATTTGGAAACCAAATATATATTACCTCAAAAGAAAGTAGTGATCAAAATACAGAAGTTGAGATATTTAATAATTTAGGACAATCAATTTTCTTGAAATCATATACAAATCAAGAAAGAATTAAAGTGCCTACTCAAGATTTATCTACAGGACAATATTTTATAAAAATAAGTGTTGGCGATACTATAATTCAAAAACGATTGATCAAGATGTAATGTAAATTATATCAGATCATATGATCAGTAAGGTACGAATGCAAATTAAAAAGAGGTTATCATTTTGATAACCTCTTTTGTTTTTGGATATGAAGAAAATCGTTGCAATATTAAATCTTATCCAAATCATATTTGCATTCAGATAGATTTATTTTTACTACTATTACGACTTAATTTCTTAACCAAATGAGATTAAAAGGTATAGATTACTTTTTTAGAAATTGTACTATGTATTTGTAGGATTCTCTCAAATTCCTGCCTTTTATCCCGAAAATTGATGATTTCAACTTGTTTTTATGGTAAAGCCGTAATTATTTTGGTGTTTTAAAATACTCATAATCAAAGTTTTATGTATACATTTATAATGTTAATAAAAGCATAACGTAAACACATTACTTAAAATAGATATTGCTTATAGAAAAAATTACACCAGACATTTCATTTCTTACCCCTTCTTCGATGTCTCAAATGTGTTATTTTTTATAGCGATTTAGAATAAAAAATTACGCCAATATGGCTGTTGTATTATAATATTTATTTGCCCGTAGATATTATAATTAATGAACTTTGATCGATATAATAAATTGCTTATGGATTGCACTACTTTTGTTTCCTTCATAAAATGTGCGATGATGTTTTTTACATCAGGATTTTTCATATGCAAAATATATAATACCATTTTGAAAACACAATATATGTGATTTTCAGAACCTGTTACTAAATAATGATTTGGTGTTATAATATAGGAAGGAAAAAGTGTTTTTTGTTTGATAATATACATAAAGAATAATGAGAATATAGCATAGAAAAATAACAACCCCTGAATTGTAAAACTTTTGGCGAGCCAGCATTAACAGGGGGCTGAATAACGATAAGTTTAATACTAAATTAACCATTATGAGATTTCGTTTTTTTATACCAAAAGATCTACAAAGGTCTTCTTCTATAAAAGATAGTTTTTCTGGCATCTATACGAATTACGTTCGAAAAATAGATATGCTATCCAACTATAACATCATAATCTTAATAGGGGTAATTACTCTTCTATTAGTATTATATTCTTTTATTGCATATTCATTTTTAGAATCTTCTTCTATCCTTTTATTTAAAAGTAATTATCGTACCGAGATAGTTGCTACAGAAAATAATACCACTTTTAGGTATGATATAGATACTCATGTATATATAAGCAAAGTATATAGTATTACTCATAGCTCAAAAAATAATGTAGTAGGTACCGTTTATACTTCGTCTCAGAAATATTTAAGATTAATCCGGCAAGACTACACATTAGCCGGCAATATTATGCTATCATCTATTTCTAAAAGTATAATAGAAATGGAGCCTCATAAATCTCTTAAGAATAATAATAAAACAATTTTATCATAAATAGCTTATGAAAATCAATACACAATTCTTGTATCTAATACAACACCTATTCATTTTGATAAATGAATTGTTAGGCTTTTGCATAGTAAGAAAAAATACTTTTGAACATAAAAATAAGAGCAATTTTTCTATAGCATATAGTATAATCTTTCTGTTTATAGGTTCTTTTACATACGGACAGTTTAGCTGTCCTTCTACATTTTATCAGGTTATTAGTGGCGAATTAAAAAGCTATAATGCTGTAACAGGAGAATATTCGGCGCCGATTAGTACCAACGATCTCTATAATGCCACAGGATATAACCCGGTTGATAATTTTGTATATGCTATTGGAAGAGCTGGTGCCATAAATGATCATTTGATTCGTATTGATGCCGATGGATCAATAGCAGATCTTGGGGCCTTAACCAATATGGGATCTGGTGGTATATCTGGAGATGTTGATGATAGTGATAATTTATGGATCAACAGGGGAGATCATTACGACAGGATCGAAAATCTGTCAACCCTACCGGTGGGAGGATCTCCCGCAGTAATAACTGTTAATTTTACGGGGCCTGCAGGAGAGGTTAATGATGTTGTTCATATCAATAGAAAACTATATGGAGTCAATAAAAGTGCTGAACTGGTGATATGGGATCTCGATACATCAATCAAAACGATAGTAGGAGGTTTAAGCACTCCAACCACAACTCTTGGTTTTGGAGCAGCATTTACCGATGACCAGGATCGTTTGTATGTTTCTTATAATGATGGTGGATTGTATTTGATTAATGATTATACAACAGGAACACCAACATCAACATTTTTAAATTCTACAGTAGCTACAACTAGTAACGATGGGTTTTCATGCCCCTCGGCACCTTCGACAATAGATCGGGATAGAGATAATAACCTGGATCCATTAGATTTGGATTTGGATGGTGATGGTCTTACCAATTTAGATGAATCACCATCAGATCCTTTTGCAGATGGAGATTCGGATTTGGTTTTTGCATATCTGGATGACGATGATGCAGATGGCGCAACCGGTAATGTGAATGGAGTAGTTGAAGCCGCTTTTGATACCGATGGAGATGGAGTTCCTGATTTTTACGACTTAGATAGCGATAATGATGGTATCTACGATGTAGTTGAAGCAGGACACGGGTTGGCACATACAAATGGTAGGATTACTGGTCAAGATACAGGATCAGGAACTAATGGACTTTTTGATGGAGTAGAAACTGTAGCAGATTCAGGAATAATTAATTATACTATAACAGACACAGATACAGCAGGAAACCCTAATTTTCAATCTACCGATAGTGATGGTGATACATGTAGCGACGTGCTGGAAGCTGGTTTTACAGATGATAGTAGCGATGGTATTTTAGGGCCTTTTGTCGTAACCGTTAATGAAGATGGAGTAGTAACCAGTGGAGTAGATGGATATACGACTCCCAATGCAGATTATTTAAATAATGGAGTAGTATCTACTGCATGTTCACTTACCCCGTTTAGCTGTCCTCAAAATTTTTTTCAGATTATCTCTGGAGAGCTAAAAAGTTACAACGCGATAACAGGAGAATACTCCGACCCTATTGCTGTGAGTCAATTATACAATGCAACCGGATATAATAGAATTGACAATTATGTGTATGCCATTGGTAAAGGAGGAAGCTCAAGTCCTATTCATAATCATTTACTTCGTATAGGGGCAGATGGTTCTTTTCAGGATTTGGGAGCACTAACAAATATGAGTGGTGGTGGTATATCTGGAGATGTCGATGATAACGATAATCTGTGGATCAATAGAAATGGGCATTACGACAAAATTGAAAACCTATCAACTTTACCGGTTGGTGGCTCACCAGCAGTAGTTACAGTTACTTTTATTGGTGGAACAAATAAAAATACCAATGATGTAGTTTTTATCAATGGAAAACTATATGGTGTTAGTAATACAGACCTATTAATTAGTTGGGATCTTTCTACCCTTATAAAACTAGAAATCCCTGGTCTTGGTACTCCCACAGCTACTAATTTTGGAGCAGCATTCACTGATGCAGAAGATCGTTTGTATGTATCTTATAATGATGGAGGAATGTATCTTGTTAATGATTATACCACATTAACACCTTCTGTAACACTTTTAAATAATACCATAGCTACTACCAGTAATGATGGATTTGCCTGCCCTACGGCATCTTCTGCTTTTGATTTAGATGGCGATCTTGTTTTAGATCCTTGGGATCTGGATGTAGATAATGATGGGATTCCTAATTTGAATGAAGCTCCATCTGACCCCTATGCAGACGGAGATACAGATAATGTCTTTGCTTACCTTGATGATGACGATACCGATGCAGGGATAGGAAATGTAGATGGAGCAGTCGAAACTGCTTTTGATACCGATGGAGATGGAGTTCCTGATTTTTACGATCTGGATAGTGATAATGATGGGATCTATGATGCCATAGAAGCTGGCCATGGATTTGCTACCAGTAACGGAAGAATCAATGGAGCTGATACAGGATCAGGAAATAACGGGCTTTACGACAGTATAGAAACTTCACCAGAATCAGGAACACTTAACTACACGATTGTAAACACAGATGCAGCAGCAGGTGCCGATTTTGAATCTCTGGATAGCGATGCAGATGGCTGTAGTGATGCCAATGAAGCCTATAATGATTGGAACGCCGATGGGGCAAATGGAGGAGTCTATAACCCTTGGAATGCTGCTACAGAACCACTTACAGTTACTGCGAATACTGTTAATTCTAATGGATTAGTAGTTGCAGCAGCATATAATACAGGGGCAGTAGCAGCCGTAACCAATAATGCTATAGCTACAGGTTGTGAAGATGGAGATGGAGTTACAGGAACTGTAGAAGATGCTGGACCTAATGGAGGAGATGGAAATGGAGATGGAATACCAGATTCTTTACAAGGAAATGTAGTTTCTATACCAATAGCAGACGGAACAGGATATGTAACAGTTGAAACTACAGGTCTTTGTTTTCAGATTTCTGACATAAGTACCGTATTAGAATATGAGTTACCAAGAAATGAAGCAGAATATCATTATCCTTATGGATTGGTAGATTTTACTTTAGATTGTGTAACTCCGGGAGATGATGTAACCGTAACGTATTATTGGCACATTACCAATTCTTTAGCAGGGTTTACATATCGTAAATACGGCCCAAGTACACCAGGAGGAGCTTTAGATATATATCAGGATTTTACAACTACATTAAGTACAGCTATAATAGGAGGGAGAACAATAGCCACAGCTTCTTATAGCCTTACAGACGGTATATTTGGAGATAATACAGTTTCAGATGGGCAAATTATTGATCCAGCCGGACCAGCTCTTTTAACAGCAAATTCAGATGGTGATGGTATTATGGATACCATTGATTTGGATGATGATAATGATGGAATTTTGGATATAGATGAGTGTGATCTGGGAGGAGGATCATTTGGAGTCGAATTGGTAGATGATGCAAATACAACTTTTGAAATTACAGCAGAGGGTAATGCTACTACTTTGGCCAATTTATTATTTGCTCCTGACTCTGATCTTACCTTGGTATCAGCAAATGTCAATGTCGGTAGCGGAGCTGTAGCTCAAATAGGAACATTTAATGATGGGGATCAAGTAACCAGTAGTGGAGGGGCTTTAAATGCATTTCTTGGATTTGATCGCGGAATTATTTTTTCCTCAGGTAATGTACTCGAGTTAGATGACAATTTATCTAATCAATTTTCTTCTCCTAATGCATTAGGTGATGGCATTAATGGTACAGGTGCTGCAGGAGGAGGTAAAGATGCTGATTTTGGTGGAGGTAGCACAGAATTTGATGTTGCCAGCCTTGAAATAGTAGTTAATATCCCTGCAGAAACAGTGATCTCGGGTCAGTTTGTTTTTGCTTCAGAAGAATATAATGATTATGTAAACTCTGGAGTAAACGATGCGCCTAAAATATTTATAAACGGAACGAATCATGCATTAACACCTTCTGGTGCACAACTGAGTATTGACACTGTAAATAATACTGTAGATAGTGGATCATATATAGATAATGAAACAGACCCTACAGCTGTTAATATTGAAGCAGATGGGTTTACAACTACAATAACTTTTTCTGCAGTATTAAATGCAGGAAATAATACGATTAAGATTGGAGTAGCCGATAATGGAGATAACCTTTTTGATTCCTGGTTAGCTTTTAAAGCAAATTCTTTTGTACTATGTTTTGATAGAGATACTGATGGTGATAACATTGTGGATCGTCTGGATTTGGATAGTGATAATGATGGGATTTATGATGCTGTAGAAGCCGGTCATAATCAAACACACGTGAATGGTGTTGTATCAGGTTCTTTAGGTACGGATGGGGTGCCTGATGCGGTTCAGGCACCAGGAAATGAGGATAGTGGAGCCATAAACTATACAGTTGCTGATAGTGATACAGATACTAATTATAATTTTTTAGAATTAGATAGTGATGCCGATGGGTGTAATGATGTTATTGAAGCAGGGTTTACCGATGGTGATAATAATGGATATCTGGGTAGCGGCACTTTTGGAGCTGGTCTTACCGTTGACGCAAATGGAGTAGTCACCTCAGGAACCGATGGGTATACAGGCGCTAATGCTAATGTTACCACAGCTGGAGTTGCTCCATCAATTACGACACAACCATCTAATTCAACGATATGTACGGGCGCAAATACTACCTTTACTGTTACGACATCTAATGCAGATACATATCAGTGGCAATTGTTTAATGGCAGCACTTGGGATGATTTAACAGATACAGGAATTCACAGCACTACAACGATGGCTACGTTAACAATTACCAATGCAGTTGTAGCAGATAATGGTAATCAATATCGAGTTGTTGTTTCAAGCTCAACATATGTGTGTAATCCTGTAATTTCTGAAATAAGAACACTTACTGTCAATACCTTACCAACCGCAGCAGCGATCACTGGCCCTACAGAAGTATGTATGGGATCAACGATTGACCTTACCGAAGGGACCTCGGGTACAATTGTATGGAGTTCTTCAAATGCATCCGTAGCGACAGTTGATGGCAGTGGTGTGGTTACACCTGTTAGTGCGGGAACCACCGATATAACGTATACGGTTACCGATGGTAACGGCTGTACATCAGCCTCTTCGGCAGCGCATACAGTCACGGTGAATGCTTTACCAGTAGCAGCAGCGATCACTGGCCCTACAGAAGTATGTATGGGATCGACGATTGACCTTACCGAAGGGACTTCGGGTACAATTGTATGGAGTTCTTCAAATGCATCCGTAGCGACAGTTGATGGCAGTGGTGTGGTTACACCTGTTAGTGCGGGAACCACCGATATTACCTATACGGTTACCGATGGTAACGGCTGTACATCAGCCTCTTCGGCAGCGCATACAGTCACGGTGAATGCTTTACCA
>JAUIBW010000016.1 GCA_030427585.1 Bacteroidia bacterium
ATAACCAAGAGTTTTTAACCATCTGGAAATCGTCATTTTGCCTCCAATATTATATCGTATCCTAAGAGAAGTTAGAGAATGACCTCCTCTTAAATGTTCGTTACAAATAAACTGCTTAAAATCTTCACTGTATCTAGATTGCCTTTTTGATGAAGATGTTTTTGAATATCTTTCCATTTTTTACACTGTTTGTGTAAACCTATTTCAGGACAAGACAGGGTCTAATTGATCTCAAGGAGCTTCGAGCCGATAATTTATCATTTCGAAAAGATAAGTTTATGCTTTTTTTTGATAAAGTATCATTTCGAGTTGAAACTTTATCGGTTTTATGTGATATACTTATGTTTTGGTTTGATAAATTATCAGCTCGAAGCATCATTTTATCAACTCGAACTACCTTTACAGGTACTTCGAAGTACCTCGATGGTCCTTAGAACTGTTATTTTATCTCCCCAAAATACCTTAGGAGGTGGTTAAAACCTTTACTGTATCAGTCAGAAACCTTTTAAAATCATTTTAGAGGATCTTTTTATCAAAAATAAGCCAGATAAAGCACACTAATAAGCTCAAAAGTATTATTAGCCAGAATTTTTCGAAAATCAACAGGTCATATATAAAATAAAAACTTTGGTTTTTTATGCGGGCAACCCCAAAATCATAAAAAAAAGATTGTTTTTCAGATAATCTGCTTTTCACTACATGATATATTATTCCTCAGGGCCGGTACCCTCCTGATCTATTGGCTGTCCTTTATTTTTTTTAAACAACGTTTTCATATCTTGATATACCGCTTTGGCCCCCGGTTCATTCTCCCCTGCCAAAAAACGCATCATACGATAAAAACTCAATGCGTTCTTATAATTATCATAATCCAACAAAGTTTTGGTATCTATCAATTGCTGAAAAAGGTTTTCTAACAATTGTACCTGTGTTTCTATTTGTTTTCGGGCAATAAAATCGCGATCAAACTCCTCTTTATCCAAAAAACGCGGAATCCAGTCGGGATGTTGCTCCATATAACTTTTTGCTTTATCCACAATCAATTTGTTTTGATTGGCGATTCGCCCATATTGCCCGCGCTGAGCAGGGGTAAGATTTACCGTTTTGCCATGTAATGCTTTTTTAAGCATAACAATTGCCTGGTTAATGTTGCTTAATTCTTCTTCTGAAAATGTAATACTAATTAGGTTTTCCAGTGCCATAATGTACCCGGTTTTTTAAAATTAATAATTTATTCATGACACAAGGATATAGTATTCCGGTTTCGTTTTTTAACACCGAGTGTTCTTTTATGATTTTTTATCGTTTTTTTATAAAAAAATTAAGGTTTGATCCCTTTTTACTTTGATATAAATATTTCTACAGATACGTACTACTGAAGTGTGTAATTGCAAAGTGTATAGAAGATAATGAAAACCAACCGGTCATAACACTACTTATGATCAGTTAATATTTATAAATCTTCACTACTATAATCTACAAACAACATAAACGAAACTCCTTTATTATGAACACATTAAACATAATAACCACAAAATAAAACACAAAGACCATTAATATTTTGAAAAAATTACCCCGATATGTTCTATAAAAAAATACCGATATGCTATATTTGACCCTGATTTTGGTCTTCTTTTAAAAAAACAAAAAAAGGATGTTTTTCCAACATATTGAATCCCAAAAACAAACCTAACATTTCAATGTCTTATATGCTACTACTTAGTGCAATTGAATTTTCTATTATCTACTAAAACTAATATTAATACAATGAAACTATTTACCCCTTACCTTGTTATTATTTTTCTCTTCACTACAACTGTATTTTCACAAAAAGCAGAGGCCGGTACAGGGGCCGCTTCAAGCTATGAGGATAATCCTGCCGCAAAAAGAACAATAGAAGATATAGAAGCAGCTTTTCTTGTGTTTGAGGATTTTGGCTTCATGCTTGAAGGAGAATATACTGTAGAAAACAATACGATCTCAGGAAAAAAATATTATTCTTTGAGTGACGGTGACAAGTACAAAAAAATATCCTTACTAATTGAAGAAGGAAAAATTATCGGGGCAGATGTTGAAGGAAATAAATTAGATATCATTTTTGAGGGAGATAAAGTAAAAAAAATAAGTGCAGAATCACTGTCTAACTTTGAGTATACCTTTTATAGAAATGCTGAAGGTAATGTAGCTAAAATCGAAAACCCTTTTTCTAACGGAAAAATACAATGGATCGATTTTGTCTATAACAATGGAAAAGTGAGCGAAATTACCAAATACTTTAAAAAAGGAAAATTTGGAAAAACAGTAACCACTATCTTAGAGAATACACCTGCTAAATTTAAAGCCTCTTTGAGCGAGTATCCACACAAAGCCAAAGAGTTCTCTAAACAACGTAATATTACCGTATCAAAACTCGAAGAGAATAAATTTATGATCGAAAGGGTTTTTAATTTCGGAAAAGGGAGAAAAACAAATACCACCATCAATATACAGTATACCAATTTTAATAAGATAAAAAGATGGGCAAAAACTACCAATGAAACAAAAAAGGACATAAAAGAGTACGAATACCTCAACGAGAAACTATCTAAGTCTACTGCAATACTGAGCAACAATGAAGAAATCCTTTCTAAAACTATATATATATATTTTGATTTAAAAGAACAAGGGACTTCGTTGCCAGAGTACGAGTGGAGAGAAGGAAGATATGAATTTGATGCTAATAATGAGTTAAATTTTGTTGAGCGGGACGGAAAATTTAAAAGAAAAGAAAATGGGGCCTGGACAGACTGGAAACATATAAGAATGTAAAATCCGGACAGGTACATATCAAAAAGTTTTTTTGTTAAACCGGGCTTATTGAAGTGATGTTATTTAATAAGCTCGGACAGAAAATTTGACTTTTGAGTGTATTTTCAGGTTTTTTGTTTATACCGGCACTAATAAACCGCTCTAAATTATTACCTGGTTACAGATAGAAATAACTTACAATACTCGATACTACATCATAAAAAAGCCTTATAACAACAGTCAGAACAAGGTAACTGGGCTTTATTTATATAATTAAGTGAAGCATAGATAAATAACAATCACTGTAATACGAATACATCCACAATAATTACGTATAAATACCTATACAATTTATTTCAAAAATTCTCTACCTTTATTACTACACAAAAACAAACCAACTTTACTACTAGCTATGGATATCAATCAAACTCTATCCAATCTTATCAAAAATGATAAAGTCTGGGTTTTTACCATTTCTTTGATTATTATCATTCTGGGATTTAGTAACATATTAGTAACACCAGCTATTGATTTTTTATCTAAAATAAATGGGGATATGATGCTGGGGCTTGGTGTTGCCATAGAGTTAAAAAGTATCGCTTCAGGTATTGATAATTCTGGTATCCTCTTAGTTGGCGGGCTGGCAACAGAGCTTTCTGATATTTTTACACGTGCTATTAATTATTTAACCTTTGCAAATATTGTAATCGCAGTTCAAACCATATTGGTTAATATGGGTAAATCATTGCTGTTTAAAGTACTTCCTTTAATTTTTCTTATCGGTATATTCTTTGAAAAATATAAAAAAACAGCTTTAAAACTGCTTATTATAGCATTGCTTATCAACCCGGGACTTTCTTTATACGTTAATGGAATACACTATGTATCTGATACTATGGAGTTAAGTCTTGGTTCTTCGTTACATGAACATCTTTCATCTATTAAAAATAAATATGAAGCAAAGAAAAAGCACATCAAATCAAAACAAGAAGCCCGAAAAAACAGACAATTAGAGAAAGCTAAAGAAAAAGGTCGTAAAGGTATTGGCATTTTTAAAAAAGTTGAAGATGCAGTTGTTGATAAAATCGAAGACGTTAGTGTTGATGCAGAAGAAGGAGTTTCTGAAGCTTTTGAAATCTTAAAAGAAGGTAAAAAAGAATTGATGAAACTTATTATAAACATGATTAGTAACCTCATTGTTCTTTTTCTTATTTTACCACTATTATATTTTTATCTCATGAGTTTCTTACTTAAGAAGTTTTTTCATTTTTCTGGATTAAGTAAAATTGAAGAAGCTCAGAAGGAAAATTTAAAAAAACTTGGCAAAGATCTAACTCATGATCCGCATTAACCCAAAATTTAAACCATTAAATGCTCTTAAAACGTAACCAATAGAATTTATGAAAAAAATTACCATTCAACTTTTTACACTCTCGATAGTATTATTTTCGTGTGCAACAGATAAAAACAATTTGTGTACTTCAGAAAATCAAAGACTTGAAACAGACCCTTCTATTTTAGGAATGGACGTTTCTCATTTTCAGGGAGACATCAAATGGGATGATATTAAAAAAGACGGGGTCAATTTTGTGTACATCAAAGCTTCAGAAGGTGATGATTTTAAAGATCCTATGTTTAAAACAAACAGAACAGCTGCAAAAAGTAAGTGTATCTACCGGGGCGCTTATCATTTTTATCAAACCGGTTATGATCCTGCAAAGCAAGCTCAAAATTTTATAGCCGCAGTAGACACATTAGAACCAGGGGATTTACCTCCCGTTTTAGATCTCGAAGAATCAGGGATTCAAGCTCCTGTAACCAAAAAAGAATATCAAAAAAATACCTTACTCTGGTTACAAACAGTAGAAAAAGAATGGGGAGTGGCCCCTATTATCTATTGTGATGTTTCTTTTGGTAATAAATATCTCGACCTGCCTGATTTTGCTAAATATAAGTTATGGCTTGCTGAGTATACTAAAAAAACTCCAAAAGTTCCCAATACATGGAAAAATAAAGGCTGGACTATCTGGCAACGTACAGACCTTAAAAACCTAAAAGGGATCAAAGGGGATGTCGATTATGATCTATTTCATGGCAATGCTGAAGCGTTCAGAAAACTATTGAAAAAATAATCTTCAGTATACCCAATTACAATTAGTAATTAGACAAAACTGCTTGTATATCTAATCATCTTTTGGATATTATTATAAAGGAGGTACGACATTCCCGTATCATCTTAAAATCAATTATATTTACCCTTCAAAACACACAAAGCACTATCTAAAATTAATATCATGAAAAAACTATTGCTGTTATTTACAGTATTACTGATTTCTACAACGAATGTATTAAGTCAAACAATTACTACAGTTGATCTTAAAAAGTTAGATGAATATTATGCAAAAATGGCAAAAGACTGGGATATCCCTAGTGTTTCTATTGGAATTGTTAAAGATGGGAAACTGATTTTCAGTGGTAGTTACGGAGTAAAAGAACAAGGAAAAAACGAAAAACCTGATGAAAATACGCTGTACGCTATTGCATCTAATTCTAAAGCGTTTACAGCTACTATTATTGGGATGCTGGTTCAGGAAGGAAAGCTAAACTGGAATGATAAGGTAAAGAAACATCTACCCTATTTTGCGCTCTACGACCCATGGGTAAGTAATGAAGTAACTATAAGAGATATGTTAAGTCATCGTGTAGGGCTTGGCACATTTAGTGGTGATGTGATCTGGTATAAAGCTAATCTAACATCAGAAGAAATCATAAAAAGAATTAAACATCTTCCTAAAACTCATGATTTCAGATCCGGTTTTGGGTACTCTAATGTGATGTACATTACCGCAGGAGAAATTATAAAAAAAGTAACCGGAAAAAGTTGGGGCGAAAATGTAAAAGAACGAATTCTAGATCCTCTGGGAATGGATAGAACCATAACCTCATATAAAAAACTCGATACCAAAAAGAATTATGCTACCCCACATGGTCGTGAAAATGATAAAAATATCCCTATCGATTGGGTGGATTGGGAAGAAATAGGTGCTATGGGTGGGCTTATTTCTAGTGTTAAAGATGTTTCTAAATGGATGATCTTTAATCTAAACCACGGTCGTATCGATAAAGATACCTTACTTACCAAAAACACCAGAAATATAATCTGGACACCTCATAACAATTATAGAGTAGATCACACTTCAAAAAATGATTTCAATAAGCATTTTAGTGGTTATGGATTAGGATGGGGATTAAGTGATTATCAAGGAAGACTTAGTGTTGCTCATACAGGAGGGTTTGATGGGATGATTACGGCAGTTACTTTAATTCCTGATGAAAATCTAGGGGTTGTAGTACTTACTAACGGTATGAAAAGCCCGATTAGAGCTGCAACTTATCACGCTTTAGATCAATTTCTAGGTACAACATCTAATGATTGGTCTGCCAAACTATTGAAAAAAGCAAATACCAATGGTAAAAAAGACACCCGAATCTCTATAAGAAAAGAAAAAAGAGAGCTAAATACCAAACCTTCTGTCGAACCACCTAAAATAGTAGGAGATTACAGGTCTGATATCTACGGAAAAATTAAAATCTCGTTAGAAAAAAACCAGTTGCGCATGAAATTTGAGCATACTCCAGATTTATCTGCTACATTACGACACTGGCATCATGACGTTTGGGAAATTGTTTGGGATAAGAAACATGCCTGGTTTAGTTTTGGAACAGTAAAATTTAATACTGATAATAACCTAAATGTTAAAAGTATGGATTTTGATGTTCCTAATGATGATATCTTCTTTGAAGAACTAAAACCGCATAGAATATCTGAATAATAATAGGTGTTAAAAAATGAAAAAAACGAATTCTTAGGTAAAAAATTCAGGTTTTCATTTTTTAATCTAACCTATTTAATCTAACCTACGTGAACAAATCAATATGCTAATAATTCGTCTATCTTCTCTTTTACTTTTTCGGTAGAAGGAATCATAGTTTGCTCCAAAGTGCTATTCAAAGGAATAGCTGGCATATTCTCTGATCCAATAGTCATCACAGGAGCATCCAAATATCTAAAACATTCTTCCTGGATTTTACCCGATAACGCTCTTGCAAAAGAATTATTGGTAGGTTCTTCGGTAACTACAAGACATTTTTTGGTTTTCTTTACCGATTCCATAACGGTTTCTTCATCTAGAGGATACAATGTACGTAAATCAATAACCTCAACTACATCTTTCATACTTTTTGTAGCATTAAGCGCCCAATGTACTCCCATACCGTAGGTTACGATCGTCATGGTTTCCTTTTCATCCTGGGGCCATATACGTTGTACTATATTAGCTTTTCCAAAAGGTAATATATAATCTTCAGACGGTTCTATGGTTCTGGCAGCATCAGTTCCTTTTACTTTTGACCAATATAGTCCTTTGTGTTCTAAAATGACTACAGGATTTGGATCATGATATGCAGCTTTCATAAGTCCTTTAAGGTCTGCTCCATTACTTGGATATGCTATTTTGATGCCTCGAATATTAGTTACTATAGATTCAACAGAGGAAGAATGATACGGCCCTCCGCTACCGTAGGCTCCAATCGGAACACGTAGAATCATCGAAACCGGCCATTTCCCATTGGATAAATAACATGACCTACTTACCTCTGTAAATAACTGGTTTAATCCTGGCCAGATATAATCGGCAAACTGTACTTCTACAATAGGTTTTAAACCAACGGCAGACATTCCCACAGTAGAACCAACAATAAAAGCTTCCTGTATAGGCGTATTAAACACACGCTCGTCTCCAAATTTTTGAGCTAATGTAGCTGCTTCTCTAAATACTCCTCCCAGTCTTCCTCCCACATCTTGTCCATATAACAAACATTCTTTATGCTTCTTCATTAATTCTTCTACAGCAAACAAAGCACAATCTACCATCACAACTTCTTCTTTATCGGCAGGGGATCGTTCTCCTTTTTCTTCTGTAATTGGTGTAGGGGCAAAATCATGCGTAAATAAGTCTTCTGGTTTCGGGTCTTCGGCTTTCATAGCTTCATCCAAATCTTTGGCCACTACTGCTTTTGCTTCTGCTTCTATCCCCAGCACTTCATCTTCGGTAAAACCAGAGGATAGTAATTGGTTTCTCAATACCGGATAGGGATCACGAGAACGAGCTTCTTCAAGATCATCACGATACCATTCCATTCGCACTCCCGAAGTATGATGATTTAGCAAAGGTACTTTGGCATGCACCAAAATTGGTCTTCTTTCTTCTCTTATGGTTTTGATTACTTCTTGTATTGCCAGGTAACTTTCTGTAAAATTAGCCCCGTCGATAGAAATAGCTTCTAATCCATTAAATCCTGCTGCATATTCAAAAGCATTTTGCGCACGGGTTTCTTCTTCATTTGCAGAAATATCCCATCCGTTATCTTGTACCAAATACAAAATTGGTAATTGTTTTAAAGCAGCCATCTGAAAAGCTTCTGCAATCTCTCCCTCTGTTACTGATGCATCTCCAAGAGAGCATACTACGAGAGGTTTATCTTTTAATGATTTGTCATCTAAACCTACCAATTCTTTGTATTGCATCCCTAATGCCACTCCTGTAGAAGGTATCGCCTGCATTCCTGTTGCTGATGATTGGTGCGGAATTTTTGGTTTATCCTCATCGCGTAAGCTGGGGTGCGAGTAATAGGTTCTACCTCCCGAAAATGGATCTTCTTTTTTTGCTAGTAACTGCAACATTAAATCATACGGCCGCATTCCTATCCCCAGTAACATTGAATCATCTCTATAATACGGAAACGCATAATCCTGAGGCAACAACTGCATTGCTGTAGCTATTTGGATGGCTTCATGCCCTCTCGAGGTAGCATGTACATATTTAGAAACAATCTTGAAGTTTTCTTCGTATAACTCTGTCATCGACTTAGCCGTACAGAGTGTCATATATGCTTTTTCTAATACTTCTTTTGTTATGGTCTTTTCAGCTAACATTTTAAATCAATTTTTGATGTACGACTTACGATTTTTGATTTCACTTGTTCTCGATATTTCTTAACTATTGTAAAACACTAAAACAACTCAAATTCTTCCTTAAATAATATTTTAATTATTTTATCCTTCGTAAATCCAAATTTGTAATTCGTATATTCTAATTATTTTACTTTTTCCTTAATAGACACAGGTATAATCCAACCATGCTTATCTTCTCTTTTCTGAGCTTTAATTTCATCCAGCGTATTTTTCATATCCTGGCTTACAGGATTTGTGTCGGGTAATGTGATTAATTCTTCTTTATATCCTATAGCTTCTACCATGGCAATAGCAACTGCTGTTCCGGTTCCAAAAGCCTCTTCTAATTTCCCTTCTTTCGAAAACTCAATAACCTCATCAATTGTAATTGGGCGTTCCACTACTTCAAAACCTTTATCTTTTAGCAAAGTGATTACACTATCACGGGTAATTCCTTTTAGAATTGACCCATCGGTACTCGGCGTAATAAACTTACCATCTACCTTAAAAAAGATATTCATAGTTCCTACTTCCTGAATGTACTTATGCTCATTAGCATCTAACCACAATACCTGGTCATAACCTTTGGCTTTAGCTTTTTCTGTAGGCAGGATCGCAGCAGCATAATTACCTGCTGCTTTTGCTTCACCTGTTCCTCCGTCTGCAGCTCTTATATATTCGGTTTCAGCATACAATCTTATTTTTTTGGTAAAAAATGGTCCGGCAGGAGAACAGATCACAATAAACTTATAACTTGTTGCTGCACGCATCCCAATAAAAGGTTCGTCTGCATACATAAATGGGCGCAAATACAAAGCACTTCCTTCTTGCGGTGGTATCCAACCATATTCTACACTTACAATCTGCTTTACTGCATCTACAAAAAGCTCTTCGGGTACAGAAGGCATTCCCATTCTGGCAGCACTGTGATTAAATCGTTTTGCATTTTCTTCTGGTCTAAACAACAGCGGGGTATTATCCTTTCCTACTGTGGCTTTCATTCCTTCAAAAATTGCCTGTCCATAATGCAAAGCCATTGCTGCAGGGTGTGTTGGTATGAATGCTAAGGGTTCGATGCGTGGATTTTGCCATGCTCTATCTTCATAATCGCAGATAAACATATGATCGGTAAAGGCTTTACCCAAAGGAATATTATCAAAATCAATATCCTTTAATTTTGAATCCGAGGTTGTTGTAATTTTGATTTGTTGCTCCATTACTATTTGTTTTGGGCACATCCCCGAATCGTACCTCTCGGGGTCGGGCTATTCGCGCTACATGGTAGCCTGCTTCTATCCCTTGTGCATGTATTGATTATTATATTTCTCTATGTATATCAAAAGCTTCTAGTTCATCACCTACTTTACGTAAAAATGATCCTCCTAAAAACCCATCTACTACTCTATGATCAAAAGACAATGATAAATACATCATACTTCTAATTGCGATTTCGTCTCCTTTTTCTGTAGTAATTACCTCGGGTCTTTTCTTAATAATTCCTAAAGCCAGAATTGCAACTTCGGGTTGATTAATAATTGGTGTTCCCATCAAACTCCCAAAGGTTCCTACATTAGAAATAGTAAAGGTGCTTCCCTGTATTTCATCTGGTTGTAAAGCATTATTCCTTGCACTATTTGCTAAATGATTTACACGTTTAGCCAATCCAAGTAGATTTTTTTCATCTGCATTTTTAACCACCGGAACGATTAAGTTACCATTAGGTAGTGCAGTTGCCATACCAACATTAATATCATTATGTACCACAATCTTCTTATCATCTACAGAAACATTAATCATGGGGTATTCTTGAATTGCTTTAGCAACCGCTTCTACAAAAATTGGAGTGAATGTTAATTTCTCTCCATGTTTTTCCTGAAACTTCACCTTTACTTCATTTCTCCAATTCACGATATTGGTTACATCAACTTCGATATAACTGGTTACATGAGGCGAAGTATGTTTAGAATACACCATATGGTCTGCTATCATTTTGCGCATACGGTCCATTTCTACAATACGATCTTTACCTTCTACAAACGAGATCGGAGGGGCATTATAAGTTGATTTTGGTGATTGCGGTTGTGGCCTGCTAGGTAGCGGGTATTTCCTGCCTTTCAGGTATTGCATTACATCACTTTTGCGTATACGACCATCTACTCCCGTACCTGCAATACTCTGCAGTTCTTCTATAGTAATATTTTCTTTTTGAGCTATGCTAATGATCAAAGGAGATAAAAAGCCATCATTTTCACCTAGATTTAGGTTTTTAAAATCAGAACTACCAGTTGTTCTTGATTCTGTTTTAACAGATGGTTCTGGTTTTTTTTGTGATCTTTCAGCGGTAGTTTCTGTCTCTTCTGATTTTTGATGAGATGATCCAGATACTGCATCGGCATTGATAACAGCAATTACCTGCCCTATCTCTACTACTTCATTAGGCTGATATCGTATTTCTGTTATCACTCCATTACAAGGAGAAGGCACTTCAGAGTCTACTTTATCTGTAGCTACTTCCAAAATTGTTTCATCCTCTTCTACCGTATCACCTACATTCTTTAACCAGTTAAGAATGGTAGCCTCAGATATACTTTCACCCATTTTGGGCATTTTTAATTCAATTATTGCCATTTTGGTTAACTAATGTTTGTTAGTTTTTTAATTCAAACCTTCAAGGTTTCCAAAACCTTGAAAGTCTTTTCTATCTTCTTTTAAACTCTTCAAGCGTTTTATAAAATGCTTCCTGCTTTTCTCTATCCTCCGGAACTTCTCTTAGAGGTTCTACTTCTTTAAGTGACTCATAACAATCTGCTGGTAATCGTTGATATAGCTGTGTACCTTTTGTTTTCCAGGCTATCATTTCATCACTTACTTCTTTAATTACCTTTGCCGGATTACCAACAATCAAACTTCGTTTTGAAAAAACCGTATTTGCTTTTACAAAAGACATTGCTCCTACTATACATTCATCCCCGATCTCTGCATCATCCATAATCACAGTATTCATCCCAATTAAGCAATTACGTCCCAAATTTGCGCCATGAATCACTGCGCCGTGTCCTACATGCGCACTTTCTTTAAGTACAATAGATTTACCGGGAAACATATGTACGGTACAATTTTCTTGCACATTAACTCCATCTTCAAGGATAATCTCGCCCCAATCCCCACGTATCGCTGCTCCTGGCCCGATATAGCAGTTTTTACCAATGATCACATTACCGGTCACTGCCGCCAATGGATGTACAAAACTACTTTCGTGTACTACGGGTATATATCCTTTAAAACTGTAAATCATAACTTATTCCTGCGTAGGCAGGGATCTTTTTATTTTAAAAACTGAATTGATATTTTCTGACCAATTCAAAGAGATATCCATCCAACTTGGATTCATATCAAGTATTAAATTTATTTTCCATTCTCTCTTCCATTTCTTCATTTGCTTCTCTCTTTTTAAAGCCTCTAATCCACATTTATGTTCTTCAAAATACACCAACTTATCGCAATTATATTTTGCAGTAAATGAATTCTTATAAATTTTATTCTTATGTTCTAAAACTCTTGCTTCTATATCGTCTGTACATCCTATATAGATAACACCATCAGGTTTATTAGTCATTATATAGACATGCCATAACTTCATTGTTCTTTTCTTATAGATTCCTGCCTACGCAAGAATTTTATTTTGCTCTGAGTTGCCTCTCTGGGATTCCTGCCTACGCAGGAATTTATTTAAATCTTTTCAAGGTTTCTTTTGTAAAATCACTAAGTACCAATCTTCCGCTAATTACAGCTCTATCTGCCAAAAGTGTATCCCAATCTTCTGTTCCTTTCCAAAATGCTTGTTTCATATCCTTCATAGCCTCTGGATTGTATGTACATAAATGTTCTGCAAAAGCTTTTACTTCGGCATCTAATGTTTCTATATCTTCAAAAACCTTGGTAAATAACCCTTTATCTCTAGCCCACTCTGCATGATAAAACGAATTCGCATCAATTGCGATCTGTGTCATTGCAGACAATCCTATTTTACGTTCTACTGCTGGTCCTACCACAAATGGTCCTATACCTACATTAAGCTCACTTAATTTTATAGCTGCATATTTTGTTGCCATACAATAATCTGTTGCAGCAGCTAATCCAACTCCACCTCCCACAGTTTTTCCTTGTACTCGTCCTATAATAAATTTGGGACATTTACGCATCGCATTGATTACATTGGCAAAACCAGAGAAAAATACTTTTCCGGTTTCGGCATCATTAATATTAATTAACTCTTTAAAACTGGCTCCGGCACAAAACGTTCTGTCTTTTCCACTTTTCAATACAATGACCTTGATATCATCATTAGTACCCGCATCAATAATGGTTTGAGCAAGCTTAGTTAAAATATCTCCTGGTAAGGAGTTATGCGCAGGATGAAAAAATTCAATAATTCCTACCTGGTTTTCTATGTTTATGTTTACGTATGGTTGTGTCAAAATAAATATCAAATTTTAAATGTAAAATCTAAAAGTTTAAAGTAGATAGCATTGCTTTAAAACTTTATCATTTACTATTTTACATTGTTCGGTTTTTATATTATATTTTTTTCTTCTAAAACCTCACAGGTTTTGAAAACCTGTGAGGCTTATATTTTATTTTCTAAACTATTTAGCCTAAAAGATCAAATTGATCAAAATGATGATTTAAATGTTTTCTTTCTAACAGATACCATTCATATTTGTTTAATTCTCCGAAAACAATATTTTTTAATAGTGCATCCGGGTTTTCCTTAAAATATGTTTTATATGCTTCTCTAGCTTCATTCAACTTTGTTATGGCTGTTTCTATATCAGGATATTTTAAATCTTCTAACTCTCCTTTTTTAAGTAGTGGAAAGTCTGTATTTTTAGGAAAAGGTTCATAATTATATAAGCTATTATGTACTTTATCCAAAATCTTCTCTGGTGTTGCAATTTCAAAATCCTGAATTTCTCCTGAAGCAATTTTATAGGTATACTCCAGATGTTCTATCATATGCTGTGGAGTCATTATTCCCCATTTAGGTTTGGTATCTGCAGATAGTTTACGTAAGCATTCCTGAATTTTTTCTTCAGTCATTTCTACAAGAGAGGTTTGCTTTTTCTGTACCATGGTTAAAATGGTGGCAATAGCTACCAACTCATCTTCTGTATCAAATACTTCTACAAACCATTTTACAATACCACTAGGATGTTCTGCACTTGCAACATCTCGATCTACTTTTTGTTTACAGGTTAGTCTAACATATACCGTATCATTATGATAGATTGGTCTTAAGAATCTACATTCTTCTAGTCCGTAATTAGCTGCTACCGGGCCTTTATTTGGATATACAAATAATCCCGCTGCGGCTGCCAGGATAAAATATCCATGTGCCGTTCGTTTTTCAAAAATGCTCCCGTCTAAAGATGTGATGTCGGTATGCGCATAGAAATGATCCCAGGTAAGGTTTGCAAAACCAATGATATCTGTATCGGTTACTGTACGTTTATGGGTTTTTAGCGACATTCCTGGTTCTATATCTTCCCAATGATATGAGAACGGATGGTTTTCTGATTCTTTATATGCTGAATTTGCCTGATAAATACCGGTTACTTCTGTAAGTGTGGTCGGTGTTCCCTGTATTGCACAACGTTGCATAAAGTGCTTAATTCCTCTCATTCCTCCCATTTCTTCACCACCCCCAGCACGTCCAGGGCCTCCATGAGTAAGCAATGGCAATGGAGAACCATGACCCGTACTTTGTTTCGCATTTTCTCGATTGCCGACTAAAATGCGACCATGATGAGAAGCTGCACCTACGATATAATCTTTGGCAATTTTATCGTCATAGGTAAATATAGAGGACACTAATGATCCTTTACCCATCTGGGATAAGGTAATAGCATCTTCCAGCGTATCATAGGGCATAATAGTGGCTACCGGGCCGAATGCTTCAATCGTATGTGCATTTGTATTTTTGAATGGATTATCTTCTCGCATCAAAATCGGGCTTACAAATGCTCCTTTTTGAGCATCGGCTCCAACAGTTTCAAGTTTATCTAAATCACCATATACGATCTGAGCCGTTTTAGCTATTTCTGAGATATTATTCTTAAAACTTTCTACTTGCTGCTTACTTGCCAGAGCTCCCATTCGTACTTCTTTCAATCTTGGATCTCCTACAGTAACTTTATCTAGCTGTTGCCCTAATGCGATTTGTACATCTTCAACCAATTCTGAAGGCACAATAATTCTACGAATTGCAGTACATTTTTGGCCACATTTCACAGTCATTTCTTTTCGAACTTCTTTGACAAATAAATCAAATTCTGGTGTCCCTGGCGTAGCGTCTTTCCCTAATATAGAAGCGTTTAATGAATCTGCCTCCATAGTAAAAGGTACAGATTCTTCTATAAGCCTTGGATGTGCTTTAAGTATTCTTCCTGTATGGGCAGAACCTGTAAATGTTACGACATCCTGAGATTGTACAGTATCCAGAATCGTTTTGGTCATCCCGCTGAGTAACTGTAATGCTCCTTCGGGGAGTATCCCCGAATCTATGATTACCCGTACTACCGCTTCTGTTAAGTATGCGGTTTGTGGAGCGGGCAGTACCACTGCAGGTACTCCTGCCATCCAGTTAACTGCACATTTTTCCAACATTCCCCAAATAGGAAAATTAAAAGCGTTGATATGTACAGCGACTCCTCTTTTGGGTACCAAAATATGATGTGCCATAAACCGTCCTCCTTTAGACAAGTCTATGGGGTCTCCTTCTACATGATAGGGCTGATTAGGAAATAGTTTTCGCAAAGAAGCATTGGCAAAAAGATTACCAAAACCTCCTTCAATATCGATCCAGCTATCTACTCGGGTTGCTCCTGTACGATAACTTAGTTCATAAAACTCTTCTTTGCGTTTGGTAAGATATAATGCCAATTTTTTAAGCATATTACCACGTTGCTGAAAAGTCATTTTCCGAAGGATTTCTCCTCCTTTTGTTCTACCGTATTGTAACACTTCGGGAACATCTAACCCTTCGGTTGTAGATGTTCCAATAACTTCACCTGTAATGGCATCGTGCATTACAATTCCATCACCAGAGCCTGAAGTCCATTTTCCGTTTATGTAGCTTTCTAGTTTTTTCATAAATCAGACATTTGTATTTTCGATTACACAAGCGTATCCTTGCCCTACTCCCACACACATTGTGATTAGCGCATATCGTTTATTTTGTTGTTGTAACTCTAAAGCCGCAGAATATGCGATCCTGGTACCCGTTACTCCTAATGGATGCCCTATGGCAATAGACCCACCGTTAGGATTTATTCTTGGGTCATCATCTGCCAACCCCCATTCTCGTATACACGCTAATGCTTGTGAAGCAAAGGCTTCATTAAGCTCAATGACATCTATATCATCCATCGTAATCCCAGCTTTTTCCAGAGCTTTATTAGAAGCCTGAACAGGTCCTATACCCATAATCCTAGGTTCTACTCCTACCACTGCAGAGCTTACTATTCTAGCTAGTGGTTTTAGATTGTATTTTTTAACCGCATCTTCTGATGCAATAATGGTAGCCGCTGCTCCATCATTTAATCCCGAAGAGTTTCCTGCTGTTACGCTACCTTCTTTTTTGAAAGCTGGACGTAATTTTGCTAATATCTCTTTGGTAGTTGTTGGTTTTACAAACTCATCATCAGAAAACAGGATGGGATCTTTTTTACGCTGTGGGATTTCGACTGTAGTAATTTCTTTAGCTAATCTCCCCGATTTCTGAGCATTGGTCGCTTTCATCTGGCTCCAATACGCAAATGCATCCTGATCTTCTCTGGATATATTATATTTCTCGACTAGGTTCTCTGCTGTATTTCCCATACCATCTGTACCGTATAGGTCATGCATTTTTTGATTTACAAATCGCCATCCAAAACTAGAATCATACATTTTGGAGTCATTACCAAAGGCAGATGATGGTTTTGCAATCACATATGGGCCACGTGTCATATTTTCTACTCCACCCGAAATAAATAGATCACCGTCTCCCGCTTTGATTGCTCTATTGGCATGAATTATTGCAGATAATCCCGAGCTGCATAAACGATTTACCGTTTCTCCGGGAACAGTAAAAGGTAGCCCTGCTAATAATGCAGCCATTCTGGCTACATTACGATTATCTTCACCAGCCTGATTAGCACACCCCATAATAACATCATCATAAGCATCTTTTGGAATACTTGGATTATTTGCTACTAGTTTTTCTATTACTAAAGCGCCTAAATCATCAGTTCTTACTGCTGATAATGTTCCTTTATAACTTCCTATTGGAGTACGAACTCCGTCTATTATATATGCTTCTTTCAAAAGTTTAAATTTTAAATGTTAAATCATAAATTCTAAAGTGTAATCTCATATATCTGAACCACTTTTATATTTATCATTTTACGGTTTTCTATTTATTCTTCCCAGTCTTTACTGGTTCTATATACTACTCCTTTAAACAGTGCTACTATATCATCACCTCTTTTAACTTCTACAATATTGAAGCCTACTTTGGTTTTGGTAATATCAACTGTAGCTTCTGCTGTTAAATAATCCCCTTCTTCTAATGCCTCGATATGATTGATCGAAGTTTCTATAGATACCGCATATTTGCCATGGGTATTTGCAGAAAAACCAAAAGCTGTATCCGCTAAGCTATAGGATATTCCTCCGTGGGCTTTGCTCATGCTATTAAGCATTTCTTTTCTAATCGTCATCCCTACTTTACATCTTCCTTTTTCTACTTCGATAATTTCGATACCTAACCATTGACTAAAGGCATCTTGCCTAAGCATCTGCTCAGGTATGAAGTTTGAGGGAATAGGTTTGAGGTTTTTCATCATTTTAAATTCTTATTCTTTATTCTTTCTGAAATTCTATTTCTCAATGTTGTAATCATTTTAGAAAGTTCGGTCAATATTCTTCGATTTTCTTCATCTTCTACAAAAGTTATGTACTTTCTTAACCTAGCTTTAGAACTACATGAAACACACTCATGTGCGCTATGCCAAGCATTTCCCAAATAGTTATAAAACTGAGGATCAGTTCCCGAAGAGCCTTCGGCTATATTTAAAGCTATTGAGTCTGCTGCTCTTTTAAACTGAGAACTCAATTCAAACCTCTCTTCTTTTGGAAACTTTTTTGTCAATGTATTCACCATTTCTCCAAATTCCATAGCTTTAACATAGACCGTCAAATTTTCGAACTTAAAATTATATTTAGAATCCATATTTAGTTACTAACACCTAATTTCTCAGACCTCAAACCATTGAAAAAAAACTCTTTTTTTCTTTTATCATTTTTCTTAATAGCGGACTACATCGATATCGATCTTCATGGTATTCATTATAAAGATTATCCAGCATAGTAACACACCAGTCAATTCCCTTTTCATCTGCCCAGGCTAACAGCCCTTTTGGATAATTTACGCCCTTGGTCATTGCATTATCAATATCTTCTGCCGAAGCTATATTCCAAAACAATGCATCCGCTGCTTCATTAATTAGCATGACCAATACTCTATTAAAAATATACGCTGCCAGTTCTTTATCTTCTTTGGGCGTATCTTTTACCGCAGTATCACTATAATCATAATATCCTTTCCCAGATTTTCTTCCTAAATACCCGGCTTCAGACAACCTTTTTTGTGTAAAAGAAGGTTTGTATCGGGGATCATAGTAAAATGCTTTAAATACAGTTTCTGTAACCGTATAATTGATATCGTTTCCTATAAAATCCATTAATTCAAAAGGGCCCATTCTAAATCCTCCCAAAGTTTTTAAGCTCCAATCTATAGTAGCAATATCAGCCAGACCTTCTTCATAAATACGTAACGATTCTCCATAAAATGGTCGTGCTACACGATTTACAATAAATCCTGGAGTATCTTTTGCTAAGGCTACTACTTTTTTCCAACCCCTAATGATCTCTACCACCTTATCAGTAATCTGAGTTGATGTTTGTACTGCAGGAATCACCTCAACTAATTTCATTAACGGAGCAGGGTTAAAAAAATGAATCCCTATACATCGCTCTGGTTTTTGTAATGAAGATGCTATAGATGCTATAGATAAAGAGGAAGTATTAGATGCAATAATTGTATCTTCGGGTACATAGGTTTCCAGTTCTGAAAACACTTTCTTTTTAATATCCAGATTCTCTATAATAGCTTCGATAGTGAGATTTACATCTTTAAGGTCTTTTAAAGAATTTACATAAGAAATATTACCTTGAATACGTGTTTTCTCTGTTTGATCAATTCTTCCTTTTTCAATCAAGCGAGAAAGAATTTTTTCTAAAGATTGTTTACTTCTATCTAGCGCTTCTTGCTTTGTATCGAATACTTTTACTTTGCAACCAGAAGTAGCAGCTACCTGAGCGATACCACTTCCCATTGTTCCTGATCCTATTACTCCAACAATCATAATTAATATCGAATATCGAATGTTAAATATTGAATACCGAAATGCTTATTTTCAGTAAGTCTATTAGCATTCATTACTTATTTTTATTTTGCGATCTTCGAATACTAGATACGAAAATCGCTATGAGTTCATTATTTTCTTTTATAATTAATTCTAACTTATCACTATCTATAACCTAATTCGTTCCTTTTTGAATTTTCAAATTCACAAGTGATTCTCTTAATTCTTTTAAGCATATTTTCATTTTATGAAGGAAATCCTTCGGTGATTCAGCACTTTGAGCTTCGCCATAATTTAATGCAGCAGAAGTTGAATAACGTATTAATTGTTTAGATAAATGTTGAGAAGCAAAATTATCTTCTGATTTTCCAAAAACTAGAATAACATCAATTGA
Source organism: Bacteroidia bacterium (assembly GCA_030427585.1). Classification (GTDB taxonomy): domain Bacteria; phylum Bacteroidota; class Bacteroidia; order Flavobacteriales; family Flavobacteriaceae; genus Aquimarina. Next base: position 19,664 of record JAUIBW010000016.1, read on the forward strand.
AAATTGAATCAATCTTTCTTCTAAATCGTATTTATAGTTTTTCACACCTAAAACTTTAGTATTCGATATCCTTTTATTCGTTATTGAATATTTCTATTTATTTACCTTTAAATACGGGTTTCCTTTTTTCAATAAATGCATTTACGCCTTCTGCATAATCCTCGCTTTCTGCAGATGCTATCTGTAAATCCGATTCTATTGCCAATTGCTCATCGAGCGTATTTACTAATGACTGATTTAGTAATCTTTTGGTCAATCCTAAAGCTTTGGTTGGCATTTGAGCTAATTTTGAAACCAACTTAGTTACCTCTTCTTCAAAAGTTTCTGTTTCAAACACTTTATATATCATCCCTAATTGCTCTGCTTCTTTTGCGCTTACTTTATCTCCTAACATCATTAAAGCAGAAGCTTTTTGAAAACCAATTAATCTGGGTAGAAAAAAGGTCCCTGCACTATCAGGAACCAACCCTATCTTACTAAATGCCTGGATAAAGCTTGCCACCTCAGAAGCTACTACAATATCACATGCCAAAGCTATATTGGCTCCTGCTCCTGCAGCAACCCCATTTACAGCTGCCACAATAGGTTTTTCGATAGTTCTAATGCGACTGATTATTGGATTATAATGTTCTTCTAATATTTTTCTGAAACCAGGGTTCAATTCGGGAGAAGTTACTTCTTTAAGGTCCTGTCCTGCGCAAAATGCTTTTCCGTTTCCGATAAGCATAATAGCTCTTATTTCATCATTAGTAGTACACTCATCTAATGTTTTTTGTAGCAACAAGGCCATTTTTCTATTGAAACTATTAAAAGTATCCGGGCGATTTAGCGTTATTCTCGCTACTCCATTTTCAATGTGCAATTCGATTGAAGGCATATTTTGTTCTCTATTTTGAATTTTGAGTTATATAGTTTTTAATGACTTTATTATTTTACTTTAAGCTATTTTACTTAAGGCACTTAAAATAATCAAAAGGTTCTAAGCAATCATTACATTGAAACAGTGCTTTACATGCTGTTGAACCAAACTGGCTTATCATTTTTGTGTTTGTCGAACCACATTGGGTACATTTTACTATTTTTTTACCTCCAAGTAATGCTTCTTTATCAGCTTTCTCATTTAATGGGGCAGCAATCCCGTATTTTTCTAGTGCTTCCCTACCTTTTGGTGTAATCCAATCGGTGGTCCATGCTGGCGATAAGACCAAGGAAACTTTGGCTTCTATATTTTCTTTTGCAAAAGCATTAATGATATCATCTCCTATCACATCCATTGCAGGGCAACCACTATATGTAGGGGTTATTGCAATCTGGGCTATATTGTTGACCATTTGAGCAGACCGAACCACCCCCATATCCATAATAGACAATACCGGAATTTCGGGATCATGGACTTTTTCCAAAATTGGAATCAGTTTCGGGTCTATATGTTGCTCAAGTTCTATTGTCATAATAAATATGGAATATCAAACATTTAATATCCAAGGTTGAAGTTTTATTTCTCTTTATCATTCAATATTAAATGTTCGGTATTCTGTATTATTTTACCATTTCATATTAGGATAGGTACGTTGCATATATTGCAAATCTGAAAGCAAGTATCCCATATGCTCGCTATGAATACCTTGTTTACCGCCTTTCTGAAACCATTTAGTTTCTGGTATGGTGATCGTAGCTTCTTCAAATACTTCTCTAATCCTTTGGTCGTATTTTTCTCGCAAATCATAAGTATTAACTCCAACTCCATTTTCTACAGCAATCTTATCATCATCTGTCATATGAAATAGTTCATCTGTATACTTCCACAGATCATCAACTGCTTCCTGAACTTTTTGATGACTTTCTTCTGTACCATCTCCCAATCTTTTTATCCAGTCTGAAGAAAATCTTTGATGATAGCTTACTTCTTTAATCGCTTTTTTTGCAATGGCCGCTACTGTTTCATCATTACTATTTTGCAGTTCTTCTAACAATAATAGGTGAAAAGCGTCATAGAAAAACTGTCTTGTAATCACATACCCAAAATGTCTGTTGGGTTGTTCGACAAGCAGTACATTTTTGTACTGTCTTTCTATTCTCAAAAAAGCAATATCATCTTCGGTTTTTCCATCTCCAGAGAGCTGAGCCACGTATTGATAATAACTTCGCGTCTGGCCTAATAAATCCAATGCCATATTGGTCATTGCGATATCTGTTTCCAGGTTTGGCCCATGGCCACATAACTCTGATAATCGCTGACCAAGGATCAAAGCATTATCTGCTATACCGTAGATATATTGTATTTTATTTTCGTTTTTCATCTGTTCTTTTTTTATTGTTTTTTAATTGTCAGATGGAATTCGCCATTGACCATATCGGTTGGTATTAGCCTAATCATTATGGCTTATTTCATAATACTTCCCGTAATGATGGGTATCTTATTTAAATCACTTTAATTTCAAAATAGTAAAGTTTCCGTATTCATAGGAATTGTAATTTCTACCATTGTAAACATCACATATGCTTTACTTCATCTGGTAATGTATAAAATGTAGGGTGTCTATATATCTTATCCTGAGCGGGCTCGAATAATTCTCCGCTGTTTTCGGGGTTTGATGCTGTGATATGTTTAGACTCTACTACCCATATACTCACTCCTTCATTTCTACGGGTATACACATCTCTGGCATTTTCTAAAGCCATTTCTGCATCGGCTGCATGAATACTACCAAAATGACGATGTTCTAAACCATTTTTACTTCTTACAAACACTTCCCAAAGTGGCCAGTTATTTTTCATACTTATGAATTTTAAATTCTGAATTCAGAATTATTATATTGCTTTTTTAAGCTTTTTATCTTCTTGTTTTTTGGCATATGCCATTGCTGCATTCCTTACCCATTCTCCTTTTTCCCAAGCATTAACTCTAGCTGTCATACGTTCTTTGTTACAAGGGCCATGACCTTTTACTACTTGCCAGAATTCGTCCCAATCTATTTTCCCAAAATCGTATCCTTTTTTTTCTTCATTCCATTTTAAGTCTGGATCAGGAATAGTAAGTCCAATTAATTCTGCTTGTGGAACTGTTTGATCAATAAACTGCTGACGTAATTCATCATTAGTTTTTCTTTTTAATTTCCACTTCATTGATTGGGCAGTATGCACCGATTCTGCATCAGTAGGTCCAAACATCATTAACGATGGCCACCACCATCTATTTAATGCATCTTGAGCCATTTCTTTTTGCTCTGGGCTACCATTTGCCAACGTAATCATGATTTCATATCCTTGACGCTGATGAAAGCTCTCTTCTTTACATACTCTAATCATAGCTCTGGCATAGGGTCCATAAGAAGTACTACATAGTGGTACTTGATTAATAATTGCCGCGCCATCTACCAGCCAGCCAATTGCTCCCATATCTGCCCAGGTAACTGTCGGATAATTAAATATACTTGAATATTTTGCTTTACCGGTATGCAATTGCTCGTATAGTTCTTCTCTAGAAATCCCTAAAGTCTCACATGCACTATATAAGTATAATCCATGTCCTGCCTCATCCTGAACTTTAGCTAACAAAGCTACTTTACGTCTTAGAGAGGGTGCACGGGTTATCCAGTTTCCTTCTGGTAGCATTCCAACAATTTCGGAATGTGCGTGCTGAGAAATTTGCCGAATATGAGTTTTTCGGTATTTTTCTGGCATCCAATCTTTAGGTTCGATCTTTTCATCTCTGGCAATTCTCTGCTCAAAGATTTCTTCTAGACTTAGGCTATGCTCAGCCCCATGGTTTTTTATTTCTTTTTCGCTCATAATCCTAGAGTTTTATACATCAAAATCAACTACTACTTTTTCTGTAGTAGGAACAGCCTGACAAGACAAGACAAGGCCTTTTGCAACCTCATCTTCTTCTAATGCGTAGTTTATCTTCATCTCTACTGCTCCTTCAACAACCTTGCACTTACAAGTACTGCACACTCCACCTTTACAAGCAAAAGGCAGGTCTGCACCAGAAGCCAACGCTCCGTCTAATATATTATCATATTCATCATCCATGGCAAAGTGAAATTCTTTTCCGCCATCTATAATGGTAACTTTGGTTCCATCAAATTTATGATCAACTACTTCTGCTGCTTTTTTCTTATCTTCTTCAGAAACACCTGAAAAGAAAAGTTCATAATGAATTTTATCTTTTGATAATCCAGCATTGACCAATCTGTCTCTAATCAAAAAGATCATTTCTTCGGGACCGCAGATAAAGCATTCATCTACACTGGATACATCAATTATTTTATTAGTAAGTTCTTGTATCTTTTCCTCTGTAAATCTTCCATTAAGTAATGGTATATCCCGATGTTCTTTTGTTAAAAAGTAAAATATCTCTACTCTGCCAAAATACTTGTTTCTAAGTGCCTCTATCTCTTCTTTAAAGATAATGGATTTCGCATTCCGATTCAAGTAAAAGAGCTTGAAAGTACTTTCTGGCTCAGACGCAAGATGAGTTTTTAGTATAGATAATATAGGTGTAATACCGCTTCCTGCAGCAAAAACAATATAATTTTTGGCTTTTGAAGGAGCTACTTCAACAAAAAAGTTTCCCATAGGAGGCATTACTTCCAGAACATCTCCTTCTTTAAGTACATCATTTGCAAAGTTAGAGAACAATCCCTGATCAATTCGTTTAACTGCCACCTGCCATTTATTTTCAATAGGACTTGAACATAAAGAATATGAGCGTCTTACTTCTTCATCATTAATAGATGTTTTTAGAGTAAGATGCTGGCCTTGCTTAAACAAAAATGTACTTCTAAGTTCTTCTGGTATATCAAAAGTAATAGATGTACAATCCTTAGTTTCTTTAGTTAATTCAGAAACGCGAATAGAATAAAAATCAGTCATATCATAATTTAACTATATAGTTATAGCTAAACAAAACTAACAATTGTTAGTTTGATACACAAATAATTATCTGTTAATTTTGTGACTACCCCAAAATACAGGTCATGCTACTCCTTTTAGCAATACTGATATCATATCTCGTTTTAAGATATCAGAATCAATTTCTTTTTGTTCGGGGTACCATAAATACAATGTTCTTAAAGTAGAGAGTGTAGAAAATACCATAATTTCTATATTATAGGGTTTAATTTCTCCTTTCTCTAATCCTTTCTTTACTATATTTCTAAAATTATCTTCATATTCTTGGCGCATTTTTTCAAAATATTGCAAATTGTCCTCTTCAAGATGCATCCAATCATTATTAAGCGAGGCCAGGCCATCTGCGTTTCGTAATGTGACATCTATATGTAGGTCAATAATATTTTCCAGCTTTTGGATTGTATTTTCATCAGAGTTCACAATTTTATTCATCCCAACTGTAAATTCTTCTGCAAGTCCAATTATGATAGTAGACAATATTTCTTGTTTTGACTGAATATGATTATACAAGCTTGCCGCTTTAATCCCCATAGCTTTTGCCAAATCTCTCATAGTCACAGCACTATACCCTTTTTCTTTAAAAAGAATAGCTGCTGCATTTATAATTTCTTGTTTTCTGCTTTCGGGTCTCATCTGTTTCGATTTATCATTTTTATTGGTCAGATAAAATTTACATAGTAATCATTTTTCAACAGACTCAACTAATAAAGTGAAGCCGGTATTAAAAACCATAACTATACTCATTTCATGGCAGGTATTTTGTTTTCCACTCAAAAATAAATTTTAATCTCATATAACCCATATTTTTGCGATCAAAAACAATGATTATGGTGATTTTATGTTATAACTAATACTATATTAACAGTAAAAAGAATCTAGACTTATGAAATCTTTACTAATCATTTTGTTTTTTGTGGCTTTTTCAAATACAAATAGTTACGCAAACAAAAATAATGCGGCAGTTAAAAATCAGGAAAAAGAAAATCAGGTTACTAAAAAAACAACTTTTTCTATTACTCGGCTTAACGGAAAAGATATTTCTAAAAGGAAGTTACATATCACTTTTGATGAAGAACAAAACTCTGCTTATGGGCATTCTGGCTGCAATACATTTTCGTCTAAGTATACTAAAAAGGACAAAACTATTTCTTTTAGTTTTCCTATTGCAACAAAAATGTATTGTGAAAAAAATGCAGCAATAGAAAAAGAGTTTTTTAAAACCCTTATTGAAGTTAAAACCAGAATCCAGAAAGAAGATACTCTAATTTTAAAAGATAGCAATAAAAAAGAGTTATTCTTTGGGGTAAGATCCAAAGAATAACTCTTTATATCTTGTTGTTCTATTTCTAGAATTGCTTACTTACAATTACTTTTTTAGTAAAAGAAGTACCATCGGATGTATTTTTAACATAAATAAAATACATCCCAGTTGATTTATCCGACATATCAATTTGTCCTTTTTCATCAGACAATTTCCCAGAACCTACAACCATTCCTGAAATATTATAAAGATAATATTCTAATTTTCCTTCTACTGTATTAGTAATATTAATAACAGCTTCTGACGCGTTAAAAGAAACTGCTAACACTTTTTCTTCTTCAGGCTCTGGATCGATTGGCGGTGGTGGCGGTGGAGGTGGCGGGGTTCCTCCATTTTCTTGAGAAAGCATATTTAATGTTTCTCTTCCTGTATTATCGGGATCTAACCAGTTAGAAAGCCTGTTAGAATCTGCATTACCAAAACTCCACGAAACATTAAACCTACCATAAAAATCTGAAAGATCATTATCATTTGTTCCCGAACAAGCCGCTCCTCCTCCTGCAAGTTGTCCTACTATTCTACCATCTGGATTAAAAAGAGCAGAACCAGAAGATCCTCCTTCTGTAACTCCAAGGTCCCAATCTGTTACTTGCCAGGAATCAACAGGGGCTGTTAACCCTTGAATGCTAGTTTTTATTTGTAATAGTGCTGTATTTTCTCTACATACCTTCATTATATCTCCACTGGGATGATGAATCCCAACTACAAAACTTGCTGCAACATCTCTTCTATCCCAACCGGCCCATTCTAAATCCCAGGACTCATCTAAGCCTCCATCTAAATTCAACAGTTTAAAATCAGATTCTGCATTTGCAGCTAATCTAGTAGCTCCACTCGTTGTTTGGTTTACTGTTGCATCTGTACTACCTGTAGTGGTTGCGCAAGAAGGATTAGGGCTAATCCAATTAAAACGAAATGCCCAGGTAGATTCACTACCCGCATTACAATGATTAGCTGTCAAGAAATATGGAGCTTTATCATTTTTCGTATTATTAATTAATGTTCCTGTACAAACAAAACCATCCATAATCACAAAAGCTACAGCATGTTTCAATCTATCTTTTAGTTCGTCAAAATCTTCTCCAACAGGACAATCCACATCTTGATTACAATCTCCTGATTCGTCTATTTTTTGCTGAATTTGAGTATCTGTAATCGAGCGATACCCATGAATTACTTTAGCAATACTTAATTGCCCTTTACCAGCAACAGAAGCAGGTTCAAAATATTCTATCCACACATTATCTCCTTCGATCATCCATGTACCTAGCATTTCATCTGGTCTATTAAAAATATTTGTATATGCTCCTAAAAGATCGGATCTATCATTATTATAAAGATATACGGTAGCTCCTCTAGGTATCTTATAGGTATCAAAAATAAAATTTAATGTCTTAGCTCCTTTTGATATAATATTAACACGCCATATTCTATCTCCATTGGGTAATTCGTCCCATACTCCCGAATTTTTAAGTCCAAGGTTTACTTTAAGTTCGTAACCAAACCTCCACGGTCTTGATTTATCTAAATCATTCTTGGTATCTTCAGCTTTGATTTTAGCCAAGTCAAAACTCTTCATAAGCATAGGAACTATGCTTTTTTTGTTTTGCAAACTCCAACTTGTAGGTCTTCCTTCATTAGAAATCTGGGCATTAATCCCTAACGCACTTAATAATAATCCTAATACTATCAGCTTAATTCTCACAACCGTTTATTTTTTTAATTGATAAAACAAATTTAACTATTTAAGAATACTTCAATATCAAAATAAAACTATTAATTTTCCAATTAAATTGTCTTGATCAAAAATTAATTTCTATATATGTCTCTAAATATTGTATCTAACCCTCTAATTGATAGGCTTCCCGCACATTTAAAACAATTCATAAAACCTCAAAATTATGAAGAGTATACGCCGATAAATCAAGCCGTTTGGAGGTATGTTATGCGCAAAAACACCACTTCTCTTAGTAAAGTTGCTCATAATTCTTACCTAAATGGCCTTAAAAAGACAGGAATTTCGATCGATAAGATTCCAAGTATGTATGGAATGAATCGAATTTTAAAAGAAATTGGTTGGGCGGCCGTAGCTGTAGATGGGTTTATCCCTCCTAATGCATTTATGGAGTTTCAGGCATATAATATTCTTGTTATCGCATCAGAAATCAGGCAATTAGAAAATATTGAATACACCCCTGCTCCCGATATAATTCATGAAGCAGCGGGGCATGCTCCTATCATTGCTAATCCTGATTATGCAGAGTACCTACGGCGTTTCGGAAAAATTGGTTGCAAAGCAATCTCTTCTAAAAAAGATTATGATATGTATGAAGCTGTGCGTACACTGTCTATTCTAAAAGAAGCATACGGTACAAATCCAAAAGAGATAGAAGAAGCAGAAAGAAAAATAGAAGCGTTACAAAATCAAAAAGAAAATCCTTCAGAAATGGCTTTGATACGCAACCTGCATTGGTGGACGGTTGAATATGGCCTAATTGGTACAGTAGATGAGCCTAGAATCTATGGTGCAGGATTGCTTTCCTCGATTGGAGAAAGCGAATGGTGTATGACTAACAATGTAAAAAAACTGCCATACTCTCCCGATGCTGCTTTTCAGGATTTTGACATCACCAAACCACAACCTCAACTCTTTGTGACCCCAGATTTTGCTTATTTATGTCAGGTATTAGAAGAATTTGCAGATACTATGGCATTAAGAAAGGGGGGACACAGAGGGCTTGCAAAATTAATCGAATCAGAAAATTTAGGTACTATAGAGCTAAGTACTGGTCTACAAGTCTCGGGAGTATTTACCCGAATGATAAAAAATGAGGATAACGAAGTTATTTATTTTGAAACTAGTGGCCCAACAGCACTTTCTTTTAGAGAAAAAGAGCTTATTGGTCATGGCATAGAGGCTCACCCGAATGGACTTAGATCTCCTCTTGGAAAATTAAAAGGTATCAATCTTGCTATAGAAAACATGTCTCCAAGAGACCTGAAAGCTTATAATTTTTATGATGGAGAGTATATAGAATTCGAATTCGAAAGTGGGATTACTGTTGCCGGAACCAATATTACCGGGATAAGAAACATAAAAGGTGAATTGATTTTAATCCAGTTTAGCGAGTGTACTATTACATATAAAGACGAATATCTTTTTAAACCAGAATGGGGTACTTTTGATTTGGCCGTCGGAAAAGAAATCGTATCTGCTTTCTCTGGCCCAGCAGATGATAACTCATTTGATTTAGTAACTCATAACCCTTCTTCGGTTACTGCACAAAGAACATATTCTGAAAAAGAAAAAGATCTCCATTCTTTATACTTATCTGTTAAAAATATTAGAGAGGGAAAAAATACCACGTTTTCATTGGAGGCCGTATTCGAAATTTTAGAGAAAGACCACCCTAGCGATTGGTTACTCTCTTTAGAAATTTATGAATTAGTTTATGATAGAGATTCAATATTTGCTTCGCAAGTATTAGAACATCTTAAAAACTTACAATCCAAAAGACCTAATATTAAACATCTAATTAGTAGCGGTATTGATACTGTGGCCAATTCAGAATTTACGGTATAGAATACTTATTTCTCTTTTTAAATAATTTCTTCAAAAATTATGGCTTCTAGAATATTTAATTTGCCTCTATAAAAGTGTGTGTGTTTCTAAAATTCTTGACCAAAAAGACTAAAAAAACACTAAAAAACTTACTATCAGTCACTTAATTACAAAACATGATTTAATATGCATGCATAATAAATATATAAAAAACAAAAAATCACTTGTCAATTTTTATGGTCTAACCACATTTCTTTTGAGTATTTAATACATTAAAAATCAGCATAATAAAATATCATTTTCCTAATTTTAAAAGACAAAACTAACTTAGGTATATTAAAATTATGAAAAAATCATTTTTACTTTTAAATGTAGTTCTCGTTTCCTTGTTATTATTTAATTGTGAAACAGAAGAAGTAGTCGTTAACGAAACTAATGTCGTTCAAAACAAGAATAGAATAGACAAAAAGAAAATCGCATTTGACCTAATTGATTTACTAACAAACACAGAGTTTAACACTAATATTGTAGAGACATTAGCCAAAGATCGAACACCGGGGATCAAGTTATCTAAAGTATTAAAAGAAAACGCCGCCTTATTATCGGATCAAGAATCCTATCAATCCTTAAAAAAGATAGTAGATAAAGCAGATAACCAGCTACAATCTAACAAGATACCTGATGATATAGAAATACCAGAATTATGGTTACAAAAACCTGATAATAAATCGGTTCATTATAATGATCTATTAATATCATTTGCTCCCGAAGGTGATGAAAAATCATGGACAAAAATTGAAGCGTATACACTCGATGGAGAAACCGTTTTTCTAGACGTTAAAAATGTTCCCAATGTACCCGTACTTGTCATAGAAACCAAAGGTTATGAAACCTTAAAAGCAGAAGTAGATTATATGAACAAACAATTACGAACTGCTGGATTACAAAATAATCGTTTTGGATCTGCTAAAATGGACTTAAGCCCTTCTTCAAAAGTCAATTCGGGACTTGAAACTACCAAATTAGATAAAATACGATTACAAAACGATGAGGAGCCCTGGATTAGTGGCGCTGCAGAAGTTTATGCTATTACTTCTGGAATAAAAAACACCAGCAATGAAGCTGAAGTAAAGATCATACCTATGTATTATCTAGATTATGAAGGTACCACATATTACCCTAACCAGATCATGCTTTTTTGGGACGATTATAAATACCAGGCAGCAAATATTCAATTATTCGAAAAAGACGATAACTACAATTTCAAGCAATTGGTTACCATTATTGTTGATGGTATTTTTCAAATTGTTGGTACGGTTTCTGGACAGCCGTGGGTAAATGTACTTGGGCAGGTAGCAGGAGCTATATTACAGGCAATGCCAGATGAATGGTATACTAATAACGATGATTATGTAGACTCTTTGTACACCATTCAAAAAAACAAAACTTATACTAATCATATAGGTGCTCGAGGTAATGCAACCGTTACTTTATCTCCTCTGTTTATCCCTAATAATTAAACAATACACTATAAAAGCAAAAAAGGTGGCTGTATTTACTACTGTCACCTTTTTTATTTTAATCATAGAATTCATACATAATTATTCTCCCCAAATCATATGAGGGAATTCCTGATAAAGTTGATACTTTTTTGACTCTAGTCTTTCTAAAAATTCTAAGTGCCGCTTACTTTTTGGGTTAAACGGCCTATGCATCATTCCTTTTTTAATTTCTTCAACTCTATGCATAGTCTGGGCAGTTTTTTCAGAAATCCAAACTTCAGAAAAACGTTCCCAAATATAATCTATCGCCAACGCATTAGGGTGAATCATATCTACATTGTAAAACCTATAATCCCTAAGTTCATCCATCATAATTTCATAAGAGGGAAAATAACTTAGATTTTTATTGCTACTCATAGTTTGATGTACCGATGTGATTAAATGGGACTTACTTCTATTGTTTTCTACAAACCCATCTTTACTATGCCGTACCGGAGAAACGGTAAATACAATTTCTGCTGATGGGTTAATACCTCTAATTAGATGTATACAATTCTGAAGGCATTGATTGATCTCATCTACAGATAATAATTCTTTTTCAAACTCTCTTTGCGGAATTTTATGACAATTCGCCACCACCATATCCAGAGATTTTAATCGATACACCCAAGCGGTTCCTAAAGTGATAAAAACATGTGTCGCAGATTTAATATGCTTTCTTGTAGTCGTTAATGCAGTATTTAAATTAGACAATACTACATTTTGATCAGCATTACTTAAAGAGGAGTGTGCATCAAAACAATGCCATTGTTCATTGATATAAAACAAATCGGTATCGGTATATCGTTCTCCTTGAGTAGCCATCCACAAAAATGTTTCTATGGCTTTAGGATGAAATAATATTCCAAATGGATTGATCTTATTCCTGAACTTAAAGTATTCGAATTTCTCTCCTATGTTTTCTGCAAAACATGAACCTAACAATAAAAGTTCTGAGTTATAATCAACTTTTGGTTCTTGAGACTGTAGCGTTATTTTGGTTTGTAGGTTCATAAGTCTCTTTACTCCAACCCCTTCCTTTATGCGGAAGAGGGAGAGTTTTATAATTTAAGATTATTTCAAATATTGTTTTGCATTTTCTAATGCTTCTTCTATACCTGCGGGATTCTTCCCTCCTGCAGTAGCAAAAAATGGTTGTCCACCGCCACCACCTTGGATATACTTGCCAAGTTCGCGAACCATCTGCCCGGCATTCAACTGTTTCTCTTCTACCAGATTTTTAGAAATATAACATGACAACAGGGCTTTTCCTTTCTGATCTGATCCGAATAGCATTACAACATTTTCAAGTTCACCTCCTAATTCGAAAGACAAATCTTTAATTCCGGCTGCATCTAAATCTACTTTTTTGGCCAAAAATTTAACACCATTTACATCTTCGAATTCTGATTTAAGATCTCCTTTTAGGTTTTTAGCCTTATCCTTTAGAAGCGCTTCTATCTGTTTTTTCAGACTTGAGTTTTCTTCTTGTAATGATACAATAGTTTTTAGAGGATCGTTTGTTTTAAGAGCTGCTTTTACTTCTCCATACGCTTCAGATTGAGTTGTAAAAAATTCTTTTGCTGCATCCCCGGTAATTGCTTCAATTCTACGAATTCCTGCTGCAATTGCACTTTCTGATACAATTTTAAAGTGCCATATGCTACTGGTATTTTTTACATGAGTACCCCCACAAAGCTCCATAGATTCTCCAAATCGTATGGTTCTTACGGTGTCTCCATATTTTTCTCCAAACAGTGCTATTGCTCCTTCTGCTATTGCCTGATCATAAGAAATATTGCGTTGCTCTTCTAGCGGGAGCTGTTCTCGAATTCTCGCATTTACAAAATACTCGACTTCTTTTAATTCTTCGGTAGTCATTTTAGCAAAATGAGAGAAGTCAAAACGTAAATTACCACTATGAACCATCGATCCTTTTTGTTCTACATGTGTACCCAAAATGGCACGCAATGCCTGGTGCATCAAATGTGTTGCCGTATGGTTACAAGCAGATCTAGAACGTTGTTTTTCATCTACCACAGCAGTCAAAGTCTCGTCTATATGCTTAGGTAAGTTTTTAGTAAAATGAATGATCAGATTATTTTCTTTCTTGGTATCTATGATATATACCACATCTCCATTAGGCACCTCTAGATATCCTTTATCTCCAACCTGTCCTCCTCCTTCGGGGTAAAAGGGTGTTTTATCAAATACTAACTGATACAGTTCTCCATCTTTCTTACTATTTACTTTGCGATAACGGGTTACTTTTACATTGGTTTTAAGATGATCATATCCAATAAAATTTTCTGTAGTAGTATCATCTAGTAATATTTTCCAATCTCCTGCAGTTACTTGTGATGCTGCTCTGGATCTATCTTTTTGTTTCTGAAGCTCTATTTCAAAAGCTTTTTCATCTAATTCATATCCCTGCTCACTTAAAATTAAAGCTGTTAAATCAATCGGAAAACCAAAAGTATCATACAACTCAAAAGCTTTCTCTCCAGAGATTATATTTCCATTGGTATTTTTGATCACATTTTCTAGCAATACTAATCCCTGATCTAATGTTCTTAAAAAAGATTGTTCTTCTTCTTTAATTACATTAGTGATTAAGTTTTTCTGAGCTTTCAATTCTGGGAAAGCTTTACTCATTTGTTTGCTAAGTGTTTCTACCAGCTTATAGATAAAAGGCTCTTTGGTATCCAGAAAAGTAAACCCATATCGAATAGCTCTACGTAAAATTCTTCGTATCACATATCCTGCTCCTGTATTACTAGGTAGTTGGCCATCTGCAATAGAAAATGAAACAGCTCTTACATGATCAGCAATAACACGAATTGCAACACTTACTTTTCCATCAGCATTAGTTGGTAAACTATTTTTATCGTATGTAGAATTGGTGATCGTTTCAATTTCTCGAAGTAAAGGTGTAAAAACATCAGTATCATAATTTGATTTCGCCCCTTGTAGTACCATACATAAACGTTCGAAACCCATCCCGGTATCTACATGCTGTGCGGGCAACTTCTCTAGTGATCCATCTGCTTTTCGGTTATACTGCATAAAAACCAGGTTCCAGATCTCTACCACTTGTGGATGATCCATATTTACCAGGTCCCGGCCAGGAGTTTTAGCTTTTTCCTCATCAGAACGAATATCTACATGAATCTCAGAACAAGGGCCGCAAGGTCCCTGATCTCCCATTTCCCAGAAATTATCTTTCTTATTTCCCATAATGATACGATCTTCGGGAACAATAGCTGTCCAAAGATCATAAGCTTCCTGATCCATATCCAGATTTTCATCTTTGGCACCTTCAAAAACAGAAACATAAAGCATGTCTTTATCTATACCATATACTTCTGTTAATAATTCCCAAGCCCATTGGATTGCTTCTTTTTTAAAGTAATCTCCAAAACTCCAATTCCCAAGCATTTCAAACATGGTATGGTGATAAGTATCCATACCCACTTCTTCCAGGTCATTATGTTTACCACTTACACGCAAACATTTTTGAGTATCTGTTATTCGATTACTTTTTGGAATACCATTACCTAAAAAGAATTCTTTAAACTGGTTCATCCCGGCATTAGTAAACATTAAAGTAGGATCATCTTTAATTACCATTGGCGCAGAAGGCACGATGCTATGTTTTTTGGATTTAAAAAACTCTAAAAATTGATTTCGTATTTCTTGGGATTTCATGAATTCTATGTATTACTATTTTTTCGAAATAAAACATTTAATACAATCGCGATCGTTATTTTGCGTTGTTTTAAAAAAAAGATTCTAAATCGATATTTGTCAGTTTTTTCTGGACTTTGCAACAATTTGTTATATTTGTTGCGATGTCTTGGTTTTTTATAAACCACATATTGGTTGATATCCTGCAAAAATAGCATATTTTAGATTATGTCAAAGGTTAAATATTACTATGATAGTGAGACGCTTTCTTATCGTAGAATTGAGCAAAAGAAAGGTCGTAAATTTGGTATAGTGGCATTAGGAGTTGTTAGCTCTTTTTTAGCCGGTTTTATCCTTCTTCTTATTTATCTTAACATCCCTCAATTAGAGACTCCCAAAGAAAAAGCATATAAAAGAGAACTAGAGAATATGCAGCTTCAGTATGATTTAATGAATCAAAGATTGAAGCGAGATGAAGATATTCTAAAAGAAATCGCAGAACGTGACGACAACATTTATCGTCTTTATTTTGGGGCCAATCCTATTCCTGAAGAATTACGCAATGCTGGGTTTGGAGGTGTAAATCGGTATAAAAACTTAGAAGGTTTTGACAATTCTGATATTATTATTGAAAGCAGTGAGCGTATCGACAAATTGACGAAACAGATTGTGGTTCAATCAAAATCTCTTGATGAAATTGCATCATTGGCAGAGAAAAAAGAAGAATTACTAGCTACAATCCCTGCTATACAACCTATACAAAACTCAGATTTAAAACGTATGGCTTCTGGTTACGGATGGAGAAGTGATCCTTTTACCAAAGCGCGAAAATTTCATTACGGAATGGATTTTTCGGCTAATACAGGAACGCCGGTTTATGCATCGGGTAATGGTGTAGTAACCCGCGCAGATGCTAATTCTTCTGGATATGGAAAGCATATTCGTATTGATCATGGTTTTAATTATGTGAGTTTATATGCCCACCTAAGTAAATACAATGTAGAGAAGGGTCAGAAAGTAAATCGTGGAGATATAATTGGCTATGTAGGAAGTACAGGAAGATCGGTAGCACCTCATCTGCACTATGAAATTTTTAAAGATGGTGAACGTATCAATCCTCGTAATTTTTACTACGGAAGTTTAACTTCTGAAGAATTTAGTGAAATGCTGAAAGCCTCTAATTTAATTAATGAAACTTTAGATTAAACATCAATGCGCAAACTTCTTTTTATTGTCTTCGTTTTTGGTTGCTGTTCTTCAATACAAGCTCAAAAATATTCAAAAGAAGTATTGGATTCGATGTACGTCATCACCCAAAACACCCAACAAAAATTAGCAAAGCCAAAGCATATCAAAATCATGGCTGTTGGTGATATCATGATGGGAACCGATTTCCCTAATGACAGCTATTTACCTCCCGAAGGCAAAGGCCCTTTTGATGATGTTAATGCCATACTTAACCAGGCAGACATACTTTTTGGTAATTTAGAAGGTACACTTACTAATGAAGGAGAGAATGCTAAACGTTGTTCTGACCCATCAAAATGTTATTCCTTTAGATCACCAGAATATTTTGGAAAATACCTCGAAGAAACTGGGTTTGATGTAATGAGTATTGCTAATAATCACATTGGTGATTTTGGTGAAATCGGAATTAAAAACACTTCTAAAACTCTCGAAAAGCACAACATTGCTTATGCAGGAGTATTTGCTCAACCTTCTACAATTTTTGAAAGAGATGGCATTACGTATGGATTTTGTGCTTTTGCCCCTAACAAAGATTGCATAAAAATTCATAACTTAACCAATGCTAAAAAAATCGTAACCGAACTTAAACAAAAGGTAGATATCGTGATTGTTTCTTTTCATGGAGGGGCAGAAGGCCTTAAATATACTCATGTTCCCAGAAAAACAGAACGTTTTTATGGTGAAGATCGCGGTGATGTTTATCGTTTTGCGCATACTATGATCGATGCTGGTGCAGATATCATTATAGGGCACGGCCCACATGTATCAAGAGCTTTTGAAGTATATAAAAACAAATTTATAGCCTATAGCTTGGGCAACTTTTGCACCTACTCCCGATTTAATTTAAGTGGTATTAAAGGATATGCTCCTATTGCCGAAATCGATATTGATACCGATGGTAATTTTATTAAAGGGAAACTGCACTCTGCCAAGCAAATAGATGAAGTATATCCATTTATAGATGAGAAAAAAGGAGCATTACAGGAAATCAAATCACTAACAGCAGAGGATTTTCCTGAAAGTAAGCTCATTTTTGAAGATGACGGAAGTTTTACACAACAAAAAGAATAAATATGTATGTAGACTTACCAAAAAAAATGTATTACAGTATCGGTGAAGTCGCTGATGCCTTTGATGTAAATACCTCATTAATTCGATTTTGGGAAAAAGAGTTTGATGTTATAAAACCTAAAAAGAATGCTAAAGGTAATCGAAAATTCACCCCTGAAGACATTAAAAATCTCGAGTTAATTTATCACCTGGTGAAAGAACGCGGATTTACTCTCGAAGGTGCTAAAATTCACCTTAAAGAGCAAAAACAAGAAGCCTTAGACAGTTTTGATATCATAAGAAAACTAGAAGCTATCAAAGGGCAATTGCTTAAAATCAAGGAACAATTATAAAAAATCATCTTATTATATTTAAGTTATGAAAAAACTTTTAGTACCAGTACTAGTAATTGTAGGAATTATTGCAGTTCTGTATTTCTTTTTTGGAAGTCGTTATAACACTGCCGTTACACTGCAAGAAGATGCAAAAACAGCGTGGTCTAATGTGGAAAGTGCTTACCAAAGACGTAGTGATCTTATTGGCAACTTAGTTAAAACTGTTCAGGGAGCTGCAGATTTTGAACGTAATACTTTAAAAGAAGTAATCGAAGCTAGGGCCAAAGCAACTGCCATAAATATTGACCCCAGTAATATTACACCAGACCAAATAGCTCAGTTTCAACAGGCACAAGGAGGTCTAACCTCTGCCTTATCAAAATTATTAGTTACTGTAGAACGGTATCCAGACCTAAAAGCAAATCAGAATTTTCTTAACCTGCAAACCCAACTAGAAGGAACTGAAAACAGAATTAATGTAGAGCGCAACAGGTACAATGAAGCTGTAGGCGATTATACAAAATTCATGAGAAAATTCCCTAACAACATCGTTTTAAGCATTTTCGGGAGCCTAGAAGAAATGGCACGATTTGAAGCGGATAGAGGAGCAGAAAAAGCACCAGATGTCGATTTTAATTTTAAATAATGTCTAAGGTAGAAGATTTTCTTACTCATGACCAAGAGCAACACGTTGTTGCTGCAATTAGAGATGCTGAAAAAACAACATCTGGAGAAATTCGTGTGCATCTTGAAAAACATACTGAAATAGAAATTTTAGAAAGAGCTGCCGAGGTGTTTCATTGGTTAAAAATGGACAATACCATTCAACGCAACGGGGTACTTATTTATGTTGCTGTAGAAGACCGTAGTTTTGCTATTTTTGGAGATAAAGGCATTAATGATGTCGTAGAAGATGATTTTTGGGAAAGTACAAAAGACGCTATACTAGAACAGTTTAAAAAAGGAGATTTCACTCAAGGGTTAATTGACGGGGTTCTTCTTGCCGGAGAGCAATTACAGAAATACTTCCCCTGGGATCATACCGATATTAATGAACTCTCTGACGAAATTTCTAAAGGATAAATGAATACTATCAAACCATTCATACTGCTCTTATTGTTTCTAGGAATACCCCTCCTATCTTTCAATACTACATGTGCGCAAAGAGAAATTCCGCCAAAACCTAAATTACAAACGGCCATTTATGACGAAGCTGATATGCTTACAGCTTCTGAGTCAAAACACCTTCAAGAAAAACTAATTCGATATTCTGACACTACTTCAACACAAATCGTAGTAGCTACTATTAATACTCTGCAAGGTGAAAATATTGGTTTATACGCAGCAGAATGGGCTCACAAATGGGGAATTGGACAACGTAAAGAAGATAATGGCGTTTTTATTCTGGTAGCCAAAAATGATAGGAAAATATGGATCGCCACAGGGTATGGTGTAGAAGAAAAACTCACAGATTTCACCTCAAAAACTATTATTGATCAGATTATAACTCCAGAATTTAAAAGAGGTAATTTTTATGCTGGTTTAGACAAAGGTACTACTGCAATTTTTCAGGTACTTGATGGTACTTTTAAAGGTTCGAGAAAAAACAAAAAAGAACTTCCTATAACAGAATTAATCATTTTGGGTATAGCTTTTATCATCATTATTAGCGCTTTTTCTAAAAGCAATCATAGAAATGGTGGAAAAGGAAATCGGGGAAATCGATCAGGAAGCAGTCTTCTGGATGCAATCATCCTAAGCAACATGGGGCGTGGAAGTTTTGGCGGAGGCTCCAGTGGTGGATTCGGCGGAGGTTTTGGTGGTGGCGGATTCGGCGGTGGTGGTGCCGGAGGAAGCTGGTAACCACCCGTCTATTCTTATGTTATTTATACTAACTATCTTAACAAACAATCCTCTATACAAAATCAATTTTTAATGAAAGACATACAATAAAAATGTTAATTTATTGTCATTATGTCAATAATAGTAAGTTATTTAATTGTCATTTTGACACCACTAGTCATACTGTTGATAATCAAGTATTAAACTGTTTTTTAGCAGGTTTGTCATATCATCTTTTGTTTTTGGAATAAAACTTGATTCATTACTGATGAAATGAATGTTTAAAATAGGATGAATATGTCAGTAAGTTTTAAATTAGTAGCCAAAAAGAATACGGGGAATGCTTTGGTGATAAATAAGGATATAAGAGTGACGACTACCTTAAAAGAGGTGACTATGGCATTTATTAAACGAATTAAAATTCATGATCGTTCGAATATCACATTAAGCCCTATGTTTCAATTCAGAAAAAAAGAACATCTAAACACCTAGTGTATAGCTATAATTTATAAAGATACTCTCTGGCACTTTTTGGTGCCAGAGAGTATTTTTTTGCCCAAAAAACGCCAAAACTCACCTAAGAAGCGATTTTTTTTGACCTTAGATGCCGTTTTTTTTGCTCTAGACGACCAAAAATAGTGCTCAAAAACACTAAAAAAAGCACATTTTTACATCAAAAATATCAAAAAAACGGAGCAAAAAAACACCCTTTTTTCTAGCTAAATTTTAACCCAAAAAATTATGATTTCGGTAAATTTTTGGCCTAAAATCCCCTGAAAAACATCTAGTGCAATTGCACTAATTTCTACACAAAGTATACTATGAACCCGTTTAGTACATAACAAAAATGACCATAAAATGACAACCGCATTAAAACCAGTAATCTAAAATTAATCTAGACCTCACAGGTTTTAAAAACCTGTGAGGTCTGGTCTTTACCCCTAGTATACAGGGGTTTTATAAAATATCTGGTGCACAAAAGGGAATAAAAGCACACAAAACCCTGCTCTGTATACCTTCCTGATTATCCTTGTAGAGCCTATTAATTTAAATAAATGATTTGGCAAAAATTTGATAATCAAAAGTGTAAAAGTAAAATGAGTTTTCAGTATCTAAAACCCTTTAATTGATTCATCGGTGTACGGTTCTGAAAACCGGTCGATTTATAAGACTCTCCTGCCACTGTGACAGAAATACAATGGTTAGTAACATTCTCCATCTTTTTTTAGTAGTATCGCTAATTCACCTTTTATAAAACCAAAGTGATAAAGGAAAAATTATCGTTTTATTGAACTTTAGTGTAAATTAAATATCCTGCAAATAAAAGTAGAATCAGAATTGCAAGTATTACTGATAACCTTTTATTGCTTTTAATCATCTCTGCAATTAAATCAAATAGCGTTTCAATCATCGTTTATTTATAATTAGCTTTTTTCAATTTAGAATATTCTTTTCCGCCAAGTCCAACCTTAATTCGGTTCCATTCCTCCTTTAAAATTTCGTTAACTATTTTTCGAACATTTTCCATTTGCTCGTAAAACTGAAAATCTACTTCCCTATTTTCAACATCTATTAACTTATCAAGTTCTTCTTCTAATAGCTTTGTTTTTTGTTCCTGTGGATTTAACAGTAAACGAATCTTTGATATCAAAAAGTAATACTTATAAAAAAAATCTTCTTCATCTTTAACATTTTTCTCTATTACAGTTGAACAAATTCCTAAAAGTTCTGAAACGCAGTTACGTAAATCATTTATCCATTCTTGACGCTTGTTTGCAATATGAACAAGTCGATCTCTTTTAGAGTTTTTGTTATTGGAATTCCAAGTAACCCAAGCAAGAAAACCTGCAGATAATCCTAATATTAAATTGCCAATATCAAATGTCAATTTATAGTCTATTTTAATGGTTTGTTGGACTTTTCTATTAGTCGCCTTTACAATATCTGATTGACAAACACATTAAGCTTTCCCCTTGTACATATAAATTATTTTTAGTTAATACAATTTCTTCAATGAGTTCATTAATTACCTCTGTTGTTCCATCTTCATTAATAACTTCATATAAAAGCATTGGAGTATGAAAGCTAGTGTCAAGAGTTTCAAATGTAAGCTCTACATCGCATCCAGTCCTAATGTCACCATTTATAGTAGGAGGAAGCCTAAGCCAAATATTCTTGATAGAATTCTTATTAATAGGGATTCCTAAGTTACAAGTTTCCCCTTGTATTTCAAATTTTCTACTATTAATATTGAATACATCCTTTCTACAATTATTAAATAGTTTTGGTGCTAATTCTTTAAGAGCAATAGCGTCTCTTCCCAAATTTGCACTCTTTAATTTTTCATATAGATTATATAGTTCATTACCGAACCAATCTCCACCAGCCAACGAACAACTGTTTAGAGAAAAACAATAAGAGTTGTCTTTGTCACAATTGTCGTAAATGCAATTAATTCTAGGAAATTTAGAACTTTTTGGATTATTTCGAACTGTACACAGTGTATCTGACGCAAAACAAGGTCTTATCAATTTCCAAACATTTTTAATCCACTTATTATCTTCTCCAGGGCGATACATTCCATCATATTCACAACCTAAGTCGTAATGATCATTAGGCCTCAAAGCAATTTGATCTGAATTAATAAATGTACTACTTATTCGCCAACCTTGGTCCCAAACCTCTTTGTGATATTCTATTACAAAATGTACAATACTATCTTTAGAGTTATTTTTAATCCTTATCATTCTATCAGAAAATTTATTGTTTCCGCATTTGTCTGGATTAGAATAACTGTAAAGGCTTGCACATGTGGCAGCGGTTTGGCATGGTGGAGGTGGAGGATCATTTCGCCTTGATAAATCACCACAACAAAAAAGTAAAAACAATGCAAATGAAAACCATATACATTTGTTTAATTCCTTGATTAGATTGATTGTATTCATATATCATTATTTTCTTATTCGGTTAAATTTTAAATAACAAAACTCTAAACATAACTTTTCCCTTGTATAAGATGGTTTTAATTTTTTATCGCTTTATTGAACTCTAAATGTTATTTTTAATATCTTCTGACTCGTCTTTTATATAAGGAACAGATATTGATGTTGCTTGAAATCTTGTGTTTTTTAAGAAAAAAAACTTCCTTCTTTTGCCTTCAATTAAAACTTCAATTCTATAAGCTTTTTCAGAGTGAACACTTGTGACATCAGAGAATTGAGTAGACTCCTCAGCGGCTATTTTGTATAATTCATTTTTACATTTAGGCTTCTTTTTATCGGTTCCTTTAAAAGTAAATGAATCAATTTTATTACTATTCGGAAGTTCATAAACTTCAGCTATTATATTTTCTAATCGAACGAGAGCAACAGGTCCATTGTTTAATTTTACATTAAGAATAAGATAGTCAGTCGTATCTGCTTTATGAGTTCTTAATGTTTCCACTTCTATTCCCATAGAAGTAGTATCTAAAGTATTTCCCATTTGATATATAAAATAAAGTCCTGCAAAGCAAAAAGCAAAAATTTCAGCTAAATTCTTAAGTGTCTCAATATTATATTTCTTTTTCTTAGTCATAGTTTAGTTAAACAATATTTTTAATTTTTTATAAAAAACAGATCGCGACCTCAAAACAAGCCCTGTCAGAATTAGCCAGACAATTATAGTTCCTATGAATGTCCAATCAATAGGCATACTAGAATTGAATAGTTGAATATTGTCAAATGGATTGAATATGTAACTTGCCAATAATAGAATCTGAATTAATGCAAGCATAAAAAATAATGAATTGTGAAAATTTGGCATCCACGAAAGTCTTTTTAAAATCCAAATCCAAATACCATAAGTTAGTTTTATTGGTAAAGGCATTTTTTTCAACCTCTCGGAATAGTTTCTTTGTTTTCTGTTGAAACTCCAAGCTAGATCATAAGATTTTGGAAATATATCTTCTGATTCGTTTTGATTATAAATTAATTTTGCCTGTTTTCTTATTCGGTTATTTACAAACTGGTCTCTCCTAAAACCATAAGCCATATTTGAAAGAAGTACTAAACTTAATCCTAAAACGATTGTTGAGATAATTAGAGCAAGTGATAAAAGAAAAATCGATGGCTTAGAATCCGTATTCGGGATTTCTCCACCCATTGTATAAACATAACTATATCCAACAGCTACAGTTACAATTACAGAAAGTATCTGAAAGAATAATTTCTGATGGTGATTCTGATTTTGAGCAAACTGCTCGTGAAAAGATTTTATAAGTTCTTCTTTCAGTTCCATTTTTCTTAAATGACATACAACATAGATGCTGCATAATTACTGGTAATCATATCGGTTTATTAAACTACGTATCTTTATAATCTTATAGGTATTCCAGCTGCTTTGAAAATATCATTTGTTACCTTTTTAGCTGTATCAACAGGATCATCAAATGTTTTTCGAAGATCATTGTTTTCTCCCCAACCAACAACTTTATATACTTCTCTTTTGACTTCATTAAAAATACTGTTGTCCCCACCAAGAGGTTTTCCTTCTAAAATTTTACGAACATCAATATGAGTAAAGTGTTTTGGTAAAACTTCTGACAGTCCATTAGTGTAATACACAATTGCTTTATCCGTTGCAACTTGAAGAACAGCCTCATGTGCTTCATAACATTCATTTTGAATGTAATTAATAAAATCTAAAATGGCTTTCGCTTTTTCTGAACCTAAATCTTCAAGATACTTTACCCAATTAAAGTCTTTCTTTAAACTAGTATCATAATGTTTTTCTGGATTAAGTTTTCTTTTTTTTAACTCTGCAATATTAAGTGCAGCACCTTCTATCAAGACATCAAATCCTTTACTAATTTTTTCTACACCTCTATTTTTAGCTTCATCACATTTTCCCATATCTATTTAATTTAATGTTTTATTAAACTTTTATAAAGGTAAATTGGATATCAAATAATTAAAATACCCAGATGTGAGTATTTTTTCACCTTGGATTAAAAGCAATAAAATATTTGATTACCTCAGAGAACGATTTAATCTCTAATTTACGTTTGACGTTCTTCCAATGAGTTCTTACTGTAAATAATGAGATATAAAGTGAATTTGCTATTTCTTGATGCTTTTGCCCTTTAGCATAAAGTGTCAAAATTTGTTTTTCTCTTTTGGTAAGTAATGAGTATTTTTCCATATTGGATCGAATGAATTCATTTTCTTCAAACAATGTTTTAAAAGATTTGATGACATCTGTAATATTTTTAGAAGGGCATTCTACTTTAAATATAGAACTACCTTTGTTATCAACTCCTTTAAAAGAGATTTTGATTTTGGAATCATTGTAAACTGTTGGTGATAATTCGTCTAGCCAAAATCTTGCTTCTTCTTCAGTTGCAAAATGTCTAGGTGAAAGACATGATTGTGTTTCCTCAAAAGTTCCAATTACAGTTGAATAGGACAATACATCTTCACCAGCTACAATAGCAATTTTTTTATTACCATATCTTTTACCTGGTTTATTGATATGCCTTTCTATCCATAATTGAGTATCATAATCTAAATCAAGAGAAAATGATTGTTGAAGCCATAATGTCTGCGAAGGACGGAATTTTTCATAAAACGAAATATAAGCAAGCATTTCCTTTTTAAAGATCTCTATTGAATTTGGAGAATTATACCAAGTTTGGACAAATCTGTTATTCTCTTCTTCAAATTTTATAGTTAAATGAGTTCCTTTATATAGTCCCATCGTTTTATTGAACTTTTAATTAACTGAAAATTTATCTGATAATATATAGTTTGAGTAGTTTTCATAGATATGCTATACTACTATGGCATTGGTAGTTGTATATTTAATCAAAAGTACTAAAGTTATATTCAATAAATTTGTAACGAATAAGTTTTGCTTGAACTGGGTTTTCCCAATAATCAATAATATACTTTCCATTCTCTTTCTCAACAACTTCAAAAATGAATTTTTTAAAAGGTTTTGATCCCCCCTCCAAGTATTCTCTATTCCAAACAAAAATATACAGTCTGTTTCCAGCAGGTATTGCCGATTTTGGGTATTCATTTAAAAGTTTATTAAGTTGAAGCCTTGCCTCTGATTCTCCATAAAAGAAATGTTGCTTTCTAATTTTTCTTAGAATTGGGTGACCCCAATTAGGGTGTAAATTGTTCTTTCTTTTCTTTTGAGGATGATTCGAAAGAGGCTTTTTAATTTTTTCTGCTTTAAATGAAAAACCTTCTTTAGATTCTACCAAAGAAACAATACAGAAATTTCCTAAATACCCTTCTAGCTCTTCTTTCTCAGTTATTTCATATCCCTTAATCCATAATAAAAGATTATCTTCTTCTAGTTCTTCGTTTTCCTTTGAAATAATATATTTTCTTCTAATGTCCTGTAACCTTTGAATTGCAAAACTCTTTTTGTCATATTGATAAACAAAATTAGATTCCGAATTTAATATAGGAACTAATTCAAAACTACGAATAGTAGCAGTTCGTTTTTCTAGTATTTTTTTCATTTAAAATTATTTTACTTATTCAAATTTTCTTCATCCAGTTCATTTTCTACTTCACAATTATTATGATTCTTTTCAATTTCCTTTAATACAGAATTCATATAAGGGTTGTTATTTTTTTCGCTATAAAAATTTATCTCCTCTTTTATGTCTGTTAACTTTTCAAAAGATTTGACATCACTATAACAATTATAAAGATCTACTAGACAATTTGTATAACCGTGCTGTCTTCCCTCGCTCCCGCTAGCGTCTCGCTAGTGGCATCAATGTTGTCTCGTCCTAAAAAAAGTTTACATATTTCGTAACTATCCTGTGAAAGATTGTAACTTTTTAAAAAGGGTTATAGATAATGAAACCTTTGCAAACCTTATAATACCAATCTAATATGATGTAGTATACCTCTACTTTTTCCTTAAATATACCGAAACTGGCACACCATGAAAATCAAACTCTTTACGAAGCTGGTTTTCGAGAAATCGTTTGTATGGATCTCTGATATATTGTGGTAAATTACAGAAAAACGCAAATTGCGGTTGCGGTGTTGGCAACTGTGTGATGTATTTTATCTTCACATACTTACCTTTATAGGCAGGTGGCGGGTTATGCTCAATTATTGGTAGTAAAACATCATTAAGCTCGCTGGTTTTAATTTTTTTAGATCTGTTTTTATATACTTCTACTGCGGTTTCGATAGCTTTAAATATACGTTGCTTTGTTAAAGCCGAAATAAATACAATAGGAACATCTGTAAACGGTTCTATTTCTCTACGTATATATTTCTCAAAATCTTTTAAGGTATTACTTTCTTTATTTTCTACAAGATCCCATTTATTAACCAGGATTACAATCCCTTTACGATTACGCTCGGCTAACCAAAAAATATTTTGCACTTGTCCGTCAAAACCTCTGGTTGCATCCAAAACTATTAAACAAACATCACTATGTTCTATTGCCCGAACAGATCGCATAACAGAGTAAAACTCAAGATCTTCTTTTACTTTAGATTTACGTCGTATTCCTGCAGTATCTACCAGGTTAAACTCGAATCCAAAACGATTGTACTTGGTATCGATTGCATCTCGTGTGGTCCCTGCAATATCTGTTACAATATACCGGTCTTCTCCTATTAACGCATTAATAAAAGAGGACTTACCAGCATTAGGTCTTCCTACAACTGCAAATCGAGGTAACTCACTAGGTTCATCTTCATCTTTTTCGGGCAGTACTTTTACCAATTCGTCTAGAAGTTCTCCTGTACCACTTCCGTTAATACTGGCAATAGTATAATACTCGCCAAGACCTAAATTATAAAATTCTACTGCATTTGTAGCTCTCTGTCCATTATCCACCTTATTTACGACCAAAAAAACAGGCTTATCTACCCTACGAAGTAGATTGGCGACATCCTGATCCATCCCAGTTATCCCTGATTCTACATCAACCATAAAAATAATAGCATCGGCTTCATCGATAGCCAATTCTACCTGCTTATCGATTTCGGTTTCAAAAACATCATCACTCCCTACAACATAACCACCAGTATCAATCAATGAGAACTCTACTCCATTCCAATCACTCTTTCCATAATGTCTATCACGGGTTACCCCGCTAACAGCATCTACAATAGCCTCTCTTCTTTGAATTAACCGATTAAAGAATGTTGATTTTCCAACATTAGGTCTTCCTACAATTGCCACTATACCACTCATTGCTATCTTTTCTAAATTTTGTGCAAAATTAGACTTTTTATTTTAGCAATACTATAAATGTTTTGATTAGATTAACAACACAAAAGAAAGTAAAAATAAAAAGCCCAAAGGCCAATGTTTCAGGCCGATGGAACTTTTCATAATTGATAGTCAGTCAGTGAAATAATTACTTAGTCAAATATACCACGTATTGTGGTCAAGTTGGTTACTGTAAAACAACAAAGTTTTTATTGTTATTAGTGAAAAAAACAACGTTATTTAGCTACCACCAACAATATGACAAGAATTCTTCTTTCTGTATCAATTTAATTCTTTTTATGTATTTCATAAATAGCAACTGTATTAGACACTTCATTAGTTACTATAATCAGGTCGTTTCCTGTTGGGCTATCTTTTGCTTCGACTACAATCAATCCTTCCGGAGAAATATCTGTCTCATCTCTCAACCATTCTAAAAACTTTGGGCTAGACGGATTAGATATATCATACACCAAAACGCCTCCTGTTCTCTCTAATCCTACAAAAAGTAGTGTCTTGTTACCCACCTTAAGCGTTTCTACTGCTTCTGGTTCTGCTCCTTTATCATCAGACCTTTTATCAGCTGCACTTCCTTCGTTACTATTAAAAGCACTTGGATCTAAATCAAAAATTGTTTTTCCTATTTGATCTCCACTGTCATAAATAACTGCTCCAGATGTAGACCATATGGTAAATGACCTTGCGCCATAAGCATAAATCCTATCATAATCTCCATCACCATCAATATCTCCATTTGCAGTAGTAATTTTAAGCCTTCCCAAATTCTCGTCTAATTGTAAAGTAGCTGCATCGGGAAAAGTATCAGGGTCCAGGGTAAGGTTTTTTACTCTATCTTCTTCAGAAAAGCCATCATAATCTCTGGCATCTCCTTCGTTTGCCGTTATTAAATATTGCCCTCCTCTAATCTTAGTGTATGTAATAGCATCTGGGTGATAAAACCCTAAGACTGGCCAATTTTGAAAATTCCCTACAATATCATCTTTATCGCTAGCATCTATTTGATTATTGGTTAACCTATAATTTTTTACTCCCAGTCCGATGATATCAGTAATTGTCTTAGTCTCTAGATTAACAATTGCCAATCCATTATTTTCTTGTAGTGTAACATAAGCTGTCTTTGAGTCATGCGAAATGGCAACATACTCTGGTTCTACATCTTGTGCCAGAGATGCTCCTGGTCCAAAAACCCGAAAGTCATTACCAATAGCCTGGCTATTAAAAGCTGTAAAACGTACATCCGAGACCTGCCCGGTAGCTACCTCTATAATCGTTATTGATCCTTCTGGGTCATCGGTATATAAATCATTAGGTTCACCTTCATTTGCTGCTACAATATATTTTCCATTAGGACTAAAAGTTACCATATCTGGTAATGCACCTGCCGGATAAGTATATAGCAGTTCCTGCGAATCTGAGTTATAAATCGCAATAGTTCCATTAGCTTGTTTATTTGCTGCATTTTCTAAAGCCACAGCTACCATCCCGTTGTTTACGGCTACACTGTTTGGGGTACCGATCAAAGATATATCTACCCCCTGTACGGGTACACCTGGATCTGATATATCCCAAACCGAAAGTTCTGATTCTTTTGGGTTTACTACAAAAAGCTTACCCGTTTGTGGATCAAAAGCAGAAATCTCTGCAAATCCTTCATCTCCAGTCCCATTGACAAAGCCACCAATTTTTTTGAATGCTAATGTACCTGTGTTTCCGCCTCCGTGGTAATCATCAGGGTCACATGCGCTAAAAAGGCCTAATACAACTGCGGAAATCAGGATAGTTTTGTTAAAAATTTTCATTATTGATCTTGTTTTGTGTGATTAAAACCTCAAATGTTAACAACACATATATCCTTAGTGTTATGTTAAGGATAAATTATAAACATTAATCAATACATAGTTTTAACAAAAACCTTCTCGCAAATGACAAAGAAGTCTTAAAAAGCAATACATAAAGTGATATTGCAAGGATTACGAATCAGTTGTTATATCCAAATCGTTTTAATTGACGTTCATTACTACGCCAATTTTTATTAATTTTTACATACAGTTCTATATGTATCTTTTTTCCGAAAAACTTTTCCAGTTCTTTACGTGCTTCGGTACCTACCCTTTTTAAAGCAGATCCTTTATGACCTATAATGATTCCTTTTTGAGAATCGCGTTCTACCATAATCACCGAACGAATTCTAATAATAGTATCATCCTCTACAAATTCTTCTGTCTCTACTTCTACAGAATAAGGAATTTCTTTTTTATAATGTACTAATATTTTTTCGCGAATGGCTTCATTTACAAAAAAGCGTTCTGGTTTATCTGTTAACTGATCTTTTGGATAAAAAGGTGGCGAATCTGGTAATAATTCAACTATCCTACCAAAAACTTCTTGTATATTAAAATTCTCTAAAGCAGATACCGGATATATTTCTGCATTGGGTACTTTTTGACTCCAAAACTGAACCTGTTCTTCTAATTTTTCCTGATTAGACTGGTCTATTTTATTGATGAGTAGAAGTACAGGAATAGTAGCATTTGTTATTTTATCAAAAAAAGCTTCATCCTTCAAATCTTTTTCACCAATCTCTATCATATATATCAACACATCTGCATCTTCAAAAGCAGATTTAACAAAATCCATCATGGATTCCTGAAGTTCATATGCGGGTTTTATAATCCCGGGAGTGTCTGACAGAATCACCTGAAAATCATCACCATTTACAATTCCCAAAATACGATGTCTTGTGGTTTGTGCTTTAGAAGTAATAATAGATAACTTCTCTCCAATAAAGGCATTCATCAATGTAGATTTGCCTACATTGGGGTTACCTATAATATTTACAAAGCCAGCTTTATGAGCCATATGATCGATTTTAATGCAAAGGTAGATGAATATTAAACAAGAAAACAACAGATCATAGAATTATTACATACATCCCTGTTTTATTAACACTTTCCTACAAAAAGTAGTTATTAAAATAAAGAAGTTGAATTGAATTTTTAATTAAATTTTTCTTAAATTTAGTTCCAGTATGTTTTCAAAATACCCCGTGAAAACAAGTTTTTAATATTAAATTCTGGGATCGTTTGAAAAATCACGCATTATTTTTTGATTTAATTTTTATAAAAAGAAGTTTCATTTCTTTCTGGATATTTATTCTCTTATTATCGTCGCAACTTTTTTCTCAAGATCAGGATAAGCGTATAACTAAAGCGGATCAAAGTTTTACGGCATTTGCTTATATAGATGCCAGAGCAATCTATCTGGATGTAGCACAGCAAGGATATTCTTCCCAAAATCTATATGCCAAACTAGCCGATTCATTTTATTTCACAGGAGATCTTGAAGACTCTGTAGAGTGGTATGAAAAACTAATACAAACCTATTCTCAGGATTTAGATCCAGAATATTTATTTAGATATGCGCAAAGCTTAAAAAGCGTAGAGCGTTATAAGGAAGCTGATGATATTATGGATCAATTCTATACTATCACAGGAAATGATAAACGTGCTAAATCTTTTATAGAAAAAAGAAACTACTTGGATTTCATAGAAATGCAATCGGGTAAATTCGATGTATTCACACTTACCATTAATTCAAAAAACTCTGAGTACGCACCAAGTTTCAATAATAAAAATCAAATCGTTTTTGCTTCTTCACGAGGTAAAAGCACTAAAGACTCTAAACTTCATAAATGGAATAAAATGCCTTTCTTAGATATCTATTCATCAAATATCAAAGAAGATCAAATTACCCTGGAAGAACCTGTTAAGTTAAAAGGTAAAATCAACACCAAATTTCATGAATCGTCAACCAGTTTTAGTAAAGACGGAAAAACTGTATATTTTTCGCGAAACAATTATACCAACAACAAATTAGGTGCCAATAAAAGAGGTATTGTACTATTAAAGCTATATAAAGCAACCCTTAAAAACGGAATATGGACCGATATCGTAGAGCTGCCTTTTTCTAGTGATGATTATTCTGTGTCTCACCCTTCGCTAAGTGCAGATGGCACCAAGCTTTATTTCGCCAGTGATATGCCAGGTACTTTGGGACAATCTGATTTGTTTGTGGTAGATGTATTTGGAGACGGAACATATGGCGAGCCCAAAAATTTAGGAAATCATATTAATACAGAAGGCAGAGAAACTTTTCCTTATATAAGTGATAGTGGTAGGTTATATTTTTCTAGTGATGGGCATGTAGGTTTGGGTGGGCTTGATATTTTTGTTGCTGTACCCAACGAATCCGGTTTCTCAAATGCTTTTAATGTAGGTAAGCCTGTAAACAGTTCTAAAGATGACTTTACCTTTGTACTTAATGAAGATACCAAAATAGGGTATTTTGCCAGTAACAGAAAAGGAGGAAAAGGTAATGATGACATCTACAGTTTTAAGCAAGTCGAAGAATTGATCACTTCTTGTATGCAATATATAGAAGGTACAATCACAGATAGTGCAACTGGCGAACCGCTTATAAGAACAGATATTATAGTATTGGATAATAGTGGTAACATATTACATCAAGCAGTTTCTGATGTAAAAGGAAAATACAAAATCAAAGTTCCTTGTGATGCATCATATGTGATACGAGCAGAACTTGAAAATTTTATCCCTAAAGAAGTTACATTAGAAACTACAGACGTTTTTGAATTTATTCATAATTTACCAATTTCATTAACAAATATAAATTCAGAAAAAATATTATCTAGTACGTTTAAAATTAATGTTGGTGATGATTTATCAAAAGTTTTACAACTAGACCCTATCTATTTTGACCTTGATGATGCTAAGATTAACCCACAGGCTGAAGTCGAACTTCAGAAAATAATTTCGGCGATGAACAAGTATCCTAAATTAAAAATTGAAGTTCGCTCACATACCGATAGTAGATCCAGTTATTGGTACAACAAAAAGTTAAGTGTAAAAAGGATGAGAGCTACTGTTCAATACATTATAGAAAAAGGAGGAATCAACTGGAGACGTATAAGAGGTAGAGCCTATGGAGAAAGAAGATTAATTAATAATTGTACTGACGATGTTCCTTGTACCGAAGAACAACATCAGGAAAACAGGAGAAGTGAATTTATTGTAAGAAAAATAAATTAAATCTTGTTTTACCTATCTGCCCGGTACAGCTATCCTTTTATTTTTTTAAAGTATTTTTTTGCTTTGGCATTTACTCTTGGAGCCAATAATAATCCAGAAATTACTGTAGGAATTGCCATTATAGCAAAAGCACTGTCAATAAGATTAATTGCAAATTCTATTTTTATCACTGCAGCAATTATAATCGATACAATATACAAGTAGTTATAATATTTACCATATTTTGGCTTGGTTAAAAATCCTAAACATGTAGTACCATAATACGAATATGAAAACAGTGTCGAAAACCCAAACACCAAAACCATAACAACCACTACAATATCCCCTAATGCATATGGCAAAACAGAATTAAAGGCTTCTAAAGTAAGAGATATGCCATTATCATTAGAGCTTTGCCATACACCTGTAGAAAGTATTGTCAAAGCAGTTAGTGTACATACCAGCAATGTATCTATTGCCGGACCAATCATTGCCACTAATCCCTCTCTAATTGGCTCATTAGTTTTTGCCATACCATGCATCATAGGAGCAGTTCCTATACCTGCCTCGTTAGAAAACGCAGCTCTTTTCACTCCTGTTTTAATCAAATATCCTAATGCTCCTCCTGCAGCCGCTTTTCCAGAAAATGCATCCGAAAAAATTAGCACAAACATATCTGGTATTTTTTCTATTTGTAATACCAAAATAGTAATCACAGTAATAAAATATAGCACCACCATAAAAGGGACCAATCGGCTAGCCACAATCCCAATTCTTTTTATTCCTCCTATAATGACCAGTGAAGCAAAACCTGCCAAAAAAATCCCGATATACCATTTATAATCATCATCCCAACCTAAAACATCTACTAATGTTTGAGTTAGCTGGTTTGCAGTAAATGCAGGTAGCGTACCAACCAATCCTGCCAAGGCGAAAAGTATAGCCAAGGGTTTCCACTGGGCTCCCAAGCCGTTAGTGATTACATACATAGGACCACTAAGTAAAGCCCCTTTATCATCTTCTGATCGATACATTACCGCTAATGAACAGGTATAAAATTTGGTTGCCATACCGATTAAGGCACTGATCCACATCCAGAACACAGCTCCAGGACCGCCTGCAACAATTGCTACTGCAACCCCACTTATATTGCCCATACCTACTGTTGCAGCAATTGCAGAAGATAAAGCCTGAAAATGGCTAAGCTGGCCAGGCGTATGTTGGGTATCATATTTACCTCGCAACACATCAATCGCATGTTTAAAGTATAAAAAAGGTGTAAATTTGGAGTAGATTAAAAAGGATAAACCACCTCCAACTAGTATTACTAATAAAGGCCATTCTGTCCAGGAATTAAAATCAGCAATAAAATCTTCTACTATTGTAATCATAAATAATTAAGGATAGCGGTTATACATCTAGTGACAAAAATTAGATATGATGTTTTCAATGTAAAAATTACAGCACCTATGCTCTTATAAATCTGGGTTTATCAACGCCACGATCATACATAATGATACTCCCTGCTACAGCTACATTAATGCTTAGTTCAGATTTAAATTTGACTAAAAACTGTGATTTTTCAATCGCAATTTTAGATAATCCATGATCCTCGGCTCCTAGCAAATACACACAGCGTTTTGGGTGGTTAAAAGTTTCAAGAGATTGTGCATTATCTGTTAGCTCTACCCCTACCAACATTGCCCCTTTAGGCAGGTGTCGATAAAAATCTTCAAAAGTATCATAATGAAAATACGGCATGGCTTTTACCGCATTATGAGTATCACTGGCTTGTTTTGCATATCGATTACCTATCGTAAAAATAAAACTAGCCCCCATATTTTGTGCAGAACGCCATAATACACCAAGGTTCTCTGGTGTTTTGCCATTTTGAATACCAATCCCAAAAAATTCATTCTCGAAATTATCAATCATAAGACAAAAATAGAAAAACTGAAATATAGTTATAGGAACATAGCTTAAAAACAAATTTAATTCTATGATACCATCTCGATTAACTAGTACTATATTTTATGTAAGCATTTTTTAGTTTAGAGTCATACTTATTTTTCTTATAACCAGATCCATTATACCCTTCGGCAAATCTTGCCCAGTTCTTTTCTATTATCCAATTTAGTAATTTTTTACCTTTAAAAGATGTAGCTTCTATAAATTTACCAAAAGCTTTAAGGTGCTCTCTTTCATGATCATACATTTCTGCAACAAAATGGTCTATAGAAGAAAAGCCCAGGTTTGCATAATGAAATCCCATGATTTGAAAAGCCCCCCATGATGCAGAACTATAAGCCGCTTCATGAAAAGCTGGGTTATCAGACATCCCAGCAGCTTTTTCTAAACGATCATACTCTGCAGCTCCTCCTTTATAGTATCCTTTTGTCCATTTCTCATATAATACATTTTTGGTATATTCTGAAACATATTGAGAAGGGGTTACTCCCCGTTTCTCTAATTCTTTCCAAAAAATATGGCCTTCAAACAAAATTTTTGGTCTGCCAGACACCAAAAAGCCTTTTCCACTACTTTCTATTTCATTAACAGCTTTTACCATTGCCAATTCTAATCCAAACTGATCTGCAAAATCTTCAATATCTTGTTCAGACAAGAGTTTATCATTAAATGTAATAAAGTCATTTTTCAATTCAATAAGTTTAGACCAGGTTTTAAGCCCAACAATGCCATCTACTACAAGGTTATGCCTAGCCTGAAAATCTCTAACGGCTATATCTGTATCTTTTCCAAAAAAATTAGACACATATACTTGATATCCCAGTGTGGTTAGAATTTCTTCCAAAAAATAAACATCCTGTCCGTTCGAACGATACCGTATTGTTTTCATTTATTATATTTTATAGATTTTCTGCATTGAGTCAACTTCTATTTAAAACAGAAGGTAAGTATCAAATCTTCTATAACTAAACGTAAAATTCTCTAAACATATTTAGTAAAAATTGAATATCTGGAATATTGATTTTTATTTTCTTAAACTATTAAATAGATAAACATGCACATCTTTGTATGACCATAAGAGGTGATCTGCATTAAAAAGATGTCTAACATCTAAATTTTGTAAGGATAATTCTTGTGAAGATACAAAAAACAACTTCCTAAACCCAATTTCACCTTCATGATTTCATCACATTATCAATCACTTACATTTACTTCTTCAATAAATAGCATAAATCAAAAGCAGTAAAATTTTGCATAACCTAAAAAAGATAAATTGGCTAAACAATTTAGCCATACAGGTTATTAAAATACCCTTGTCTCTTATTTTATAAAGTAGTTAGAATATAAAATCACTAAAAGATGGTTTTATGTTGCAAAAAACGAATTCTAGTTGAATCATTACGAATACTAAAAGCACATCCTCAAAAATAAGATAAGGAATTACTTTTATACAAAATAGCCAACCTCAAAATAAGCTGTTATGAAAAATGTTGCCATAATCATTATTCTATTTCAAAGTTTTCAAGGTATCCACGCACAAAAAGTTTTTGCCGATACTCAAGAGTTTTTGGTAACTACCGAAATTATGGACCGTGGAGAAAAACACCCCTCATATGTTATTAATCTGGTTCGTTCGGGAGAAGAAAATTTAGATAAAATATCTACTCTTACGATTGAAGACACAGACCTTTTTGAGGATATCTTTATAACTACCTTAGAGAACCCTGGACTAGAAGGGGTCTCTAAGGTAATTAAGATGGAGGTCGAGTACCTTGCATGTTGTGCTCATGTAGAAGCATATTATTACATGCTTAAAGAAGATAATACAATTGTAGCATTGCCCGAACTTAAAAATGTGTATTGTGAAAATTCTGATACTGATTTTCAATATATATTTCCAAATCAGGAATATGGCATAAAAGATAATATATTACAAACACAAACATTTTATCAAACAACAACAACTAATACTAAGTATGTAAACTTAAAACAAAGTTTTACCTGGAAAGATGGCATTGTTGAAGATTCAAAAACAACGGCTATCACTGGGTACTAATTAATCCTAACAGTAATCTCAATCTAATAAACAAAAAGGGGGAAACTTTTGTTTATTATACCGACCCACCTTAACCGGTGGTGTCGGTTTTTTTTACATTTAAGTCGATTATATCCTAGAAAAAAGCAGTTTGATTATATTTGTTATCAACCAGACAAATCTCTTGTGAACTTAAACTATAAATATATCTATTTTGTTTCTTTCCTGGTATTGAATATTATCGGCTCACTATCAGCACAAAACAATCAGCTTAGAGCATATACTCTAGAAGATGGGCTGCCACAGTCACAAGTTTATGATATTGTACAAGATAAAATAGGGTACTTATGGTTAGGTACGCAAGGAGGAGGACTCTCTAGATTTAATGGTGAAGAGTTTAACACTTGGAATGAAAATGATGGATTACAGTCAAACTATATTCATTCTCTTGCCTTTGTAAATGACAGTCTTTTTATCGGTACAAAAAATGGGCTTAGTATCAAGATCAAGAATAAATTCATCAACATTGAAGGGCCTCGAATTAATAAAATATGCCTGATAGGCAATAACACCTATCTAGCCACCAATATTGGTATTTATGAATATCGAAAAAATCTGGGGTTAATTAAGATTAATCTTAATCCAAAAATCAATACCAGTATTATTAATGATATTGTTTTTGATGGTAAGCTATTCTGGGTTGCAACCAATAAAGGACTTTGGAAACTAAATCAAATTAAACAAAACGCAAGGATTATAGAAAGACATAGTGCTTATAATTTTACAGCGGCAATCTTTCATAATAACAAAGTATTTGCTGCTGCTTTTAATCAAGGGATTTTAGTACTAAATACCAACGCAAAAACATATGGTAACCTATGGATTCAAAAGCCAGTTCGGGTAACAGATATTTCAATACATAGCAATAATGAGTTGTGGTTTGCTACAGATAATGACGGAATTACTGTACTGGATTTTGAAACACATGCTCTAAAAAAGAAAATTAATCGAAAAAACGGCCTATCTGTTTCGCACACCCGAAAAAGTATTTTAGATCTTCAATCTAATATATGGATTGCCACATCTGGCGGAGGGTTTTATAAATATTTTCAGAATAATTTTACACACTATGACCAAAACACAGGACTAAAAGGTAATCGCGTATATGCTGTTCATAATGCAAAAAATGGTATATGGGCATCCAATTCAGAGGCCGGAATGGTAAAAATCGATTCTGTTGGGATTCATCATATACCACAGGAAGAACGTTTATTTGATGTAAAAATCAAAACCATAACCAGTGATAACTCTGGAAACATTTGGGCTGGTACAGAAGGCAAAGGAATTCTTTTCAAAGAGATGACACAAGTTGACAGTATTGTTGTAGATACTACCAATAGCAAAGAATTAGAAAAAGATCCTATTATAACCACAGATACGATTACGATTACAGTTAGTAAAAATCACATTATTGATAGAGACAAAGGCTTACTATCAGATTGGATAAGAACTATACAAGTAATAGACAATACCGTTTGGGTTGCATCGTATTCTGCAGGGATCTCCAGATTTATATACGACCCAAAAAAGAAACGTATAAAGTCTTTAAAGAAATTTACTCGAAAAAGTGGTATTGAAGATTTACAAATAAGAGACATGAAAAAAGATTCTCTTGGCAAAATCTGGTATGCTACTCAAAATGGGCATCTGGGGTATATTGAAAGAAATAAAGTTACGCATTTAGGCAATGTTCTAAACCAAAAGACAGCAATTAGCACATTACTTTTTCACAAAAATATAGTATACCTCGGGACAGCAGGAAGAGGGATTTGGTGGTCTAATCTTGATAAAAAGATCACATTTAAAAAATTAAAAGGAAGAAAAAAACCCTATTCAGACAACATTTATCAAATGATATTTGATGATAAAAATAATCTATGGGCAGGGAGTGAACGAGGAGTCGATAGAATTGAGCTAAATCAATCAAATGATATTGTAGATGTTTTTCATTTTGGAAGAAATGATGGTTTCTTAGGGATTGAAACCTGTCTTAATGCTGTAACCAAAGACGATCATGGCAATCTATGGTTTGGAGCAATATATGGGTTAACCAAATATCAACCAACAGAAACTACTAAAGCTACGATCAAGCCCAGTATACATTTTGAAGATGTAGAAGTTGCTTACCGCAGTGTTGATTCTATACAGTTGGGAGCCTGGGTAAATAGTAAAAATATTCTTAAACTAAAGCCAAATCAAACAGAATTATCGTTTAGTTATAAAACTATTGATCTTGATCATCCTAATGATGTAGAATATCGATGGCGATTGAATAATTCTGAATGGAGTCCCTGGTCATCAGATCATAAACAAAATCTTGCCGGATTAGCATATGGGCCACATTACTTTTCTGCACAATCTCGAAATTACAGGTGGGAAGAAAGTGATCCTATTATGTTTCGTTTTTTTATTGATAGCCCTATCTATGAAAAAGCCTGGTTTCAATTAACGGTATTAGTTATAATCGTATTGATTTTAGGTGGGTATGCATTATCTTACATCCGAAGAGTGAAACAAAAAAACCGGGAAGAACGCAACCGTTTACAAATGCAAAATCACCTGCTATCATTAGAACAAAAAGCATTGCGTTTACAAATGAATCCTCATTTCATATTTAATGCATTAAATGGTATAAAAGCAATGGGTACCAACAATCCCAATCGTATGAACACCACCATAAATACATTTGCTACTTTATTAAGAGAAACGCTATACAACTCTAGAAAAGACCATATAACTCTGGATCAGGAAATACAGACTTTAAAACATTATATCGAAATAGAACAATTAATGGCCAGCAAACCATTTGTCTATGACATATCTATAGATTCTGATTTTGATCCCGAAGAAATTCTTATTCCGCCTATGCTAATTCAACCTTTTGTAGAAAATGCGGTTAGACATGGCATTTTAAAAGGAAGCAGAGATGGTGAGTTAAAA
Organism: Bacteroidia bacterium; assembly: GCA_030427585.1. Taxonomy (GTDB): domain Bacteria; phylum Bacteroidota; class Bacteroidia; order Flavobacteriales; family Flavobacteriaceae; genus Aquimarina. Next base: position 59,516 of record JAUIBW010000016.1, read on the forward strand.
GTATTATTTCATACCAGTGAAGAACATTTACATTGTACTATACTAGATAATGGACAAGGTATTTTTCAATCACAAAAGAACAAAACCAATACAGATCATCAATCTATGGCACTTACAGTGACCCGAGAGCGACTTGAATCAATCTCGGGGAAGGATTCCTTACATATAAAAGAAATTTTCTTAAATGGCAATTCTGTAGCAGGAACCGAGATTACATTTAAAATACCATTAGAAACCGACTATTAAAACAATTATGCTTACAGCAATTATCGTAGAAGACATGCCTGATGCACTTCAGCTTTTAAAAAGTGACCTAAAAGCGAATCATCCAGAAATAAAAGTAGTTGATACTGCCCAAAGCGTGGTTGAGGCAGCAAAATCATTACGCAATACACAACCCGATATTCTCTTTTTAGATATCATGCTGGGCGATGGCACTGGATTTGATATCTTAGAAATATTTCCAGACCTAAAATCAAAGATCATTTTTGTTACTGCCAGCGATGAGTTTGCTATCAGAGCTTTTAAATTTGCAGCTATTGATTATGTCTTAAAACCATATTCTAATGAAGAATTAGCTCAAGCAATTGCCCGAGCAAAAGAACAGATCCAACCTAATAAAGAACGTCTTAACATCCTAAAAGATACATTATCTGCACCAGAGCAAAAACCAGACAAAATCTCACTACACACTCTCGATAAAATCATCATCGCAAATCTGGATGATATTATTCGTTGCGAATCTGATAGTAATAATACTATTTTCTATCTTCAGGATGGACAGAAAATTTTTGTAACCAAAACGTTAAAATATTTTTCTGATATGCTCAAGAATTATCAATTTCTGCGAGTACACCAAAGTCACCTTGTTAACTTACAATGCATTAGTGCCTTTATCAAAACCGACGGGGGGTATCTCATGCTAAAAAATGGAGAAAACATCCCCGTTTCGGTACGAAAAAAAATAGAAGTAATGGAAATTCTAGATCGTTTGCACAGATAAATACTTACAGAAATCTCAAGTATTATTACCTCTAACTCGGCTATGCTTCTTTTTCGGTTTCTATATCTATCATATGTGCAACCGTTTTAATTAATCTATTATGTTTGGTCACAAAAGGGTTTGTTTCATCCCACACATAACCTGCTAAAACTGCACATATTTGTCGTTTAATTTGTGGATTTTCTGGTCGGTGGAAAAATAACTTTTGAAGATTTCCTGTATACCATTCTTTTACATAAGATGAAAAAACATTAACACCACCTTTGATATACCCAGTATATTCTTGCTGCCAATCTACAGCTTCATCTTGCAACTCTTTAGTGACAAGTTTTGCTGCCAACAATGCAGATTCGGTAGCAAATGTAACTCCAGAAGAAAACACAGGGTCTAAAAACTCTGCGCTATTTCCTGTTAAGACATATCCTTTGCCGTACAATTGTTTTACAGATTTTGAATAATTTTTAATTGATATAGGCTCAAACATAAAATCAACATCTCTAAAACGCTCATAGAAATAATCCGAACGTTGTAACATTTGTGTTAATTTCTCTGTAGCATTGCCCTTAAATGAATCCAGAAATTCTGTTGGCCCTACATACCCTATACTGGTAACTCCATTAGAAAAAGGAATCACCCATAACCATGTTTCTGTATCTATCACATCAAATGTGATAAGTGTTCCTTCTCCCCCTTCGGGTCTATTAATATCTTTAACATGTGTAAAAATCGAAGAGTGTTTTGGCAACTCAGATGGCTGTTCTAAATCCAAAAGTCTGGGTAGCACTCTTCCATAACCACTAGAATCTATTACATACTTTGCAGTAATAACACGATGTTTTCCTTCTTTATTTTTTATCGTAGTTTTTGAAATTTCCCCTTCAAAATCCACAGCAACAACCTCTTCTTCAAAACAGATATCTACCCCCCTATTAATCAATTCTTTTGTAAGAGCCGAATCAAAATCAGCACGAGGTACCTGCCATGTCCAATCCCAACCTTCTGTATGTTTTTTACTAAAATCAAAATTACAAACCTTCTCTCCTTTAATAAATCGTGCTCCTGATTTTACTTCGAATTCACATGCTTTTAGGCAATTTAATAGTCCTACTTCTTCAAAATGATCCATACATCTTGGCAAAAGACTTTCTCCGATCACAAATCTTGGAAAAAGACTCTTTTCAACAATTTTCACACTATAACCATTATTATGCAAATAAGAGGCTGCAACACATCCCGAAGGCCCCGCTCCTATTACTAAAACATCAATATTTTCATCATTCATAGCACTATTGTACTTATTAATTCCTTAATTATTATAAATTTGCAAACCAAAATAACTGTTTTATTTTTGGTTATTAAAATATTATTCATTAAAATTTTGAGCAAAATATAGATGCTAACACTAAAAGGGAAAATAGAAATACAGGACTTTTTCAACATTATATTTAAAGAAGAATCGATTGCAATAGACAAAAGTGTTCTAGCAACTGTAGAAGAAAGTTTTAATTTTTTAAAAGAATTTTCTGAAAATAAAATCATTTACGGTGTAAATACTGGTTTTGGGCCAATGGCGCAATACAAGATCAACGACAAAGAAAGAAATCAACTACAATATAATTTAATAAGGAGTCATGCTTCGGGAACAGGAAATACACTTCCTCCTATGTACGTAAAAGCAGCAATGCTAGCACGTTTAAACACTTTATGCCTGGGGTATTCTGGTGTTCATAAATCTGTTATAGATGTTATGACTTCTTTGATTAATAAAAACATTACACCTCTTATTTATGAACATGGTGGTGTTGGTGCTAGTGGAGATTTAGTGCAGCTAGCACATTTAGCCTTAACTCTTATTGGCGAGGGAGAAGTATTTTATAAAGGAGAACAAAAAAATACTAAAGAAGTTTTTGAACAGGAAAACATCAACCCCATTACAATTGCTTTACGAGAAGGACTTGGCTTAATGAACGGTACGTCTGTAATGACTGGAGTGGGATTAGTAAATACTATTTATACAAGAAGACTATTAAACTGGATGATCACAGCTTCATGTGCAATTAATGAAATTGTAAAAGCATATGATGACCATTTATCACAGGAATTAAATCATGCCAAAAAACATGTAGGACAGCAACAAATTGCCAAGCAGATGCGAGAGCATTTAGAAAGTAGTTCTTTAATAAGAAAAAGAGAAGAATATCTATATACCGATCAAACTGAAGTAACTGTTTTTAAAGAAAAGGTTCAGGAATATTATTCATTACGTTGTGTTCCTCAAATATTAGGTCCGGTTTTGGATACTTTAAACAATATTGAAAAAATCCTAATAGAAGAAGTTAACTCTGCTAATGATAATCCTATTATAGATGTTAAAGAAAAACATGTTTATCATGGAGGTAATTTTCATGGGGATTATGTTTCTTTAGAAATGGATAAGTTAAAAATTGTAGTTACCAAATTATCGATGTTGGCAGAACGTCAATTAAATTACTTATTAAATTCTAAATTAAACGATATACTTCCTCCTTTTGTAAACCTTGCCAAACTAGGTTTAAACTTTGGGATGCAAGGAGTACAATTTACCGCAACATCGACTACAGCAGAAAACCAAATGCTATCAAACCCCATGTATGTGCATAGTATCCCAAATAACAATGACAATCAAGATATTGTAAGTATGGGAACAAATGCTGCCTTGATTACAAAAAAAGTTATAGAAAATGCTTTTGAAGTTGTTGCGATAGAACTCATAACCATTGTTCAGGCAATAGAATATTTAGGTGTAAAAGATCAAGTTTCTACGAATACAAAAAAGATGTATGATGCCATACGAAATATAGTTCCTATATTTACAGAAGATGTTGTTATGTACCCCTATGTGAATCAAGTAAAAGATTTTATTATTAATAATGAAACCATAGAAGCGTGATGAAAACTAAACATTTTTTAATTTTTGTAATTTCTCTTTGTTCGCTAGTAGGATCTGCTCAAGAACTAGCATTAGCAAAATTTGAAGGTAAATTTGGTTATCTTACAAAATCAGGTGATTGGCAAATACCCGCAACATTAGATGTTGCCAAAAACTTTTCTGAAGATCTAGCCGCTGCGAAAAAAGGTAAACTATGGGGATTTATAAATAGAAAAGGAGAATGGGTTATCGAACCTGGTTTTGATAAAGTTAAAGCCTTTAATTCTGGTATAGCTGTCGTTTTAAAAAATAAAGAATGGTTTTATATCAACACCAAAGGAGAGAAAATCCTTACCAATGTGGATTCTGACAAAATTTATGATTTTAAAGATGGTTTTGCTATCATACGAAAAGAAGACAACGTAGGCTTTATCAATACCAAGGGAGAAACTACTGTAGCTCCAAAGTTTTCGAAGGCATTCAATTTTGAAAATGGATATGCTAAAGTAAGAGAGGGTGAAAAATGGGGATTAATAGATCCTTCTGGTAATTATTTTGTAAAAACAACATACGATGGTGTAAGCAATGTCTACCATAATACAATTGTAGCTACTCAAGGCCTTCGTCATGGGTTAATCATTAACGGAGAATTTAAAGAAGTATCAGGAGCCCAAAAAATATGGGATTTCTCTATAAATGGAGAATATACTTATGCCAAAAAAAATGATAAAATTGGATTTATCAATAAAAATGGAGAATGGATAATTGAGCCTGTATATGATAAAGTAAGAGCTTTTAATAATGGATTAGCACCTGTCTTTAAAGATGGTAAATGGGGATATATTAACGTTAGTGGTGAAATTGTAATTCCTTTAAAATTTAGAGATGCAGAAATATTTAGTGCCGATGGACTAGCACCCGTTAAATCTAAAAAACTTTGGGGATTTATAAATACCAAAGGAGAACTGGTTATAGAAGAGAAATATGAAATTACTGCTGGTGGTTTTTCTATTTTCAAAAAAAATGCACAAAAAGGTTTTGTAAACGGCTTAGCAAGAGTTAAACACAAAAAATCCTGGTGTTATCTAAACACTAAAGGAGAAATACTTAAAAACTTGTGGTTTGAAAATTTAGAATTATTTAATTAATACGTATTAATCTTTATCTAAAATCGATTGAAATAACTATTACATCTTACAAATAAATGAAGTGTGCTTTAATAACAGGTGGCTCGAGGGGAATTGGAAAAGCAATTTGCATACAACTCGCTAAAGATACCGATTATCATATATTAATTAATTATAATAGTAACGAAACTGCTGCAAAGCAAACTCTTACAGAAATAGAAGCCAATGGTGGAACTGCAGAAATTATTCAATTTAATGTAGTTGATGCTGATCAGGTAAAAACAAAATTAGATGCCTGGCAAGAGGATAATAAAGATGCTATTATTGAAGTCATCATAAATAATGCGGGAATCACAAAGGATAACCTATTCATGTGGATGACCCAAAATGATTGGCAAAATGTTATTAACACCTCTCTTGATGGTTTTTATAATGTAACAAATCATTTAATTCAAAAATTATTACGAAACAGATACGGTAGAATTATAAATATTGCTTCTGTATCTGGAGTTAAGGGAACAGCTGGGCAAACTAATTATTCTGCCGCCAAAGGCGCTATAATTGGAGCCACAAAAGCTTTGGCACAAGAAATAGCAAAAAGAAATATTACAGTAAATGCTGTTGCTCCGGGGTTTATTAGAACCGACATGACCAATGAGTTAGATGAAAAAGAGCTTAAAAAGTTAATTCCTGCCAATAGATTTGGAGAAGCTGAAGAAGTAGCACATATCGTATCGTTTTTAGCCTCCAAAAAAGCTTCATATATTACAGGTGAAGTAATTAATATAAACGGCGGAATTTACTCGTAAACTAATTCTGAATATATGAGAAGAGTTGTAATCACAGGAATGGGTATATATTCTTGTATTGGTAAAAATCTCGAAGAAGTAAAAACATCATTATACAACGGGACATCTGGAATTGTTTTTGATGAAAAAAGAAAAGAATTCGGATATCGTTCTTGCTTAACAGGAATGATAGCTGAACCAGAATTAAATAAATTACTTTCCCGAAGACAACGTATTAGTTTAGGACAAGAAGGAACATATGCTTATATAGCTACACTCGAAGCTTTAAAAAATGCAAATATTGACCAGTCTTTCCTTGATCAAAATGAAGTCGGTATCCTTTATGGGAATGATAGTACTGCGCAATCGGTTATTGAATCTGTAGAAAAGATCAGAGAAAAAAAAGATACTACATTAGTAGGTTCAGGAGCCATTTTTAGAGGAATGAACTCTTCTGTAACCATGAATCTCTCTACAATTTTTAAGCTTAGAGGAATAAACTTTACTATTAGTGCAGCTTGTGCCAGTGGGTCCCATGCTATCGGAATGGCATATCAGTTTATAAAAAGTGGACTACAAGACTGTATCATTTGTGGGGGAGCCCAGGAAATAAATCAGCTTGCCATGGGAAGTTTTGATGGCTTAGGCGTGTTCTCTACAAATACAGAACATCCAGAAAAAGCGTCTCGACCATTTGATGTTAACCGTGATGGATTGGTACCAAGTGGAGGATCTGCTACTCTTATTGTAGAAAGTTATGAATCAGCAATCAAAAGAGGCGCAACAATTCTTGGAGAAATTATAGGATATGGATTTTCTTCAAATGGTGAACATATTTCTACTCCTAATGTTGATGGCCCATCCAGAGCTATGAAAAAGGCACTCCTGGAAGCAGGTATTGAAACATCAGCTATAGATTATGTAAATGCTCATGCAACATCGACTCCTGTTGGAGATGCCAATGAAGCAAAAGCTATCTATAATGTTTTTGGAGAAAACGGGCCGTATGTAAGCTCTACAAAATCTATGACAGGGCATGAATGTTGGATGGCAGGAGCTAGTGAAGTGATCTATTCTATGCTTATGATGCAACATTCTTTTATTGCACCAAACATAAATTTAGAACAGCCAGATGAAGATGCAGCCAAACTAAATTTGGTTAATAAAACACTAGATAAAAAAATTGATGTATTTTTGTCTAATTCTTTTGGATTTGGGGGAACAAATTCCGCATTAATAATAAAAAAATTTAATAAATAGAATATGGATAAAGAAGTTATTATTGAAAAGATAAACGACTTTCTTATTGATGAGTTTGAAGTAGAAGGAGAAAATATCTCTCCAGAAGCAAACTTAAAAGAAACTCTTGAGCTAGATAGCTTAGATTTTGTTGATCTTGTAGTAGCTGTAGAATCCAATTTTGGTGTAAAATTAATAGGCGAAGACTTTATAAATGTTGTAACACTTCAAAATTTTTACGATCTTATAGAAAATAAAATAAAATCGCTATAAACATATATGACTACTGAATGGAAAGGAAAGTCCAGAGGTACGGTATTTGGGTATAAAATATTTGTTTTCTTTATTAAAAAAGTTGGCTTAGGCTCTGCCTATTTTATTTTATACTTTGTTGCTGCATATTTTTGTTTTTTTGCCTTATCTAGTAGTAAATCCATATATTACTATTTAAATAAGAGACTTAAATACCCTAGATTTAAGAGTATTTTTAAAATATTCCAAAGCTATTATATTTTTGGCCAGACTATTATTGACAAAGTAGCCATATCATCAGGCCTTAGAAACAAATTTACGTATGAGTTTGATGGGGTAGAATTCATAAACCAAACTTTAAAAGAAAAAAAAGGAGGTATTCTTATTAGTGCGCATCTTGGTAATTTTGAGATTGCTGAGCATTTTTTTGGCGAATTAGAAGAAAATGCCGCAATTAGTCTCTTAACCACAGACATCGAGCATACTGCAATTAAGAATTATCTTGATAGCGTTACCTCTAAATCAAATATTAAATTTATTTTCATCAAAGAAGATCTTTCCCATATTTTTCAAATTAATGCTGCTTTGGCCAGAAATGAAATTGTATGCATTACGGGAGACCGTTATTTTGAAGGTTCTAAATATTTAACACAAGATTTATTGGGGCAAGAAGCCAGGTTCCCTTCTGGGCCTTTTATGCTAGCTTCTAGATTAAAAGTACCTGTACTTTTTGTGTATGTTATGAAAGAAACGAATACACATTACCACCTTTATGCCAGAAAAGCCAAAGCAAAACATAGGGATGCCAAAGAATTACTAAAAGAATACACGGAAAGCTTACAATGGATGCTAGACAAATATCCATTACAATGGTTTAACTATTTCGATTTTTGGAATGTAAATAATAAGTAAAATGAAACATGTTTTAGTGATCCATTATTCGCAGTCTGGGCAGTTGACAGAAATTGTCAACAACATAGTTAATCCTATGGATTATTCTGAAGAAATAAAGGTAACCCATCACAAAATCGAAATGGAAAAACCTTACCCTTTTCCATGGGATAGAAAAGCTTTTTTTGGCGTTTTCCCAGAAGCATTTCTTCAGATACCAGAAAAAATTAAACCAATTCCTTCAGAAATAACAAATCAAAAATATGATGTAGTATTACTTGGCTATCAAGTCTGGTATCTAACACCTTCTATTCCTATCAATTCTTTTTTAAAGTCAGAAAGTGCAAAAAAAATACTGGATAACACACCTGTGATTACAGTAATTGGATGTAGAAATATGTGGATTAAGGCACAAGAAAAAATGAAAACCCTTCTAGCATCTTGTAATGCAAAACTGGTAGGAAACATTGTCTTGGCAGATAGACATATTAATCACATAAGTGTAATAACCATAAAACACTGGATGTTTAAAGGAAAAAAAAGTCGATTTTTAGGTTTTTTTCCTAAACCAGGGGTTTCTGACAAAGATATAAAGAATGTAGTGACATTTGCTCCACCTATAAAAGATGCATTGCTCACTAGTGATTTTTCAGGGTTACAAAAAAAATTGGTACAATTAGGTGCAGTAAAAATTAAACCATTTTTAGTTTTAGTAGACAAGCGAGGCAATATTATATTTTCAAAATTAGCCAACTTAGCTTACAAAAAAGGAAAAACAAGTAAGACAGGGCGTAAAAATCTCCTTGTTTTTTTTAATTATTACTTGTTATTTGCAATTTGGATTATAGCACCACTAGTTTTTATTGTATTTTTGACTGCTTATATTTTTATGTATAAAAAAATTAGCAGAGAAAAAAAATATTATTCATCTGTTGATACAAAAAATAATTAATGAAAGACGTATACATTACCAGAATATCAAAGTTTTTACCTAACGATCCAATTGATAATGATCAGATGGAAGAAAGATTAGGCATTATAGATGGAAAAGTATCAAAAGGCCGAAGAATTGTTTTACGAAATAATCAAATAAAAACCAGATATTATGCAATTGATAATGATGGAAATATAACACACAATAATGCACAGCTTACTAAAGAAGCTATAGAGCTTTTGTGTGACGAAAGTTTTACTACAGAAAATATTGAATTATTATCTTGTGGTACAGGGAGTCCTGATCAAATACTACCATCACATGCTGCAATGGTTCATGGGTTTTTAAAAAACGGAAATGTAGAAATTAATTCCCCTTCGGGTGCCTGTTGTTCAGGTATGAGTGCCTTAAAATTTGGTTATCTGGCAATTAAATCAGGTCAAAATACTAATGCCGTTTGCACAGGATCTGAACGAGCATCTTCATGGATGAAATCAGATGTTTTTAAAAACGAAATAGAGCATTTAAAAAAACTAGAAGAAACGCCAATTCTAGCTTTTAATAAAGACTTCTTACGTTGGATGTTATCTGATGGTGCTGGAGCCTTTCTCTTAGAAGATCAACCTAATGGTAACCTTCCTTTAAAGATTGAATGGATGGATGCTTATTCTTATGCACATGAAATAGAAGCCTGCATGTATGCAGGAGGAGATAAGCTAGAAAATGGGGAACTTAAACCCTGGAGCGAATACCCATCAGAGGAGTGGGCGCAAAAATCCTTATTTGCAATAAAACAAGATGTTAAATTGTTATCTGAAAATATTCTAACAAAAGCTGTAGAAACCTTAGTTAAAGTATTTGAAAAACATGATGATATTAAACCAGAAGATATCACCTATTATTTACCACATATTTCTTCATACTATTTTAAAGATGACCTATATGAAGCCATGAAAAATAGCGGTGTAGAAATACCTTGGGAAAATTGGTTTATCAATTTAAGTAAAGTAGGAAATATTGGTGCTGGTTCTATTTATATTGTGCTAGAAGAATTAGTAAACACTGGAAAATTAAAAAAAGGAGATAAAATTTTACTTTCTGTACCAGAAAGCTCCCGTTTTTCATATTCGGTTGCGCTTTTAACTGTTTGCTAAAATGAAAAACACAAATTTTCCTATTAGAAATATTAAACATCTAATACCTCAAAAAGAACCTTTTGAAATGGTAGATACTATGCTGGGTTTTTCAGAGACAAGTGTTGTATCCTCTTTTAAGATTACAAAAAGCAATCTTTTTCTAAAAGATGATTTATTTTTAGAACCTGGAATTATAGAAAATATGGCGCAAACTGTGGCATTACATACAGGGTATAATTATTTTCTTAAAAACGAACCTGCTCCTACAGGCTATATTGGGTCAATAAAAAAGATAGAAGTTTTTTATCTTCCAAAAGTAAATGAGACTATAACTACTAAAGCCGAAATTTTACACGAATTTATGGGAGTTACCATGGTCAAAATCGAAGTGTTTAACGCCAAAAAAGAAGTGATTGCTTCTGGGCAAATGAAAACAGTTATTGCTAGCTAATGGATAAAGTCGAAACATTAGATATCGCTAAATTCCTGCCACATCGAACTCCTTTTTTAATGGTAGATAAAGTGTTATCTATTGATGACAAACATGTAGCAACTTCGTTTACTATAAAATCAGACTGCATTTTTGTTAGCGATACTATTTTTAACGAAATTGGTATGGTAGAGAATGCCGCCCAAACCTGCTCTTCAATCGTTGGTAAAAGTTATTTTGAAGAAGACGATCTAGAAGGTGAAGGCACAAAACTTATTGGTTTTATTAGTGCAATAAAAAAAGTACATGTATATAGATGTCCTACCGTAGGAGAGACAATAGTTTCTAAAGCTGTTTTAAAATCCCGATTTGATACAGAGCAATATAGCATGTGTACACTAGAGTGCACCATTCATGAAACAGATAAAGAATTATTATCTTGTGAAATGAATTTATTTATTCAAGAAATGAAATAGGTTGTGCTATGAAAAAAAGTGAAGTTCCACAAGATAAAGGTAGTTTAAAGTCTGCAAATTTTAAAGAACTATGTTATGCTGTTAATGAAAATGGAGAGTATACAACTGCAGGTAGCAGTGGATGGACTCCTAAGACCATTGCATTAAACAATGCACTGCAGGAAATAAACGAACGTGTAGAAAAAGCTAAAATTAAAGTTTTAAATAACCAGACAAGCCCTATAGAATATTATATGGAGCTACATAAAATGGATATTACTATTTTAGCTAGTTATGTTGGTCTATGGAAATGGCGCGTTAAAAGGCACTTTAAACCAAAAGTATTTCATAGGTTATCTCAAAAAACATTGCAAAAATACGCTGATGTTTTCGAAATCACTGTAGATCAATTAAAACACATTGAACATGGAAATTAATTTTACACATCATCAATCTGCACACTGCGAAAATGGTGTTGTGTCTAATTTAATGAAACATAATGGTTTCAATGTTAGTGAACCTATGGTTTTCGGCATTGGGTCAGGACTATTATTTTGTTACATACCATTTTTAATGGTAAATCATGCTCCTGCCCTTACTTATCGGGCAATGCCTGGTTTTATTTTTAAACGATTTGCAAAAAGAGTTGGTATAAAAATAAAACGGGAAAAATTTAAAAGCCCTCAGAACGCTAAGGCACGTTTAGACGAAAACCTCAAGAAGAATAATCCTGTAGGGCTTCAAGTTGGAGTATATAACCTAGTGTATTTCCCCGACGAGTATCGTTTTCATTTTAACGCTCACAACCTAGTTGTTTACGGAAAAAAAGAAGATTCGTATCTAATTAGCGACCCAGTAATGGAAACTGTTACAACTTTAACAGCAAAAGAACTAGAAAAAGTACGTTTTGCCAAAGGTGCTTTCGCTCCCAAAGGACACATGTACTACCCTATCGATTTTCCTAAGGAGTTAGCTTTAGAAAAAGCTATAGTAAAAGGAATTAAACAAACTTGTAGAGAAATGCTTGCTCCAGTACCTATTGTTGGAGTTAAAGGAATTCGAACAGTTGCTAAATTAATTCGCAAATGGCCAAAAAAGAAAGGTACAAAAGTGGCCAATCATTATTTGGGACAAGTAGTTAGAATGCAAGAAGAAATAGGAACCGGAGGTGGTGGATTTAGGTATATCTATGCTGCATTCTTACAAGAGGCTGGCAAAGTATTAAAGAATAATATATTAATCGAGTTATCTACAGAAATGACTGCAATTGGTGATTCGTGGAGAGATTTTGCTTTAGATGCTTCTCGCATATACAAAAACCGAAGCGCAAAAGATGATGCATATAACGATGTTGCTTCGCAACTAGAAGATATAGCAAATCGAGAAGAAGTTTTCTTTAAAAAACTAAAGAAAGCGATTTAATAGCAAAATATAGCATGATTAGAATTGAACAATTATCTAAAAAATACAAAGGTGCGGATACATACTCTGTATCAGATTTAGATTTGTTTATTGATGAACAAGAGATTTTTGGGTTACTTGGTCCAAATGGAGCTGGAAAAACTACATTAATTTCATTGTTATGCTCTTTAATAAAACCTACATCAGGATCATTTACTATAGATGGTTTAACGTATAAAAACCCTAATCAATTAAAACAATTAATTGGTATTGTGCCTCAAGAATATGCTTTATATCCTTCGTTAACTGCTAATGAAAATCTTATGTATTTCGGAAGCATGTATGGTTTAAAAGGGCGGCTTTTAAAATCCAAAATAAGCCAGACAATTGATACGTTAGGCCTATCAAAATTTGCTAATAAAAAAGTGAGTACGTTTTCCGGAGGGATGAAACGTCGGATTAATTTAATCGCCAGTATACTACACGATCCAAAAGTATTATTTTTAGACGAACCAACTGTTGGGGTAGATGTACAATCTAAAAATGTAATTATTAAATATTTACAACTCTTAAATCAAAAAGGAACTACGATTATTTACACATCACATCATTTGAATGAAGCTGAAGATTTTTGTACCAAAGTTGCTATTATAGATCATGGAAAAATAATATCTCAAGGGAAACCACAAGAATTAATTTCTAATCAAAAAAATGCAAATAACCTTGAAGATGTATTTTTAGCCTTAACCGGAAAAGCATTAAGAGATCATGCATAAATTATGGGCTTCTACATATAAAGAGTTTTTATTGCTCACCAGAGATATTGGTGGTATTGCTATTTTATTTGTAATGCCAATTGTATTAATTATCACGATAACAATTATTCAGGATAGTAGTTTTAAAACCATTAGTGATACTAAGATTCCAATACTTCTTGTAAATAATGATAATGGTCGTGTTTCTGAAACTATAATTAGTAGCTTAACAGCATCTAATACTTTTCAAGTCATTCAAAAAGATAACGAGCAAGAAGCCAGAAATCTGGTGTTTAAAGGAAATTATCAACTTGCTATAATTATCCCGGAAAAGCTATCATCAGATTTAGAGAAAAAAGTTAATCAAAATGTAGAGGGTATTTTATCAAAATTTGGTCTGGAAGAAGAAAAAGAAGTTCAATCAGAAGAAACTATTTTAAATAAAGAGGTTAGACTATATTTTGATCCAGCAACTCAACTAACCTTTAAAAGTTCTGTAAAAAATGGTATCGATAAAATGATTTCTAAAATAGAAATACAATCTATTTACAAAGCTTTTCATGAACAAGTTGCAGAAGACGATACAGAGGTTATTTTCGAAACAGATAATTTTATCAGTTTTAAAGAAATAGTTCCAAAACAAGGAGACAAAGAGATTATTCCTAATTCTGCTCAACACAATGTACCTGCCTGGACTTTATTTGCTATCTTTTTTATTATAGTCCCCTTATCCATAAATATTGTAAAAGAAAAAAATCAAGGAACCTTTGTACGATTAAGAACAAATCCTGTATCCTATGCAGTAGTGCTAGGAGGAAAAACTACAGTATATTTGGCTGTTTGTCTCATCCAATTTACTTTAATGTTAGCTATAGGAGTGTTTTTATTTCCAAAACTAGGCTTACCAACATTAGATATATCAGGAAGGATATTAAATCTATTTATTGTTGCTTTTTTTGCAGGTTTAGCAGCAATAGGATTAGGGCTTTTGCTAGGGACTATTGCAAAGACACAAGAGCAATCTGCTCCATTTGGAGCAACCTTTGTGGTTATCCTAGCTGCTTTGGGAGGTGTTTGGGTACCTGTTTTTGTAATGCCTAAACTCATGCAACTGTTATCAAATATTTCGCCAATGAATTGGGGCTTAAATGCCTTCTATGATGTATTTTTGCGAAATGCCACCTTTATAGAAATTGTTCCGGAAATAATATTACTTTTATTATTTTTTATAATAACAGCTTTAATTTCTATTGTTTATAATGAAAAGAAAAATGCAGTCTAAAAATAACAAAGAAATAAGTTTTACCAGCCAGGTTAGAGTACGTTTTGTAGAAACCGATCCCTTAGGAATTGTTTGGCATGGTAATTATATTCAATATTTTGAAGATGGTAGGGAAGCTTTTGGAAGGCATCACGGTATTTCATATTTGGATCAAAAAAAGTTTGGTTATGCAACGCCAATCGTAAAATCCAGTACAGAACACAAACTACCTTTACGATATGGAGATATTGCTACCATAAAAACAATTTATGTAGATAGTCCAGCCGCTAAAATGATTTTTAGATATGAAATTTATAACCAAAATCATAAATTAGTCTGTACAGGAGAAACCGTACAGGTGTTTGTTGAAGATACGGGAAATGGTGATTTATCGCTAACAATCCCATCTTTCTTTATTAAATGGAAACAAAAAGAGGGCCTTATAAAATTGAATGAGTAAAATTTACGCTTCATATAATAATATAATATCATCGCTTGGTTTTGACAGCGAAACTGTTGTACAAAATATTCATAATGAGAATTCGGGCTTACGACGTATTGATGACAAAAACCTATTACCAAATCCATTTTATTCTTCAATTATAAATAACGAAGATTTAGCTGCTAATTTTAAGCAATTAAATAATGAAGGGCAATTCACCCGCTTAGAACAGATGATGATTTCTTCATTGAGCCAAGTTATTAAAGCATCTAAAATCCCCTTAACAAATCGCGTTGGACTTATAATATCTACAACCAAAGGCAATATTGATGTTTTAAATAAAAACAATGAATTCCAAAAAGAGCGAGCCTATTTAGGTACCTTAGGAAGAGTAATCAAAGAAACTTTAGGGTTTAAAAATGATGCTATCGTTGTTTCTAATGCATGTGTTTCAGGAATTCTATCAATTGCCATTGCAAAGCGCTATATTAACCATGGCACCTATGACGATGTTTTTATTGTTAGTGGAGATATGGTAAGCGAATTTATAGTAACCGGTTTCAATTCTTTTCAGGCACTAAGTGATGAGCCTTGTAAACCTTATGATAAAGATCGAAAAGGGGTTAATATCGGAGAAGTTGCTGCCAGCATTTTGATCACTAATAACAAGAAAAGATTATCCAAAGAAGCTGTTGTTATTTTGGGCGAAGGCTCTTGTAACGACGCAAATCATATTTCTGGACCTTCCCGAACCGGTGAAGGTTTATATCGAAGTGTACAATCTGCTTTTAAAGAAGGAAATGTTACTCATACCGATATTGATTACATTTCGGCCCATGGAACTGCAACATTGTTTAATGACGAAACAGAATCAATTGCATTTAACAGGCTTAATTTAAGCAAAGTACCCTTAAATAGCTTAAAAGGCTATTTTGGTCATACATTGGGAGCTTCGGGATTAGTCGAGACTATTGTCGGGATGTATTCATTGTATAAGAATACATTATACACTTCATTAGGCTTTAAAGAACCTGGCACCTCTAAACCCTTAAATATTATTACCAAAACCACCCCAAAACAATTAAATATTTTCCTAAAGACTGCCTCTGGATTTGGAGGCTGTAATACCGCAGTTGTATTCCAAAAAATAAAATAACTTATATTTATAAACGTATGTCAGTTCAAACTATAAAAGCTATAGACGCAATCCAGGAAGCACAAAAAATAGCTTTTGCTCCTTTTGTTTTTCAAGCAACGATTTCTTTAAGAAAGCTTGGGGTTTTAGATCTTATTTTTGATAGAAGGAAAAAAGGAGGAATCACATTAGAGGATATTTCTAAAGAATTATCTATTAGTAATTATGGTATTGGTGTTTTATTAGAAATTGCTGAAAGCTCTAATATTGTTAGCAAAAATGAGAATGACACTTATGAATTAACTAATATTGGTTATTTTTTAAATTATAACAAAACCGTTGATGTTAATATCAACTTCACCAATGATGTCTGCTATAAAGGGTTATATCATTTAAACGATTCTATTAAAGAAGGGAAACCCGAAGGATTAAAAGAGTTAGGGAATTGGGACACCATATATGAAGGTCTATCGCAATTAGATCCAGAAATACAAAAGTCCTGGTTTGAGTTTGACCATCATTATTCTGACGATATATTCCAGGATGCATTAGAAATAGTTTTCAGGAAAAAGCCAAAATTAATATTTGATATTGGTGCAAACACAGGAAAGTTTGCTATTAGCTGTTGCAACTATAATGACGATGTATCGATAAAAATGATTGATTTGCCTGGTCAATTAAAAAAAGCACTTGCTGCCGTAAAAGACAATCAACTCGAAAACCGTGTTACCGGACATGAGATAGATTGGTTATCCGAAAACCCAAAAATCCCAACCGGAGCAGATACCATATGGATGTGTCAATTTTTAGATTGTTTTTCTAAAGATGAAATCCTAAAAATATTAAAAGTTTGTGTCGAATCTATGAATGATAACACCGAGCTATTAATTATGGAAACATACACAGACAGGCAAAAATTTGATAATGCTAAATTTATCCTTGAAGCCACATCATTATATTTTACAGTGTTGGCAAATGGGAATAGTAAAATGTACAAAGCTACCGAATTAATAGAATTAGTAAACGAAGCTGGGTTAACAATAAAAGAAGATTTGGCTGTAGGAGAATACCATACCATATTTATCTGTAAAAAAAAGTAGTCGATTAATGAAGTCTGAATTTTACATAAAATCATTCTGTCATATAAAAGACAATAAAGTTTCTTTAAACGGTACTGTTATATACAACGATAATGATACTTTAGATTTTTTAGAATTTATAAAAGCAGCGTATAGAAGTTTTGATACTAAATATCCTAAATTCTTTAAAATGGATGGGTTAAGTAAGCTTGCCTTTTTGGCGTCAGATCTTATCCTGCAAGAAGAAAAATTAAATATAGACGACGAAAATAACATTGCTATTGTATTTTCAAATAAATCATCTAGTCTAGATACCGATGAAAAACATCAGGAATCTATCCAAAATAAAGACAATTACTATCCAAGCCCTGCTGTTTTTGTATATACATTACCCAATATCTGTATTGGTGAGATTAGTATAAAATATAAACTTCATTCTGAAAATAGTTTTTTTATCTTTGACAGCTTTAATGCCGAATATTTATCAGACTATACAAATAGTCTATTATTAGCAAATAAAGCTAATGAAGTTCTTTGTGGTTGGGTAGAATTTGATGGAGTAGCATATGACGCATTTTTATATCTGGTTTCTAGAGAAGGAACCACGATACATACTAAACAAAATATAGTAAATTTATATAATACATAATATGGAGGTTTTAAAACAAGAACTAAAGGAAAACATTATTGAGCAATTAAATCTTGAAGATATTGCTGTTGAAGATATTGCTGATGACGATATTCTTTTTGGTGATGGTTTAGGTTTAGACTCAATTGATGCATTAGAATTAATTGTAATGTTAGATAAAAACTATGGTATTAAATTAACCGATCCTAAAGAAGGGCGTGAAATTTTTGCATCTATAGAAGTAATGGCAAAATATATTGCTGAACATAGAACAAAATAAATTGTATTGGTATTTAAATGAGTAAAGGTGTTGCTATAACCGGAATGGGAATAATTTCTGCTATCGGAAACAATGTTGCAGAAAATTATCAATCACTTATTAATGGTAAAAAAGGAATCTCTAGAATTTCCAAAATTGATACCATTCATAAAGATGATATTATGGTTGGTGAAATTGCATCTACAAATCTGGAGTTAGAACAACAATTGGGTCTAACTCCTGATAATAATTACTCAAGAACAGCTTTATTAGGTGCTATTGCCGCTAAGGAGGCAATACAAGATGCTAGAATTTCTGATATCAATGCCTATACAACAGGATTAGTTTCGGCAACTAGTGTTGGTGGGATGGATATGACAGAAACGTACTATTATGATTATCTTAAAAACAAAAGCACCCAAAAATATATCGAAGGTCACCATGCCGGAGATTCTACTCAAAAAATTGCAGAACAGTTAGGGATCAAGAAAAGCCTGGTAACTACCATAAGTACAGCTTGTTCTTCTGCTGCAAATGCTATAATGTTTGGTGCTCGATTAATTAAATCGGGAAAACTAGACAGGGTTATTGTGGGGGGATCTGATTGTTTGTCTAAGTTTACCATTAATGGGTTTAAAACTTTAATGATCCTATCAGACACATACAACACTCCTTTTGATGAAAATAGAAAAGGTCTAAATTTAGGTGAAGCCGCAGCTTTTTTGGTATTAGAATCTGATAAAGTTATTGCTGCAGAAAAAAAAGAAGTATTGGGATATGTTAAAGGATATGGTAACGCAAATGACGCCTATCATCAAACAGCATCCTCAGAAAATGGAGATGGAGCAACTTTGGCAATGCAAAAAGCTTTAAAAGTTGCAGCATACACAGCAAATGATATTGATTACATTAATGCGCATGGGACAGCAACAGGAAATAATGATTTATCTGAAGGACGCGCTATTCTAAGAGTTTTTGGCAAAGAAATTCCTGATTTTAGTTCTACAAAAGCATATACTGGACACACCTTAGCTGCTGCAGGAGCTATCGAAGCCGTTTATGCAGTATTAGCGCTTCAGCATAATATCATTTATCCTAATCTCAATTTTAAAACTCAGATGAAAGAGTTTGATATTATACCACAATTAGAACTCAAAGAAAAAGAATTACATACGGTGTTGTCTAATTCCTTAGGTTTTGGAGGTAATTGTTCTACAGTAATTTTTTCAAAAGAACAATAACAAAAAATTGTAAACAAAGGGATAGTACCTAAAATATACAAAAACTGTTTAATTAAAGAGATATGAGTGCAGTCTATATAACCGGTATCGGATCTATTTCATCTCAAAAAACTTTTGACAATACCGAGTTTTTGAAAGAAATCAATACCTATACAGACAATGTGATTTCTGTGGTTAACCCAAATTATAAAGAATACATCCCGCCCGCAGCAGCACGTAGAATGGCAAAAGGTATTAAAATGGGGGTTGTTGCCTCTAAAATTGCATTGGCAGATGCAAACATAGATAACGTTGATGCTATTATTACAGGAACAGGAATGGGATGTGTTAGGGATTCAGAAAAATTTGTTAGTGCCATTATAGACAATAACGAACAATACCTCACTCCTACTTCATTTATACAGTCAACTCATAATACAGTTGGTGGGCAAATCGCTCTGGGGCTTCAGTGTAAAGGTTACAATTTTACATATGTACATGCAAGTGCATCTTTTGAATCAGCATTATTAGATGCCCAATTACAACTAGAAAATGATGAGGCTAATACTATTCTAATCGGAGGTGTTGATGAGCATGGTGATCATACGATTACGATCCACAAACTTATTAATCATATCAAATCAGAAAAAACGGATGCTACCAAGATATTGGATTCAAAAACTGAAGGAGCAATATTTGGTGAAGGGGCAAACTTCTTTGTTGTATCAAATCAAAAACAAGACTCGAGCTATGCCCAGGTTATAGCAATACAAACCTATAATACATTAGCTGAAACCGAAGTTTCTCATGCAGCTCAACTATTTTTAAAGGATAACAACTTAGATATTAACGATATAGATGCTATTGTATTAGGAAATAATGGAGATGTAAAATACGATACATTTTACAATGAGTTAAGCTCAAACCTATTCAAAGACACACAACAGATATATTATAAACATTTAAGTGGTGAATTTAATACCGCATCGTCTTTTGGAGTATGGTTAGCTTCAAAAATCCTGAAAACACAAGAGTTACCAGAAGTAGTTCGGTTAAATAAAAAATCAGTATCAAACTTTACTACTATTTTATTATACAATCAATACAGAGGAGAGAATCATAGTTTCACTTTACTGCGTAAATGCTAAATTTTAAATACGTAAATAGAATAACAGCACTCGCTTTTTTGGTTTTGCATATAACCAATTATTCATTAGAAGTACCATTATGGTCTTATTTCTTATTGGGTTTTGTATGGTTACTTATTACCATGGCTGGGTCTGGATTTATACAATGGAATTACCATTTTACATCTCTTAATGCTAATAAGGATATAAAAAACAACCAAGTTGCCATTACTTTTGATGATGGACCAAATCCCGAATATACACCTCAAGTATTAAAACTCTTAAAGCAATATAATGCAAAAGCTACCTTTTTCTGCATTGGCAAGCATATTGAGGCTTATCCCGATTTGGTTAAAGAGAGTATTAAACAAGGACATGTTATTGGCAATCACACATATTCACATCCTAATTCTTTTGGTTTTTTAAAAACAGAAGACGTAATTTCAGAATTACAACAAACCAATGCCGTAGCTAAAAAAGTAACAGGGTTAACTATGCGACTGTACAGACCGGCTTTCGGAGTAACAAATCCAAGAATTAAAAAAGCATTAAAAGTAACAGGGTTACAATCTATAGGATGGAATGTTAGATCTCTGGATACCACATCCCGAAGCTCGGATAAAGTACTAAGACGAATAACAAAAAAGCTTTCGAAAGGTGATGTTATTTTACTTCACGACACAAGTTCAAAAACAATAATTGTTTTGGAACAGTTATTGTTATTTTTACAACAACAAAATATAGAATCGATTACTATAGATTCTTTATTTAAGATAAAAGCATATGCCTAAAATTGTTTATTTACTACTATTTATAGTTACTACACTATCTGCACAAACAGAAATGAGTGCTATAGAAGCCAACGCTTTAAAAACAAAAGTAAAAGCTCTTGCTACCGCAACAAAAACTATTTCGAGTGATTTTACGCAATACAAGCACATGGATTTTTTGTCGAATGATATTATCACAACAGGAAAACTTGCTTTTAAAACACCAAATATTGTAAAATGGGAATATGTAGAGCCTTTTGAATATTCTGTGTTGTTCAAAAACAAAATACTATACATTAATAATGAAGGCAATAAAAGCAACATCGATATAGGATCTAGCGAGCAGTTTAAACAACTAAACAGGCTTATCATTAATAGTGTTAAAGGAGATATGTTTAATGACGCTGAATTTAGTATCGGTTATTATAAAAACAAAGGTAATAGCGAAGTACATTTTAGTCCTAAAGACAAAAAATTCGAAAAATTTATTAAAGCATTTCACATTACATTTAATTCTAAAGGGGATGTTATTGAAGTAAAAATGATAGAGCCTTCAAATGATTATACCAGAATAGTATTTAGTAACAGAGTCTTAAACAAACCTTTGGCAGATGAGATATTTGCTCATTAGTTTTTGTTTTATATGTATAGGATGCGCTTCCTATTCTAAGAAAAATAATTTCATTAAAAGAAAAACATCTGATATCGAAATAAGAAACTTATATTTTTCGGACAAGACGCAAGATTATGTATACAAAGCAAATATCGATGTTTACAAAAAACATTTTGGCGGGATTTTTATTGTAAAAAAGATTGAAGATAATAATCATCGTATCGTCTTTACTACAGAAATGGGAAACAAAATTTTTGACTTTTCATTTATTGACGAAAACTTTACTGTAAATTATATCTTAGAAGACTTCAATAAAAAGATTTTAATAAACATTTTAAAAAAAGATTTTAAAGCATTGATTGAAGAAACTCCTACCCCTTTAAATACATTTTCGCATCAAAACGATATTGTTTTTGAAACCGAAATTAATAATGATAAACATTATTATTACAATATCAATAATACAATACATAAAATTGTTAGAACTGGGAATAGAAAAGAAAAAGTAGTTTTTACATTTTCAGAAATTAGTGATACTATTGCAAATCTAATTACGATTGAGCATAAGAATTTAAAGCTTAAAATTAATTTAAAATCGATTCAAAAATGAGAAATCTTTTATTGATCATCACCTTTCTTGGTGTTTTTGTAACAGCCTCTGCACAAAACAAGACATCTTTTGGATTAAGGGGTGGAGTTAATATTTCGGATCTTTCTAATGCCAATTTAGAGCCCAAAGCAGGAGCTTATATAGGAGCTTTTTTACATTTTAGATTCTCAGAACTATATGCGCTTCAGCCCGAAGTAGGATATTCTAACCAAGGAGGCAGCAACAAATTTTCGAATGGAGATGATCTCGAAATCCATTATGTTTCAATATCTGCTACTAATAAATTTTTTGTTAGAAATACAGGGTTACATTTGATCATTGCACCAAGCCTTGATTTTGATTTTGACGATACCCCGGTAAGCCTGGTAAACAGAGAAGAAGGTAATGACATTACCTTTGTAGATCTCTCTTTTGCAGTAGGTCTTGGTTACGAATTTAAAAACGGAATTGCTATAGAAGCTAGATATAAACATGGCACATTAGATGTATTTTCTGGTGATTTTCATGATTTTTCAACACAATCGATATACGAAGAAAAGAATCAATTTAATCGCGTTTTTCAAATTGGCTTGTCGTATAGATTTAATTTCTAATTACATATGTTACTAAAAGATTTTTACACCGCAAATACATTAGAGACTGTTGAAAATATATCGACAGCAACTATTACCATCAACAAAAACCATGAGATTTTCAAAGGACATTTTCCAGGAAACCCTGTAACACCAGGTGTTTGTATGATGCAAATCATAAAAGAGTTAACAGAAGGTATCGTCGATAAAAAACTATTTATGCAATCCTCTAGTAATATTAAATTTATGGCTATTATAAATCCGGAAAAAAATCCAGATTTAGTTTTAACTTTAGACATTACCCAAACAGATGATACTTATAAAGTAAAAAATGTAACAACATTTGAAGATACAGTTGCTTTAAAATTAACTGCAAATTTTAAAACAAAGTAGATTTATATATGAAACAAATTCTAAAAATATTGTCACAAAAGAAAATATTTAAAATTTTTAATGAGAGAATGTAATGATTATCATACGTTCCTAATCTCATATTTTTAATGTATTTACCATATAATTACCAAAACCTAAACGAGTGAAATTTTTGATTGCATTCATATCATTACTATCTTTTACTATGCTATCGATAGATTTGGATACTATAAGAATTGCATATAGAGAAGCTGCTCACGACAAAACAAAAGTAGCTGCGCTTAATGAGCAACTTGCACCTGTAAATAAAGAAGATGATATTGTTTTGGTCGCTTATAAAGGAGCGGCTATTACATTGCGGGCGAAGTATGAAAAAAGTTTAAAAGAAAAAAAACAACTGTTTATAGAAGGAGTTTCATATATTGAATTTGCTATAAAAAAGTCACCAAATGCTGTCGAACCTCGTTTTATACGTATAGGAATACAAGAAAATACCCCTAGATTGCTAAAATATAAATCTAATATAAAAGAAGATAAATTATTTCTGCTTAAACAATACAAGACGATACAACCTAAAATTTTAAAAAAGCATATCGGTGAGTACATTTTGCAATCGAAAGCTTTTAGCGATGAAGAAAAAGCAGTAATTTTAGTTCCTTAAAAATTGAAACACTTCAATTGAGTGATAAAAGAGTTTACAAAGCAAAAAATCGACCTATTTAACGTATGTGTAATAATTCCTACCTACAATAATTGCAAAACATTACGAAGGGTTGTAGATGGTGTATTATCTTACACTAAAAGTATTATTGTCGTAAACGATGGAGCCACAGACACTACTCCAGAGATCTTAAAAGATTATCCTCAAATTCAACAAATCCATCTGCCAAAAAACAAAGGAAAAGGTAATGCTTTGCGTATTGGGTTTGTAGCTGCACAAAAACAAGGGTTTAAGTATGCAATTACTATAGATTCTGATGGTCAGCATTTTCCCGAAGATATTCCTGCTTTTATTACAGCTTTAGAAACATCAGAAAATAAAAACCTCTTGCTCATTGGTGCAAGAAATATGAGTCAGGAAAGTGTTCCTAAAAAGAGTAGCTTCGGTAATAAGTTTTCTAATTTCTGGTTTTGGGTAGAAACAGGTACAAAGCTTCAGGATACCCAATCTGGATATAGACTATATCCTCTGGAAGAATTAGCAAAATTGAATTTTTATACCTCTAAATTTGAATTTGAAATAGAGGTTATTGTAAAAGCGGCATGGAGTGATGTAATTGTAAAAAATATTCCGATACAAGTATTATATGATGAAACCGAACGGGTATCACATTTTAGACCTTTTAAAGACTTTACCCGAATAAGTATTCTTAACACCTGGTTGGTTACAGTGGCTTTTGTATATATAAAGCCTAGAAATTTATTTCGGAAAGTTAAAAAAAAAGGAGTAAAACGTTTCTTTTTTGAAGATTTCTTAGAAAGCCAGGATTCCCCACAAAAAAAAGCATTATCCGTAGCCTTGGGAGTTTTTATAGGGATATCACCACTATGGGGATTTCACACAGTACTTGTGCTGTTTTTTGCTGTCGCTTTAAAGCTAAATAAGGTAATTGCTTTTGCTTTTTCTAATGTAAGCTTGCCTCCGTTCATTCCGTTTATCATTTTTATGAGCTTAAAAGTTGGTAGTTTTGTTTTAAGAGAACCTCAACCATCATTCGCTAATATTAGTGAAAATTTTGAAATGATAAAAAGCCTTAAAACCTATATTGTGGGTAGTTTTACTTTAGCTATAATTTCTGCTATTATGTTAGGAATTTTAGGATATGTATTTATTACCATTTTTTATAGAAAAAATAATGCATCATAATGGATAGCTTTTTTTATAGTTTATATACATCTATTGTTTCTAGAAAAGTAATGAGCTTTGGAATATTTGTACTCATTATTTCTGGTTTGCTATTTATTGCTTCAAAAATTCAATTTGAAGAGGATATTACTAAATTAATTCCTACAAATGATAAGACGTCTGAGATTCAAAAAGTATTAAAAACAGTAAACTTTGCTGATAAAATTATAGTAAACATTACGCGCGAACCCAAAGGATCGGTTGATGATCTTACTCAATATGCAGCACAATTTATTGATAGTGTTACTACAAAATCTGGTGAACATATTACCAAAATCCAAGGTAAAGTTGAAGAAGAAGATATTTTTAACACCTTAGATTTTGTTTACAAAAACCTTCCTCTTTTTTTACAAGAAAGTGACTATAAAGACATTAAAAATAAAATTCGAAAAGATAGTATCGAAGCGATAACAAATAGTAATTATAAAACTTTAATTTCTCCTACAGGAATTATCGCAAGAGATAATATTTTAAAGGACCCTTTGGGATTATCATTTATTGCCTTAAAAAAATTACAACAACTTAGTTTTGGAGATGATTTCACATTACACAATGGTTTCTTACTTAGTAAAGATCAGAATCATGTTTTATTATTTATAACGCCTAAGCTAAAATCCAGTGAAACAGACAAGAATGCCAAATTTGTAGAGGAGCTTTATCAAATAAACGATCAACTTAATGATCATTTTAAAGGTAAAGTACAAAGCGAATATTTTGGAGGTACTTTAATTGCTGTAGCAAATGCCAAACAAATAAAACGCGATATCCAACTAACCATTAGTATCGCTATTACGATTTTATTAATCATACTTATCTTCTTTTATAGAAAAATTACTATTCCGATTATTTTATTTGTTCCAACAATTTTTGGTGGGCTATTAGCCATTGCTTTATTGTTCTTAATTCGCGAAAAAATTTCTGCAATATCTCTGGGTATTGGTTCTGTACTACTGGGGGTTACTTTGGATTATTCGCTTCATATCTTAACACACATAAGAAGTAACACTAATATAAAAGCAGTTTATAAAGAAATTACTACTCCGGTTTTAATGAGTAGTTTAACTACCGCTTTAGCATTTTTATGTTTATTATTTTTAGAATCGCAAGCACTTCAGGATTTAGGTATTTTTGCAGCAATTAGCGTTGTAGGCTCTTCTTTTTTTGCATTACTATTTATCCCACAGGTTTATAAAAGCACTGCTCAAAAAAAGCCAAAAACAACACTAATCGATAATGCCGCTCAATATCCTTTACATAAAAACAAATGGATAATTATATCATTATCATTAGTACTAATAATAAGTTTGTTCACTTATAGTAAAGTACAATTTAACAATGATATTTCTAAACTAAACTTCGAGCCACAGGAGTTAAAAGATGCACAATTAAGATTAGATGCTTTAACTAATATTGCCTCAAAATCAATTTACCTGGCAGCCTATGAAAATTCGGAGCAAGGTACTTTACAGGTAAATGACAAGATTTTTGAAAAGCTACAACTACTAAAAAATGAAGGAAAAGTAATCGATTTTAGCTCTATTGGGTCTTTAATCTATTCAGAAAAAACGCAAAAAGAAAGAATATCGAAATGGAATTCTTTTTGGAACACAAATACAATAGCAAGCACAAAAGCTAACCTTATTGAAAGTGGAAACAAATTAGGTTTTAAGCCTACTAGTTTTAATGCATTTTACACCCTCTTGGAGTCGAATTTTAAGCCTTTAAAAATTACAGATTACAATGCCTTAAAAACAATTTCTATAGCAGATTATATAACCACAAAAGAAGATTTCGTTACCGCAACAACGCTCGTTAAAGTAAAAGATGAAAATGCGCAGCATGTAGTTAATATGTTTAAAGATCAACCTCAGACTATAGTTATCGACAGAAAACATATGAATGAAACCTTTTTAGGGAATCTAAAAAATGACTTTAATAAATTAGTGGGCTACTCATTAATTGTGGTATTACTTATCCTTTTATTCTTTTACAGAAGCTTATCTCTTACCTTGGTAACAAGTATTCCCATAGCGATCACCTGGTTACTAACCATCGGGATAATGGGGTTATTCTCATTAGAGTTTAACATCTTTAATATTATAATTTCGACCTTTATTTTTGGTTTGGGAATTGACTATAGTATTTTTATGACTAATGGGTTATTGCATGAATATAGAACAGGAGAAAAAGCAGTGGCAACTCATAAAACCTCTATTATTTTATCTGTTATTACCACTATTTTGGGAGTAGGTGTTTTAATATTTGCCAAACACCCTGCGCTATATACGATATCATTACTTTCTATTATAGGTATACTATCGGCAATTGTTATATCATTCACCATCCAACCTCAATTATTTAGACTTTTTATTGGGAGTAAGACAAAAAGACCAATAACACTTAGGCTATTTTTACATTCTATTCTTTCTTTTGCCTACTATGGTTTAGGAGGTATTTTGCTTTCGTTATTTAGTGTAGTTCTGATAAAAATTATCCCATTACCAAAAAAAATGAAAATGAAATGGTTTCATAAAATAATGTCAAAATTTATGGGATCGGTACTATATACAAATCCATTTGTACGTAAAAAAATCATTAACCAAAATAATGAAACCTTTGAGAAACCTGGAGTTATTATTGCCAATCATACTTCTTTCTTAGATATTTTGGCGATAGGAATGTTATACCCAAAAATTATTTTCCTGGTAAACGATTGGGTATACAACTCCCCTATTTTTGGAAAAGCAGTACAACTAGCTGGCTTTTACCCTGTATCTAGTGGTATAGAGAATGGATTAGAGCATTTAAAGAAAAAAGTTGATCAAGGCTATTCACTTATAGCCTTTCCTGAAGGAACAAGATCTAATACCAACAAAATTAAACGATTTCACAAAGGAGCATTTTATCTGGCAGAACAATTTGGCTTAGACATCATTCCGGTACTAATACACGGAAATTCTGAAGTACTCCCTAAAGGAAGTTTTATTATTAAAGACGGTAGCATAACTATCAAAATACTCGATAGGATAAAAGGAAACAATACTAGTTTTGGCCAAAACTATGCTAGAAAAACAAAACAAATTGGAGCATATTTTAAAAGCGAATTTGAGAAACTTAGAAATGAGATAGAGCATGATGAGTATTTTAACAATAGTATTCTCGAAGAATACCGATACAAAGGTGATCCTCTTTATAAAGAAATACTAAAAGATCTAAAAACGAATAAAGAGATTTACAAAATAATTATAGACACAATTGGAAAAAAAGAAACCATACTTCATATTTCTAAAGATGCAGGTCAATTAGATTTTCTGTTATCTTTAGATAGTCCAGACAGGAAGATTATTACCTATATAGAAAATAAAAACACACGAGATATTGTAAAAAACAGCTATATTACTAATAATCATAGTAAAATTATTTGTGTCGATGATATAGAAGAAATAATGGCATATGATGCAAATGTGCTTATTCTAAATACAGCTACGATTACAGAAAATGAATTAGAAAAGATATTAAGCAGTAAAATTAATCTGTTAGCTATACTAAAAGAAAGTCAAAATATTAATACACAAATAATTACTAATTTGGGATTCGAGATCAGACACCAAAAGAATAATCTGGTTATTTTAAAAAGCAAAGAAAATTAAAAAATGAAACGAGCATTAAGAAATTTCAACAATTATTTCTAAAAGAAAATGTTTACATTTTTAATGCGAGAACGTAGTGGTTACACACGTTCTCAATTTTATATAATTAATTTATTATTAATAAATTACTAAAATTTAAACGTGTGAAAGAGCATTATGATATTGTAATTATCGGAAGTGGTTTAGGTGGTTTGGTTTCTGCTATCATTTTAGCCAAAGAAGGCTATAGTGTATGTGTGTTAGAAAAAAACAATCAATACGGAGGAAATTTACAAACCTTTGTAAGAGACAAAACCATTTTTGATACAGGAGTACATTATATTGGTGGGCTTTCTGAAGGTCAAAATCTATTTCAATATTTTAAATACGTTGGTATCATTGATGATTTAAAATTAAAAAAACTCGATGAAGACGGTTTTGATATCATAACTTTTGAAGGTGATGAAAAAGAATACAGACATGCTCAAGGATATGAAAATTTTATAAAAGTTTTAGTTGACCAATTCCCAGACGAGAAAGAAGCTATTATAACCTATTGTAATAAATTAAAAGAAACATGTCGTAAGTTCCCACTGTATCAGTTAAAACAGGGTAAGCCTTATTTTAATGATAGTGAAATCTTTTCACTCAATGCAAAATCCTATATCAACTCCCTTACAAATAATAAAAAACTACAAGGAGTTCTTGCGGGAACAAATTATTTATATGCCGGGGATAGTGATCGTACCCCTTTTTATGTACATGCCTTATGTATCAACTCTTATATAGAAAGCTCATATCGATGTATAAATGGTGGAAGCCAGATTACAAAAGTCTTAATTAAAAGGTTAAAGGAACATGGTGGAGAAATATACAAACACCATGAAGTTGTTAAATTTGGATTTGATGATAAAAAAATCAGTTCTGTAACCTGCAAAAATGGTAAAGAAATAAAAGGAGATTTGTTTATTTCTA
Source organism: Bacteroidia bacterium (assembly GCA_030427585.1). Classification (GTDB taxonomy): domain Bacteria; phylum Bacteroidota; class Bacteroidia; order Flavobacteriales; family Flavobacteriaceae; genus Aquimarina. The sequence continues at coordinate 89,433 of JAUIBW010000016.1, forward strand.
ATATTGAACCAAAACTAACACTAAAACTTGCAGGAGAAGATAAATTTAGAAAATCATATGCCAATAGAGTACATAAGATCGAAAGCACAATTGCTGCTTTTACACTATATATTGTACTAAAACCAAACACTTTTGCTTATCAAAACAAAAATTTCTATCATTTTAATCATCCAGATAGAGTTTGGGATACACAGAATTATACCGACGAAAGTTGGCCAGAAGGATATATGATGACTATGGGGATTAATAAAAACACAGATGAATATGGAGATAGTATTGCTGTAATGACATATATGCGTTATGAAGAAGTTAAACCCTGGCAAGATACATTTAATACAGTAGCTAATAAAAATGAAAGAGGGCAAACTTATGAAGAATTTAAAGCTGAAAAAGCTGAAAAAATCATTATTGAATTAGAAAGAAAATTTCCAAACATAAGAGATTGTATTCTAGAAACATACACCTCTACTCCACTATCATATAGAGATTATATAGGTAGTAATGAAGGATCGATGTATGGTTATGTTAAAGATGTTAATAAACCTATGCACTCTTTTTTATCTCCAAAAACTAAAATCAAAAACTTAATGTTCACGGGGCAGAGTTTAAATATGCATGGCATTTTGGGAGTCACTATTAGTGCGGTTACTACATGTTCAGAAATAATAGGTAAAGATTATTTACTTGATAAAATATTAGAAGCCAATAAAGAAAACATATAAATCCAGCGAAATGGGACAATTTAAAACTACCCCAATAACACGTGTTACAAATATTTCAAAGGAAGAATTTGTTGAAAACTATTATAAACCTCAAAACCCAGTTTTAATTGAAGGTTTAACTAAAAACTGGAAAGCATATGAGAAATGGAATTTAGATTACATTCAAAAACATGCAGGAGATCAAATTGTTCCCTTATATAATAATAAACCCGCAAAAGGTAAACAAAGTGTTTATGATCCTGTAAAGGAAATGAAACTATATGATTACATACAACTTCTAAAAACTGAATCTACCGATTTACGTATTTTTTTTTACAACATTTTGGATAGTATGCCCGAGTTGCTTAAAGATTTTGAGTATCCAGATATTGGATTAAAATTTTTTAAACGATTACCCGCTTTATTTTTTGGAGGAGGCAATTCAAAAGTATTTATGCATTATGATATTGATTTACCCGATAGTATGCATTTCCATTTTCATGGAAAAAAAAGCGTTACCCTATTCTCTCCTAAACAAACAAAATATCTCTATAAAGTACCTTTTTCTATTCATAATATAGATAAAATAGACATGGATAATCCTGATTTTGAACGATATCCGGCTTTACAATATGCAGAAGGTATACAGGCAAATATGAATCATGGAGATGCCTTGTTTATGCCTAGTGGATACTGGCATTATATAAAATATCTTGATGGTGGGTTTTCTATGACATTAAGAGCATTACCCAGAAAGCCAAAACGTATTGTAATTATGTTATATAATGTGTTTATTATGCGTCATTTTGATAATTTTATGAGAAGAATTAAAGGACAAAACTGGCTCGATTATAAAGAACAATTAGCCTTTAGCAAAACAAATAAAAATTTAAAATTATAATATGCGATTAAGAAAATCTATCATATCTAGGTTTTTATATATTGTAATATTCTATTCTATATTAATATCGTGTGGAGTTTCTAAATCTTTGAAAGATATCCCGGATATTAGTAGCTATTCTTCTTCTATTGAAAAACGAATCAAAGTTTCGGATTCTGTTTTTACTATCGGAAATAGTTTTCTTAGTAAAAACAAACAAGGTTTATGGGAGCTTTATGTAGAAGGAGATCCTTTGCAAATAGGTTTACAAACCGGAAGCCTGACACAAGAACTATTTAAAAAGCAGGAGCATGCTTTTTTATCTAAGGTAGGAGAATTAGTCCCTTCAAAAACAAAACAATATATATTAAGAAAAATTGTCGCCTGGTATAATAGAAAAATGTATTTACATATTCCTGCAGAGTATAAAGCAGAAATATATGGGCTTTCAAAATATGCATCAGACGATTATAATCATATAGCAGAAAACTACTTAAGAATACTATATCTTCATGGTGCACATGATATAGGGCATGCTTTGCAGGATTTAGCATTAGTAGGATGTTCTTCATTTGCAGCCTGGGGAGAAAAAACCGCAGATGGGGATTTGATCATTGGTAGGAATTTTGATTTTTATGCCGGTGATGACTTTGCCAAAGATAAAATCATTGCTTTTGTAACCCCAACAAAAGGTCATAAGTTTATGTCTGTAACCTGGGGAGGAATGATTGGCGTAGTTTCGGGAATGAATGAACATGGACTTACGGTAACCATAAACGCAGGAAAATCTAAAATTCCTTTATTGGCAAAAACACCAATTTCAATTTTGGCTCGTGAGATTTTACAATATGCCTCTACAATAGATGAAGCCATTGCAATAGCAAAAAAACGGGAAGTTTTTGTATCTGAATCGATATTTATAGGAAGTGCAAAAGATAAAAAGGCAATCACTATTGAAGTATCACCCAAAAACTTTGGTGTTTATGATGTCGCTAACTCTAATCAATTAATTTGCTCTAATCATTTTCAAAGTGAGGCCTATTCTGATGATCAAAACAATATAAAACATATCGAAGAAAGCCATTCTCAATATCGCTATAAAAGAATGCAAGAGTTGTTACAACAGCAACCAAAAGTAACACCGCAAATTGCTGTGGATATCCTAAGAAACAAAGAAGGATTAAACAACAAACAAATAGGATATGGTAATGAAAAAGCTTTAAATCAATTATTAGCACATCATGGCATTGTTTTTAAACCAGAGGATCGTATGGTATGGGTATCATCAAACCCATATCAATTGGGAGAATTTGTTGCTTACAATCTTAATGATGTTTTTAATAAAAAGCATACAAAAACAACGTTATCCCAATCCAAATTAAATATTGAAAAAGACTCTTTTCAGTTTACTAAGGCATATAAAGATTATGAAAACTACAGACGGTTACGTAAAGACCTTCAAAAAGCAATTGATAACAAAGAAATGTTAGATGCCACTTTTATCGGAACTTTTCAGAAGACCAATCCAGAGTATTGGGAAGTATATTATTTAATTGGTAAGTATTATTACGAAAAACAATATTATACTGCTGCATTGCATGCTTTTGAAGAAGCTGGCAACAAAGAAATTACGACAGTCCCCGACAAACGTGAAATTGATTCGTATATTAAAAAATTAAAAAGGAAATTAAAACAATGATTCCTGAAATAGAAAAAGCATCGTTGGCTCAGATCAAAACAGTACAAGAGCAAGAATTAAAGAAGTTAATATCATATTTAGATACACATTCTACTTATTATCAAGATATTTTTACAAAGCATAATATTCTTCCTTCTACAATTAATACTCTAGAAGATCTGGTAAAAATACCCGTTACTACCAAAGAACAATTACAACAGTTTAATGATGATTTTATCTGTGTTCCAAAAAGCGAAATCATAGATTATGTTACTACTTCGGGAACTCTGGGAGAGCCTGTTACTTTTGCTCTAACAGATAATGATTTAAAAAGGTTAGCCTATAACGAAGCCATTTCTTTTGCCTGTGCTGGTGTGCAAAAGGAAGATGTAATGCAATTAATGACAACAATCGACAGGCGTTTTATGGCGGGGATAGCCTATTTTCTAGGCGCTAGAGAATTAGGAGCTGGGATTATACGTGTAGGAGCTGGGATTCCCGAATTACAATGGGATTCTATTTTAAAATTTAAACCCACCTACTTAATCGTAGTTCCTTCATTTTTATTAAAATTAATTAAATATGCCCAAGAACATGATATTGATCTGAATGCTTCGGGGATAAAAGGCGCTATTTGTATAGGAGAACCTCTTAGAAATCAAGATTTTTCGTTAAACACACTTGCAAAAAAGATAAAAGACAGTTGGAACATCGAATTATACTCTACCTATGCATCTACAGAAATGAATACTGCTTTTACAGAGTGTAGCGAACAACAAGGAGGCCATCATCACCCAGAGCTAATTATTGCAGAAATTCTGGATGAACATAATTACCCTGTTCCTCCTGGTGAGGTAGGAGAACTTACGGTTACCACTTTGGGAGTAGAAGCAATGCCTTTATTGCGGTTTAAAACAGGAGATATGATCAAAGCACATACTTCAAGTTGTGCATGCGGGCGTAATACTATGCGTTTGGGACCAGTGGTAGGAAGAAAAAAGCAAATGATTAAATATAAAGGAACAACTTTATATCCTCCTGCTATGGATAATATTCTTAATGATTTTAATGAAGTAGAGAACTATATCATCGAAATTTTTCACAATACAATAGGGACAGATGAAATCTTAATCAGAATAGGTACACAAACTCCTACAGAAGAATTACTTCATGATATAAAAGATCATTTTAGAGCAAAGTTAAGAGTATCCCCAAAAATTGAATTTCATGATAAAAAAGAGATCCAGAAACTTCAATTTCCTAAATTAAGTAGAAAACCTGTAATTGTTATTGATAAAAGAGAAACAGAATGATACCTTTCTGATTTAAATAGTACTCATATAAGATTTTACAATCTCTATATTGATTTTAGTTACCTTCGGTAAACAAAAAAATACTTGTAGTGGTAATGACTACACATACCTTGTATGAAATCATAAGAATGCAGTTAAGTGTTATGTTTTGATTCCTCATATAAAAATGACAGATAGGTGACATCTAAATGTCGTTACAAAAACAAGAGACTCTCTATAGCTTTGTATCAAACAAAAATATGATTATGGAAACTCAATCAATTGCAAAAAACTTAGTGTATCAGCGAAAATTAAAAGGATATACTCAAGAAGAATTATCAGAAAAAACACAAGTTACCATTCGTACTATTCAGCGTATAGAAAAAGGAGAGGTAACTCCACATCTTCAAACTGTAAAATTATTAGCTGCTGCATTAGACATTGAAGTGAACGAGTTATTGATATTAGAAAACCCAAAGGAAGAGACAATACAGAAAAAATGGCTCATCTTATTACACGGTACTCCTATCTTAGGCTTTATAATACCACTTGCGAATATACTTTTTCCTTTATTTATTTGGATTCATAAGCGAGAAGATAACAAGCTATACAATCATCACGGTATTAAAATCATTAATTTTCAGATAACAATGAGTATACTATACATACTCTCATTGATAGCTCTTTTAATTGTCGAAAAATGGGGGTTTTTCTTTTTTATATCTGTAATCCCATTTAGTACTATTTGTATGTTATTTAATATAATAAGAGTTGTGAATTCGCAAAAATGTTATTATCCATTATCATTTCCGTTTCTAAACAGTATCAAAAAAGCTGAATCTAAAAAAATGATAGTTGTACTATTGATAAGCTTGATGTGTTTTGCAAGTTGCACTAAAGCGAGAACGCAAAATATTGTACGATTAGACGGAACTGAAATAGCTAAAGACTCGCTAACAATTCAAATTAATCGACTTATCAAAAATGCAAATATCCCTGGGATTGCAGTTACTATTTTTAATAATAATGAAGTTGCCTATAAGAAGGTTTTGGGGTATAAAGATTATGAAAAAAAATTACTTCTAAATGGTGTTACTAATATCTACGGAGGCTCTTTTAGTAAAGCAGTTTTTGGTGTACTCGTCATGAAATTGGTAGAGGACGGTATTATTGATCTCGACACGGCTTTAGAATCTTATTTACCAAAAAAAATATACGAATACAAACCTCTTACACGTTGGCACGATGATTTTTCTGCCTTAAAAAACGATAGTTTATATCACAAAATAACAGCTCGTATGTGTTTGACGCACACTACAGGTTTTGCAAATTCTAGATGGATGGAATCAGATCATCAACTTCGTGTAAACCTAGAACCAGGAACCAGATATAGTTATTCTGGAGAAGGATTTATTTACCTGCAAGTCGTTTTAGAAAAAATAATGGGGAAGAATCTGGAAGAATTAGCACAGGAAATAATTTTTAAACCATTAAACATGGATCACTCCAGTTATCAATGGTTACCATCATTCGAAGACAATTTTGCATATGGTCATACTACCACAGGTGAGCGTTTTAAAAAAGATATAGACAATGAGCCGAGAGGCGGTAGTACATTAGAAACTACTCCAGAAGATTATTCAAAATTTCTTAAAGCTGTATTACAAAACAAAATTATCACACAAAACTCTTGGAACGAGCTGTTTAAACCACAATTTAGAATCCGTTCTATCAAACAATTTGGACCACTTGCTCTAAAAGATTCTACACAAAATGATGCTATTGAGTTAAGTTATGGATTAGGCTGGGGTGTTTTAAAAACTCCATATGGTTTTGGAGCATTTAAAGAATGTCATGGCAATGGGTTTCAGCATTATTCAATTATATTTCCAGAAGCTCAAAAAGGTATTATGATAATGACTAATAGTGATAATGGAGAAAGTATCTTTAAAGAATTATTAGAAATATCAATTGCAGATACATATACACCATGGTATTGGGAAAATTATATTCCTTATAATAACAAGTAAAAAAATAAGGAGAATTGACTATTAGCATTATCCTGATTAAGCTCTATAACTTAATTGGGATAACGTTAATGTATCTCTAGTGAAGATTACTTTTCTTTCAGAGAAGAAAATTTATTATCATCACTAGCCAAACGTGCCTTTTTAACTTCTATTTTGCGTAGCATCCATTCTGGATAATCAGAAGGATCTTCGGCATCATAAATACGAACATCCTGATTTAGATCTGCATCTGGTTGAATAAGATCATCTTGTCTACATTTAAGAATTATCGCCGCTGTTTGAACTCCAGAATAACTTGCTCCCGCTACTCCGTGAGACGCAATACTGGCACCACAGAGATATAAATTCTGGATTTCACTTTTTGGTTTATATGCCAAAGGGCCAATATGGCGTAAACTTTTTTCTGTACCATATACACAGCCATTAGTAGAATTTATATAATACTCATTGGTTATCGGAGTTCCCAATTCTTTTTGTACAACGCGATCACTAATCCCGGGAACCACTTTTTCTAAGCTATTCATAAACTTTTGAGTCAATTTTTCTTTGAATTGCAGATATTCTAGAGAGCGTTCTTTATTCTCGTTTTCGAATCGCTCAAAAGCTTTATAATTAATATAAGTAATCACTTCAATAGTATGATACCGACCGTCATAACTTATAGGGTCTTTAAGCGTTGTACAGCTTATAAAAAGGCCTGCAAATTCTTCTCCTTCTTCAATATCAACTCTTTGCATTTCTGCAAACTGTTCATCCATATCTGCATTTTTGGGCATCATCCAAATATTACCAGAATCCAATCCTGCTTTTCGAAGATCCATATCGACTGTCAAAAACAGCATCAATGATGTACACGAATATTTCGTTTTATTAAGTTTCTTTAATAATCTACGACTTATATTGTCACGGCCTACCATATCTAAATAGGTTTTTCCCGGATCTGCATTAGAGATCACTCTTTTGGCAAGAATTCGCTCGCCGTTTTCGAGTTCGACCCCAATAGCTCGTTTTTTCTTTTCTCCTTCTAATAAAATACGTTTTACACTTTGCCCGGTACGCACTTCACTACCCTGTTTTTTGATAGCATTAGTCATTGCCTTTACTATAGCTCCTCCTCCTCCCATAGGATAAAAACCACCGTCAAAATAATGATCCATCACTGCGCAATGCAAAGGAAAACTTGCCTTACCTGGTGGTAATCCATGATCCCCATATTGTATATTGAGTATTGTTTTGAGTAATGGGTTTTTGAGATACCAACCAATTACCCTTTTTAAGCTAAATAATGCATATTTACCCATGTATTTTGTTCGAAAAGGAATAGTAACATGATCCCAAAAGCCTTTTATTTTAGGAATCAATTGTATTTGTCGACTCACTGTACGAACCATAGTGAGGTATTTTTTAATATCCTTTTTTTCTTCGGGAAAACGTTGCGATAACGAGTCACATAATTCATCAAAATTAGCAGGAAAATCAAAACGTTCATTACCAATCCAGCAATGTTCATATGCCTTTGTATTCATCCTAAAAAAGACGAGGTCATTTGCAATTCCCAGTCCTTCATAAAGTTCGCTTGTCGATTGTCCTTTATCCAACAGCCCTACATAATGCACTCCAGGTGTAAACCGATATCCATTTAAGTAAAAACTATGGCACCATCCCCCGGGCACATCATGTTGTTCGAGAACTAATACCCGTTGACCACTACGAGCCAAACAAATCGCAGAAGCTAATCCTCCTACTCCAGAACCAACAATGATCGTATCAATTTCATTTTTATTTTTTGATTTTAGATCTGTTGTTTCCTGAAGGGCCTCTTGCATTATTTATAATAAAATAAAGGGTTAACTTTTTAATTGTTTTGTAATGATACAACTATATTTTCAGAAGTGACTAATGAACTTATTCAAAGTATTGCTTTTATCAGTAAAACACATATTTTACCCTTCAATTTTGTTATTTTTTTCAATCCTCCATTTATCTATAAAAAATTACCATTCGTCTACACTAAAAATACATTTCAACGAAAGAAATCATAAAATTATCCCTAAAAAGGAGACCTTTAGTGTTGTTAAAGAACATTTTTTAACCTAACTTAATACATTGAAATGATGAGTTTGACTTTTTTATTAATAGATGATGATGAAATAGAACGGCTAAAATTTGCCAGGGTTTTGGATAAAAATGACTATCCTCACAAAATTATAGAGGCCAAAAATGGTGAAGAAGCTTTAGATGTTTTAGCACAAAAGGATCAACAACCCGATATTATTTTCCTTGATCTAAACATGCCTAAAATGAATGGTTTAGAGTTTTTAAAAGAATTAAAATCAAACACATCATTACAATATATACCGGTGATCATTTTAAGTACATCTAATAATCATCAAGATCTTAAAGAGGCTTATGAAATTGGAGCTGCTGGTTATATTGTAAAACCACTAAAATATGAAGAATACACACATAAAATAAAATGTTTAATTGAATATTGGAGTGTAAATGAACTTTTAAAAATATAACGGTTATCTTTATATGCTTCAAAAAATAATATGGATTTGAAATAAATACCTTTGTAATAGACTCGTTTAAGTTTTGTGGTTGTAAGTAAAATCAAATGTTTTTTTAGCAAATCGAAAAAGTTTAAACAAGACCAATGTAAATATATTGTCACTATAGGAGTTCTTATACGTTTTTATACCCCGAGAAGAAAACATCAGTTTGAGTTAAGGCAACTACAACTCAAAACACTGACAACTACCCCTTATATAGTTTTCTTATAGGATTATACACAATCATTCAAAACTACAACACCATAGAATTTTTGAGGTATGAAAACATCTAACCAAAAAGTTTTTAAAAAGAATGAAAGGAATAGTATTTACAGAATTTTTAGAATTAGTCGAAGATAAATTCGGATTAGAAGTAGTTGATAAAATCATTCAACAATCTAATCTGCCCTCGCAAGGAGCATATACCGCTATAGGCACTTATGATTTTTCTGAAATGCTGGGATTGTTAAAGCATCTTAGCGAGCATACAAAACTAAGTATAGACGATCTTCTTCTTACGTATGCCGAACATTTCTTTTCTGTTTTAGCTAGTAGTTACCCTGATTTAATTAACAAGTACAATGACCCCATAGAGCTTTTATCCTCTATCGAAAACCATATTCATGTCGAAGTTCGAAAAATATATCCCGATGCAGAACTTCCCACTTTTGAAATACAAGAGAAAACAGCTTCTAAACTGGTCATGATTTATAAATCCAGCAGAGCCATGTATAGTTTTGGACTTGGGTTAATGCGTAAAACTTTTGAGCATTTTGATGCTACGGCTGCAATCACTCTCGAAAAACTCACATCAGATGGAACGGAAGTAAAATTTAGTATCGTGAAAACAAATGGGTAGTGATGATATACAAATACTAAAAAGAGCTATACAAAGAGAAAAATTAGCTCGAAAACAAGCAGAAAAAATTCTTGAGGATAAATCCCGGGAACTTTATCTAATTAGCCAAGAATTAAAGGAAACCAACGAAAAACTAGAAGATCAGGTAGATAAAAAGGAATCCGAATTACAAGGTGTATTCGATAATTTACTGGATGCCTACGTTAGAATGGATATTTTTGGTAATGTCCTAGAGATGAACCATGCCGCCAGAAATTTATTTGGTTATGATATTAAAAAAGAAAAATTAAATGTTGTAAAACTTATTTATAAAGAAGATTATCAATATGCCATGACTTCTTTTCAGGAATTGGTTACCAAAGGTTCTTTTTCTAATTACCAGGCTAGGGTATATACAAAAGAAAATGGAGTACGCACCGTTCATATTAATGCCAGTCTTATTTATGATAAAAACAAGACCCCTATAGGAGCACAGGGTATTGTAACCGATATTACCGAAGAACTTAAACAGAAACAAATTTTTGAAGAACAAAAAAAACAGCTGTCTGTTATTGTCGAAAACTCGTCGTTAGGAATTGCGCTTTCTCAATTTGGAAAAATACTTCAGACCAACAAAGCTTTCCAGAATTTATTGGGATATACGCAGGAAGAACTACTACAAATGGAGATCAAAGATATTTCTCTAAAAGATGAATATGCTGTATCAGCCAGTTACATGGAGAAAATGAATACTGGTAAGATTGACAGTTTTTCTATAAACAGGAGATATGTAAAACGAAATAAATCCACATTCTGGGCAAAGACCAACGTAACCGCAGTACGTGGTCCTGATAGAAATATTAAATACATGGTTGCCTTAGTAGAAGATATAACAGAACAATTAAAGGTAGAAAAACAAAGAGATCAACTCGTAAAAAATCTAGAAAAAACAAACCAGGAACTTAAGGATTATGCACATATCGTTTCTCATGATTTAAAATCACCATTACGAAGTATTAATGCTCTTGTAAACTGGATTAAAGAAGATCATATCGATACACTTGACAAAACAGGAGTACATCATTTTAACATGATCGAAAATACACTTGAAAAAATGGAAACCCTCATTAATGATATCCTTAGCTATTCTAGTGTAAGTAATAAAGAAAACCTACAAACCAAAGAAATAGATCTTAATATCCTCATAGAAGATATAAAAAATATTATTCTGATTCCTAATCATATAGAAGTGTCTATTAAAAATAAACTTCCTGTAATCAATGGTGATGTTACGAGAATTCAACAGCTTTTTCAGAATCTAATTGGTAATGCCGTAATTTATACTGATAAAAAAATCGGGAAAATAGAAATTGATCACGAAGACAAAAGGACCTATCATCTCTTTATAATTAAGGATAACGGTATTGGTATAAAAAAAGAGCATCACGATAAGATATTTAGGATGTTTCAATCTGTAGGAGACAATGAAAATTCTTCTGGAATCGGACTTGCAATTGTTAAAAAAATAATAGACCTATATGAAGGTGATATATGGTTAGAAAGTGAATTAGGTAAGGGTACAACATTTTACTTCACATTAAAAAAATAAGGCCTATGAGATTTCAACAATTTGAAAAGAAAAAAAATCAAGATTGGACTGCTATTTTAACAACAGAAAAAAAGCTAAACAATCCTTTAGTGCTGGTTTTTGGAAATCGATATGAATTAGAAGACCCCGAAATTTATAATGACATAAAAAAACTATTCCCAGATGGAGAAATTGTTATCGGTTCTACTGCCGGGGAGATTATTGGTGGTAAAGTTTTTGATGATTCTATAGCACTAACTGCCATAGAATTTGAAAAAAGCACCTATACTATATTTCGCGAAAATAGTATCGATAATAATAAAGACGCTATACAGCTAGGAAAAAAACTCATTAAGAAAGTACCAAAAGAAGGTTTAAAACATGTTTTTATTATTTCTGAAGGCAGTTTTGTAAACGGCTCTGCATTAATTGAAGGTCTCGAAACAATGATCAATGATGTTGCTATTACGGGTGGACTCTGTGGAGATGACTCGAGGTTCGAAAAAACAATATCGGGGTATAATGAAAACCCTAAGGAAGGAGAGGTCATATTAATCGCCTTTTATGGTGAATCTCTAGAGATTAGTTATGCTCAGTATGGAGGGTGGACTCCCTTTGGGCCAGAGCGAATTATTACAAAATCTGATCAGAACGTACTATACGAATTGGATCATCAACCTGCCCTGGATTTATACAAAAAATATTTGGGTGATAAAGCTGCAGAACTTCCTCAATCTGCATTATTATACCCACTTAGTGTTAAATCCAAAGATAAAGAAGAACCTATTGTAAGAACAATTCTATCTATTGATGAGGAAACCGATACGATGATCCTGGCAGGAGATGCCCCAGAAGGAGCTGTAGTTCAATTAATGATGGGGCATATTGATAATATTGTAGATGGAGCACTGCAAGCAGCAGAAATAGGAATGAGAAACAGAAAACACAAACCCGAATTAGCAGTATTGGTAAGTTGTATCGGCAGAAAATTAGTTATGGATCAACGTGTTGAAGAAGAAGTAGAAGAAGTTATAGATGTTATTGGCACCCAAGCTACCGTAGCCGGATTTTATTCATATGGAGAACTCTCTCCTTTTGAAGGAAAAAATTCGAACTGCGAACTACACAATCAAACAATGACCTTAACTTTATTTAGTGAATAATATGCACTCATTATTAACCAGACAAATCAAAAAGCATTTAAATATTGAGAATATAGAATCTCATAAGATTGCACAATTTCTTGGTGCTGTTGATAAATCTTATCACAATTTTGAAGATCAACTAGGTATGCTACAAAGGGCAATGTCTATAAGTTCTAAAGAACTGTTTGATGCTAATCAAAAGCTTCAGAAGGAAGCAGAACAGCAAAAAAAAGTAATTGCTAGTTTAACAGATGCCACTAGAATTCTACAATCCTTAACGTTCAAAAACATGAAAGAAGGAAAAAATGGGGATGAACTCTCTGGAATCGAACTTGCCGTAATGATCGAAGAACAAGCTGTTCAAATTTCAAAAATCGAAAAACAAAGAGAAATACTGCTCAAAGATTTAGAAAAAAGTAATAAAGAACTTAATGATTATGCCCATGTAGTATCTCATGATTTAAAATCTCCATTACGAAGTATCAATACGCTCATTAACTGGATAAAAGAAGATACTAATCAAAAACTTGAAGCACCAATACTAAAGAACCTGGATTTGATAGATCAAAATATTGAAAAAATGGATAATCTAATCAGTGGGATTTTAGAGTATTCTATAATTAGTGATAAATCAAGAAATTTAAAATCTGATATTGATGTAAATACCTTAATCCAAGATATTACACATCTCATACGCCCTCCTGATCATATAACCATTAGTATACATAATACGCTTCCTGTTATATATGCAGATGTATCACGAATTAAGCAAATATTTCAGAACTTAATGAATAATGCTATACAAGCAATAGATAAAGATAAAGGAGAGATTATCATAATGTATGAAGAAATCCCCAATTTCTGGAAATTTGGAATTAAAGACAATGGAAAAGGAATTTCTAAAAAATATCATAACAAAATATTCCAAATATTTCAAACACTCGATAATCAAAAAAAATCAACAGGTATTGGGTTATCGATCGTAAAAAAAATAGTAGAATTTTATAATGGCAAAATTTGGATCGAATCTGAAGAAGGACAAGGAACTACTTTTTATTTTACACTAAAAAAATAAGGTATGAACGAAACTCCAAATCTCATATATATAAAAGAACTGGCTGCTGGTTCTGAAGCTTTTGAACAAAAATTAATTGGTATTGTAAAGCGAGAATTTCCTGATGAAAAAGACGAATTTCTTAAAAATTATACCTCGAAAGCATATACTAAAGCAGCAGAAAATGTTCATAAACTAAAACATAAAATCGGAATGTTTGGTTTTGAAGAAGGGTATCAAACTGCAATAGATTTTGAAGAAGAGCTAAAAAGCAGTAACACTTCGCTATATTCAAAATTTATATTAATTTTAGAATCCATAGAGTATTTCCTAAAAACGCTTTAAAAACCCTTAAAAAACCAACTTACTATGAATTGCATAATTATAGATGATGAAGAAACCGCAAGAATGATTATTCAACAACTTTGCTCGCAGGTTGATGAACTTAATGTGATTGAGGATTTTCCTAATGCAATTCAGGCTATTAAATTCCTAAATAAAGAAGAGGTAGATCTTATATTTCTGGATATTCATATGCCCGATTTTACAGGTTTTGACTTTATCGATACCCTAAAAAATCCGCCAAAGATCATTTTAACAACTTCTGACAAAAATTTTGCTTTAGAAGCTTTTGAATATGATTGTATCGTAGATTACCTGGTAAAACCGATAACCCTACCCAGGTTTCTTAAAGCCATACAAAAAGCAGAAAGTGCAACAACAGAAACCGTAACAGAGGCTTCTACAGAATTGCCTTCAAAAACATCTTCTGCTGAAGAAAATGAGCTTTATATTAATATCGACAGAAGACTAATAAAGATAAATATCCCAACTATTAATTTAATTGAAGCCAAAGGAGATTATGTGTTGATAAAAACCGAAAAACAAAATTATACGGTGCATTCTACCTTAAAAAAAGTCGAAGAAAAACTACCCACCGATCTTTTCCTAAAAGTACATCGATCATATATTATTAATATCAAAAAAATCATTGATATAGAAGATAACAGTGTACTTATTGCAAAAGATGTTATCCCGGTAAGCCGTTCTAACCGCCCAGAGTTAATGAAACGTCTTAATATGCTTTAAGTTAAGAGAATAGTAGCTAATAACATAAATAATGTGAGTTTCTACATAAGAAAATTTACGTCAGTCAGAGTGATTTTCGGTAGAAAATTGTACTTCGACCAGGCTCAGCAGAGCTATCGAAGACAAGTAAATTTTCAAGCAAAAGCTTTGTCACACTGAGCCTGTCGAAGTGCTTTCAAATCTGTATTTTCAAATATCTTCGACAGGCTTCCATTGATGTGTATTATAACAATTTGTTTTTCAAGTATTTACACCTTCTAAATTTCATCTAATTTCCTTCAATTTGGCTTTCTGTTCATTTTCTTTGCTCGCCCAAAGAAAACGAACCAAAAGAAAAGGCGCTTTTTTCAAGGTATTTTTCAGTTTCACTGAAAACCAGATTTATTGTGCTAAAATCTTTCCAAGGCTTCAATATTTTTTAACGCAAAACAAATCTTATACTGGTGAAAAAAGATAATCAAAGCTCTGCTTTGGAACGTCAGTTCATTCACTGGATAAAATTTTTATTGGATGTCTCAGACTAACAAGAAGTTTTAAATCCTATCCTCAGGCATTGATTATCCAGTTTAAAAACTCATCTCCTCGTAAAACCCATTCATCTACAGTAAATTACCACTGATCGAATAATACCAATACAAGGAGTTGATGTCGATTAATTTTAGGTCTCTGAAACCTAAATTTATATCGACATGAAAAAATTAACGGCCCTTATATTGTTATTGGTAGCCTTATCTGCAAATGCCCAACAACCCTTTGATTGTGATAAAGGTAATTTCTATCAGGTAATCTCTGGGTCCTTAAAAGCCTATGATCCCATTACCGGTTCATATTCTGAAGCACTACATACCTATTCTACTACCTATAATGCAGGAGGATATAATCCCAAAGATAATTACCTGTATGCCATTAAAAAAGGCGACAATCATCTTCTTAGAATTGCTAAAGATATGGTGATTGATCTTGGTGCTGTAGCACCAGCCGGAACAACAGTTTTTGGAGGTGGGTATGCAGCAGATGTCGACGCAGACGGAAACCTTTGGGTGTATCAAAATAACACTAAGAAAACATTTCATAAAATAACAAATTTAAAAGACTATGATGGGACTTCTTCTCCCGTTTTCGAGCTTATAGAAGCCGATCAGGCTTCGCCCGGTACCTGTGCAGATATTGCCTATATCAATGGTGCTTTTTATGGAGGAAGCAGAGGAAAACTATACAAATGGGATCTGTCTTCGGGAACACCTGTATTTTCAGAAAAAACAGTAACTAATTTACCTACAGGTACTTTTGGTGCAGCATATGCCGATGCTAATAACAGATTATATTTATCAGATAATAACGGAGGGTTATACTTAGTTGATAATTATGAAAGTGCTACCCCAACAGCTATATTGCTTAATCTTACCGAAACCACAAACTCTAATGATGGATTTAAATGTGCCAATGGTATTTCTCCCCTAGATAAAGACCAGGACGGCACCTTAGATTCTATGGATGCAGACAGTGATGGGGATGGTATTCCTAACATAGATGAGTGTAACGGTATAGACCCCTACGGAGATGATGATGGCGACAATTTGTATAATTACTTAGATGGCGATATAAGTGATAACGGAGACAATGTAGTACAAGACGCTTTTGATAGAGATAGCGATGGTAATCCTGATTTTCTGGATATCGATTCTGATAACGATGGTATCTATGATATTGTAGAAGCAGGACTAGGCGATAAAGACACCAATAACGACGGAGTCTATAATGGATCAGACCACAACTTTATCGATACAGATCTTGATGGATTAGCAGATGCATTTGATCCTGATCAGGGAAATACAGTTACGTTAATAGATACAGATAATGATGGGATATACGATTGCTACGATATCGATTCTGATAATGATGGGATTGTAGATATCATAGAAGGACAAAATAGTGCTACTTATCAGGGATTATCAAATATTGATGAAGATAAAGACGGTATGGATGATGCCTTTGACCCTGATTATGCAGGAACAGTAAACGGAACCGTAAATACCGATGGTACCGATGCTTACGATCACCTGGATACGGATTCTGATAATGATGGTATATCTGATAGTACAGAAGCATATGATAGTGATGGTGATGACGTTGCAGAAACTACATTATCGGGAGTTGATAACGACAATGACGGGTTAGATGATAGTTTTGATTTAAGAAAAAGTAGTTTTGATCCGGAAAACGGAGGGCAAACCCCGGCAAGTTTTCCTATCCCAGAGATCTGTGACCGATATAACTATTTAGGTGATTTTACTTCTAACGGAAAACCACTGTATTTAGACGGGCAAGATGTAGTTACCCAGGAGACTATCGATTTGGTAAATAATGCATTACCAGAAGGATATCCGGTACCAGACTTTAACCCTCATTACATTTCTTCGGGTTATGATACCGATATTGAAGTACAAGAACAAGCTGATATATGGGTTACTTTTATAGGAGAAGGAGCGGGATATAAAAACACACTGGGGTTCTATACCTATGATATCAATAACCCATCACCTTCAATACCTGCACCAGAAGATATTACCATTATTTTCCCTAATGTATCGGCCGTAGGAAGCGGTGGAGAATTAGAAGTGGGTGATAAAGTAAAAATAGGAACTTTTCCTCCTAATACAGGAATAGGGTGGGTATTGCTGGCCAACGCATGGGAAAATGGATGTGTAGGAACAGGATACTGGCAATTATACTCTAATCCGGATTATAACCCGGAAACAGACCCTACCCTGCGATATCACAATGTATTATTATCTGATCCCGATAACGAAAGAATTATATTAGGTTTTGAAGATATTAGAAGGGATTATGCTTCTTGTGATCAAGATTTTAACGATGCCTTATTCTATATCACTGCAAGCCCTTATACAGCAATCTCAACAGATAATTGTGTAGATATCGATACTGCTACCGATGTTACTTCTGCCAATAATGGAGGATTAGAAAGTAACGGAGACTTAGCCAGCTTAATCGCTAAACGTAACTTTAGCAGAACAAAAACAAACAATATTTTTAATACCAAAAAGAGTCAAAAAAGATTTCAGCCTGGTACGAAATCATACAAATCTGCAAACCATGAAGATTTAAGTATCTATTTCCCTAACACAGGAATATTCGGGACCGAGTCTACTTATGTATCTAGCCCAGAAGACCTATTAGGGATCACCAATGCAGAAGCTGTATTCTCTGTAGATTACTATAAAGGAAATGAAAGAGTAGCTGCCGCACTGGCAACGTCGACTAAGAGCTCTATATATGATCATTCAAAAACCATATGTGATCGGTTAAACGGCTCTAAATTATTAGATGTACGAACGGTAACTATCAAAAATCATACGCTTGTAAGTACCAGAATAGAAAGAGCTACGGGTCAAATTGAATATGCACTAACCTTTTCGGTTAAGAAAGGTGAATCTGAAAACGAAATCTATAGCTTATGGAATATCGATAACTACCCTGATGGAGATTATATAAATTTTCAGGTGTGGGGAGGATCGGTACCACAAGTAGCCAATATTGCCAATCATATCTTAGATGCATTTACAGCAGATAAACCTATGCGAAGTCACAAAGTAAGCCATAGAGTACCTACGGTATTTGTAGAGAAAGGATCATATGCAGATGGGAAGTTGACCCTTAACATCATCAATACATTAGGTGCTCATCATATGATATTTAATGGTAACATTAGAAAGACCGAACAATCAAAAGAACATAATATGGTTGAAACCGTAGCATTATCAGGAGCATACCATGAACAAATTACTATAGAAACAGGATTTTTATTTGATATAGGATTCTCGATCAAAGGAGAAAACTCTACTCAATTAGATGCATTATACCTGGCAGATGGTCCCTGGGGTATTGATTATCAGGAGCAAGGAGTCGTAATCGAGAATTTTGAAGTTACGAAACATGATGCAACAGCACAGAAAAATGAATATACTATAGAACGTAACGCATTGGTGTATGGCGAAGTAAAAGAAACGCTAAATCTTTTTAGAAATATCCTTGCCGGTGAACTTACACTAGCCGTATCTGACTACGATGCTGTACAGTTTGAAATGTATAATGATAGAGATGTCGAGGTGATACTGGTAACTGAAGGCCTTACAAACTGGAGTAACAGGCTTAGATATAGAATATCTGCCACCCATAAAAAAACAACACATACCCTTTCGTTTGCCGATTTTACAAATGGGAATAAAGAAAATGAAACGTTCGAAAAAGTAAGAAGCATTGTATTCTCGGTACAGGGAGATTATCAAAACTTCACTCCATTTCATATAGAAGTATCAGATCTGGCATTCACCAGTACGACAACAATCGATCCAGAGTTAGATCCCGAAACACCAGATGTGGTAGCAGAAGATGAAGAAGAAACTAATGATGACCAAATCGCACAAGTAGAAACCCATGAACCAATCGCAGTAACTACGCTTTCTAATTATCCTAATCCTTTTAGAAACAAAACTACGATTAGAGTACCAGGCACACACAACAGCGTAGAAATGGTTGTTATCGATATGATAGGAAGAACAGTACGACAAGAACGTATAACATTACATAATAACAGCATAACTTTTGAGACCAAAAGCCTTATCCCAGGTGTATACTATTACCTCATAAGAGGTGATAACAAGCAAAAATATAAGGGCAGTTTCTTAATACAATAAAGGTTAGGTTAAGTTCAGGATTTGGGTAATAGCGAGGATGATGTCATGGTTGTCCTCGCTATTTTTTTAACTCGAATGATCAATGTCGTTTAGTTAAGGATAATACCATTTGTATTTTGAATTTACTGGCAAAGAAAATTAAGATTTTTTTGTTACCCGATGGCGCGGATTTGTAATCCGTGAAACATATTATACCCGATGGCGCGGATTTGTAATCCGTGAAACATTTTATAACAAAAGAACAGTTACAGCAATGTACCCGATGGCGCGGATTTGTAATCCGTGCAACATATTATAACAAAAGAACAGTTACAGCAATGTAGCTGTTTTTCTGTTATAATAAATCATTAATAATTGTTCAGTTCTGAAAAATGAAACTGGTATGGTTTATTATTGTTTCATATATCTTAATAAAACTCTATTATGTCTACAAAATACAAAGCAACAATGCCAGATGTTGGTTATTTTATTACAATAACAATTGTTGGTTGGATTGATGTTTTTACGAGAGTGAAACAAAAATATGTTATTATTGATAGCCTAAAATATTGTCAAGAAGAGAAAGGTTTAGAAATTTATGGGTATTGTATCATGCCTAGTCATATCCATATGTTATGCAAAGCAAAAGAAGGGTATGTATTATCAGATATCATCCGTGATTTTAAGAAGTTTACTTCCAAAAAAATTATAGAAACAATCGAAAAATACCCTGAAAGTAGACGAGAGTGGATGTTAAAATATTTTAGTAAAGCTTGTGAACATTTAAAACGTGGACAACGATATAAAGTTTGGCAAAACGGATACCACGCAGAGATTGCAAGTTCAAATTGGTTTATAAAACAAAAAATAAAGTACATTCATAATAATCCGGTTGTAGATAAGATTGTTTTAAACCCAGAAGATTATATTTTTAGTTCTGCTAGAAATTATGCAGATTTAGATCATGAATTAGATATCGTTGTTTTAAATTTATTTTGAGGCTTTAAAAGCACGGATTGCAAATCCGCGCCATCGGGTTTATTACATTCAAAAAATGACCATCTACATCAAAAAAATGTGCACTTACATTCAACAAATAAGCATCTGCAGTAAGAAAATATGCACCCGTACTCTACAAATACCCTTCTACATTCAAAAAATAACCATCTACATCAAAAAAATGTGCACTTACATTCAACAAATAAGCATCTGCAGTAAGAAAATGTATACTTCGATTTAATAAATAGCCTCTTACATATAGAAAATAACTTACTATGCTGTAAAAAAATAAAGGGAAAGAGGGTAACAAAATAGCAACTAGGTAAATATACTAAGAGCATATGCCTAAATAAATTATAATATACAAATTAGTATACACTTAAAACCCAATTTTTATGGATCAAAGACAGATCAATCGATTAGAAATGTACCAGGCAGTACAAACATTTATGGATACCAACACCAATATATGGAGCAGCGTACCCGTATTAGTAACTTTTAAAAACGAGTTAGATGAGTTATTGATACAAATTAATGAAAACAAAGATACTCAAGAAGCCTCTAGAGTATATCTAGGAAGGAATAAAGCTATTCAAAAACGGTTTGTATCAGAAAAAGGGGACATTCTTAATGATGCACTAGAAGCTTATGCTGCTGTAGAAGGTAATGCCGTATTAGAACAAAAAGCAGCAAAAAGTTTTACCGATTTATATAGTCTACGTAATCAGGATTTTGTCACGGTCATTACAGAAACCATCTCATTATTAGACCAAAACATAACTCCCCTTGCAGATTATGGAGTGACCCAGGATCAAATCACTGATCTAAAAAACAGTTTTGACAGTTTTATGGTTCTTAATGGCGAGCCCAGACAATATCGTATTACTCAAAAACAAGCGACAGCTACCTTGTCTGATCTTTTTGATCAGGCTTCGGCTTTACTTAGTAATAAGATTGATAAAGTCATGAAACGTTTTAAACGTACCAATACTACCTTTTATAATGGATATCTGGCAGCACGCGTTATTGTTGGCAATTAGCCTACCAAATCCAAATTAATTACAGTAATTCTTAACATAGAGCAGATTGATTTCTGCTCTATTTTTTTAGTATGGGTTCTACCCTATATGCCGGTGTTTATCTCACCTTAACATCAGGTTTTTATTTTTTTTGAAAAAACTTTCACTTTTTTTTCTCAGTCCCGAAAAATGAAACTGGCATACCGTAATATTGCACCAGGAATACAATAAAAAAACAAAATCAGTCACTAATTACTTTTTTATGAGAAAACAAATAATATATCTATTCTTATTTTTAACGGGAATAGGATTTGGGCAGGAGCTTAATACCTATAGTCCTGTATCTCCAACAGCAGCAAGCTTGGGAAAATTTGGAGCCTTTCCTGTCAATACCAATTTGGGTACAACAAATATTTCTATCCCTTTATATACTATTAAGCAAGGGGATATAGAAATCCCGATTAGCTTAAGTTATAATGCTACTTCTGGGATTAGAGTGAATGAAGAAGCTTCCTGGGTTGGCCTGGGATGGACATTAAATGCTGGCGGGGCTATTGTAAGGAATGTAAAAGGACAACCTGGTACCGGGGATATTCCTGATCTGGGAAATGTAACATTTGATGCTACTTACAATAGATATTTTAGAGATGTAATCCAAGCGGAAGCCGACTCAAACCACGATGAATATATTTTTAATTATTCTGGAAATACGGGGAAGTTTATTTATGATCAGAATGCAGGTAAATTTGTATTTATTGATTATAAACCTGTAACCATAAATGCTTCTGCTAGTGAAGGAGACTATACTTTTTCGGCAATTACCGAAAACGGGAGTGTCTTAAATTTTGATGCTCATGAAATTACAGATAACTTTCAGGATGACCAATCAGCATATACATATAGGAAATTTACAACCTCTTCATATCTTACCAAAGTTACTTCTGCCAATCAAACGGATATTGTGACTTTAGAATATGACAGTCATACATTTAATAAAACAAGAGAAATTACAGGAGATCAAGTATCAATGCCGTTATCTTCTGGAGATGGAGGACCTTTACCAGAATGGAAACCTCTTCCTCCAAAACCGTCATTACCTAAAGATTATATAGCTCATGAAAAAACATTAAAAAGAATAAACTTTAAAGGAGGGTACGTGCTTTTTGACTATAGTATGGATAGAATTGATAGCGAGTCTTCTAAACTAAACCATATCAAAATATACGCTACTATTAATGGGGTACATCAACTTATTAAACAAATTACCTTTAATTATGATTATTATAACAGATCCGGTGGAGGATACCATTTAGAGTATCAAAGTTTATTAAAACCTCATTATCGAAATTCTCTACGATTAAAAGGAGTAGATGTATATGCTAATACGAATACCCCACAAAAGTATCATTTTGAATATAACACTACCCCATTACCCTTACGAACTTCTTCTGGTCAGGATTTTTGGGGATACCCTAATAATAACACAGGGAGTTATATGCATAAGCATGAAACAGATTTTCATTTTATGATTAGTAATCATAAAACCAAGGCTCATAGAGCAGAAGTGGGAAATGGAGACAGAACCCCGGATGAGACAAAAATGAAAGCTGGGATATTAAAAAAAATCATATACCCAACCGGAGGATATACCGAGTTTGTTTATGAGGCTAATAAGTATCAAGTACTTAGTAATGTGCCTGAATATGGAAACGATAGGGTTAGTGTTTCTTCACAAGGTATAGGATCTAGAGATGGATATACCTGCACACCCACTGGATTGGAAATAAAAACATTTAGACCCCAACAGGATAATATTGTCGAGGCACAACTCAATATTTCTTTTACTAATGCACAAGACCCTAACAGTAGTAATAATCCTACTCTCAACGGCAGTACTTCTTATGTAAAATTTGATGGAAAAACATATCAAAGAAAAGGAGGATGTAGTCCCCAGTATTGTGCAACATCGTATGCTATAGATTTAACAAATTTATCAAACAATTTTGAGTACACTTTAGAAGCCAGAGAAGATGGTAATGGGGCTTTAGGAGCCTCACCTTGCCCTTCTGTATATGCCAGTGTAAGTTGGAAATATCTAAAAGGACATAGCCAGGAAACGATTACTCATCTCGTTGGCGGATTACGCATTAAATCCATTACCAATTATGATGGTATTAACCCAAATTTTACTTCTAAAAAAGAATATATCTATAACAAACCCAATGTTTTAATTCCTGCTGATCAGGGAGACTATGAAACATTCCATAAAGTTACAGATTTGCCACAAATACTCAATATTATTACTTCTTATCCAACATATGCTTTAGACATAAATGGAGGGCCTTCTGCAGAATATACACAAGTAACAGAATATAATTATGATCATTCGGGAAAAGATAACGGTAAAATTGTTTATACCTATGAGCCTACTCCGGCAAATAGAATAATGGATAATGGGGTCGTAGGGTCGCAATTTAAGTTTTTTATGCATCCCGACTATTTAGAACATTGTGTTACTCCTACCACCATACCATATAAGGATCTATATCTTGGAACACTACAAACCTTTGGTTATGGTAATTTTATCAATTACTATACTAAAAGCTGGGCTAGCGGGAGTTTAAAAAAACAAGAGTTTTATAAACGTAATCGTGATAATAGTTATACTAAAATAAAAAGTATTGAAAATGAGTACACACTTTTTGATCAAACAAGCCTTCCTATTAATTATGTTCACTCAACCGACCCGACTGGTTTGTCAGTATCAGGAGGGACAAGTGATTTTGGGCCATGTAGCGATGCAAATTTTTCTTTTCTCTATAATCAAGGTTTTTATTCTTTTGGTAAAAAATTATTAACTACTACCAAAGAAACTACATTCGATACCAATGGAGGTAATCCTATAGTTACAGAACAAACGTATAACTATGATCATCCTAATTATTTCCAGACACAAAATATAGTAAAAAGCAGTAAGGGTAGTACCTTAAAAACCAAAACATTTTATCCTAATTCTCATAATAGTCTGGTCGATCTAAGTATTGATGATAAAAATGCATATTTTAAATTAGAACAATTGCATAGGATAGCCATTCCTATACAAACCGAAACCTATACCGATAATACGATTTTATCGACTCAGCGTACTTTATACAAACAGGGGACTGTTACGAATTCTTATTTTCCTAAAAGTATACAGGCTGCCAAAGGAGTAATTGATGCTGTCAACCCTTTAGCCGATCGTATACAATATCATAAGTATGATAGTTCAGGAAACCCTATAGAGATATCTAATGCAGATGGAACCCATATCATATATATATGGGGTTATCAAGATACCTATCCCATTGCCAAGATTGAGAACGCAACCTATACAGATATAACAGCTTATGTTGCAGATCTAAAAGCAAAATCTAATGCTGATATCGATCATTGTACAGGAGCTACTTGTAAAGAACAGGTTCTTAGGGAAGCCTTACAGGGCCTTAGAACAGCCTTACCCAATGCGATGGTATCTACATATACCTACGACCCATTGGTTGGGGTGACCAGTATGACAGACCCAGAAGGGTATACCATGTATTACCAGTATGACCAGATGAACCGTTTACAATATACCCTGGATCATGAGCAATATGTAGCCCAGCAACTACGCTATAATTATCAAGGTCAGCAATCCGATGTTTTAAGAGCGGTAAGGATCAGCTATCCCTCTTTTGGATCTGTTCAGCCCAATCAAGCAGTAACCTTTACCGCTAATACCTCTGGGACTGGCGGTGCCGATCTCTATACCTGGTCTGTAGATGGCGTACAAGAACAATGTGATAGCACCACCAGTTTTACCAAAACCTTTGCCAGCGAAGGGACCTATACGGTATCGGTACTAGCCTATAATACCCAAACCAAACATA
>JAUIBW010000049.1 GCA_030427585.1 Bacteroidia bacterium
CTTCGCAATTTGGATTCTATAAGCACTTTACTTTAAAAATGATAATACTCATCTATCTTAATTTTAAGTTTTTTGTGCCGTTTACTACATCGCTTTTAGATTACTACCCTTCTGGTTGGTTTGGATTAGGAAAGCCCTTAACCACCAGAGCAGCCAAAGATTGGGCTATTTTTTTATTGCACCCCGATTCGATGTTATATTTTACTCAAAAAGAGACTAGCACATATTATAAAGAAATTAAAGAACCTATGCTTTTATTAAGCATTGATGATGACTTGTTTGCCCCAAAAAAGTCTGTTGATATTTTAGGTGAGCGTGTATATAAAAATGCCAAAGTGACTAGAAAACATCTAAAACCAAGTGATTTTAATCTAAAAACTATTGGTCATTTTGATTTTTTTAGAACAAAAAATCGAGATATCTTGTGGCCCATTATCGACGATTGGTTTCATCTTAACTAAATACAAAGATCTATTATCACATATTATATGAGTGCTATCGAAAAAGAAATTTCCTACACCGCTACAAACACCTATTCTACACTTAATAGTTTACATCCCGGTACCAAAAATGTTTGGTTGGTTTTTCATGGCATTGGATATTTGAGCCGGTATTTTATTCGATTATTCGAAAGTCTTAATAAAGAAGATAATTATTTTATTGCACCGCAGGCTCCTTCAAAATATTACAAAGGTGATAACTACAGAAGAGTTGGCTCTAGCTGGCTAACCAAAGAAAATACCCTAGCAGAGACCAAAAATGTATTACGATATGTAGATGCAATATTAGCATCTGAAGAACTGCCTGAGCATACTAGGTTAATTGTTTTGGGGTATTCTCAAGGAGTAAGTATTGCCAGTAGATGGATTGCCAGTCGTAAAATAAATTGTGATGCCCTGGTTATCATATCTGGTGGTTTTCCTAAAGAATTATCCAGAGAAGATTTCACCTTTCTTACCGATCAGACAAAAATCACTCATATTCTGGGAGAGAAAGATCCTTTTTTTGAAATCGAAAAAGTTGAAACTGAGAAAGTACGAGTACAAGAAATATTACCACAGATAGAATTTAGAACTCATCCAGGAGGACACGAGCTAGAGCCAAAAACTCTAATCGACTTGTTATAAACCTATCGCATTACTTTTTTAATTCTTCTATTGCTGATCTACTATGAACAGTGTCATAAATAATAGTAAGCTTTTTAATCTTATTTTCTGAATTTAGCACTATAATATCTACTACTTTAAACACCACCCTTTTTCCATCTTTTAATTCCCAATCAAAATCAAAAAGTAGTGAAATCCTATCTGAATCCTTTTCAAAAAACAAACCATCAAATTTCAATTTTGAAGTGGTGGTATCATCCGCCAGAGCTTTATAAAACTTACTGGCTGGCATTGTTCCGTACAATGGAGATTCAACAATTCCGTCGTCGGCAAATAAACTAACAACTTTATCTACTTCATTTTTTTCTAAAAACGAAAGGTAATTCTGGGCAACTTCTTCTTTTGTCATACTTATAAATATCTTTCTTTTATAACCTCAAAATGATGTTTTTGATGTCCTATTATTATATATCCCGCAGCTCTTGAACTCATCGGGCTACCGCTCGCCTCTCCTATCCTTATTAACATTTCATCTGCAAAACTTTTAAACAAAGAAATAGAGTTATTTCTTGCAGATTGAAAATCTGAAATCAATTCTTCTTTATTATAATTATTAGCATTTGAATATGGCACATAATCATCTTGTTCGAACCCTATGATTGGTGTTTTATCATTCCTTGCAAAGCGCAAAGCTCTATATGCAAAAATACGCTCGGTATCAATCACATGTTGTAACACCTCTGCTATAGTCCATTTACCTTCAGCATAAGCATGAGTAAGCTTTTCTTTAGGAATAGATTGCACAAAATCAATAAATTCTTCTTGACTGCTTTGTAATCCTTTTACAATATCAGGCGATTCTGCTTTAGAAATATATGTCTCATAATACGGATCAAACTCTCCTTCTTTTAACTGTACTATCATAGCGTATTAGATCTTAATTACATTTTAATTTATTCAAAATAGTATATAAACTCATATTATTATAGTATGAGTTAAAAAATTATGCTGAATTACGACTAGCATTTATGTTTCCAAATAATGAACGAGTTACCATCTTCTCATAAATTGCAATATCTTCTGGATCTGCGTCTTTATTTTTATTTAAATCCTGAATTTTCTTCAATGCATATTGCTGTATCGTGAGCAGAGGCAATACGATATTTTCTCTAATATCGATAGATGCTTTTCCTGCAGGTTCGTTTTGCATTAACTTAGAGTACCCTGTTAACTTAAATAACAATCGTTTGGTTAACAAGTATTCGTCATGAATGATATCCCAAAATGCACCATACTCTTCATCTTCTTTCATATAAGAAGTTAATTCAAAAAAGGATTTGGTAAGACTCATCATACTATTGCCGATCAGGGCTCTAAAAAATGGCGAATCCTTATACAGCGACATTACTTTCTCAAATTCTCCTTTTTCTTCAAACACTTTCAGAGCTGTTCCTACTCCATAAAAACCAGGAACATTCTGTTTTAACTGGCTCCAACTTCCGACAAAAGGTATAGCTCTTAAATCCCCAAAATCTAAAGTTGCACTTTTACTTCTCTTAGAAGGTCGGCTACCAATGTTTGCTTTCCCATAATACTTTAATGTACTCATGTGCTCCAGGTACGGAAGGAATTTAGGATGATTTTTAAAATCAACATAGGTTTGATAACTTATATCTGCAAGCTCTTGCATAGTCTGCTTATTCTCTGCAGAGAAAAGATTACCCTCGTTACTTGTTAATTCATTTTCTACTCCGGCTCCTAATAGTTGTTCTAAATTATACTGACAAGAATCCAGTGTACCAAAATTAGAACTAATCGTCTGCCCTTGAACAGTTAATTGAATTTCTTCGTCTTCGATTGTTGGCCCAAGAGATGCATAAAATTGATTTGTATTTCCTCCTCCTCTTGCGGGTGGCCCACCTCTACCATCAAAAAATATAACTTTTACATTATATTTTCTAGAAACTTCGGTTAATGCTTCTTTTGCTTTAAAGATTCCCCAATTCGCCATAAGGTATCCTCCATCCTTGGTTCCATCAGAAAAACCAAGCATAATTGTTTGTTTCATGCCACGACGTTTCAAATGCTGCATATATTCTGGATTATTATATAAAGATTCCATTACCTGGTGTGCAACCTGTAAATCTGGTACTGTTTCAAAAAGAGGAATTACATCTACCGTAGGAAACTCCCAATCACAAAGCCTTATTAATGCAAATGTCTCTACTATATTAAGCTCACTTCCATTATTACTAATAATATAACGATTCGCTGCTCGCTCTCCATTATTTTGTTGTATAGTTTTTATTGCGTAAATAGACTCTATTGTTGCCCTCGTAATATCATTATCAAAAACAGAAGGGTCTAGTTTTCCTTTCACAGTAGAAAGCATATTAATCTGTTCTTTTTCAGAAAGAGATTCATATTGTTTTGGAAAAATATCGAGTCCCAATTCATTCGTCTTCTGTACAACTTCTGTAAGTACTTTATGATGAACTCTTGAATCTTGTCGAACATCAAGCGTCCCAAAATGAAAGCCAAAAATTTTCACCTTATTAATTAAATCTTGCAGATCTTCTAGAAATAAAGATTGATGTTCTTTTATTAATTCTTCTCTAATCTCGAGCAACCCATTCATTAATGTTTCTATCGATAATGGTTCTGCGGTTTTTGCATAATAAAAGTTATCATACAATGCATTTTCTAAGACCGCTATTTTATCCTGAAGGTTACCAAAAGTAATTCTTCGCTTTAATACCCGAATATCTCGATAATAATTGATCAAAATTGTTTTTCGTAATCGTTTTGCTACTTTTAAAGTAATCTCTGTCGTTACAAATGGGTTTCCGTCTCTATCTCCTCCGGGCCAGAATCCTAAATTAATTAAGTCATTTTCTAGATCTTCACCTTCAAAAATATTTTGCTGGACATAGTTATAGATAGTCCCCGCAGAATGATAAAACACATTTTCTAAATACCAAATCAAGCTTACCGCTTCATCATAAGGTGTTGGTTTTTCTTTCTTAAAAAAAGCTGTCTTACCTAGTTGAGCTAGTAGTTTTTTTATTCTAGGCGAATCATTATTACGAATTGCTGCGTCCAAATCATGAATAATCCCGAGTACTGTCCCTGGATAAAACTGTGTAGGGTGAGCGGTTAAGGTAGGTCTAATTTTAAATCTCCTTAGATAATCTTTTAATTCTTCTAACTTACCTTTTGCCTGTGCTTCTTCTTTGATACTTCTTAAAGTTCCTCGGCCATCCATATTATTTACTATAGGAAAAGCTGCATCTTCTATTGCATCAAATAATACAACTTGACGTTCGATATACTGAATAAACCTAAATAGTAAATCATGCTTTTCTTTTGGCTCGGGATTATCCTGGTATAATGAAAAAAAGTCTTCTACAATTTCTGTAGGATTTTTGTGTTGATCATAGCCTTTTTCGCATACTTCTTTAAAAAGTGGCAGTAAAACTCCGGTATTACTTATAGTATCAAAAGGTAATGTTATAAATATACTATTGTATATCTGGTACTTAGCAAGAACATTTTCGTTAAAACGTTCAATTTTTGGTTTTCTAGCCATTGGTGTGGTGGTGCTTGTTTATGGTTAATATGTACTCTTGTTATTGATATAGCAGAAAAAATTTATTCAGAACATCTAGCCATAAATAACTATAAAAGTTTTTTTTAACTAATAAGCCCTTTAAGGTTTTCTTAAAGGGCTTATTCTATATTTATTTAGTTATTCCCTTTATAAATCCTGAAAAATAGAGTGCATTAATCGTTTCTTATCATTAATACTCTCTTCTAATGAAATCATAGTCTCGGTACGATATACGCCATCAATATCATCTAGTTTAAAAATAATCTCCTTAGCGTGATTCGTGTCTCTAGCTCTTACCTTACAGAAAATATTAAATTTTCCTGTTGTAATATGAGCAACCGTTACAAATGGTATTTCATTGATTCTTTCTAAGACGAATTTGGTTTGTGAAGTATTTTGAAGATAAATTCCAACATATGCTATAAATGAATATCCCAATTTCTTATAGTCTAATGTTAATGAAGATCCTTCAATAATACCTGCTTCTTCCATTTTTTTAACTCGCACATGTACTGTACCTGCAGAAATCAACAATTTTTTTGCGATATCTGTAAATGGTGTACGAGTATTCTCGATCAGCATATCCAGAATTTGGTGGTCAACTTCGTCTAATTTAAACTTTGCCATATTGTTTTTTTATTATTTTTCCCGATTATTTACATTGCAAATTTAGCAGAAAAATACAGTTTCCATACATTTTATTTTAACTTTTTGTTGATTCTATTAAGAATAATTCAGAGTTTAGGTAAAATTTTAACAGCTTAGCCTCTGGAACTATCTCTACTGTAACGTTTTCGTTATACATTGCCCTTTTTTTGCCAATAATTTCTCTATGACCGTAAAATTTTTGAAGATTACCAATTTTAACAATTTTTGGTATAAATTTCACACTATTTTTGACTAATTCTTCGCTGTATTGAACGGCTATATCTACGTTTTTACCTTTTAACATCACATCTCTTATAATGACATCATAAAAACATTTTCCGTTTTCTGGTATTGAAAAATAATCTTTATACTTATCTCCTGTAATATGAGTAGTTGCTATATATTCTATTGAAGTTACAAGAGAATAATATATATATTCCCGTGTAATTTCACGATCATAATCATTTGAGTAATGCCCGGCTTCAAATAATATTGTAGGCACTCCCATATTTGCCAAAGTATCTCCTATACAATTTAAATTAAAACCATCATCATATCGCCCCACCTGATTCGGAATAAATTGTTGGAGTACCGTATTCATCTTAGCAATGATTTCCATAGCTATTTTACGGCTTGGAGTTATTGATCGTTCTAAATCGCTCGCAGGAGATAAAAAAGATACGGTAGCGGGGTACTTAGTCTCTCCTGCACTAAAGATAGTACGTTGTCCATGAAGATTAAACGCAAAGTCTGGTCGAATACGTTCGACTAGTTTACTAAATATTACACTCTCCTTTTGTGTTTTTTGTTGAGCATCTCTATTAAGATCTACCTGATTGAAATTAAGTCTGGTATACGCCTTTGCTCCATCAGGACTTAAAATAGGTATTATATATAGTGTACACTCTTTTAAAATAGTTCTTACCAAGTCATTTGAAATATCTGTAACGAAGTTTAAAAGATCAAATACAGCCTTTGTAGTTGTACTTTCGTTACCGTGCATTTGTGACCAAAACAAAAGCTTTTTAGATCCGCTACCTAATTTAATAAGATGTATAGGTGCATTATTTTCAGAAAGCCCTACCTGTTCAATTTCGGTTTTTAAAGATAAAAGATCTAATAAAGGAGAAATATGATCTAGGGTAATATAACGCCCAAATAAGGAAACTTCTTTGTAGGTCTCGAACCAGTTCTGTAATATATGCGTATCCATTAATTTGTTTTATAAAGCTACGAAATTACTATAGTTTACCGAAGATTCATAACAAATCAAACTAATATTTACACTTGTAAACGTTACTCTAGTTTACAAGTGTAACAATGATTTATTTACATTTGTAAACATGACAAATATATTTATTTGTTCACATTGTTAAACATTATTACCCGCTATGTTTCCAAATGGATTTCAGTTATTAACAAAAATAAATCCATAACAATTATGTTAGCACAATAATTTATTAATCAGATGTTTAGCATAATTTATATGAACAAATAGTTTGATATTAATTATCCTTTGTTTACAATTGTAAACCAGTGTTTTTAACAAATTTGTTTACCTTTGTAATCAATATTTACATTAAAACTCGTTTACAATGGTAAACAATAAAGATTTTGGTAAAAGAATCCAAAAAATAATGGATTATCATGCTGTATCTGCCTCATCCTTTGCAGATTACATGGGTGTGGGTCGTTCTTCTATTTCTCATATTCTTAGCGGAAGAAACAAACCTAGTCTTGATTTTGTAATGAAAATTGTTGATGCATATACCGATGTAGATTTACAATGGTTGTTATATGGAAAAGGAACATTTCCTAAATCTGACAATGTATCTGTAGAGAAAAAAAATCCTTTGCCAGACACTTCTACTATTTCTAAACCTACACCTCCTCCAATTACAGTTTCTAAACAAGATTTGTTTTCGCAATCGTCACCAGAAGAAAAAACAGTTACATCAAATACTCCTCCTCTAGAAAAAGTTTCTCATGTAATTTCTACCGAAAACGAAATAGATAGAATTGTAATTTTTTATACAGATGGTACCTTTAGTTCATATCACATGAAAAAATCTTAACAACTTTTTTATTCCTTTCTATTAACTTTCTGGAAATAGAATTATTTTCGTTTTTCATTTATAACAATTATGAAGCGATTTGCTTTACTATTTTTCTCTGCGCTACTTATAAGTAGTTGCTATCAACAAGAACGCAACTGTACAGATTTTCACACAGGAACTTTTGAATTTGAAACTTTTCTGGATGGTGAATTAGTTACAACAACTTTTATTCGTAATGATTCTATAGAAATTGATTATTTCAGAGGTAAGGTTGATACAGCTAGTATTCGATGGATTAATGACTGTGAATATATTGTACAAAAATTATCTCCCAAAAATATGGCTGAGAAAAAAGCTATACATATGAAAATCTTAACAACCGATAAAAACATCTACACTTTTGAATACGGATTAGTAGATTCAACTAACAAACAACGTGGAACCGCAAAAAAAATAAAATAATGTTCGAAATTTTTACATCTGCAGACGCCTGGGTCGCCTTATTAACGCTTACATTTTTAGAAATTGTTCTTGGTATTGACAATATTATATTTATATCATTGGCTTCTAGTAAACTACCAAATCAACAACAAAAGAAAGCTACCAATATCGGACTACTATTAGCCATGGTTATGCGAATCGTTTTATTATTTGGTATATCACTATTAGTTGCTATGGAAGCCCCTTTCTGGCATATTAACCTTCCCTGGATAGAAGCAGGTATTAGCGGTCAAGCTTTAATTCTATTTGGTGGTGGGATTTTTCTACTGTATAAGAGTGTTCATGAAATCCATGAAAAAGTTGATGAAAAAGGTGAAGAAGAAAAAGAAATAAAAGCCAAAAGTTCTTCCTCTCTTTCTAATGCCATTGTACAGATTACTTTAATTAATGTTGTTTTTTCTTTTGATTCTATCCTTACGGCGGTAGGGATGACCAATGGATTAAGTGATGATCCTAATGATGCTTTAATATTAATGGTCATTGCAGTAGTAGTATCTGTTTTAATTATGATGCTGTTTGCAACTCCTGTAGGGCGTTTTGTAAACAAACACCCATCAATTCAGATATTAGGGCTTTCGTTTTTAATACTTATCGGATTTATGCTTATTGCTGAAGCTGCGCATTTAGCACATCTTCAAATATTCGAAAGCGAAGTGGGTACCATACCAAAAGGATACCTTTATTTTACCATTGCGTTCTCTTTATTAGTAGAGTTTTTAAACTTTAAACTACGAAAAAAGCAAAAAAACAGCTAAACAAAAAGTATAAAATATAACCTGTAATAGTGTAAACCGATTCAAAAGGTAAATGATTTGAATGTATCAAAAACAAAATATGAATAATTTTCTCTCTATTATATTCCTATTCTTTATTTCTATTTCCATCTATGGGCAACAATATAAAGAAAAGCTTAGCAATGATGTTTGTAAATGTTTTACAGAAAACAATAAAAAAGGGAGCAATACACTAGAAAACTGTTTTACCCAAAATATTGGTAATTATCGCAATGAATTAGATAAACTCATTGATAAAAATTCTTCTATTTCTGAGTATGAACAAGGTGAGATCATTGGTAAAAAAATGTTCTTCGAAATACAACAGAATTTAATTCAAAAATGTGATGCCTATTTTCTTTTCTTTGAAAATCTAAGAGAACAATCCATTCTCGCTATGAAAAAGAAATACAGTCAATCAAAAATAGATTCTATCACTACTCTCATTTCAAAAAATAAAACAACTGAATTACTTTGGGAAAGAGCAAATTTGTATTTCGCAAATAGCGAATTGAAAAATGCAGAAATTGATTATCTGGAGTGTTTAAAAATAGATCCAAACCATATTCCGAGTATGTTCTTTTTGGGTTGGTTATATGAAAGGAATAAAGATTATAATAAAGCAATCAAACTTTATCAAGTAATCCAAAAAGCAACTAAAAAACAAGAAATAGTTTTGTTTATTGAGGTTGCCACACGAAAATCAAAAGAATGAATGTAACATAAAAAAGCATTCACTATAAAAAGACAGTCGCATTTATAAGCAATTATACTTATAAATAACCCTGGATTAGAATTCATTTTTATCCTTAATTATAATCAACATAAATTATTATCATTTGAAAATGTTTTTCACAAGTATAATATTAGAATCAAAATAATTTAATTAATATTATACTCCTAAAAAAATGATTTTCACATGAATGATTTAGAAATAGCAAAACAGATACAACTTAAACACATAAGTACTATTGCCGAAAAACTGGGATTAAACTCAGATGATATTGAAATGTATGGTAAATATAAAGCCAAATTACCACATTCAGTTATTGATAAAGACAAGGCTAACAAAAGTAACTTAATTCTTGTTACTGCTATTTCTCCAACACCTGCCGGTGAAGGAAAAACTACAATGTCTATTGGTTTGTCCGAAGGTTTAAATCAACTTGGGAAACAAACCACAGTAGTTTTAAGAGAACCATCTTTAGGTCCTGTATTTGGGATCAAAGGAGGAGCTACAGGTGGTGGTTATTCACAAGTGCTTCCTATGGAAGATATTAACTTACATTTTACAGGTGATTTTTCTGCTATTGAAAAAGCACATAATTTACTCTCTGCTGTTATTGATAACAATATTCAAAGTAAAACGAATTCACTAGGAATAGATGCCAGGACAGTTACCTGGAAAAGAGTAATGGATATGAATGATAGAGCTCTTCGGCATATTATTGTAGGGCTGGGAGGAACAACTTCTGGTGTGCCAAGAGAAACAGGGTTTGATATCACGGCAGCATCAGAAATAATGGCAATCTTATGCCTTGCCGATGATTTAGAAAATTTAAAAGAACGATTAGGAAACATATTTATTGGCTATACTTTTGATAAAAAACCGATCTATGCCAAAGATTTAAAAGTCGAAGGAGCTATGGCAGCACTTCTTAAAGATGCTGTTAAACCAAATCTGGTGCAAACTATAGAAGGTAATCCTGCGATTATTCATGGTGGACCCTTTGCAAATATAGCACAAGGGACCAATTCTGTAATTGCTACACGAATAGGAATGTCACTTTCAGATTACACCGTAACCGAGGCAGGTTTTGGTGCAGATTTAGGTGCAGAGAAATTTTTAGATATCAAATGTCAAAGTGCAGGAATATCGCCAAAAGCAATTGTAATCACTACTACAATAAGAGCATTAAAATATCACGGAGGAGCGGATCTAAAATCATTGACCGATCCTAATGTAGAAGCTCTAAAAAACGGAATACCGAATCTTGAAAAGCACTTAGAAAATGTAAAGCAATTTGGGATCACTCCTGTTATTGCAATTAACCGATTTGTATCAGACAGTGATGAAGAAATTGTGGCTATTCAAGAGTTTGCAAAAAAGAATAATGTGAGAGTTGCTTTAGCCGAAGTTTGGGCCAAAGGAGGTAAAGGTGCCTTAGAACTTGCAAAACATGTTATAGAGATCGTAGAGTCGGGTGAATCAAACTTTACTCCTTTATACAATTGGGAAGCAGATGTTACCGCTAAGATCGAAACTATTGCTACAAAAATATACGGTGCAAATCGTGTTGATTATACTGCAAAGGCAAAGAAAAACCTAAGAACAATTGCGGCATTAGGATTAGAAAATCTTCCGGTTTGCATTGCCAAAACCCAAAAATCGCTATCTGATGACCCTAAACTAATAGGGCGCCCAAAGAATTTTACTATAACCATTAGAGAAATAGAAATTGCTGCAGGTGCAGGGTTCTTAGTACCAATTACCGGAGACATGATGAGAATGCCTGGTCTTCCTGCACATCCGGCATCAGAAAATATCAATATTGATAATGATGGTAATATTACAGGACTATTCTAGAAGTCAATAGCAACAAATACGCCCTTTTGCATAATAGTTAATGTTTAACATAATACAATTATTTCTATTAACTTTGTGTAAATAGCTCTTTATTAATTAATAGTTCTTATGGCAATTAGAAATTATGAAGGCAAGAAATATGAAGTAGATTCAGTGAATAAAACATTAGATTCACTTACTATTGAAGAAGCATTGCAAATAAATATTAACGACAAACCTTTTACGGTGTCTATGAGGACTCCGGGAGAAGATATTAGCCTAATTCGTGGCATGCTTCATTCTGAAGATATTATTAAAAATATAAATTTTCTTCCTGATATTGTTTTAAAAAAAGAAAATGATGATGGTATTGTAACTGTGGTGAATCTCACTATTCCTGAAGAAGAATTAGGTGATGGATATTCTAATAGTAGAAGTTTATTATCTGTCTCTTCTTGCGGTATTTGTGGGCGAACAGAACTTGGAGACTTATCCTTCTTAGGAAAAACCATTGATGATACCGAAATAATTGATGTTGATCTTATTCATCAATTATTTACAAAAATGAGTGCCTTACAGCATAATTTCAATCAATCTGGTGGTGCACATGCTGCAGCAGCATTTACTATTTCAGGAGAATTACTATGCTCGATGGAAGATATTGGTCGTCATAATGCTGTAGACAAAGTTATTGGTAAACTAATTTTAATGAACAAATTAGATCAGGCAAAAATAATTACCGTAAGTGGACGTGTTTCCTATGAAATTGTTGTTAAGTGTTTTAAAGCAAAAATTCCGTTTTTAGCAGCCGTTTCAGCACCGTCTTCCCTAGCGGTAGATTACTCTAAAGAATTAGGAATCACATTATTAGCATTTTGTCGTAATCATAGAGTAACCTGTTATTCTAATCCTTACCGAGTTAAAACGACTAAACAATTTCGAAACATCGATATAAAAGCAAGTTAAAAACAACATATGTCAGATAATTTAAGTGAATTATTAGGAAGAAAAAAGGTAGATCAAAGCCTCTTCAATAAAATGGGAGAATTGGCAAAACCTACAGGGACACCAAGTGATGAAGAATTAGCTAAATTAGCCGATGAATTCTTAATTGGAAAAGCCAATACATTCGGTACGGCTAGTTTTTATGACTTTTTGAAGCCTGAAAACAAAGGCAAAAAAGCATATGTATGTAATGGAACCGCATGTGTTTGCGCTGGCACGCAAGACACCGTAAATAAAACGCTTAAAGAACATTTTAAAGAAGACGAAATCGGACATATGACATGCCTGGGAAGATGTCATGAAAACAATGCATTTCATTATAACGGAAAAAATTATTCCGGTGAAGCTCTTTATAACCTTGAAAATATTATTAATTCGAAAAATGAATTAAATCGAGACAGTTTTAACGTGAAAGCTAGTGGAAAAGCAATACTTACTCAATCATTCACTACTATTGCTGATTTTTACAAACCATTTATAGATGCACTTCAAAAAGATTCTATCACAATACTAGAAGAAATCAAGACCTCAAATGTTCGTGGTCGTGGTGGTGCTGGTTTCCCAATGGGATTAAAATTAGAGTTTTGCAGAAATGTAGAAAACACTACAAAATTTATTATTTGTAATGCAGATGAAGGAGATCCGGGTGCTTTTTCAGATCGGTATTTACTAGAACACAGGCCGCATTCGGTATTATTTGGGATGCTTATTTCTGGATATGTTACACATGCCAATTACGGAATTGTGTATATACGTGCAGAATATCCTGAAGCCGTAAAAATTGTACAAGATGCTATTGATGATCTTCGAAATGAAGGATTGATCGGTGATAATATTCATGATAGTAAGTTCAACTTTGATTTCAAAATTATACAAGCACAAGGATCATACATTTGTGGAGAAGAGACCGCACTTATTAACTCGATTGAAGGGCAACGACCTGAAGTTCGTGTTCGTCCTCCCTATCCTGCTCAAAAAGGCTTATTTAACAAGCCAACCGTAGTTAATAATGTGGAAACACTAGCCGCCTTACATTATATCATTAGCAATGGAGGAAATGCCTGGAAACAAATAGGAACTGAACGTTCTTCTGGAACGAAACTGGTCTCTTTAGATAGCTTTTTTAACAACCCTGGTCTATATGAAGTAGAAATGGGAACACCTCTTTCTGTTGTTATTAATGACCTGGGAGGTGGATTCAAATCCGAAGTTAAAGCGCTTCAGATTGGTGGCCCTCTTGGTGGAGTAGTACCTGTTTCGAAGATTAATGATTTAACAATAGATTTTGAGTCTTTTTCAAAAGAAGGGTTCCTACTTGGCCACGCATCAGTAATCTGTATTCCCGAAGATTTTCCGATGATGAAATTTATTGAACATCTTTTTGATTTTGCTGCTTATGAAAGCTGTGGAAAATGCTTCCCTTGTAGGTTAGGAACGAAACGAGGACATGAACTTTCTACCAAAGCATTACATTCTGGGCATAAAATAGATCAAAAATTGTTCTCAGACCTTTTAACAACCCTAGAACAAGGGTCGTTATGTGCGCACGGAGGAGGTATTCCACTACCTATCCGAAATGCATTACATTATTTTGAAGATGAATTGAAAATGTACTTCAACTAAATATTAGATATCATGAAATGAGCCATTACTATTAAGTTAATACCGACCAAAATACTCAGTGGCGAATTCCATCTGACCATTAAAAAATAATAAAAAACGAACAGATGAAAACAGCATATATAGATAATCAGGCCTTTGAAATAGTTGAGGAAGAGACTATGCTCACTTTTATAAGGAGGTATAAAGAAAAAAATCTTGTTCCCACCTTATGCGACGCACCCAATTTAGATCCTTTCGGTTCTTGCCGTGTGTGTAGTGTAGAAGTAGCATTAGAAAAAAATGGAGCTGTTAAAACTATGGCTTCTTGTCATACTCCTGTAGCAGAAGGGCAATATATATATACAAATTCTGAATCTGTAAAAGAATTACGAAAAAATATCGTTGAGCTAGTATTAACCGATCATCCTCTTGATTGCCTGACTTGCGAAGTAAATGGGAATTGTGAATTACAAACAGTTGCAGCTCAGGTAGGAATCAGAGAGATACGATACCCAGAAGGAGATAATCACCTTTACAAAACGAAAGATTTAAGTCATCCCTATATGACTTCAGATTTGTCTAAATGTATTAATTGTTATCGATGTGTACGTGCCTGTGATGAAGTGCAAGGGCAATTTGTGTTAAGTATGTCTGGTCGAGGTTTTGATTCTTCAATAATTAAAGGATTAGATCAATCTTTTATGGATTCTGATTGTGTAAGCTGTGGAGCCTGCTCTCAAGCATGTCCTACTTCTGCTATTTCAGATGTTTTCCAGTCAAAAGCCATTAAAGCAACCGATACAACAAGAACTATTTGTACCTATTGCGGTGTGGGATGCAACCTTGAAGTTGCTACTAGTAATGGAGAAATTTTAAGCATTCAAGCTCCCTATGATGCCGAGGTAAACCAGGGGCACACTTGCCTAAAAGGTAGGTATGCATTTAAGTTCTATGATCACCCAGAACGTCTAAATTCTCCCATGATCAAAAGAAACGGAAGGTTTGAAAAGGTGAGTTGGGATGAAGTATATGACTATATCGCTTCAAAATTAACTGCTTACAAAAATGAATTTGGTCCAGACTCTATGGCAGGGATTTCGTCTTCGCGATGCACCAATGAAGAGAATTATTTAATGCAAAAATTCTTTAGGGCTGTAATTCAAACTAATAATATTGATGGTTGCGCACGAGTATGCCACTCTCCTACTGCTTTAGGAATGCAACGTACTTTTGGTACTGGTGCTGCTACAAATTCTATCGATGACTTAAAAGATACAAACTGTATAATGGTTATTGGGGCCAATCCAACCGATGCACACCCCGTTACTGGTGCCAAATTAAAACAATTTGCCATGAAAAGTGACAATGTATCTATTGTTATTGATCCAAGGCGCACCGAACTGGCTAAATACGCAACACATCACTTAGCATTACGACCAGGAACTAATGTAGCTGTTCTTAATATGATGATGTATTACATCATCACCGAAGAATTGGCAGACACTTCTTTTATCGAAAGCAGGACTGAAGGGTTTGAAGAGTATAAAAAAGAGATTCTTGCTATAAATATAGACAAGCTAGAAGCCGTTTCTGGTGTAGATCGTAATCAGGTGCGCGAAGCTGCTATTGCATATGCTTCTGCTCCTAATGCCATGTCTTTTCATGGATTAGGGGTAACAGAACATTCTCAAGGAACATTTACTGTAATGCAAATAGCAGATTTAGCCTTACTTACCGGAAATATTGGTAGACGAGGTGTTGGTGTAAACCCATTACGTGGTCAAAATAATGTACAAGGCTCTGCAGATATGGGGGTACAACCGCAT
The DNA here is from genome assembly GCA_030427585.1 of Bacteroidia bacterium. GTDB lineage: Bacteria > Bacteroidota > Bacteroidia > Flavobacteriales > Flavobacteriaceae > Aquimarina. Next base: position 15,695 of record JAUIBW010000049.1, read on the forward strand.
CAAGGAGCAGGATACTTAGATGTTACGAATGATCAGGTTAATAAAACATATAATGAATTTTATGGTGTTAATGTGCCAAAAAACATAGGATATAAAATTCCAGAAATGTTTGATGCCGCTCTGGAAGGTAATCTTAAAGCTATTTGGATTATCGGAGAAGATGTAGTACAAACAGACCCCAATACTCAAAAAGTTATTAAAGCACTTCAAGCCACAGACCTGGTAATTGTACAGGAATTATTTATGACCGAAACTGCAAAATATGCAGATGTTATATTACCTGGTGCATCATTCTTAGAGAAAAGTGGAACTTTTACTAATGGAGAACGACGTGTGCAAGCAGTACATAAAGTAGTTGAACCTATTGAAGGTTCTAAACCTGATGGACAAATCATTGTAGATATCATGAATAAAATGGGCTATGCACAACCTGATTATACACCAGATGGAATGCTGGAAGAAATATCTCAAATTGTTCCTTTCTTTGCTGGAATTACATGGGATCGATTAGGTAACAACGGATTACAATGGCCAGTAGCCAAAGATGGTGCAGGTACTCAGATTCTTCATAAAACCGAATTTAAACGTGGAAAAGGATTATTTGAGTTTAATGCCTGGGAAGAAACCAAAGAATTAACTTCACATGCCAAGGATTACCCGTATATCTTAACTACAAACAGAGAGTTAGAGCACTATAATTGTGGTGCAATGACTCGCAGAACATCGAATGAACAAATATTATCAGATGATTATTTAATGATTCATCCCGAAGATGCTCAGGAAAACTTGATAAACCAAGGTGATTATGTTTGTCTGGAATCTCCACGGGGAAAGGTAGATGTAAAAGCCAGGATCACAGACGAAGTTAAAAAAGGTATTTTGAGTACTACTTTTCATTTTCCTGAAATTATGATTAATAATTTAACCGGAGACATTCACGATTCTGAGGCAATGTGTCCAGAATACAAGGTTGTTGCTGTTCGGATAAGAAAAAGTAAAGGTAAATTTAAACCACAGTTAAGTTAATTCAGTAAATTTTAATCAATTGGTTAGGTTTATGATCATCTTAAGGTATGTTTTTTGACTTTACCCCGAAATATATGTGCAGTTGTTAAT
>JAUIBW010000050.1 GCA_030427585.1 Bacteroidia bacterium
TAATTATTGAACATAATCTCGATGTCATCAAAATGGCCGATTATATTATTGATATCGGATATGAAGGAGGGAAAAATGGAGGGAAGATTGTAGCTACAGGTACACCAGAAGAAATTATAAAAGATAAAAAAAGCTATACTGCTCAGTTTTTAAAAAGTGAGCTATAAAGCTAAAAATATTAAAAATAAATTATGAGAAAAGAGCAACACCATAAAGGCTGGAATGAAATAAAAACCAATGATTCCTGGGCAATCTTCAAGATTATGGGGGAATTTGTTAGTGGGTTTGAAAAAATGAGTAAAATAGGGCCTTGTGTATCTATATTTGGATCTGCTCGTACAAAAACAGATGATAAATATTACCAATTAGCAGTAGATGTTGCCAAAGAAATTGTGGATCAAGGCTATGGGGTTATTACTGGTGGTGGCCCCGGCATAATGGAAGCAGGAAATAAAGGAGCACATCTGGCAGGAGGAACTTCTGTAGGACTTAATATAGATTTACCTTTTGAACAACATGATAATCCGTATATCGACAGTGATAAAAGTCTGGATTTTGACTATTTTTTTGTACGTAAAGTGATGTTTGTAAAATATTCTCAGGGATTTGTAGTTATGCCAGGAGGGTTTGGAACTTTGGATGAATTATTCGAAGCAATAACATTAATACAAACCAAAAAAATTGCAAAATTCCCAATTATACTGGTAAGTACAGAGTTTTGGGGTGGACTAATCGATTGGGTAAAAAGTACATTGCTTCAAAAGTTCGGAAATATAAGTCCCGAAGATTTAGACCTAATACATATTGTAGACACCCCTGGGGAAGTATTAAAAATTTTAGATAAATTTTATACTCAGTATAATTTAAGTCCAAATTTCTAATTCATTTTGTTATCAAATCAATTATTAATATAAAATCAATTTTGAAGAGTATTATAGTAAGGCACAGCCTATATTAATAAAGTTTTAATAGATAAAGCCAAAATAGGTAACAATATTCCTTTTTGACTTATATCTTAAAAACACCTTTAATTACATATAAAAGTTGAATATTTTAAAAATATATAGTTTTGTAATTTTCTTTTTTGCGCTTACCCCAGGGTCTGCACAGCATAATATCATTATAAATGCTAATCTAGACACCCAAAAAAAAATAATAACTATAGAACAGGAAGTTACTTATACCAATTTATCAAAAGATACACTTACACAAATATTCTTTCATGATTGGGCCAATAGCTTCTCTGATAAGACCACTCCCCTTGGTAAAAGATTCGCAGAAGATTTCATAAAACGTTTTTACTTTGCCAAAGACGAAGAACGAGGAGGAACTATAATTCAAAATATCAGCGATAAAGAATCACAACCTCTACAATGGGGGCGACACAATGGAATCCAGGATATATTATGGATAAGGTCTTCTAAACCTATTTATCCAGGAGAAAATCAAACCTTTCTTTTAAAATATCAAATTAAAATTGCAAGTAGCAAATTTACCAGGTATGGATATCACCCTAACGGAAACTTCAGTTTAAAGTATTGGCACATCCTTCCAGCAGTATATGACACAAAATGGAATATCTATAGTCATAAAAACCTGGATGACTTATATGCTCCTATAGCAAATTATCAAATTCATTTCACTTTACCTTCTACCTATGAAATAGTTAGTGATCTAGAACAAAAAAATAGCATTCTATCAAAGGATGAAACAACCAAAACCATACAACTCGAAGGCAACAAAAGAAATGAAACTAACTTATACTTAGAAAAAACATCTTCCTTCTATAGTTTCCATTCTGATGGTGTTCAGTTTATAAGTAATATAGATGACAATGATTTAATGCCAGAAATGAAATCGGTAGCAACCGATAGAATTATTAGGTTTTTACAAAAAAAATTAGGTCCATATCCTTTTGACAAGATTGTAATTTCTGAAAATGATTACAAAAGTAACCCGGTATATGGGCTAAACCAATTACCCGATATATTAAGACCTTTTCCAGACGGTTTTCAGTTTGAAATCAAACAACTTAAGGCAATTACCGAAAATTACCTCGAAAGAACCCTAATTACAAATCCTAGATACGATGCCTGGATAAAAGATGCGATACATATCTATTTGATGATGGCGTATACAGAGCAATATTATCCCGAAATGAAAATTATCGGTAAACTTAGTAAAGTAATTGGTATACGATGGTTTCATATAGCAGATCTAGATTTTAATGATCAATATTTCTTAGCCTATAAAAACATGGCTCGATTGTTTTTGGATCAGCCTCTATTACAGCCACAAGATGAATTGGTAAAATTCAATAAAAATATAGCAAATGCATATAAAGCAGGAGTAGGTTTTAAGTATTTGGAAGATTATCTGGGTGATGATAACATTGTCGACCAAAGTATTAAAGATTTTTACACTCAAAATGTATTAAAATATACAAATTCAGATACGTATAAAAACGTGCTTATCGATATAGCTCCTCTTGATGTAGAATGGTTTTTTGAGGATTATGTACAAACCAATGAAAAGCTTGATTTTAAAATCAAATCTGTAAAAAAAGGAAAAGATTCGATCGAAGTTACAATTAAGAATAATGGCAATAACACAATGCCGGTTTCTCTCTATGGGTTTAGAAAAAAAGACATGGTTTCTAAAACCTGGATTATGGGGATTACAGGGACCAAAAAAGTAAAAATTGCCAATGAAGATATTAGTAAGTTGGTATTAGATTATGATCAAAATATTCCTGAAGTAAACAGACGTAATAACTACAGAAACCTAAAATGGATATTCAACAAACCTATACAGTTTAGATTTTTACAGGATGTAGAAGACCCAAGGTATTCCCAGGTCTTTTTTATTCCAGAAATCGAGTTTAATGTATATGATGGTTTTACATTAGCTTCAAAGTTTTATAATAAATCTTTTATAAAAAGAAATTTTGAATATAATTTCTCTCCTGCTTACGGTTTCAAGTCTAATAAATTATTGGGATCAGCATCTATCTTCTATAGGAAACAACTTACTGATTATGGGTTATATAAAATGCGCTACGGGATAAACGGTAGTATGTTTAGCTATGCTCCCGATTTGTTATTTAAGCGATTTTCTTCATCTATAAGCTTTTATTTTAGACCCGAAGACCTTAGGTCTAATAAAAAACAAAGGCTTCTCCTTAGAAACATTAATGTTTTTAGAGATAGGGATAAAGAAAACCCTGTTATTACCCCTGATTATAATGTTTTTAATGTTAGATATCAATATTCTGATTTTAATCTTACTAATTTTTTAGGGTATACTATTGATTATCAAATATCAAAGAACTTTAGTAAACTATCAGCTACTGTAAATTACAGGAAGCTGTTTCTTAATAATCGACAATTAAATTTACGTCTATTTGCGGGATCTTTCCTTTTTAACGATACAGAAAAAGATGGTGATTTCTTTAGTTTTGCATTAGATAGGCCCACAGATTATCTATTCGATTATAATTATCTTGGGCGTAGTGAAGATACTGGTTTGGTAAGCCAGCAGATTATTTTGGCAGAAGGAGGGTTTAAATCACAACTCGAATATCCATTTGCTAATCAATGGATTACTACCCTTAATGCGAATACCAATATATGGAACTGGATTTATGCATATGGAGATGTAGGGTTAGTAAAAAATAAAAATATCTCTCCTAAATTTGTCTATGATGCAGGAGTTAGACTTAGTTTAGTAGCAGATTACTTTGAGGTCTTTTTCCCTGTAGTATCTAATAAGGGGTGGGAAATATCACAGCCAAATTACGAACAGCAAATTCGTTTTATCATAACATTAAGTCCAGAAACGTTAATAGGTCTTTTTACCAGGGAATGGTATTAATTTCTTTGTAAAAAAAACATACTAAAAAATAAATGTGAAAATTTTGAACATTTGTTAACCAATCCTTAAAATACTGCCCAAAAACTATAATTCATCAATAAAAACACATTTTTAATGAATTATATTCAAAAAAATTAAGAGTTTCTGCCTTGCAAATGGTTAGGATTTTAGCTAAATTTGCAAAACATTAAAACATCGTTCACATGCAGCCTGAAACCATTACTTCATCTACTATTTCATTCGAAGAATATAGAGATCAAATACTTAGAGACTACAAAATAGCATTGATTAGTAGAGAATGTAGCTTGCTAGGAAGACGAGAAGTATTAACAGGTAAGTCTAAGTTTGGAATTTTTGGAGGAGGAAAAGAGTTACCGCAACTTGCAATGGCCAGAGTTTTTCGTGATGGTGATTTTAGATCTGGGTACTACAGAGATCAAACATTTATGATGGCTATTGATCAATATACGGTAGAACAATTCTTTGCCGGACTATATGCTCATACCGATATAAACAAAGAACCTTTTGCTGCAGGAAGACAAATGGGAGGTCATTTTGCTACTCACAGTCTTAATGAAGATGGCACATGGAAAAATCTGATGCAACAAAAGAACTCAAGCGCAGATATTTCTCCAACCGCAGGGCAAATGCCCCGATTACTAGGTCTTGCCCAGGCATCAAAGGTATATCGTAACGAAAAAGATATTTCTAATCATTCTAATTTCTCAAATAAAGGAAATGAAATAGCGTGGGGAACGATTGGTAATGCAAGTACCAGCGAAGGCTTGTTTTGGGAAACTATTAATGCAGGAGGTGTTCTACAGGTACCAATGGTAGTTAGTGTATGGGATGATGAATATGGTATCTCTGTTCATGCAAAACATCAAACAACTAAAGAAGATATTTCTCTTATTCTTGAAGGTTTTAAACGTAACGAAAATCACGAAGGCTATGAAATCTTAAAAGTTAATGGTTGGGACTACCCTGCCTTAATGGACACTTATGAAAAAGCCGAAAAATTAGCACGCGAAAAACATATTCCTGTTATTATTCATGTAAAAGAATTAACACAACCACAAGGACACTCTACTTCTGGATCTCACGAAAGGTACAAAAGTGAAGAACGATTAAACTGGGAACGTGAATATGATTGCAACAAAAAATTTAAAGAATGGATCATTGAGCATAATATTGCGACAGCAGAAGAGCTTTTGGATTTTGAAAAAACCGCTAAAAAAGAAGTAAGAAAAGGAAAAACCGAAGCCTGGAATGCGTACCTGTCAGAAATTAAATCAGAACAAAAAGAGGCGTTAGAAATTCTTAAATCTGTAGAAAGCAAAAGTGCTAATAGAAATTTCATTTCTCCTCTGGTTAATAGTTTAGCTTCAAAAGAAGAACCAATACGCAAAGACATTCTTGAAGCTACAAGAAAAACATTACAATATATTACAAAAGAAAACTTTGCAGAAAAATCTACACTTCAGAAATGGATAAATAATTACATTTCTCGTATTCAACCAAAATATAGTAGCCATTTATATAATGAAAATGATTCTAGTGCTATTCACATAAAAGAAGTAAAAGCTCAATATGATACTAATGCGCAACAAGTTGATGGTAGAGTTATTTTAAGAGACAACTTCGAAAAGCTATTTAGCAGAATTCCCGAAGCTCTTATTTTTGGAGAAGATAGTGGTAAAATTGGTGATGTAAATCAAGGACTTGAAGGACTTCAGGAAAAGTTTGGAGAAACCAGAGTATCTGACACCGGTATTAGAGAAGCTACAATAATAGGACAAGGAATAGGAATGGCTATGCGAGGGCTTAGACCTATTGCAGAAATCCAATATTTAGATTATATTTTATATTGTATACAAGGATTAAGTGATGATCTCGCTACATTACGATATAGAACTTTTGCAAAACAAAAAGCCCCCTTAATCATAAGAACCCGAGGACACAGATTAGAAGGAATATGGCATTCTGGTTCTCAAATGGGTGGCCTTATTCATTTACTAAGAGGTATTCATATTCTTGTACCTCGAAATATGACCAAAGCCGCAGGTTTTTATAACACACTAATGGATAGTGATGAACCTGCTCTGGTTGTTGAATGTCTTAATGGCTACCGCCTAAAAGAAAAGATGCCTTCTAATTTATCTGAAATCAGAACGCCAATAGGTGTTGTTGAAACTGTTAAAGAAGGAACAGATATCACTTTGGTATCATACGGTTCTACATTACGATTGGTTGAGCAAGCTGCAAAACAACTACTAACCGTAGGGATTAATGCTGAAGTAATCGATGTACAATCTTTACTTCCTTTTGATCTAAATCACGATATCGTTAAAAGTGTTGCTAAAACCAGCCGATTGTTAATTATTGATGAAGATGTGCCTGGTGGTGCAACAGGATATATTTTACACAAATTGATTGATCAACAAAATGTGTATCAATACCTAGATAGCAAGCCCCAGACTTTAAGTGCGCAACCGCACAGGCCTGCTTTTGGAACTGATGGAGACTATTTTAGCAAACCATCCACAGAAGATATTTTTGAGAAAGCATATGCAATTATAAATGAAGCAGATCCAGTTAATTTTCCTAAATTAAGATAGTTAACTTGGCTACTGAAAGTCTTCAATTTTTAATCGTTTTCCGTCTTTGTAGGAAATTACAAATATTCTTTTATCAAATCCGGAAGCTATAAGTGTTTTTCTAAAATCCTGAGCTTCACTCAAGGTTTCAAAAATACCTAAACTCATTTTATAAAATGAAGTATCGCTATAAATAAGTGTATTTGTAAATTTCTCAGATATAGCTGGTGTATTTTTTGCACTAAACGCTTTTAACTGCACCGAATACACAGTATCTTTTTTAATCAAACTCCTATACAGATATAGGTTCTTGATTTCTTTGAGGTCAATTTTTTCCTTTTTTAATGCTTCTAATTCTTTCTTAACAGAAACCAATTCTTGTTTCATTACAGAAAGTTTACTAATTTCTACTTTATTATTTTTTGATTGTGATTTGTTAAAATAAAAAGCATTAGCAACAAGGAAAATGGTCAATAAAAATAGAACTAGTGAGAATGACCCAAATAGTCTATTAGATTTCTTACTTCTTTTTAGCTTATCTGACTCTTCATCTAGAAGGTCTTCGAGCTTTTTCTGTTTAATTTCGGCTTTTTCTATCTGGTAATGTAAAGATAGAAGGTCCTCATCTTTCATAACTTTCATTGTGGGGGTAGCTTAAAAAGTTTAGTTAGTTATTCTAAAGATATTTTTTAAAACAATGCTTAAGGGAGTTTCTGTTCGGTTATCTTATACACTATTCCATTATTAATTTCCAAAATCAAAACAGGCCTGTCTGCAATTACTTTCTGAAGAGCCTTTAATGGAAAACCGGAAGAAATTTGATTAATATTTTCAATCTTCACCCTCGCCTTATCGTCAAGTTCTAATATTTTAGACTTAGAACTCTGGTTATGAATATAATAATTATTATATAAAAAATACAATGTATCTCCATTTTTATCCAAATCATATTCAGCTTTTCCTAATTCTTTAGCTTTTTTAACTGCTTTTCTACCCTGATAATACTCTATAATATCTGCTTCTATAAAAACAACATTATTGCTTTTATATACCTTATTGATGTAACAATATTTCCTTTCAAATTTTAGTTTAGATTTTCCCTCTTTACCGTCCTCTTCTTCTTTCTTTACATTTTCTATATTATCTGAAAGAGAAGTTGTTGAACTTGATTCATTTGATAATTCTTCATTTTGATACTTAGAAATATCAGTTTTAAGTTTATTCACTTCCTTTTGTAAAGAATCATTTTGAAACATAAGTCGCTGAACGTCCACTTCTCCTTCTAAAGAGTCAATTTGGGTAATGTTTTCCTTTTTGCCTAGGATCACATATAGACTTCCTGCGGTTAGCAATAACATCAAAACAAGAATAAATATAAAATAAAAGTTACGTATTCTTTTACTTCTCTTTAGATCTTCAGAAATAGAGATAAGTCGATCCTCCAGCCGTTGCTGTTTGATATCAGTTTTTTCAATCTGATAATGCATCGATATAAGCTCTTCTTCTTTCTTATCCATTATATACTAAGATAATTCTTATTTTAGGAAAGATCGATAATTACAAAAAATTAAGGCATCCATTTAATGTTTTTGAAATCTGGTTTTCTCTTTTCGAGAAATGCATCTCTTCCTTCTTTGGCTTCGTCTGTCATATATGCCAGTCGTGTTGCTTCTCCTGCAAATACCTGTTGTCCTACCATACCATCATCTGTAAGATTCATTGCAAATTTTAACATTTTGATAGATGTTGGTGATTTCTCAAGTATTTCTTGTGCCCATTCATATGCCGTATCCTCAAGGTCATCATGCGGAATCACTGCATTTACCATTCCCATTTCATAAGCATCCTGTGCCGAGTAATTTCTTCCTAAAAAGAAAATTTCACGTGCTTTTTTTTGCCCTACCATCTTTGCTAAATATGCAGAGCCGTATCCTCCATCAAAACTTGTAACATCTGCATCGGTTTGTTTAAAAATAGCATGTTCTTTACTTGCCAGAGTAAGGTCACAAACTACATGGAGACTATGCCCCCCTCCTACAGCCCATCCTGGCACAACCGCAATAACAACTTTTGGCATAAATCTAATAAGCCTCTGTACCTCTAAGATATTTAATCTGTGCCTACCGTCATCACCCACATACCCCTGATGACCTCTAGATTTTTGATCTCCTCCACTACAAAAACTATATACGCCATCTTTTGTCGAAGGTCCTTCTGCAGAAAGTAAAACCACACCAATAGATGTATCTTCTTGTGCATCATAAAAGGCATCATAAAGTTCGCTTGTTGTATTCGGTCTAAAAGCGTTACGTACATTTGGCCTGTTAAATGCTATTCTTGCAACACCTCCCGATTTTTTATAGGTAATATCTTCGTATTCTTTTACAGTTTTCCAATCTATTGAACTCATTAATATGTTTTTTTTGTATCCTCAAAAATACTATAATATACTATATCTCACAGCATCAATTACAGAGTAAATCCCCTAATTTTTAATTTTATTTCAAATAAAAAATAAATTTTAGTATAGTTTTTGATAGTTTTATTCTGAATTGATAATATATTTACCATTATGAAAGTTTTTTTAGCACTACTTATCGGAAGCATCAGCTTTTTATCATATGGACAAGAGGATGCAATACAAACAATAGCTATAGCTATAGAATGGGAACAACTAAGTGCTCCACTGGTAATGCATAAAAAAGAGGTTGAAACTCAAAAATATCAATTACAGGAAGTAGATTTAACTGTAGATTTAAGACAACAAGCTTTTAAAAAAAGCTATACGATGTATATTGATACTCCAAAATATAAAGATATTTCATCAAAATATAAAATTGCAATCCCGCAGCCTAAAACATCTGGTTTTAGGGTATACGGTAACGGTTACAACTTTAATACAAATAAAGGAGGTATAAAAAACACGGCTTATAAAGATGCTAGTTTGTATAGTGGTACCTTCTATCCTATTACAGGTTTAGCATATTAATTTATCATTCCAAAAAGAATCCGAAACCTAAATATTTATTTTAATTAAAATCTTTTTATGTGATTATTTACCAACAGGAATTCTTTCATCGATAAATTGAAGTGGCATATCTCCTGATAAATCAAACATATCTAAAATATCTTTGATAGTTTCTTCTTCTTCTAACTGTTCTTCTACAAACCACATTAAAAAATTCTCTGAACCAAAATCATTTACCTGTCTGCATTTTGCTACAATTTTGTATATAGATTGTGTGATAGATATCTCATGATCTAATGCCATTTCAAAAATTTCTCGCAACGAAGAAAATTCGTGAGTAATATTAGAGACATTAGGAGAATAAGCAGATCCACCTGTATCATTAATGAATTTAAAAATTTTCATCATATGCTCTCTTTCTTCCTCTGCTTGTTTATAAAAAAAAGAAGCACTATTTACGAGCGTTTTTTGATCACACCATGAGGCCATTGCTAAATACAGTGACGAGGCCTTTTGTTCTTTCTCAATTTGTTTATTAAGCATATCCATTACTTCTAGATTAATGCTTATTTCTTGTCGTGTTAGATTTTCCATTTTTCAAATATTTTTAATAAAAGTATAGAAAATCCAGATGTAAAACTTAATGGGCGCTCAATTTATAGTAAGTCTAAATCTAATATCAAAATATCATGATACGAGCATAGCATTTAATTCTATCATTGCAAATGTTCCTTTCATAAGATCTACAAAATCCAACACCATTAATGTGTCTAACAAAATTAAATGTTCTTTATCGCATAATGATAATAGCACAGTGTCATTATGATTAAGTAAATTATCTATATAGTCAAATGTAGACATTTGTTTTGCCTTGTATCTTAAACTAAGTAATTGGCAGAAAGAAATTTTAACCATTTTATGGCCAAAATCGATATAATAACATCGCTCTTCTGATGATTGATAAGAGGAGTAATATGTTGAAGAAAAAATTAATTCCATAATTATCGGCGGCTAAAATACTCTTTATTTAGATTTGATCCAAATAAAATAAGTAAAAATTAGCTTTTCCTTAACTGTAGTTATGGGCTGTATAGCGATTTATTCTACCAGACGTATTCCTTCTTTCTCGATAACAATTTTTCTGTCTTTATATAATGATCCGATAGCTTTTTTAAAACTTTTCTTACTTAATTGAAAAACTTCTTTAATATCTTCTGGATCCGATTTATCATTCAGATCAATAAAACCACCACTAGATTTTAACTCTTTTAAAATCTGCTCTGCATTTGGTTCTATTCCCCTAAATCCGTGTCGTTGCAATGTAAGGTCTATTTTACCATCAGGGCGAACTTTTTTCACGAATCCTTTAAGCTGATCTCCTGGTGTAATTTTTTGAAAAATTTCATCACTGTATACCAGCCCCAAATGTTTTTGATTTACAATCATGTTCCATCCATGTGGTGAAGGATGAGAAGCTATAAGGTCAACCTCATCATACGACGATAGTAAAACCAAAGAATTATCTAAAAAGGCGTTAGTCTTACTTGATGCAACAAGTCGATTGGTTTCTTCATCGAGGTATACATAAACAAGATACCAGCTGCCTACTCTCATTTTTGAAGACTGTTCTCTAAACGGAACAAAAAGATCTTTTTCTAACCCCCAATCTAGAAAAGCCCCAATTCCTGATACGTTTGTACATTTTAGATAGGCAAAAGATTTTACAGTTGCAAAAGGTTCTAAAGTAGTAGCAACAATACGTTCTGAGCTATCTAAATACACAAACACCTTTAAAACATCTCGTATCTGAAATTGTTCTGGCACATACTTATTAGGTAATAAAACCTCATCCCCTTCTTCGTCACAAAGGTAAATCCCCTGATCTCTTTCTCTAACAATCTCTAACATATTGTATTCCCCTAGCTTAAGCATGTCTCTATTTTTTTTGCGCAAAGATAATTCTTTAATTCTCCTGTTTATCCAAATTCTACAAAAAAAGCGTTCATGATCATGAACGCTTTTTTTTGTAATAGAAAATCGTATCCTATTTGTAAACAGATTCTTTTCCGAAATGTTTTGTCAAAAGATAATAAACAACTGCTCTATACTTATTACGATTTGATTTTCCATAAGCTTCAATTACAGAAGCAATAGCTTCATCTAGCTTTGGCCCATCAGAAAGACCTAGTTTATTAATTAAGAAGTTTTTCTTTACAGTATCTAATTCACTTTGATCAGAACCAGATACTGTAGCAGCATCTGCATTGTATATCGAAGGACCACATCCAATAGTTACTTTGGTTAAAAGATCCATATCTGGAGTCTGACCAATTTTATCTTTGATATCTGCGGCGTATTTTGTGATTAACTCATCTCTTTTACTCATAGGATAAATGTGTTTTTAGGTTTTTAGTTCACTTTTTTTTCCAGATCAAATATAGATGAATTATTCATTAATAATTCACCACCAAAGTATATTAAATCAAGAAAATTAGACAAAATGCTTAAAATAATCGATCAAAGTACTATCATTTTCTTTTCGAGGTGTAAAAACCTCAAGCAGTTGAGGCATACGATCATTTTCATACACTTTTTTAGATTCACGAACTAATTCTTCAAGGGTATGTGCCGTATGATATTCAAAACCAAACATCTTACATAAATGTATTGCTGTAAGATGATGTGTCGTTTCAAAATATGTCTTAAAATTAACACTTTCCTCTTTTCCGGGTAAAATCCTGAATATCCCTCCTCCTTCATTATTAATAACAATAATTTTGAAATTCGAAGGAATATAATTATTCCACAATCCATTACTATCGTAAAAGAAGCTTAGATCTCCTGTTATCAAAGTCGTAGGTACTCCCGAACCTAGAGCCGCACCGATAGCAGTAGATGTACTTCCATCGATACCACTTGTTCCTCTATTACAGAACACCTGAAAAGTTGGATTTAGCGTGAATAGTTGTGCATAACGAACAGTAGAACTATTACTTAACTGTATCATTTGCCCATCTGTAATGCTATTAAAAATAACTTCAAACGCTTTAAGGTCGGTAAAAGGGATGTTATCGAGATATGCTGCATGTTTCAATCTGCGATGATCTCTAATAGAAACCCAAAAAGACTTATAAGTACTATCAACGTTCTTCATTTTTTGAAAAAAACGCGAGAAAAATACATTGGGTTGCAATTTTATGTGTTCTGTAAGGCAAAAATAGGTATCGTATGCTTTTTTCGAATCAATATGCCAGTGCGATTTTGGTTGATATTGTCGCAAAAACGCTTTGATTCGTTTAGAAACAACCATACCTCCAATAGTTAAAAGAATATCTGGCTGGAGTGCTTTAAATTCGTTCTCATTCAAAGTAGAAATCAATTGATCAATACAATTAATATGGGACGCGTGATGAATATTAGATGTTGTTTCTGTTAACACCAAAACTGAAGGATCATCGGCAAAGTATTCTATCCATTTTTGCTCAACTGTTCCTGGTGAATTAACACCTATCAATACCATTTTACGCTTTGCCTGGTTCCACTCTTCATGCATTTCTGATTGTAAATCTTTAGAAAACTGATGATGTGGTTTTTCTACCGGGGTATTTCTGGAAACAATAGTAGGGTGCTCCAGTTTATCATATAGCGGTTCATAAAAAGGTACATTAATATGCACTGGCCCTTTTCGTTCTATTGCTTTATTTAGCGCCAGGTTTATCTCTCTTTCATTATGTTTTTGAGCTTCATGCTGTTTCTGGCGTACTTTGGGGTCATCAATTTTTGTTTCTGCAACAACTTCAGAATATAAATTAGCCGAGTACAAAATATGATTTTCAAATACATTTTTTTGACGAATAGTTTGCCCATCCCCAATATCAATTCTTTCAATAGGGCGATCCGCACTTAGCACCACTAGTGGGATATCACTATAAAATGCTTCCGAAATTGCAGGGTAATAGTTTAACAACGCGCTACCCGAAGAACAGACCAAAGCAACCGGTTTTTGGATTTGTTGTGCAATACCTAATGCAAAAAATGCAGCACATCGTTCATCTACGATACTATAACATTGCATATCGGGATGTTCACTAAAACCAATTATTAGCGGTGCGTTACGAGATCCCGGTGAAATAACAATATGAGTAATTCCTTTTGCTTCGCATAAGGTAACAATAGATTGTGCTAAAGGAATTTTTGAATATAAGCGTTTCTTCATTCGAATCGCTAAATTACAATATCGAACCAATTTACACCAGAATTTTAAATAATTTAACCCTGATTACAACAAAACTCTTTTCATTGTCTCTGTTTTCTTCACAGTTTCCTCCCATTCTTTCTCTGGATCAGAATCTTTAGTAATCCCCCCTCCTACATAAAGGATTGCTTTATCATTACTTAACTCCATACAACGAAGGTTTACAAATAAATTTGATTTAACAACTCCATCTTTATGCATATTAAGTTCTCCCAGAAAACCTGTATAGTACTTACGATTATACGCTTCTGTAGCAAGAATAAAAGATTTAGCTTCATCTTTAGGAAGCCCGCAAACTGCTGGAGTGGGATGCAATACCTTAATTATTTTTTCTATTCCTGAGTTTTCATTCTCCAATACCCCGCTAATATCGGTACGCAGGTGTAAAAGTGTACCCGCTTTATGTGTATAAGTTGCAGAGCATTGTATATCATTAACAACAGAAGATAACTCACTCATAACAAAAGAAGTAACCATTTCCTGTTCTACTAATTCTTTAGTTCCCCAATCTGCATCTATAGTATCTATATAGGGTTGGGTACCTGCCAGTGCCATAGTAAAAAAGTCATTATTTTTTACCCGGATCAAGGTCTCTGGGGTCGCCCCCATCCATGTACCAATTTTTGGGTGGTACCATAGATATACGAAAGCTTTTGGATAATACTGTATTAGGTTTTTAAATGTGTGTAGACTATTAAAAGAATCTGGTATCGAAACCTCTTCTTTTCGTGATAATACCACTTTTTTAAAACGATCTGATTGTATGGCCTTAATCCCTTTTTTTACAAGCTCTATATGTTTTTCTTGAGTTTCAGATCCTGCAAAAAGTGTGTTACCTATTGTTCCAGAAGTTCTTTTTTCACTACTTACGGTTTGTGATAAAATGGTAGCAGTACAATAATCACTTTTTTCTGAAGGAATAATAACAGCTTTATCAGCAGTATCAAAAGGAGCAAAAACAAATCCCGAATCAGTATAATCTTCTACTTTATATATTTGACTATTCCCCTGAAAAACAGCATGTAATATCATAGAATCAGCTTTCCTATACACTACAAAAGGTAGGTTTTGGTCTAACTGCTTTTCAATTTTAGTATAAACATCCTCTATGTCCATACTATTTGGTTTTAGGAAGCGCAATAGTGGTTAACTTAACTATCGAAATCAAGTTACCCTCTTCGTCCTTTATCTTTATATCCCATAACTGAGTAGTACGGCCCTGATGTAATATTTCTGCTTTTGCAAACACATAACCCTGCTTAACACTCTTAACATGATTTGCAGAAATCTCTATTCCTCGTATATAAAAATCTTTAGCATTAAGAAAAATAAATGATGCAGCACTACCCACACTCTCTGCAAGTGCTACCATAGCCCCCCCATGTAAAACACCGTCTGGCTGATGTACTCTTGGGGTCACTGGCATTTTAGCGACCAGATAATCTTTACCAACTTCACAAAAAGAAATCTCTAAAGTTTCCATTAAAGTGTTTTTACACATCTTAGCACATTGTTCCAGCACTTCTGTCTGTGTCAAATTCATAAGCTTTATAATTTAAACCAAAAATATACAATGCTATTTAATAATTCTAACTATATTTGATTATTATTTTAACGAACGTTCAGTAAAATGCCTAAGATAAAAACATCAAAAGAAGAAGTTCTAAAAAAGGTAATTCCCATTCTGCGATCACGTGGTGTTCAAAACAGTAGTATGAGTGAACTTTCTAAAGCCTGCGGTATACAGAAGTCTCATTTTTATTATTATTTCAGTAATAAAGAAGATCTAATTAGAGAAGTTCTAGCAACTGTTCACAGTTATTTTAATTACAACTTATTTAAGATTATTGAAAGTAATACTTTATCCCTTAACGAAAAAGTGTTAAAAATGAAGCTTCTTCTAGATAAATTATTCAGAGCTTCAGATGGTGGATGTATTATGGCAAATACTGCACTAGAAACCATTCATCTCGACCCCACATATAAAAAAGAAATACAATCATTTTTTAAAGATTTTATTTTAGGCTTACAACGACTACTAGAAGTACATCACTCAACCGAAAAAGCATTACTACTGGCAGAGCAAATGGTTCAAGATATTGAAGGAGGTATCTTATTAATGCAAATTTATGATGATCCAAAATACCTTAACAACGCTATGAAAAGAACAGAAACGGCAATCTTAAATCTGTAACATATGGAATCATACACTATTCGTTCTTCTGACGGCTACCCTATTTCGGTACATGAGTTTGTTCCTAAATCACCTAATCGTAAAACAATAGTTTTTGCTCCTGCGGTGGCAGTTCCTCAAAAAATTTATTTTCCTCTCGCCAAATACCTCGCTACCAAGGGGTGTAATGTCTTTACTTTTGACTATCGCGGAATCGGGGATTCTCTTTCTCAAAGCATTCAATCGTTAAAAGAGTATGGCTTTTTATTCTGGGCACAGGATTTTAAATCAGTTTCTAAACATACAAAAGAAGAATTTCCTGAAAACGAACAATATATGATCGGCCATAGTTATGGTGGCAATAGTGTAGGTTTTAGCGATGCATATCAATACTATGATAAATACTTTACTGTAGCTTCG
>JAUIBW010000017.1 GCA_030427585.1 Bacteroidia bacterium
AAAAAGCAGGTCAATATATACTCTTTTTTATGCCAAAAATTTACCAAAACAGAATGATTTTTGGGGAGTTTTTAGCCCGAAAGAAACCTCTATATATCTGGTGTAATTAACTTAATTGCTATATATTTTAGCAATATCTGTCACTATATTTCTACTTGATATGTAATCTGTTTTTTTACTTTAATCAATAAAAAAACTAACTATTTACTACAAAATATAGTCAGACTACATTTTATGTTGTAGTGTATTAGCTTCGCACCAGATGTATATAAAAGTAAAAATTGAAGAGTTACACTTTTAGAATAGGGTATTAAAAATATAGCGGCTTAGACCTCACAGGTCTTAGAGTACCTATAAGGTTTGAAAAAATAAATTAATCAAAAATATTGCCCAATCCCAAATACAAATCCTTTGGTAGCCTCGTCTGTAATCCCATGCCCGTAATCAATTCTAAAAATGGCATTAAAAATTCGTTTATGCATAAGACGTAAACCTATACCTGGGTATATTCTAAAATTTTGAGAATCTCCAAAATCTCCAAAATCACCTCCGGGATTACGCCAGCTTCCTCCGTCTACAAAGACATTGCTTTGCAATACAAACCAATCTTTCTCATACAATGTGTGCCTATATTCGGTATTAAGGACAATTACTCCCGTTCCTCGATCAATAGTATTACCAACGCCTCTAATATTAAGATTATTATCTACTGCAAACGGCGCAAATGGAGAATCATCATTGCTTGCTAACCCTAATCGTAACCTGGATGCCCAATTTCCTTTTTTACCTATTCTCTTGTAATATAAAAGATCATTCCACCCGATAAGGAAATCTGGTAAGACATTTTCGGTACTAATTACATATTGCAAATTTAATGTGCTTTTAAATCCCGATACATATTGGTAATCATAATCCAGATTATCATATTCGTATATTAGTTTATATAGTAGTTTATTTACATCAAAATCTTGTGGTATTCCTACTTCGGTTGCACCACGTTTATATGTATAATCTTCATTAAAGTAATTCACTCCCAACTCAATACGATTCTGAAAATTAAATTGACACAGCCCCAATACTTCATAAGAGGTATTATTATATTTATAATCAGCAGTTCCATTTTCCAGAAATACGGGTTCTTCGGTAGTAAGATTACTGTAATTAAAGGCTATTCCTAATTTCTTACTAAATAAAAATGGAGCTCTTAGATTTGCTCCATAAGAACTATAAATATCATTTTGATACAATCCTCCCAGAACTATATTTTGGCCCAATAAATTAAACTCATACAAGCCTACTCTAAAGGCAAACTCATCATTATTGGTCGTATAGAGATTGGCAGAAGGAATAATCGTGAAATTCTCTTCTATTCCATAAATAACCTCATAGCCTTCTTCTTTTTCATAAACTTCATAATAAGCATGTGCTATAGAAGGTAATCTTTTTAATCTTCTAATATCCTTCTCGATCTGTATAGAATCCAAAACCTTGCCTTGCTCAATAGTAGTGAGCCTGGTTATAGCAGAGGTTTTGGTCTTCTTATTTCCTTGTATACGAATTTCAGAAACCATTTTGTTTTGCCCAAAAGCATAACTAGTTGTAAAAATGATGAGAAAAACAATTCGGGAAAAATTCATTTGTGTATTGAGTAAAACTCTTTTATTAGTTGTTCTGAAGGTTTGTTTTGTATTGTAAACCGATTATTACGCTCTCCTCCTACTTTATCATGATTATGATACCATTTCCAAAGAAATCCTCCTGCAAACCAAGGTTCGTTCCAGAATTCCTGATATAAAGCCATCAATGCGTTATTTTGTCCTTCGAGATTAACTTTACCATCAAAACGGCTAGAATCCCAGGGTTCTTTTCCTGTAAAATGAACACTTCGATAACCGTATTCTGTAAATAAAACAGGTTTCTTCATTTTGGTTTGTATTGTGATCATATCATTTTTATGGTGTTGCCATCCTTTCTTAAGCTCTTCTACCGTGGGGGTTTTACTATGAGAAACCGGAAAATACGCATCTATACCTATATAATCCAATTGATTCCAAAAGGGTGCTTTATCAAACTGGTCCCAATTTTCTGCATAAGTTAACTCTCCTTTATAAACTGATCGTATTTTAGTAATCAATTGATTCCAAAACTCGGGTCTTGACTGAACAAACGTATGCAACTCTGTACCGATACAAAGTATAGGCACCTGCATTTCTTCTGCCAATACTGCATAGAGTAATATAAAATCCTCGTATGATTTTTCTAGTGTTTTCCAGTCTTTTTCAGATTTCATACTGATATTTCCTGTAAACTCTCCTCTCCACACCCAAATTTGAGGTTTTAGCATCACCTTAATTCCTCTATCATGCAATAGCTCAATCGTTTTTTTGGCTCCATCTCTTCGCTCTCCCCACCATTGCCTTTCGATATTAAAAACTACTGTCGGGGTTTCAAGATTTTTTATAAATCCAAAAGGCATCACTGCAGCCCAATTGGCATTAACTTCTACAACAGGATCAATTTCTGCCGCAGTAATCTCCTCTGGAGCGCCTACAAAACTAATTCCATTAATCTTAGGTCCTTGTCCAGCACACGTACAAAAAATAAAGGCTAACAACAGTAGAAAAATATTTTTCATATTCTTTTTTTACTGCTGAAAATACGATTTTTACACTAGTATTCTAGAATAACGCTCGTAAACCTAAACTAAATGTTTGCCCTAATCCCTGAAAATTATTTCCTCTAACGATCTTACCAAAAGATGCTTCCAGGTTAAGAACTTTAGTAAGCTGATATTTACCCCCAAATCCTAACTGTGTATAATCCTGATCAAAATTATTTCCTAAATCAAACAAAAAAGCCTGTTGGGCATTTACAAAAACTGTAGATTTTGAACTTGGGAAATAACTTAGAAAAGCACTTAAGGGTACAAACAAACTATTATTTGCGAATCGCTCTGATACATTTTCACTAGCTGGATCAGCATCTACCGACTTTTCTCCAAAATTATATCCAAAATCTGCTTCTGTAAAAATCTGCCATTTATTACCCCCAAAAGTTTTATCATAGAAAAACTTGGTCTCCCAGAAAAAACTTCTTTTATCTAAATACGGTGCATTTGGAACATCTTCAAACACAGGGATAAAAAACGAACTGGTAAAAGAAAAGTTTGCTATATTTTTAAAAGGTTGTATTCGTATTGATGGTGCAATTGTAGTAAGTCCACTTCTTGCATCTGTAGTATTATCTTTAAAACTCAATGCTTCCAGCGCTCCTGCTCCTCCATACGTATTTGCTCTCACCTGAAAGATAAGTCCAACATTTACTCTCGAATTTTTACTAATCCCTGTAAATATTTCGGTAGTATTTGTAAAAAAAGTTTGCCTGTCTATAGTTACCGATTTAGATCCCGAGTCGGTTTGTTCTGTTTGTGTGTATATACTATTAAAAAATTTAATATCCCATTGTCCTTTCTTTAAAAGTTTTGAAGGTGTAAATTCCTGGATATTTGACTTTCCTGAATCCTCATCCTGTGCAAACCCTATGGTCATCACAAAAATGCTTAGTGCCGTTATTAGTATTCTTTTGGTTTTCATTATTGCTTTTTTTGCATAAGTATCTTCTTTCAAAGTAGTTTTGATATAAAAAACTTTGATAAAAATTCTTATTTGTTGTTAAAGATTATGTTGAAATAATTGTTATTATTTGGTTTGATTTAAGCTCCAGTCATAGGAGTAATATGATACTTTGGCTTTTGCCGGA
The DNA here is from genome assembly GCA_030427585.1 of Bacteroidia bacterium. Taxonomy (GTDB): domain Bacteria; phylum Bacteroidota; class Bacteroidia; order Flavobacteriales; family Flavobacteriaceae; genus Aquimarina. The sequence continues at coordinate 3,760 of JAUIBW010000017.1, forward strand.
ATTTTCTCTTTTCGGAATTTATTTACAAAATCCACCTCTGACCCATCCTGAGTAAAATCTACCTTATACCATTCAAAAATTTGTGATAATTGTACTTTATTTCCCTTCACTTTAATAAAATTGGGGTTATTTAAAGCTTTTACCGTTTGTCGTTGCAATTGATCTTCTAATGTTGACGGTTTATATGCAGAAGGTATAATCGGGGGACAACCCAGACCTGCACAAACTAACACAAAGTGAAATCGAGCTTCCTTAGGGAAATTTTTGCGAAGAATCTTATTTTCAAGATCATTAAGTGTTGTTTTTTTGCCTCCTAATACATAGGTGGTTTTATCAAAAAAACCTTTAATATCCAGTGGTGATTTTGTTGGGTATTTATCTACTATCCCTTTTATTACTGCCAAGTTATACGCATTAATATAAAAGGCCTGGTAGGTTTTAACGTCATTTTTAGTAACGTTTACATTCGCTGCTATTTTTAATAGCTCTTCTAACGAAGATGGGGCTTTTTTTATGTTTTTATAATTCACTCTTCCGTTAGATACATAGGTTTTAAAAAAGCTATCTGCTTTAGTAAAAAATACTGTACTACTTTGCGAAAACCCAAATTGAATTGAGAGAAGAACTAATAGAATTGTTATTTTTTTCATCCTTTACCTTATTAATCAGTTCTATCAAAAAACTGAATTTATCGTATTTTAAATTGTTAAAATTTACCTTGGTAATGGGCATTCAGTCGAATGGAAAATCATCAACTTACAAACAATTTTAGATTTTATTTTTCTACACAACTTCCTAATTATAGGTATGAATGTGTCCTGATTCTTTTATAATCAAGAAATCAGGACATACATCATCGCTCCCCTGTCTAAATTCGCCGTTCAACAAAAAAACCAAAATCATGATCGTATTAACACAAAAAAAATGGATATGCAGTTGTATTGCATTAGTCACTCTTACCTTATCACTACAAGCCCAGGAAGTTATTATTCCTGATGCCCGATTTAAAAGAGCATTATTAGAAGATCATAATATTGATACCAATAACAACGGCAAAATAGAAGTTAGCGAAGCTCAGGCATATACACAGCATATATTTGTTTCTGGCAGTCAGGTATCTAATCTTATTGGCATTGAAGCTTTTAAAAACATTAATAGCTTATCAATTAGCAAAACTAGCATCAGAGAAGTCGATCTTAGCAAAAACACAAAATTATTGGCATTATTTTTCTATAAAAACTATAAAGTAACCCGTTTAGATCTTAGCAAGAATACTAAATTAGAAACAATAACATGTAACCGAAACAACCTAGAATCACTAACAATACTCAGCCGTGATTTGATCGAATTAAATTGTAGTAACAATAAGTTAAGCAAACTGTTTTTACCAAACAGCAGGAAAGTACAAGAATTGAATTGTAATAATAATAGGATAACCGAACTAAAACTAAGCAGACACAAAGCATTAAAATACCTGCTTTGCGGTAGCAATAAACTAAAACAGTTAGATCTAAATAACAATACTAAATTAGAGAAATTATTTTGCTCTTCTAACAAACTAACAAGTCTAAATGTAAGTAAGAATACCAAACTAAATTATTTATCTTGTCGTTACAATAGCATAAAAAGCTTAAACGTAAGCAAGAATACTAAATTGAATAAATTATTTTGTTCAACTAATAAACTAAAGAGCTTAGATGTAAGTAAAAATACTTCTTTGGAGATTTTACTCTGCTCTAACAATGACCTAACTAGTCTGATAGCATCCAATAATCGTAAATTAGATTATATGAATGCCCGACATAATTCTATTGATTGTATCGTAGGACATCCGGCAAATGGAGCTACATGGTTAAAAGATCCTGAAACAGAATTTTGCCCAGAAAAATCCAGAGCTATTTCCAGAACAGCAAAAAAAGAAAGTCTTCATCAAAAAGAGATCACAACTTATCCTAACCCAGTTCAAAATATACTGTACATACAAACTGGTCAGGTAGAAAAATCACCTGTAACTATAGCGCTAATAGCATTAAATAATGGAAGAAACAGTATTATAAAACGTATCCCAAATAGTAAAGGCATAGTCTCTATTGATATGAGTACCTACACAACAGGATTGTATACCATAAAAATAATAACCAGAGATCGGATGATCACCCGTAAAATAGTAAAGCAATAAAAAAGGGTAAACAAAAAAGTAAAACTGCCTGAGAAGCTTTTCTCAGGCAGTTTTTTATTTCACCAAAAACATACCCCTCCCGTTCGATATAAAGTGGTAACCCTTACAAAACCGTTAGTTTTTAGATTCATTCTAAATTAATCCGGCTATTTAAGTTCTTATATTTATATACGACTTACTGACCGAAGTGTTCACTTCTTAATGAAGTGATTTAAACTTTTTCGATTCTGGCGAAAAATAGTTGTTTTTTGATCAATTGAAGTGTTTTTTGCACTTCATAGCAGCGCTACGGAGTAATAAAAAGACGAAAATTGAGTGAAAAAGAGCATTTTTATAGCGAATTGAAAAAGTATAAATCACTTCAATAACTATTGACAACCTACAATTATCGTTTATGGAACACATTGTAATTATCGGAAATGGAATTTCAGGAGTTACTGCTGCCCGGCATATACGTAAAATGTCTGACAAAAAAATCACTGTCATTTCTGCCGAAAACGAGTATTTCTTTTCGCGTACTGCCCTTATGTATATTTATATGGGACATATGAAATTTGAACATACGCAACCTTATGAAAACTGGTTTTGGAAAAAAAACAGGATTGAGCTCAAAAATGGTTTTGTTTCCAAAGTTAATCACCAGGCTAATGAGCTTGTATTTGCGAGCGGGGAAACTATGAGCTATGACAAACTGATCATTGCAGTAGGTTCTAAACCTAATAAATTTGGTTGGCCAGGTCAGGATCTCGATGGGGTTATGGGTATGTATCATAAACAAGACCTTGAAAATCTAGAAAAACATGCTCCCAATAATCAAGTGTGCAAACGTGCCGTAATTGTCGGAGGAGGATTAATCGGTATCGAATTAGCAGAAATGCTTCGTTCTCGTAATATCCCAGTTACATTTTTGGTCCGTGAAAATAGTTTTTGGGATGGTGTCTTACCTGCCGGTGAAAGTGGAATGATCAATAGACATATCCAAAATCATCATATTGATCTTAGATTGGGTGTAAACTTAAAAGAAATAATCGCTGATGATAACGGCAAAGTTAAAGCTGTAGTTGTACAAGAAACAGGAGAAGTTATTGATTGCAATGTTGTTGGATTAACCCCAGGTGTGTCTCCTAATGTAGATTTCTTAAAAGATTCTGGTATCGAACTGGGTCGAGGCGTAAAAGTGAATAGATTTCTCGAAACCAACATCTCTAATATTTATGCTATTGGTGATTGTGCAGAACAACACGAAGCCATAGGAAATCGCCGTCCTATTGAAGCCGTTTGGTATACCGGTCGTATGATGGGAGAAACACTAGCGCAAACGATCTGTGGAAACAGGACCGAATACAAACCTGGGCATTGGTTTAATAGTGCAAAATTTCTTGATATCGAATATCAAACCTATGGTTGGGTATTTGCCAAACCCAAAGAATATGAGCAACAATTTCATTGGATACACGAGGATGATACCAAATGCATTACGGTATCCTATCATAAAGAAACCTCAGAATTTTTAGGAATCAATACATTCGGAATCAGAATGCGACACGAAGTTTTTGATCGCTGGCTTACAGAAAAAAGAGAGGTAAATTATGTGATGCAGCATCTTGCAAAAGCCAATTTTGATCCAGAATTCTATTCGGCCCATGAGTCTGATATCCTTTCGGCTTATAAAAAATCACAGTTTCAAACCAAAACCGTTTAAAAAACATAAATCTTAAAGGTTTTCAAAATCTTCAAGGTTTGATAAAAAAATATACAATGAGTAACAAATTAGATCATAGCATGTCTCTTGCAAACCCTAATACCAAAGGGGTTTCAGTACAGCAAAAAATAGCTTTAGCCATAGGCCTAGTTGGGCTCTTTATTTTGACTCTTGCCATTTTTAACACTAATTTCCCAAATCAGGGAATGTTCTTAATCCTTTCTTTAGTGCTAATTACAGCAGGTACGGTATTATTTGCTAACGATTTATACTTAAAAAAGTTAGAAGGAATCAAAAATGATAGAGTCTGGTTTAAATCTATCTCTTCTCGGGGGATTTTAGGGTGGCTCACCGGGGTAGGATTAACTGCTTTTTATATCGTATTATATTTTAAAGCAGAACTACTGGGATTAGGTACGAATGGTGAAGCCAATACCGGATTAGTAGCTTTATTTGATCCTTTAAGTAGAATTTTAAGTGGTAATCCTGCCAGCCAATGGTTTGTGTATGGAACTCTTTATACCGTAGCCATCATTGCTTTTGGGTATAAGTTCATTCTAAAGTACAGACACAATCGCTACCAGCAAATAAGAACCATTTCTGTAATGTTTTTTCAACTTGGATTTGCCTTTTTGATTCCAGAGTTTATGGCACGATTAAATACCAGTCCAGAGTATAACCTTCCTTATTACGATCTAAAAAGTATATGGCCACTTAATTATTATTTATTTGATGGATGGTCTATTGATGGTCTCTTATCATCACAAAACCTTGGGCTGGGAATGTTAATTTTTGGAGTGGCGTCTATCTTTATAATAACTCCTATTTTAACCTACAAATTCGGAAAAAGATGGTATTGTTCATGGGTTTGTGGCTGTGGCGGATTAGCTGAGACCGCTGGGGATTCTTTTAGACAATTATCCAGTAAAAAAATGAGCGCCTGGAGAATAGAACGCTGGTTAATACATACCGTTTTGGTTTTTTCTGTAGTGATGACTATTGCTATGATATATACATATTTGGGAAGCGACCCAAATAAATATTGGTTAACCCGAGGTACTTTTCTTGCGGGGGCGGCTACTTTTCTGACTCTTGTTTTTGCGGTAGTGATGATTTTTAAAAGAAAAGAGCTGGGTAAAGATGCCAAATATGGTGCAATCGGGTATTTTGCCATTATAGTTTCATTTCTGGTAATGCACTATACCGGTACTACAAACGAAGTATTTTTTATTACATCAGGGAGTCTTAGATCGGCCTATGGTTTATACATTGGTTCTATATTTTCTGGTGTTATCGGTACTGGTTTCTATCCAATTTTGGGTAACCGTGCCTGGTGTAGATTTGGTTGTCCTATGGCAGCAATCCTTGGCTTTCAACAACGTTTATTTTCTAGATTTAGAATTACCACCAATGGTGGGCAATGTATCTCTTGTGGTAATTGTTCTACTTATTGCGAAATGGGAATCGATGTACGTTCCTATGCTCAAAAAGGTGAAAACATAGTACGATCCAGTTGTGTTGGCTGTGGGGTTTGCTCTGCAGTTTGCCCCAGAGGAGTGTTAAAACTTGAGAATGACAAACTAGACAGGCGTATCAATCCTAATGAGATCTTATTAGGTAACGATGTAGATCTAATGGATTTTGTAAATAAAAAATAACTCTAAAAACCGAATCAGAGTTTAGACTAAGGTAGACATTAAAAAGTTTATACGATTTTATTACACATAACAAAGCCATATTCATAATCTAAAAACTGAGTATGGCCTTTTTTATCAAACAATTTTAAAAAAATGTTAGTATAGGTAGTTACTTTCGTCTAAGAATCTATATAAAACTGTAACTATGATTCAAAAGCTTTGTATCCTTTTAGTTATGTTTTCCTTCTCTGGAAATCAAATCATAGCTCAAAAAGAATATCATTATGAGTATTATTCTAATGGTGTACTAAAAGCCGAAGGATGGAAATCAGAAGAGTATAAAGTAGATTTTTGGCATTTTTATTATCCTAACGGAAAAGTATCAAAAGAAGGGCATTTCAGAAATAATAAAAAAAATGGATATTGGTATTTTTATTCAGAAAACAGTAAATTATTGAAAGAAGGGCATTTTGTAAACGATAAAGCTGAGAAATGGTGGATTATTTACGATATTGCAGCCCAAATAATTAGAAAATATCAATATAAAAATAATAAAAAAGAAGGGTATTGTCTATTGTATAAAAACAACAAAATTTTTAAAGCCGAACGCTATATCAATGATAAAAAAATCGGTGAATGGACTGATATTTTTAGTTTTAAAAGAGACAATCCTAACGCTTCCTTATAAATGCCTCCCATTATAAACGTAATCATACCTGCTTTTAACGAAGAAGATTCCATAGCACATGTAATCAAAGAAATACCTGATATCGTTTCTGAAATTATTGTGGTAAGTAATACCTCTACAGATCAAACCGAAAATGTTGCAAAAAAAGCGGGAGCAACAGTGCTGCAAGAAAAGCAAAAAGGATATGGTTATGCATGTCTGAAAGGTATGGAATATATAGCATCAAAAGACACCAAACCAGATATCATTGTATTTTTAGATGGAGATTATAGTGATTATCCTGCAGAGCTTACTCATATAGTTGCACCTATAATAGAACAAAATGTTGATTTAGTTATCGGATCTAGAGTCAAGCATCTACGTGAATCTAGATCTATGACATTTCCTCAAATTTTCGGAAATTGGCTTGCTACAGGATTAATGAAACTTTTTTTTGGTGCAAAATTCACAGATCTCGGGCCTTTTAGAGCGATTAAGTATGATAAACTATTAGCCCTTGAGATGGTGGATAAAACCTACGGTTGGACAGTAGAAATGCAATTAAAAGTGTTAAAGAAACGTTATAGTTATACCGAAGTCCATGTGCATTACAAAAAGAGAATTGGCGTCTCAAAAGTTTCAGGAACCATAAAAGGTGCTATATTTGCAGGCGTTAAGATTTTAAGTTGGATTTTTAAATATAGCTTTACGTAATGGATATTGCTATCATCATAACCTACACATTAGCCTTACTAATCATATTTATGTATAGTTTGGCACAACTCAATTTGCTTTTCAACTATCTAAAGTCTCGAAAACAAGCTGACACTTCGCCAACTTTTGATTTTTCTAAAAAAGAAGAAATTCCGCATGTAACTGTTCAGCTACCAGTATTTAACGAGTTATATGTAATGGATCGTTTACTGGATAACATTGCCGAACTTGATTATCCAAAAAATAAATTAGAGATTCAAGTATTAGATGATTCTACAGATGAGTCTGTTATTACTACTGCAAAACATATAGAAAAATTGCAACAAACAGGCTTAGATATAAAACACATTTGCCGTGAAGATCGAACCGGATTTAAAGCAGGAGCGCTAAAAGAAGGGCTTAAGATCGCTAAAGGTGAGTTTATAGCTATTTTTGATGCAGATTTTTTGCCTGGTAAGAATTGGTTATTGCAAACCATCCCATATTTTAAAGATCAAAATATAGGTGTGGTACAAACCCGATGGGGGCATATTAATAGAGATTATTCGATGCTTACCAAAATTCAGGCATTCGCCTTGGATTTTCATTTTACTATGGAGCAGGTAGGTCGTAATTATAAAGATCACTTCATTAATTTTAATGGTACAGCTGGTGTTTGGAGAAAAACCTGTATTGAAGATGCCGGAAACTGGCAAGGAGATACATTAACCGAAGATCTCGATCTAAGTTATAGGGCACAATTAAAAAAATGGAAGTTTAAATACCTCGAAGAAGTAGAAACCCCAGCAGAATTACCAGTAGTTATTAGTGCAGCCAGATCACAACAGTTTAGATGGAATAAAGGAGCTGCAGAGAACTTTCAGAAGCTATACTGGAAAATGCTTAGAGATAAAACCGTTCCTTTTAAGACCAAATTTCATAGCTTTTTTCACCTGTTAAACAGCAGTATGTTCTTATTAGTGTTATTGGTTGCGGTACTAAGCGTCCCGGTAATGTATATTAAGAATAGTAATCCATTATTTAGCTGGTATTTTAATGTTATTGCTTTTTTTGCCTTAAGTACAGTTATATTTTTCTTTTGTTATTGGTTTACTTTTAAAAAGATTCATGGTAAAGGGTTTTGGAATTTTATGGAATACATAAAAATGTTTTTTACTTTTTTCTCTATTGCAATGGGCTTCTCTGTTCATAATTCTATGGCGGTTCTCGAAGGGCATTTTGGAAAAAAGAGTGAATTTATACGCACTCCAAAATTTAATATCAATACCCTAAAAGATTCCTGGAAAGGAAATAAATATGTAAGTAAGAACATTTCTGGAAACACCATTATAGAAGCATTACTCATGGGATATTTTGGGTTTGCTTTATACAGTGCTTTTAAGCTTCAGGATTTTGGGTTATTCTTGTTTCACATTATGTTATTTCTTGGATTTGGATTTGTATTCTTTAAATCTGTAACGTCTAAGTTTTAATGTTTCAGCAATGGAAATATAACCGGTTTTCCATTCTCCTTATTATTGCTGGTTTACTTTTTTACTGGAGTTTTTCTTATCAGTTAGAACGAACAGATTTTATTAAAATGATCAGTCTTTGGGCTGCCTTATTTTTTGTTTCTTATAAAATCATTCAACTCAATTCTGGTAATTGGAAACTACTGGCCATTACAGCATTATTATTTCGGATCGTATTTTTGTTTGCCATCCCCAATTTATCGCAGGATTTTTATCGATTTATATGGGATGGACGTATGCTCCTCGAAGGTTTTAATCCTTACTTATCCCTTCCCGAGGTATGGATAGCACAAGGAGATGCTCCAATCGCACAAGCGCAAGAGTTGTACACCGGTATGGGCACACTTAACGGAAGTCATTATACTAATTATCCTCCCGTAAGTCAGTTTTGCTATTTTATTGCAGCTTTATTTGCCAGTAAAAGTATTTTGGGATCTGCGATGGTATTTAGAATACTTATCATTTTAGCAGATATCGGTACATTTTTCTTCGGAAGAAAATTATTACAATCATTGAACCTTTCCGAAAAAAGAGTCTTCTGGTATATCCTTAATCCTTTTATTATTATAGAACTTACAGGTAACCTTCACTTTGAAGCTGTGATGGTATTTTTTATCATATGGTCATTATATCTTTTGCATAAAGGTTATTGGTACTGGGCTGCCGTTGTACTGGCACTCTCTGTTTCAGTGAAACTAATCCCTCTCTTATTTTTACCTTTATTTTTTCAAAAATTTATTCTTAATGACCAAAAGAGTTTCAATACATCTGGTCTTATTACAGGATTACCAAAACTACTTGGTTTTTATAGTATTGTTATAGGCACATGCCTTCTAATCTTTGCTCCTTTCTTATCCGGAGAATTCTTAGCCAATTTTAGCAAAACAATTACCCTTTGGTTTCAGACTTTCGAATTTAATGCCAGTATTTATTTTATTATTCGCTGGATTGGATTTCAAGTTGTTGGGTGGAATATTATTGAAACTACCGGTAAAATTTTACTCCTGGTAGTCATAGTGATTCTTTTAGGGTTAACTTTCTTTAAAAATAACCAAAGTACTCCACAGCTAATTACAGGCATGCTTTTAGGTGTTTGCGTTTACTATTTCTTATCAACTACAGTACATCCCTGGTATATTGCCGTACCATTATCACTTTGTGTATATACAAATTACAGATTTCCTATCGTTTGGTCTTTTGTAGTTATTTTTAGTTATACCGCGTATCTTCATCCTGATTTTAAAGAAAACCTATGGATGGTAGGACTAGAGTATCTTTTTGTTTTTACTATCTTTAGTAAAGAGATTATAAAGGCCTATCAAAATAGAATTCATAACACATTAGAAAACAACTCATAAAAGTATATCAATTTTGAAAATTAATTTCAGGAAAATAGGTCGCAGATTCGCAAGATTTATAGTATTTATTGTTATTCTTATTCTTTCTGGATACTTGTTTTTATATCTAAGGCAAGAACGTTTTTTCTTTAACCCAAAAACTTTGGAAAAAGATTATGTGTATTCTTTTGATCAGCCCTTTGAAGAGATCAATATCTCTGTAGAAAAGGACGTTACTCTTAATGCATTACTTTTTAAAACGAATGCTACCAGTAAAGGCCTTATCCTATATTTTCATGGTAATGCCGGGGCAATTCATGAATGGGGGACACGTGCTTCTTTATATACCGAAAATAAATTTGACGTTCTATTTGTCGATTACAGAGGCTACGGAAAAAGCGACAGTTTTTACGAAGAAGAATCAGAACTATATAACGATGCACAAAAAGTCTATGATTATGCAAAGACACGATATGACGAAAAAAATATTATTGTTTTAGGGTTTTCTCTGGGAACAGGGTTTGCTGCCTATACTGCGGCAAAAAATAGACCTAAACTCCTTATACTCGAAGCTCCGTACTATGCCTGGAATGATTTTATTGCAAGTATTGCTCCTGTACCCAAAATACTTATCAATTATGAGATTCCTTCTTATAAATTCTTAAAAGAAGTAACCTGTCCTATTCAGATTTTTCACGGTACTCATGATTTTCTTATTAAACCAGAAGAAAATTCTAAACGACTAGAAGCATTATACCCAAATAAAATTAAACATACAATGATCAAGGGTGCTGGTCATAATGGTATCTATATCACAAAACAATACTATGATGAGCTCAAGAATTTGTTAGAACGATATTAATAAAGATGTATCTCAAGGCAGGTTCTCTTTTTTTAAAAACAAGTTTTGTAAAATTAAACCTAGACCTCACAGATCTTAGAGATCTGTGAGGTCTAAATTATAAAGAGGTTATTTTATAGAGATTTCCTTTATTTTAAAAGTCCATCTACATCATCCTAAGATTAATCACCTCTTGTTCTGTAAGTATTCTCCAATGGCCACGAGGTAAATCTTTTTTGGTTAATCCCGCAAAGACTACTCTATCTAATTTGACCACACTATAATTAAGGTGTTCAAAAAGCTTATGAATAATTCCATTTTTAGCAGACTGCAATTGAATTCCTATTTCGTTTTTAGACGCACCTTCTATATAAGAGATTTCATCTACATTTATAAAACCTTCTTCTAATTTAATTCCATTCTCTATTTTCTGAAGATCTTCAAATTTCAGATTACGTTCTAATTCTACATGAAATATCTTACGAACTCCACTTTTATGATGTGTTAATTTCTTTTCTAAATCTACATCATTGGTAAAGAGTAATAATCCGGTTGTATTTCTTTCTAGTCTACCTACCGGTTTTAATACAGATTTAGAGGCATTTGCCACTAGATCCATTACTGTTCTCGTTTTCTCGGGACTAGTGCTCGTTACAAAACCTTTAGGTTTATTAAGGAGCACATATTCTTTTTTATGAGGAGTAATGAGTCGCCCATCAAACTTAACCTCATCGGTAAGTTTTACTTTGTATCCCATTTCGGTAACGGGCTTACCATTTACCCATACACTTCCTGTTTTAATATATAAATCGGCATCTCTTCTGGAGCAAACCCCAGAATTAGCTACATATTTATTAAGTCTTATTTCATCAGAATCGGTGAGCTTTTTTGGTGCTGTATTACTAGCCCTTTTTGCATATGCTTTACCTTTTACATAAGGTTTTTTTCCATAATTGGATTTACCTTTATCATGTGTATTCGATTTACTTTTTCCTTTTCCTTCCTGTTTTCTGCTAGTTTTCCCTTTACCAGAATTATCTCCACGACTCATATCTTAAATTTTGTGCAAAGATAATTGTTTATAGCATAGGTCCAACATCTATTATTCATCAAACCGAACTGTACTTTGGCGCTTTCTGTTTACATGTAATTGGGTTACATCTGGTCTCGAATAATGCCCGACAGGGTCAAAATTCTGGCGTTCTTGTAACACTTTGCCAAAATCCAACGTTTCGATTAACAGCCCTTCTTTATGTACTACAGGTTTCATTACCCATTCTCCATCTGGGCCTGCAATACATGAGCCCCCATTACCTAAAACATCAGGAGCTTTCTTTAAAATCTCATCCAAGTGTGGCGTAGTTTTAGGAAAATCTTCTGTTCGCATCAAACTAGAGACCGAAATCACATACGAGCGAGATTCTCTGGCAATAAAACGAGTAATATCTTTGGTATTATAATCACTACCGGGCCATACCGCTATGTGTAAATTTTCTCCTTGCCCATATAATGCTGCTCTGGGTAAAGGCATCCAGTTTTCCCAACAATTTAATCCTCCGACGGTAAAAGCCTTTAACGGATGTACCAGCAATCCATTACCATCTCCTGGGGCCCAGGTTAATCGTTCTTCGTACGTAGGTTGTAATTTACGGTGTACAGATCTGATCTCTCCTTTTTGATCAATATATACTAACGATGCATATAAGCTATGTCCTCCTCGATCTATCGGCCGTTCAATGATTCCTAAATATATTGCAATATTACATTCGGCAGCAAGTTCACATATGGTATCTAAATCTCCATTTTCGATAACAATCGAATTCTGAGCGTAATGCGCATGAATCTCTTTTTGAATCTTACTGTCGAATTTTGCACCGTCTGTTAATGATACCCAAAACGGATATCCTGGTAACAGCGACTCTCCAAAAACGATAAGTTCTGCTTTCTTAGAAGCTGCTTCAGTAATAGAATTTTCAATTTTTTTAATTGTAGCTGTTTTATCTAACCAGATCGGAGAGATTTGAGCCAATGCAACTGTTAGTAATTGATCTTTCATGAAAATGTATTAATGGTATATATTTATTCTTAATGATTATGTGTTCTTAAGAAATTTTCAAAATATGTTTAACAAATGCTTAACATATAAAAAATTGATTTGCAACACATTAAACATCATAAAAGTAATATGGTAAAACCTTAATTTAACCTTATGGTAACATTAAAGTTCTATTAAAAACCTAATAATCGGCATCATTATGATGCAAATATTAAGGATTTACTATGCTATAACCAATTTTATATCCATTCTTAAAAAGTAAACATATAAAAAGTATTTATTCTGCAAAGTTTAATTTACGTTAAAACATATACCTTTTAACATAATCGTAATCATTGTAATACATTCTAATAAAACGAAAAACAAAAATAATAGAGTATTCGACTCTACATTTGCCCTGTACAATTAAAACAAAATAATAGTTCAAGCTCAAATCTTAAAACACAAAAAAATGAAAAAGTTAACAATTTTATTCGCAGTATTCGTATTAGGGTCAACGCAAATTTTTGCTTCAAATAACCCTATTAATTCTGAACAACAATTAAGAAAGCAAATTGCAACTCTTTTAGAGAGTCCAGAAATTAAATTAGACAAACAGCAACTTAAAGCAAGTATCGAATTTACTTTAAACGGTGAAGGAGAGATTGTAGTTTTAACGGTAGATTCTGAAGATACTAATGTAAAAAGTTTTGTAAAATCAAGATTGAACTACAAAAAAGTAGATTCAAAAATATCAAACATAGGAAACAAAGTATTTAAAATTTCTTTAAAAATTTTAAGGCCAGAAGGAGTATAGTATAAACTTTCTATATATGATTAAGGAAGCAGTTGTAAATACATACAACTGCTTTTTTTTACCAAAGAATTCTATCAAGGATCATATGTACATCAATTAGAATAATACTAAATGTTCCTGCGACAATAATAAGTTTTAAAATATTATGTAACCAGACATAATGTGTTCTTCCTTTTGATCTCCATAAACCAAATAAAAACGCAAAAAGGAGTATAATACATGCATAAAAATACAGGTACATAAACCCTATCTCATATCGCGTAAGTAGTAAATAAATAGGAACACAAGAAGCCAGAATCAAAATAGTTACTATTCTTTTTGAGACCAACTCTCCATACACAATGGGTATCGTTTTATAGTTCTGAGCCAAGTCTCCTCTTAAATTTCCTAAATCTTTGATCATTTCTCTCATGATCAACATTAAAAACAAAAATGTTGCATGAACAAAAATAACTTCATCAAAGTTTTTATAATAAATGAATACGGCAAAAAAAGGAGTTATTGCCAAAAGAGAAGCAACAATATTTCCTATTATTGGAAATTTCTTTAGTTTATGAGAATAGAACCATATCCCAAAAATATATAAAGAGAAAAAAACAACTGCTCTAAAAGAAACATAACTGGCACATACTACAGAAAGAAAATTAAGGACAAAATACCCTGTGAGTTTTGTGCGTTGACTCACTAATCGATCTAGCATAGTCTTTTGCGGCCTATTGATTAAATCTTTTTCTTTATCATAAAAATTATTAATAATATACCCTGCTGCAATCACACCGGCAGAAGCCAATACAATAACAAATAGATTTGAGTCCAGAATAACACGTCGTAATCTGATCTGAGGTGCCAGAATAAATATTGAGGTAAGATATTGTGCAAATACAATAATCAGGATATTATACCCTCTAACAATAGAAAATAAACTCAATAGTTTGAGAAAAATGAGTTTATTTTTTCTGGTAAGCATAACAATGCTTATTAAAAATTGTAGACTACTTCTAACTTATAATCCTTAAGTGAAGCTTGTGCTTTATCAAAATCCTGCGTAAATCCTAAAATATAACCACCACCGCCAGAGCCACATAACTTAAGATAATAATCGTTGGTTTCTATACCATGTTTCCATAAGGTATGAAACTGCTTTGGTATCATTGGTTTAAAATTATCCAAAACCACATGAGAAAGTTCTTTTATATTAAAGAATAGAGATTTAACATCTCCTTTTAAGAAATCATCTACACATGCGTCTGTATATTTTACAAATTGATTTTTGAGCATACTACGAAACCCTTCTTTCTTCATGTTTTCCATAAAAATACTAACCATCGGAGCAGTCTCTCCAACAATACCACTATCTAATAAGAAAACGGCACCTTTTTTATTCTCTACACTTTGTGAAGGAATTCCTGCCGGTTCGATATCATCTTTAGAATGAATAAGAATAGGCAGACTAAGGTAACTATTTAAAGGATCAAGTCCAGAGCTCTTTCCGTGAAAGAAAGATTCCATAAGTCCAAAAATCTCTTTCAGTTTTAATAGTTTATCTCGGGTAAGATTTTCTAATACTGTAATTTTATTAGCTGCATATTTATCATAAATAGCGGCTACTAATGCACCACTACTTCCTACCCCATATCCCTGAGGAATACTACTATCAAAATACATCCCAGAATTAATATCAGAATGAAGTTTTTCAAAATCAAATTTTACAATTCCTTTATCTTGAATCTCTTCGAGATAGGTCGCAAAATTTTTAAGATTTTTATTAGATTGTATAGCCTCTTGACCAGGTGTTTCTGATACTTTCAATGCGCCTTTAAAAAAATTATAAGGTATAGAAAGACCTTTAGAATCTTTAATAATACCATATTCTCCAAACAAAAGTATTTTAGAATAAAATAACGGTCCTTTCATTTATTTATATTGTTTTTAGAGGTTAGATAAAATCTTTGACGATCACAATAAATCATTACTCTGTATGATTAAAGATTTTTTTAATCAAGTTAATCTCACCATCTCTATAAATAGTTATATTTAATTTGTCGCCTTACCAGGATAAAGTTACACTATTTTTGTACCTAATCCTATTTTGTCACAAATATACTGTCCATTCTGACAATACGCAACTAACTCGTTGGTAATGAAATCTAAAACTTGATTTTTTTCGGTATTTGGGTACAATACATGAACATTTGCTCCGGCATCTAGTGTAAAACAAACTTTTGATCCTGTTGTAGCACGATACTCCCAAATTTTATGAATTACAGATAACGTATTAGGTTTCATTAATATAAAATAAGGTAAAGAAGTCATCATCATTGCATGTAGCGTCAATGCTTCACTTTCTACTATCTTGATAAAAGCATCTAAATCTCCCGAAATTAATACCTCTTTTAATTTAAAAATATTGCTCGTTGCTTGTTCAAATCGTTTTTCTGCAAAAGGATGACCGTACATTAAGTTATGACCTACACTACTACTTACTTGTTTTTCTCCTTTATCGATTAACAAGATTGTATCCTGATAATCATCAAAATTTTGATGAACCGGAAACGGAAACGGTATTGCATATGCATTACTACTTCCATTTATACCTGAATGCTCTCCCCAAACGGTAATTGGCCCTTCTATACTTCGACATGCACTCCCAGAGCCCAAACGAGCCAAAAAAGAAGATTTTTGAAGGAATTCTGAGTTTGAAATATCCGGATTTATCTTTTTTTCTAGCTGCATCAGGCAATATGCTAGTGCGCTCATCCCACTAGCTGATGATGCAATCCCACTACTATGCGGAAATGTATTACTGGTTTCTATTCTGAATGTATATTGATTTAGAAAAGGAATATATTCTTGAATCCTTTCAAAAAAACTTTGAACCTTAGGTTTAAAATCTGATTTAGGTTTTCCTTCAAAAAAGAGTTCAAAATCAAAACCTTCCTCTACCCTATCTCTTCTTTTATATGCTAAACTTGTTGTTGTTTTACAATTATCCAATGTAAAGCTAATCGATGTATTTTTAGGTAATTGAACTGGTTTTTTACCCCAATATTTAACTAGAGCAATATTACTGGGTGAAGTACAGGTTACTATACCTTCTTCGGGTAATTTTGAAACTATAGGTAAGGTAAATTCTGAATAATCCGACATAGTATACAATGATTTTAAGCAAAGATAAGTGTATCCTCTATTTTAACCTGTTTTATATATTAGAAAATCTGGTATAGACTGAAATTATTTCAAAACTTGTTATTTTATTTCGTTTTTTAATTTAATTCAGTGATATAGATAATCGTACGATACTAAAATTAACAAAACACGAGTATGCATTGTACTTTTTAAGTTTCATCACAAAATTCTAATGCATAAAGCGAGTTTAAGCGCATTGGTAGTAAAAATAAATTGCTATTTTAGTACTACACTAACTTGTTTCAATGAAAAAAAAGTTATTTCGTATTGGTATTGCGGTATTGGTATGTGGTTTGATCGGATTTTTGAGTAGTATTGCTACTCAAACTTCTGTTAGTACATGGTATGCTGCTTTAAATAAACCTTCTTTTACTCCGCCGAATTGGATTTTTGGACCAATATGGATTCTGTTGTATATTATGATGGGAATTGCAGCCGGAATTGTTTGGAGCAAAGGCTTTTATCATAAATGGGTAAAAACTGCGTTATATCACTTTGGATTTCAATTGTTACTCAATGCAGCGTGGTCCATTTTTTTCTTTGGACTGCAAAACCCATTGATTGCATTACTGGATATAATTGCCCTATTTATCCTATTGCTGTTTACTATTAAATGGTTTACAGTAGTAAATTCTACCGCTGCCTACCTACTTATCCCTTATGTTGTTTGGGTTGCTTTTGCGACTGCTTTAAATTTTGGCATATGGCAACTAAATTAAACCAGGAATAAGGAATATGATTTTTTATGAGTAAAAAAGCAATAGTCTTACAGACTACTCTAGAATTAATAACTAAACAAGGTATCCATGCCACTTCTCTTTCTCAAATTATTAAAGAATCAGGTGTAGCAAACGGAACCGTATATCACCATTTTAAAAATAAAGAAGAGATCATTACAGAACTTTATTTGATGCTCACTCAGGATTTTGGCACGGTTGTCATGCGTAATATCCCGGAAGATGATATAAAGAAACAATTTACCGTAATGTGGCTTAATCTGTTTTATTATTTTGTCAATAATCCCCTTGCTTTTATATTTTCTGAACAGATTGCACGTTCTCCAGAAATCCCCCAATCTTTAAAAGATAGGGCAAGACAGTATTATACCGAAATCGAAAATTATTTTAAAAAAGGCGTAAAACAAAAGATTTTTAAATCTTATAATACTCTGATCATGGAAGAACTCTTCTTTGGTAATGTGGTATCACTGGTAAAGATCCATGAGAATGAACAGGTAAAATTACAAGAAAAACATATAAATCAAGCTATTGAGATTTCCTGGAGAGGTTTTCTGAAGGATCAAACAATTATTTAATATAAATCGTTAGATAGAAACATTATAAAAAACACATCCTACTTTTCAGCAGGATGTGTTCAATTTAGCATTGAATTCGTTTCATAATTTAATTAAATACAATATTTACACAAGATTCTTTATATAGGTTCTTAAGTACAAACTCTACTGCTTTTCGAGAATTACTCGTTTGCCCAATTAAGCCTCCTTTATAGGTAAGTTTTCCTGTATCTTCATTCCAATAATATTCTTTGCTATTAGATTTAATAATACGTTTTTTGTCTTTGATCATGACTTGAAAAGCATTAAGTTCTTGGCTATATTCGAGGCCAGATGGAAAATACATTTCGGTTACAAATTTTGTTGTGCCTTTCTCATAAAAATAACAAACACATTCTCCTATATCTTTTGCTTCAGAGACCCGAATCATATTATTTTGCACAATCTTCCATCCACCATTAATACGTATAGCAACTACATCTATCAACATTGTTCCTTTTTCGGCAAGTTTTTTATCGACAAATGACTCAAAACTGATAACCGCAGAAATAGTTCCTGCTCTTTCTTTCTGACATTGAAAAACGATTTCATCTATGGTTAATTTAAATTGATAATTGTCATCATGAATAATATCACTTAATTGAGAAGAAACATCTTTTTTTGTATAGTTTTTTCTCACTAAAGCTCCCGATAAGTTAACATAGACCGTATTTCCTCTATATTTTTCGTCAAACAAATTCAGTACATCTTCTTTTGGGGTTCCCTGGGTCAATGCATTCATTTTATTGATATAATCTACCAATAACTTTTTTATCGGGTCTTTTTCATTAAATGCTTTGACCGAGTGAACACTACTAAATAAAAATATAAGGGTAAGAATAAAAGTAATTTTTTTCATAGTCGCGGGGGGTATTAGTTAAACCTTATTAAGGTACGAAAAATTACTCAGAATCGCTAATAATAGTGCACTATTATTTATCTCAATTTACTTAATTTCAACAACTTAATTACTATTTTCTTGAAGTTTTAGACAATGGTATTATAATATTATATTTCATTTTTCTAAAAAACTATCTAGATGTTATCGCTTTTGCTGCAATAAAAGCTCCAGTCCATGCATTCTGAAAATTAAACCCCCCTGTGATAGCATCTATGTTTAATACTTCTCCTGCAAAATATAAATTCTTATACTTCTTACTTTCAAAAGTTTTAAAATTCACTTCTTTAAGATCAATCCCTCCTGCAGTTACAAATTCTTCTTTAAATGTACTTTTCCCTTTTACCTTAAAAACTCCCTGTGTTAACTGTTCTGATAGGGTTTTAAGCTGAATTTTACTTACATCGGCCCAACGTATATCATTTCTTATTTTTGAAGCCAAAATCAAACTCTGCCAAAGTCTTTTTGGTAATTCAAATTGAGTGTATTTACTTATTTGCTGTTTTGGATATTGATTTTTTAGCGTTTTAAGTTCCTCTAAAGCCTCTTGCTGCGAATAGTGCTGAAGCCAATTCACTATGATTTCAAAATTATAGTGACATGTATTGAGTTCTATCGCCCCCCAGGCCGAAAGTTTTAGAATTGCCGGTCCACTCATCCCCCAATGCGTAATTAACAATGGTCCCTCACTCGATAGCTTCGAATTTTTGATCTGTACTGATGCATTTGTTACGATACCAGGTAGATTTGCAATTCTTGGATCTTTACTATTAAAAGTAAATAACGAAGGAACTGCCTCGACAGTCTGATGTCCTAAGCCCTGAACTATCTTCCAGATTTTAGGGTTACTCCCTGTGGCAATCATTAACATGGTAGTCCTAAAATCTCCCTGACCGGTTTCTACAAGCCATTGCCTATCTTCTTGATAGAAATTTTTAACAGCATGATTTTTTAAAATTTCAATCCCATATCGTTTTGCTTCCGACAGAAAACAATTGATAATCGTTTCTGAAGAATCTGAAACCGGAAATATCCTGCCATCATCCTCTATCTTAAGTGCTACTCCATGACGATCAAACCATTCTATCGTATCACCTGTCATAAATTTATGAAAAGGCCCTATGAGTTCTTTTTCTCCTCTGGGGTAATTTTTACTTAATTCGTTGGGAATAAATTCTGCATGAGTTACATTGCATCGCCCACCACCAGACACTCTGACTTTAGACAACACTTCTTTTCCCCGTTCCAGAATAGCTATTTTTAGTTTTGGGTCATTTTCTGCTACATTAATAGCCGTAAAAAAACCAGCTGCACCTCCCCCAACAATTATTAAATCATAGTTCATTATGCAAAATTCGGAAAATCTGTGATGATACCCGCAACTTTCCATAATTTTGATTGCTCAATTTGCATTGTTGTATTTACAGTCCATACATATATCTGATATCCCCGATCTTTGGCAAGATTTACCTCATCCCGGGTTAGTGAGAAAATTGGTGGGTGTATAGAAAATGCTTTTAATCCCGCTGCTACAGGTAAAGCTTGGGTTATATTTTCTTCAGTTAATACCCCTATTTTAAAATGAGAAGTAACTGCTTTTAGTTCGAATAACTGTGAGTAATCAAAACTAGAGATGATAAAATGGTCGTATTCCCAATCTGTATTTTCGATATATTCTTCTAGTAATCTAATCGTGGGCAGAGCGGTATTTTTTCCTTTCAATTCTATGTTAAGTTCACATTGCCCATCAATCGTATCCAGCACTTCACATAATGTAGGTATCATAAATCCTTCTTTTGTCTCAAATCGTTGTAGCTCCTGCAAAGTATATTCCGACACATTTCCTATACCATTCGTTGTTCTATCCAGTGTTTCATCATGAATAACTACTAATTCACCACTCTTACAGCAATGCACATCAATCTCGATACCATCTACTTTGTAGTGAAAGGCTTTGGTGATCGATTCTAATGTATTTTCGGCGACTAAACCTGCTGCACCACGATGTCCGAATATTTTCATGAGTTAAGTCTTTATCTGTTCCTGATACGCTAAGTTACTATAACTTTTTTTTGAAATCATTACTATACAAACTCTTGTATGTGATATAAGCAATATTTTAATTAATACAAATTGATACTCTAGTAGTGTTACTAGCTCGTACACAGGATTGAGCTGTCCCTACAACGAGGAAGCCTTATCATAGTGCAAGAATCGGTTTTCTCCCTGCGGGAGAAGGTAACAGTATACCTATGATCGATAAAAGAAGTACGAGGAAAGAGTATCTCTATTACTCTAATTAATATTCTTATACCGATGGTCAATAAGTATTGTGTGAGGGAGCTCAAAATAACTCTTCGACAGTACCTGTCCTACATACCAAAGGGCTTAGAGTGACGCGTTTTCTTTATTGCCAATAATAAAAGGTAATATCTCCTTAAAAGAGTCCTAATGCTCAATACCTATATATCTCCTAACTTCAAAACCGTTGCACTCTATATGATAGTACATAATTATATTCTTTCTTGTTAATAGTAAAGAAACTAAAATTGTTACTTTTACGTTTAATTTTATTCTTTCGAAGAGGGTAACAATCTGTTATTATAGTACATGAACCTATGAATACTACCGAGGATCACAAAATTTTGGAAGGTATTGTCTCCGGAAATGAGGTTATTATTACTACATTTTATAGAAACAACCTACCTTATATAAGACAATATATCTTACAAAATTCTGGTAATGAAGAGGATGTCGAAGATGTATTTCAGGATGCTTTGATTTTAGTATACCAAAAATTAAAAACAGATTCCCTAGAGCTACATTCTTCATTACGAACCTATTTTTATGGGGTTTGTAAAAATATGTGGAGAAATAGGTTACGAAAAAATAAAAAAATGGTGATTGCAGAAAGCTTGCCAGAGGATATCCAAATAATTGATTCTGATATTATTAAGGAGATTGAACGCAAAGAACGGGAGCATGTATACCGGAAACATTTTTTAAACTTAAGTGATACATGTCGTGAAGTACTGAGCTTACTCTTTCAAGGAAATAGCATGAAAAACATTGCACATATTACAGGGTATTCTGAAGGGTATACCCGAAAGAAAAAATTCGAATGTAAGCGATCTCTAATAGAAATGATCGAAAAGGATCATATTTATGAGGAGTTACAACTCAAACCCGAAAAAAAATTATAATATGGAAAGAACTCCAGAAATATTCGACAAAATAGAAGGGTATCTTTCGCATACGTTACCTAAAGAAGAAATAGTAGCTTTTGAAAAAGAATTAGCTACTAATCAAGAACTACAACAAGAAGTCGAAAAGCACAGAGTGCTACATAAAACCTTAAGTGATCAAGATACTTTAGATTTTAAAGAAAAATTAATGCAGATTAGTGCTACGATCAAAAAGGAACAGAACAGCCCCTCTACTCTGGTATCTGCTCCTTATTGGAAAATTGCAGCATCTATTGCTATACTATTGGGCGTAGGAGTGCTTTTATGGTATACCTATATCAATCAGCCTAATAATACTCAAGATCTATATGGTGCGTTTTATGAACCTTTTCCTGTAGAAGATGCAATAAGGGGTAATACTAATAATGAAGAAATACAGAGTGTCGTAAAAAATTATGCCAGAGGTGCTTATGACTCTGTTGCTGTTGTGTTAGAAAAGCACCCAAATCTAAACAGCCAACTACAACTATACTTGGCCAATAGTTATTTAAATATTAATCAGGAAGAAAAAGCCATGTCTTTATTTAAAGACATTAAAAGTAGCGGTAAGTATTATGAAGTTGCCAAGTGGTATTTATCACTCACCTATCTAAAACTAAATACTCCTAAAAAAAGTATTCCACTACTTAAAGAAATCATTACCTATAATGGAGCATACAAAGATAAAGCTACAAGGCTACTTAAAGCTTTAGAAAAAAAATAGGTGTTTTCGTACTACCCAATTCACTTATATGTATTTAAATTAGTTTTAAGATACTAAACGACACATCCTCGAAAATCTTGTTTCTTTACTTCTCTTCCCTTACACCACAGTTAATACATAATTTTTGCGCATCGAATTCATAATTATAGTGTTCAAAATAAAATATTTATAACGAATCAAGCTATAAAACAGTACCAGTTAAAAAATAAGATATACGAGGTAACAAAATTATATGTCGTGACATAAATATATGAACCCCATATATATTGATTAATCTAATAATTCAATCTTCACTCTAAAGAAATAATTATGAATGTTATCATCAAACACGTTGAGCTTATGAATCGGATCGACCAATTAATTCGTTTGAAAGCTACAGGAAACCCTGTAGAACTGGCAGAGCGATTGGAAATTTCAAAAACAAAACTTTATCGTATTATCAATATCATGAAGGAACTAAATGCTCCTTTAGAATACGATATTGTAGAACACAGCTATATCTATGTAAAAGATGTTGGGTTTAAATTTGGATTCTTTATAAAAGAAAGGGGAACGAAAGAATTACGTTCTTCTGCTGGATAATAGAATTATAGGCTAATAAAATCAGGTCATTTTTCACAAAAAACCAAGTATGTTATAAGTTTATATGACTCTGAACCAGTCTAAACCATTTGAAAGTGGGTAGCCAAATGATCCCTGACTGGTTCAGATTAACAAGTAATATTTTTTTCAGACAGCTTCAATATAAAGAATCTCAGTGTTTCTTACTTAAAAGCAGACATCCCGGTAATATCCATTCCTGTAATTAGTAAATGTATATCGTGTGTTCCTTCATAGGTAATCACACTTTCGAGGTTCATCATATGGCGCATGATACTATACTCCCCAGTGATTCCCATTCCGCCAAGGATTTGTCTGGCTTCTCTTGCAATATTAATCGCCATTTCTACATTATTACGTTTTGCCATAGAGATTTGTGCACTAGTGGCTTTACCTTCATTACGCAACACTCCTAATCGCCATGCTAATAATTGTGCTTTGGTGATTTCGGTAATCATTTCTGCCAGTTTCTTTTGTTGCAATTGCGTTGCTCCAATAGGTTTATCAAACTGAACACGTTCTTTGGCATATCTTAAAGCGGTATCATAGCAATCCATAGCAGCACCAATTGCTCCCCAGGCGATACCATATCGTGCAGAATCCAAACATCCCAGTGGTGCTCCAAGTCCGCTTTTACCTGGTAATATATTTTCTTTTGGCACTTTTACATTATCAAAGATTAATTCTCCGGTTGCAGAAGCACGAAGTGACCATTTATTATGTGTTTCTGGAGTTGTAAATCCCTCCATACCACGTTCTACTACAAGTCCATGGATTCTTCCTTCTTCATTTTTGGCCCAAACCACTGCAATGTCGGCAAAAGGTGCATTAGAAATCCAAAGTTTAGCGCCATTAAGCAAGTAATGATCTCCGTTATCTTTAAAATTAGTAGTCATCCCGCCAGGGTTTGATCCATGATCAGGTTCTGTAAGACCAAAGCAACCTATAAATTCTCCAGAGGCTAACTTGGGTAAGTATTTTTTTCGTTGTTCTTCTGAACCATATTTCCAAATCGGATACATCACCAATGAAGATTGGACAGAGGATGTAGATCGTACTCCAGAATCTCCTCGCTCTATCTCCTGCATAATCAAACCATAACTAATTTGATCTAATCCAGCGCCACCATACTCTTCGGGTATATAAGGCCCAAATGCTCCTATCTCTGCAAGTCCTCTAATAATCTGTGTAGGGAATTCTGCTCGCTGCGCAAAATCTTCTATAATAGGAGATACTTCGCGTTTTACCCAACTACGAGCAGCATCACGAACCATTTTATGTTCATCACTCAACAATTCGTCAATCTGGTAATAATCTGGTGCCTGGAATAAATCTGGTTTCATTTTTTAAAGTATTTTCTAAATTACTGCATATAAGTGCAAAACAAATGTAGGTAATGCTAAAAAAGCAAGCAATTTTTTTGACATTTTTGAAGAGATTGATCATTCTACTATTACATTTAATATTTTTTGATCAAAAAGACATCCAAATACGTTACTTTATTGCATTCATTTTGATAACAAAGTCAATTTAGTTTTTTACAGAGGTTAAAATTTGCTGTATCCATCTACCAAAAAATTTGTGTATAATTTCCGCAGTTTACCTCTTTTTTCTACACAAACAAGGCCTTTTAAAAGAAAAAATACTAACTTAAAAAAATACAATCAATTGTTTTTCAGTAATTTAAATTCAGAATAACATCCCTTGTTTCTTCTGGCATAATTATTCTATATATACTTTCATATAGAATTAAAATTTATTAAAACTAAAATTATAACAACAATGAAAAATTTATTTGTATTACCGGTATTAGCTTTTGGAGTATTAGTAGGAACTCAAAACATGAATGCTCAGGAAGTAGCTTCTAATGATGATACAGAAGTAATTGCTCCTGTTCAGGAAAAATATATAGATCTAGCTGTAGAAAACTTACCTCAACCTGTTCTTGATGCAGTTGCAAAAGATTATGCTGGTGCAACTATCGAAAGTGCTGGAGCTAAAGAAGATGCTTCAGAATTTAGATTAATATTAAAACAAGGTGATAAGGAAATGGAAGTTTTCTGTGATGCAGATGGAAAATGGATCTCTAAAAAGGGATAAACCTTTAATGGTATATAAGAAAAGGTTTAATTTATTGGTGATATAAATTAAACTGTAGAGTGATTGAATTTAGAAAAAGGAAGGTGTAAGCCTTCCTTTTTTTATGAATTACATTTTTAGATAAAATGCTTTGGTAAGATTTATATATGCATCTGTATACTGATGCCGTTTTGTTTCTATTATCAATTCATTAACTTCAAAATTTATTTGATCTCGACCAAATAACAACAAGCTTCTTTTTATTTCTGAACCCGGTGTCCCTTTTACTCTTGTGATCTTTTGTGGAAACAAACTTACCTGTGCAGCAATATCAATAACACGTATTTCTTCTTTATATGGTACAATCATTGCAAATTGCCCTTTATTCGATAACAGTTTTGATCCTCCGATTAAAAGATGTTCAAAAGGAAGAGCATCTTCGAATCTAGCCATATCTCGTTTAGAATCCGACGTTTTATAATCCTCTGCATAAAACGGAGGATTACTGATTAGCAAGTCATATTGATCATCGATCTCTGTTACAAACTCCTGAAAAGAGGCATGATAACAAAACAGTCTGTCTCCCCAGGACGATGCCTCAAAATTTTCTACAGCCTGCTCATAAGCATCTACATCGATTTCTATAGCATCGATCACTTCTGCTCGAGAACGTTGTGCTGCCATTAAAGCTATTATTCCTGTACCTGCTCCTATATCAAGAATAGAGGTTACGGTATCATTAATAGGAACCCAGGCTCCGAGTAGAACTCCATCTGTACCTATTTTCATGGCACATCGGTCTTGATGAACCATAAAGTCTTTAAATACAAAAGGCTTAGTCATACTATTACTATTTATCAGGATGTAAAATAAGGTTAAAGGTATAAATCAATAAGTCCTTCGGGAGTACGAACTGTAATCGTTTTTGACTTTCTATCAATTTCATCAATAAATTCATCATTCATAGGAATAAGAATCTCGACACCATTACGATCAACCTCGAATAAAGCCTGAGCAGTTGTATCATTAATAGCTTTAATAATTCCTACTTCTCCAAAACCGGTATCAACAATGGTAAAACCGATTATTTCGTGATAATAAAACTGATTTCCTTCAAGTTTTGGCAATAATGTAAGCGGTAAGTACAGTTCTGCTTTCATGAGATCGTCTGCGTCTTCTTCAGAATCTACATCCTCAAATTTTATACGCAGTAAATCACTTTTATGTAGTGAACATTTTTCAATAAAAAATGGAACCAGATTATTGTTATAGTTAACAAATACTGATTCCATTTTCGTATAACTTTCGGGCTCATCGGTATCTAATTTAACCAATACCTCGCCCTTAAAACTAAATTTACTTACGATTTTACCTAGATAGAAGCATTCTTCTTTCTTCATCGTCAATAATGCAACTATTCTTCTTCGTTGCTAGCTTTTTCTGTTACCTCTGCTTCTGCAGTTTCTTCTGTAGCAGCTTCTTCCGCTTCAGCAGTAGCTTCTGCTTCTTCAGCTTTTGCTGCAGCTTCACGCTTAGCGTTTACTTCTTTCTCTGCTTCCAAAGCTTTAGCTTTTGCCGCCGCTTCAGCCTTTGCTAATGCTTCTTTCTTTGCATCAACAGATCCTTCTTTTTCAGATAACCAAGCCTGGTATTTTTCCTCAGCTTGCTCTTCTGTTAAAGCACCTTTCTTTACTCCGCCAGCAAGGTGATTTTTTAGTAAAGCTCCTTTATAAGATAAAATAGCTTTTGCTGTATCGGTAGGTTGTGCACCATTCTGTAACCATTTTACAGCTCCATCAACATCTAAGTTGATACTTGCAGGGTTTACATTAGGATTATAAGTTCCTAATTTTTCAAGAAATCTACCATCTCTTTTTGATCTAGCATCTGCTGCTACGATCCAGTAA
Organism: Bacteroidia bacterium; assembly: GCA_030427585.1. Lineage (GTDB taxonomy): Bacteria > Bacteroidota > Bacteroidia > Flavobacteriales > Flavobacteriaceae > Aquimarina. The sequence continues at coordinate 31,151 of JAUIBW010000017.1, forward strand.
AAAGGCTTCCCTTTTTTACCATGTCTCTGTAATCTAATTTTAACAGGCATATAAATTAATTTTTGGGTACTCGACCCTGTTCATAATTAAGGGCGCAAAGGTAACTATTTTAAATCAATTCGAATCAACAAATAAAAGTTTATTCTCTGTAAAATAATCATTTATATAAATAATGTATGAAAAACTGGTCCATGAATTTAATTTTTATAACAAAAAACACTTCAAAATCCCGGTTTCACTAATAACAAAATACCTTTTTTGTGCATTTCATCGATAAAATATGCTTTTTTTCGATAAAAAAGTTGTTTTCCTCATATTTTCATTATATGTTTGTAGGTGTAAATATATTTTTACGGTTTTTCCGTAAAAAAATCATATTAAAGCCCCAAGCCTATGATTAAAAAAATTACCCCTCTAATGGCAGTAATCTGCCTTTTTTTAACTTCATGCTCTACAGATATCGAAATAAACACACCAGCTTTACAAGCAAAAATTGATGGCGAGTTATTTAGATCATCTATTAAAAAAGCTGTTATTTATGATGACGGGACACTAGTAATATCAGGTAGCTCGGGAGATAAATCTATAAGCTTTACAACTACATCTACAAATGTTGGAACGTACAAAACAGCTCTTCAAACCATAAGTAAGGTTAGTTTTCAAAAAAATCAAACAAAATTTATTTCTAAAGACGGAGAAACCGAAGGTGAAGTATCCATAACAGAAATATATAATAATGAAATTTCTGGTAATTTTCATTTTAAAGATCTTAAAGATGACAATGGTAATCCAGTAAATTTTAATAATGGATGGTTTTACAGGTTACCATTAGAGAATGGTATAATTGAAGAAGAAATACCTCAGGAAATTAACCCTTGTTTACTTAATGCATCTTTAACTGCTTTGGTGAATAATACAGAAATGATTACTGATAATCATACCGCTAAATTATTTGGCGTAGATGATGCTTCTATCCTTATTACTGCAACCAATGAAACCGAAGAAGTAAATATTGTATTTATGGCCAATGTAGCGCCGGGTACTTATCTATTAACCGGATCTGGAAATTATAGTGCTTCTTACGAAGTAAATAATGATAAGTCCTCTGCATTGTCAGGAACTCTTATTATTACAAATCACGATATCGAAACCAAATGTATTAGCGGAAGTTTTGAATTTGAAACCAGAAGTGGTTCTCAAATATCACAAGGCTTCTTTGATTTTGGTTATTAATATTTATTACCCCTAAATAATTACCCTACTCGACTTTGCTCATAAAAAGCGATCATTTTATAAATGATCGCTTTTTCATACACTTACTTTCTTGTATCGATAATACTCACAACTATAGTTAATAATTCTGAATAACTTTTCGAAAATCGAAGTATCATTTTGGTTATTTTTGAAAGTCCTTTGTAAGGGATAATTTTCTTGAAACACCTCTTTTTATGTACTTAGTTTTTGATACTGAAACCACCGGGTTACCTAAACGATGGGACGCCCCTATTAGCGATACCGATAATTGGCCAAGATGTATACAAATCGCATGGCAGTTACACGACGCTATGGGAAACTGTATCGAACATCAAGATTACCTGGTACAACCAGATGGATTTAATATCCCATATGATGCAGAAAAAATCCATGGTATTTCGACTGAGTTAGCAACACAAGATGGGATTACACTACAAGAAGTATTAGATAAATTTAATATTGCTCTATCCAAAACCAAATTTGTTGTCGGACAAAATGTTGGATTTGATGTAAATATTATGGGTGCAGAATTCTATCGCCTCGGTATAGAAAACAATTTACAAGAACTTCCTGTTTTAGATACCTGTACTGAAGTCACGGCAGAATTGTGTCAAATCTCAGGGGGTCGTGGAGGCAAATTTAAACTCCCTACACTTACAGAACTTCATCAACACTTATTCGGCACCGCTTTTGGCGAAGCACATAATGCTACTGCCGATGTAGAAGCTACTACCCGATGTTTTCTCGAATTGATCCGTAAACAAGTTTTTACTGTTGAAGAGCTTGATGTAGCGCCAGATTATTTTCAAAATTTTGCAGAGGCGAATCCTCAAACGATTCAGCTAATAGGTTTAAAACACATCAATCTCAAAAAGGCTTCTCAGAAAATCCGGGAAACTCTTGCAAAAAAAGAAGATTCTGATTTATCCCAACAAGAGATCGATGATAATATTGCAGCTCTGGATAAAGTTAACTTTGCCCATCTACATAACCATACTCAGTTCTCGGTATTACAATCAACAACCAGTATTTCTGATTTAATAAAAGTAGCTGCACAACATAAAATGAATGCTGTCGCCATGACAGACCATGCTAATATGATGGGAGCTTTTCATTTTGTTCAGGGAATCTCTAATCACAATAAAACTGTAAAAGCAGCTAATGCTGAAGCAATAGAAAATGGACAAGAACCCGAAGGTGTAGAAATGAAGCCTATTGTAGGCTGCGAGTTTTTTGTTTGCGAAAATCACACAGACAAATCCAGAAAAGATAACGGATATCAAATAGTGCTGTTAGCCAAAAACAAAAACGGATATCATAATCTGGCTAAAATGTCTTCTATTGCTTTTGTTAATGGATTTTATTATGTTCCCAGAATTGATAAAGAAGTTATTAAGCAATACAAAGAAGATATCATTGTTCTTACCGGAAACTTATATGGAGAAGTTCCTAGTAAAGTGCTTAATATTGGAGAAAAACAAGCCGAAGAAGCTTTACTATGGTGGCACCAGGAATTCGGAGACGATCTCTATATCGAGATTATGCGCCATAATCAAGAAGATGAAAATAGAGTAAATCAGGTATTGATTCAATTTGCCAAAAAACACAACATTAAACTCGTTGCCTCTAACAATACATATTACTGCGAAAAAGAAGATGCCAATGCCCATGATATTCTCTTATGTGTAAAAGATGGAGAAAAACAAGCTACCCCTATTGGTCGTGGAAGAGGATATCGATATGGGTTACCTAATCAGGAATATTATTTTAAGTCTCAGGAGGAGATGAAAAGTCTTTTTAAAGACTTGCCTGAAGCTATCATAAATATTCAGGAAATTGTAGACAAAATAGAACCTTTTGAGCTTGCCAGAGATGTATTATTACCAGCGTTTGATATCCCAGAAGAATTTCAATCTGAAGAAGATTTAATTGATGGTGGCAAACGAGGAGAAAACAAATACTTAAGACATATCACATACGAAGGTGCAAAAAAACGATATGGAGATATAACTCCCGAGATAGATGAACGTCTGGATTTTGAATTAAAAGTAATTGAAAAAACCGGGTATCCGGGGTATTTCCTGATTGTAGAAGATTTTATTCGTGCCGCCCGGGATATGGGAGTCTCTGTAGGCCCCGGTCGTGGATCAGCAGCAGGATCAGCAGTAGCCTACTGCCTATGGATCACTAACCTCGACCCTATTAAATACGATTTACTTTTTGAGCGTTTCTTAAATCCAGATCGTGTAAGTATGCCCGATATTGATATTGATTTTGATGATGAAGGTCGAGGTCGTGTTATGGATTATGTAATTGAAAAATACGGTGCCAATCAGGTTGCGCAGATCATTACCTATGGTACAATGGCAGCAAAATCTTCTATACGTGATACGGCACGAGTACTAGATCTTCCTCTTGGTGATGCAGATCGTATTGCAAAGCTTATCCCTAATATGTCGAAACTCGGAAAGATTTTTGGTATAGATGAAGCTATATTAAAGAAAAAATTTAGAAGTGATGAATTAGAAAAAGTTAATGAGCTCCTTACTATTGCCGAAGGTAGTGATCTTGAAGCTGAAACACTTAACCAGGCCAGGGTATTAGAAGGTTCGGTGAGAAACACCGGGATTCATGCCTGCGGTGTTATTATTACACCAGATGACATTACCAAATTTGTCCCTGTAGCATTAGCTAAGGATTCTGACATGTACTGTACACAGTTTGACAACTCTGTGGTAGAAAATGCAGGACTACTAAAAATGGATTTCCTGGGATTAAAAACATTAACCTTAATTAAGGATACTGTTAAGATTGTAAAAGCAAAGCATGGAGTAGAATTAGATCCCGAAAATTTCCCTCTTGATGACGAAGAAACCTATGCTCTTTTCCAAAGAGGAGAAACTGTTGGAGTGTTTCAATATGAATCTCCCGGGATGCAAAAATATATGAAGGAGCTTAAGCCTACAGTTTTTGCAGATCTTATTGCAATGAATGCTTTATATCGTCCCGGGCCATTAGAATATATTCCTAGTTTTATCAACAGAAAACACGGTACAGAGGAAATCATTTACGACCTTGAAGCTTGTGAAGAGTACTTAAAAGAAACTTACGGAATTACCGTGTACCAGGAGCAGGTAATGTTGCTCTCACAAAAGCTGGCAAATTTCACTAAAGGTGAAGCCGATGTACTTCGTAAAGCAATGGGTAAAAAACAAAAAGCCGTACTTGATAAGATGAAGCCCAAGTTTATAAAACAAGCTTCAGAAAAAGGTCATGCAGAAGACAAACTAGAAAAAATATGGAAAGACTGGGAAGCTTTTGCTGCCTACGCATTTAACAAATCCCACTCTACCTGCTATGCCTGGATTGCATACCAAACCGCATATCTTAAAGCGCATTATCCTGCAGAATATATGGCTGCCGTGCTTTCTAATAACATGAACGACATTAAACAAGTCACTTTCTTTATGGAAGAATGTAAACGCATGAAGCTAGATGTACTTGGGCCCGATGTAAATGAATCCTATCGTAAATTTTCGGTAAACAAAGATGGGGCCGTTCGTTTTGGAATGGGAGCCATTAAAGGAGTAGGAACTGGTGCTGTAGCTACCATAGTAGAAAACCGAAAAGAAGACGGACCATATAAATCTATCTTTGACCTCGCTAAACGTATCGATCTCAGAGCTGCTAACAAAAAAGCATTTGAAAGCTTAGCTTTGGCAGGAGGTTTTGATTCCTTTTCTGAAACCCATAGAGGACAATATTTTCATGAAGAAGGAGATGGTGTCACTTTCTTAGAAAAAGCAGTACGATATGGATCCAAGTTTCAGGAAAGTGAAAATTCTTCGCAAGTTAGTTTATTTGGAGAGTCAAGCGATGTACAAATCCCAGAACCCGTTGTGCCACCCTGTGAAGAATGGGGAACAATGGAAAAATTGGCCCGCGAAAAAGAAGTAGTAGGAATATATCTCTCTGGTCACCCACTAGACGATTTTAAATATGAAATGAAATATTTCTGTAATGGTACCTTGCTTAATTTTGCAGATCTCGAAAGCAACATTAATCGCGAGATTTCTTTTGGAGGAGTAATTTCTAACGTAGAACATCGCACATCTAAAAACGGTAAAGGTTGGGCTACATTTGTGATAGAAGATTATAATACAGCCCATGAATTTAGAATTTTTGGTGAAGAGTATTTAAAACATCGTCCTTTCCTGGTAAAAAGTACATTTGTATATGCCAAAGCTTTTATTAAAGAAGGTTGGGTAAACCGTGATACTGGTAAAAAAGGAGATCCCAGAATACAATTTAATAGTTTTCAACTGCTACACGATGTGATGGAAACCTATGCAAGAAAGCTTACAATTCAAATGGATATTAATGAACTTTCTGATTCTAGAATAGACAATCTAAAAGAACTACTAACAGAACATTCTGGAAATCATACACTTAATTTTGTAATCTACGAAATGGCCGAACAATTAAAACTGCATATGCCTAGCCGAAAACAAAAAGTAAATATTTCTCCAAAATTACTCATAGCTCTAGAGGACGAATCTATATATTATAAGTTAAATTAAACTATCTATATACAGAAATAGCTCGTGATTAATGAAAAACGGGCACTAAAAAAACTGTTAAGCCAAACATAATTTTCTTATATCTAGAAAATTATCAGAAACTTCTCGTTTATTACTTTTCTTGCCATAAGTCAAGAATTTTGATATGGGAACCTACTACATTTGTTTTGATTATATATTGTAACAAAGAACATGTACTTAAACAACACCAAACACAATTGCTCATAACATTATATCATACATAGCAATTTTGTTAGGCATAAAACTCTGTTATGTTAGAAAATTTAGCTCCTTATATTTCAATTATTTTTATGATCACCACATGTGTTACCGTTTTTTTATTTTATAAGGCATCACAAAGTTCAAAAATAGTTTTGCCTCTTATTATAATATGGGCAAGTATACAAGCAATATTAGGATATTCATCTTTCTATTTAGACACTTCACTACCTCCTCGCTTTAGCTTAGCTATTATTCCACCAGTATTATTTATCACTTCCTTGTTTTTTACACAAAAAGGAAAAGCATTCATTAGTAAGCTTAATATCAAAACACTCACATTACTTCATAGTATAAGAATCCCGATAGAGTTTGTATTATACTGGTTATTTTTACATCAATCCATACCAGAGCTCATGACTTTTTCGGGTAGAAATTTTGATATTCTTGCAGGAATAACAGCTCCATTTGCATACTATTTTGGATATATACATAAAATCTCCTCTCCTAAATTTCTATTAGGGTGGAATTTGATGTGCTTATTCCTACTATTATTTATAGTGGTAAATGCTATACTTTCCTTTCCTTTCCAGTTTCAGCAGTTTGGTTTTGATCAGCCCAATGTTGCTTTGTTGTATTTTCCATTCATTTGGTTAGCATCAGTAGTAGTTCCTATTGTATTATTTTCTCATCTGGTTTCCATACAATATCTGTTCAAACAACTTAAAATTCTAAAATAATTAAACTTATTCTAATCATTTTTTGAGACGTAATTTGTTATAAAGTAATACTTTCATATTATATTTGGTATCAGAAAACCAAATAACCCTATAGTCAAAACAAATATTACTAATGTAAGCTTTGGCAGAATTATTGACTAATTTTGTGAATATTAAAATAATAAGAATTTTTAAACAATAAATAACTATGGCACTAGAAATAACAGATGCTACTTTTGACGAGGTAGTACTTAAAAGTGACAAACCTGTATTGGTTGATTTTTGGGCAGCTTGGTGTGGTCCATGTAGAATGGTAGGCCCTATCATCGAACAAATTAGCGAAGAATATAATGGAAAAGCCGTTGTTGGTAAGGTAGATGTTGATGCGAATCAAGAATTTGCTGCAAAATACGGTGTAAGAAATATTCCTACAGTATTGGTTTTTCAAAATGGAGAAGTAGTAGGACGCCAGGTAGGAGTTTCTCCTAAGAATGTATATGCAGAAGCATTAGACTCTCTTTTGTAGAAGAATATTACTAAAAAATTAAAAAGGTTTGGCTATATGTCAAACCTTTTTTTATGAATACTAATTTTGTAATACGTATATTGTTATCCTTAACATATTTAAGGATATAGATCTTCGCTTTTTATAAAAGAATATTACCTATGGACATTCAAAAAGAGATTAATAAAACCGGAGGATTCACTAATCTGGAGCTACTTGCCAAACAGGTTGTAGAAGGTTTTATCTCTGGCATGCACAAGAGTCCTTTTCATGGTTTTTCTGCAGAATTTGCAGAACATAAAGTGTATAATAACGGAGAAAGCACGAAACACATAGACTGGAAGCTTTTTGCCAAAACAGATAAATTATTTACCAAACGTTATGAAGAAGAAACAAATCTAAGATGTCATATTATCATCGACAATTCTTCTTCTATGCACTATCCTTATATAAAAGAGCATCACTTAGGTTCGTTAAACAAAATTAGTTTTTCGGTATTAGCTACAGCTTGTTTGATGAATATTCTTAAAAAACAACGTGATGCTATTGGATTAAGTATTTATAGTGATGAATACGATTATTACGCTCCTGAAAAAGGTAGCGAGAGGCATCATCAAATGCTACTTAACCAATTAAATCAAACGATAACGAGTATATCTAAAAGCAAGAACACAGATACATTTAAGTTTCTACACCTGATTGCCGAAAAAATACATCGTCGATCATTGATTTTTTTGTTCACAGATATGCTACAAGCTACCTCTAATCCTGAAAAGCTATTTGAAGCTCTTAGACATCTTAAATACAACAAACATGAGGTTATTCTTTTTCATACATTTGACAGTGAGAAAGAGTTAAATTTTGATTTTAGCAACCGACCTACTCGATTTGTAGATGTAGAAACAGGTGATCATATCAATTTATATGCTGATAACATAAAAGAAAATTATCAAAAAGCAGTATCTTCTTATTTTTATGATCTAAAAATGAAATGTGCTCAATATGGTATAAAATATGTTGAAGCCGATACCACAAAAGATTTCGATAAAATACTAACCACTTATTTTATTGAAAGACAGAAGTTTGCCTAAGCAAACTGTTCTAAAAATAAAAAAAATAAAAAAAACATTTGCAGGTAATAAAATGAGGTGTATATTTGCATCCGCAATAAGGCTTTGGTCTGGTAGTTCAGCTGGTTAGAATACCTGCCTGTCACGCAGGGGGTCGCGGGTTCGAGTCCCGTCCAGACCGCAAAATTGCAAAAAGCCTCAATATTTGTTGAGGCTTTTTTTAGCAAGAAAATGTTGTGTTGTCTCACACTTAATGTGAGAATGGTTTAGTAGTAAACCGATGAGAAGCTTTTCCATAAATTTGGAGAGGCTTTTTTTAATTCAATATAAAATGAGTCCAATATACACCGTGTACATAATTCAAAGTTTGAAAGATGATTCTTTTTATATCGGATACTCCGCAAATATTGAAGAAAGAATAAACAAACACAATAATGGAAACAGTAGATATACTTCTAAAAAAATTCCCTGGAAACTAGTTTATACCGAAGAGTTTAAAAAAACCACGATATTACTATACAAAACTAGCAGAGCTAAAAATCGAAATGATCTCTAAAGCAACCGAAAATGCACAATTAAGAGCAGAGAAAATAGCTAAGAATTCTGGCTCGACACTCGGAGAGTTAACTCTTGCCAAAATGGGTGTTTTTCAAATAACCGGTAAATATTCTGGAGAAGATCATTCATGGGGCGGAGCACTAAATACTTCTTCAAGAGAAAAAGCAGCTTCTATTACCACAAAACTTATCTACACACTAAAATAATATATTTGTAGCATGTTGTGCAGGAACTTAAAACAGTTCTCCCCAATGCTCCCATACTTTTACAAAAAAGAATATGAGGAATCCTACAGATACAATAAACTTAAGAAATGTACCTGCCAAAAAACCAATAAAGGAACCAAAAGCAGCCTTTAATGCTTTTGAAGACTCACTACTATCCCTTACAAGTTCACCTATAAAAGCTCCCGCAAAAGGGCCTATTATGATACCAAAAGGCCCCATAAAAATGATCCCGATAATAAGACCAATAGAACTACCTATCATTCCATATTTAGTGCCTCCAAACCGTTTTGTACCCAGAGCAGGAACGATATAATCCAGAACCCAGACTACTATAGATATCCCTAAGGTAATTCCTAAAAAAGTCCAGTTTTCTGGGATAGCGTCTGTAAAATGAATAATCAACAATCCTATCCACGAAGTAAATGGTCCAGGTAATACAGGAAGAAAACTTCCTACTAAACCCAGAAGGCAAAATAAAAACCCTATGATGATTAATGCTATATCCATACTCTTTATTTATATGACGAAAATGTTTCTGATTTGTTACGCCAATATCAATTAACAATGCGTTTCATCTATTAATGCTTTCATATCTCTTTTAATACACTTTTATTTTATTTTTTTGTTCCTGCAAATGCAAACAACCCTATAATTGATTTAAAACTACCCCAAATTATGCGATCTTTTTTGGTATTTCTTATTGGATTAATGATATTTTCAGCATCTTTTTCCCAAAATAATCCCATTCTAAAATGCAAAGATTCGACCAATGAACGCATAAGACAAAACTGCATTATTACTGTAATACAAGAGTTTGTAGATGCCAATTATAATATCGCTGCAATAACACCATATGCAAAACCAGGAACCAACAGAGTGTACACTCGATTTAAAATCGATCAAATTGGCCGAATAGTTGATATCCAGGCAAAATCTTCATCTATGGAGTTAGAATTAGAAGCCATAAAAACCCTACAAGCTTTTCCATATGCAATTCCAAAATCAGAAAAGACTTCTCTAGAAGAGAAAGAAATTTTTGAAGATGTATACACCCTACCTATTGTATTCGAAATACAAACAACAGAGATCAACCTATCTTCACAAAAACGAATAACGGGCAACGATTAATTCTGAGTCTTACTTTTTTAAATACACACAGTCAACTTTTTATTTTTAGTTAAACTATTTTCACTTTACTGAAAACAAAATTTAATAACAAATAAATGAAACAACTCACAAAAGCAGAAGAAATCCAAAATAAAACCAAAAACAACTAATACTTCTCTCTCTTAAAAATTTTATGTAGTTTGGCTATCCGAAATAGTCTACGCATAATGAGTGTAAGGAATTGGTATATAGGTCTATTGGTTTTTACGTTGTTTTCATGTAAAGATTTTGTGCTTAAAAAAGAGCATAAAGACGATATCATAAAAGAAGGATTAGAGAAACTAAATTGGAATGAGGTAGAACAACCTCCCCTATTTGCAGTTTGTAAACGAAAATCTGAAGAAGAATTAGAACAGTGCTTTCAGAATACAATCACGCAGCACATACACAACGATCTTGTAAAACATACGATTACGGTAAAAGAAGCTGTTAATGATACCATATGGGTTCCTTTACTTATAACCAAAGAGGGAAAAATTATACTCGAAGATTTCAGTTTACCACCTGATATAGAAATACAAATCCCAGATCTAAAAGACCGTTTAGAAAAAAGTATTCATTCTTTACCAGAAGTTAAACCTGCCCATACCCGTAGTACACCCGTAACTACACTCTATAAACTTCCTTTGGTAATACATATCGATTAAAGCTGTACTTATTCTTAATTGCTTAGCTTTGTAACATAAAACAATCCCTTCTTTTGAGTAGCGAAAAAATTATACTAGGTATTGATCCCGGAACCACAATTATGGGGTTTGGACTTATTAAAGTTCAAAATAAAAAAATGTCTTTTCTACAATTAAATGAGCTTCAACTTGGTAAGTATGACGATCATTATATAAAACTAAAACTTATTTTTGAACGTACTATAGAACTTATAGACACCTATCACCCCGATGAAATTGCAATAGAAGCTCCTTTTTTTGGTAAAAATGTACAATCAATGCTCAAACTAGGGAGAGCTCAAGGAGTAGCTATGGCGGCAGGACTAAGTCGCGAGGTACCCATTACCGAGTATTCCCCAAAAAAAATTAAGATGGCAATTACCGGTAATGGTAATGCGACTAAAGAACAGGTGGCAAAAATGTTACAGAGTCTCTTACAACTCAAAACCTTGCCCAAAAACCTGGATTCTACCGATGGTCTGGCAGCAGCAGTATGCCATTTTTATAATATGGATCGAGCTAATATTATAGGCAAAAGCTATACAGGCTGGGCGGCTTTTGTAAAACAGAACGAAAAACGAGTAAAAAAATAACTATAAATTATGATTTTGGTGATTTCAAATCTATACATCATAATCTCTAAAATATAACAGTATCAGCGGTATCTATATTCATATTCCCTTCTGTAAGCAAGCTTGCCACTATTGTGATTTTCATTTTTCGACTTCGATGAAGAAAAAAGATGAAATGATCACTGCCCTATGTAATGAAATTAAATTGCGAAAACCAGAAGTTGACACCAACGAAACAATTAAAACCATATACTTTGGTGGTGGCACACCAACAGTGCTATCTATAGATGAGTTGCAACGTGTTATTGATGTGATTTATAAATACTATCAAGTTGTTAATAACGCAGAAATCACTATCGAAGCCAATCCAGATGATCTTACCGAAAAGAAAATAGAATTATTAGCTAAGAGTAATGTAAATCGCTTGAGCATAGGTATCCAATCTTTCTTTGAAGAAGATCTCAAAATGATGAATCGTGCTCATAATGCCAAGGAAGCTAAAAAATGCCTCTCTATAGCAACCCGTTACTTTGATAATATCTCGATAGATTTGATGTATGGCATCCCGAATATGTCAATAGCTCAATGGAAACAAAATATCCAATTAGCATTAGATTTTAAAGTGCCGCATATCTCCTGCTATGCTTTAACAGTAGAACCTAACACTGCATTACCAAAATTGATCGAAAAAGGAGAAATCCCTTCGATTGATGATAATTTGGCACAAAAACATTTTGAAATTCTCGTAACGTCTTTAGAAAAAGAAGGTTTTGAGCATTATGAATTATCTAACTTTGGTAAGCCCGGATATTTCAGTAAAAACAATACCGCGTATTGGCAAGGGAAACGCTATTTGGGCATTGGACCATCTGCGCATTCCTATAACGGAAAACAACGAAGTTGGAACATTAATAACAATGTAAAATACATCAAAGCATTACAACAAAATCAACTGCCCCGAGAGGTTGAAAACTTAACCATTACCGATACTTACAATGAATATATCATGACAGGATTACGTACCATTTGGGGAGTATCTCTACAAAGAATAGAAAAGGATTTTGGAAAAAAATACAAAGAGTACCTTCTTAAACAAGCTCAAAAACATATCGATACTCATCTTCTATACTTAGATGGTGATATACTATTGGTAACCAAAAAAGGAAAGTTTTTAAGCGATGGTATTGCAAGTGATCTTTTCTTGCTAAATTTAGAGTAATTTTCTCCTTAAAAATAGTTGGAACAGTCTATGATTACAACAATAAAACACAATAATCAATCCTATAAAATTGATCTTTCAAAACCAATAGATATATCCATTCCTTTACGAGCATCGCAAGAAAATGTAAATGCGTGGTATATCGATGGCCCAAAGATCGAACCTGTAACCGATGGGGAATGGATTGGAAAAGTATCCGAAGGAGCTTCGACCAACTTCAATAATATTTATTTTAACCCTCATGGTCATGGTACGCATACCGAATGTGTTGGCCATATTACCCCAGAATTCTATAACATCAATGATGCGTTAAAGCACTACTTTTTTATTGCTGAAGTCATTTCTATTTTACCAGAAAAGCAAGGAGAAGATCATGTAATTACCAAAGATCACATTGAAAATGTAATAACTTCTGTACAACCCGAAGCACTCATTATTAGAACAATTCCTAATACAAAGGAGAAATGCAGTAAACACTATTCTAATACCAACTGGCCGTATCTTACAGAAGAAGCAGCTATTTATATAAGAACGTTGAATATAGAACATCTTCTCATTGATTTACCTTCGGTCGATAAAGAAAAAGATGACGGCAAATTATTGGCTCACAAGGCTTTTTGGGACTATCCCAAAGCAACCCGACATTATGCCACCATTACAGAAATGATTTATGTAGACACCAAAATCCCAGATGGACAATACCTTCTTAATCTTCAGATAGCCTCTTTTGTAAATGACGCCTCACCAAGCAAACCTGTTTTGTATAAAATGTTGTAAAAATGAAAATAATACTTCAACTAGAAGAAATTGCAATGCTCGGATTAGGAATATACTTATTTGGATTACTACCCTATCCCTGGTGGTTATTTTTAGTTTTATTCCTCGTACCCGACATCGGAATCTTAGGATACATTATAAATAATAAAATTGGAGCATTAAGTTATAATATATTTCATCATAAAGGGATCGCAGTTTTGATATATCTTATTGGAATATACTTCTCGAACGAACTAGTACAACTTTCTGGAATCATTCTTTTTTCACACGCTGCTTTCGACAGGGTTCTGGGATATGGCCTAAAATATGAAAAAGGGTTCAAATTCACACATCTGGGCGAAATAGGTAAAAAGAATTAGATTAGAGTTTTTAACTAAAATATAACAATTTCTACAGACAACTTTTTTGATAACATTTCATCTAAGTAATATATCAAAGTTCTAAAATCATGAAAGCAATACCATTTTCCTACTTACTAAAAATTTTTAGTATTATTTTTTTATGTACTACTTTTTCATTTTCCTGTTCTGGTGATGACACCAAAAAAGCAGACTCTAATACCAATTTGGCAAAACTTAAAATAACGACTAAGCAATGCAAAGAACCCTGGTTACAAGCAGAAGGAAATACATTAGAAAACAAAGTGTATAACTACCTAAAGAGTCTAAATATCGAGCTCAAAGATTTCGAAAATATTACTCCAAAAGATATAGCAATGTGCGAAGCCTGTGAGGTTTGCTCTGGTCCTACAATTACCATAAAAGTAGATAAAACTCATGTTGATCGTTTGGTTAAAGAAGGATTTTCTCTAGTCCCTAATTAATATAAATACCTTTATTTTCTTAAACGATATTCTTCATATCTTTACACCATGGAGTTATTGTTTATTGGACTTTTGGGAGGTGCTATTGTAGCCTATTTTATTTTTGCAAGATTTAGTGCCGCAAAAAATAAATCATCTGTACAAACACAATCTGTTGTACTTAAAGAAAAAATTAAAAGTGTTTGCAAGTTAGTTACCGTTGAAGGTGATTTTGCTGAAATCTACCATTATGAAAGCGTAAAAGAAAAATTCTTTAAATTACTATCGGGAACCAAAAAAGCATTAATTATTATTGAAGCTAAAGCGTATGTAGGATTTGATTTATCCCAAATAACACTAAAGAGTGATACCAAAAATAAACGAATTATCCTTACGCATTTTCCGCAGCCAAAACTCTTAACTATAGAAACCGATTTTAAATATTATGACAAAAAAGAAGGTTGGTTAAATCCTTTTACCTCTGGTGACCTTACAGATCTTAACAAAGAAGCTAAACAATTTATAAAAGATAAAATCCCTCAGAGCGGGCTCATGGAATCTGCAAAAAAAGAAGCCTTAACAGCTATTTCACTTATGGAAACTCTTGCTGAATCTATTGGATGGACATTGGATTATTCTACCTTAAAAATAGATAACAATAATCAAGACGCAAAACAGTTAGAATAAAAAACAATGAGTATAGTTATTTCTACCGATAAAGAAAAATTAGATATCAACTTTATCCACGAGTTTTTAACTCACTCGTATTGGGCAACAGGAAGAACTAAAGAACAAGTAAAAACTACTATCGAACATTCGATGTGTTTCGGGATATATCTCGGTGAAAAACAAATCGGTTTTACAAGGGTATTAACCGATTATATAGTATATGCATACGTAATGGATGTATTTATCATAGAACAACAACGAGGAAATGGATATGCTAAGCAATTAATGCAAGCTGTTATGGATCACCCCGAATTACAAGCCATTCGAAGATGGATGCTACTTACAAAAGACGCTCATAAATTGTATCAACAATTTGGATTTGACAGTATAGACAACCCTTCGTGGGTAATGGAAAAATTAAATATATAAACTTTAAAAATGAATATCGAAGCGTTTAGAGAATATTGTTTATCAAAAAAAGGAGTTACAGAAGAATTCCCATTCGATGAAAGCACCTTGGTTTTTAAAGTAATGGGTAAAATGTTTGCTTTAACAGGATTAAATCGAATGCCTTTTAGTGTAAACTTAAAATGTGATCCTGATCGTGCTATCGAACTTCGCGAATATCACCCAGAAATAACTCCCGGATACCATATGAGTAAAAAACATTGGAATACTGTTAACTTTTCTGGTAGTTTACCTACTAATATGATACTCGATTTGATCAATCACTCTTATGAGCTGGTAGTAAGTGGTTTGACAAAAAAAGTAAAACAAGAATTAGAAAATCTTTAATAGTAAAAAAATATTAGAATCATTGATGATCATCTCTAAGGATAATAAGGGAGTTCTGTACCCTTGGCCCTTTTACAGAGAAGTATTCAATACTCTTATTTGATAAGTACAAAATGAACAACCCACAACAATTTTATAAAGAGCAAATTTCTCTTCATACTGTATCACTAAAAAAAATAAAAAAACAACTCGCTATCTCCAGTATCATACGCTTATTTGTTTTTTTGGCGATAATAGCAGGAATATATTTTGGGTACCCTAATACTCAGATCATTATTGGTAGTAGTATTATAGGGATTGTAGCTTTTATATTTTTAGTAAACAGACATACTGATCTCTCTTATTCCAAAAACAAACTACAAAAACTAATCGATATCAACACGCTAGAGCTTAACGTTTTTGAAGGTGATGTAACAAAGCTTACTCCGGGAAAAGAATATATCGATGCTACACATCCTTACAGTCATGATATCGACCTTTTTGGAGAGCAGTCTTTTTTTCAATACGCTAATCGCACAACTACCCTGGCCGGAAAAAACAAATTAGCAACTATACTTACTGCCAATGCTATTGATCATATCGAAAAAAAACAAGAAGCAATAAAAAATATCTCAAAACTTCCCGGATGGAGACAAGAATTTAGTGCTATTGCATCACTGGTTAATGTAAGTGTTTCGGTTTCATTAATACAAAAATGGTTACAAAACTATACTGCTTTTGTCCCTAAGGTAATGCGTATACTTCCTGCAATAGTATCTGGTATCTCGTTGATACTATTAACACTACTATTTCTGGATATGATTACTTTTACTATGTTTTTGATTTGGTTTTTTATTGGCTTGGGAATAACAGGGACGCAGCTTAAAAAAATCAACAAATTATATAGTAACTCCAATAAAGTAAAAGATACCTTTGAGCAGTATTATAAACTAGTAGATAAAATTGAAAATGCAAATTTTGAAGCCGCCTTATTACAAGAAAAACAACAATTAGTAATTAGCGACAAAGAAAAAGCTTCGCAAACCCTAAAGCAGTTTGCCAGTATTCTCAATGCCTTTGATCAACGTAATAACATGATGTTTGGGGTTCTTGTCAACGGATTACTATTATGGGATATTTTACAAAGTTATCGTATTGAACATTGGATTACCAAAAATCATAATAAAGTGGCACAATGGTTCGAGGTTATTGCCTTTTTTGATGCGTATAACTCTCTTGGTAATTTTACCTTTAATCACCCCGATTATGTATATCCAAAAATAACATCAAACAATAGTATACTCAAAGCCAAAGAACTGGGGCACCCAATGCTTAATGCTCATAAAAGAATAGATAATGACATCACCGTAGACAAGGAGCAGTTTTTAATCATTACGGGAGCTAATATGGCCGGAAAAAGTACGTTTTTGCGTACCGTTGCTTTACAAATTGTGATGTCAAACATAGGACTACCTATTTGCGCAAAATCATGTGAATATCGTCCTATCAAATTGATAAGTAGTATGAGAACGTCAGACTCATTAAGTGATGACGCCTCTTATTTCTTTTCAGAATTAACACAGCTTAAAAAAATTGTAAATGCTCTGGAGAAAGATGAATACTTTATCATCCTCGATGAAATCCTAAAAGGTACCAATAGCAAAGACAAAGCAGCAGGATCCCGTAAATTTGTAGAAAAACTGGTTAAGGCAAAAGCAACAGGTATTATAGCAACACATGATCTAAGTCTTTGTGAGATTGCATCAGAATTACATCAAGTAGAAAATCGTTTTTTTGATGCTCAAATTGTAAATGACGAGTTATTCTTTGATTATAAATTTAAAGATGGGATTTGCCAGAATATGAATGCTTCATTCTTATTAAAGAAAATGGGGATTGTGTGATCCTGAAATCAAAAAACAACTATCAATTCGATAGTTATAGATAAAATATAATCTTAGATTTGAAGAGTAAAGCCATTAAAATAAGTATTTGATGCAAAATTTTCTAATTCTCAACTAGATTCAATACTAAATTCATGCAAAAAGAAGATCTGATTCAAACCCATCAAAGAATTGAACCCTATATTCATAAAACACCTGTGTTTAGCTCTCGATTAATTGATGAGATAGCAGGAGCAACTCTTTATTTTAAATGTGAAAACTTTCAAAAAACAGGAGCGTTTAAAATGAGAGGAGCTACAAATGCAATTATGCAACTTACCGAGGAACAGAAACAAAAAGGTGTTGTTACGCATTCTTCGGGGAATTTTGCACAGGCACTTTCTCTTGCAGCTCTAAAATTGGGCATCAAGGCATTTATAGTAATGCCCTCTAATGCTCCCCAGGTTAAAAAAGATGCGGTAAAAGGTTATCAGGGAAATATCATCGAATGCGAACCTACACTAGTAGCAAGAGAAAATACCGCCATAGAAATCTCACAAAAAGAAGGAGCTACTTTTGTACATCCCTATAATGATAGTAACGTTATCCTGGGACAAGGAACAGCTTGTAAAGAACTGTTAGAAAAACAACCTGATTTAGATTATGTATTTACACCAGTTGGTGGTGGTGGCTTAATCGCTGGGACAGCTTTATCTGCTCTTTATTTTGGAAATGATTGTACAATAATCGGGGGCGAACCTTTTGAGGTTGATGATGCATATCGATCTCTACAAAGCGGAATTATTGAATCTAATTTGACCACAAATACTATTGCAGATGGGCTTAGAGTACAATTAGGAGATAAAAATTTTCCTATAATCCAACAATATGTAAAAAAGATAATACGAGTTACAGAAGAAGAAATTGTAGAAGCCATGAGACTAATTTGGGAACGTTTAAAAATTGTTTCAGAACCATCTTCTGCTGTAGCGTTGGCAGCCATGTTAAAAGAGAAAAACATTTTTAAAGACAAGAAAATAGGTATTATTGTTTCAGGAGGAAATGTAGATTTAAATCAACTACCTTTTAACCTTTAATTAATAAGGCAAGAAAAAAACTTGTCGTTTTTAGGAAAGTAACTGGAAAACTTAATATTGAAAACAAAATGGCTACGCAATTTTTTGAACATATCAATACGTTTGTCAACATTGACGAAAAAGATTTTCAAAGAATACTAACCTTCTTTGATTTGTGTAGCGTAAAGAAAAAAGAAATTATTGTTAAGGCGGGAGATCTATGTAATTTCAATCATTTTGTAGTAGACGGGTGCCTTCAGATGTTTTATATCAATGATAAAGGAACAGAGCGAACTATTCAATTTGCAATTGAGAATTGGTGGATGACAGATTTTTTGGCCTATCATAACCAAAGTATAACAGACTTTTATATTCAGGCAGTCGAAAACACAAAAATCCTTTCTATCTCTTACGATAAACAAGAAGAATTATTATATGAGTTTCCTAAACTCGAAAAGTATTTTAGAGTACTTTATCAAATTTCATATGGTGCAGCTCTAATCAAAATGAAGTATTTCCTTGATCTTTCTAAAGAAGAAATCTACTTTCAGTTCACAGAACATTTTCCCGAATTTACCCAAAGAGTCCCTCAATATTTAATTGCTTCTTTTTTAGGACTTACACCAGAATATGTAAGTGAAATCAGAAATAAAAAACGTTCTTAAACCAGTTTAAGTTTTTTCTTGACGACGGCAAATACCTTTACATCAAATTCAAATATTAAAACAATGGAAAAAAGAATTCAAATTGATGCAAGTGAGCCTTTAGCCTATAAAGCCATGTACGCCCTGGGAAATTATGTACAACAAAGCCAGTTAAGTGATATTCACAAAGAACTTATAAACATAAGAGTATCGCAACTAAACGGCTGTGCCTTTTGCATAAACATGCATACCAAGGATGCTCTCGAAAACGGAGAAACCCAACAGCGTATTTTTTTACTCAATGCCTGGCAGGAAACCGATATATTTACAGAAGAAGAAAAAGTTATTCTACAAATTACCGAAGAAGTAACAATGATTCATAATAATGGATTAACAAACAAAACATATCAAAAAGCCATTGAAAAATTTGATGAAAAATATGTATCCCAAATAATAATGGCTGTAATAAATATAAATGCATGGAACAGAATTGCAATAAGTACCCATAAACCTATCGATAAATAATTCATCTTTAGTACACATACATAATATCCATAATACTTCATAAAAGAGATAGCGATATGACTATATAGTCATATCGCTATCTCTTTTTGTGACTTACACTAGAATATTCAAGTAACATTAAAAAAAATAAGCATGAATTTAAAAAACATACTGATATGAATGTTTTTTTATATTTGTCATATGAACCAAAAAATCAAGTCCAGAGAAACTCAAAATTTGATCATTAATAGTGCTTTTGAACTATTCTATAAACATGGTTATAATAAAACCAGTATTCCAGAAATAATAAAGGGGACAGGGCTTTCTAAAGGTGCTTTTTATCATCATTTTAAAAGCAAGAGAAGTATTGGAGAAAAAGTAATTGACCTTACCGTAAGGAAAAGAGTTTATGAAAGAATGGTTGCTCCTCTCAAAAATCTGGATAACGCACCTATAATACCATTATTATATGATGTCTTTATCAAGCGTATCGAGGGGTATTCTGATTTGGAAAAAGATTTAGGTTGCCCTGCAAATAACTTGATTAATGAAATAGGATATTCAGAAAGTTCATTTAGAGAAATGCTTAGGGATATAATCGATCATTGGCAGGAGATCATGGTCAATCTATTAGAGCAAGGCAAAATTAAGGGTGAAATTAGAAAAAATGTGGATACATCTGCAACTGCCATTTTTCTGATAAGTGCTTTTGAGGGAGTAAGAGGTATTAGAAAAGTATATAATAATGATAAAATATTAGACGAATACCTTATAGCTGTAAAAAGCTACATTGAGCAATTAGCATAATTTTTTAATTAAAAAAATGAAATGAAAGCAATTCGAATAACACTAGAACAAATATCAAATACAGCAATGCAATTAAACAATGACACTATAAAAGTTATTGTAGATCGACCAATAAGCCAAGGTGGTGGTGGCAGTGGGTTAATGGGAGGTCAATATTTATTGACCGGTATTGGTGGCTGTTTTTGTAGTACATTTTTTGCCGCAGCACAATCCAGAAATTTCGAGATTGAAGGGTTTCAGGTTGATGTTATCGCAACTAAAAGCGAAGATTTACCTAAACGTTTTACAGATATACGCCTTGATGTATCTTATAAAAAATGCAGTGATCCGGTAGTTTTAAAAAAATTACTCAAGATTGCAGAAATGGGTTGTATATCAATTAATACTATTAAAGAAGGAATGGGGTTTAAAATACATCAAAAATGAAATAATTATTCATATCAGCGCAATGTATATATACAATAATGAAATCACATTAATAAAAATGAAGACAATATGAAACTTATAGAAAAATTTAAAGACATTACAGATTACTTCTCTCCAAAAATAATTGGAGAAGTTAATGATACCTATGTTAAGTTAGCAAAAATAAAAGGTGATAAAGTACCCTGGCATAACCATGAGCATGAAGACGAACTCTTCTACATTATCGAAGGAAGCCTACTTTTTGAAATAGAAGGACAAGATCCTTTTATGATGAATCAGGGAGATTTGTTTATTGTAAAACATGGTATTAATCATAGAGTTTCTTCAACAGAGGAATGTAAAATTATGCTAATAGAAAATAAAACGACAGCGCATACAGGAAAAGTAAAATCTGAAATCACTAAAAATATTAAAGAGCAGCAATTAGAATCCTGAAAAATCTATTCTAAGCACAAAATCAATAGTATAACAATCTTTTAAAGAATACATAATGAATCATCATTATGTATTCTATCCTTTTTGGTAATAATGACAAATCCCTCTTTTCAGAAATTTTATGTGTCACCCAAGTAAATATTTCAATTAAATTTTCATAAAATTGTATTGCTAAGAAATATTGATAGAAATAATATTGACACCAAAACAATATTTACAAATCATGGCTATCAATAAAAAATAAGATCACCTTTTATCGCCGAAATGTCGTTATCAACAAAAAATAATATGAAAAAATTAAACATAATCTATATCCTACTTATCTGCATCGTTCATGTTTCTCTGAATTCTTGTAAAGACAATTCAAACTCTCAAGAAAGTAAAAACTCTGAACCTCGGCGAGTAAATAAAGAAAATACTACACTAACAGAAGAAGAATCTAAACCAATTAAATATCCTACACTAAACATTAAGCCAAATGATCAAATAAGCTCACCTATCGAAATAAAAGTGAATTCTGAAGGGGTTTGGTTTGCCAGTGAAGGAGAACTTGGATGGGTTCAATTAATAGATGACAAAGGAAATGAACTGGCAAAAGGGATATTAAGCGCAGATGGTGATTGGATGAAAAGTGGCCCCGTAATGTTTTCGACTACTTTAACATTTGATTCAAACAATATAAAAACTGGTAAACTAATCGTTCATAACAATCCGGGAGAAGGAGATGGTGACGAAGCGGGAGAATCAATACACTTTGAAATACCTGTTATTTTTTAACCTCAAAGATGAATGTAAAAAAATCAGGAGGCGAAAAAAAATTGACGATAGAACAAGTAAATGATAATCACAAGGTCCCTTTTGAACTACTTGAATTAGCCGATCCATCAAGAAATCAAATAGAAGAATATATAAAGACAGGGCAATGTTATATTGCAAAATTAAACTCTAGACTTATTGGAAGTATCGTGCTAAAAGAATTGACACCAACCACCATAGAAATAAAAAATATAGTAATTAATGAATCTTTCCAGAATAAAGGGTATGGTAAACAATTATTGAGGCATATTGATCAAATAGCATCAAAATCCAAATATGAGAAAATCGTTATTGGCACAGGCAATTCAAGTATTAAGCAGCTAGCTTTATATCAAAAAGAAGGGTTTGGGATTTGTAGTATTCAAAAAGATTTCTTTATTACTAATTACGATAAACCAATTTTTGAAAACGGAATTCAATGTAAACATATGATCATCCTCGAAAAAGAAATTAAGATTAACTAAAACTTGGTTCATGCAACCTTTTTTTATAATCAGAAGGAGTCATTCCTTTTATTTCCTTAAATTTTCTATTAAAATTAGAGAGGTTTTTAAAACCACTGCGATAAGAAACTTCAGAAATGGTAATATCTGATTCCCTGGATATTAATCTACACGCATTCTCAATTCGTACCTCGATCAAAAACTGAAAAAAAGTTTTATTGGTACGTTGTTTAAAATATCGACAAAAAGCATTTGGTGTCATATTAGCCAGATCAGCTATCTCTTTTAGAGAAAAATCCCTATTAAACTCATTCATTACTATCTGAAAAACCTTTGCCATTCTCTTTCCTTCATTATCTGTATATGCCCTTTTTGAAATGAACGATGATATGGTTTCGGTTTTTGATGTCTTCAGTATTTTTAAGATCTTCAAAAAAATGGTAAAACGATCTAATTTTTCTTTTTTCTCAACAATTTTCAAAAACTGTTTTTTTAACTTTTCCTTTTTAGAAAGCACCTTGATCCCATATACAGAGTTCCTAAAAAAACCTGATAAATCATTAAATTCAGGAAGTTTAAAAAATATATTTCCAAAAGATTCTTTGGTAAAAAAAAGTGAAACCATATACGATTTCACCGAAGAAGAAGCACTCTTTAATACATGGGGGACATTACTCCCAAAAATCAAAATATCATTAGCTTTATAATCGGTAATCGTATCCCCTACAATTAAGCTTCCTTCTCCAGATATTATAATTGATATCTGTATCTCTTCATGTTGATGAAATTTATCATAAAAAACAACTTCCCTATCTTCCTGAACGATTAAGGTGTCAGTCGAGGATTTCGGTATTTTAAATGGTAAAGCTTTCATTTCTAATTCATCTATGAATCAATATTAATCATAATTATGCATATATTAACAATAAAAGGTAATATAGTATCATATATAGATAATTTCTCAATGTATCTTTCATTGGTTTCATAATATCTTTGAAAAAATTTAAATATGGCTATAGAATGGAAAGGTGTAATGCCTGCAGTGACTACAAAATTCACAAAAGACGATACACTAGATTTAAAAATGTTCGAAATTAATATCAACGCCCAACTTAAAGCTGGAGTTCATGGAATTATCTTGGGCGGAACTTTAGGTGAAGCAAGTACATTAAGTGATGATGAAAAAAGAATTTTGGTTAGAACCACTGTTGATATTGTTAAAAACAAAGTTCCGGTTATCATTAATATTGCAGAACAAACCACAAAAGGAGCAATTGAGGCTGCTAAAAACGCAAAAGAAGATGGGGCTAGTGGTTTGATGATGCTCCCTCCAATGCGATATAAAGCAGACAACCGAGAAACTATAGTGTATTTTAAAGAGGTGGCCACAAGCACAGATCTACCTATAATGATCTATAACAACCCTGTTGATTATAAAATAGAAGTCTCTTTGGATATGTTTGAAGAGCTATTAGTATTAGATAATATACAGGCCGTAAAAGAATCTACAAGAGATATTTCTAATATAACACGAATTAAAAATCGTTTTGGCAACCGATTAAAAATCCTAAGTGGAGTAGATACATTAGCTCTCGAAAGTTTATTGATGGGTGCAGATGGTTGGGTTGCTGGGTTAGTAGATGCTTTCCCAGAAGAGACTGTAGCTATTTATGAGCTTCAGAAAGCTGGTCGAATTAAAGAAGCCATAGCTATATATCGTTGGTTTTTACCTTTGCTGGAGTTAGACATAAACCCTAAATTAGTACAAAACATAAAACTGGCAGAAGTAGCTACCGGAATCGGTACAGAATATATACGCCCTCCCAGACTACCACTGGTTGGAAATGAACGTAAAAAAGTATTAGAAATTATTGAAAATAGTCTAAAAAAAAGACCACAATTACCCGAATACAAAAACATTGAATTAATAGATTAGTCTTTAACAGTGATGTATCAAACAATAATAAAGACAGCATCATCCTTTCATTAGAAATTGATCTATTTTCACATTAAATCATTTTGAAATTATGATAACAGGCAAAAACTATATAGGAAATCAACTTTCGGCTATAGGGAGTAAAACCTACACGACTTTTAACCCTAAGTTGAATATTGAAAATAAACATACATTTTTTGAAGCTTCGGAAGAAGAAATTGAAAAAGCAGTAGCATTAGCTTCAGAAGCTTTTGAAGTTTTTAGAAAGGTTTCTGGTGCTAAAAAGGCAGAATTTCTAAATGCAATCGCCGATGAGATCCTGGCTTTAGATGATCTTCTAATAGACACATATAGGTCAGAGACCGGTTTACCCGAAGGAAGAGCAAAAGGCGAACGAGGCAGAACAATAGGGCAATTACGAGCTTTTGCCAATTTAGTAGCCGAGGGTTCATGGGTAGAAGCTTCTATAGATACTGCTGATTTGGATCGCAGTCCTATTCCTAAGCAAGACATTCGTAAAATGCTGGTTCCTCTGGGGCCTGTCGTTGTTTTTGGAGCAAGTAATTTTCCTTTAGCCTACTCTACAGCAGGAGGTGATACTGCCGCAGCATTTGCTGCAGGATGTCCTGTTATTGTAAAATCACATCCTATGCATGCAGGAACCGGAGAATTAGTATCTGCCGCAATTATCAAAGCAGCCACAAAAACAGGAATGCCAAATGGCGTATTTTCTAACCTCAATAACTCAGGAATTGAAGTAGGTGTTCAATTAGTAGAACACCCCAAAGTAAAAGCCGTTGGTTTTACAGGAAGCATTAGAGGAGGTAGAGCTTTATTTGATTTAGCTTCAAAACGACCAGAACCAATCCCGGTATTTGCAGAAATGGGAAGTATAAACCCTGTAGTTTTATTACCTGAAGCAACAACTACAAAAGGAGTCGATTTGGCTAAAACCTATGCAAAATCAATAACGCTAGGGGCTGGCCAGTTTTGTACAAATCCCGGTTTGCTCATAGGTGTTAAAGGAGAAGCCTTAACTCATTTTATAACTACACTTTCTGAAGAAATTGTAAAAATTGAACCTTCTTGTATGTTGCATCCCAACATAATTGGAAATTTTGAAAGAAACAAAACAAATGCATTGCAGCAAAGTGGACTATCTGTCACCGCAGAACTTGATAGTGATGTTGCTGTAAATTATGCAAGGCAAACGGTTACCACAGTAGAAGGAAAAACATTTTTAGAAAACACAACCTTACATCAAGAAGTATTTGGACCATTCTCTATGGTTGTGCAATGCCAGGATATTGAACAATTAGAAGCTATAATTAACACCCTAGAAGGGCAACTTACAGGAACCATAATTGCAGAAAACGAAGAAGCACTACAATACAGTACAGTAATTGATGCATTACAAAACAGGGTAGGAAGAATCATCTTTAATGGGGTTCCTACAGGAGTAGAAGTATGCCCATCTATGCTACATGGTGGTCCATATCCTGCATCAACAGATAGTAGGTTCACAGCAGTCGGTATTCACTCTATTAAACGATGGGTGCGTCCGTTTAGCTATCAAAGCTGGCCTAATAATTTATTACCAGACGAACTTAAGAATGAAAACCCTTTAGGGATTTCCAGGCTGGTTAATGGTAAACATACAGATGCTAAAATCTGATTTTTTATAATCAATACTAAAAAAGTTAATACTCATTTAGAATGAAATTTTTCAAAATCATAGCAATGCTAATATTGTTTTTCTGTTTTAGTTGTAAAGAACAGAAACAGAAAGACCCATCAACTTTATTACATCAAATTACTACAGAAATTGAAGAAAGAGAAGGATATGATAAAGAGGCATATCCTCTAGGTCTTTTTACCAAAGAATATTTCAAAAAAGAAGCTGATTTTGCTCAAAAAAAGATAGAAGAACTAAATAGTATTGATGCTACCCTACTCAAAGAGACTGATAAAATATCTCTTGAGTTGTTAAAATTCACTTTGCAAAGAACTGTTGATTTTTATGAGTTTGAAGCCTATCTCAATCCCTTATTATCTGATTCTGGATTTCATAGCAATCTCAATTATATGGTTAGACCATTGGCTAATTACAAACAGGTAAAAAAATATCTAAACAAACTTAATGCAATCCCCGAATTCGTTGATCAACATTTTATAAACCTAAGAGAAGGCCTTGAAAAAGGAGTTTCTCAACCAAGAGTCATTTTTAAAGGATATGAATCAACATATAACGATCATATTGTTGATAGTATTGAAAACAGTTATTTCTATTCTCCTTTTAAAGATTTACCAGAAGTTTTAACCGAGGCTCAAAAGGATTCGATACATACTGCAGCAAAAGAGGTCATTAAAAATAAGGTTATCCCACAGTTTAAAAAAATAAAGACATTCTTTGAAACCGAATATTTACCTAAAACAAGAACCGCTATTGGTGTATCTCAGACTCCAAATGGAGAAGCTTATTATCAAAACAGGATTAACTTTTATACGACAAGTACAACATATACCGCAGATGAGATTCATAATATCGGATTAAAAGAAGTCGCCAGAATAAAAGCGCAAATGCAAGTAATAATAAAAGAACTTAATTTTCAGGGTAGTTTTTTGGACTTTTTTAAATTTCTTCGCACCGATGAGCAATTCTATGCAAAAACGCCTGAAGAATTACTCATGATTGCCCGAGACATGGCTAAGCGAGCTGATGAACAATTACCTCGTTTTTTTAAGACATTACCCAGAAAACCATATGGAGTAGCCCCTGTACCAGATGCTATTGCTCCAAAATACACCAGTGGTCGATATGTAGGAACAGAAGCGAATAGTACCGATCCAGGATATTATTGGGTAAATACTTATGATTTACCCAGCAGAACCCTATATACACTACCATCGCTTACCGTGCATGAAGCAGTACCCGGACATCATCTACAAGGCAGTTTAAATAACGAATTAGGAGATAGCATACCTCAATTTAGAAAAGATTTATATCTATCAGCATATGGAGAAGGCTGGGGATTATATGCTGAGTTTCTGGCAGAGGAAATGGGAATGTATACTACTCCTTACGAACAATTTGGGAAACTCACCTATGAAATGTGGCGAGCATGTCGTTTAGTTGTAGATACAGGAATCCATGCCAAAGGATGGACACGGGAACAAGTCATCGATTTTATGTCTTCGAATACAGCATTATCATTGCATGAAATACATACAGAAACCGATCGATATATTTCATGGCCAGGTCAGGCTTTGTCTTATAAAATTGGTGAATTAAAAATTAGAGAACTGCGTAAAAAAGCTGAAGCAGCTTTGGGAAATAAATTTGATATCCGAGAATTTCATGAAATTATTCTTGAGCAAGGTACAGTTACGCTTTCCATCTTAGAAAATAGAATTAATACTTATATCGAAAAAGCAAAAAATGGCTAGAACCACTTTTAAATGTATCGATGCTCATACTTGCGGAAATCCGGTAAGAGTAGTTACAACGGGTAGACCTGATCTCATTGGAAAAACAATGAGCGAAAAACGTCAACATTTCCTCAACACATATGATTGGATAAGAAAAGGATTAATGTATGAGCCCAGAGGACATGATATGATGAGTGGTAGTTTTCTATTCGAACCCCACCACCCTGACAATGATTTTTCTATTCTATTTATAGAAACCTCTGGATGCCTTCCTATGTGTGGTCATGGTACTATTGGAACCATAACCATAGCTATAGAAGAAGGGTTGATACAACCCAAAACTCCTGGAAAAATTAGAATGGAAGCTCCGGCGGGTCTGGTCGAAATAGAATACCAGCAAACCAATAAAAAAGTAGATTGGGTAAAACTCAAAAATGTAAAATCATATCTGGCAGCAGAAGGTCTAACTATAGAATGCCCAGAATTAGGTAAACTGATTTTTGATGTTGCTTATGGTGGAAATTTTTATGCTATTGTAGATCCTCAAAAAAACTTTAGTGGGGTTCATAATTTTACAGCAAGTAAGTTAATACAGTATTCTCAAGTGGTACGTGATCGTATTAACAAAAAATATCCCAACGCATTTATTCACCCAGAAAATGATACGATTAGAGATGTGAGTCATATGCTTTGGACAGGAGATCCTATCAATCCTGATTCGTCGGGTAGAAATGCTGTTTTTTACGGAGACAAAGCTATTGATCGTTCTCCCTGCGGAACAGGAACCTCTGCAAGAATAGCACAATTATATGCCAAAGGAAAGCTACAACCGGGAGAAGAATTCATCCATGAAAGTTTTATCGGAAGTACATTCATAGGTAGAATCGAAGAAGAAACACAATTAGGTGACATAAAAGCTATTATCCCAAGTATTCAGGGCTGGGCAAAAGTTTATGGATACAATACTATCATTATTGATGATGAAGATGATCCTTATGCACATGGTTTTCAGGTTATTTAGTTAACACTAAATAAGACATAATAAAATACTAAGTAAACACAACAGAATACCACACTAAGCTTGTCTAAGTGTATTACAATTATGAGCAAAGAAGTTATTATCATAGGAGGCGGGATCATAGGATTATGTTCTGCATATTATTTACATAAAGAAGGGCACCATGTTACTGTAATTGATCAATCTGCAATGGATTCTGGTGCTTCTTACGTTAATGCAGGCTATCTTTCGCCAAGTCATATCATCCCTCTTGCAGCACCAGGTGTAATGAAAAAAGGATTAAAATGGATGTTTAACCCTACTAGTCCATTATTTATAAAACCTCGTCTTAATTCGGATTTCTTACGTTGGACGTGGGCATTTAATAAATCTTGCTCGGTAAAAAACGTAAATCGAGGTATTGCCGCCATAAAAGATATTGCAATATTAGGTAGAGATTTGTATTCTGAAATCAGATCTGATGAAAATTTTACGTTTCAGTTAGAAAAAAAGGGGCTTTTAATGCTCTGCCAAACTGAAAAAATGCTCGAAGAAGAAATTCATGTTGGCAGGATCGCAATCAAAGAAGGATTGCCCGTAAAAGAACTTTCATTTGATGAATTGAAACAAATAGAACCTAATGTACAATTACAGGCAAAAGGAGCAGTTCTTTACGAATGTGATTGGCATACTACTCCACAAACCTTTATGGATGAAATGAAAGCTTTTCTTGAAGCTTCTGGGGTAACAATTCATAAGAATCAAAAGGTAGAAGATATTCATATAGAAAACAATAAAATTACTTCGATACGTACTAAGAATACATCGTACACAGCAGATGAAATTGTATTAGCAGCAGGCTCCTGGTCGAATTTGCTAAGCAAAAAACTAGGGATCAAACTGTTACTTGAAGCCGGAAAAGGATATCGCATTAATTCTGAAAGAGATTTAGGAATAACCATGCCAGCTATACTGACAGAAGCAAAAATTGCAGTAACCCCAATGCAGGGATTTACCAGATTTGCCGGCACTATGGAAATAGCAGGTATCAATCATGCAATTAATAAGGTGAGAGTAGAAACTATCGCAAACGCCACACAGCGATACTATCCCGATATTAAACTTTCTAATGCAGAAAAAGCGGCAGCTACCTCTGGTCTTAGGCCTGTTTCTCCAGATGGGTTACCCTATATTGGTAAGTCTGGTACTTGCAATAATCTTACTATTGCTACCGGGCATGCTATGATGGGCTGGACTATGGGAACCTCTACAGGGAAACTGGTTTCAGAAATAATTTCTGATCAAAAACCTTCTTTGAGTCTAGAAGCTTATCATCCCGATCGTAAGTTTTAATCAAAAAAAGTTCTATGATCAAAGAAGGTTTCTATTAGTTATAAAGAATATTTATAGTAAATAATAAGATCTTATTACCTAATTACATGAATGATTCACGCCATTTATAATACGAGATATTAAACTGCCAACTGTCCCGTCAACTTCAACAAGATTTTGCTTGTCTCCTCCTTTTATTCTGGCAATATTAGAATCGGTAAGTTTGGTTACATTAATTTTTTTTAATTCGAGTTTTACTTTTTTATTCGTTTTCATGATGAGTTAATTTGAACTTTGTGATAATGTAAATGTAGCTATCAAACATTAATTATTATATACATTTTTTATATGTTCTGGGTAAGATTTATAAATATGTAGTTACTTTTTTAAGCACATTACTATTGTAACCTACTTATTTTCAATATCTTTTATATACTCAGCAGGGTTACATCCATTTTGCTTATAAAAGGCTTTAACAAAAGACTGAATATTATTAAAACCTACTTCTTTTGCCATAGATGTTATAGAATAGTGTTTAAATTTTTTGTCATTTTTGATTTGCTGTATACAATATTCAATACGTAAATCATTAATATAGTTGGCAAAGTTTTTTTCTTTATCCATATTGATAATCCTGGATAAATATGTAGAATTTGTTTTTAGTTTTTTGGCAACTATGGCTAATGTTAAACCATTTTTTAAAAAAGTTTTATTTTTCTCAAACTCTTCTAAATTCTTTAAAATATCATCTCTTAATTCTGGTGCGATTTCAATATCTTTTGTCTTCTGTGTTTTCTTTTTGTTTAGATATTCTGCATTTAGAAGTTTTTCCTCGTATACTTTTTCATAGCTTTTCTTTCTTTTTTTGTAATAATATAAATACCCCAGACTTATCAATACGATAGTTAATCCACCAAAAACCCATAATTGGTTTATGGTTGTTCTACTATGATTTTTAATACTATCTATTAATCGTTCTTTGTCTTTGATAAGTTGTACGTTATCATATTTTTTTACAATATTTATATTTAGTTTTTTATACTTTACAGAAAAACTACTATCTAGTTTTATCAGTTTTTCCATAATTCTTAGCTGATTCGCTTTATCATTTTTCTTCTTGTAATGATCTATAAGGAATGTAAATGCTTCTCTAGTTTCTAATATATAGTTAGAAGCATGTACGGCAGAGTCTATTTTTTTAAAATACCCAATAGCTTCTTCTTCCTGTTCTAGTTCTAGCAGTGTTTTTCCTAAATATAAATAGGTAATAAGTATATTAGTATACGGAGTCTTTCTGGAAAGAGATAAAGACTTTTTTAAACTATCCTGTGCTATGTTATATTCTTTTCTATAATAACTATTAACTCCGTAAGATGAAAGTAACTCAGAATAGAAATGTGGGATATCTCCTGATAGAGTCGATGTAATCCCTTTTTTCAAATAGAAATGTGCAGTATCATACTTTTTAAATAAATTATAACTATCCGACAGTTTACAGAGAGTAGCTATATAATGTGACCTAAATTTACCCATAGTATCCTGTGTCGATAGGAGGTCTAAATTCTTTTTATAGATTTCTAACGATTCTTTATCTTTTCCCAAAATGGTCTTGAGTATTGCAATATTATGTGTTATAGCGATGATATGACCAATATTATTATTGATCTCTGCATGTTTCTTCGAAATTAAATATGAAGTTAAAGCTTCATTATATCGCTCTAATTTTTGTAAAAGATAGCCTCTTAAAAGATAACCTCTTGCAGGGTAGAATTCATTTTTTACGCCTTTGGTAACAACAATCATAGAATCTGTGTATGCCAAAGCTACTTTTGGATTATTTATATTCATTTCAAAGAATATTTGATATCCATTTGCTATTTCAATACTATCCTTGTCTTTCTTTGCTCTGGTAAGATATGTATTCGATATTTTTTTTACTAAAACTGAGTCTTTATAGTGTTTAATAAAAAGTGATCGTAATTCATTATAGGTTTTATGCATTAATGAATCTGAAACTGAATATTGTTTTTCACTAATTCTATTTTTTTTCGTCATACTCAATCCCTCATTGGAGAGAAAGACCAAGCTCATAAAAATTAAAACAATACTATAAACATTCTTCATTCTTATATTCAAAATACCTAGTTAAAAATTATTGACAAGATAAGGGATAACCATATGAATAATATATGATTTTGATAACAAACCACAAAATTTTCTTAAAAAAACTAAACGCCCTAATAAAAAGCATTTTGAAATTAAAAACAATAGTTAAAATTTATAAATATACTGATCAAGATTTATAAATCATAAGTTACACCTCTTGTTATTGCATAGTCTTCGCTTTTACCTTTGTTTTAAATTTGAACCAATAGATCTATACAAAATTTGATTAATAACCAAAAAACACCCTCAATACATAGCCTAAAAAACAAATTCTATTAGCTATTTATCAAATTAAAACTAACTCATTTGTACTTATGAAAAAAAATATTTTATTGGGTATACTACTATGCTTTACCCTAACCTCTTATGCGCAAAATATTCATATCCTTGATGCTAATTTTAAAAATGCTTTACTAGCATCATCAATAAATACCAATAACGATACAAACATAAGTAAAAGTAAGTAAGAAGCAGAAAAAGCTTTATCCATAAAAGCTGTAAATAAGAATATCAAATATCTTACTGGAATAGAACATTTTGTAAATTTAAAATACCTTACTATTCCTAAGAATAAGGTAACCACTTTACATCTAACAAAAAACACAAAATTACAGTACTTGGATGTTAGTCAAAATCAGTTGACTAATCCAAATATATCAGGGTGTACACAATTAGAACGATTAGATGCAAATAATAATCAATTAGCACAATTGAATGTGTCTAAAAATGCGATATTATTTGAATAAAAAATATACAATAATAGGTTTAAAAGAATTAATATCGATAGTAAGGCTTTGTGGAGAAATTGTTAAAAAAGTAGTTGTTAAATTTATTGTTGGTCCCAGAGAAGAACTTATACAAGAAGATCCTTTTGCTTCTCCAATTCCAAGAGGTACAAATGATATACTAATGGGTCTTAATTCTGTTTTGATTGATGTTAATGGATTGCCTGTTGGCCAATATATTCTTAATCTCCAATCTAATAAAAGGGTTATTAAAAACTAAATTTCGATACCACTTAAAGAAA
The DNA here is from genome assembly GCA_030427585.1 of Bacteroidia bacterium. GTDB lineage: Bacteria > Bacteroidota > Bacteroidia > Flavobacteriales > Flavobacteriaceae > Aquimarina. The sequence continues at coordinate 64,849 of JAUIBW010000017.1, forward strand.
AAAGGTTGTGTTATTTTTTTCTAAATGATCAGGGGAAATAAGGTTGAGTTAGAAGTACAAAACACCTGTCATAAGATAAAGAATATGTATTCACAACCTTTTTTTATAGATAATATTATATAAAAATATTATTAAACGACCAGACCTCGTAAGCTATAGTATAAGCTTGCGAGGTCTATTTTTATTTTGGTGTATCAAATTTATAAGATCCCGGTTTGCTTTTTATAAAAAGCATCCTGTTGTTTTTTCATCATTTCCCGGGCGATCTTTTTCTTGTATGCATATAATTCCTCTTCTTCAGAAAGGTCACCATATACTCTATCATTAATTGTATGATCTGTTTCTAATAACACTTTTCGTTGATCTTCTTTCTGCGCAACCCATATTTTTATTTCTCCTTCTATATCTTCTAATTTAAAGTCATACTCTCCTTTGGGAGAGAATAATTTTGCAAAAATAGGTGAAGTTTCTATGGCTAGAAATAATAAAAAGACAAAAAATGAAGGTAACCAAGGTAGCTCATTTAAGGCGTTTACCCGAGCCATTAACCCATCAAAATTATCAATAATAGGTTGAGAAGTAGCCACTTGATTATCATAGTCGGCAGTCAATTCTGTTTTTTGAATTTCTAAGGCAGTTATTTTCTCTGTATTTGCTTTTTTCAATTCGACTAATGCTGCCAAAGCTGCATCATGTTTCTCACGTTTTTCTTTATATACAGGGCCTTTTCCAATAATCTCAGTACCTTTTCGTCCTTCTGCCTCAGCAATATAGGTTTCATAAAGATCGTTAACCTCGGTTTCTTTGGTTTTTACTTCCTCTTTAAGTGTATTAATTTCAGAATCAATTGCAGCAATTGCCGGAGTATATTGTGTCGCTATTTGCTCTTTATTTGCTAAAGTAAAATCATTCTTTTGCTCAAGCAAAACACGGTCAATTTCTTTCTCAAAAATTTTTAATTCTAACGGTTTAGAAATGACAACCGCAATAATTACGGCCAAAATAATTCTTGGTGAAGCTTGTAGAAGTTCATCCATAAAATTATCCTTCTTCTTAATAGTAGATACAATAAATCGATCCAGATTAAAGATCAATAATCCCCAGATTAAACCAAAGAAGATAGCAGTAAAATAAGTATCAAATACGGTATATAGGGCATAGGTGGCAGCAATAAAAGCCATTACTGCTGTAAAGAAAACTGTTGCTCCGATACCAGCATATTTATTCTGTTCTCCATCAGAACTATCTGCTAATATATTGGCATCTGCGCCAGAGCATAAAATAAAAAAACGTTTTAACATCATCTAAGGGTTTTTTGATTGATAATAAGTATAACGCTGGTTTATAGCGATATGTTGCACAAAAAAACTCCCTTTAGGGAGTTTTCGTTCTTAAAACTATCGGAAAACTGGATACGTTAATTATTCTCTTTTTGATTTTTTTCCCAAGCTTTTTGTTGTTCTTTTCTCACTTCTTGTATACGTTTTCGTGCTTCTTTTCTTTCTGTAATAGCCTCTTTTCTTACTACATCACGAGCTCTTTTAACTTCGTCCATAGCTTTTCTACGAGCTTTTTCTGCTTGTTTTCTTGATTTCTCGGCTTGCTGCATAACTCGTTTCGCTTCTTCTCTCCTCATTTTTGCATGAATCACAGCTTGTTTTTCGGCTTCAAATCTTGCTCTTTCAGCATTTCTCATGGCTTCTTCTCTTATCTTATAAGATTGCTCCCGGGCTCTATTTGATTCTTCCATAGCAATTACTCTGGCTTTCTCAGCCTGCTCCATCGCTATAGCTCTTGCTTGTTCTGCTCTATGTCTTGATACTTCTGCTCTCTCCATTGCCAAGGCAGCTATTTCTTCTTTTACTTGCTCTGCTTCATATCTTGCCTCCTCTGCTCTTTCTATTGCAATAGTTTTATCTATTTCTGCAAGTTCTGCGAGTTCATTTCTATCTCTTTCTACTTCTTCCTTTATAAGTTCTGCTTCTCTTTCAATTTCTTCAAGTTCTGTCAGAGAATAAGAAGGTGCTTTCGGACGCTTTGACACTTTTGGTGCCTTAAGTGGTTTTGGAGGTTTTGGAACTTTTAGTTTTTTATGTGCTTTAGGAGAAGGCGGAGTCCCAGGAGCAACACTTGCTCTCATTTTTGGTGGAGCCGGAGGTGGAGGTGGAATAAGATCATGCCCATCTGGATTAGCTTTATACAACCTCGTTTTTCGATATTCCTTATTGAGTTTTTTGAGAAACTTATCATTCGTGTTTTCTAGTTTGACTCTAAATTGAAACTCTGTTAACTCATGGTCTTTCCACTGTTTTGTAGCATTATCGATAACGGCAGCCATACCAGATAAATCGGTGGTAATTCCATTAATATTAATTTGTTTTCCACTAACTCTAATTTTGATTTTTTTATCAGGGTGAGTTGGCGCTACGGTAGTACTGATTGTTGTACTTTTTTGTTGAGCTACCATCTTATTGTTAAACAAAAGAATGCATCCTAAAAGGATAGGTAGAAACAACAGCAATCGAGTTGTTGCTTTCGTTTTAGAAAATTGTTGTGACATCATAACGATTCGTTTTTTGGTTAATGAATAATTGATAGGGCTCGCTAATACAGCTTGATGAGAGCTGTTTGGATAATTAACGAGTAGGTCCATATATTGATGTATTGAAAACTGTTGTTTCAATACTTTTTGATCTGCAAGAAATTCATGATTTAACTTAATTGATTTTTTTACTAAAAACCATATTGGATTGAACCAAAAAATCACTTGAAAAATCTCTACAAACAGAATATCTAAAGTATGTCTTTGTTGTACATGAGTTTTCTCATGTAATAATATTTCTTGCGGAATAGCTTTTTTCTGAAATTCTTTTTTGGGAACAAAAATGTAGTGTAAAAATGTATGCGGAATAATAGAATTTGTGAGTAGCACATTAATGTGTGAGGACTCTTTCAGGTTTTCATTTCTTCTTACCTTCTTAATCAAATGGGATATGTTTTTTATGAATCTAACCGCAAAAATCAAAACACCTATACCATAAACAATCCATATAATTGTCGAAAGATAGTCTATAGGTGTGGCTTCTGCTTGTGCTTTATCTGATAGGGTTAGATGATTTACAGGTTGTTGAATATTTTCCTGATTAATTACTGTATCTGTTTCATAAGTAATAGTAATTAGCGGAATAGTATATGCAAAAAATAAGGTAAAAAGAAGGTAAAATCTTTTAAAATGATGCATATTCTCTCGTTCTAAAAATAGCTTGTAAAAAGACCATAATAGCACTAAACAAAGAGACGATTTTATTATATATACAATCATTGCTTTTGTTTTTGGATTTGTTTATCTACTATTTTTTTAAGTTCTTCTAATTCTGTAGTAGACAAGTTGGTTTCTGATGTAAAAAATGATGCAAACTGTGAAGCCGAATCGTTAAAAAAATTCTTAATCAGTCCATTTACATGTTTAGAAAAATAATCCGTCTTTTTTACTAATGGATAATATTCTCTTGATTTCCCATATAACGTATAATTCACAAAACCTTTATCAATCATTCTTTTCAATAGTGTAGCTACAGTAGTAGTTGCAGGTTTAGGTTCTGGAAAAGAATCTAATAAATCCTTCATAAAGGCTTTCTCTAATTTCCAGAGATATTGCATTAATTGTTCTTCAGTTTTTGATAATTGCATTGTTCTACGTTATTAGAATTTACTCTACAAATGTAGAATAAAAATTTAAAACTACAAAAAAACATGCTATAAAATAGCATTATAGCATTTATTACATATTAAAAACATTGTTATAAAACGGGGAAATTTCAACTTTATAACATTAACTCATTTAAATACATACACAAAGAAAAAAGTACTGTTAAAAAACTCAGAAATTAATATAGATTCATTACCAGAAGGGTTTTATTATGGCTATTGTTGATAACAATCAAGGTGAAAAATATTCTAAAAAACTACTGATCAATCGATAACTAATCTATTGTATTTCTACATAAAAAACGGGTGTACAGCATATAACTGACACCCGCTTCATATTGTTTAATCTACAACCAGGTTTATTAGGTTATTTCTTTACAATGGTATGTATTTCTGAAGTTCCTTTGGATGTTATTTTTACGAAATAGTTTCCTTTTTCGGTTATTGCTCCTCCAAAAGGAAGTACCCCAGGGTTTCTATCATAGTTTTTGTGATAAATACGTCTTCCTAAAAGATCATATACACTCATATTAAATCTTTGTTTTCCTAATTTGGTTAGGTCTATATTGGTCATTTCGGTAAATGAGTTAGGATATACTTTAACCAGGTTCTCTGCTTTTTCCGGACCTGCTGCTGCCGGTCTTTTGGTTAACAATCCCTGACCTGCATTAGTGTTATATGCATAATCTAATATAGTGTAGGATAATCCATCATTTGCTACAGTAGCATAAAACCATCCATAATGTGTATTACCACTAATTTTGAAGGTAAATCCTATATAACCAGAGTTACCGTTCCAATTGGTATATGAAGAAGAACTTACAATATAACTATGAGATTCTGCAACAAAATTACTAGAAGTTCCAACTTCTACTCCTTCAGCAAGCATAGTTACATTTTTGCTACTACCTTCGCATACAACATCTTTATCATACGTAACCAATCGTACCGAATTATTGGTGTACCATGCTCCATAATCGCTATTGTCTCCTACTTCTATTCTAAAGAAATCCCAGGTATTTGAAGAATTTACAGTAATATCATTTACATCTACATACACCACTCCGTCATTAGTAGCACAAGGAGCACAAGAACCCCCACAATCTACTCCGGTCTCATCACCATTCTGAATACCATCTGTACAGGTAGGATCAGATCCTCCTCCGGTTCCTACGGTAATAGTATAATCTTCTACTTCTCCATAGTCAAAAGATTCACATGCTGTTGGGATACCATTGTATTTCATAGATACTCTCATCCTGGTATTTCCGTTTTTGGCACTAGATGGGATCATAAAACTACCACTTACGGGAGTATCTTTTGAAGCAGCTTTACTCCATACCTGCTCATCGGCATCAGCAAAATCCCCATCCTGGTTATAATCTATCCATACACTATATCCTTCAGAATATACTGTTGATCTCCAGGTTGGTGTAATGGTAATAGTATGAGAAGCTCCTTTAGATACTGTAGTTGATACCGAAGTATAATCTCCATAACCTCCGGTAGAACCTGTAGAAGTATTATCAATTGTTCCTAACTGTACTCTACCAATATATTCGTCTGATACACTTTTCCCGTTAGAATCACAGTATGTTATTGGCGTGCTACAAGGCTCACATGATCCACCACAATCTACTCCGGTTTCATCTCCATTCTGGATACCGTCATTACAGGTAGGAGCTCCTCCTAATTCTTTACTTCCTGCCTTAATAGTACCATAAGGCTCTGTACTATATGCATAATCCAATAATGTATATGAGTTTCCACTAGTATTTACCTGGAATCGAAGCCAACCGTGGTATTCTTTGGCATTTTTAAGAAATCTAAATCCTGCATACCCAGTTTGCCCATCCCAATTGGTATATGAATTTGTTCTAATATCATGTAAATTAGGATATGCTCCTCCATTTACCCAATTACTGGTAGTACTGATTGGTGTATCTGCTGGTAAATTTGCAATATTTTTTGTACTTCCTACAGTAATCATTGCGGCTGTATAGGTTTCAAATTGTAATGCAGGCTGACCACTTGGATGCCCAGAAGCATTATAAAATAATCCTCCGTAATTTGTTCCTCCGCCTAAGGATGGAATATTAGCATCTGTAAATGGTTTCCATACCGTATTAGCATCAACTGTAAGATCACTATTATCTACATAAACGACTTTAAAAGGATCATAAAATGAGAAATTAAACACTACTTTATCAGAATTTAACGTACTTGTTCCTCCTGAAATAATAGCATTTTTAAGAGTGATTGTACCTGAAGCGTTATCAGCAGATCCATGATTATTAGTGACCCCACTATACTTTACTCTTAATTTCGTATTGTTTATTACCGTTATACTGGCTGAAAATCCTTGAGGAAGGCTTGATGTAAAATGTGTTCCTTCTGTTAATGTTCCAGAACTTAATGAAAAAGTACCTCCCTGTATATCTATATCATAAGAATCATCTACTAAGGTTCCATTATTAGATAATGATTCTTCTACAGTATTATTATTTGCTATTAGCGAAGCTCCCGTAAGATTTACTCCTGTAGCTATCAGGTTAGCTGCTTGCCACAATGGTTTTCTTGTTGGGTGTTCTAATGCTGCCAGCATTCTATTTATCTGCCCTTGAGTATACATTTTTGCACAACCTGCTGCTGCATCATATCCCATATAATTTTCATAGTTAATCAAATTCCCACAATCACTGGCTCCGACAACGCATCCATCATCTCCAGAATCTGTATCTTCTTTTGGTGTATCGCTAACATAGTCTCCATTTGGGTCATCACATCCACCTTCAAAAGTATGTATTAAATTAAGCCAATGCCCAAATTCGTGCGTAAAAACAGATGCAAACTCTTTATTAGTATTACCGTGCAAATATTGCCCGTTATAGACTACTCTTGCAATATTTGCATCAGACATTGTTGTATTCGGATACCATGCAACTCCAGAATTATTTGAGACCCCATCTCCATACAAATCCCCTGTGATATATACATTCATATATTTATAATTATCCCAGGCATCTGCTGCAACAACCGGACTACTATAATTACCCATTCCAGAAGCTACAGGATGAATAATCACTCCATTAGTACTACCTCCGTTAGGATCAATTTTAGCCAACGCAAATCGTATACTTAGTGTTGATTTGCGACCGTCAAAAACGGGGTCAATCGAATTAAAATCATCATTAAGTCCGTTAAAATCTTTATTTAACGCATCAAGAGCTCCTTTTATCTTATCATAATCTACAGTTTTCCCGTGCTGTGTTGTGCCATATACATGAACTACTACAGGTATAGTATATGTTTCTGCTGCCTTTTGAGAAAAAGCCTTACTCTGAACGAAATTTTGGGTAAACTTATTGAAGTTCTCATATTCGGCTTTTGCTTTGGGATTTGCCGAAAAAATATGCGCATTGGCATTACTTGCCTCACATCTTTTTGCATCTACCGGTTGCTGCGCCATAAGAGACGAAACATAGGTAAATAGCATAGCTGCTAAAATAATAATTTTAGTTTTCATAATCGTATTGATTTTGTGTTATAGTTAATAACGAAAATTAAAACTATTGAAGCATTTAGAGTTATACTATTATAACCAAACACTATACTATGTTATCTGTTTCATACTATTTTAACATTTATACTGCCAAAACCATAAGTTTAAAGCATAATTACTGTTGATTTTTGACAAAGAAAAAGCACCCCATAGTAAGGATGCTTGTTTGTTTTATTCACCTGCTAATTATTGATAAACCGAACCTAATTTGTAACAAATCATTGCGAAATGACCGAACTATTACCATTTCCTTCTTGAGTTATCATTATTGATAACGAAGTGCCTTCTTGAGAAGCTGTTAAACTATTAGCATTACCAATTTGTTTTGTAGTAAGGCTATTAGAATCCCCAATTTGAGTGGTGTACGTAGTATTAAATGATCCATCCTGAACAGAAATCATCGCATTCGTATTTCCGCGTTGCAACTGAGACAAAAAGTTTTCTTCTCCAATAAGGCTCATATCGTTTTGTGTAGCTTCCATAGCATTAGCCGCTCCTTCTATTTGAGTTTGTTCAATGGTATTAGACACTCCTTTTTGTATACTCATTATTTCATTTCCAACTCCATTACTCTGCGCTACTACTATATTTCTTTCTCCTTCCTGAGTTTGTGTGATCTTAGTATCAATTCCATTTTGTAGTATGGCCGTGGCTTCATTATAGTTACCTACTTGATCTTGTTGCAGTAAGACTTCAAACTCTTGAGAAGAAGAACTAAATGAGCTATTTACAACCGCTTTATTGTTCTCTCCAGTTTGTTTTTGATTAGCCCTAATGTTATACCCATATATATGTGCTGAAGAAGCATCATTTCTTACTCCTTCTTGCTTTTGGGTCACAAAACCTCTACCTCCTATGGTAGCAGAAACATGATTACCTTCTCCTATCTGGTTTTGCGAAATGTAAGAAGGACGTGTACCAAACTGATCTATTTTATCTTTAGAGGCATACGCTATATTTCTTATGCCTTTCTGGTATTGATCAATTATAGAAAATTCTTGTGGTTCCTGTTGGGCATAAGCTTGATTAAAGTCTCCAATCTGATTTTGTGTAATAGAATGTCCATTATTCTGGATTGCAGTAGCATTATTGTAATTCCCGTTTTGTGATTGATTAATGAAATTATCTCCTAGACCATTCGATTGCGATGATTGGCTAGCCTCTGAAGTATTTCCTGATCCTTTTTGATCCTGAACAATACTACTTTGATTATAGCTTCCTTCATCTTGAGTGGCTACTGCACTATTATATTCTCCAGATTGGCGCTGTTCGATGCTATAATTATGTCCTAAAAAGAAATTTTGATTTGCAGTGGCCTGATTAAATTCTCCTTCCTGATCTTGTATAATGATTCTTATATTATTCTCGGTATCAGATTGATTTGCCTGTGCTATATTAAAATTTCCTCTCTGTGATTGTACAATACTGTTCTTAAAATTTTCGGCAAATATAAAATCTATAGAAACTCCCTGAAATGCTGCTGCTATGTTATGATTACCTATCTGTGTTTGCTGTATTTTACTTTCTAAAACATATGAATCCTGAATTGCTTCTGCATAATTCGAGTTTCCTAATTGATTTTGGTATACTACATTAAAACCTCCCTGCTGCATAACATATACATTGTTTTGATCTCCGGTTTGAATTTGGCTAATCATACCATTTCCTTTTGAAGAATCTTGTGTTCCCTGCGCTACTTTTGCTTTGTTAAAATTGCCTTCCTGAACGATACTTAACGTATTGTTTACTCCTTTTTGAGAAACGTCTACCTCATTTCCTTTTCCGGTTTGATTGATATCTGTAACATTAGTCTGGGCAAAAGTGAATGCCACGCTTAATAAAGTCGAAAAACCTAATACTGTTTTTTTCATCGGAATGTTTATTACTATTAAAAACTGATTTTTAAATACACATTAATGCCAATAATGCTTACTGTAAAACTTTGAAGAAATAGAAATCAGGGGGTAATTTTACTCTTATAAAAATACAATTAAAAAAAGGCAAAAAAGCAATATATTTTGCATTTTCGATAAGAAGTATACACCTCAATTTTCATGTAGGTTGTTTCACTCATTATATACAATTACCGGATAAACCTAAAAGATTTATTCTATCTATACATTGAGTTTAATGAAGTTATTTTGTGCGTTAGGGATAGTAGTGGCATCCTTTTTAGTTATTCTTAAATCTCTAAAAAAGACACTCGATTGATAACAAAAAAGATATAACGAATAGCCCGACCCTGATCAAAAATCAGGGTAACGCTATTATTGTTTTAATATATTAGATTTTTTACTTACTTAGCTCGGTAAAATACTTATAGAAATAAGGAATTGTTTCTATTCCTTTTAAGTAGTTCCATACTCCAAAATGTTCATTAGGAGAATGTATTGCATCACTATCTAAGCCAAATCCCATTAGGATAGTTTTACTTTTTAATTCTTTTTCGAATAAAGAAACAATAGGAATACTACCCCCACTACGTTGTGGTATTGGTGTTTTACCAAAGGTTTCCTGGTATGCTTTACTAGCTGCTTTATATCCTGTGTTATCTATTGGGGTCACATACCCCTGCCCGCCATGATGCGGAGTCACTTTTACCGTTACTGCTTCTGGCGCTATGTTTTCAAAATGATTTTTGAACAATTCTGTAATTTCTTCCCAATCTTGATTAGGAACCAAACGCATAGAAATTTTGGCATAAGCTTTACTGGCAATAACTGTCTTTGCTCCTTCTCCTGTATAGCCTCCCCAGATTCCGTTTACATCTAGTGTGGGTCGAATAGAATTACGTTCATTGGTCGTATAACCTTCTTCTCCATACACTGCATTGATATCGAGTGATTTTTTATATTCATCAAGAGAGAAAGGTGCTTTTGCCATTTCTGCTCTTTCTTCTGTAGAAAGATTTTCGACGTTGTCATAAAAGCCAGGGATGGTGATATGATTATTTTCATCGTGCAAAGAAGCAATCATTTTGGTTAATATATTGATTGGATTCGCTACTGCACCACCATATAAACCACTATGTAAATCTCTATTAGGCCCTGTTACTTCAACTTCGACATAACTTAACCCTCTTAACCCGGTAGTAATAGAAGGAACATCTTTGGCTATCATTCCTGTATCACTAATTAAGATTACATCATTAGCTAATTTATCCTGATTACGTTCTACAAACCAACTTAAACTTTTACTTCCTACCTCTTCTTCTCCTTCGATCATAAATTTTACATTACACGGCAACTGGTTTGTTTTGGTCATAATTTCTAATGCCTTTACATGCATATACACCTGCCCTTTATCATCACAAGATCCTCTGGCAAAAATGGCTCCTTCGGGATGGATATCTGTCTTTTTAATTATAGGTTCGAAAGGAGGACTATCCCATAAACCTATTGGATCTGCTGGTTGTACATCATAGTGCCCATAAACCAATACTGTCGGAAAGTTTTTATCTATAATTTTTTCTCCATACACTATCGGATACCCTGGGGTTTCACATATTTCTACAGTATCACATCCTGCATCTTTAAGACTTTTGCTAATTTCTGATGCTGTTTTGATTACATCATCTTTATATGCTGTATCTGCACTAACAGATGGAATTTTAAGTAGCTCGAAAAGCTCATTTATAAATCGATCTTTATGTTCTTGAACGTAAGATTGTATGTTTTGCATGAATTTGAGTTTATTTTCGCCTAAAAGTAGTAAAAATGAAGTAAATTAGTTGTTCTCTACTTAAGTATATCTACTACTATGAATGCATTTTTGAAGCTTCCCTTTTTATTTTCTGAAAATCGCCTTCTGAAAGACTTAAAATATTGTCAATCCTATTCTTTTACTTCTCATTTTAATACCAGTGATTATTCTGGTAATTGGAAATCTATTGCGCTTAGATCTCTTAATGGAGATATGAATCAAATTTATGCCCACTCTTCTGGTACCCAGAATTACAAAAATACTCCTCTGTTGGATCATTGTCCTTATTTTAAAGAAATAACTGCACTTTTTGAGTGTGAAAAAGAATCTATTCGTCTACTCAACCTTTCGCCCAACAGTAAGATAAAAGAGCATACAGATCATAATTTAGGATATGAAGATAGAAGTTTTAGAGTTCATATTCCGATCACTACAAATCGAGATGTTCATTTTTATATAGATCATCAAGAAGTAACTATGGCTGTTGGCGAATGTTGGTATGGAAACTTTAATCTACCACACCGAGTAGAAAACAATGGCACGACCGATCGTATTCATCTAATTATAGATTGCATTCGTAATGAATGGTCGGATCAATTATTTGCTAAAGCTGGTTATAATTTTGCAGCAGAAAACCAACCTCATCAATATTCTAAAGCAACTAAACTAAGAATGATCGAAGAGTTAAAAATCATGAATACCGAAAGATCAAAAGCATTGATTAGTCACCTAAAATCAGAATTGTAGGGATCAAAAAAGTGAGAAGATTTTAGAGAAAATGTCGTGGTTTCTTAAATTGTTATGTATTACTTTTCATATTCTTCAAAAAAAATAATTTAAGTTCTTTGAGATTTATAAGGAATATGTATATTTGCACTCGCTTTTTACAGAAAGTCCTAAGTGTTGTAAAAGGTTATAATGCGGGCGTGGTGGAATTGGTAGACACGCTAGACTTAGGATCTAGTGCCGCGAGGTGTGAGAGTTCGAGTCTCTCCGCCCGCACAGCAAAAGAAAAGCCGAATCGATTGATTCGGCTTTTTTGTTTTTAAATATATCGATTTTAATATTTTTTTTATTTGGGGGAGTACCCCATTTTAGATTTTATATGTGAAAAATTCTTTCCTTCATGATCTCCCCAACGATTTGTTAATTTTTTATGGCAATGCCTCGTCCCTTTGACTTTCAAACTACATTATCGATCGAAAAGAAAAACCTATTTAATGTTTTATTTTCCAAATAAATATCCATACCAAATTTAACTTTTAAGAGCATCAGCTAAACTTTTGGGGTTATTCTGATGCCAATGCCCGCCATAACTTTGTACCGTAATTAAAGATTACATCACTGAAACATTAATTTAAAGTACAGAGACATGAGTTTTAATAAAAGAGTAATCGCAGTATTGGGCGGTGGGGTAATAGGTCAATCTTGGGCAGCATTGTTCGCCTCAAAAGGAAACAGGGTGAATATTTTTGAGCCAAACAAGGACACGGCAAAGAACCTAAAACCCAAAGTATTAAATTTACTTCAGGATATGCCAAATACCGTAGGAATAGATGAAGCAAAAGGTAATATACAGGTATATGGAACAATTGAGGAAGCTGTAAAAGGGGCTTACGCCGTTCAAGAAGCAGGGCCTGAACGAGTAGAAATCAAACAATCCATTTTTAAAGAAGTAGAGGCTTTTGCACCAGAAAATGCACTTATTTTATCGTCCTCTTCGGGGATTGTTCCCAGTAAATCTTCGGTAAAAATGACCAACCCAGAACGTTTGGTGGTTGGACACCCATTTAATCCACCACATATCATGCCTTTAGTAGAGGTTCTTTCAATGGAAAGGGTAGACGAAAATTATTTGGAAGAGGTTATGGACTTTTATAAGGTGTTTGAACGTGTACCCATAAAACTCAATAAAGAAATACCAGGTTTTGTAGCCAACAGATTGCAAACAGTTGTTGTACTGGAAGCTATAAACTTAATTGAGAAAGGTGTCGTTAGTGTAGAACAAATGGATGCTATAATGAAAAATTCGCTTGGTATCCGTTGGGCAAGTATTGGTCCAATGTTGACAGGAGTATTAGGTGGAGGTCCAGGTGGAATTAAGCATATCTTGGAACATATTTTGAACACGTTGGCAATAGCAATGGGAAAGAAACCAGTAAGCGAAGAAACCATTGAAAGCCTTCAAGAAGAAACCAATAAAATATATCCAATTGAAGACAGAGAGTATTTGGTCAAGCATCGTGATGAGGTACAACGTGCAATTGTAAGGTTACAAAAACTTCAAAGACATAAAAAAGAAATGCCCGTTTAGTAACTTTTTATGTGGATAGAGAATGGCTTAATGAATTCTACATAAAACTCTTAACATAAATAACACCATAAAAGAAAGAAATAGAACTTGTGTAAACGATTCAATTTTAATAAAACAATGAATTTAAAAAAATAGAAATAATGAAAAAAGTAATATTAACAGTGTTTGTGGTATTTGCAATATTCATAAATGCTAGAGCACAAGAGTTTAAAACCGAAAAGGACTTGGTAGAAAGCGTACTAGGTAAAGTAAAGAAAGATTTTGTTAAAGAGACTCTTCTAATTCCGGAAGATAAGACCAATGAATTTTGGAAAGTTTACAATAAATATGAAGAAGATAAAAAAGAGTTGGCAGCGCAACGTTTTAAATTGGCTAACAACTACGCCCTGCTTCAAAACGTAAGCTACCAGAAATTGGATAAGGATTTCATGAAAAAAGTGTTCAAATTACAAAGAAAATCCGATAGAAACATCAGAAAGTATTACAGAAAAATAGACAGAAAGGTATCTACCGAAACGGCGATGCAGTTCTTCCAGGTAGAGCAATACTTACGTACTGGAATCGACAATCTATTGTACGGAAACCTACCGTTGAAAGAGCACGTATTATAATACAGGATTCCTTTCAAAATTATGGACAAAAAAAATAAAGAGGCTGCCAAACACAGCCTCTTTATTATAAAACCAATAGCTAAGCACAATCATAGAAATCATGAAACTTATACTAAATCGCTACATAAATTCCTTGGAAACAGAACATAAGGTTGCAGGAATTGAATTGGTATTAATTCCTTTTTTTACTATTGTTTTTGGTATCCTAAAACCACCAACAGAATATACTTTGAGCATGATAGGCAATCGTTTCGATTTACGGTTGGAGTTTGTCATTTGGGGTATAGTTACCAGTAGTTCAATAGTGTTCTTATTAGGGCATATATACAAGTTGGGGGCTTTTGAGAATAAAAGGGCAAGCAAATTATTGGTATTTTCTGGTATTTTTTTGGTGTTTACCGTATTGGTACCAGCCTATAAAGGTGTTTGGCCAGTATCTACCAAAATACATGCGCTATTCGGGGCACTTTTTGCTATGTCCTTGGTAGCTTCAATATTCTATTTCCTGCGTTATATCGGACAGTACAGCAGACATTTAGGTAGAATTTCTACATTTCTTTTTTTGTTAGTGGTATGTGGCTCACTCACCTGTATGTACTTTTTAGGAAATACAGGAGTTTTTGAGCTCTATTTTTTCATTTCTTTCTCATTGTTCCTATTATTTTTAGGGTATATCATAGCCAAGGAACGCAAAAATTATTATAAAAATTATGCCGAGTAATCTTTAGTTTTTTGCGCACTTTCCTATTCGTGTGCCTGAATTTTTAGGAGCACTCATTAGCCATATAGGAGTATTGAAAGGCAGGCATCAGTCGTAACTTTGTATGGTAAAAAATAATGAAATTTAAAACAATAAAAAAAATGAAACATTTAGCAGATAGATTAGATGAGCTCAACAAACAAAACAGAGCAATGGCACCAAAAGAAGCCCTTAAAATAATGGACAAGGCGACAAACGATTTAAAAAAACAGCACTTTGCAGAAAACACACTTCAGGTAGGTGATGTTTTTCCAGATACAGCCTTGTTGAACATAAAAGGTAACAAACAATCCATCTCGCAACTGTATAAAGAACAACCCTTGGTTATTACATTTTACAGAGGTGGCTGGTGTCCTTATTGTAATATGCAGTTAAGAACACTGCAACAAGTATTGCCAGATTTTAAGACAAATGGCGCAAGTTTAATAGCCATAACACCAGAAACGCCAGACAATTCCTTAACAACAAAAGAAAAAAACAACCTCGATTTTGAGGTGTTGAGCGATATAGACAATGTGTTTGCAAAACAAATAGGGTTGGCTTTTACATTACCGGAAGATTTAAAAATACTTTACAATAAGTTTGGACTAGATGTTAAAAAGCACAATGGCAATGAAAATTTCGAACTGCCAGTTCCTGCCACTTTTGTGGTGGACAAAGGTGGTAAGATAGTGTACCGTTTTATAGACGAAGATTATACCAAAAGGGCCGAACCATCAGATATACTTACAGCACTACAAAAATTAAAAAAGGAAGAGCAACTAATGGCATAAAAATAGCGGTTAGGGAGATTGGCCCTAATCGGTTTTTTGATTGATGAGGAAAAAACCCTTGAACTTGAATTCAAGGGTTTTTCATTTATTTCTTACAAGTGATTTGAACTTTTTGGGGTGGCAAATCAGCGTTTAAGGTTATTCAATAGGATTTTTCAATCGTAATTTTGAGCTGTAAAACAAATATTATGAAAAACCTAAAAAACAGATTAAGAAATTGGGATAACGACTTTCAAGACAGCCTGTTCTCCAAAGATCCTGTGAGTACCCGTCAAATGAGACCAATACAAGTATCTATAGAGCATACAACCAAAAAAAGAAGCCAAATAGTTGGTAAAACAAACAACCAATAAATTACAACAGGTATCAATCAAGTACATTTATTAAATTATGGCCAATCCAAGTGATAACAATAAAAAAAAGCAAATAGACACTACATTGCTTTCTGCAGCCAAAGAGATAACTAAAAAAGATAGTACCAGAACCTTTGTCGATATACTTTCCAATCAAATGCTCGAAAGTTTTCACATCTATAAAATGGAAAAGAAATGTTCCGGAAAGATGAACCCATTCATTTTTCGGAGAATATGGATTATAGGTTCAAAACTCTTTTATGTTAACCATTCAATTCACATCTTTCCCTAAAATCATTACATCGCTCATGGTAATTATAATCTTGTGTTTAAACTGGACTTTTAAGGGCAATCTTTCAACTTTTATGGGTAATGAAAGCCCTGTGCTAACGCTAACTTTGCCTTGTGAAAATAAATTAATAATAAAATTAAGAAACAATGAAACCATTAGAATTAGCACAAACAAGATACTCTACTAAAAAGTACGATAGTAATAAGAAAATTCCGAAAGAAAAGATAGAAGAACTTAAAGAAGTCTTGCGTTTGTCACCATCTTCTATTAACATTCAACCTTGGCAATTTACTTTCGTACAAGATGAAGAGGTAAAAAGTAAATTGGCAGACGCCTCTTTACAAAACACCGAAAAAATAAATCAGGCGGATTTATTGATTGTTTTTAGCGTTGCCGAAGACTTAGATGCGTTCCAAAAAGTAGTCGATACACATTTACCTGAGGCTCTGAGAGACTGGTACAATAATTTGAAAAAAACCATGCCAAAAGCAGAGTTGCGAGTGTGGCTGGCAAGACAGGTTTATATTGCTTTAGGTGTAGGCATGAGTGCAGCCATAGCATTAGATTTAGACTCTACACCTATGGAAGGGATTGAGCCAGAAAAGTACATGAAAATTTTAGGTATGAACGATTATAAACCACTTTTTGCATTGGCAGTGGGTTATGGCGCTCATGACGATTATTATCGTCCAGAGGCTATGCCAAAATCGAGACGACCATTAGAAGATGTAGTACAAACGATTTAAAAAACCAGCTCTAGTGTTGGTTTTTATCTTCCTTAAATTAAACTTCTAAGAGCATAACTTGAACTTTTAAAGTTAATGTGTTGTATAATGCTCAGGGTAACTTTGTAGAGAGAAATTAAAAACATTAAAATTTCAATTAATAAAACATTACAAATCATGGAAACACAATTTCAATTTATTGACACTCAAATAAGAAAAGACCTTAAAAACTGGTGGGCGCCATTATTAATAGGCGTTTTACTTATTGTAACGGCCATTTGGACCTTTACCTCACCAATGTCATCCTACCTCGCATTGTCTATACTATTTAGTATATCTTTTTTGGTTTCTGGGATATTGGAAATTTATTTTTCAATCGCTAATAAAGAAGCAATCACCAATTGGGGCTGGAATCTAGCATTCGGAATCATCACTGCAATAGTTGGTGTAATGATGCTCATAAATCCAGAAATTTCAATGGTTACCTTACCATTGTATGTAGGACTTGTGATTCTATTTCGTTCTATTATGGCAATTGGTTGGGCAACAGATATAAGTGAAGGTAGCTTAATGATACTTGGTATATTGGGCATTTTATTCGCCTTTGTTCTACTATGGAATCCCGTTTTTGCAGGAATGACCATTGTTTTTTGGACAGGCTTTTCGTTCCTAATATCAGGAATCTTTAGCTGCTACCTCGCTTTTAAATTGAGAAAAGTATATAAACAAGTTAAATCGTAATAAAAATCTAAGTCTTGAAAAAAGAATCGTCATAGTAGGAGCAGGATTTGCAGGAGTCAATCTTGCAAAAAGCCTAAGTAAAGCAGGTACAGAAGTTACCTTAATAGATAAGAACAACTACCAAACCTTTTAACCTTTATTGTATCAAGTAGCTTCAGGAGGGTTAGAGCCCACCAACATTGCCAATCCGATCGCCGGTTGCAAAAAAACAAAAATGTGCGTTTTATCATGGCAAATGTTACAGGTATAGATACCAAAAACAACAAAATTATTGGGGACGAGGGCGAACTAGATTACGATTATTTGGTATTGGCCACAGGAAGCACCAACAATTACTTCAATTTTGAACCGATTAAAGACAGGCTTTTTACCATGAAGTCTGTAGATGATGCCCTAGAAATTCGCAGTCGTATTATGCAAAATCTGGAAGCCTTAAATTATACACCAGAAAAAAATAAAATGGTTATTATTAACCAATAGAATCAATCATCGAAACCACCGTAAAATAATTGTAGTTGATAGGTAAATAGGTTTTATTGGGATTTATATCAGATAATTATATAAATCCCAATAAAAATTGCTACTGGAGAGATATCCATATAAAAATTGAGGGGCCTGCAGTTTTAAATTTGCAATGTGTATTTATCGCGGATTAGAACTTTTAAGAGCATAGTTTGAACTTTAGCAGTTAAAACACAGTTACTTTGCTGAGTACTTTTGTAGTGTTAAAAAATTAAAACACTATGAAAACCTTAAAGATCCTACCAACATTTTTTGCCTTTGTCATATTACAGGCTTGTGGCAGTACAAAAAGTAAAAACATAAACTACGAAACCTTTTGGGTAAACAGTTATAAAACCCAATGCAATGCTGGTACAGGTAAAGCACAATGCCTAGGTGTCTATAAAGGTAATGACCCAACCAATGCCAATTGGAAGCACTTTTACGCACCTATACAAGGCTTCAAATTCAAGGAAGGACAACTTCAAAAAATTAGAGTAAAAGTAGAAAAGTTAGCCCCAGAAAACATCCCTGCTGACGCTTCTAGTTTAAAATATACATTATTAGAGGTAAAAGAAAAAAAAGCAGATTTAAGATATGTTCTTAATGGCGATTGGGTATTAGATAAGCTCAATGATAAAAGCATTGATAACAGCATTAACAAACCTACCCTGGCAATTGATTTGTCCAAACAAAAAGTCTCTGGCAATAATAGTTGTAATGATTACGCTGGCGCTATAGAAAAAGTCACGGCGCAAAAATTGATATTGGGCAATATCGTCAGTACTAGAAAAATGTGTATGGATATGAACATCGCAACACAATTTACCATTGCTGCCAATAGCGTAAAAACTTACCATACAAAAGGTAACATCTTGATTTTCTATAATATAGATAACAAAAAAGTGCTATCTTTTACAAAGAAACCTAAGAGTACCGCAGATTATAGAGTTAACGATATTTGGGTAGCAACACGAATTGAAGGAAACCCAATAAATCGTATGGTAAAGACACCGAGATTAGAGATAAATATTGACAAAATGATGCTTATGGGAAACGATGGATGTAATGATTATTCTGGAAGTATAAAAAGTATTTCAGGAAAAGACATTGAAATAGGAAACATTGCCGCAACCCAAAAAGCGTGCAGAAACATAGAAGTTGCTGACCGCTTTGCCAAAGCACTCTACAACTCAAAATCGTATGAAATTGAAGCAGGCACTTTAACCTTCTTCGATGTTAATTATAAAGAGGCTTTATCTTTTTTAAAGGCAGATTAATCTTTTAAGAGTATTGAACAGGCTTTCAGGAGTAATCTCTAGAGCTGCTTCAGCATAATTTTGCTGTATATTTTTTTAAAGAACCATAAAATTTAATAATCATGAAATCATTAAAATTCATTTTACCTCTATTGCTTATAGGTTTATTCCTATCCTGCAAGAGCGAAGAAAAGAAACCTCAGGCACAAGTAATGCCTTATCCGGTAGTAGAAGTTGACCAAAAAGATGTCAATACCTATTACGTCATGCCAGGAAATATTGCAGGTATCAATAACAATCAGGTGCGCCCTAAAATTTCTGGGTATATAAAGGAAGTATTAGTAGATGAAGGTCAGCACGTTAAAAAGGGTCAATTGTTGTTCAAGTTAGAGACTAACATACAAGACCAAAATGCCTCTGCTGCCAGACAACAAATCACTTCGGCAAGTGCTAATATTGAAGCGGCAAAAGCACAGGTAAAAGCAGCACAGGTGGAGGTTGATAAATTAATTCCATTAGTGGAAAAAAATATTATCAGTCATGTGCAACTGGAAACCGCAAGAGCCAACCTGTTACGAGCCAAAGGTGGTTTAAGCCAAGCGCAAGCAGGACATTCTTCTGCTCAGGCCAATTATCAAGCCGTGAACGAAAACATTAAATTCGCCAATATTACAAGCCCAATAGATGGCGTTATTGGCAAGTTCAACTATCGTCAAGGGGCTTTGGTAAGTCCGCAAGACCCAACACCGATTACAACAGTGTCGGACATTAGTGAAATCTATGCCTATTTCACGGTAAATGAAAGACAGTACATTTACTTTTTCCAGAATTTTCCTGGAACCACTTTAGAAGAAAAAATAGACCTCGTTCCACCAATTGAACTCGAATTGGCAAACGGCACTATTTTCGAAGAAAAAGGAAAACTCGAAACCTCAACAGGGATGATGGATCCCAATACGGGTACTATGCAATTTCGTGTTAAGTTTGAAAACAAAAACGGGCTTTTGACCAATGGTAGCACTGGTAAAATCCGTATTCCGAGAACATACGAAGATGCCTTGGTAATCCCAGAATCCGCAACCTTTGAGCAGCAAGGCTTGGTGTATGCCTTTAAGGTACAGGCCGATAGTGTAGTTACCATAGTGGTAGAACCCAAAGACAGGGTAAACAACCTTATGGTAGTAGAAAAAGGTGTTAACAAAGGAGACAAGGTCGTTGCCAAAGGTATTGCAGGCTTAAAGAATGGAGTGAAAATTCAACCGAAAACTGTAAGTATGGATTCCATAATCAATATTCACGCAGTACAGTAAGAAGTACAGTATAACATTTAAAGAACCATAAAAATGATAAAGACATTTATAAATCGTCCTGTACTATCTACTGTAATTTCAATATTCATAGTACTCTTAGGGATTATCGGAATCGAAGTCCTTCCCGTGACGCAGTACCCAGATATTGCGCCGCCAACCATCAACATTTCGGCCACCTATACAGGTGCCGATGCCGAAACCGTGCTTCAAAGTGTTATCGTACCTATTGAAGAACAGGTAAACGGCGTGGAAGGCATGACCTATATTACCTCAACCGCTGACAATAATGGTGGCGCAAAGATTAACGTTTTCTTTGAACAAGGTGTTGACCCTGATATTGCTGCCGTAAACGTACAAAATCGTGTAGCAA
Organism: Bacteroidia bacterium; assembly: GCA_030427585.1. Lineage (GTDB taxonomy): Bacteria > Bacteroidota > Bacteroidia > Flavobacteriales > Flavobacteriaceae > Aquimarina. Next base: position 85,830 of record JAUIBW010000017.1, read on the forward strand.
GAGCAACGCCTTTGTTGCCATCAGAAGTAACACGATTAGGCGTTGTAACACAAAAAAAGCAGACCAGCGCCTTGATGTTTGCTACGTTTTATTCTGAAAACGAAGCCTATGATGATGTGTTCATTCAGAACTATATGAACATCAACGTCATCCCAGAAATCAAACGTATTTCTGGTGTGAGCGACGCTTCAGTTTTTGGTTTACGAGATTATTCTATGCGTATATGGCTCGACCCACAAAAACTGGCAAATTTTAATTTGGTGCCTCAAGACGTGGTACGCGCCATAAATGAGCAAAGTCGTCAGGCAGCACCAGGACAATTAGGTGCCAATAGCGGCGAAGCTTTCCAATATGTTATTAAATATTCTGGTAAATATAATGATGTAAAGCAATACGAAGACATTATTATTAAAGCAGGAAACGACGCGCAAGTACTACGTTTAAAGGATGTGGCCAGAATAGAGCTATCTGCATTTTCGTACGCGCTTAAAGGCGAAACAGATGGAATGTCGTCATTATCTATGGCAGTTTACCAAACACCAGGCTCTAATGCGCAGGTGATCATCGATAAAATTCAAAATTATCTTGAAGAAGCCCAAGAAACCTTTCCTCAAGGCTTAAAATACACTATTAACTACGATACAAATGAGTTCTTATCTGCTTCAATGAAGAGTGTGATTAAAACACTCTTAGAAGCATTCTTGTTAGTGTTTATCGTAGTGTTCGTTTTCTTACAGGATTTTCGTTCTACGTTAATCCCAGCCATTGCAGTACCTGTGTCTATTGTGGGTACGTTCTTTTTCCTGAACCTATTCGGATTTTCCATCAACCTATTGACACTTTTCGCATTGATATTGGCTATAGGTATTGTGGTAGATGATGCCATTGTGGTGGTAGAAGCGGTTCATGCAGAAATGGAAAAAAAGGAAAATAAGGGCAAAACCGTTAAAGAAGTGACCAATAAGGCAATGGACGGCATTTCTGGTGCTATTATTTCCATTACGCTCGTCATGATGGCGGTGTTCATTCCTGTAACCTTCATCTCTGGTCCATCAGGTGTGTTTTACAAGCAATTTGGTTTGACCTTGGTGTTCGCCATTGCCATTTCTGCAGTAAATGCCTTGACCTTAAGTCCGATGCTTTCCGCATTATTGTTAAAACCACATCGCGATGATGGACATGAGAAGAAGAGTTTTTTACAGCGCTTTTACGCTGCCTTTAACGCATCGTTCAAAAATATGACCGACCGTTACGGAAGAGCAGTGAACTTCTTGATTAGAAGCAAATGGATTACTCTGGGAATGCTTGTGTTGGCAGTACTTTCCATAGGATGGATTAGCAAAATAACGCCAACAGGATTTGTGCCAAACGAAGACCGTAAAATTGTCTTTGCCGATGTAAGTTTGCCACCGGGAAGCTCTTTTGACAGAACCTACGAAGTATTGAAGGAACTGAATGAAAAATCAAAACAAATTGAGGGTGTTGAGCAGATGAGTTTCGTTGCTGGTAACAGTTTAATAAGTGGTGCTGGTAGTAATTTTGGTTTGGCGTTCTTAAAGTTGGACGACTGGGAAGAGCGTACCGAAGACCAAGTTTCTATTGAATCGATAACACAACAGCTTTTTCAAATTGGTGCAACCATTCCAGATGCGAGAATCCTGTTTTTCAGTCCACCAAGTGTACCAGGTTTTGGTGTTAGCTCAGGGTTTGAAGCCCAGTTGCTGGACAAGTCTGGAGGCGAAATAAAAGAGCTCGACAACGTAAAGAACAAGTTCTTGACAGCCCTGAACCAACGTCCAGAAATACTGTATGCACAAAGTCCTTTAAACACCAATTACCCACAATTTGAATTGGAAATGAACATGACCTTGGCAAAACAAAAAGGCGTTTCGCCAGCAGATGTGTTCAGTACCCTTAACGGTTATATTGGCGGAAGCATTGCAGGCGACTTTATAAAATTTGGTAAATACTACCGTGTAATGGTTCAAGCCGATGCCAATGCACGTACCAGCGAGCAAGATTTGAGTGCCATGTCGGTGCGCAACAACCAAGGACAAATGATTCCGATTACGCAGTTTGCAACACTTAAAAAGGTTAACGGACCACAAGCCGTGAGTCGTTTTAACCTTTTCAACTCTGCATTGGTAAGTGGTGCACCAAAACCAGGCTACAGTACGGGAGATGCCATTAATGCAGTGAGAGAAGTTGCAGAGGCAGAATTGCCTACAAATTATGATATAGACTGGAGTGGATTAACTCGTGAAGAGATTAGCTCTGGTGCACAAACAGGAATGATTTTCGCTATAACCATCATCTTCGTGTTCTTGCTTTTGGCAGCACAGTACGAAAGTTATGTTTTGCCGTTTTCAATCTTGATTTCCTTACCAATGGGTATTGCAGGTGCCTTTTTAACGCAATGGCTCTTCGGTTACGAGAACAATGTCTATTTTCAGATTGCCTTGATAATGCTCATAGGATTATTAGCAAAGAACGCCATCCTAATAGTGGAATTTGCCCTGCAGGAGCGACAAAAAGGCCATAGCATTACACAGGCATCCATCTTAGGGGCCAAAGAACGTTTACGTCCAATTTTAATGACCTCGTTTGCCTTTATTTTAGGTTTGATGCCATTAGTACTCTCAAGCGGAGTTGGTGCCAACGGAAACCACTCCCTGGCAACAGGTGCAGCCTTCGGAATGCTAATAGGAACCTTCTTTGGAGTTCTGGTTATTCCAGTATTGTTTGTGATTTTCCAGACCATTCAGGAAAAAATAGCACCAGTAAAATTCAATGAAGGCGTAACCGAAGAAATAGATTGAAAAGAACCATAAAAGATTAAAACAATGAAAAAACAACATCTATATATCGCTTTGGTATTACTGCTCACATTAACCTCGTGTGGCAGTTACCAGAGCTACACGAGAGTCAACCCAGAAAAGGTTGAAGCGTACCGAAACACAAAACAAACAGCCGATACAACATCCATTGCTACGATGGACTGGAAAATCTTTTTCAAGGACGAAACCTTGATTATGCACATTGATAGTGCTTTGGTAAACAATTTGGATATGCAGCGTGCCCAACAAAATTTGGGCATTGCCAATTCACTGGTAAAGCAATCTAAAGCTGCATTAACACCAGCGATTAATGCAGGTGTCAACTACACGCGCCAAGAACGTTCTGGCGAAAGTGCTATCGGACAAATATTGGGAAGTGGCGGCATTGACGACTGGACCTTTGGGCCAACCTTGTCTTGGGAGCTGGATATTTGGGGGCGTTTGAGTAGCCAGAAACGTGCTGCGATTGCCAGATACTACCAAACCCAAAACGTACAGCGTTTGGTACAATCACAAGTGGTAAATGGTGTCGCCAATTTGTACTACACATTGCAATCTTTGGATGCACAAAAAGAAATTGTGGAACAAACCATCGTTAACCGAACTGAGGGTATCGAAACCACAAAAGCTTTAAAAGAATCTGGAAGCGTAACGGAAGTTGCCGTAAAACAGACCGAAGCACAGTTACTCACGGCACAATCCATTTTGGTGGATATTGAAAACCAAATCACCATTACAGAAAACGCTATGAGTGTGTTGTTAGGTAGAGCACCGGGAAGTATTGCTCGTAATCCGTTTCCACAAACTATTAATAACGAAGAACTTTTAGAAACAGGTGTGCCAATACAAATGCTGGATAACCGTCCGGATGTATTATTGGCAGAATACGGCTTGGTAGAAGCCTTGGAATTGACCAATTCTGCACAGGCAAGCTTTTTTCCAACCTTGAGCATCACAGGAAATGGCGGATTGAACAGTCAAAATTTTTCAGATTTGTTTAGCGCCAATGCGTGGTTTGCCAATATAACAGGAGGATTATTACAACCAATTTTTAATCAAAGGCGCTTGAGAACCCAAAAGGAAATTCGATTGAGCGAACAAGAAATCGCTGCATTGGATTATAAAGAAAGTGTGCTCGTGGGCTATCAGGAAGTATCAAATGCCTTAAGCAATATCGACGCTAGCAAACAAAAACTGAAATACAAGGAGCAAGAGAAAGATGCCTTGTACCTTTCGTTGGACTATTCTGAGCAGTTGCAAGAGCAAGGTTTTGTGAACTATCTGGAAATTCTTAGAGCAAAGGATTTGACCCTTAATGCCGAACTAGAAATCATCAACTTAAAGTTGAACCAGCTTATTGGACAGACCAATTTGTACAGAGCCTTGGGTGGTGGTTGGAGATAAATAACAGCATATCAGTACGAACGAGGAACGAGAAAAATCTCATCAAAATAAAAGAGATTTAGCTATGCCGAACCATGCGGTTTATCATTGCCCGTTCCCCACGCTGTCGAAATGACAAAACATAAGAGTTTTATAAGAAAAGAACATAAAAAATGCAAGAATTTATAACAACATATAGGTCGCAAATTATATTCCTCGTCGTAGTAGTGATAAGCTATGTGGTTTTAATGTGGTTAACGCGATTTTCGACAAATTGGGTGAGAACACGATTAGAGCGAAAGTATAATCTCAACAATTCAAAGACCATCAAGTTATTAAAAAGAATGTTGGGCACGCTTTGGACGGTGTTGGCACTAATGAGCTTCTCTTATGTATTCTTGAATGACCAGTTGCAAGTACTTGTAAAAGAGAACTTTTATTTGATGCTCTATATTGGTATTGTTACAGTGCTTACTATTGGTATCGGGGCTTTTGTGCAATTGTTTTTCAACCAAAGAATTGACGAAAGACGTTACACCAACGAAGATGCCACGAACCTTATATTTTTAAAATATGTAGCACTCACCGCCATATCTATTTTAGGATTGATATTGGTGGTATTGGCATTTCCGAAGCTACAAGGGCTTGCCAAAACCGCTTTAGGGGGCGCAGGGATTTTGGCTGTTGTTATAGGTATCGCATCTCAGGAAGCCTTGGGCAACATAGTTAGCGGTATGTTCATCATTGCCTTTAAACCCTTTAAAATTGGCGATATCATTAAGGTAACCGAAGAACAAATGGGAACTGTACATAACATCACATTACGACATACAGTTATCAAGAATTTTCAGAACAAGATGATAGTAATACCCAACTCCATCATCAACAAGGAAAAAGTAACCAACTATACCCTTGAAGACCAGAAGATTTGCCAATGGCTAACGTTTGGCATTTCTTACGACAGTGATATCGATTTAGCAAAAAAAATCATTAAGGAAGAATGTGAAAAACATCCTTTTTTAATTGATAACAGAAGCTATACCGACAAGCAAAATGGTGTGGAAAAAGTGCAGGTAAGGGTTGTTAATTTAGGAGACTCATCAGTAGATATCAAGGCTTGGGCCTGGGCAAGTACGTTTGGAGAAGCGTTTAATATGAAATCCGACCTGTTGGAAAGTATAAAAAAACGGTTTGATAAAGAAGGTGTCGAGATTCCGTATCCTCATAGAACCTTGGTTTATAAAGAAGCAAAACCAAGGATTAAAAATGAATCTGGACAAGAGCATATTAAAAACCAAGAAATGGTATTGAACTAATGATAATCGAAAAGCAGATAGTAGAAGCCGCAAAAGCCAAGTTTGTTCGATTTGGAAGCAAGCACATTACAATGGACGAACTTGCAGCTATGCTCGGTATGTCCAAAAAGACGATTTATAAGTATTTCGATTCAAAAGAAGATTTAGTAGTAGCAAGCATCAATTTGTTGATTAACGAGTTTAAGAAAGATGTACAACCAATAATAAATTCTGGAAGAACACCTTTGCAAAAGATAGTAATCATTTACGATGTGGTATTCGATTACCTGTTGGAATTTAAGTCTTCATTTGTTCTTGGTTTGCAGAAATATTATCCAAAAGCCTATCGAACCTATAAGGATTTTAGCAGAAGTTTTGTGAGCAACACGATAGTTAGGCTTTTAAAGCAAGCACAGCAAAATTTAGAAATACGAAGCGATGCAAACGTTGAATTGTTTGCGCAATTGTACTTACTGGATTTAGAAATGCGATTATATGGCACTGGGATTTTACTCGAAAGTTATTCGAAAGAAATACTGTTGGAATATATGATAACCAATAATTTAAAGGGTATCAAAATTTAGGTAGAGGTTTTATGGTTCTTTACCAAAGGCGCTGATCATGGAACTTGTTTCATTTGAGGCGCTTTTCTTTTTTTAACATTTTGTTATAAAGCAATTATATTTATCGTTAATATTTTTAACGAGTATGACCAATAAGAAGATAGAGTATCAACTTACCGCACCCGATGCCTTTTTTGAGGAAATCAATAAAAGGCTACCATCTAAGTTAGAAGGCAATGCCTTTATTCTGGATAAAAGCTTTGGCAAAGGAAAGCTTCAATATCTAAAAGTTCAAGAAGGACTTTGGGCGCAACAATTGGAATATTCTTTATTTGAGGAGTTAGAATTATACAGAATACCCAAGGCCACTAATGATTTGTTCTTGATAGATTTTTACTTATCGAATACTAAAATAGTTAGAAGTTCAGAAGGAAAAACATTTACACAAAGTTTTGAGAATGTGAATATTGTATTGTCTTCATCAACAACGGCCTCAAAGGCTATAGTTCCTAAAAAGCAACCCATAAAAATGTTTAGTATTCTGCTATCAAGAGATTGGTTGATCGATAATGTCATTGATGACTATGAGGATTTAAAGGAGCTTTTTTTGGCCGATTCGCCTATTTACCTTTCGGAAGACTTGGATTATAAGTTGAAGGATATTTTAAAACGGATTGATTTTAACCAGAACAACAGACTCACTTCGGTATCCAACATTATTCAGATAATAGACTATTTGTTTTTACGTTTTGACAGGCGAAAGCTGGCCATTAACCAAACGAACATCCACCCGAATGATTTTAACAGTTTAATGCTAGTAAGGGAAATGTTGGACACCAACCCCGAGAAGGAAATCTTGCTCAAAGATTTATCGAACCAAGCAGGGATGAGTTTGTCTAAATTTAAGCGACTTTTCAAGCAAGTGCTTGGCACAACGCCTTATCGATACCATTTAAAGAACAAAATGGAAAAGGCAATGGAGACCATTCAACTAGGAACGCATTCCATTTCCGAAATAGGTTTCTTGATGGGCTATGCCAATTTGAGTCAGTTTTCAAAAGCCTTTAAAAATCATTTTGGATTGTTGCCAAGTGAGGTTGGTAATAAGTAATTTTTTAGTGGTAGATATTTTAAATATTAATAAAAATTGCAATTACGATCCGTGTTATGGTAGTCCTAAAATTCTTCTTAATACTAAACTTACAATTATCTATTTATCAATTTTCATAATTTGCTGAGCTACTTTTAACTGAAAAGCGGCAATAGTTTCACTTTTAGGTGCCAGGTTTAGCAAAACCATATTATAGCCCAACTTCGACAAACGACAGTCTAAAAAAGAAGTTCCATTTTTACAGAGATTAAAGATTTAATTAAAATGTTTTTTTGAATCCACACCTGTTTTTTCCATCGATGTCATTGCCTTTTTACAGCTAATTTAATGCCCTCTGAAGCAACATTTTTAGATAACAAATCGCTTTCTAATTGGCACATGTTTTTTTGGTAAATTATATCTAGGAAATCCTGTATGGTGTTATTTGTGTGAGTCAATAGCTATGAGGCAGTAAGTAAAAATGACAGATATGTAAAGTTTCACAATTCCAAATATGTCAAAATGACACTTCAGTCTGTAGAAAAAATGCCAAAATGGCTTTTTTTTAAAATTTAGTTAGCTTGAAAGATGGTCTTCTATATGTAAGCTTATCTTTTTTTTCATTTTGGCATTTCATTTGCATAATATGAAACGAAATCGTTTAAGATTTCAAAATTTGTTTTAATGTTTAATTTTAAATTTAAATTATTATGAGCACATTAGTAAATGTTCCTAAAAATGGAAATTTAGTAAGCAGTAATTCAGGTTTAACCATGCCAATCTGGTCAAGATGGATTGACGAGATGTTTAACACAGACCTCCCCTCGGTATTTACTACTAATTTTAATACCGGTATTTCCCTACCTAAAGTAAATATTAAGGAAACTGCAGATGCTTATTTCGTAGAAATGGCTGTGCCCGGTCTTAAGAAATCAGATTTTCACATCAACCTTGACAATCAAGTATTATCTATTTCTACAGAAGTAGAAGTAGAGAACGAACAAAAAGAAGAAAATTACACAAGAAGAGAGTTCGGGTATTCTTCTTTCAAAAGATCTTTCACTCTGCCAGAAACTGTGGATGATGCTAAGATTGATGCAAGCTACAAAGATGGTATCTTAAGTATTGAGTTACCTAAAAAAGAGGAGGCGAAACAGAAGCCTGCTAGAGCCATCAAAATTTCATAATTTATTTCTTGATTGATGATTGATTGAAATCTGGGGCTGGTAACCCCCAGCCCCTTTCTTTATAACTGATTACTTATTGATAAAATACCGTATCATGAAAGTATTTGGAAAAGAACTTGGAACAAATATCAAATTTCCTCCATTTATAAATCAATTTATTGGGAAGCTATTGCCAAAACATCAAAATGAAGAGATGATTACTGTACCATCAACTAATATCAGTGATTAAGAAAAGGCTTTTGAGCTTTCTATAGCGTTACCGGGATTGAGCAAAAATGATATTGAGATAGAAATACAATATAATTACTTGATCATTAGTGCAAAAATACAATCTCAAAAAGAGGAAAAAGATAAGAATTGGATACGGGCCGAGTTTGTTAGCCATTCATTTTATCGGGTTTTTGAATTGCCTTCGAATGCTGATACAGAAACAATAGAAGTAAAAATGAAGAATGGTCGATTAGACATAAAGGTAGGAAAGAAAAAAACCAGAATAGCATCGACAGTTATACATGTAAAATAGAGAGGAAAGAAATTATCAAACATTTAAAGAAACAGGATAGCCATGAAAAAATACATATTTATAATAATCGTAGGATTTCTTTGTATGACTAGCTGTACCGGTCAGCAAAAGAAACCTGACAAAAATGAGATAAAAGAAGAATCAGAAAAAATAGCACAACAACCCAAAGGAGCATGGAAAGTTGATAAAGAATTTGATGAGAATGGAAACCTAATTCGTTATGACAGCATCTATTCCTGGTCCTCGAAAGGTACATTAAATGATTTTGCTTCACTTAATAAAGATAGTTTATTGAATTCATTTGAGTCAAAATTTTATAGAAATTTTTCGCAATTTAAAGATCAAGGTTTTGACAATATTTTTAGTCAAGATTCGCTTTTTAGTAAAAGTTTTTTTAATGATGATTTTTTTGAAAGTGATTTTGGTAAAGACTTTATGGATATAGATAAAATCAGAGAAGATATGATGAAAGAACAAAAGAGATTTTTAGAAAAGTATAAATCAAAATTTAAGGAACGAGAAGATAAATAAACAGAAGTGATTTAAACTTTTCGCCAGAGTCAAAAAGTTTAAATCACTTCTGTAAATACATCTTTCAAAAAATGCATGGTTTACTAATAATTAACCTGCAATCTTCTATTAAAAAGTTCGGTAACCGTTATTTCCTCTTGCGCAATACTAATAAAACGATATAAGTTATAAATAATGTATACAATTATATATTTCTCCAACATTTTTTTAATTCAATTTAACTTCTCCATTTAGAAATGAAAAGAAGGTTTTACTGGTAATAATTAAACTTCTGAAAGATGTAATACCTATAAATAATCTCTGCAAACAAAAACTCTAACATATTATTTCTTAATACTCCATTTTGGATAGCTGATAATTTCCAGATAGATTCTTAAAAGAACCATAATATGTTATTATATTTTAATTAGTACATCTAAAAAATGCGGTAAGTTAAATTTCATAAAATAATTAGTAACTACAATACATCGCTAAATCTATTGTAATTTAATTTATGTTTTTATATATTACTATAAGATTAATTTAACATATACCCTATTTCGTATGAAAAAACCTATCTTTTTATTATGGTCATTATTGATACCCGTAATGACATTCTCCCAGCAAAATATAGATGATTTATTAGCTGCGGGTATTAATGACGCTCAACGTTTTACTTCTGATTACTTGAAGCCGGCTTCAGACGGATTAATGTATAGTATGAATCATGGTTGGTTTAATGATGCAAAAGCTAAAAAGAAATTTGGATTCGAGATTTCTTTAGTAGTAAATGCCGCATTTGTAGGTGATGACAATAAATCTTTTATCTTAGATACTTCGCAATATGAGAATCTTCAATTCAAAGATGGGAGTATACAAAAGGAAGTAGCTACTGCTTTTGGCGATATCAAGGATGTGGTAGTGGTCGTAGAAGGAGAAAGTTCTATTCCATTGATACCGCCACAGGATGCAGAATTCGAATTACCTACAGGATTAGGAGAATCTAATATTAATTTTGTTCCAACTGCTTTTTTACAAGCTAGTTTTAGCCCTTTAAAAGGAACGGAGATTAAAGCCAGGTTTTTTCCAAAAGTAAATACAAGTGATACCAAGGTTGGTTTTTATGGTTTTGGTTTGCAACAAGAATTTACTTCTTGGCTCCCGGCAGATAAAATCTTTCCTGTCGCTATATCTGGTTTAGTGGCATATACTCATTTAGACGCAAGTTATGATTTTACAGATACCAATATTGTGGATGGAGAGAATCAGCGGTTTGAAAACAATACAAATACTATGTTGTTTCAGATCATCGGTTCTACCAAAATGCCCATTTTTAATTTCTACGGAGGTTTAGGGTATATTTCTGGAAAATCAACAACTGATCTAAAAGGAACGTATAGAGTGCAATCAGGAATAGTCTCCCAGGAAACAATCACTGACCCGTTTTCGATAGAAAACAAGGTTTCAGGTATTCGTGGAACCTTAGGGGCTAAGCTAACCCTTTCCTTTTTTAGGATAAATGTGGATTATACTCTAGCTAAATACAATGGAGTTTCTTTTGGCCTAAATTTTGGTTTTTAAAATTCAGCTATTGTACTGTATGGATGACAATGATTTGTTAAAAGTATTAACGATCCATCATCTAATCAAAAAACTCATCTTATTAAATAAGCAACCAAAAGTATTAACAATTATTGATGAAAGTGATTTTGATTGAAGAACTGCACAAGGTTCATATAAATGTCACATTCTTCATTATTGTATACTGTTATTTTTTATCAAATATTACTTTTATTTGCTGATCTATGTAGATCAGCAACAAAAACACGTTTTATTATTTTAATAAAGTATACTCTAATTTGCCCTTCCTATACTTTAATTGAAATCACAAAATGAGATATATAGAATTACCTATAATACATCTTAAAGACCTTCCTATCGATTATTTTTTTGCGCAAATATGAAACTGTGGCAAAAAAATGAAAAATAAAACAAAAAATTATTTCTATTTAGATTCGTTCTTAATAAATTTGCAACACATATATCTTATTTTAATTCAATCTAAATAAGTATTAATAATTTTTTAAAACATTCAAAAATGAAACAATTAACACTTACATCATTTTTATTACTAATTGTAGTATGTACTATAAGTGCTCAGGGTAAGAAAAAGCAAGATAAAAATGCTATAAAAAAAATGTGTGGTTGCTATGAGGTAACTTTCAATTTTGCAGAAACTTTTCAGTATAGTAATGATTCTCTTTACAAACCCTCAAAAACAAAAATTGCCAAAGGGTTAGAATGGGCTCAATTGGTTGAGGAGGATAAAGATAAGGTTTCTATTCAGCATTTGTTGCAAGTAGGGGAGCCTTCAAAACCTCATATTGTAAAACATTGGCGACAGGATTGGATATATGAAAACACAGATTTCTACATGTTCAATGGTAATAATTCCTGGAACTATGAAAGTAAATCTGAATCTGAAGTAAAGGGGCAATGGACTCAAAAAGTATTTCAGGTAGACGACAGCCCTCGCTATGAAGGTTCTGCAACCTGGGTACATGTAGATGGAAAAAGTTTTTGGGAAAACAGAACAGATGCTCCACTACCAAGACGAGAATATACCAAAAGAAGTGATTACAATGTAACCGTTAGAGGAAACAGACATGAGATTACTAAAGACGGTTGGATCCACGATCAAAATAATGATAAAGTAATACGCGAAGCAGGTAAAGCAGATGTTATTTTAGCTAAGGAAAAAGGGTATAATACTTATGTGAAAGTAGACGATAGTAGATGTAAAGCTGCTGCAGATTGGTGGAAAAAAAACCACCAAAAATGGACTTTGGTACGTAATAAATGGGAAAAGGTTTTTAGTAGAAATGCCAATTTAGTATTAGAAGCCAAAGTAGATAATAAACCACTATACAAGCATTTATTTTCTGATGAATACACAAAAGAACAAGATATTAATAAAGTCATTGAATCTTTTGTGGTTCAATAAAAATAATCATGACAGCAACCACAATCTCAATAAATAATATAGTCATGTTGGTCTTAAAAAAAATGAATGCGATAAAATTATTAGTCACACTTCTTTTGTTTGTTAATGTTATACAAGCTCAGACAAAAAATGTTTTTTTAGAAAGAGAATTCTGGAAAACTAATCCTTCAATAGAAGTTATAGAGCAAAAAATAGCAGAAGGTAATAGTGCAACAGCATTAAACAAAAATGGATTTGATGCTGTAGTATATGCTATTTTAGAAAATGTAGATAATACCATAATAAAACATTTACTTTCTAAAAAAGGGAATGATGTTAACAAGTTAACCCATGATAAAAGAACCTATGTATTTTGGGCAGCTTATAAAAATAATGTAGCATTAATGAAACATCTTATTGCCCAAAAAGCAAGAATGGATTTAAAAGATTCTCATTATTTTTCGGTATTGACTTTTGCTGCTGCAGCTGGCCAAACGAATACAGAAATTTACGATCTGTGTATTAAAAATGGAATTGATATACAAACTGACAAAGATGAGCATGGAGCAAACGCATTGTTGTTATTAACTCCTTCTTTAAAAGATTTCACTCTTATCGATTATTTTACTTCAAAAGGATTAGATCTTCATAGTAAAGATGATGATGGAAACGGTGTTTTTAATTACACTGCTCGTACCGGAAATATAGAAATGCTAAATCAATTAATTAAGAAAGGTGTCTCTTATAAAGATCTTAATGATAAAGGTGGCAATGCTATGATTTTTGCCAGTAGAGGTACCAGAAAAGGATATAATTCTCTGGCATTTTTTCAATACTTAGAAAACTTAGGTATTGAACCAAATATCACAAACAAAAATGGAGTAACACCTCTACACAATCTAGCGTATAGAAATAAAGATTTTGAAGTTTTAAATTATTTTTTAAATAAAGATGTAAATAGTAATCAAAAAGATGATAAAGGTAATACCCCTTTGTTAAATGCATCCCATAGCAATACATTAGAGGTGATAAAATTATTTGCAAAAAATACAAATGATATAAACATCACCAATAAAGAAGGGCATTCTGCACTAACCAATGCCCTGCAACATAATACAATAGATGTAGTTGATTTTTTAATTAGTCAAAAAGCCGATGTACATGTAATTGATTCTAAAGGAAATAATTTAGGATACTACACACTAAAATCGTATAATCCCAACAAAATCGATCAATTCAAAAAGAAAATAGCCGCTTTGGCTAAAAAAGGATTTGATATTACCAGACCTCAAAAAAATGGAAATACATTATATCATTTAGCCATAGACAAAAACGATCTGGAGTTATTAAAAATGATTCCTGATTATAATATCGATATCAATGCTAAAAATAAAGAGGGAATTACAGTCTTACATAAAGCAGCAATGACTGCTAAGAATAATGAAATCTTAACCTATTTATTATCGATTGGAGCTGATAAGACCATTACAACTGATTTTGAAGAATCTGCATTTGATCTGGCAAGTGAAAATGAAGTATTAAAAGGAAACAATGTAGATTTAAATTTTTTAAAATAAAATGAAAAAAATAATAGCATTTAAAATGTTTCCGATACTAGCATTTGTAATTTTTGCAGTATTTGGGTTTAAAAGTATTACAGAAAGTAATACCTATAAATGCATGATACAAATGACAAATTATACAGGAGAAGGTGCATATATCGTTATTTCTTTAGTAGACCCTAACGGAAACTACGAAAAAACACTATTTGTACAAGGTGATGATGAAGAATGGTATCATGATATTACCGATTGGTGGCAGTTCTATGGAAAAAAGCGTCAAGACATTGATGCAATCACGGGAGCAACTGTAAGTGGTGGTGAACGATCTATCAATATTATTGAAATTGAAAACGATAAGATAGACTCTGGCTATAAAATACGTTTTGAAACCGCTGTAGAAGATCAAGAGTATTATAAAGATGATGTAGAATTTGAGTTAACATCTGAAACCGTAAAAAGTAAAGTTGAAGGAAAAGGTTTTATACGATATATTCGTATGATGCCACAATAACAATACGATTAAATGACGATTTCAATTTGGAGATATAGCCACCTCGCCCTGGCTATGTCTTCTTTTGCTTTTATAGGTATAGCCTCTTTAACAGGGATTATTTTAGCATTCGAACCTATATCGAATCAGCTAGAGCCTTATGCTGTAAACAACACAAAAAACCTTACTCTTGCGCAAACTATAACCGTATTGCAAAAACATTATGATGAAATCATTGAAATTGAAATCGATAATAATGCTTTTGTGTCAACCTCGGTAATTACTAAAGAAGGAGATAACAAAACTTTTTATATCGATCCTCTAACAGGTAAAAAAGTAGGTGATATTATCGAAAAAGCTCCGGTTTTTAAGTTCACCACTAATCTACATCGTTCTTTATTCCTAAAAAGTACTGGTCGTTTTTTTGTAGGACTATTTTCTTTTATATTATTTTTAATAGCAACAACCGGAGTTCTTTTAATTATTAAGAGACAACAAGGTATACATCGTTTCTTTTCTAAAGTTATAAAAGAAAATTTTGAGCAATATTACCACATACAAATAGGTAGATTAACATTAATCCCTATCATTATAATAGCCTTAACCGGGGTGTATTTATCACTAGAAAAATTTTCACTACTACCATCCAATATCGTTAAACATCAAATAGATTTTGAAAATATAAAAGAAACTCCCAAACTACAAATCAAAGATTTTAAAATCTTTAATCAAACACAACTAAAACATGTTAGAAAAGTAGAATTTCCTTTTTCTGATGATCGCGAAGATTATTTCCATATAAAATTATCTGATAGAGAATTGAATATCAATCAATTTACTGGTAAAATATTAAGTGAAGCTAAATATCCTTTTAACACATTATTATCACATTGGAGTTTGATATTACATACTGGTCAGGGAAGTATTTTATGGTCTGTCGTCTTACTTATTTCCAGCTGTTCTATTCTGTTTTTTATGTATTCTGGTTTTTTAATGACTCTAAAACGAAGAAAGAAAAGTCTCATACTAAAAAATGTTTATCATAAAGACACATCTGAATACATCATTTTGGTTGGTTCTGAAACTGGAAATACATTTGATTATGCAAGACTCTTCTATGATGCCTTAATTGATTTGGGAAAAACGGTCTTTATTTCAGAATTAAACAAGTATTCTTCTTATACAACAGCAGAACATTTAATTATATTTACAGCAACTTATGGTAAAGGAGAACCTCCTACAAATGCAAAAAATTTTGAGTTACTTTTTAAAAAAATCGAACCCAAAAAAGAAATGAAATTTTCGGTTGTTGGTTTTGGTTCATTAGCATATCCTGATTTTTGTAAATATGCTATAGACATTGACAAAATGTTACAATCTCATCCAAAATTTAAATCGATTACAAAACTATACTCTATACATAATCAATCCTATGAATCTTTTAAAAACTGGTCTTTACAATGGGGAGAAAAGATTAATTTACCTATACAGGTAAAACAGTTACAAAAGGCCATAAAATCTAAAAACAATACGCAGTTCTCGGTTGTTCATCGATCACCACTAAATATTGATAACACCTTCATACTTCGTTTACGTCCAGAAGAAAAAATACGGTTTACATCAGGGGATTTACTAGCTTTTTATCCAGAAAACGATGCTGTAGAACGTTTATACTCTATTGGTAGAATTGATGGCGATATCCTTTTGAGTATTAAAAAACATGAATTTGGTAGATGTTCGACCTATTTTAGTAAGCTTACCCAAAACGATAGCATCACGGCATCAATAAAACGAAATCCTGATTTTAATTTCCCAACCCATGCAAAAGAGGTTATCATGATTGCAAACGGAACAGGAATAGCTCCTTTTTTAGGAATGATTAATAAAAATGATAAGCAAATAAAAACACATCTATTTTGGGGAGGAAGAAATAAACAATCTAATGAATTGTATAACGAAATAATTCAGGATAGTCTAAAAAACAATAATTTAACTGCTTTTTATCCCGCCTATTCAAGAGCTCAATCTAAAAAAACATATGTACAACATCTACTAAAAAGAAATAGTAATCTAATTACAAAAACATTAGATAAAAACGGAGTTATACTAATTTGCGGATCTGTTACCATGCAAAAAGACGTTGTTAATATCTTAGATAAAATATGTAATGAAGTTAATAATAAACCTATAAGTTATTATCAAAATAAAGGGCAACTTAAAATGGATTGTTACTAATTTTTAGATACCCATATTTTAATAACCACATGATGTGCTTTCCTACTTTTTCTGAAGATACCGTATCGCTTTTTATTTGTTTCTTTAACACGCCAAATCTCTGACTTATATGATCTTTAAAATTACTTAGTATACTATATAAAACAGGGATCGAAAGATGATTAAACGAATCGTAATAATAGATAAGAGATTCTTCCTTACTTACTATTTTTTCCCCTTGTTCAGAAAGGACTATTCGTGTAGTATCACTTATTCTTTTTGAAGCATAATGATTGAAATTTTTATAAAAGGCTGGAATCTCATATGATTTAATAAAATCTATAGTCGTATTCTGCTTACCAGCTCTTTCTAATTGTTTTTCCCAAAGTTGTTCGTGTAGGTAAATACTATTTTTCCAATCATAAATTTTTAAAGCTCGTTCTCTAGAGTTTTTACTCATTTTCAAACATAGAGACGGAAAATCCAAAAGCATTTGCAATGCTTTTTGGTAAGCTTCCAAATCAATAGCTACAGTCTGGGCAAACTCAAAATGATCCATCAGATTGTAATTATCATATATCCCTGATTTTAGTGTTATTTCCTCATCTAGATCATACATATACGTTGGAATCAAAAAACCAGTTTCGCCATGTTTCACTGTATCTTTATACCCATTCCAATCAGATACCACCTGTGGAACTCCACAAGCCATAGCTTCTATAGGAGTAATTCCAAAAGTTTCCTGAATATTATCCGCAGGAGAAACAAATACATCTGCACAAGAATGATATAGGTGGCGTTTGGATGCAGACAAGGGCCTAATTAAAATGATATGATCATTTAATTGAAGATCATGAACACATTGGTCAATGATTTTGTTAAAAATATCTTCTCCGGCTCCCCCAAGTACTAATTTTATTTTCTTTTCAGGATTGTTCTTAATAAGATTTTGAACAACCAATAATAATGGTAGTAAATCTGCTTTGTCAAGAGGTGAAATTCTTCCAATCCATAATATAATAAATGCATCTAACGGAAGCCCAAGCTCGCGCCTCACCTCTTTTTTATCCCTTGGTTTAAAAATTGTAGTATCGATTCCTATAGGAATTACCTCGGTATTACCCTTAAAACTTAAATCGATATTATGCGAGTGTTTTAGTCTTTCACGAACATGATCAAAAATAGTGTTCAGTGCTTTTTGGGCTGCTGTGCTAGTACATATCATCGTATCATAATCATATGTTTTTTTTAACAGAATTTCTAAATACCAATCATGTAAAAGATATTGATAACTTAATACATGAAAAGTAGCACTTATCGGGTAGGCTTTTGCGCTATATCGATTTCGCAAAGAAATTGCTTTAGAGAAGTCTGCATCAGTTTCATGCCATATATCAAAATCAAATGTACTATTTTTCTCCTTTAGCTCATTAATATCTTTAATTGTAGTACATATGTCTCTTCGCTGATTACCAATACCTAATAATTTCCTACGATCGTTAAAAGTGTTTTTAAAAAAATCGAAAGTTTGATAAAATTGATAATTCCTTGGTTTACCATGCGTAAGTAATCCCTTTAGAAAATCATTCACAGCGATATCCCTTCCGAATATAGTTTCTCCTTCTTTAACAGGAGGGTAACTATTAAGATATATCCCCAGATCATTTGTTTTAATAGTAGATTTATTTGTCATCATATTATTACTAAATTTTCATTTTGTTTAGCAACCAAAGAACGCATGGTATATTCTAATGCTATTACTGTGTAAAAATCAATATTTGAATATTTGCTCGTTTGTTGATGATTAATATGCTCTTGATAAGCACTTATAAATTTTTTCGGTTCTATATACCCTAAATCTGCCAAATACGAATTTTTAAACAGTTTATTCACTTGAGATACTGATTGTTGCAATGCATGAAACATGACAGGGCCAAAATCTTCTGGTTTTTGGGGATGGGTAATCTTTTTAGAGCAACCAGATTGGGCGAGAAATTCTCGCTGCAATCTTCGATTTTTTCGCCAGGAAAAAGGAAGGCTTCTACAAAAATTAATAAGTTCGGGTGTACAATAGGGACTTACCGGCCAAATATTATTAGAAAGATATACAGGAGAACCATATGCTACAGCTTCTACAGATGAATCCGACATTAATGATTTAGGTGCTCTTTTTATCGAATTTACAGTATCAAAGTATGTTTCATATAAATCATCTTTTATAAACAAAGGGACTTTATCTCTTTGTAAATAAGCACTGGATATATATGATTTTTTGTCTTCGTCATCCATTTCATCCCAATACGAAAAAAATAATTCATCACCGCCAAAGCCTGTAAATAACAGGTTATTTTTCTTTTGTTTAGCCAAAGATAACAGATGATTAAATGCTGCATGATAACATCCTTCCCAGGGAACCATTTCTGCATTGATTATCCTATAGCTATTTCTAGAAAATGGTAAAAAACCTTCAATATCTATACTTGTATCTTCATATCCAAACCTGGCAATAAATTCATTCCTTCTCGATATTTGAGCTTCTTTATATTCATCCATTACCAACAAACCATAAGTTTGTAACTTAGTAGATGTTAAAGACGAAGCTATAATAGAAACAATCCCAGAATCAAGACCACTACTCAATTCTGCTGATATGGTTTTCATATCATCATGTATCCACCGTTTCATAGAATGATTAAGAATTTCTTTAAACATCCCAACTACATCGGCATTGGGTTTAAGCTCTCTGGCAAAAGGTTGTTCCAGAGATGGAGGATATATAATTTCTAAAGTATTATTCCCACTCCAGTGTGCTACAGATCGCTCTGTTAGTCTATGCATTTGTGGGAATATTGTTTTTTTTGAGTACGGTCTGTAGTATGTAATAAGATAATGAGAAACTAATTCTTTATCTAATGTAAGCAAAGAAAGATGCTTGTAATGTTCTTTGGGGTTCCAATGCCCTAATAATTTGTTATTACTTTCTACTAGATAGATTGGGGCAACTCCCCATTTTCCTGTATGAATAGTAATAGCATTTCGATCTATTAAAAGAGAAATATAATGTAGTGACCACTCTCTAAGGTTTTTTGTTACTTCACGAAATTCGTTATCACAAACAATACGTAATGTACTTTTTTTAGTTTCGTTAGTTATTATCTGGGTATTACGTTCTCTAACTACAAATAGGTATTGTATTCCATTTGTAATAGCAAAAGATTCTAACGATTGATGTGCAAATGGTTCTATACTACTCTCATTAAAACACCATCCTTTTGATGTTGCTGTACATGGGTAAATAATATCTTTTATATCAATCGAAAAACTAATCATATATCAAAAAGATAAGACTGTCTAAAAAAAGTTTTTTAGACAGTCTTATCTTAATTTAGGTTACCCATTCTTTTTACCTTGAGCATCTCTGTCTCCATCTCTTTTACCTCTCAACTCTATCATTGATGAGTTTCTTTCTGGAGAGAAAGTTTTGCCTTTAAAAAGATCTTCTCCTGTAGGTACATTGTTGTTAATTTTCATAATATTAAGTTTTAAGAATTAATGATTTATATCATAAATGTAACTTATCTATGATAGATAACAAATACGTATTTATACCTGAAATTTTAAGTCTATGATCACTATTTAGTAAATAAATAAGAGAAAATATTTTAGATCGAAGTTATCCGCTCTATCAATTAACCGATAGTGAAAATAATATTTCCTACGAATTAAGAGAAGTCAATAAATCTTCTCTTAATATTACTCCTAATGTAACATTTAGACTAAGTTTTTAGCTATAGTGATTCTTCTATCGTATTAATGAAAAATTAGCGGTAAATTCTTTTAGTGTTCCGTTTTCTTTATATACTACTTTAAACCAGTAATCTGAAGTGGGCATATTTTTTCCATTATATGTCCCGTCCCATCCTAAACCACCAGGTTGCAAAGCCTTTATTAATTTCCCAAATCGGTTAAAAATATATAGATTTTTGATTTTTATGGTCCCGCAACTACTGGTATTAAGATTCCAGGTATCATGAATCCCATCTCCATTGGGTGTAAAATATTTAGGGTATTCCATAATACAGATTTCTATGGTTTCACAACCACAGCCATCAATACTGCATACCGTTATTTCATGGGTTCCGGAAGTTAGATCTTCAAAAACATTACTATTTTGAAAAATACCACTATCCAGGCTATACTCATATGTACCTTCACTTTCTACTTCTACGGTCACGCTGTTATTTTCTGAAAATGCCTGCACACTTTGTGCATTAATAACCAAAGGTGTTTCTTCCAAAATCGTAATCATAAAACTAGACTCATTATTACACTCTGGCATACCAGCATAGATATAGATTGTTTGAGAATTATAAATCTCGGTACCGGCATCTAATTGTGTACCTGTTGCATTACTTCCTGTATAATACGTTCCATTGGCAATAGTTGGTAATTCATATGCGCTACAGATTTGAATATCGTCTAGTATAGTTACTTCTGGCTGACTAGTTATCCTAACATTTTGTAATGTACTACCCGTACAACCATCTGTAACCGTTACGGTATAATCTCCCGATGCAGTAGCAGCAAGCGTATTTGAAGTTTCAGTTAATATACTACCATCCAACTCCCACACATAGGTAGCTCCAGAACTAAATGTTCCTACTGCTGTAAGTGTAGCTTTACCCGAACAGGTTTGTTGAGTGATTGACATATCTACAGACAAAGCACTGGTAACCGTAACCTCTTTGGTAACACTACCACTACAACCATCTGTAACTGTAAGGGTGTAGTCTCCCGATGCAGTAGCAGTAAGCGTAT
>JAUIBW010000051.1 GCA_030427585.1 Bacteroidia bacterium
TAATTAAAACTGTATTTCCTTTATTTATCAACTTATTTAGTACTCCCATCAAAACACGAGTATCTCCAAAATGCAGCCCTGTTGTAGGTTCGTCTAGAATATAAAAAGTATTACCGGTATCTCTTTTTGATAATTCTGTTGCCAGTTTAATACGTTGTGCTTCACCTCCGGATAGTGTAGTCGATTGTTGCCCAAGAGTAATATATCCTAAACCAACATTTTGGATAGTTTTCAATTTTCTTGAAATCTTGGGGATATGTTCAAAGAATACACAGGATTCATTGATTGTCATTTCTAAGACATCAGAAATAGATTTTCCTTTATATCGAATCTCTAAAGTTTCTCTATTGAATCGTTTTCCCTGGCAGGTTTCGCATTCTACATATACATCGGGTAAGAAATTCATTTCTATTACCCTTAATCCACCGCCTTTGCAGGTTTCACATCTTCCCCCTTGAACATTAAAGCTAAAACGTCCCGGTTTATACCCACGAATCATGGCTTCGGGAGTTTTGGCAAATAGACTTCTTATTTCAGAAAAGACACCTGTATATGTAGCAGGATTTGACCTTGGTGTACGACCTATAGGGGACTGGTTGATATCAATTACTTTATCAGAGTGTTCGAGACCTTTGATGCTTTTATATGGCATTGGTTTTTTTACACCATTAAAATAGTATGCATTTAAAATAGGGTAGAGTGTCTCGTTGATGAGTGTAGATTTTCCGCTACCCGAAACCCCGGTAACAGCAATCATTTTACCTAAAGGAATATCAATAGATACGTTTTTTAAATTATTTCCTGTAGCTCCCTTTAGTGAAATGGTTTTTCCGTTTCCTTTCCTGCGTTTGGCAGGAGTTTCAATTTGTCTTTTCCCACTTAAATAATCTGCTGTAAGTGTATCGTGTTGTTGTAATTCTTCTGGAGTACCTTCGCTAATAATTTCTCCACCGTGTTTCCCGGCCAAAGGGCCAATATCGATAACATGATCAGCGCGTTCTATCATATCCTTATCGTGTTCTACAACGATAACAGAATTACCTATATCCCGTAACTGGATTAGTGAATTGATTAGTTTCTGATTATCTCTCTGATGCAAACCGATACTGGGTTCGTCTAAAATGTATAAAACTCCAACCAGTTGAGAACCGATTTGAGTGGCTAATCGTATGCGTTGTGCTTCGCCACCAGAGAGTGATTTGCTACTTCGGTTTAAAGATAAATAAGTAAGTCCTACATCTACTAAAAATTGAAGTCTGGTATTAATTTCCTTTAATATTTCTCCCGAAATCTTATTTTGCTTTTCGCTTAAATGCTCTGGAAGGGATTTAAACCATTTAGAAAGCTCGCTAATGTCCATTGCAGATAATTCAGCAATATTTTTTGTATTTACTTTGAAATATAAAGATTCTTTACGCAATCTTGATCCTTCGCATGATGGACATTGAATATTGTCCATAAAATCTTTGGCCCATCTTCGTAATGAAGTTGAATCATTATTTTTATATGTGTTTTCTATAAATGATGCGACACCTTCAAAATCAATTTTATAGTCTCTTGTAACCCCAAGAGATTTGCTATTTACGGTAAATTTTTCTTTTCCGCCATGAAGGATAATTTGCATGGCTTCTTCGGGGATTTTTTTTATAGGATCACTTAATTTAAAATTATAGCGTTGTGCGATTAATTCTAATTGTTTGAAAATCCAATTATTTTTTTGAGGTCCCTGTGGGGCTAGGCCTCCATTTTTTATAGATATAGCATCATCAGGAATAATTTTTTTTAGATTTACTTCATATATATTTCCTATACCATTACATTTAGGGCAGGCTCCTTTTGGAGAGTTAAATGAAAAGTTATTGGGTTCTGGGTTGGGATATGAAATACCACTAGATGGGCACATTAAATTTCGACTAAAGAAGCGTACTTCTTGAGATTCTTGTTCGATTACCATCAATACATCATTACCGTGATACATTGCGGTATTAATCGTTTCCATTAGACGTTTTGAATTATCCTGATCTTTGGTGACCTTTAATCGATCAATAACAATTTCGATATCATGTGTTTTATAGCGATCGAGCTTCATACCTTTGGTGATATCTTTAATTTCTCCATTGGTACGCACTTTTACAAACCCTTGTTTTGCAATTTGCTCAAATAACTCTCGATAGTGCCCTTTTCTAGAACGAACAATAGGAGCCAGAATACTTATCTTTTTTTCTGCAAAATCTTTTAAAATTAGATCCTTAATCTGCTCATCGCTATAGCTTACCATTTTTTCTCCAGTATTATAGCTATAGGCGTCACTTCCTCTAGAGAATAATAACCTGAGAAAATCATAAATTTCGGTAATGGTTCCGACCGTACTACGTGGACTTTTACTGGTTGTTTTTTGCTCGATTGCAATAACGGGAGAGAGTCCATCAATCTTATCTACATCTGGTCGTTCTAATCCTCCTAAAAATTGTCTTGCATAGGCAGAAAAGGTTTCTATATAGCGTCGTTGTCCTTCTGCATAAATGGTATCAAAGGCCAAAGAAGATTTACCAGATCCCGATAAACCTGTAATCACTACTAATTTTTCACGAGGTATGGTAACGTCGATATTTTTCAAGTTGTGAACGCGTGCTCCTAAAACCTCAATATTTTCTTCTGATGTAACCATAAATTTTAAACCAAGATTGCAAATGTAGTTATTTGACAGCGTTTTGTGAAATTAGAAAAGTTTCAGTCATGTTAAATCAACATTTTTGTTATAAATATATGTTTTGTGTTTTGTGAAAATATTTTCAATAAACTGAAAAACAGTATTTTATGTATGTAAAAAGCATAAAATAAGTGTATTATTTTTCTTTCAAGATAAAGTGCATGTAGGAATTTTGTTTTAACAAGTAAGAAGTTTTATAAAATTTTAGAGGCCAGTATTCTAAAAAAAAACTATTACGTAATATGAGACATTTATTTAAATTTGAGATCGAGTTTTAGAAATAAATATATCTAATGGTATATTCTTTTTTAAGATTTTTTTTTAATTAAATCATTTTCATAATAAGAATATTTTAGTTTTTTAACTAAAATATTGAGTGATTTGTAATTTCTGAAACTCCACATTAACTTTTTTAAATCGGTATGTAGAATTAGTAACTTAATTATTCACAAACTCTTTGAAGTTTTTACTATTGATAGTATAAATAGCCCAATGTAGTCAATAGAGGAATTCTTCAAAATTAAAACTAATCACGATGAAAAACATGTTCAAAATTGCAATTACCTTTTTTATGGTAATAAATTTTATGCAGGCTCAACAGCCGCAGCATAGACCTAGTGAGTTGGTAAAACAACAAAAAACACAGGGTTCCGATTTTCAAGACGTTAAATTATTTAGTTTAATGACAGCTAAGCAAAAATCGAATGTACAATTACCAAAAGAGGTTAAAGATTATACTTTGTTTTCTTTAAATGCCAAAAAAATGGCTTCAATGAAGTCTAATGCTCCCAAAGCTATGAATTTGGAAATTCCAGGGCAAAAATCTTCTATGGTATTAGAGTTGGTTAAAGTTGATATTGCTACAGATGATTTTAAAATTGTAGAAATGCCTTCTGGTAAAGTTGTTAAATCGGCTAAAACTGTTTCTCATTATAGAGGAGTAGTAAGAGGTAAAACAAATTCTATTGCAGCCGTTAGTTTATTAGATGGCGAGGTTTCAGGTATTATCAGTATAGAAGGCAAAAATGGCAACCTTGTTATGGGGCGATTAGAAAATAGTTCGAAACATATCATGTATGAGGATAATAACTTACTTCATTTACAGGATTTTACTTGTAATACCGAAGCTAATTATGAAGGTTATACAAAAGAAGAACTTTCTGATAATCCTTCTACCAGTAAAGCAGCAGAAAAGTGTGTTAAGGTGTACTTCGATATAGGAAATGATGTGGTAAGGGATAAGGGAGGAAGCCAGCAAGCATCTGATTATTTACAATCTATATTTAATCAGGTAGCAATATTGTATTCTAATGATAATGTGACTGTAAAAATATCACAGATAAATGCGTGGACTTCTCAAAACCCTTTTAGCGGGTTATCTGATTATTCGAGTTACAGAAGGCAAAATGGTCTTAACGGAGCAGATCTGGGTCATTTTGTAACTTATGATTTCTCTGGCGGAGTAGCATATTTAAGTGGTGTTTGCCAATCTAATTATAGATTTGCAGTTTCTGGTATTAATAAAACTTTTAACAATGTACCTACCTACTCATTTTCTGTAATGGTAGTAGCACATGAGATGGGACATAACTTAGGCTCAAATCATACTCAGGCTTGTGTTTGGAATGGCAATAATACTGCGATTGATGGTTGTTATAATGTAGAGGGTAGCTGTTCTAGACCAGCAATCCCATCTGATGGAGGTACTATTATGAGTTACTGCCACTTAACTAGTGCAGGAATTAATTTTACTAAAGGATTTGGTCCACAACCAGGTAATGTGATTCGTAATACAGTTAGTTCTTCTAGTTGTCTTCAAACATGTGGTACCACTGGATGTAATACTGGTGATTCTGCAACTGTAACGTTTAACAATAATACAGATTGTACTTTAGAGTATTTCACAAATAATAGTTCTCAGTTTTCTATTAATTCTGGACAAAGTAGACAAGTTTCAACGACAAGAGGAGCGAGTTGGGAAGCTAAAAACTCGTCTAATGCTACTGTAGATTCTTTTACGGTTCAATGTGGCCAGGATAGTTATGCTTCTACGGGTAACTGTACTGATGGTGGAATCACCTGCGAGGGAGTACCACCTTATTCTAGTGGTACTGTATATTCTGTAGGAGATCGAGTTACCTATCAAGGAAGTTTATATGAAAGAACGGCTACAGGATGGAAAAATCTTGGACCATGTCCAACTAATCCGACTGACCCATGTGCTGGAGTTTCTCCATGGTCATCTTCTGAAACGTATGCTGTAGGGGATAGAGTAACATATCAAGGTAATCTATACGAAAGAACATCTACTGGTTGGAGAAATCTTGGGCCTTGTGGTTCTGCTACTCAAGTTTCTCTACAAAGAGACAGAATTTTTGGAGAGCTAAGTATAAAAGCGTATCCTAACCCAGCTGATGAAGTTCTAACTATAGAGGTTCGTAATGTGTTAAATCCCTCTTCTACATTATCTATTAAAGATATTAATGGTAGAGTGTTAAAAGTTGTTGATTTGGATACTCCGCCGGGAGGAAAAGATCGTCACACTATAGATATTAGTACATTGTCTCCGGGGATGTATTTTGTTCAGGTAACAGATTCTAAAAAGACAGTTACCAAAAAAATATCTATAAAATAAACAGAATATATTATTGGGCTATTAGGGGTGAAACTTTATGTTTCACCCTTTTTTATGTCTTTTAGTCATTCCAGGTTTTAAGATTATGTATTGGGATTCCGAAACCAAGTAATTTATGATGTTGAGAGAGATGGGCTCCTGTTTTTGTGGTTATCCAGTTTTCCCAGGTAACTTCAAGACCTCCAATTGGAATGATAGATACCCACATTTTGTAACTTATTGGTCTGTAGTTACTATCAACTTTCCATAAGTAAGAATCTCCAGGAGTAGTTCCTCCAGATTGATAGGTAACCAGTAATCCTTTCGTATCATTTTCTAAACTTACCAGCTTGCGAATTGTTCCTTTGTCAAAAAGCTTATGAGGAGCAATCAACCAAAAAGAGTCATTATTAAAATTTATTAATGCTTTTTCTATTATTTTTTTCTTTTCATGATCACTAAGGTGTATTGTATTAAGCACTCGGTTTTTTTCTGGAGAATCCAAATGTAAAAATACTGAGTGGTCGTCTGTTTTTACAGTTACAGTATTTGACTTTCTATCCCATAGATAATGGTTTTTGTTTCTAAAAGTCCATTGCAAATAATCTGTATTCAGGAAGTTATCATGCTTAACAGCATCTAGTATTTTTAATGCAAATTTATCAGCTTCAGGTCCAGATTTTCCTTCAGGAAGTTTTTCATGTAAAGAAAAATATAAAGTTACAACGGTAATAATTACCAATGTGAGTATGCTTAGTAGTAGTATTTTAAGAAGCTTTATAAAATTTTTTCCCAAAAGATTATGATTTTAATCAGTGTTGTCTTTTGCTAATGTAATGAAATACTAAGGATACATTGAATATCAAGAGTAATTAGCTGTACTATTGTAGAAATAGATATCCTTGTGTGATAAAAATATGATAAAGCCTATTTACTACACGAGTTACTCCTAAAAATTGAAAACGTTATGCCTTAATACTTAAAATCATAAAGCAGCATAATACTCAAAAGATGCAAGAATTAATTCGTCTGATACAAGGCAGTTATATTTTGCTTCACCAATAGTATTTAATAAAACAAAGTAAATATTTCCTTTCTCATTCTTTTTATCATAGATAAGAAGCTCCATAATTTTTTTATAGTCCCCTGTATCAATATCTATTTTTGGAAATGTAGCCAAAATTACAGCGCTAATATATTCTAAATCTTCTTTGGTTAAAGAAAGTAATTCTGTAGAGATATAAGCTTCCATAATCATCCCTATTGCAATAGCTTCGCCATGAAGCAATGTAGGTTTTTCGGGATGAGTAAGATAAAAAGATTCGATAGCATGACCTAGTGTGTGACCATAATTAAGATACTTACGAACATTTTGCTCGGTAGGATCTTCAGTAACAATTTTATTTTTGATCACAACAGAGTCATAAATCATCTGATCCAGATCTTCAAAATTAAGTTGAGAAAGGTCACTTATTTTTTCCCAATATCCTCGATCTTGAATGAGTCCGTGTTTTAGCATTTCGGCAAAGCCGCTACACATTTGATTTACCGGTAAAGTAGCTAAATATTCTGTGTCAACAAGAACCATTTCGGATTCACTAATTACACCAACCATATTTTTTAAGTTACCTAAATCAACACCAGTTTTTCCTCCTACAGAAGCATCTACCATTGCTAGTAGTGAAGTTGGGATATTAATATAGTTAATTCCTCTTTTATAAGTACAAGCTATAAAACCACCCAGATCTGTAATAACACCACCTCCCAAATTAATCATTAGGCTTTTTCGATCCATACCTAATTCTGAGAGTGCATTCCAGATACCACTACATGTTTCTATATTTTTATGAATTTCGCCACTCTCTATTTCGATCACTTCGATATCATATTCTTTTTCAATCTTGCTCATTAATAAAGATAAACAGTGCTCATGAGTATTATCATCCACGAGGATACATATTTTTGAATGGTTGGCTTTTTCGAGATATGCGTTCAATGCTGTATAGCATTCTTCACCAAAATATACAACAGAGTCTTGTGAAACTATGGGCTTCATATAGTATTAGATTATAGGGAGCGAAATTAAGCAGAATTTATAATAAAATAAACTCGCAAGTTCTATATTTGCAGATATCTTAAAATAAGTGCAATGTATGTATAAGAATTCATTGTATTTCGATGTGCATATTTTTTAAAATTAACTTTTGATGAACCAAAACAATTTGTTTGATAATACTGAGACTGCATTTAGTTTAAAAAGCGACTCAGAGCTAGAAAGAGCTTACTTTCTGTTTAAAATGATTTCTAATGAACCTTTGGTTAGAATAGGAACTGCGGTTACAAATTTTGCTATAAAAGCACATTTACCAGTTCAAGGATTAATAAGAGCTACTGTTTTTGATCATTTTTGCGGGGGAATTAGTGAAGAAGATTGTTTATCTGTGGTTGATAAAATGTATGACAAGAGGGTGT
Source organism: Bacteroidia bacterium (assembly GCA_030427585.1). Taxonomy (GTDB): domain Bacteria; phylum Bacteroidota; class Bacteroidia; order Flavobacteriales; family Flavobacteriaceae; genus Aquimarina. The sequence continues at coordinate 7,797 of JAUIBW010000051.1, forward strand.
GTTCTGTATTGGATTATTCTGTAGAAGGAAAAGAAGAAGAAGCACAGTTTGATGCGGTATTAGAAAAAACAATGAAACTCCTTGAGTTTGCTGATCAAAAAGATGCAATGCCTTTTGGAGTATTTAAGCCCACAGGGTTTGGTCGGTTTTTGGTTTGGCAAAAGAAAACTGAAGGTACTCCTCTAAATGCAGAAGAAGAAAAAGAATGGGAACGTATCGAAGAACGTTTTGATATGGTGTGTAAAAAAGCCTATGATTGTGATGTAGCTTTACTGATTGATGGAGAAGAAAGCTGGATGCAGGATGCTGCTGATGAATTGGTGGCAAAAATGATGAGAAAATACAATAAAGAAAAAGCTATAGTATATAATACATTGCAACTGTACAGACACGATCGCCTGGAGTATTTACAAAAAATACATGAAGAGGCGCGAGTATATGATTTTAAAATAGGTGTAAAGATTGTACGTGGCGCGTATATGGAAAAGGAAAATGAACGTGCTAAGGAAAAAGGATATCCTACTCCTATTTGTAAAGACAAACAACATACAGATCAGAATTTTGATACTACCATGAAATATATTCTTGAAAATATAGAGGATATTTCTGTTTTTATAGGAACGCATAACGAAGAGAGTAGTTACCTGGCGATGAAGTTGATGGAAGAACTTAATATTGCTAAAGATGATTTTAGAGTTTGGTTTGGCCAATTGTATGGAATGAGTGATCATATAAGTTTTAACCAGGCTGCAGAAGGATATAATGTGGCAAAATACTTACCTTTTGGCCCTGTACGGGATGTAATGCCATATCTAATTCGTAGAGCAGAAGAAAATACTTCGGTTGCCGGGCAAACCAGTAGAGAATTGAATCTACTTTCACAAGAAAAGAAAAGAAGAAGACTATAGGATATCCTTAGAAGTGTTGAGTATGTGATATAGTATAAGTTTTATAATTTAAAGAATGTAAATGAATCTAAACCAAGTGACCATACCATCCCTTGATATTTCTACCTCTATTTCTTTTTATAAGAAACTAGGATTACATCTTATTGTTGAATCATTACCACATTATGCACGTTTTGAATGTGTAGAAGGTGATGCTACGTTTTCTATCCATCTGGTTGATGCATTGCCGGATAATAATAGTGTATATGTATATTTTGAAACTGAAAAATTAGATGAAGAAGTAGAACGTCTTATTAACGAAGGGCTGCAATTCGATCTATTGCCTACAGATCAACGCTGGTTATGGAGGGAAGCAAAACTTAAAGATCCCGATGGAAATCAAATCATTTTATATTTTGCAGGGGATAATAGAAAAAATCCACCCTGGAGAATAAACTAACATATTGCTATCTATTTTTATGAGTCATCCAGTCATCGATAAAACTTTTGAAAACCAGGATTTTTCTAATCAAAAGTTACCGTCAAAAGAATATGATAATTGCACGTTCATAAATTGTAATTTTTCTAAGACAGATATGTCTGTAGTTACTTTTTTAGAATGTAAATTTGATACCTGTAATTTTAATACAGTCATGATGAAAGAGACTTCTTTTCAGGAAGTTGTTTTTGATGCTTGTAAAATGCTGGGGTTAGACTTTAGTACATGCAACGACTTTCTGTTTGAAGTAGAATTTGATCATTGCAATCTCGATTATGTGTCTTTTTATGGGTTTTCTATGAAAAATACTGCGTTTAATGATTGTAGTCTAAAGGAAGCAGATTTTACAGATGCCAATCTTACGGGTTCTGTGGTATCCAAATGTAATTTAGCAGGAGCAATTTTTGAAAGAACTATTGCAGAGAAAGTTGATTTTAGAACTGCTACAAATTTTATTATTGATCCAGAAATCAACACATTAAAGAAAGCGAAATTTAGTACACCTGGACTTATTGGGTTGTTAGTAAAATATGATTTGACGATAGAGTGATTTTTTAGTTTTGGTGCTTCTTTCACTAAATAATAAGGGATGTGAGTAATATCTTTTTACAATACATTGCAATATCTAATTTTTAATGAAATTAATAATGTCTAAAGCATTAATTGAAGCTTTTATCGAAGACGAGAATACAGCAGAACGTCTACAGGTTCAGGGTAAGTTTTATCCTTCTAATCATCATAGACTAAGACCTCTTGAGAAGAAAGTGATGAATGATATTGATGATGCTATAAAAGTAGATTTTTATTATCATTTGTTGCGTTTGTCATTTCACAGGGCAAACCAAAACTTAATACCCGAAAATAACTTTCCTTTGTTAAAAAAAGCGTATTGTAACTTATTGTCAAATTATAAAGAAGGAGGTATTTATAAAACATCTCAATATCACTCTTCGTTAAGAATTAACGGTAGTGGTATGTTCAAAATTGATGCATCATTTATTTTTGGCGCTATGGAGTATTCTCTTCAAAATTTACAGATTGTAGATTCTTTATCATACAATGATTATTGTCTTTTTGATAAAGTAATAAAACAATGTACCACGTATACGTCTTATCCCAATATGCGAAAAAAATGGAAGCGTTTTGAAGTGTTTTCTGTAGATAATTTAGTTTTGAATCGTATAACAAAAACATTAGATCTAATAGAATATAAAGCAGGAGATTTTCCGTCAAGCCCTACTTTTTGGGCTTTTTTGATGCTTTTTATTATGATTGATAACTCAGAGAGTAAGACTGTTATTCAAAAAATAATTGATAAAAATACAGATAGAAGCAGTGTTTGGATATTAGGTAGTTTTTTTAAAGATTTTAAAGATAAAGAAGTGGCAAACCAATATCTTGAAACCCTTTATAAACAATATCCAAAAGAATATATTGATGAGTATTATATCAAATAGTATTTGTGTTGTTAATTGCTATAAAGATTTTTGCCAATCGCTCAATAACTTCGCGAATCTCCTCTTCGTTTAATGAAGCAAACCCCATTCTGATTCCGTTATGCCTCGAGTTGTCATTATCATAACGACGCCAATCTGGATTAAGCTCTATATCTAGTTTTTTGGCTTCATTACATATTACATCCCAATTATACGCTTTGTTTAACTTTACCCATATCGCCATTCCACCTTTCGGAATTTCAAAATCAAAATAATTACCTAATTTCTCTTTCAATAGAGAACAAAACAGATCTCTTCGCGTTTTATAAATTTTAAGAACCTTATTACAATGCCTTTGTATATCTCCTGTCTTAATCATTTGGGCTATGGTTTGTTCTAATAATGTATCGCCTTGTCTATCGATAATTCGTCTTAATCTGGCAGCTTCATCAACATAATCTTTCGAAGCGACTAAATATCCAATTCGAATAGCAGGGGCAATAATTTTGGTGAACCCTCCGATATAGATTACGTTTCCATTATCATCATTGCTGGCTAATGGTAAAATAGGAGCATTGTTATAATGAAAATCATAGTCATAATCATCTTCGATAATTGCAAAGTTGTAATATTGAGCTAGCTGTAGTAAATGCATGCGTCGTTCTGCAGAAAGTGTTACGGTAGTGGGATGATGATGATGAGAAGTAGTATACACAGCATTAATCTGTTTGATCTTACAAAGTTTTTCGATAGCATTAGTGTCTAAACCCTGATCATCTACAGGTACTTGTACTATATATGCTCCTGCTTCTTTAAATGTATTATCTGCTGTCATGTAATTGGTATTACCTACAACAATAACCTTATTCTTTGCAGAAAGTAATAACTCACTATTTAAATAAATCCCCATCTGACTCCCACGGGTAATCAAAATATTATCAATAGTAATGTGTAAACCCCTGGTTTGATTAAGATAAGTAACCAGAGCTTTCCTCAATTCTAAATTCCCATATGTAGAACCATAGGTAAGTAAATTTTCATGATGACTTTTTTTAGTAATATTTCGGTATACTTTTGTAATCTCTTCTATTGGTGCTAATCTGTGATCTGGGCAGCCATCATCAACAATAAGCATTTTCTTGTCTATCGTATGTCTAGGTTTACGTACTAAGTGCGATCGGGTAAGAAATGAGAAACCACTTTTCTCTTTCATGTTGTTTTTTAGAACTGGTCGAACAAAATTTTTAGGATTAATGATTGGTAAAGAACTGGTAACAAAAGTACCTTTTGTGGGAATCGTTTCGACCCATCCCTGAGAGATAAGTTCTTCATATGCCGAAATTACTGTTTTGCGATGAATAGTAAGAGCTTCAGCTAATTTTCGGGATCCCGGTAATTTTGTAGAAGGCGGTAGCTTCCCAGATTTTATGAAACCAATAATTTGATCGCATAGCTGAAGGTATAGGTTACGATTACTATTTCTAACAAGAACTATATTATTTTTAAATGGAAACAAAACTGGACTACTGATTATTTATAAACTGGATTGTTTTAACAGGCCATAAAACTATTATTTTTGAGTAAGAAATAAAATAAATTATGGCAGAATATTCAACTTCCGCGCTTAATAAGGTAGTTCGTGGACCGAAAAGAGCAAATTACGATGTAGATACTATTAATACCATATTAGATGATGCATTTTTGTGTCATGTTGGATATGTATATAAAAACCAGGCTATTGTGATTCCTATGGCATATGCCAGAAAAGATGATAAGATCTATTTACATGGGTCGCTTAAAAATAGAATGATGCTAAGTTTATTAGAAGCAGGAGAGGCGAGTATATCGGTAACACATCTTGACGGGTTAGTATTGGCAAGATCGGCTTTTCATCATTCTGCGAATTATAGATCGGTAAATGTATTTGGTAAGGTAAAAAAAGTAGAAGACCCAGAAGAAAAAATGGAGGCTCTGAAATATATACTTAATCATATGGTTCCTGGTCACTGGGATAATGTAAGACAGCCAAATGAAAAAGAATTTAAAGGAACTTTAGTTCTTGAAATTAGTATAGAAACAGCTTCGGCAAAAATAAGAGCAGAAGGAGTAAATGATGAACCTAGTGATCTTGACTTGCCAATATGGGCAGGGGTAGTTCCTATTAAACAAGTAGCTTTTGATGCCATTTCTGATGATGATCTGCAAAAGGATATTAAAGTACCAAATGCAGTATTAAATTATGTGACGAATAATAAAAAATAATGGTAGAAATGCTTACTCCAGAAATAAAGAAGTATATTGATAAAAGTGTTTTATGTTGGTTAGCTACATCTTCTTTAGATCATATTCCTAATGTATCCCCCAAAGAAGTTTTTACATATTATAACGATACGAGTATTATTATTGCCAATATTGCTTCTCCGCAAACCGTAAAAAACATTAAAGAGAATAATAATGTATGTGTAAGCTTTATCGATGTTTTTGTTCAAAAAGGATTTCAGTTAAAAGGAGTAGCTAAGGTTGTAGCAAAAAATGACTCCGAATATGCTGCTATGCAAGTTCCTTTATTGCAATTAACCGGAGGGAAGTTTCCGTTTGCAACAATCACAAGTATTATGGTTAAAGATGTAAAACGTATACTTGCTCCAAAATATATTTTATATCCAGAAACAACCGAAGAACAGCAAATACAAAGCGCACTAAAACAATACAAACCATAAAAAAACAAAGGATATGCTAGAAATAAGACCTAATTGTGAACATTGTAATAAAGCATTACCTAACGATAGTGATGAGGTAATGATTTGTTCTTATGAATGTACTTTTTGCACTAGCTGTGTAGATAACGTTTTACATAATGTGTGTCCTAATTGCGGAGGCGGTTTTGAAAAAAGACCGACTCGACCGGTAAATTGCCTAACAGGTAATTGCGTAGAAAAACACCCTGTTGGTAGAACAATAGTGTATAAGCCAATTGATGTAAATGCTTTTAAAGAGATTTTGAAAGAGTTTAATAACATAGAACCACGAAAAAGATAAATACTATAATGGTTGATATAAGAAGAGCAACTATAGAGGATGCAGAAAAAATTTCATCTTTAGGAAGAAAAACCTTTGATGAATCTTATGGAGAATTTTTTAATAATAAATATAACCTGATCAATTACTTAGACTGGGCTTTTTCTATTGATAAGATCAAAAATAGTTTGGCAAAACCCGAAAACCTATATTGGTTAGTCATCGATACATATAATTCATTGCCTATAGGATATGCCAAATTGAAATTAGATTCCCCTTCAGAGTTCATAGGTGAAAAACATATTTGTAAGCTTCAACGTATATATTTACTGCAAGGTTATGAAGCAAGAGGTATAGGAGGGAAGTTACATCAGTGCATCATAAAGGCTGCTGTTGATAACAACAGCAATTACATATGGTTATCCAACCTAAAACTTAAAAAACAGGCGGTTGCTTTTTATAAAAAGAAAGGCTACCAAATTGCAGGAGAACATAATTTTACTATTGGTGATGAAACTTTTGAGTTTTGGGCAATGCAAACTAAACTGAAATAGCAGTACATGAATATGGGTTTGAAATATAGAGAAGCTAATGCTGATGATCTGGAGGGATTACGGCAATTAGGGAAAATTTCATATGAAGAATTTTCAGATGTATTAAGTTCAGAGAACTGGAAAATATTAAGTGCCATTTTAGAAAGCGAAGAAAATGTATTACATCTTATAGAAATTAGTAAAATTTTTATTTGCGAAATCGATTCAGATATAATTGGAATGATTTATTTTATTCCTAAAGGAAATCCAACAGAATTGTACCAATCTGATTGGTGCTATATACGGTTTTTAGGAGTTGATCCAAAATATCGAGGCTTTGGAATAGGAAAAGAACTGGTTAATTCCTGTTTAAGGTATGCAAAAAAGACCGGAGAAAAAACTATTGCTCTACATACATCAGAGTTTATGAACCCTGCGCGGATCATGTACGAGAAAATTGGATTTAAAAGAATAAGAGAAATTAAACGATTAGGAAAAAAGTATTGGGTGTATACCATGAAGTTACCCTTTATAACTTAATTTTTAATATAATTTTCATACCTATACATGTTTATTGTTTTACTCAGAATTGAGATATAAACCTGTAAAAAATCATTTTTTCGGATATTTTTATCCGAATTATTTTTATTGGTTAATTTTATACATAAACAATTAGTATATTACCACCTAACTCATCGAGTTCTTTTTTTTGAGTGTAGTTGCAATATAAATAAACCTAACCATATTTTTGCGTCATGAATTATATTCATAACCATATTCTTACCCTAATTTTTGTCCTTTTCGTTTTTCATGTATATAGTCAACAGAACTATTTTAAAACTCTTGAAAAGCAATTTGATAGTATTGAGAACCAATCATCTGATAAAGCACTTTTGCATGCCAGACAGATGGTAAATTACAGTATAGAATCTAAAAACAAAACTTACTTAGTTAGTAGTTATGTAAAATTAGCTAACGCTTACGAAAATTTAGCGAAGTCTGATTCTGCTGTTGTATTTTATGACAAAGCTCTTAATATGAGCAGATCTGTTGATAGCGATACCTTGTTTGCCTTTACCGTAATAAGAATGAGTCAATTAAATAGTGTGCGCGGGGATCAGGAAAGAGTCGTAGAATTAATTTTTGAAGCGTTAAAAAAAATAGAAAATAATCCGAATCCTAAACAAAAATATGAATTGTATTATAAGCTCTCTGAAGTACATAGAGAATTAGGGAATTTTGACAAAGCAAAGCATTACCTGCAGCTCATTATTGAAGAAACAAAATTAGATCATTTATTGGCAGCAGCATATAACTCTTTGGGATTAATTCAATACAGTAATAAAGATTATGATAGAGGAAAAGCTAATCTTTTAAAAAGTATGGAGTTGTATAAGAAGCAGAAGGATAACCATAATATTTGTAAGATTTTGATAAATCTAGGGGCGATGCATTACAAATTAAAAGAGATTGAAAAATCTAAAGAATATCTTATTGAAGCAAGTAAATTAACTAAACAATC